>NZ_CP041326.1:0-1967290 GCF_013394105.1 Francisella sp. Scap27
ACCTATTAAGATCGTTCGCTTAGAGGATTGGTTGTCTTGGTTATTGGTATTGATTAGCTAATAACTATTAGTTATTGAGTTATTTGGTATATTTTGTTTCATTATAAGCAAAGAATCTTTATAATGAAAATCATCAGTAATTTAATAATGGAGTTATCATGCAGATATCAGCAATAAATATCAGTACTATTGCAGTTAATGATAATATAATTCAAAACAATGCTATTTCACAAATTACTTTTTCAAAAACTCAATTATCTCTCTCTTTGCTCAAAAAAAGCTTACTCAACCTCTAATTTGAGTGTCTGCTAAAAATACATATAAATACTTTAATCTGAATCTTTTTAAATAAGGTAAATAATGATAGATAAAATATGGAAAAATGGAGAGATCGTATCTTTTGATCAAGCAAAGATTGGTATAAATACACATGCTTTACATTATGGTTCATCTGTTTTTGAAGGTATTCGAGCTTATAAAACAAATAATGGTACAGGTATCCTTAAGCTAAAAGAACATATGCAAAGATTCATATACTCAATGGAATCTTTAGGAATGGTTTGCGACTACTCTTTAGAAGAATTGTGCCAAGCAGTTATTGACACTGTAAAAGCTAGTGGATTAGGATCATGCTATATACGACCTTTAGCTTATTATGCAGAAGGAAGTGTAAGTGTTTTACCAAAAGAAAATCATCCTGTAGTTATTACTATTTATTGTCTAGAAATGGGCAAATATATGGCTGCTGATAAAGTAGACATTAAAATTAGTAAGTATATAAGGATACATCCAAAATCTACTGTTTGTGATGCAAAAATAGGTGGGCATTATGTTAATAGTATTTTAGCTTTAAGAGAAACTGTAGATACAGACTATCATGCAGCCTTACTACTAGATATAGATGGTAATATTGCTGAGGGAGCTGCTATGAATATGTTTTTTGTTAAAGATAAAGAGGTTGTCACAACACCATTAGGTACTATCTTAGATGGTATAACGCGAAGACTTATTATGGTCATAGCAAAAGATTTAGGCTTTAAAGTAGCAGAGAGATACTTTAAAGTTGATGAATTAATACGAGCGGATGAGGCATTTTTCTGTGGAACAGCTGCCGAGGTTACTCCAATAGCAAGCATAGATGGTATCAAATTGAAGACATCTGATTACGAAATCACAAATAAAATCAAAATAGCTTATGAAAAACTTAAAAAAGGCGAACTTTATAAAGAAGCCTTAACTTACATATAGGAGTAATTATTATGACTGGGAAAAAAGTTTATATTTTTGATACTACTTTGAGAGATGGTCAACAATCTCCAGGCGCAGGAATGTCTTTTGAAGATAATATTATTTATGCTGATTTAGCAGATAATTTAAATATTGATGTTTTAGAAGCCGGGTTTCCATCGGCTAGTAAGACTGATTATGAAATAGTAAATACTATATCTAAACGAATGACAGAAAAAAAATCAAATATGATTATTGCAGGCTTGTGTCAGTTAAGGAAAAATCAAGTTGAAATAACAATGGATGCTTTACGACCATCATTAGAAGTTGGTAAAGCTAGAGTTCATGTTTATCTACCTGTCGATCCTAATTTAGCTCAAGCAAGTTTAGGTAGTAAAAATGATAATGAACAAAATATTGAAAATGTTTATGAGTTAATAAAATTAGCTTTTGATGAAGGTTTTGAAGTTGAGTTTAGTGCTGAAGGGTATTCTAAATTAGGTGATGATTTTGATTATGTTACAGATATTTTTAGAGCAGCTGTTCGTGCTGGAGTTAAGGTGATTAACTGCCCTGATACGATTGGTGGAGCATGTGAGAGAGAAGGTAATGATTATTTTGTTACTAATATGACAAAGCATGCCAAAATTATTAAAGAAGAATTTCCTGATAAAGAAATTATTTGGTCAGCACATTGTCATAATGATTTAGGTTTAGCATTAGAAAATTCTATGAATGCTGTCTTTGATGGACCTGCGACACAGATAGAAGGCTGTATTAATGGAGTTGGAGAGCGTGCGGGAAATGCATCTTTAGAGCAATGTGTAATGTTTTTGAACTTATTTGGTAAGCAAGATGAAGCTCATTTTTATAATGATATTAATATAGCAGGGTTTAAAGAAATTTCTGATTTCATTGATACAAGAATGCTTTCAAGACAACCACATTATCCAATAACAGGATTAAATTCTGCTAGACATACTTCTGGTGGGCATACTAATGCTATTTTAAATAATCCTCTAGCATATCAGCCATTCCATCCAGAATCAGTTGGTAATGAATTAAGTTTTGTCTTTGGTCCATTATCTGGAGGAAATCATGCTAAGAAAATCATTCAAGAAAATGGGTATATTTGCGAAGAGTATGAAAAGGCAAAGTTTGCTCAACAAATTAAAGATATTTATCATGAAAGAAGAAAAGGTATTACTGATGATGAGTTAATTGAAGCTTATAAACAAATAAGATCGCCAATTTCTGTTTCAAGCATTGATTATGGTAAAGCTAATGGAGAAACATATATTAAACTTGAAGGTGATTTTTTTGGTAATATTGACTATAAAATTACAGATAAAGGTCAAAACTCAGCACTTTCAGCATTATTAAATGGTATTCAAGAAAATATTCCTGATATTAATATTGCAGATTATTATTCTCGTTCATTAAATGATGCTGGAATAAATTCAAAATCTGAAGCAACAATTATGATAAAAGCTGGAAGTGATGGCCCTGTTATTAAAGGTGTAGCTATAGACCAAGATATTGAAATGTCTTCGTTAAAAGCATTAATAGTAGCGACAAATAAGTTATATGTAGAAATGAATTTTAGGAAATAATATGTCAAAAAATATAATAGATAAAATTTGGGATACTCATGTTGTAAAGAAGGTAAAAGATTTTCCAGATATTTTGTATATTGATAGGATGCTAATGCATGAGGTAACATCAGCGCAAGCTTTTGATAAGATTAAAGAACTAGGAATTAGTGTAAATAATCCTCGCTCTATAATTGCTACTGTAGATCATAGTATATCTACATCGCCAGTTAATCGTGTAGAGATGAAAGATGCTAAAGCTAAAGCTCAAGTAGAGAAATTGCGTAGTAATGTAAAAGAGTTTGGCGTAGACTTTTATGATTTTGAAAGTCAACATCAAGGGATTGTTCATGTTATAGGACCTGAACTTGGTTTTACGCTACCCGGTAATACTCTTGTATGTGGAGACTCGCATACATCGACTCATGGAGCTTTTGGAACTTTAGCATTTGGTGTTGGTACTTCTGAAGTAGGGCATGTACTTGCGACAAATTGCATTTTACAATATAGACCAAAGACTATGAAAGTCGAATTTGTTGGTAAACCTTCAAAATTTGCTACAGCTAAAGATATTGTTATGAAGTTAATAGCTAATATCGGTATTGGTGGAGCTGGTGGTTATGTAATCGAATATACTGGTGATGTTATCAGTGACATGTCGATAGAAGAACGCATGACATTATGTAATATGTCTATAGAATGTGGAGCTAGAGCAGGGCTGGTTGCACCAGATCAAAAAACATTTGATTATCTTGAAGGTAAAAAATACGCACCTAAAGATGAAGATTTCGCTATAGCAGTTGAAAAATGGAAGAGTTTTAGAAGTGATGAAAATGCTCATTATGATAAGACTATAAAAGTAGATGTTGAAAATCTTGAACCAATGGTTACATGGGGAATAAACCCTCAGCATGCAATCAAAATATCTGAAAAAATACCAACACTTGAGAGTATTCCAGCACACCAACAAAAGTTAGCTCAACAAGCATATAGTTATACAAAGTTTAGTGCAGATGAAGATATTTTTGGTAAAGAAATTCAGTGGGCTTTTGTTGGGAGTTGTACTAATGGACGTATTGAAGATATGCGGGCTGTTGCAAAGGTTTTAGATGGTCGAAAAGTATCTACAGATGTTACTATGTATATTGTTCCAGGTTCAGAACAAGTAAGAAATATAGCGATAGCAGAAGGTCTAGATAAAATCTTTAACTCAGCAGGAGCACAATTTAGGATGCCTGGTTGCTCAATGTGTCTGGCGATGAATGAAGATAAAGTTCCTGCTGGTGAAAGATGTATTAGTACTTCAAATAGAAACTTTATTGGAAGACAGGGTAAAGGTAGTATAACTCACTTAGCATCACCACAAACAGTCGCTGCGAGTGCTATTATGGGTAAAATATGTAGTGTCGATAAATTAAATAAGGAGCTATAACATGGAAGCTTTTAAAACAATAAAAAGTAATGCGATCCCATTATGGTTAAGTGATATTGATACAGATATGATTATCCCAGCAGAGTTTTTAACTCAAATAACTAAGAATGGTTATGGCGAGAGTTTATTTTTTCGTTTAAAAGAGAATGATAAGAATTTTATCTTTAATAATTCAGATTATAAAAATGCACAAATTCTTATAGCTGGTGATAACTTTGGTTGTGGTTCATCAAGAGAGCATGCTGTTTGGGCAATTCTTCAAGCAGGGATAAAAGTTGTTATAGCACCTTCATTTTCAGATATATTTTTTAATAATGCTGCGAAAAATGGTTTGCTTTTAATTGCTTTAGATAAAGATGTCGCTAAACAAATGTGTGAGAAAGCAGAGAATCCAAAACAAGAAATTGGTGTGAATTTAGAGAAGCAAATAGTTACTATTGATAATAATAGTTATAGCTTTGAGTATGACCCTTTTCGTAAAAATTGTTTGCTAAATGGGCTTGATGATATGACTTACTTAGTTGAGCATTTGGATGTGATTAAAGAATTTGAGCAGGCAAGAGGTTAGTATGAATAAAAATATAGCTATATTAGCTGGTGATGGAATTGGTCCTGAGGTAATGCAGTCAGCTTTGCAAGTTTTAAATGTAATAGCTAATAAATATCAGCATAATTTTAAGTATACAGAGGCTTTAGTCGGTGGTGCAGCTTATGATGAGCATCAAAATCACTGTCCTGAAGAAACTATAGAAATATGCAAAAATTCAGATGCAATATTATTTGGTTCGGTTGGTGGTCCTGTTGAAGCACAAAGTCAACAAAAATGGCAAGGCTGTGAAGCAAATAGTATTTTAGCTTTGCGTAAACATTTTAATTTTAATGTCAATATTCGCCCTAGTCAGATTTTTTCATCTTTACAAGAATCATGTCCTTTAAAAAAAGAGCGTATAGCTAATGGCGCTGATATAGAGATATTTCGAGAGTTATCAAAAGATATATATTTTGGTGAACATAAAACTTTTACTGATGAAAATGGTGTTAGACATGCTACAGATATTGCTGAATACGATGAGATAACTATAAGAAATATTGTAATAAAGGCATTTGAACGAGCTAGACAAAGATCAAAAAACTTAACTTCTGTAGATAAAGCCAATGTACTAGATACTTCAAGGTTATGGCGTAAGGTTGTAGAAGAAGTTGCAAAAGATTATCCAGATATAAATGTTAAACATATGTATGTTGATAATTGTGCAATGCAAATGGTATTAAATCCAGCGCAATTTGATGTGATTGTTACAGCTAATTTGTTTGGAGATATTATTTCGGATTTAGCATCAGTACTACCAGGCTCGATTGGTTTAGTACCTTCAATAAGCTTGAATAACGAAGGATTTGGTCTTTATGAACCATCTGGTGGTTCTGCTTATGATATTAAGGATCAAGGTAAGGCAAACCCTATCGCTCAGATTCTTTCAGCAGCATTGATGCTTTCGTACTCCTTTGGTCTTGTTGAAGAGGCGGAAAATATTTCTAATGCAGTTGAGCAAACTTTAAATGATGGATATAGAACACAAGATATTTATTCATCAGGCACTACTTTAGTTTCAACTGAAGACTTTACACAACAGGTCATAAAAAGGTTGTAATTAGCTTATAACCAATAAATTATAAAACCTAATAACATTCTACTTATGAATAGTATAATAATTATGCTAGTATTTATTTACTGGTATTTATTTTCTTAAATTTTCATGAATCAAAAAAGCTCAAAAAAAGCTGCCGATATCTATCAAACAACACAATACAAAACATCATTAAAAGATAAAACTTATCCTAAATATCATCTTCGAGCACCATCGGGGTGGGTTAATGACCCATGTGGTCTTTTTTACTTTAACTCTTCATTTCATGTATTTATGCAGTCAAATCCATGGGGTAAAAATTGGGGCGATATGTCATGGTCACATCTTGTAAGTGATCCAAGTACAAAAGGTGAATTTAAGTGGTTCTATCCTACTGAAGATAAGGCTCTAAAAGTAACAGCAATCATACCATCATTAGATGAAAGAGCAGCTGATAGAAATGGTATCTTTACCGGTTGCATAAAGACAATGCCTTATAAAAATCAAGATAATGAGATAAGTTACTATCCTACGGCTTTTTATTCTGCTGTATGGGGTAGTGGTGAAGCTACTCAAGAAACTGTATGTATAGCAAGAGCTTTAGATACAAACAGAGTAAGTGAAGATGGCAGAATAGTAGACCCACACCTTACAAATTGGAAAAAGTATTCTCAAGATGAAAATGAAGACCTTCCAGAAGTTATTCTAAGGCAACCAGAAGAGTTAAATCTAGTATCTTTTAGAGATCCGTTTATTTTCAATTTACCTGATGATGATAATTTTTATATGCTTATGTCTGCAGGGAGAATAGATAAAGATAATAATCCTAAAGGTGTAGCTTTATGTTTTAAAAATAGTGGTGATGATATAACAAAAAATTGGGTAAGAGCTAATTCAGCAGATAATTTCTTTTTTGAGGGCAATGTTTGTGTAAAAGATAGTATCAGTAGAGGCGGTAATTTTGAGTGTGTGATTATGTATCGTTTAACAGATCATGTTGGTGCGATGAATGGTACTCCTTATATACTAATCTTTGCACAAGATGGAAGTGCTGAAGATAACTATGGTAGAAGTTTGTATTATGTACTGGGTGATATTGTTAAAACACAATCAAGCATACAATTTGAGCCATTAGATACTTTTAAAGATAATAATGGCAAGCCGATATATAAGCTTTTAGATTTGTCACCAGATTTTATTTATTACGCTGCGAATATAATGCCGATAGATTCAGAAAAAAGAAATATATTGATGGCGTGGTTAAATGTTGAATCAGCAAATAAAGATAGCTCTAACTGGGCAGGAGCGTTAGCAATACCAAGATTTTTGTTCGTATATAAAAATACTGATGAATGGCAATTAGGGCAAGAAACAGCTTTTGTAGAGTCATTAAGAACTCCTTTAACTTTCAGTAAAAAGTTTACTTTTAAACAAAAGCATGAGCATTTGATAAAAGCTGTAGATAGTCGACACTATAATGCTGTAGCTACATATAGTAGCGATACACTGATAAGTAAAGAATTTGGCTTTAAGGTTGTAGCTACAGATACTTTTAGTATGAATATTAATATAAAAAATGGTTATCTAAATGTAGCAGGTCGTAAACCATGTAAGCTTGATATTGATGAAACTACTACTGAACTCTGCCTAGAAGTTTATTTAGATGGGGCATCTTTAGAGATATTTGTAAGTAAAAATATCGGTAATGGAGCAATGGTGGGTTTTGCTACTTATAGTGCCCAGTTAAGTACCTTGAAAGACACTAAAGAAAACGCATATGTATATTCTGATAACGGTGTTGATGTGGATTTAGAGATTTATAATATGCAAAGCTGCTGGGTATCAGCACCTAAAGGAGAGTAAGATGCAAGCAGATATAATTAGTTCAAGTAAAGTTAAATTAACAGCACTTCTTTGTTATATGGCAGCAATGTTTGGTGGGGCATCGTATCCTATATGTGCTTTGTTATCACCTCAACTGGCAACTAATTTTGGTGTTATGACATCACATATTGTATATATTGATACTCTTTCATTACTTGGTTTGATAATTGGTAATAGTTTAAGTGGTAAAATAATTGCTAAAATTGGTGGTAAAAATACTCTTTTATTAGGAGTATTTATTTTTAGCTTATCTCAATTTGCTATAGCGTTTCAAGATAATATCTTTTTATATGCAGGATTTGTTTTAACTACAGGTTTGGCGATGGGTCTTTTTGTGCCATCTGTGAGTTATCTAATTGTAGCGGCATTTACTCCAGGTAATAAAAGTGAAGCCAAACTAAGTGTACTAAATTTTTTCTTTGGTTTAGGTGGTTTTATAGGTCCAAGTTTAGCAGGTATTATAGCTAAAAATTATGGTTGGAGATGGTCTTTCTTTGCAGTATTTTTTGCTCTTATGATTCTTGCGGTTATAGTTAAGTCAATCAACCTAAAAGAAGTGATCGGGGTTGCAAGCACTAAAAAAGAAAAAACTGATGTAAAACCAATAAAATCAATCAATCTAGGAGTGGTATTAGTTGGTTTAGCTTTGATTGCGTATGTGTATATTGAGTATATTATTACATATTGGTTTTCGCCGTATCTACAAACAGACCTTAATTTTGATGTTGAGACTGTAGGTTATATAATCGGTACATTCTGGTTATTTGTAGCTTTAGGTAGATTTTTCTTTGGTGAATTTGTGATACCTAAAACAAAAGACTATATCTTTATAATCGCTGCATCTTTAAGTATCGGGGTGTTATTATTGATGTTTATATTTCTAACAAGTCAATGGGTTATATTTGTAACGGTAGCATTACTTGGTTTAGCCTGTGCGAGTATATTCCCTGTTCTACTAGGGTTTGGTATGAAACAAAATCCAATAGTTTCACCAATAACAATGGCATTTTTAGTTTGCTCTGGGTCTGTTGGTGGAGCTATATCTTTACTATCTTCAGCAACTATTGGTTCACTTTTACCAAAAGTAGCAGCTATATATATGGGACCTGTATTGTGTATAGTGATTATAGTGATAGTTTTATATGCTAAGAGATATTCTAGAAAGGTGAATGCTGAGAGCTAATCGTATTTGTTATTAAAAGGTTGTTTTAAAAACAGGTCCATAAGGAGTTATACCAACTTCTGTATTATCTATGATTTCATGATTTATTATACCTGGATGATAACCTACATAGTCATCCTCTTCCTCTTCAATAAAGATAATGTCTATGTCATCTATATGATCATATTCCTGTTTCTGGTGTTTATAGGTAATATTTTTCGGCAAATAATAGTTATTTAAATTTTCTATATTTGCACCGTAGCAATATTTAGAAGCTATTAATAAAAATAAATAACTAGAAAGTTTATAGTGTTTCATTTCAGTTTATGGGAAGAAAAATTTACACATTAAACCTAAAGTTTACAACATCACCATCTTTCATGATGTACTCTTTACCTTCTAGGCGAGCTTTACCAGCTTCTTTAGCACCTTTTTCACCTTTGTACTGAATATAGTCATTAAATGCTATAATCTCAGCACGGATAAAGCCTCGTTCAAAATCAGTATGAATTACACCGGCAGCTTGAGGGGCAGTAGCACCTACAGGTATAGTCCAAGCACGAACTTCTTTTACACCAGCTGTTAAGTATGTCTGTAGATTAAGTAGAGAGTAACCTGCCTTGATAACTCTATCAAGACCTGTTTCAGTAAGACCCATATCTGCTAAAAACTCTAGCTTTTCTTCTTTATCAAGCTCAGAGATTTCCTGTTCCATAGATGCACAAACAGGAACTACATTAGCACCATCATTTTTAGCATAATCATTTACTAAATCTAATAAAGGATTATCTTCAAAACCATCATCATTTACATTTGCAATATAAAGTACAGGTTTGCTAGTTAGTAGAGGAGTTTGTTTTAACCATATAGTTTGGTCATCAGTCATTTCAAAAGTTCTAGCTGGTTTTTCTGATTCTAAATGTTCTTTCAACTTAGCATAAAAATCACCTTTAGCTAAAGCTTCTTTATCGCCTGACTTTTTCATTTTAGCAAATCTTTGAATAGCTTTATCACAGGACTCTATATCTGCAAGTATCAACTCCATATTGATAGTATTGATATCATCAATAGGATCAACCTTATTGTTCACATGAATTACATTATCATCTTCAAAGCAACGCACTACATGAGCAATAGCGTCAGTTTCACGGATATTAGCTAGAAATTTGTTACCTAAGCCTTCACCTTTACTTGCTCCAGCTACTAATCCTGCAATATCTACAAACTCCATAGTTGTAGTGAGGATCTTTTGTGGGTTGACAATTTCAGCTAGAGCATCAAGTCTTTGATCTGGTACATTTACTATGCCAACATTTGGTTCAATAGTACAAAAAGGGTAGTTTTCAGCCTGAATACCTGCTTCAGTAAGAGCATTAAAAAGAGTTGATTTACCTACATTTGGTAAGCCTACGATACCGCATTTAAATCCCATGATTATATTCCTTTGTTATTCTTATTTATTTTAAAAATGGATACCACTACCAAGTAGTAGTATGACAGTGTGTATTATTTTGTATGTAGCCTTTGCATTGCAGGTTCTATTTTGCCATTTATTATATCATCTATTGAACTTATAGCATTATCTATAGAGTCATCAATTAATTTTTTTTGAGCAATAGATGGGTTTGATAATACATAGTTGGCAACTTTTGATTTATGTCCTGGGTGGTCTATACCTATTCTAAGGCGTAAATAATCATTTGTACCAAGGTGCTGATGTATACTTCTAAGGCCGTTGTGCCCACCGTGACCACCACCTTGTTTTAGTCTTACTTGCCCGTTACCTATATCAAGCTCATCATGAACTACAAGTATCTCACTAGGATCTATTTTGTAGAAGTTTGCAACCTTGCTTACAGCTAAGCCACTATTGTTCATAAAAGTAGTTGGAAATACTAAAATCACATTGCTATAAGCTATATTAACCTTAGCAATATGACAATTGAGTTTTGAGTTTGTGCTAAAAGATTCGCCTTGTTCTTTTGCTATTTTAGCTATCAGCCATTCACCGACATTATGACGAGTATTTTCATATTCTTTACCAATATTGCCTAAGCCGATTATCATTTTTATCTTGTTCATTTTTTAGAATTTTCTGTTTTAAGTTTTTTCAAAACTAGTTGAGATACTTCTTTTATTATTTTCTCATTAGGTTTAGCATTTTTTTCTGTTTGAGTGTAGAAAACTGACATAGCTATTGCTCGACTATTATTCGGCCATATTATAGCAACATCATTTGTTGTACCATATTCACAAGTTCCAGTTTTATCACCAACTAGCCAATTACTAGGAGCTCCAGCAGTAATACGATTTTTACCAGTATCATTATCTTTTAGCCACTTTTTAAATAATAAACGATGTTTCTTATCTAAAATGTCATTAGAAAAAGCTAGTTTATTTATATCCCTAGTCATGATTTTAGGCGTAGTCTTATTAATATTCGTCCGTAAGTTGACATCGTTTATTTCAGGCTCTTTATCTGCAATTTTAGTAGCATGATCGCCTAAGGATAAATTAAATTCACTAAGTTTTTCTAAACCACCCAATTTTTCAACCAAAAGATTTGTAGCTGTATTATCGCTTAGAATGCTGGCATGACAAAGTTCTGCAACAGTCATTGTTTTATTAAGATGCTTTTTAGTGATGGGAGAGTATCCCGCTATTGAATTAGGAGATATTTTAATCTTCTCATTAAGCAAATTTTTATCGGTCATACTTTGCTTTAAAATTGCACCAACTACTAAAATCTTATAAGTACTACAAACAGGGAAGTAGAAACTAGATTGAAAGGAGAAGTTCTTCCAGTTATTACGGTTAATTGTATAAACCCCAATTTTACCGCCATGTTTAACTTCGATTTTCTTTATGTCTTTAGCTAGTTTTATGTCATCTGTTGATAGTGCAAATGTTGATGTTGTGACTATACATAAAAGTAGAGAGAAAAAGGTTTTCATAGATTAAAATTTGTCTGATGTTAATAATAAGAATTCATTGATTTTTTTGACATTTGATTTTTCAGCACTTGCGGCATCAATTAAAGGTAGTTTATCTCCACCAGAAATTTTTAAAGCATCTTGAGGAGTCTTATAAACAATAGTCGGAAAACCTTGAATATTTTTAGAAAGATTCATGTTGTTTAAAGCTTTATCATTTTCTTCGGTATTATTCTCATCATATTTATTAGTATCATGGTAATCGATGAAAGCTTTAAGAGGATCTTTTGAATTGAAAAAGCTATTTACAATTTTAGGGCTGTTATGTAATGCTCCAACAGGTAACCAGCGAACAGCAAGAAGCCCTTCTTTAATAGCCGGTTGACTCGCAGTAAATAGATATGAGCAGTAGCTACAACTTGGGTCTATGATTGCATAAAACTTATGAGGAGCATCATTTGAACCTTGTTGAATATAAGAGCCAAATTTTTGGATATCTAAATACAACTCATTTGCTTCCTCATCAGATGTGAAGTAGTTGGTGTAGATCTGGTTTAGACTTGTAAGCTTATTTTGGTTTCTATCCCAGGCAAGAAGTTCACCATTTACTAGTACACTTCCATCTTTGCTTGTGAAAGTTACAGTTCTTTTTTTAACATCGTCTTTATCTTCTAGAATATAGCCTTCTAAGCTTATCCCTGTATCAAAACTTTTTATTACTTTATATTGAGGGAATGCTTGCTCAACAAGCTTTAAGCCTTGAGAGTATGATTGTGGGTTGCTTAGCTTCGAAGTGGTAAATATATAGGTAAGCAATAACAGCACAGCCATAAATAAAATTAAAATAGTGAAGTTTTTCTTTTGCATTTGAACAGAATGTTTAATTAATCAACATGATATGATTATACCATATATAAAAACTATCTTGAGTTAGTAAGTAGAAAATAGTAGCTAGTATAATTGATGGACCAAAAGCTATGGTGTTTGTGCGTTTAGAACATAGATTTATAATTATAGCCATAAAAATGCCTATGATACAGCTAGCAAGGATTGTGTATAATAACATTTGATAGCCAAACCAAGCACCTATTGCTGCTAATAGTTTAAAGTCGCCATAACCAAAGCCTTCTTTGCCTGTAAGGATTTTATATATCCAAAATATACTCCAAAGAGATAGGTAGCCTAGAATTGCTCCCCAGATGGAACTATCTAATGTTATAAATACACCATAGTAATTGATAACAATACCAAGCCAAACTAAAGGCAAAGTAAGATTATCTGGTAATATTTGGTATTCTAAGTCTATGAAAAATAGAGGAATGAAAACCGTCGCTAAAATAAGCATAGCTAGGCATTGTAGAGTAGCCCCGTATTTAACAAAAACAGCTACAAAGATAATAGCGGTTATAAACTCAATTATAGGATATTGAGGTGATATTTTACATTTGCAAAAATAACATTTGCCTCTTAGTATAAGCCATCCAAAAATAGGGATATTATGACGATACTTAAGTTTATTATTACACTTAGGACATTTAGATGGTTTTAAAATACTATAAACTTCATTTGAGCTTGCAGTTTCTTCATCAACCGGTAGATCTAAAATTTCTCTAGCTAAATTTTTTTCTTCATTGAAAATATTTTTAGGGATTCTATATATCAGAACATTAAGGAAGCTACCTATTGCAGCACCAAATATGAATATATATGCACATACTATAAAAAAGTCATAATGGATCATAGAGCTATATTACTTGGATGAGCTAATGATAGGGTTGGCAGAAGCTTTAAGTTTGTTTAAACCATCAATAGCAGCGATACGATAAGCCTCAGCCATAGTAGGGTAGTTAAACGTAGTATTTAAAAAGTATCTAATAGTATTATGTTTACCTGGCATAGACTTAATAGCCTGTCCAATGTGAATAATCTCAGAAACACGATGACCAAAACAGTGAATACCTAATATTTCAAAGGTTTTTTTATGAAAAAGAATTTTTAGCATACCAGTTTCACTATAAGAAATCTGTGCACGAGCTAAATCTTTGAAATATGCTCTGCCTGATTCATAAGGAATATTCTCAGCTGTTAACTCTTCTTCTGTTTTACCAATACAGCTAATTTCAGGTCTTGTATAAATACCTGTTGGAATATCTTCAACTAGTTTGTCATTACAAGAACCATCAATAATATGAGTTGCAGCAAATCGACCCTGGTTAAAAGCAGATGAAGCTAAAGAAGGAAAGCCAATCACATCACCTACAGCATAGATATTATCTTGTGTAGTTTGATAGTTTTCATTTACGTTGATTAACCCTCTAGTTTTATTATAATCGATGCCAATTTCATCTAGGTTTAATCCTTCTGTTTTACCAGCTCTACCTAGTGCAAATAATACGTAATCTGATTCAATAACTCTACCGGATTCAAGAGATGTAATAACCTTGTCACCAACTGCTTTTATGCTGGTATAAGTTTCATTGTGCATTAGGTTTATTTTTTGGTTAACTGTAAAGTGATGTGTCAAAGTTTCAATGATTTCATTATCCAGGAAAGACATCAGTTTATCACGAGTATTAATCAGATTTACTTGAATATCTAGTGTTCCTAGTATTGAAGCATATTCACTTCCAATAACACCAGCACCATATATAGTTATAGATTTTATTTGTTTATCTTTTAAGCAAAGTAATTTGTCACTATCTAAAATTCTTGGGTGTGTGAAGTCTATATCTTTCGGTTGGAAAGGGCCAGAACCAGTACATAAAATAAATTTGTCGCCAGTAATGATTTCACTTGAACCATTTTTACGAGATATCTTTATTTTGTGGTTATCCATGAAGCTTGCAAAACCATAAAATACATCAATTTCATTGTCGGCAAATCTATTTTTCTTAATCTCAGTTTGCTTTAAAACAATCTCATAGGCAGTATCAAGCATTTCCGGAAAATCGTAGGTTTTACTGTTATATTTGATTTCACGAGAAAGCTGTCTTAGAGTTTTACTAGGAATAGTACCCCAATAGTTACAAGCACCACCAAGAGCATCATCTTCAATAATAGCAACATTTAAGCCATTTCTAGTTGCTTTCATTGCAGCACCTTCGCCACCAGGACCACTACCAATAATAATTAAATCATAGTTGTATTTCACAAGTTTCTCCATGTTCTAAAATTTTAAAAATCTTTATAGCAAAAGATGATAACATACTCAATGTATATATTAATAATTTTTGTTTAAAATACTAAGATTCTATAAGCAATTCAGCAATTTTTTTAGTCGGTGAAACAATCTGATCAACGCCAAGGTTGTTGGCTATATTAATACTTTCATCTTTATCTAATTTTATAGATATTCTAGGTGTTTTATCGGAGCCTTTAAGCACTTCTTTTATAGCTAATAAAGTCAAGATATTATCCGAGTCTTTCTCATTAAGAATAAATATAGCTTTAGCCTTTGTGATATTTGATTTTTTTAGAGCATCATAGTCGTGAGATTCAGCATCAATAAAATGCTTTTCTTGTTCCTCATCCATATTTATAAATCGCTGCTGGTAATTTTTTTCAATAATTACTAGATCATTTACTTGTGAATCAAAATAATCTTTAATTAGACATTTTGTGATTTCAGTATATCCACAAATGATTAGATGATTATTCATAAGAGAAGCTCCTTGTTGAAATTTAAATTTATCAGTGATTTTATTTATTATGCTACCAGCTAATAAAGTTACTACGCTGGCAAAAACACCAATCCCAATCACCATAACCGATACAGTAAATATTTTAGCTTCATTTGTAATAGGATGAATATCGCCATAACCAACAGTACTAAATGTTACTAATGTGAAATAAACAGCATCAGTAAAATTATCGATACCTTCAAATTGATCTTTTAACCCATAAACACCAAGGACACTATACGCAATTGCTAAAAAAAATGTCAGCGATATTATGAACTGTTGGAATGTGAATTTTCGGGTGGTTGTTTCATTAAATTGTTTTTTAAACACTAATAAAAGAATTATTTCAACAGCATGTAAAGAGAAAGTTATATCGTAAGAGAAGTGAGTGTCTTGGATATAATCACCTAACATCGAAAGAGCTATGAATATAACAGCTAAACGCCAATATGCTCTTTTGCGTTGGAATACTCCTTTTGCAATAAGTATCATCAGGTAGCCAAGAATTATAGGCATAGCTACACCAATACCAACATTAAACTCCATGCCAAGATCATAAAGATCAGATGTTAGGTGAGAGTGAAGATCAACTGAAAAAATTCTATTAATAACAGGTATCGCAGTAGCAAGGATTGTTACAATACCATTTATAGCAATAGATAGAGAAACCAGTATAGGAGCATATTTAGAATACTTGTTATTTATTAGGTTAATCATACAAGTTACTTATAAAGTAGTAAAAGCTATAGAAGATTATAAAATATAGGTTTATCAAAGTATAGCTATAACTGACCTTGTATACTAAGTTATATGGTGAGGCTGGTATATAAGGAGTGATTTTTGACAATTAGATAGTTAAATTGCTTCAATATGATAAAATTAAGTCCAGAGGTATATTTAAAAATTTCAAAATCAGAATGTCACAAAAGAAAATCAAAGCAGTAGCACTTATATCAGGTGGTTTAGACTCGATGATTGCTACTAAAATGATAGTAGATCAAGGAATACATGTTGAGGCTATAAACTTCTATACAGGATTTTGTGTTGAAGGGCATACTCATGCTATAAGAAAGCAAGATAAAGAAAAGCAAAAAAGAAATAATGCTTTATGGGTTGCTGAGCAACTTGGTATAAAAATGCATATTGTAGATGTAATAGAAGAGTACAAAGATGTTCTAGTTAATCCTAAGTACGGTTATGGAGCAAATATGAATCCATGCCTTGACTGTAAAATCTTTATGATTAAAAAGGCTAAAGTATGGGCTATAGAAAATGGTTTTGATTTTATTGTCACAGGTGAGGTGATTGGACAAAGACCAATGTCACAGCTTAAGGCTAAGATGAAAATTGTTAACGAGCAGGCAGATGTTGAATCTATACTTCTTAGACCCCTTAGTGCAAAAAACTTACCAGAAACAAAGGCCGAGAAAGAAGGTTGGGTTGATAGAAGTAAACTTTTATCGATAACAGGTAGGTCACGCAAACAACAAATGCAAATGGCAAAGGATTATGGTTATGATGACTATGCTACACCTGCAGGAGGTTGTTGTTTTCTTACTGATAAGAAGTACTCTGATAAATTGGTTGATTTGTGGCAAGCACGAAACACTAGAGAGTATGAATTAGATGATATAATGCTACTAAAAGTTGGTAGGCATATCCGCTATAATTCCAAGTTCAAGCTTATTGTAGCTCGTGAAGAAGGAGAGAATAATTATCTTCATGGTTATAAGAGTCAGTTTGTATCAGTGCATAGTGAATCGCATTTGGGTCCTCTTAGTTTAATCGATGGAAACTTCGAAAAGCAAGACGAGGAATTTATAGCTAGAATTTTAGCAAGATTTGGTAAAGGTAAAAAAGAAGAAAGTGTTGTAATGAAGTTTGAATACTTAGATGGCACTTGTAAAGAGCTAGAAGTAAAACCACTGGCTATTGATGAAGTAAAAAAAGAGTGGTATGTATAAATGAAAGAGCTTAATTTAGAAAGATTACTTTGTCCTATGCCTGTCATTAAGACTCAAAATATGCTAAAAACCATGGATAGTGGTGAGAAGTTAAAAGTGGTTTGCACAGATCCAGGAACGATGTTTGATATACCTGCATGGTGTAGAGTTAATGACTATAGGCTTATAAAAGCTCAAGAAGAGCAACAAAAATTTGAATTTATAATAGAGGTAAAATAATGGATCAATCAATAATAAATGCTTTAGTTTGTCCTGAGTGCAAGTCAGAATTATATCTAGATAAAGAAAGGCTATTACTTATTTGTAAGGCTGATAAACTTGCATATCCTATAGTTGAAGGTATACCAGTAATGCTTGTAGAAGAAGCACAAAAACTGAGTATAGAGGAGATTAAACAGTATGGCTAAAACTCATATAATAATACCAGCTCGTTTAAAGTCAACACGGTTGCCTGGTAAAATGCTTGCTGATATTGGTGGAAAGCCTATGATTCAGCGAGTATATGATCAAGCTAGTAAATCTAGTGTAGCAAATATAATAATTGCTACAGATGCTGATAAAATTAAGCAGGTTGCAGAGCAATTTGGTGCGAAAGTGGTTAGTACGAAAGAAGAACATGAGTCTGGAACAGATCGTTTAGCAGAAACAGTGTTAAAACTTGGTTTAGCTGATGATGATATAGTGATAAATGTTCAAGGTGATGAACCTCTAATTCCTATTGAAAATATTCATCAAGTTGCGGAACTTTTAGAAGATTCACCAGAAGCGGTCGTTTCTACTCTTTGTGAAAAAATCACCTTAGCTGAAGATGTTTATAACTCAAACAATGTCAAAGTTGTGTTCGATAAAAACAATTATGCACTTTACTTTAGTAGAGCATCTATTCCTTTTGATAGGGGATTTTCAGAAAACTTAAAAGTAGGGGATGCTAATTTTTATAGACATATAGGAATGTATGCTTACAGAGTTGGTTTTCTAAAGCAGTATACTGCACTGGCTCGATCACCAATTGAAGGCTACGAATCCCTAGAGCAATTAAGAGTTTTATGGAATGGTTATAAAATAGCTGTAGCGGGTGCTAAAGTAAGTACTCCTGCAGGTGTAGATACACAAGAAGATTTAGATAAAATAAGGAAGTATTTTTGATGTTTGAGCTTGATGAGCGTTTAGCTAATGACACAATAGAAGTATGCGAGTACTTAGATTGTAAAATATTAGTTATGAATAATGCTAAGTTACCTTGGTTTATAGTTGTGCCTTTTACTGAAAGAGTCGAATGGTATGAGCTTGATGATTCTGTGCAGTATAATATTAACAAAATAATTAATAAACTGTCTAAGCTATTAAAAGATCAGCATAGTGTCGATAAGATAAATGTTGCGACTATAGGGAACGTAGTAAAGCAGATGCATATACATGTAGTAGGGCGTTTTGAAGATGATTCAGTTTGGCCTGCACCTGTTTGGGGTAATATAGAGTCTAAAGAATATACTATGAATCAAAAACAGAAACTTATTCAAGAAGTTAGAAAATCCTTTAGTTGAATAACAAGGTTTGGTTAACCAATTTTATTGAAAATATCTTGAGATACCTTTTCCACAGCCTGATCACCGTTAACTTTAATGTACTTAGGCGCTTTTGTATTTAAACCATTAAAGTTTTTATAGAAGTTTATCAGAGGTGATGTTTGTTGGTGATATACAGAAAGCCTTTCTTTGACAGTAGCTTCGTTATCATCTGTACGAGTGATTAAATCATCGCCTGTTATATCATCTTTATCTTGTGTTTTTGGCGGGCTGAACCTTATATGGTATGTTCTCCCTGAAGCGGGATGAACTCTTCTACCTGTGATTCTTTCAATTAAAAGCTCATCTGCAATATCAACTTCAACTATGTAGTCTATATTGACACCTAACTCATCTAGTTTTTCTGCTTGAACAATAGTTCTAGGAACTCCGTCAAGCATAAAACCATTTTTACAATCTGCTTTAGATATTCTATCTTTCACGATCTTAATTATAAACTCATCAGAAACAAGTTGTCCCGCATCTAAAACCTTTTTCAGTTCATTACCAAGTTCACTACCTGATTTGATAGTTTCACGAATCATATCTCCTGTTGAGATGTGTGTGATATTAAATTTATCTTGAATTACTTTTGCTTGAGTGCCTTTGCCAGCTCCAGGAGCACCTAAAAGAATTATGCGCATGTGTGTTATCCTTCAAATCTTTGTTTACATAGAGTTGTTTTAATTATAAAATAAAACAGTATTTATAGCTATAATTTAAGAGTTTAAATTTGTTGATAGGATTTGTAATATGATTTCGCTGTTCTTAGAGAAAAAGCGCAAAGAAGCTCAAAATACGTTATTAGGGGTAGAGTTTGATGCTGTGTCTTTAGTGGCGGTTCAGCTGAATAAAGATGCTGAAAAATTTTCTCTAGTAAGTTGTGAAAGCGAAGAATTTTCAGAAGAAGCATATTTTGAAGGAGAATTAACTTCAGATTATGTTGGTAATGTTATTTCAAATGTAATTTCAGAAAATAAACTTCCTCGTTCTACAAAACTAGGTCTTGTAACGTATAAAGATATAGATGTATCTCAAGAAGAAATCATTTGTGATAAAAAAGCTTTAGAAATGATAGCTAAAGAAGGTGTAGAGTTTTATCTTAAAGAATCTTTTTTTAAGAAAAAATATCCGGACAAGTTTGCAGATATTGCTTTTGACTATTTTGATGATATTGAAGAGGAAGGTATTTTAAAGGTTTATTATATTGCTGAACCAAAAATTATGGAAACCTTAAATAACATAGCAGCTAAATCTAAAAAAGCATTATCAGTATGTGCCTTAGATAAGGATTGTATTACTAGTTTTGCACAAAAACTATTTCTAGCAGAGCTTGAGAAAAACAAACGAGATAGTGTTTTTTTAGGTTTGTATTCAGACAAGCTGTCTATTTATAGTTTTTCAAGCAAAGGTGAACTTAAAAACTATGAGTCGATAAAAATTTTTGATGAGAAAATTACAGATGCTAGCTATGTCGATGAAGCTACTCAGTTATTGTTAAGATTTATGGATTTTATGTCTCTTGATTTTTCAGAAGAAGCTGATTTTGATAGTTTTGCAGAACAAGATAATACTGTTTATATATATGGACTAAAGCAAAATTTAGATGTCTTATTTGAGTCGGTGAAAGAGCTTTCTATGAAAGATTGTCACTTATTGAATCCATTTGTAAATATTGACTGTGAAGATTTTGGTGAGGAGATTAAAAAACCTTATAGGTATGTTATCGCTATGGGAATAGCTATGAGGGAATCCTTATGATAAAAGACTTAAATTTTGTAAGGGGTCGAGAGAAAAAACATAAGTTAAAGCTTCTTGCAATAGATTTTGGTTTTATGACCTTGGTAGCATTTATAACTATGTTTATGCTTTCTATTATAATGTCATGGTCTAGTAGTGATCAGATTAAGGTGGAACAATATATACAAACTCAAATCACAAAACTAAATAAAGCTGCAGCTGAATATAATAATGTTAAAACACAAAGAGATAAGCTTCTCGATATGGCATCGGACCTTGCTAATATTAGAGCTAGCCAATATTATATTTTACTTGGTATTGAGAAAATCTCTCGAGCTATTACCGATGAGCTTTATATTACTAATATCAATTATGTTGTAAGCACGGATAATGTCATAATTAGTGGAGAGGTTCAAGATTTAAAGCTATTATCTGTATTTATGAAAAATCTTGAGATTGAGTTTAGAGTTAAGAAGGTTGAGCTTAAAAACTTAGGTTCAGAGAAAAATGGTAAAAGAAGTTTTACTCTAGAGTATAAGTTTGGTGAGGATAACGCCTTTAAAGGAGATAGTGTCAGATGATAGATAAGATACAGAATCTTCTAAACAATAAAAAGGTCAACAAGGTTATTGATGCTCCGATAAAATTTAAGATACCAGTTTTTATTTTAGTATTTGTGATTTTCTCAGTTTTCTTCTATGGTTTTTTTGTAAACCCTGTTTTAAGTAAGAATGCAGCAGTAGCTCAGCATATTAAATCCATGAAGCAACAGATTCCTAAACTAGTTAAAAAACAGAAAGATATGGTAGCTCTCAAAGATCAAGTTAAAGAGCTAGAAAAACATAATGCTGAAGAGCGTTTTAGTATTCCAGAAAGACATTCAGTTCCAATTTTCTTATCTGCATTAAATGAAGCTATTAGTGGTGCTGGAGTGACGATTATAGATTTATCACCAGCAGGCGTACAAAAAAATAAGTATCTCGATCTATATGCGCTTGATTTTAAAGCTAAACTTAGTGGTGATTTTTCTCAATTAGTGAAACTCTTTGTAGCTTTGATTGATATGAAAGATATTGCAGTCATTACAAATATAACAATTAAAAAAGAGAATGATTCTAAACTTATAGTTGAACTAAATCTTCAGACTTATTCAAGACAAGGTGTGGGGGCTTAGTTAAATGATAAAGCGTAGCTACACTAAAATGACATTTTCTTTAATAGTTTTGATCCTCTTATTTGATACTGCATTTGCAAACTATGATAGTCAAATCAAGCAGGTAGATCAGCTTGTTGAGAAAAATATGAAAACTATTAAAAGTTCAGAAAAGCTCGACATCCCTGAATATAAAGGTGATACACTTACATTCCAAAGGTTATCGAAGATTCGAAATGTATTTAATATTGATCATTTGCTACCTTTTGAAAAAAGAAGAATAAGAACAGTTAAGAAAAAAGCTAAAGAGACAGTGAAACTAAAGCCAATAATAGTGCCCAAAGACCTTGAGAAAGTTATGGATAAGAAAAAAACAAGGTTACAAGAATATCCGCTTGATTCATTTACATTTAAAGGATTAGTTAAGCAAAATAGTAATAATTGGGGAGTGGTTGAAAACTCTCGTGAACCAAAACCTATATACTTGAAAGAAGGCGAGCTTATAGGTCAAAATTATGGTCAAATTTCAGGAGTTACAAAAGAAGGTGTACTTGTAAACGAATGGATGAAAGATGAGAAGCAAAGAGTTTGGAAAAAGACTCAGGCAGTTATAAGATAAGGTATAAAATGTTTTTTAGAAAAAAGAATTTGTTAGCGTTGATTACATTGGTTGGAGGGGTTTTAAGCTTTGACACCTTAATTGCTGAGCCTACAAAAGAAGAAGTAAAGCCTCAAAGCACTATGAGTCAACCAACCCAAAAACGTCAACCTAAAATCGTAGGAAGAGATGAGCAAAAAAAGAATGATTTTGAGCAGCATATTAAGGATTTAGAGTTTCACCGTAGTTTGAATGGCAGCGCTGTTTTTCAACCAGTTTTTGAAGAAAATATTTCAGGTTTTTCCAACTACAAAACTAAAATTTCACAAGATGGTTATACTCTAACAATTACATTTAACGATACGAATATATCTGATAAATGGGTTAGCAATATTGATACTAAGGTTTTTAACACTATTGTAGACTCCATTAAAATCCGTAAAGAAAATAATAAGGTTATTTTTGTTATCCACTCTTTAGATAGGATAGCACTTACAGATTATAAGGAAGGAGATGCCTTCAAGTTTACTATCGATAGACGCAAGAGTAGAGTGCAAGGTTTTAATGTTAATGAGCCGATTTCAATTTCATTTAAAGAAGCGCCAGTGCAGACAGTGTTGCAAGTTTTATCAGAGTTTGCGGGTCTTAATCTTGTAGTTAGTAGTAGTGTAAGAGGTAATATTTCAATAGATTTGAAAAATGTACCGTGGAATGAAGTAATGAACATAGTCTTGGTTAGTAAAGGTCTTGCTACCAAAAAAATGAATAGTATTCTTTATGTTGCTACTGCTGCAGAAATCGCTGCTCAAGAGCAATTAGAGCTTCAAACTAAAAGATCATTAGAAAATAATGCGACATTAATTACAGAATTTGTACCTCTTAATTATACTACAGCTCAAGCAGCACAAACAGTTATTACATCTATGGCTAAGCAAAATGGTGGTATTATGTCTCCGCGAGGAAGTATTACATCTGATGCTCGTACAAATACTCTTATCATAACGGACACAGAAGAGAAAATGCCTCGCATCAAGGAGGTTATAAGTGAGATTGATATACCTAACGACCAGGTTCTGATAGAATCAAGAATTGTTGAGGTTTCAAGATCTAATAGTCTGCAAATAGGATTTAACTATAAACTATTTGATCCTTCAGGAACAACAGCTATAGGGTTAAATACTTTTAGTAATGCTGCTCCTACTCCTACTCCTCCTACTGGAGGTCTTGGAGCTGAATCACCTACAGCAATAGGTGCGACAGCAGCACTTGCGTGGAATGTGTTTGGCGGGATGAAGTTAGAGGTTGAAATTCAGGCTTTAGAGAGTGAGACTTTAGCAAATAGTGTGGCGTCACCACATCTTGTAGTTGCAAATAATGAGACTGCATTTATTAAACAAGGTACTCAGATACCATTCAATCAATCAACTGCTTCAGGTGCGGCATCTATTGCATTCCAAGAAGCTGTTTTGGAGCTTCAAGTAACACCACAAATAGCACCAGATGGTAATATTATATTAGATTTATTAGTGACTAAAAACTCAGTTGGACCTCAAGGTGAACAAACAAAAGATGGTACTGTGATACCTCCAACAATTAATACTCGTGAGATCACAACAAAAGTTATGACAAAAGATGGCTCGACTGTAGTTATTGGTGGAATTTACGAGAAGACAGAAACAGAAACTAGAGATAAAATTCCTTTATTAGGTGATATACCTTATTTAGGTTATTTGTTTAGTTTTACAAAGATTGATGAAGACGATAAGGAGCTTCTTATTTTTATAACTCCTAAAATAATTGAAACTAAGATAGATGGTGATAGATAATAGTTGCAAAACCACCATAAATTAGGTATCTTATATCTCTATAAATTTTCATAAAAAGGGTGATTAGTAATCAACTATCACAGTGTGTAATTAACTTATAATTTTGAGTCAAAAATGATAAGAACTAAAAATATCTTCTTAATTGGTCCAGTAGGTGCTGGAAAATCTACAATTGGTAAACAACTAGCTAAAGAACTTAAACTAGAGTTTATAGACTCTGACGACACTATTGAAAAAAAATGTGGTGTCGATATAAACTGGATCTTTGATCTTGAGGGTGAAGCAGGTTTTCGTGAGCGTGAAAGAGAAGTAATTGCTGAGATTTTAGCTGAAAAGCAAAATATCGTACTTGCTACAGGTGGTGGAGCAATCAATGATCCTGATACTCGTTCACTTTTATCATCTCGAGGTAAAGTTGTTTATCTTGAAGCAACTATTGAGCAGCAACTTCAAAGAACAGCAAAAGACACTAAAAGACCTCTTTTAAGGGTTGATGATAAAGAAGCTGTTCTTAGAGAACTAATGACAGAAAGAGAGCCTTTATATAGAAGCATAGCAGATGTTGTTGTTGAAACAAACGGAGCAACAGTTAAAAATATAGTAAATAAAATATCTACCTTCTTAGTAGAAGAATCTATGCTGTGATACAGAAACTACAAGTTAATCCAACTACAAGTCCAAGCTATGAGATTATTCTCGACTCAGGACTAGATTTTTCTTATTTATCTGACTTTATTGTAAATAAACAAGTTCTCGTTATAACAAATACAACTGTTGAGAAACTGTATTTATCTAGTCTAATTGAGTTTTTAAATTTAAAATGTAGTGTTGCGTCTTGTATCCTCGAAGATGGTGAGCAATATAAATCTCAAGAAAGTTTAGATAAGATATTAACCTCTTTGCTTGAGAATAAGTTTACACGATCATCTACAGTTCTTATTGCCTTAGGTGGTGGGGTTATAGGCGATATAACAGGGTTTGCAGCTTCAATATATCAACGAGGTGTTGATTTTATACAGATTCCTACTACGCTACTGTCTCAAGTTGATTCATCGGTTGGTGGTAAAACAGCAATTAATCATTCTTTAGGTAAGAATATGATAGGTGCCTTTTATCAGCCTAAGTTAGTCTATACATCTGTCGAATTTTATAAGACTCTACCCCAAAGAGAATATATTTCTGGAATGGCAGAGGTTGTGAAATATGGTTTTATTTCTGATAACTTTTATGATTGGTTGGAAGATAATCGAGATCTGATTTTAGCGAAAGACACGAAAACACTATTGCAAATGATAAAACTTAGTTGTGAAATAAAAGCTCAAGTTGTTGCTGAAGATGAAAAAGAAACTACAGGCGCAAGAGCAATTTTGAACTTTGGACATACTTTTGGTCATGCAATTGAAAAATGCCAAAAATATAAGGGTCTAAAGCATGGTGAAGCTGTAGGGGTTGGTATGGCTCAAGCTATAGAATTCTCATGTTTTCTTGAAAATATAATTAGCAAAGACTCTATTAATTACAAAGCATTTATAGAATCTTTTGGTATAAGTATATCTTTTCCTAATAATATTGATAAAAACGAATTTTATGATGCAATGCTTGTGGATAAAAAAAACTCAGTAGGAGAGCTTAAATTTATTTTATTAAACAAATTTAAGAGGCTTAATGTAATAAAAGTAGGTAATGACACTATTAAAAAGTTTCTCAAAATATAATAGTCTTTTAATACCATCATAATTGATTTTTCAATCGTTATATTTTTTTTAAGTTGTAATAATCAGTAAATTGCTTCCTTTAAAGAGCTTTAACTCCTGGTATGAAAATATCGTAGACTATATTAACTCTTATTTTAGATGTGATTTGGGTATGCAAATGCTATTAAAAACTATGCTTCCTTATGATGATTTCTCTATTGATTAAAGAAAGACACAATAAAGCAGCCAAGGAACTCAAATTATCGAATTTTTATATAAAAACTAGCATTGTTAAACCTTGTAAAGTTATATAAGGCTATATACCATATAAGTATATTAGGTCTTATTTTAATTTTGATTTGGTTGAAAAAGTTGGGAAATTATTTATAGTATTTATATTTTTACCATTTATTGTTTATGCAAATCCTGCTGTAAGAGATGGTTTGCCGATAATATCTAAGATTAATTATATAAACAACCAGTTAAATAATATAACTGTTGCTATTGGTAAAAAGAAGCCTGAAAGCAGTAGATTTAGATTAAAAAACACATCAAAAAGAGAGTTGTATTATACTTTATTAGCTTTATATGATAAGGTTAATCGTTTTAATTTTGAAGTTACAGGCATTTATATTCTCCCACCTAAAAATATTGATGAAGTAAAAGATGAAGACATTAGTTCGCTTTTAGATAAAATTATTGGGATGATAGGTCAATCATCAGATAACTTAAAAATAAGCAAAAAGCCTTTTGAAGTAAGCCATTCGATAAGTCGATTTGATATTGATAAGAGCTTTAATAATGTTATATATGCTAATATTCAAATAGAGAATATTCTATATCAAAAAACCTCTCCAAGAGAGGTTTATAAAGATGTCTCTCAGGCAAATAAAAATATTCTTTCAATATTACCTCAGAGTAAAATAAAGAAGCCAGTAGAGGAGAAAATAGCCTATAAATCGCCTTCTGATGTATATGAAATTCTACTCAAATGTTATGCTCAGCTGAGTATTTATGCAAATATAAAACACTACAATATAGCTACAATGGATATATCAGGAAAAAATATTCTATCAAAGAATATCCAGCCTAGTGATGTTCTTAACTTAGCAAAATTAATATTTTCTGAAACTATATATCTAAAGCCATCTAGAGATCAAAGCAACTCAGTTACTTTACATGAGAGTTATAAGACTCCAACAGATGTATATAAGCAAGCCTTATTGTTATTAAGTAATTTGAGAGAGCTTAATGAGATAACTGCTAAAAAGCAGGTGGGGCAAGTATGATTATTAAAAATAAAAAGTTATTAGTCTTTGGAGAACTACTTGTATTATTTTTCTCAATGCTTGTGATATATGGTTGGTTTTCTAATAATTATGAACTTACTAGAATTAAACAAAGTTGGCCAAATATGCAATTTAATACAGCTCTTTGCTTTGCTTTTTTAGCATTTTCTGGCTTGCTGAGGTATATGCGACTATTTTTGTTTGCAAGACTATTATCTTTATTTGTAGTAATTATAGCAACTCTAACATTGATAGAGTATAGTACAAATCTTAACTTATATATTGATACTCTTTTTTATAAGTCAAATGTTATACATGCTGTATACCCTGGAAGGATGTCACCAAATACTGCAATATGTTTTCTTTTTATAGCGGTTATTAATACTATTAGAAGTAAGCAAAATAATAGTTTTTTAGATCTATTATATTCATCATCTAGCTTAGCCGTAGTCTGTGTTTCTTTGTTAGCAATATTTGCTTATGCTGTAGGTATTAGCACATTTTAGCCGTAGTCTGTGTTTCTTTGTTAGCAATATTTGCTTATGCTGTAGGTATTAGCACATTGCATAGCTGGGGACAGATTACAGGTATGGCAATACATACAGCTATTTGTTTTTTTATTCTTGGAAGCATAAACTATAGTCGCGCTAAAGATAGTACTAAATTACTAAAGCTGGGTGAAATTGTATCTGTATTTATTTTTATGATGTTTTTTGTATCATGGTTATTTTTTATTAAATACGAATATAGTGTTACAAATGAAGTAATCAATAAAAATGCTAAAACAATCAATTTGACTATTAAAAATAATATTAAATCAAGAACAGATACGATGTTAAGGCTTGATAGTAGAGTTAATTGGTCTGCAGGAGTGAATTATTATTTTTTAAAAAATGATCTTGATAGCTATCTTGATAATTTTTCAAACTTGAAATTCATATATTTTAATAAAAATGGAAGGGAGTATTATTTTTCTAATATAAGTATATCTTCTCAACAATCTGCTAATATAATAAAACTATGTGATTCAGATGAATCAAAAGATTATTGTATCAAAGGAAACAATAACTCTTTTGTAGCAGTATTTGATAAAAGTTTATTTAAAAATTTAGTCGATGTTACAAATCTTAGACATTACAAAATTATTGTTAAATCCCCAGAGAAAGTAGTATATAGTAATTATAATCCATCTAATAATAGTTATATTTATAAGTTTAGTTATAACTTCTCTATTTTTGGGCAGTCATGGAATACGACAGTATTTTTTGATGAAAGTCAGTATGAAGGTCTTTTACCTGTTTTTCCTGATCTATATTTTACGCTTGGGTTCATCATAAGCTTTATTGTGTTGTTGCTTTTTTACTTTGCGGATAAATTTGCAAATAAGGCACAAGCACTTAGAGAGCGAGAAAAAGAGCTTGAAATACTTAGCTCTACAGATGTACTGACAAAAACATTAAATAGAACGGCGTTGCTTGAACTGTTAGGGTTATTGCTTAAAAAGGCTAAGAAAGAGAATAGTATTTTAACTGTACTATATGTTGATATTGATAATTTTAAAAATATAAATGATACATATGGTCATTCAGGAGGGGATGCTGTTATAGTTGAAGTTGCTTCTAGACTACAAAGATATCTTAAAAATAAAGATATAATTTCTCGTATAGGTGGTGATGAGTTTGTAGTAGCATTTACTGATATTAGTAATAGAGAGGATTTAATAAAAGTATTAGATAGAATGATAAAGATTTTTGAAACCCAAATAGAAGTTCTTCAAGGTAAGTATGTATCTCAAACAGTTAGTATAGGTATTTCTATATATAATAATCAGAATGATGTAACAGTAAATGAACTTATAAATCAAGCAGATAAAGCTATGTATCAAGCTAAAAAATTAGGCAAAAATAGTTATTCATTTTTTAAGTGAGTCTATTCATTAAACAATAAGAATAATTTTTCCAAACGATATTAATGAAAACGACTTTTATGATGTATTCTTTGTAGGTAAAAAACAGTAGGAGAGCATAAATTTATTTTGTTAAATAAGTTTAAGCAGCTTAATATAATAAAAATTAGTAGTAACACTGTTTAAAAGTTTCTTAAAATAGAAAAAGACAGCAATAAAGGATTATCTTGAGCTATATATTTTAGGTAATAGAGTATATTCATTTAGAAATGACTTTCATTATATTAATCAGTCTTCAGTTATGGATTAAGTATTTAAGATTTGTTGTCAATAAGGCTTCTAGTAGCTTTCTTTAATTCACCTCTATAGTGATCAAGATTTTTTGCAGATTCTTCTTTTAAGTCTTTGATTTGTTGAGTTAGAAAAGTAATTTGGTTTTCTAAGCTTTCTTTAAGATCTGTAATTCTTTGTTTTGCTTGTTCTTGTACTAGATCACAGTAAGACTTAGCATCTTTAGCTAATCTTTCAGCTGTTTCTCTACGAATACTTTCTTTAACAAGAGCCGAGTATAGTTTTTTTACCTTTATTTCTTCGTCTGACTCGTTTAAGACAGTTGACCATTCTTCGGAAATATTACTAAATAATTCTAATTCATCTATTTCTGATAGTATTTTAATTGCATTTTGACTGATAGCCATTAGGTTTTATTCCTTAAAAAATTTTAATTATGAAATATGTTTGGAACTGATTGTTTGAAACATCATATAAACTGAGTAAATAATACCTAATTGCGGGTGTAATTTAAAGTATATTTTTTTAAATATTTTGATTAAGTTGCTTGGTAGCTATAATGCTATAGTATAAACTAGCATTATTAGAATTCCTCTATAAAAAGATTCGTATGATTATAAAAGAAAATGACCCAATTTTTAGCTCGTTAGGTAAAATTAAATACTCTGCAAGAAGAGGTATGTTAGAGTTGGATATATTACTAGCACCATATCTAGATAATTGTTATCTAAATGAATCAAAAGAAGATAAAAAGCTATTTGTTGAGTTTCTTACGAGTGAAGACAATGATATGTTTGATTGGCTTTTTAAAGGAGTAATTCCTCCTGTCAAGTATAAAGAACTTGTCAAAAAAATAGTTGCTGAAAAGCATAAGTATAATACAACTAAATTAGTATAAGAGAGAAAATATGAACAATTTACTTAATCATTCTGATAATTTCCCTATATCTCAAGCAATAATGGATATTTCAAAATATTGGCTTTTAGATGAAAAACAAGTTATGAGTAAGCTTGTTGAAAAAGCAAGGGTTTCAGATATTCAGCAGGAAAAAATTCAAGAGCAAGCGCATCAATTAGTGGCTAAGGTTAGAAAAAATAGGCTTAAAAAATCTGGTATTGATGCTTTTATGATTGAGTATGACCTATCTTCTGAAGAAGGCATTGTACTTATGTGTTTAGCAGAAGCTTTGCTTAGAGTTCCAGATAGCTATACAGTTGACTTACTTATCAAAGATAAGTTAACAAGTGCAGCATGGAAAGAGCATGTTGGCACAGAAAAACATTTATTTGTGAATGCGGCTACCTGGAGCTTGATGCTTACTGGAAATATCCTAAAAGAAAATAAAAAATCATATAGAAGTATCTTCCAAAAAATGGTTAAAAAGTCTAGTGAACCTATGATTCGTCAAGCGATGAAAAAAGCAATGAAAATTGTTGGTAAGCAGTATGTACTAGGTGAAACCATCGAAGAAGCTTTGAAGGTTTCACAAATAAAAGTAGCAAAAGGATATAGTTATTCTTACGATATGTTAGGTGAAGCTGCTATGACGATGGTGGATGCTGATTATTATTATGAGCAGTATCTAAATGCTATAGAAGAATTATCAAAGTATGCTCCCAATAAAGAGATTAAAAAGAACCCTGGTATATCTGTTAAACTTTCAGCGTTACATCCGCGCTATGAAGTAGCTCAACATGAAAGAGTGCATACTGAATTATACCCTAAACTATTGAAATTGACTCAGTTAGCAAAACAGTATAATGTTGGTATGAATATTGATGCTGAAGAAACTGAAAGGTTGCAAATATCTTTAGAGTTAGTCGAAAGATTAGCTAACGAAGAGTCATTGAAAGAGTTTGATGGTATTGGTATCGTTGTTCAAGCTTATCAAAAAAGAGCTCCTTATGTATTAGAGTACTTAGCGAATCTTGCAAAAGAAACTAATCGCAGGTTTATGGTTAGACTTGTGAAAGGGGCGTACTGGGATGCAGAAGTTAAGCATGCTCAAGAACATGGTCTAAATGGTTATCCTGTATTTACAAGGAAGTATCATACGGATGTGTCATACCAAGCTTGTGTTAAGCAATTATTTGATCTTCATCAGTATATTTACCCACAATTTGCAACTCATAATGCGCAGACAGTGGCAGCTGTAACTCAAATTGCTGGCGATAATACTGACTTTGAGTTCCAATGTTTACATGGTATGGGTGATCCATTATATGATAATATCGTAGGGCATGAAGGTTTTAAAGATATTCCCTGTCGTATATATGCTCCAGTTGGTGGACATAAACACTTATTAGCATACCTTGTGAGAAGGCTACTTGAAAACGGTGCAAATAGCTCATTTGTAAATAGAATTGTTGATGAGAATTTACCGATTGAAGAGCTGATTGAAGATCCTGTTAAAAAAGCGGTTGAAATAGGTTGTGATCAGCATCCTAATATTCCTTATCCTAAAAATATAGTAGCACCAAGACTTAATTCGCAAGGTTATAACACAGATGACTTTGCTGAGCTTATGACTATGTATGAAAATATAAGTAAGTACACAGTTAAAAATGACTATAAAGCTAAACCTATAGTATCAGGCTTTAAGGCTAGTATTGAACATGCTGAAGATGTTATTAATCCCAATAATCTAGAAAAGGTTGGTATAGTTATAAATGCGGATGCTAAAGTAGCTAAAAAGGCTATGAAAAATGCTAATGAAGCATTTGAAAGCTGGAATAATACTTCTGCTACTCAAAGAGCTGAGATTATTGAAAAGTTTGCTGATTTACTCGAGGAAAATACTAGTGAATTTATAGCAATTGCTATGATTGAGGCTGGTAAAACTTTATCAAATGCTATTGATGAAGTAAGAGAAGCTGTTGATTTTTGTAGATACTACTCAGCGCAAGCTAGATCGGAATTTAATGGGCCTTTTGAGTTGCCTGAGCTATCTAATAAATTGAAGCAGATAGAGTTTACTGGTCGTGGGGCAATGGTTTGTATTAGTCCGTGGAACTTCCCACTGGCTATATTCTTAGGGCAAATTACAGCAGTGCTTGCTGCGGGTAATACTGTGGTGGCAAAACCAGCAGAACAAACATCAATAATTGCTTATAAAGCAGTAAAGCTTCTATTTAAAGCAGGTTTGCCTAAAAAAGTACTTCAATTTGTACCAGGTACAGGTATTGAAGTAGGTGGAGCTATAGTGAAAAGTAAACATTGTAAAGGTGTAATCTTTACAGGTTCTACAGAAGTAGCGGCGACTATAAACCAAACTCTTGCAAATAAAGATGGTGAAATAATGCCATTTATAGCAGAAACTGGTGGGCAAAATGCTCTTATAGTTGATTCATCATCATTGCCAGAGCAGGTTACTGCTGATGTAATGCGTTCAGCTTTTGATAGTGCAGGGCAAAGATGTTCGGCATTAAGAGTTTTGTGTTTGCAAGAAGATATCGCAGATAGTTATATCAAAATGATAGTTGGGGCGATGAAAGAGTTAAAAGTTGGTGATTCTAAATTTCTTAATACTGATGTTGGCCCAGTGATAGATAAAAAAGCTGCTGACAATTTAAATGCTTATATTGAAGAAAAGAAAAATAAGTTTAAAACTATATGTCAGCTTGAAGCTAATGAAGACTCTAAAAAAGGTACATTTGTATTGCCAGTAGCATTTGAGATTGAAAGTTTATCTGACCTTGGAAGAGAACAGTTTGGACCGGTGTTGCATATATTAAGGTTTAAAGGAAATAAACTCAAAGAGCTTATAAGAGATATTAATGCTACAGGTTATGGTTTAACAGCTGGTGTGCATAGTCGTATTAATGAGGTGATGAACTATGTTAAAAATCATATTAAAGCAGGTAATGTGTATGTAAACAGAAACATCGTTGGTGCTGTTGTTGGTGTTCAACCATTTGGTGGTCAAGGTAAATCAGGTACAGGACCAAAAGCTGGTGGACCTTTCTATATGCATAGATTAGCTAATGAAGTGTTATCTAATGTTAATAAGGCTCAAAAAGAAAAAATAGCCTCTGAAAAATTAGCTGAGTTAGAAAAACAAGTAAATACACTACAAAAATCAAAATATAGCATTACAAATATAATTGATGGTAATAGATCTAAAGCTTCTAAATCAGCTATTTTAAAGAGTAAATCAGGTAAAAATATAGGTGATATGTTTATCGCAACATCGGCAACTGTTGATAATGCAATAGAGATAGCTTATAAAGAAGCGGATAACTGGAATAATGTAAATGCTGAAGAAAGAGCTCTAATAGTGGAAAAGTTCATTAAAGCTTTAGATAAAAATAGAAATGAGGTTGTAGCAGATATTGTTGCTGAATCTGAAATTAGTATCGAAGATGCTCATCTGCAAATAGATAAATCAATTGAGCTGATAACATATTATGCTCAACAGGCTAAAGAAGAGTTTGCACACCCTAAATTGCTTCCAGGTCCAACAGGTGAGATTGATGAACTAAGTTTAAAAGGTCGTGGAGTTGCTGTTAGTATTTGCTCAAGTGATGATTCTGTTATTAGGTTTATAGGTCAAACTATAGCAGCACTTTTAGCTGGTAATACAGTAGTTGCAAAAGCAGCTTATACAGGGAACCTAACTGCTTATAGGCTTGTAAGACTTATGATTAAAGTAGGAGTTAGCCCTAAAGTGATCCATTTAATTACTGGTGATGCTGAAGAAATCACATCAACAATGCTATTTAATTCAAAAGTTGCCTTAGTTGCATTTTCTGGCAATACAAATGCCGTTAAGCAAGTGCATCAAGCATTAGCTTTAAGAAGGGGAGCGATTATACCTTTTGTAGCTGAAAGTGTTGAAAAAGTTGGAAGACATAGTACTGAGTTAGCAATTGAAACTGCGTCACCACTTTATCTTCGTCGCTTTGTAGTTGAGAAAACTGTGAGTGTTGATACAACTGCATCAGGCGGTAACGCATCCCTGATGAGCTTAGAAGAATAATTTTATAAACAGCCTTCGCCTAAAAAGAGGTTGTTTAAGGTACTAGCTTAAGCTATAAAGAGTTATTTCTAACAACCTCAAACACTATAAATAATTCACATTCTGTATTCTCAAGAGTTAAAAAAGTAAACTATTATCAATTAGCTTTAGGGTTTTTTACTATCTTCGAATTTGAGGGTATGTTAGTTAAATCTATCTTTCATCTTATTTGTTCATTTTTCTTTCAAGACTGTATTTGCTAAAAAGGTTGGTTATTTAAGGTTATAAATCATTGAAATGTTAAAATTTTAGTGATAATTTATGATGATAGGTGTTTTTTATTATGTTTTATTTTTATCAAAACTAAAACAAATAAAACTCTTTGAACTTATAATAACTCATTATTTAAAATAATCTAAAAGGATAAAGTTATGAATGATAATTCTAAAAAGATGTCGCTTTTCAGTGCGGTACTGGTTGGTGCGACATCGATGGTTGGTTCGGGGTGGCTTTTTAGCGCCCAGCTTACTGCTAGAAATGCAGGTAATTGGGCATTTTTGGCATGGATACTAGCAGCAATACTTATTTTAATGATAGCACTTTGTTTAGGTAAAGTGGTATCTATGTATCCTGTGCGTGGAGCAACAACACGCTCAAGTGCTATTTCACATAACAATGTATTTGCAATGCCTTTTGCTTTTGCAAACTGGTTTGGTGTTGTGGTGGTGATATCATCAGAAGCATTAGCGACTACACAGTATTTAGCTGGTGTTAAAAGCATGGATTGGTTAATGACAGATGGTGATTTGACATTAGCAGGTACAGCATTTGCTTTATTTATATTAGTAGTTTATTTATTTATAAACTTCTATGGGGTTAAATTTCTTGCTAAGATTAATAATGGTATTACAGTATTTAAGATGGTTGTACCAGTGCTTATAGTTATAATTTTTGTAGCCTATGCAATAACACATAGTTCTGACCATGTAAGTATGTTTGCAGATGATATTCCTGGGAATAGTCAGTTTGGATTTCACTCAGCTCTTACAGCTATCGTTGGCGGTGGTTTGATTTATACTTTTAATGGTTTCCAAACAGTAGTTTCTTATGCTAGTGAAGTTAAGAACCCTGGTCGGAATGTGCCATTAGCAATTTTTATAGCATTAGTCTTAGTACTATGTTTATACCTTGGTTTGCAGTATGCATTCATGCAAGCAGTACCACATGATTACCTTGTTCAAAAAGGTGGTTGGGCTGGATTAGATTTTGAGTCTCCATTATTACAATTAGCGATGATGCTTGGCCTTGGTTATATATCTGTACTATTGATAGTTGATAGTATTGTAAGCCCATCAGCAACAGGTTATATCTACTTAGGAGCATCTTCAAGAATGCTTTATGCGATGTCTGCTGAAGGTCAAGTTCCTAGATTTTTTGCCAAGATTACTCCGAAGGTTAATATTTCAAGAAGATCATTAGTAGCAAACTTTTTATTATCAGGCTTTTTCTTATTATTCTCTAATAACTGGACAGCTTTAATGCTTGTTGTCACAGGTTTCCATATTATTGGTTATATGGCAGCTCCAATTAGTATGGGCGCACTAGCTCCTCGTACTAGAATATTCGGTTTAGTAGTTTTTGTGATATTAACACTGCTACTTAATACAGTAGAAATTGAAACTAATGTTCATATGAGTGCTATATTAATAATCTTAATGACTATTTATGGTAGCCTTGAGTATAGAAGAATAGGTTTAAGGAGTCTATTGCCATTGGTTCTACCGTTTATTATATTTATTGCGATTGTATCACCAATTGACCACTATGTTTTTGAAGGGTTTGTAGGAGCAATATTTTACTGGTTTGTTACTGATAAAAGGTATATTGCATTCTGTAAAAAAACAGCAAATGATAAAAATATCATTGTTGACTAATATCATATTTTTGTTTAGGTTTAGTGTAAATCTATAAGTTTTTCTAGTTATATATTAATTTAATCAATATAATACAGTCTAATTTCTTTTTTTAAAAATTCAATTATGAATAAAAGCTCTAAATGGATTTTACTTGTCTTATGTTTAGGATATTTTATAGATTTTTATGATCTGACAGTGATGAGTGTGTCTTATGTTGATTTGTTCAAAAATCAATTTGGGATATTAGATTCGATAAGCATCCAAAAAATGTATTTTACAATAAATAATATACAAATGGCTGGGATTCTAGTTGGAGCATTATTATTTGGTGCTTTAGCTGATAGGTTTGGTCGTATTACCGTTATTAAGTATAGTATCTTGCTTTACTCAGTAACAACTATAGTTGCTATATTTGTTACTAATATTTATATGTTTATGGGGTTAAGATTTTTGTCTTATCTTGGATTAGCTAGTGAGTTTGCTGTTTCTACAGTACTGATTGTAGAATTTTTCCCTCGTAAAGTAGCTGCTTGGGGTATGAGTTTATTATATATATTAGGTGTGTTTGGTGGAATAACAGCAACATTACTAGGAGTTTTCTCATATAAGGTAATGTTTATCTTTGGTGGAGTTTCAGGACTTATAATATTTAGTTTCAGAAAAATATTAGAAGAATCTCCAGCATTTATAGAGTTGTATAAAACTGATGACATTAAAAAAGCAGGTAATGTTTTTTACTTGTTTAAAAATTATTGCAAACCGTTATTACTTAATTTTTTGATTACAATTCCGTATTTTTTTACAATAACGGTGATGTTTGCTTTGGTCAAGTTCATCGCAAATGATATGAATTTTGCAACATTGGTGAAGCTATTCTTATTTGGTTTTTTTACTGGTAACATAATTAGTTGTATAGTTAGTGGTTTTTATAACCAATATTTTAAGTCTCCAAGCTTATTTTTTATTATAAATATTATGGTGTTTTTAGTGAGTATATTTATGTATAAATATGTTTCTGCAAATACTATATTTATTTATGGGATTATTATCGGATTTATTGGGGGTGGGTACAATATAATGTGGGCGCAATATGCAGCTACAGAATTTCCAACAGAAGTGCGTTCATTAGCTACAAATATGATATTTGCACTAGGTAGAACTAGTAGCATATTTTTTGGGCTAATATTTGCAAGCTGGATATCTGATGAACAAATATTTAGAACTAATATAAATATCATGGCTATAGCTATCGCTGTCATGGTATTAGTGATAATATTTAGTTACAAGCGTAAAAAAATTCTAATAAAAAATTAAAGTCATGAAAAAAATATTATTTGGTATAACTGGAAGTGTTTCAGCATATAAGACTGTATTATTAATTAGGCTTTTTATAAAAGATGGCATAGAGTGTAAAGCTATAATTACAGAAGGTGCTTGCCAGTTTATTAAGCCAGAGCTTTTAGTTGCCTTAGGTTGTGACGTATATACTGATGAAAGCTTAGATATGCTTTCTTATGAGCAAGCGATGTCACATATAAACCTACCTAGGTGGGCTGATAAAATTCTTATAGTTCCAGCATCTGCAAATTCTATAACAAAATTTGCTTATGGTCTAGCTGATGATTTACTAAGTCAAAGTTTACTCGCAAATGATGATAACTCTAAAGTTTATATAGCTCCAGCAATGAATATGAATATGTGGAATAATCAGTTAACCCAACAAAATATTTCAAAGCTTAATAATTTAGGTTTTAATATCATTAATCCGGATGCTGGTGCACAGGCTTGTGGAGATGTTGGTGGAGGGCGTTTAGCTGAGCCTGAAGAACTTTTTAAATGTTTTCAAATGAAGTCGGCTAATCAAGATTTTGCAGATAAAAAAGCAGTGATAACTGTTGGAGCTACAGTTGAAGATATTGATGGAGTAAGATACTTATCAAACTATAGTTCCGGTAAGATGGGCTTTGCCTTAGTGGAAGAGCTTTTAGCTAGAGGAGCACGTGTTACTGTACTTAAAGCAAAAGTGACAGTTAGTTTTAATATTACTCATCCTGGATTGACTGTGTTAGATACTCCAAGTGCTGATAGTATGAATCAAGCAATGTTAAAGTCTTGTGGAGCCGCAGATATATTTATAGGTTGTGCTGCTGTTGCAGACTATAAAATCAAAGATAAGTTCACAAATAAAATCAAGAAAACTAAAGATGATAATTTAGTGCTTGAGTTCGTCAAAAACCCCGATGTATTAGCAAACTGTAAGAAAGAATACCCTAATATATTTGCTATAGGTTTTGCTGCTGAATCAGAGAATCTTATAGAGTATGCGAAAGGTAAATTAGTAAAGAAAAACCTAAATATGATAGTTGCAAATTCTACAGCAGTCTTTGGAAATGATAGCTCTAGTGTAACCGTATTATCAAAGGAAAACTCTATACGGTACAGTAATAAATCAAAATCTGAAATAGCTACTTATATATTAGATTTTGCAAAGGAGATGAGATGACAGAAAAACAAGTTAAAATAGTAGATAAGACATGTAATTTTATAACGCTTAAAAATGAGAATGTAGAATTAATACTTTTGGATCTAGGAGCCTTAGTTTATTCATTAAAAACTAAGGATGAAAAAGGCCAGTTAGAAGATATAGTTTTGCAGTATCAAGATATTCAAGAGTATGCAACAAATCCATCATATTTTGGTGCAACAGTTGGTAGAGTTGCTGGTAGAATTAAAGATGCTCAAATTCACCTTGATAAAAAAATATCTAATTTAGATAAAAATTTTCAAGACAAACATACTCTTCACGGTGGGAGTAATGGCTTGAATTTGCAACATTTTAACTATAGCTTTCTAGCGGATAATAAAGTCAGGTTTGAGACTGTACAATTATCTAAGAAGGATAGTTTCCCTGGTAATATATCTTTAGCAGTAACTTATGAGTTACTTGAGAAATCTTTGATAATTAGTTTTGATGCAATATCTGATGAAGATACTGTATTAAATATAACAAACCACAGCCACTATAACCTTTCAGGTAATTATAAAACTACAATAGAGAATCATGACTTGAGAGTTGAAGCTACTGAGTTTGTTAATATTGATGAAATGATGATACCTAAAGAAATAATAGACCTTCCTAGTGAAATGGATTTTAATGTTAAGTCTAGAATAGGAAGTAAGTTAAAGTATCAGGATTCTAATTATTTTAGTCGAGGAGGCATTGATCATTGTTATATAGTTGATGGCGAAGTTATGCTTGAAGATCAAAGTAGTGGAAGGAGGTTGAAAGTTTCTAGCTCGTATCCGGCAATGCAGATATATACTTGTAATTTTAGTCGAGGACATACACTATCTAACGGTAAAGTACTTAAGCAATATGATGCTATCTGTTTTGAACCACAGTTTGTAGGTGCTTTTGATGGTGATTATACTAATCATCCAATGAGACTAAATAAAGGTGAAAAGTATAGTCATTTTATAAAGTTGGAGTTTTAACTGAGTCTTTTATGTAAAGCTAATGCTTTCTCACGACTAGCTTTCAAGTCAGCTATAGGGTGAGGATAGTTATTACCTAAAATAATACCAGCTTCTTTTAATATTAACTCGCTTGCTTCCCAAGGTTTAGCAATTAGCTTATTTGGTAAAAGTTTTAGCTCTGGGACATATTTACGAATATATTCAAAAGCATCAAACTTTTCAGACTGTAATACAGGATTAAATATTCTAAAGTAAGGGGCAGCATCTAATCCACAGCCTGCGACCCATTGCCAGTTGGCATTATTACTAGCAAAATCAGCATCAAAAAGGGTGTCAAAAAACCATTGTTCGCCTTTCTTCCAATGAATTAGACAGTTTTTAATTAAAAAGCTAGCAACTACCATTCTTACACGGTTGTGCATATAGCCAGTTTGCCAAAGTTCACGCATTCCAGCATCAACTATAGGTATACCTGTTTGACCTTGTTGCCATGCTTTAAGTTTAGTGTCATCATTCTCCCAATCAAAAGCATCAAATTTTGCATTGATATTTTTATTAGCTAGTTCAGGGTAGTAAAATATTTGGTAGTAACTAAAGTCTCGCCAAACAACTTCTTTGATAAAATGTTCTTCATTATCACCAATATGCTCAAGGCTATAAACAGCATTAAAAATTTGGTTAGGAGAAATTTCACCGAAATGTAAATGAGGTGAAAGGGTGCTTGTCGCATTATCTGACATGAAATCACGAGATTTTTTATATGTACTTACTTTATCATCTAAAAATGATTCTAATTTTGAGATAGCTGCATCTTCACCAATTTGCCATTGCTTGACTATATCCTGCCAATCTAGCATTGGCTCAAGGAGTTTTAAATCTGTAATATCTATACTATCTGATGTTTTGGTAAGCTTTTGAAAAGTTGGTTTAGGTAATGTGGGCTTATGTGCTCTAGTTTTCATTAAAGCTTTATAAAAAGGAGTATAAACTTTATAGTGTGTACCATCATCTTTAGTACATTGCCAAGGCTCCATTAAAAGACTACCATTAAAGCTTTTTACATTGATATCACTTTCTTCGAGAATTTTTTTGATTTCAGTATCTCGAGCAATGCTATATTTATCGTAACATCTGTTCCAATAAACATCTGTAATACTATAGTTTTTTATAAGGTTTTTTATAATCTCGATAGGTTCACCACTATATACATTTAGATTATTATCGAGTGATTTATCTAAAGATATTAGTGAATGATGTAACCAAAGTTTGCTAGCACCACCAATTTCTACTTTATCATCATGAATATATATAGCTATAGTTTCATCAGCTTCACTAGCATAAGTAAGGCTAAGGTTGTCAATTAATCTAAGGTCTTGTCTAAACCAATGTAGTGCGATTTTTTTCATAATTCTTGTTGTAAGATGTTTTTTAGCATTTGAATATGTTCTTGAGAGTCATTAAGGCAAGGTATAAGACTAAATTCTTTACCGCCTTTATCTAAGAAATTTTGCTTTTCTGCAAGTGCTAGCTCTTCTAAAGTTTCTAGGCAATCGACACTAAACCCTGGAGCTATGACTACTACTTTTTGATTTTCTTTAGCAAACTCTTCTAACTTTACCGATGTATAAGGTTCAAGCCATTTTTTAGGCCCAAAACGAGATTGAAATGATAGTTCAAATTTAGTGTTTTTGTATTCATTCTCAAGAGTCTCTTTTACTAATCTATATGTTTTATGACAGTGGCAATAGTATGGGTCACCTTTAGTAAAGTATTCTTTTGGTAAGCCATGGAATGAAAATAAAACAGTATCAGGTGTAAAATCTAATTGGGATATATATCCTTTAATCTGGTTAGATATCGTTTCGATATGATACTTGTTATCGTAATAAGGGTTTATACCTTTAATAGTAGGTTGCCATCTTATTTTAGAAAGAACACGATAAACTTCATCATAAACAGTCGCTGTTGTAGTGGCTGAGTACTGAGGGTATAGTGGGAATATTGCTATCTCGGTAGCACCTTGCTCTTGTAAGTTTTTAATTTTGCTCTCTATACTTGGTTGTCCATATCTCATCGCACAATCAACTATATAATCATCTAGTTCGTTATCTAAATCTTTAGCTAGATTTTCTGTATAAAGCAGAAGAGGTGATTTATCATACTCTTTATTCCAAACGGCACCATAGGTATGGACATTTTTCTTTGAACGAATTGGTAATATTATAAGGTTTAAAATTATTTTCCAAAGAATAGGATTTGCCTCTATTACACGCGGATCAGATAGGAATTCTTTAAGATATTTTTTTATGGACCTAGCATCACATGATTCTGGCGTTCCTAGGTTTACTAATAGAATAGCCTTTTTTCTAAATTTACTTCCATATTCTTTCATAGTATTGTCGTGAAGATTATTCAATATGATAATTGTAGCAAATATTTTTCTAGTAAATTGTTAAATTTTCTTTATGAAATAGACATGTTTATTTTGAGTTAAAATCAAATTAAAAAGTATTTATATGCTTTAAAAATCCTTTTAGAAGTGTTAGTTTATACCTTGGTGTTTAACTAAATCATTATTATTACATGAGTGAAACTAATATTCTCTGGCTTACATTTATTATTTATATAGCAATTATTTTTGCTATAGGAATATATTCTTACTTTCAAACAAAAAAAGTTTCTGACTATATGCTTGGTGGGAGATCTCTTAGTGCTCCAATAGCTGCATTAGGAGCAGGTGCTTCTGACATGGGGTCTTGGCTACTTCTTGCATTACCAGGAGCTTTTATGGTTTCAGGATTAAATCAAGTATGGTTGCCACTAGGCTTAACTATAGGAGCCTTTGTAAATTGGGGAGTAGTAGCTAAAAGACTTAGAGTCTATACAGAAATAGCCAAAGACTCTATTACTATTCCTGAGTACTTTGAGAACAGGTTTCATGATAAAACTAATATCCTTAGATCATTGACAGCTCTTGTTACTGTTGTATTTTTTACAATATATATTGGTGCGGGTTTTGTTTCAGGAGGTGTTTTATTTAGCTCTATGTTCCATATTTCATACCATGAAGCTCTTATCTTTACAGCAATTATAATATTTACTTATACATGTGTAGGTGGTTTTTTAGCTATTGCATGGATAGATTTCTTTCAAGGTACTTTAATGCTTTTGGCTTTAATTATGGTGCCATTATGTGTGTACTTTGAGTTTGGTAATGTTGATGTTGTAGGAGCTATATCAAATATAAAAATAGAAGGTTTTTATGATATAACTTCCGGAATCCCTCTCATAACTATCGTTTCATTATTGGCTTGGGGATTAGGCTATTTTGGCCAACCTCACATTATAGTAAGATTTATGGCTATAAAAGATCCAAATAAAACTCCTAAAGCAATGTGGATTTGCATGATCTGGATGATACTGGCTCTTATAGGTGCAGCTTGTGTAGGTATTTTAGGAGCTGCTTATTATACAGATGGTATATCAAATCCAGAAGCTATATTCTTAAAATTATCAGCAGTATTTTTTAACCCATGGATAGAAGGTGTTTTACTAGCGGCTGTATTATCCGCTGTTATGAGCACATCATCAGCACAACTATTGTCATTATCAAGTGCATTTTCTGTGGATGTATATGCTAAGTTTATTAGAAAAAATGCATCACATCGTGAGCAGCTAAATGTAAGTAGGCTTATAGTATTTATTGTAACTATTGTAGCAATAATAATATCTTACAACCCAGATAGTAGTATTTTAAATCTAGTTAGTTATGCTTGGGCAGGATTAGGTAGTTCATTTGGTGCAGTTATTATATTTTCACTTTTCTGGTCAAGAATGAACAAATATGGAGCTATTGTTGGAATAATAGTGGGTTCTGTAATAGTTGTAATATGGCCATTCTTTGAGGACTTTGGTGGATGGTTTAAGGTTTATTCAATGGTTCCAGCATTTACTTTAAGTTGTATATCTATTATTGGTGTTAGCTTGGTTACAGGTAAGCCTGCAGATAGTGTCCAAGAAGAGTATAAATCTTATAAGTTAGGCTTAAATAAATAAATATCTCTCCAGTTTTCCAATCTTTTTATCTAAATAAATATCTCAAACTAATTATACTAATAGATAATGTTTATAGAGTAAAAAATACTTATTAGTGTTAATATAGCAGTGTTAAAAACAATATAGGTTAAAATAAAAAAATGAAATTTTCTGACTTAGGTCTATCTTCTTCAATCTGTGAAGCATTAGAGAACAAAGGTTATACAAAACCAACACCGATTCAAGCAAAAGCGATTCCACTAGTGTTAAAAAACAACGATTTAATGGCATCAGCTCAAACAGGTACGGGTAAGACTGCAGGTTTTACACTACCAATAATACAAAAATTACTAGATCAACCAAAAGCGACTACAAATACTATAAAAGTACTTGTGCTTACGCCGACGCGTGAATTAGCAGCTCAGATTCAAGATCAAGTTAGCTTATATGCTGCAAATACTCATATTCGTTCAGCAGTTGTATTTGGTGGAGTGAGTATAAATCCTCAAATGATGAAACTAAGAAAAGGTGTTGAGGTTTTGATAGCAACACCAGGTCGACTTTTAGATTTATATGGTCAAAATGCTGTAAGATTTGATAAGCTGACTACTTTAGTGTTAGATGAAGCTGATAGAATGCTTGATATGGGGTTTATCCATGATTTGAAAAGAATCCATAAGCTACTACCTAAAAAAATTCAAACATTAATGTTTTCAGCAACTTTTTCTCCAGAAATTAAAAAGTTAGCTAGTGAGTTTTTATTTCACCCAAAATCAGTATCAGCAGATGTTGTAAATACTACAGTAAAGAAAATTACACAAAAAATATATACTGTAGATAAGGCAAAAAAAACAAATGCTTTAATTAGTTTAATACAAGAGCAAAATTTACATCAAGTTTTGGTGTTTTCTCGTACTAAACATGGTGCTAACAAAATTGCTGAGAAATTAAATAAAGCAGATATTTCTAGTAGTGCTATTCATGGTAACAAAAGCCAAGGGGCTAGAACTAAAGCGTTAGCTGATTTTAAATCTAAAGAAATAACAGTACTTGTTGCAACAGATATAGCTGCTAGAGGCATAGATATAGCTCAGCTTCCTTGTGTGATAAATTTAGATCTGCCTAATGTTGCAGAGGACTATGTGCATAGAATAGGTCGTACAGGTCGAGCTGGTGAAGATGGCTTAGCTATATCTTTAGTTAGTGCGGATGAAGCAGAATCACTTTCAAATATTGAGCATTTGATTGGTCATCTTTTACCTAGAGAAGAGCTCGAAGGTTTTGAAGCTATTCATAGTGTACCTGTAACGAGTATGTTAAAAAAAACGAAAGTTAAGAAAATAGATGAAGTGAAAATTATTGCTGCAAAACGAGCGAATAGAGGCAAAAAACCATCCGTTCATAATAAAGATTTCTCTAAGAAAATTAAGAAAAAAATAAATGATAATAAATCTACAAGAGTCAAAAAGCCGACAGTTTAGAGTCCTACCCAATAAATTTTAGTTTGGTGTTATGAGTAATATAAAATAACAGTTTTAAATATGTTTTAGGTTAAGATAAGCTAACTATTCTTTAGTAGCTAAATCTCAAAACATTTCTTACATCAGTTCTAATACAAATCACTATATTCATCTCTAAGGAGTTTATGTCTCAAACCTTAGCAGATTTTGCTATTACTAGACTACCTATTTGCCATAATCTGAGAGAGAAAAGGCATAAATAGCTTATAAGGGGTTAGTGAGAAAGTTAAAACCTCTACAGGCGAGTTTTATAGAATAAAACAATTTCTAATAGAGGTTAATAAACAGAATATGTAGTAAGTATATGTTTTTTTATAATTCTTATTCGTATAAGCTAGCTGGTTCTTCATGCATGCTATGAAGATTTTCAGCCTTAACATGAGCTTGAGTACTTTCTATAATAGCATTTAACCAACCACGAGCTACCCACATGATTATAGCAATTACAGCTACAAATATTCCTAACATCAAGAATACATGACCGTAAACTGCAACACTTTCAACTTTAGTGAAAACATCACCTTCAGCAGGAGCTGTAAGAGCCCCAACCCAACCACCAATAGGGCCTGCGACCATTGTTGTCAAAGCCCACATTCCTAGGGCAAAACCACTCATTTTACGAGGGAATAGTTCAGCTACCATAGATAATCCCAAAGCAGAAATAAGGAGCTCACCAGTAGACTGAAAGAAGTAACTAATAACTAACCACCAACCTGAAACGATACCATCTGTAGCTGTAAATTGTGGGAAATATAAAACTAAGAAAGCAAATGCGCAAAGTGTCATCCCAAAACAGAATTTAGTTACATGTGTTCCAGGTACTTTCTTATAAAGTACAGATAGTATAGGAGAAACCAATAATATCACTAGAGGGTTTAAAACCTGCCATTGTTCGCCATGAACATGCATACCTAAAAAATAAGGATCAACATTATTAACAGCAAAAAAGTTTAAAGAGGTCGGCATTTGCTGATATAAAACAAAGAATATAATTCCTTGAACGATAAGTATTAATGCTACTATCATTCTTTTTCTTTCATTTTCAGACTGTTTAAACATTTGAATGAAAAAGTAAAGTACTGCAAGAAGAGCTATAACAACAACGATAGCTGTACATAGAGTTGTATTTTCTAAAATATTTCCAGCAATAACAATAGCTACTAATGAACCAATTATTACTGAAAAAACTTTCAGCCAAGACATTTTTTGTGAGCCGGCTTCTGTAGAAAGTTTAGAAATTTTAGGGTAAAAAACAGTATAACTGATTAGACCTAAAGCCATACCTATTGCAGAACATAAAAAAGCGTGTAAATATCCATATTTGGCAGCTACAATCGGTGTAATAATCATTGATACAAAAGAACCAATATTTACAGCCATATAGTATAGTGTCATAGCACCATCTTGAGCTGGATCACCTTTTTCAAACATTTTTGAAATTAGAGATGTAGGATTTGGTTTAAATAAACCTCCACCAATAGCTATACCAGCTAAAGAATACATAACTACAGTTTTTTCGGTGCTTCCAATAGCTGTCGCTATAGCCTCACCAAAGCTAAGTGTTAGGTAAGATAAAAATAAAAATCCAGCACCTATAAATATAGTTCTTTTAGCGCCTAGATAGCTGTCACCAATCCATCCACCAATAAGTGGACCACCATATAGCAGTGCTGAGAATGAACCAAATATGAGCATTGCATCTGCATCACTAAAACCAAGTTTTTTAGCAAAATAAATTGCTAAAATAGCTTGAAGCCCATAGTAGCCAAATCTTTCCCATAGCTCAAGGGTCCATAAGACCCAGAATGGTGTCCTACTACCTGCACTCGGTGAGCTATTAATATCATTAATAATCATTATTGAATCTCCTTTAATTGAATATATAGCGATAAAGCTATAGATTCATCATAAGATATTTATCTATCGAAAACAAGAAAAATGAAGAGCAAAATATGTTCGTAAATATGCTGTTAATTTATATTTTATTTAGCGAAGAATAATAGCAGTACCATAGCAAAAAACTTCAGTACCACTAGTGTTGCCACCTAAACTACTAGAATCATAACGAATTGATATGATAGCATTTGCACCTAGTTCTTTTGCTTGGCTTATCATTTCTTGTTCAGCATGAAGTCTAGCATCTTTACAGACATCGGTATAAGAGCTGTTTCTACCACCAATTATGCTTTTTAAGCCACCTAATATACCTTGTGTGATAGTAGGAGTACGCACAATAATTCCAGTAACCATGCCTTTGGTTTCTAGTACTTCGCGATTGCTTATAGTATCAGCTGTAGTTAAAATCATAGTTTTTCCTTCTTCATTCTTATATATCTAACTATACATGTTTTCAAGATGGCTATTGAAAAAATTAAGATTATCACCGTAATCATACTTACCTGTTATAACCTCTATATATACACCTTTTTGATGAGTTTTAGCTTTTAATAAAGCATCTTCAAGCTCTGATATGGTCGAGACCTTAAGACTAAGCCATTCTTTGCACCCTAGGACTGTTGGTAGGGCTGAATAGTTTATTTGAGCTAAATCATCATAGCTAGGATTAGGATCTAACTCTAAGGCTCTTTCAACCATATAGCCATCGTTATTTATACAAAAAATTATTGGATTGATATCATAACGACCCATTACAGCTAAATCATTTAGTGTAAGTTGATGAGAACCTTCACCTGTAACAAGAACTGTTCTAGCATTAGGATTTGCTAAAGTTATACCCAATGTAGCTGGGGTTGCCCAACCTATAGAGCCCCATAGTGTTTGGTTATGGTATTTAGCCTTTGCTGGTAGTGGGTATTTGGATATATTAAGTGAGGTTGAGCCTGTTTCTGCAACAAGGATATTATCATCATTTAAAAATGAAGTTATTTTGTCATAAAACACATCTAAAGAGATTTTGTTATCATCGGTTGATTTTGGTTTTTCTAATGTTTTAGAATACGATGATTTGTAATTTATAGCTGTAACTCTATCAAATAATTTATCTAAAAGCTCACCGAGGTATATGTTTTTGAAATAATTATTTTCACTTTCTACAAATAGAGGTGCTAGATTTAAAACTTTTGTCATATCAAGATTGTTTGTAAATCCAGAAGTATTAAAGTCTGACCATAACGCATCGCCGATATTTAACACTAAATCTGCACTTTCAACTATCTCGGAAGTACCTTTATCTGATAGGAGTCCAGCATAAAAACCCGTGTAGTTACTATGATGTTCAGATATTACACTTTTATCATGCGGCATAATAGCAAAAGGGATATTTAGCTTTTCAATAAGTTTTATTGCTTTTTCTGTTATACCAAACCTATCTAACTTAACTGACGGAATAGCAACAACTTTTTTAGCATTAGCCAACCTTTCTAAGATAAGCTCTAAAGCCTTATCTAATTGATTAGCATCACTTTTTAAATAACTACAGTCGATATCATCAGGTGTGGTATCTGTTACAGGTTTAGCACCATCATCTAAAGATAAACTTATATATGCAGGTTTGCGATACTTAAAAGCCTCTGCAATAACTCTATTCATCTCTCTACGGGCGTTATCTGGAGTTATAATTGCTGATACGCAAGCTGCTGATGCAGAAATGTCGAAAAAGTTACCAAACTCACCATCACCTAGAGTATGATGGACAGCTCTTCGCTTAGCAACAGCCATATCGTTAGGTGAACCTACAAGATGAAACACTACTACATTTTCAGCTTTTGAGCCCATCACACCATTTAAAGCACTTAGCTCACCAACGGCATAAGTAGTACAGAGTATAGCAGCACCTTTTACTCTAGCATAACCATCTGCAGCATAGCTAGCATTTAGCTCATTTGCATTGATGATGCTTGTAAGTTTAGAGTTGTTGATAAGTGCACGATCAAATGAAAATGCAAAGTCTCCTGGTACAGAAAATGAGTGTTCCACACCTAAATCAACTAGTCTTGAAACCACATATTCTGCAGTATTTTGAGCATCTTTCACAGTATCAAATTGTTTTTTTGCTGTTATTTGTTGAGCGTTTTTCTTGGGGTGGTTATTGATAGCCATTGCGAATCTCCTTGGATTGAACGAATAGTTAATAAGCTATAAATCTATCATAAGAAATTTATTTGTATAAAACAAGAATAAAAAAGATATGTTATACAATATATTTTTTAATTTATCGAAGAATGATAGTAATATCAAAAACTATTTTTAACTAGATATTCTGCAATAGATTTTCCTTACATAGTCACAAGCTCTTCCGATGCAGTAGGGTGGATAGCTATAGTGTCATCAAAATCTTGCTTAGTTGCACCCATATTGATAGCTACAGCAAAGCCTTGTAGCATCTCATCTACATTTAGACCAATCATGTGACAACCGACAACTTTTTCATTGTCACCTGTTACAACTAGTTTCATAAATGTTGGCATTCTATGACCAGATATTGCACAGTACAGATTTGTAAAGCGAGATTTGTATACTTTTACGCTATCATCACCATACTCAGTTCTAGCTTCTTTTTCAGATAAACCAACCGTACCAATAGCAGGGTGAGAGAATATTACAGTAGGGATATTTTTAAGATTAGCTTTTAGATTTGTTTCACCATTAAAAAGTCTACGAGCAAGATACCTACCTGTTTTTATAGCTACAGGAGTAAGTTGTGCAACACCAGAAGCATCACCGATAGAATAAACACCATCAACATTTGTTTCACTCATGTCATTAGCAGGGATTATGCCTTTCTTAGTGATCTCTATGTCAGTATTTTTAATTCCTAGATTATGAGTATTTGGAGCTCTACCTGTTGCCCAAATTAGTGTGTCGACATTTTCTAGTATTTTGCCTGTATCTGTAGTGATTTTTAGAGTATCACCAGTTTTTTCAACTTTGATGATATTTGTATGATTCATGACATTCATATTTGTCATTTTCATACATTCAACCAATACATCACTAACATCATCATCAAATTCCATTAGTGGCTTTTCTCTACGCACCATAATAGTAGTATCTGTATCATGAGCATTTAGTACGCCTGCAATTTCGACGCCTATATAGCCACCACCGACTACTACAGCTTTTTTTGGTGTATTTTCTAGCTCAAAAAAATCATCAGAGGTTATACCAAGCTCAGCACCTTCAATGTTTTGCGGCACGATAGGGTAAGCACCTGGTGCGATAAAAATATTATCAGCAGTAAGCACCGTACCATCATCTAACTCTATAGTCTTATTATCTACAAACTTACCCCAATTATTGAAGTGAGAAATATTCCATTTGTCTAAAAGTCTGTCATAAAAACCGTGAATATTACCAATATAAGTAGCTCTTTTTTGTTTTAGGGTAGCCCAGTTAAAACCTTTTACATCTACATCAAAACCATATCCTGCAACATCATGTTTTAATTGCTCAGCAATCATAGCTCCATAAAACATAGCCTTTTTAGGTACACAACCACGATTTACACACGTGCCACCTAGTTGTAGTTTTTCGATAATTGCTACTTTTTTACCAAATTTAGCAGCCTGTACAGCAGAAGCAACTCCGCCAGATCCACCACCTAGGCTTATTACATCAAAATGTGTATTTTTCATTATTTTTCCTTATTTATTTTACTCTTCTTCTAATAGGATTTTTCTATTATCTGTTTTTTGAAGAGGTCTATTATTATCAAAGTGAAGTGTATCTTTAAATATTTTAACTTGTTCTTTAGTAATGTAATTTTTTTGTTTTAACACAACCCATTTTACACCCTCTGTACATGGAGGAGTTGTTAAAGACCCTGTAAATTCATAAAATGAATGATGACCATTTGGAATTGGGTTATCATCATGATGAACTGTAAAATCAAACTCGTTTGTAGTGTTGACTTTTTTGGGAATATGCTGCCATATTTCTTTTATAAAAGAGCTATCTTTTCCTTTATTGTATTCGTAAAACAATGCTAATACTGCAATTTTACCATCTTTGGATATATTTACAAAATGTGCCTCAAATGGAAATTCTTTTCCATCTAAAAAGTTTTCACTAGGTGCATGGAAGTGCATTTGCTTTAATTCATATTTTTCTTTACCTATATCAAGATAACTACCTGGTTTAAATTGTATTTGAATTGTATGACCATTATTTAAGATAGAATTAATATGTAGGTGATAATCTAATCTTATTTTTTCAGCTTTATTTTGTGTTTTTGCCACAGTTGTTGTCAGTATGTTTATAGGTGATTGTTGTTTACCGTTATCACATTGCTTATAGCTTGATGATAGCTCTCCCCAGTGCTCTGGACCTTCTGCACCAACATATCCCCATTCTGCATGTTTTGTACTATCAACATTACTTGCACACCCAGCAAGAACTGCTAAAGATGAAGCTATAAATGTTTTTTTGAAAATTTTTTTGTATTTGAATTTCATTATTTCTACTCCTTTAAATAAATGACTAAGGATTTTTGTTTATTCATTATATTTCGATTTCAGGTTTGACACTGTTTACTTGAGGTGTTTTAGTGACTAAAATAATTCTTAAAGCTAAAGCAATTCCTCTAAGTTTTTACAGAAAAATATACATCTAAGATTTTTCAAAAGAATAATTTTTTGTGTCTTTAAAATTATACTTTTTGATGACTTCTGCAACTTGTCCATTATCATCGGCATAACCAAATCCAATCCCAATAATTTTAAAGCTTAGAGATTTTTGATTAAAGGATTGAATAGTTTTATCAAAATCATCTTCGATCATTTGTTTTATACTTTGGTCACTTATATTTATCGTTGAGATATTGATATTTGGCTCAAACTGATCAAAAGCATTTGAAGTTCCATATTCATTAAATAATTTTTGTTTTGCTGGATGGAATTTTATCCAACTAGGCATATTAGAGTCTTTATAGCGATCTTTTGCTAGGTTCCTAATTACAATGTTTGATAATCCTTGTAAGTCATGATCATTACCAATATTTAATGTTATAAAACCATCTTCACTAATTGTTATTTGATCTGCAGATATATCAAACTCTTCAGTTGTATTAGCAATTCTTTTTACTAGTTGAACAATACTTTCTAAGTAAAACCTTTTAAAACTAGTTGTATATAAATTTAAGCTAACAGGGTATTGTTGAATAAACGGGGTTATATTATATTTTTCATAGACACCTTGCTTCGCTGCATAGTTATTAAAGTTTTTTATGTATGTTTCAGCATTTTTATCAGGTATCAAAAATATACTATACTGTGTATGTCCATTTGTAAAAGCACTAATAGGAATAAGTAATAAAAAAGCGATTAATGTTTTAGAGATTATTTTATTTAGCATTGTTATATCCCTTTAGATATTTTATTTAAGGTCGTAAGTAATTCTTGTGGAGTATTAGTAGAGGTATCAATTGTTATTATACTTTGATTCCAAGCCTGATATTCTCTATCTAATACATCCTCCCAAGAAGGATATTTATTTTCATTAATATTATATCTTGTTTCTACTCTATTTTGATGAGTTTGTTTGTTTTTACACACAACTTCAATATTAATTATTTCGGTAGAGTCAATGTTTGCTAATTGAGCCCAAAGTTTTCGAGATTCTATGACAGGATTGCAACAATCTATAATTACATTTTTGCCAAGCTCAAGGTTTTCTTTTGCTTGATAATATGCTATTTCATAACCTTGTTTCGTTAGCTTTTGAGAATATGCTTTTTTCAGATAATATTCAATTGTATCTACTCTAAGATATATAGAGTCAGGTGTGATTTTAGTTAGCTGTTTCGCTAAAGTTGTTTTGCCTACTCCTGGTAGGCCTGAGAATATGTAAGCGTTTGGCATAATAGTTAATTTTTAGTATACCTACACTTAGGGAAATTGCTACAACCTAAAAAAGTTTGTCCATTTCTTTCTCCTTTTTTCACAGTTCTTTCAACTAAAGTACTTGAGCATTTTGGACAAGTATCTACAGATTTATACTTTTCTGTAAGACTTTTGACATGTTTATGATTATTTATTATAGAGTTTTTCAGTTTTGTAGAGTTTAGAATATTTGAATATTCTTTTATCTCACTTGCTGTGAAGTTACAGCTGTTTTGTGACTTCAAAAATGATCGTAGTTTAAATAAACCAAACACATTTTTAGGCTTTTTTGTTTTAAATACCGCACTACCCACAAACACAATAATATTCTTTATAAGAGACTCATCTAAGTTAAGAGTAGATTCTATAGTCTTTACATGTTTATAGTTTTGGTGAATAGGATTTTGAAATTTAGATTTATGTTTATAGATTTGTTGAGTCCAATTACTACTTTTAGCATCTCCAAAGATCCAACCTTTCATATTTTTAGTCTCTATAACAAATATTCCTGCAGGAATTAACAAAATATGATCTATTTGAGTAGTGCCGTTATCACAAGGTAACATTAGATTATTTATCAAGACTCCTTTTTTTTCTTCAACAATTTTCTTTATTGAGAATGCTAGAATCTTTTCACCAATCCAACCTTTAAAAAAAGCAGTCTTACAAAACAGAATAAATAAAACTATAATCCAGAGATACCAATAGGTAAACATTGTATTTAAAATAGAAAGTAGTAAGTTTCCTACATTCATTAATTAAGTCTCCTTTTAAATCTAGTAAGCGTAGTTTTTCGTGAGATTTATATTTGTGTGGTAATCTTTATTAAACTTCATACTCATAACTAATAGTCAGCGGAGCATGGTCAGAAAACCAGTTTTCTTTATAAACATACTCTGAACCTGCGACTACTTTATTCTTGAGGTTTTGCGTAGCTATTTGATAGTCAATACGCCAGCCGACATTATTTGCACGAGCTTGACCACGGTTTGACCACCAAGTGTATTGAAGTGGTTCGTTATTAACGACTCTAAAACTATCTACCCAGCCTAAATCATCAAATATATGGTCTAACCATTCTTGTTCTTCGGGTAATACACCAGAAGTCTTGCCATAGTTAGGTTTCCAGTTTTTGATATCTATCTCTTTATGGACGATATTAAAATCGCCACAAACGATAAAATCACGACCAGAAGCTATCTGCTCTTTTAATATTTCTTTGTACTTTTCAAGAAATTGCATTTTGTACTCTTGACGGACATCACCACTAGAGCCGCTTGGGAGGTATAGACTAGCAACACTAAAATTCTCATAATCAAACTGAATGTAACGACCTTCATTATCAGCCCAATCAAGCCCAAGCTCTTTGATAACTTTTAGAGGTTTTTTCTTTGCATAAATAGCAGTACCACTATAGCCTTTTTTAACAGCATCTTTAAAGTCATAATGATAACCTTCGGGGAAGTACTGACTATCTCCCTCAAGTTGATGAAATTGAGCCTTTGTTTCTTGGATACATAAAAAGTCAATATCTTGAGAGGTAAACCAATCCCAAAAACCTTTGCGTGTAGCTGCACGAATACCATTTGCGTTAAATGAAGTAACTTTTATCATTTTAGTTAAAATTTAGTAAAATCTTGTGGTTATTTTATCATTTTAAGATTGCTATGTAATTGCCTATAGTAGAATTATGTAAAATCAATTAAGTGTGATAAATTATTATAAAATTAAAACACCTTAAACAAGTGCCTAGTTATGCAAAATTATATTTCAAAAGAAAAAATCAAAGTTAGTCAATCATCTACTGGTGATGATATCTGTATCGAAAAAATTACAATTAAAGGAAGTGATAAAAATTCGCCTACTGTGTATATGCAAGCAAGTATGCATGCCTCTGAATTACAGGGTAATACAGTAATGATCGAGCTTTTAGAGTACTTTAAGAAGTATCAGCCTAAAGGAGATGTTTATCTTATACCTCAATGTAATCCTATTGGTAAAGATGTATTTATAGGAGCAGGGCATCAAGGTAGGTTTGACTCTGCAACAGGTGATAATTTCAATAGATACTATCATTACCCTAAAATTAACTATAAAAGCTTTGCAGAAAAGCATATAAACTCAAGCACAACAGACTATAAAAAAGCATTTGAGAAGTTATTACAGGAAAAAATATCTGAAGAGCTATCAAATAAGTGGGAGCTATCAAGAGCTAGAAGATTAAACTTAATAGCACAACAAGAAGCTCAAAAAGCTGATTTTGTTTTGGATTTACATACAGATACTGATGCAACAACCTATGTTTATACTGCAGAATTTGCTAAAAAAATGGCAGAAAAATTTGGTTACAAGCATACTCTTGTAATTGATAATGATAAAGCGGAAGGTGCTTTAGATGAAGCTATATTTTGTCCGTGGTGGCATTTATCTCATGCATTTAAAGAACTAGGTAGAGATGAAAAGGTTCTAAAAGAAGGGTACACTTTAGAGCTAGGCTCAGAAGAGTATATCAATTTTGCAGATGCTAAAATGCAGACACAAGGGGTACTGAACTATCTCCACCACAAAAACATTATTGACTCGCCATTTGAAACTAATCTTTTGCATGAAAAAATTATACATACGGATATATCTAACTATAAACACATCAAAGCTATAGAGGGTGGTTTATATGAATGGTTTATAAAGGCCGGTGATTCATTTGAAGCTGGTGAAGTAATCGGGCAATATATTCAAACATCGACTATGATTAGAAAAGAATTAAAAATACCTTATAGTGGCACTGTTATTAGTATTCATAATACAGGGGCTGTATGTCAAGGAAGTCAATTAATGAATTTAGCACTAACACAATAACTGAAATTCTATACAAAAAAATATTACTTATTCACGGTAGAAAAGAGATTGGTTGTTCAAAGGGGCTTTAAATCAATACATGAATGATTTAATTCATGAGTTTTTAGTTATGGGCTCACTGCCTATATTTGTTTGTAATAATGTTACCAAAGAGAAAAATGGAGTAAGATATATTACTAAAGAATATGAATAGCTTTTAAAGAAGGTTTTTTAATTAAAGATCTATAGTAAAGAAAATTGAGATTCTTCTTTAGTGATTTTTTTCTCTTGAGAATTACGTTTTGTTTTTACTGCATTTGCTAGCATTTCTAGCATTTTAACAGTTTCATCAAAATCAACACATTTATCTGTAACACTTTGACCATATGTTAGAGGCTTAGTATTTATATCTTGATTACCAGCAACTAGGTTACTTTCAATCATTACACCAAAGATATCATCACTAACTTTAATTTGTTCACAAATATTCTCTAAAACAGAGTTTTGTTTAGTATGATCTTTTTGACTATTACCATGGCTACAGTCAATCATAACTTTTGAGTCAATCCCTGATTTTTTAAGTTTAGCTATACATTCATCAACATGCTCTTTACTGAAGTTAGGTCCAGAAGCACCGCCACGAAGTATCACATGACCGTTAGGGTTTCCTTTAGTTTCAAATATAGCCGTAGAACCTGATTTAGTTGTACTTAAAAAATGATGTGAATATGTTGCTGACTTGATAGCATCTACAGCAACTTGAACATCACCATTAGTAGCATTTTTGAAACCGATAGATGCTGATAGACCAGAAGCTAATTCTCTATGAACTTGGCTTTCAACAGTTCTAGCACCAATTGCTCCCCATGAAATTAGCTCAGCAAAATATTGAGGGGTGATTACATCTAAAAATTCAGTTGCACATGGTAAGCCCATATCTGTAAGATCTGATAATAGGTTACGAGCTAGTCTTAGGCCTTTATTGATATTAAAAGAATCATCAAGATCAGGGTCATTAATTAGACCTTTCCATCCAACAGTAGTACGAGGTTTTTCAAAATATACTCTCATTACGATAATGATCTCTTTTTCAAACTTCTTAACTTGAGCTTTAAGTTTTTTAGCATACTCAATTGCCGCATCAGTGTCATGAATAGAGCACGGTCCAACTACAACTACAACTCTATCATCTTTACCATGGATAACTTCAGCTATCTCTGTACGAGATTTTTTAACAGTTTGAAAAGAACCCTTTAAAAGAGGAGTCTCTTGAATTAGTACTTCTGCAGGAATCAATACTTTTTCCTTTTTTATATTTATATTTGAAACTTTATCAAAATTTTTATCGCCAATCATTAATGTTTATTCCTTTATAGTCTAATTATCTTTTACCTAGTAGGTTTGCCATATTTCCCATGCCTTGCATGCCAGCCATTCTTTTCATCATATTGGCCATACCACCTTTTTTGCCAACAACTGATTTCATCATTTTTTTCATTTGAGTGTGTTGTTGGAGTAATTTATTCAAATCTTGAATAGTAGTACCTGAACCTTTTATAATTCTTTGCTTTCGGCTATGTTTTATTAACTCTGGTTTTTTTCTTTCTAGTGGAGTCATTGAATCTATTAATGCTTCAATTTTCTTAAACATATCGTCACCAATATTACCTGGCATATTTGCTGGCATATTTGGTAATTTAGACATTATTGACTCAACACCACCCATATTTTTCATTTGTGAAATTTGAGCTTTAAAGTCATTTAAGTCAAAATTCTTACCACTTTTTAACTTTTTGGTAAGCTTCTGAGCAGACTCTTTTTCTGTTTTTTGTTCTATGCTTTCTATAAGACTAAGAACATCACCCATACCAAGAATCTTAGAGGCAACTCTATCTGGGTGGAATGGTTCAAGTGCATCAGTTTTTTCACCAACACCTAAGAACTTAATTGGTTTGCCTGTGATTTCACGAATAGACAGGGCAGCACCACCTCTGGCATCACCGTCAGTTTTGGTCAAAATTATACCTGTTAGAGCTAAGGCATCATTAAATGCTTTTGCTGTAACCGCGGCATCTTGACCTGTCATGCTGTCTACTGTAAAGAATGTTTCAACAGGTTTAGCAATTTTATGGATAAGTTTAATTTCATCCATCATAGACTCATCTATGTGTAAACGACCAGCTGTATCGACAATCACAACATCCATTAATTTAGTCTTAGCAGCTTGGATTGCTTGAGTAACTATATAGTCAGGTTTCTGTGAGATATCTGAAGGGTAAAACTCAACGTCAACACTTTTAGCTAGAGTTTCAAGCTGATCAATCGCAGCAGGGCGATAAACATCAGCAGAAACAACCATTACTTTTTTCTTATGCTGTTCTTTAAGATACTTTGCAAGTTTAGCTGTAGAAGTTGTTTTACCAGCACCTTGAAGGCCAGCCATCAATATAACTGCTGGTGGCTGAGCCTTTAGATTAATTGGTACAGCTTCTTCACCTAATGCTTTTTCAAGCTCTTTTTTAACGAAAGAAACGAAAGTTTGATCAGGAGTTAAACTCTTTTTAACTTCTTCACCTAATGCTTTTTCCTTGATGTTAGCAATAAAGCTCTTTACAACTGGTAAAGCAACATCAGCCTCTAAGAGAGAAACTCTGATGTCTCTTAATGCTGACTGGACATTTTCTTCTGTTAATGAAGTTTGGCCTTTTAATTTGTCAAATGACAGTTTTAATTTGTCTGATAAACTAGTAAACATAATTCTATAAGTCTTTAGCTCTTAGAGTCTATTAATTTTAATTATCAAGATATTAACATTTTTGAGAAAGATATACTATCTTAACAAACGATACTTATTGCAATTACTATAATTAAAGATATGCATACTAAGATATATATGTAATTTCTTTTTTTTGTGAAATAACCAAGTTCCATAAAAACTCTTATAACTGGCATTAATATAATATACAAAACACCAATATTAAGTATTTGAGAGGCTAATATGCTTTGTTTGTACATAAGGTGGCAAATAAGACCAATTATTAGCAATATAACTGCTGTTGTTAAGTTCAATTTTAGCAATATTGAGAAAAGTTTGTTTTTAGTCATCAGAAGCCCTTAGATATCATCTGTATAGTTGCTAATAAAACCACAATAAAAAACATCGTTCTAAGTACGCTTGGACTCAGTAAAGGCATGACTTTAGAACCAATAGTCGCTCCTAAAAGTGCACCAAGCGCAACAGAGGCTGTAATAGTTGGGTCTATGCTATTTGATGTGTAATATGTAATTGCAGCTGCAAAACCTGTGATCCCCATTATAAAATTGCTCGTTGAAGCACTGACTTTAAATGGTACTTTCATTATTTTATCCATAGCGATAACTTTAAATAAGCCAGCTCCAATACCTAATAGACCACCAATAAACCCAGCACCTAACATGCTTATAAAGCCCCAAATAGGATGTTCGATATTATAGTTGTAAGACTTGTTTTTTATAGTGTAACTATCATTTAATTGTAGTTTTTCAGCCATCGGATGAACTTTAGTACTAACTTCATCTGAGCGTTTTCTAAAGCTTAGAATTAAAACGACAAGTAAAACTGAGCCAAAAACTATATACAACGGTTTTGCAGACATACTCAAAGCTAAGTTTGCACCAAATATAGCACCAATAGCTGTACCAATAGCTAAAAATAACCCTAACTTCTCTTTAGTAAGACCGTGAGATTTTAATGAAACTATTGATGTTGCTGTTGATGTACAAATAGTAGCAACTAAAGATGCACCGATAGCATAATGTATAGGAATGTTTGTGAAAGTAACTAAAGCTGGTGTGATTATTATAGCACCACCAAGACCAATCATTGAGCCTATTGTGCCACCGATAACGGATACCACAAACACAAAAACTTCTAAAAAAAGGATATTTTCCACGAAAAATGTAAGTAATGTAATAAATATTAAAGCTAATTATAGCAAACAATTAGGCCGGGACTTTTAGTTATATAAAGTTATTTTTCAAAAAATTTGAGTTTTTGGATAAATGCTTTAGAATATATCTGTTTTAACTATATTTAATTAATCATTAAAATCGGAGAATAAGCCACAATGGCAAAAGAAGACTGTATCGAAATGGAAGGTGTTGTTTTAGAAGCACTACCAAACACAATGTTTAGAGTTGAACTTGAAAATGGGCATACTGTAACAGCACATATTTCTGGTAAAATGAGAAAAAACTACATTCGTATATTAACAGGTGATAAAGTTGTAGTAGAAATCACGCCTTACGATTTGACTAAAGGTCGCATCAAATTCCGTAGTAAATAATCTATCAAATATTTTTTCTATAAAATTAAATTCTCAACTATTAGCAGCATCGGAGTGATAATCGTAAATATCAAACCTATAGATATTGCTAAAGGTACGACTTTATTTCCATAATTATTTCTAATAACTGGTAAGCAGAAATCCATGGCAGTATTTGCAGAATAACCAACAAGCTCAACAGATAGATATTTTCTTAGCAAAGGAATTGTAATAAGAACTACAAGTTCTCGCATAAAATCTATTAGAAAAGTCACTATGCCATAATACTCTCCTAAATAACTAGTATTAAGTACCATCGATAGTGAGTACCATCCTAAACCTGAGCTAATCATAATGCTTTGTTTAGAGGGAATGCCGGTAATAAAACTCATTATTATCCCAGATAAAATAGATGCTAACACAATTAAGATTACAATCATCATTGCATATTTGTTTTTAAAAATGTCGATGATATTTATGTTCTCAAGCCTTAAAAGTGCTCCAATAATAAAAAGTAGGGCAAGTAATAAAATATAAACCATGCTGTTAATTTGTTGCGTAGCATTGATATCTATTATTTCTCCTATTATGTAACCTAAAATTAGAAACATTATGTATTTAGAGGCCTGAATAATTAATGTCAGAATTTTATTTTTATGCTTAGGATCTTTTTGAATTATAAATTTGGCTTTGATATCAATATGTTTACATAATAGCCATATCGCTAGTACATTCGTAGCAAATAATACGATAGAGTAAGCTGAAGCTACCCCTATGACTTTTAGTATAATAGCGTTTGTATGAGTAAAAATACTAAAGTTATAACCCATAAATATAACAATAGATACAACTATGGCTTCTAGGCTTGAATTAATGATTTTTAGATTTTTTGAAGAACCGTTAATTTTACAAAAAAAATATCCAATAAGTAGACTTATAAATAATAAAACAGATTCGAGCATTTTAATGGTTTACTTTTTCGTTACGATAAATCATAAATAAGACTACAGGAATTATAGAAGAGATTAGGCAAATTGCTAGCATTTTAATAAATTCAAACGGGTTATCATACATATTGTCGGGTGGTATAAAGCCTACTATCACACAGATACAAGTACCTAAGATACCTGCAATTGAAATTGTAGTCATTCCAATTTTACCACCTGGTATTCTAAATGCATCAGAATCTTGAGTTCTCTTATCAGTAAATTTAAGCTTTAGTGCGGCTATAAACATCATTAAATACATTAATGAGTAGATTTGAGTACTTAGGGCAGTAAGCAACCAGTAGTATGCTTGCACAGATGGGACTAGCTCTAAAAGTAAGCAAATAATAGTCATAATAATAGCTTGAAGGATTAGGATGCCACTCGGAACATCATGGCTATTTTTTTTATCAAGTATCTTTGGTAAAAAATGGTCATCTGCCGCTTGTAGTAAACCTCTAGCAGGAGAAATCATCCAGTTAATCATTGAACCAACCGAACCGACAATAATCATCATTCCTAAAGCATAGTAGAAAAACATAGGGATACCTAAATCTTCAAGGTATATCTTAAATGTTTTAATTGTTCCGTGCACAACGTCAATTTCTGATTGAGGAAATATAAGGCTTACAGCTAATGCTCCTAAAACCATTGTGAATATTATAAAAACTACGGAAATAAATAAAGCTAAAGGGAAAGTTTTCTTTGGGTTTCTTACATTTGTAATATGAACGGTGGCAAGTTCTAAACCGAGGAATGATGCAATAATTGCTGTTAGGCCCATCCAAGATTCTGTTGAGTGAAAATTAGGAATTAAATTATCTGCTTGGAAATTTAGATGGTTATGGCATTGATCACAACTTAACCATATTATTGCAAATATAACCATTAAGATCATTGGTATAACCATGCCTAAAAAAGTACAAATACTTGCAAATACGGCTGATACTTTTAAACCTTTAAGATTAAGAATAGTTAGTAGCCAAAAAGTTACTGTTATAAAGATAATAGTGAACTTTATATTTTGCCCAAGGTCAGGATTAAAAATATAAGCAACTGTACCAGCCAAAAAGGTTAGGATACTTGGAAACCAGATTAAAGTATTTACCCATTGAAACCATATAGCAAGCATTGCTACATTAGGACCAAAAGCTTTTTTAACCCAGCCATATACACCTTCTTCACCTTTATTGGTATATGTAGCTGTCATCTCTGCAGATACTAAAGCAACAGGCGCTAAAAATAATAATATAGCAACTGCAAAAAAGAAAAATATATATGTTCCTGATGTTGCTGTAGACGGTAAGTTTCGAATATTATCAATAGCTCCAGTCATTAGTAGAACTAAAAGAACTATACCTATCTTATCTTTTTTTGAAGAATTATTCATTTTACTAAAAAAATATTATTTGTTTGAATAATCAATGATACTTAAGCTAAGTATAATAGGCAATTATTTTAAGCTATATAAAGTGGCATTACTTGAAAAAGTTTTTCAAGAATGTTGAGAGCATTTTTATCATCAGTCTTGATTATTAACCGATCACCATCTTCAACAGTTATATTATCATCAAAAAATATAGGAACATTGTTTTTCATGATAGAAAGGATTTTTATGCCATCCGGTAATTTAACATCTGAGAGCTTTTTACCAATTATCGTCGACATGTTTTCTTCACCGTGGACTCGTAATTCTACTAAGTGTTCTTCAGAACCTTCAATTTCATACATTGTAATCATATCAACTTGAGTCAAAAAGGCTTTGATAGTCGCATAAGATAAACTATGTGGAGATAATGAGATGTCAATTAGGTTCATATCTCTTGTGATAGAGTAGTATTCAGAACTATTGACGGTAGCGATAGTTTTTTTTGCACCTAGCTTTTTTGCTAATATAGATGACATTATATTTATTTCATCGGCATTTGTAAGTGCAAAAAACATATCAGCCTCATCAATGCCTTCGGCAACTAGAAGATTATTATTTACAGGGTTATAATGAAGAATTGTTGATTTTGAAAGTTCTTGCAAAGCTAAATCACATTTTTTTGCACTTGGATCAATCATTTTTATGATATAGCCTTTTGTTTCAAGAGATTTTGCAAGTGTGATACTAGCATGGTTAATTCCAGCAATAAATATCTTCCTGATATTTGATTTTGTTGGTTGGAAAATTGATAATATCTGAGAAGAGTAAGCCTTTTCAGAAAGATACATAACCCTATCTCCGGGCTCAACTAAAACTTTTGTATTTTCTATATCTAGTCGATCATCGCCTCTATAGACAGATATAATATCAACCTTAATATCACCAAGCCCTAGATAGATATCTTTTATTGCAAACCCTACAAGAGGGGAGCTATTTGCTACTTCAACTCCAACAATTTGAACTCTTTTATCAAAAAAGCTAGATATAAAGTATGCTCCTGCTAGAAATATTAGTTGTTCTATCTGTTTGGTTGTTTCAAAGAAAGATTTTATAACTAAGTCGATATTGTTTAGTAGTTTAGGGAATCTATTATATTCAGTTTCTCTAATTCTAGCGACTTTGTAAGGTGTTTTATAAAGTTTATATGCCATATCACAAACAGCAATATTAGTAGTATCATTAGATGTTACAGCAATAATCATATCAGTATCTTTGAAGTTTGCTTCATTCATGATATTCGGTTTTGTAACATCACCAATAATTGTTTGTACGTCAAAAGCAGAAGAGATAAACCCTAATTTTTCCTCATCCAAATCAATAACGGTAACCTGATGTTCTAAACTTAGTCGCTGAGTAAGATATATGCCGAGTTGGCCAGCACCTAATATAGCTATTCGCATAATCGAAAACTTTTAGTATTTATATTTAGTGATACTAGTCGAAGTGGTATGAATAATCAAATTTTAATTTACATTCTAAGTGTTTGATATTATCATATTCTACAAATGATACTAAATTGGTATAGTTGAGTAAAATATGCTCAAGATAAGTAAATTATTAGACTATGGATTGCTAGTAGTAGTGACTATAGCTAAAAATAAAGAAGCGCCTTATAGTGCTATGAAGATTTCCGATGTAACTGGGTTAAATTTACCAACAGTTCGTAAACTACTTAATCTTTTGTCAAATCGCAATATAGTAACATCCAAAAGGGGAGTTGATGGCGGTTATATACTAGTTAAAAATGCTGAGAATATAAAAGTGTTAGATATAGTCAAAGCTGTTGAAGAAAATGTACGAGTTACAGAATGTTGTGATTTGAGAAAAAAGAAATGTGCAGCAGTAAAAGTTTGTACAGTTGATAATTACTGGAAGGCTATGAATAAAAAGGTCTTAGAAATATTGTCTGAAACATCTATCGATGATGTTGTAAATAATAATCAAATATAATTTTTATAAAGATACTAAATATAATAGAGAGTGACTAATGAGTGAAAACTTAGACAGAATTATAGAACAAGACTATGAACATGGTTTCTCTACAGATATCGAAACAGATACGATAGATGTGGGTCTTAGTGAAGATGTAATTAAGTTTATATCTGCCAAGAAAGATGAGCCAGAGTTTATGTTAGAATGGCGTTTAAAGGGTTATCAAAAATGGCTTGAAATGACTGAACCTGAATGGGCACATTTAGACTATCAAAAAGTAGATTATCAAGCTATTAGTTATTATTCTTCACCAAAATCGATGAAAGATCATCCTAAGAGTTTAGATGAAGTTGATCCAGAAATTTTAGATACATATAATAAGCTTGGTATACCTTTGCATGAGCAGGAATTTTTAGCTGGTGTGAAAAACATAGCTGTAGATGCTGTATTTGACTCGGTTTCAGTTGTTACAACTTTTAAAGAAAAACTTGCTGAAGCTGGCGTTATATTTTGTCCGATTTCAGAAGCTATTCAAAAATATCCAGATTTAGTGCAGAAATATTTGGGTTCTGTAGTGCCTCAAGGCGATAACTTTTTTGCAGCATTAAATTCAGCTGTATTTTCAGATGGATCTTTTGTGTATATACCAAAAGGCGTAACTTGTCCGATGGAGCTTTCTACTTATTTTAGAATAAATGCTTTAAACACAGGACAGTTTGAAAGAACTCTTATAGTCGCTGACGAAGATAGTTATGTAAGTTATTTAGAAGGTTGTACGGCTCCAATGCGTGATGAAAATCAACTTCATGCAGCAGTTGTTGAATTGGTAGCTTTAAAAGGTGCTGAAATTAAGTATTCAACAGTGCAAAACTGGTATCCTGGTGATAAGGATGGCAAGGGCGGTATATATAATTTCGTAACTAAGCGAGGAGTCTGCAAAGGCAATAATTCTAAAATTTCATGGACACAAGTTGAGACTGGTTCTGCAATTACTTGGAAATATCCATCTGTAGTTTTGCGTGGTGATAATTCTGTTGGAGAATTTTACTCTGTAGCATTAACCCGCCATGCACAAAAAGCAGATACTGGTACTAAAATGATTCATCTTGGTAAAAACACTAAAAGTACAATCATTTCAAAAGGTATATCTGCAGGTAAGGCTCAACAGGCTTATAGAGGTTTAGTTAGAATTTCTCCAAATGCTGATAATGCTCGTAATTTCTCTCAATGTGATTCATTATTGATAGGGCATAAATGTGGAGCTCATACTTACCCATATATTGAAAATAAAAGCAATAGCTCTCAAATTGAGCATGAAGCTACTACATCTAAAATATCAGATGACCAATTATTTTACTGTAAGCAAAGAGGCATCTCAGAAGAAGATGCGATTGCAATGATTGTGAATGGTTTCTGTAAAGAGGTATTTAAAAAGTTACCGTTAGAATTTGCAGTTGAAGCTCAAAAACTTATGGAAGTAAGCTTAGAAGGTGCAGTAGGTTAAGAAATACGCTGGGGATCTTCGTATCAAGCACGAGGATGATCATTTATTTATTGGTCATTCCCATATGAATGGGAATCTTGTTGAGTAAAGCTAGGAACTAGGTATATAAATTTAAAGGTATAAAAAATGTTATTAGAAATAAAAGATTTACATGTGAATGTTGGTGATAAAGCAATCCTTAAAGGTTTAAATCTTAAAATGAATAAAGGTGAAATTCACGCAATAATGGGACCAAATGGAGCTGGTAAAAGTACACTTAGTAATGTACTTGCAGGAAAAGCCGGTTATGAAGTTGTTAAAGGTGAAATTTTGTTTAATGGTAAGCATATTGACGATTTAAGTATATCTGAAAGAGCTGCTGCGGGTATATTTTTAAGTTTACAATATCCTATAGAAATACCGGGTGTTAGTAATGTGCAGTTTTTAAAAACTGCTGTTAATAGTATCAAAAAGCAAAAGGGCGAAGAAGAGATAGACGCTATTTCATTTATGAAAACGCTAAGAAAAAATATGCAAACTCTTGAGATTGATCAAAAATATATGTCTCGTGGTGTGAACGAAGGTTTTTCAGGTGGTGAGAAGAAGCGTAATGAAATGCTTCAGCTAATGATGCTTGAGCCTAAATTAGCTATTCTAGATGAAACTGATTCAGGTCTTGATATTGATGCTTTGCAAATAGTTTCACACGGCGCAAACAGTATGCGTTCAGAGGAAAGAAGTTTCTTAGTAATCACACATTACCAAAGACTTTTAGATTACATTAAACCTGATTTTGTACATGTCTTAGCTGATGGTAAGATTGTCAAAACTGGTGGTAAAGAGCTAGCTTTAGAGCTAGAAGAAAAAGGTTATTCTTGGGTCAACGGCTAAAAGGTTTTAATCATGCAAATAGATAAAAATGTGTTACCTAGCATTAAACAAGAAAGTTGGAAGTATACTAATTTAAGTACTATATACTCTAAAAATGGAATAACTGAAATTTTAACAGAGTCTAAGCAGGCTAAAGATTATCTTGAAGGCTTTAAGTTTGATACTGAGGAAAATGTAGTTATTATTTTAGATGGTGTTTTAGCTATTGATTATAATAAAAAATTAACTCATATAAGTGAGCTTGAGTTTAACGAAGATAGTAGAGCTATGTCAAAACTTGCTATCGAAAAATCAAAAAATCTTGCGATAAATATAGCTAAAGATACTAAGGATCAGTTAAGTCTTATATTCATCAATACTGAAAATGCTAAAAATAAACTTACAAATATTGCTTTAAAATTAAATGTAGGAATGTTTGCAAGTTTAGATTTAGATGTTGATTTTGTAAATCTAGCAGAGGATTCAGCTATAAATCTTTTCTTGGATGTTGATGTCGCAGAATCTGCTAAAGTTAATTTCACAAACTGTGCTGATAACGATAATAACTCTGGCTTAATCACTACTGCGAATTATCTTGTAAATTTAGATAAATCTGCTGAGTTTAATGGTTTTAATCTACTTAATAAGGATAACCTTTTAAGAAGTGATTTTACTGTAAACCTAAATAAAGAGCACTCTAGATTTGATGTGCGTGGACTTTACCTTTTAAATAATACCGCTACTGCAAATACTTGTTTCTTAGTTAATCATAATGCTTCAAATACATATAGCAATGTAAATTTTAAAGGTGTTGCTAATGGTAGTTCAAAAGCATGGTTTAATGCTAAAGCTGTTGTAAATGAAGGTATTGAGCAAATACAAGCTTATCAAAGTAATAAAAATATTCAGCTTAGTAAGAAAGCTGAGATAAATACAAAGCCAGAACTTGAAATATATTCTGATGATGTAGTATGTACTCACGGAGCAACTATCGGTGAATTAGATAAAGATGCATTATTTTATCTACAATCTCGAGGTTTAACTTTAGTCGATGCTCAGCATTTATTGTTAGAAGGATTTGTTAAGTCACAACTTACATCTGATGATTTCCCTTTTGAAAATGAAGTAATCGAAGGTATGGTTGAGTCTTTAGATGAAATTCTTGACAGTATCATTTAGCTGAGTTAGAGCTTTACTATTATAATTGCTGGCTATGCTAGTAAAAGTTTATATTGCTTGTAATATTTTTATCTTTCAGCTCAAGTTTATTCTTAGTACATAATTTTAGTAATTCAGAAAAATATTTTGATTTTAAATGATATTGTACTATTATATTTATAAATTAATTTTCTAAGAAAATATCAGTCCAATGAACAAATAATCTTTATATCGTAATTTTTATAATTAACTTTAGGAGATTTATTTTGTCATATAAAAAAGATACATACCTACATACGCATAATCTTTCGTACTCTATTTTAAATACTAAGATAGATTTCAAAGATTTAGACTTTAGTTTATCAGCCCAAAAATATGGTCTAATAGGTAGTAATGGCTGTGGTAAATCAACATTACTAAAACTATTAGCTAAACAAATTTCACCTAATAGTGGCAAGGTTTTTTATGATTCTAAATTGGCTTATATCCCTCAAAATATAGATAAGAACTTAACTCTTGCAGAAGTTTTTGATGTTGGGAGCATTCTTGAAGCTTTGGATAGAATTAGCCAAGGAAGTATCATCAAAGAAGACTTTGAATTAGTTGAGAATAATTGGAATATAAAAGCTGAATTAGAAGATGAAATCTATAAATTTTCAAATATTAAAATAGATTTGAATAATACTGTAGATTCTATAAGTGGCGGACAGCTTACGCAATTATTGTTAGCAAAAGTTAAATTATCTGAAGCTGGTATTATATTGCTAGATGAGCCTACAAATAATCTTGATATAGATGCTAGAAATGATTTTATAGATTGGTTAACTTCTACAAATAAATGTATTGTAATTGCAACTCATGATAGAAATTTGTTGAACCATATAGATAGTATTATTGCTGTAGAAAATAATAAACTTGATTTTTATACCGGTAACTACGAAAGCTATAAGTCATATAAAAACACAGAGCAACAAGCTATTGCTAGAGATATCAATCATGCAGAAAAACAGATTAAGAAGATAAGCAAATCTATACAGTTAAATAAGGAGAAATTAGACCAAAAAGCTTCTAAAGGTAGGAGTTTAAACAAAACAAAATCTGTAGATAAAATTACTGCAGATACTATGAGAAATAGAAGTGATAAAACTAGCTCTAAAAATCTAACACAAGCAAATAATTTACAAAATAAAGCTGAAAATCTTCTTATGAAAAGTAATAGCAAACTATATACTGATGATAGTATTTTTATAGATATGCCCAATACTTATGTCAGACCAAATCAGTCTATTTTAAACATTGAAGGTTTAAAATATAGCTATGATAACGCTAGAGAAAAACTAATTAGCGATTTTAATTTATCTATTGTCGGTGCTGAAAGAGTTGCTATAGTTGGTAAAAATGGCTCAGGAAAATCTACTTTATTAAAACTAATAAATAAAAGTTTGAAAGCTATTAAAGGACAGATAAAGCTTCATGTAGAACTTGCTTATATTGATCAAAAAGTTGCTACATTAAATCAAGATACCTCTCTGCTAGATAATCTAATTAATGTAAATTCTAATCTAAGTGCTACAGATGCGTATACTATTTTGGCTAGATATAAGTTTAGGAATATAGTAGCTAATAGAAAGATCAAAGATTTAAGTGGAGGGGAAAAAATTCGGGCGGCTTTAGCTATTTATCTAAACGCTCAAGCTACACCTCAACTCTTGATACTTGATGAGCCAACTAATCACTTAGATCTTGAGAGTGTTAAATTGTTAGAGCAAGCTTTAAATTGCTACAAAGGGACTATAATCGTTGTCTCTCATGATTCTCATTTTCTAGAAAATATAAAGGTTAATAGATATATAAAGATTAATTCATTGTAATTTTATCAAGTAGTATTATCTTACTATTTCATGAAAATAAAGAAGTAGTTGTATGATAGTAGTTATGTTAGCTCATGTTTAATATGCAATATTATTCGTGCTACATAGTTATCTTCATTAATGAAACTTAAAAAAATAGTTTGTTTGATTATAGGTATCTAACATTGTTTTAATTAACTTTAGTTTAATTTACTTGCAAGTCTTACTATTAATCAGTAGCTAATTTACACTTTTAATAAGTTTATTTGCTGTAAAACATATAAAAGTATACTTTCTTGTGCCAACATGAATGTAAACCATATAATTGGTATATGGTTTACATTGATTAATAAAAGGAGGTAGCAATGTTAAGGAAAACAGTATTATTGATAGGAATCCCTTTATCTACTATGGTATATGCAAGTGATATAGAGTTAATAGTTAAGTATAAAGATAATAAAAATAAAACTTTAGAGCAACTAGCTACTAATAATGTTAGAGGTACTAGTAATCATTATGACTATGAGGTGATTGATAACATTGATTCTAGAACAAAGTTAATTAAAGTAAATAATTATAAGCCGAGTGTATCTACTTCTAGTTTAGGAAAATCATCAAAAATTCAATCAACTATTGTACATAATAAAGAAAATGATGAATATGCGGCAGCTAAAAAATTAATGGATACAGATTCAAGTATAAAGTACGCTATCCCTAAAAATTCAAAAATGTATGCTTATAATTCAGCTATAACGAATGGACCAACTAGTATAAAAAAGCCAAAAGCTCAATTTATCCGTTGGGGAGAGCAATGGGACATGGAAGATCCGAAAGATATAACAGGGGGGATTAATGCTTATGGGGCATGGGATCTAATCTCCAATAAAACTAAACAAATAGATGTGGCTGTTATAGACTCTGGATTAGCTTATCAGCCAGCTAACGATATCGCTGATAAGATTGATAATAATCATCAAAAGTACTATTTCTTTATGCAGAATGGGCAACTTAGAGTATCAGAAAGTATTTATGATAATGGTAGTTTTCATGGTACACATGTAGCAGGTACAATCGCTGCAAACGGTCCAAAAGTTAAAGGAGTCGGTGGACCTGTTGATGGAATCAAGATTCTACCTATAAGAGCATTGGGTGATGATGGTTCTGGAGATACTTATGCAATCTTAGAATCACTTAAATGGGCAGCAGGCGGGAAGGTCAAAGCTAGAGATAGAAATGGTAGATATATATCAAAAAGTAAAGCACCTGTTAAGGTAGTTAATCTAAGCTTAGGGATGTCTAGAATTGATCCAAGGACCGGATATCCAATAGTGAGTGAGTCAGAATGGAAAGAAAACTATATGGGAACCTTGTGCCCAGCATGGAATGATGCAATATCAAAAGCACATGAAAATGGTATAACTGTAGTTATTGCAGCCGGAAATGATGGTAAAAATTTATTTAATGATATCCCTTCAGGGTGTAAAAACATAGATGCAATTGTTGTTGAGTCTACAGGACCAGAAGGGCTTTTAGCGCCATATTCTACATATTATGCTCCTGATGGTGTACTCAAATGGGCAGTAAACAGCTTAGTTGTAAGAGCTCCTGGGGGTGATAGTCGTTACGGTTCAACTGCTGAAATATACTCTACGCTTGATAATTATGGATATGGGTATATGCAAGGAACTTCAATGGCTTCTCCTCATGTTGCTGGAATTATAGCTCTTTTATATCAAGAACTTAATGATAAACAGCCAGCTTTTGAGATAAAAAACCAGATTGAGAAAGCTTTAGAGAATTCTAAAGATATTTACAGCCCTAATATTGTTAATGCTAAAAATGCTGTTCAAAACATCATAAACTCTAATTTAAAAGTCGCAGCATAACCTCAAAATTAATCTTCTAATATAATATCTAAATATTCGTAATCATCTAATAATCAGACCTATAGATAACCTGCATACATAAAATGCTGCAAAATATGTTTCATTAGCTCTTTGCTATATGGTAAATTAACTTCCTTGTAACAGCATTTGATGATATTCAAATATGAAAAAAGTACTTATGTGTCGACCTACGGCATTTGATGTTGTGTATGCAATTAACCCATGGATGGATTTAAATAATAAACCTGATAAGGCATTAGCCTTCAAACAATGGGAAAATCTTTATAATACTTATACTCGGCTAGGTGTTGAGGTGTTACTTATTGATCAGCATGAAAACTTACCAGATATGGTTTTTACAGCTAATGCTGGTATAGTTGAAGATAATACCTTTATATGTAGTAATTTTGCACCGCCAGAAAGAAAACCTGAAGAAGATCTATTTCAGAAGTGGTTTTTTGAAAATAATTATAATGTTAAAACTCTTAAAAATCATCAAAGTGGTGAGGGAGATGCTTTATATTATAATGATAAAATGTATTGTGGGTATGGTTATCGCAGTGACCTAAAAGCATATGATGAAATTTCTGAAATTATTGATACAGAAATAGTCCCATTAAAAATAGTTGATCCTTATTTTTATGATCTTGATTTATTATTTTGCCCTTTAGGTAATAGAGGCTGTTTATCTTATCTAAATGGATTTGCTCAAGAAAGCCAAGACATTATTGGTGTTTTGCCAAACAATATTATTTTATCACCTTACGAAGTAAAGAAGCATTTATGTAATAGTGTTTATGTTGATGGTAAATTAATAATGAATAGTTGTAATGATCAACTAAGAAAAAAGTTATTTAAATTAGATATAGAACCTATTATCATAGATATATCAGAGTTTGGCAAAGCTGGAGGCGGCTTAAAATGCCTTACGCTTAAGCTAGAGTAAGTCAGCGTATATTAATAACAGATAAGGAACACTTTTTTATGAAAAAATTATTACCAGCATTACTATTAGGAGTAGTTACTGTTTCAGCATCATATGCTAGCCAAGATTGTGCAGAAAACTTTAATACTATAAGCTATAGTACGCAAGCTCAAACAACTATTAAAAGTGATAGTATACTAGTCCAAGTTACGGGTTATGCAACAACTACACTTAAAGATCAAAATTCTGTAGAAAAAGATATCGCAAAAAAAGCTAATGATATAGTTAAAGCTGACTGGAAAGTTAAAAATCTTGATCAAAATACAAATAATAGCGGTACTCTAAATATTACTGTACAGCTTGAAGCAAGAATTTCTAAGACTGAATTAACTACTCTTCAATCAGCTTTACAAAAACAAAAATCATATAGTCAAAAATTAGAAGTAAAAGTTTTAGATTATAATGCTCCAGCTAGTGATATTGAAAAAGCAAAACAAGACTTAATGATTCATATTTTCAACAATACAAAAAACTATTTGAATGATTTTAACAAGAAAACAGGTAGTAAATATATCATTCAGAAAATGAGATATAACGATACTAGTTCGTATAGTGCTCAAAATAATAAAGTTATGCTAATGAGAACCGCTAGTTATGATACTGCTAATGCTAGTACGGGAACAATGGATATTTCTCAAGATATCAAAATGAATGCAAATGTAACTTTAATAGAGAGGTAAAAATGGCAATTAGTAACGTAATAAATGCAAATGAAGCAAGTTTTGATAAATTGTTAGCTAGTACTTCTAAACCTGTATTGGTTGACTTTTATGCAGACTGGTGCGGACCTTGTAAAATGCTTGGGCCTATACTTGAGCAATTATCACGAGATTATAAAGATGCCCTAGTGGTGAAAATTGATGTTGATTCTAATCAAAATTTAGCAGCTAAATTTGGTATAAGAAGTATTCCTACCATGATAATTTTTAAAGATAGCGAAAATAAGGAAACGCTCAATGGTGTAATGACTCAACCACAGCTAGAAGCTAAGCTTAAGCAATATGGTTAGTTTTTAACAAATCGCGAGAATAGTTTCTTAAACAATCCTTTTTTATCATAGCTTTCTTCATAGGTGTCACGCATTTTTTCAACTTTTGACTGAAGGCGTTGCTCCATAGCATCGCTTGTAGGGATTTCTTCCAAAGATTCATTATTTATATCTTCTAAGCTAGTGTTTTTAACTGAAATATCATCATTTGGTGCAGGAGGATCGCAAGATTCTGTAACTTTTGTTTGAGTAGAATCATTGTTGTTATCAAAATTAAACTTTGCTGTTTTAGGTGTGTGTGGTTTTTTAGAAAATTTATTTTCAGTAACTACATAAACTTCATTTTCATTCTTAATAATGAAACCTTGATCTCTTAATGATCTACGGTATTTATATATTGTGCTTTTTGAAACACCAAAATATGATGCTAGTTTTGATACACTTTCGCCTTTCTCTATAGCTATCATAATAGCTTTTTTCATGGCAAATTCTTTTTGATGCGGTATTTTCATTGGGTAAATATAAAAGTGGGAATTTATTTAACCTATTATAACTTAGCTTTCATTTTTATACAACTTGTCCTGCAGCCCAACCTGATGACCATGCCCATTGAAAGTTATATCCTCCAAGCCATCCTGTTACATCAACAACCTCACCAATAAAAAATAAATTATTTTCATTATTTGCTTCCATAGTTTTTGATGAAAGCTCATTACAGCTTACGCCACCTAAAGTTACTTCAGCTGTTTTATAGCCTTCAGTAGTTTGAGGGTATATCTTCCAGTTATGTATTTTTAAACCTACATCAGAAATATCTTCTTGGTTTAGGTCACATATTCGTTTATTGCATAAATTTTCTTCAAAAAAAGTTATTATAAAGTTTTTTGGGAAATACTCTGAAAGAGTGTTCTTTAAAGTATTTTTTAGTCCTGTATTTTTTTTAAAGATAAGGATTTTTTCTATATCTTCTGTTGGAAGAAGGTTTATGTTTATCGACTCACCAATCTTCCAATATGATGAAATTTGTAATACTGCTGGACCACTAAGACCTTTATGGGTGAATAATATATTTTCATTAAAACTAGTTCTATGATTTGAAACATTACAGAAAATAGATATTCCTTTTAAACTAGAGAATTTTTTATTATCTCTATCATTAAATATAAAAGGTACTAATCCGGCTGTTTGAGGATTTACTTTTAACCCAAATTGTTTTGCTATCTTATAACCAAATCCTGTAGCTCCCATCGTAGGTATAGATAATCCTCCAGTAGCAATTACTAGAGATTGACACTGATAAGTATCATTAAGAGAATGAATAAAGAATGAATCATTTTTTTTATAAAGCTTATCAACGGTTGTATGTAATTTGATTTTTGCACTATATTTAGAGCATTCATCTAGAAGCATATTTACGATATCTTTTGCCTTGTTATCGCAGAAGAGTTGTCCAAGAGTTTTTTCATGATAGGGGATAGCATAGTCACTAACCATACCAATAAAATCCCATTGAGTATAACGAGACATAGCTGATTTTATAAAGTGCGGGTTATCTGTTAGATATTTTTCATTTTCGATATTGTAGTTGGTGAAGTTACAGCGTCCACCACCAGACATTAAGATTTTCTTGCCAACTTTATTTGCGTGATCAAGTATAAGTACCTTGCGGTTTCTTTTAGCAGCTTCTATAGCACATATTAGACCAGCAGCCCCTGCACCTATTATTATAACATCGTATTTATTTATCATATTGTTATCTTCAAACTATAAATCTTTTAGCTTATACCAGTATAAGCCAACTATCATCAGTATTAAAACTAAGTATATAGATATCATATCAGTGATAGTGTTTGCATGTAAATAACTTTGTATAAAAGCAACAAAGCCAGCTATAGACATATTTATAAGATACATAACTGCTGCAGCTGTACCAGAAATGTGTTTAAACATAGATATACCTTTGCCCATTGATATTGGAAAAATAGAGCCACACGCAAAATATACAATCATAGTTGCTATTATAAGTAAACTTATACTAGCTTTAAGAAAGAAGCTTAGCATAAAAAAAATCAACATGAATAGTAGAAAATTATGAATTACAACTAAAAAAATTTTACCAATAGAGAAATAATTTAACATTTTTCTGCTAATAATCGGTGCAGGTAAAAAAGCTAATCCTAGAAATATTGCTAATTTCCCAAAATAAGCAGCAGAGTACCCCATTATATTCTGTATTAAAAAAGGTCCTAAGGTGTTAAAGCTAATTATAAGAGAGTAACCAAGTCCCATACCTATGCTTAATGTAATAAATAGTTTATTTGTGAGTACTTCTTTGAAATCTTTTTTTATCTTTGAAAAACTTAATTTGGATTTGACCGCAATAGTTTCTGGTATATATACAAAGACAAAAATTGTTAATATTGCAACACCAATACTAAAAAAATAAAACCCAGATGTCCATCCATAATATTCTTGTAAGAAACCACCAATTATTGGCCCAATTATTGGCCCCAATCCCCAAAGGAAACCCATAGTAGGACCCAGTTTTATTAACTTCTCAGTAGGAAGTATGTCAGAAAAAATTCCTCGATTAATTACACCTATAGCACCTATAAGAAATCCCTGGGTTAAGCGAGCTGACAATAGAATAATTTCATCAGGAAATATGGCTGGTAAAATACTAATGATAACAAACAAAACACACGACAATCTGAGTAAAGTTCTTCTTCCCAAAGCGTCTGTTAATATACCCACTACAAAGTTACCCAAAGCATAACCAATCAAATATATAGAGATAACCATCTTAGCAACTGCAGGAGTAATATTTAGAGATGCACTTATTCCAGGTAAAGAGGGTGCAAACAAGTCAATAGACATTCCTGTTAGCGGGACAAAGGAGAATAATATCAACATTCTAATTTGGTGTTGATAAGAGTTATTGTTAGTTTGAGACATAGTATTTAAGAAAAGTTAGTTTCGGATAGATATTTTATCAGAAACTAAGGGATAAAAACTATAAATTAGAATTATATGAGAAAGTTTGATTATGTATTATGTTTTAATATTTACCTTGTTGAATCATTGCTTCAGCAACTTTTTCAAAGCCGGCTAAGTTTGCACCAGCAACTAGGTTATAACCTAAGTTATATTTAGCACAAGCAGCATTACAAGCTTGGAATATATCTTCCATAATTTGTCTTAATCTAGACTCTACCTCTTCAGCAGTCCAAGATAGTCTAGTAGAGTTCTGAGACATTTCTAAACCAGAACAAGCTACACCGCCAGCGTTAGATGCTTTACCTGGTGCAAGTGTAATACCACCACCTTGTAGTAAAGTAATAGCTTCATTAGTCACAGGCATGTTAGATGCTTCAACAACATATTTAACACCGTTTGCTATTAATTGCTCTGCTTCTTTTTCACAAATTTCATTTTGTGTTGCAGATGGCATAGCGATATCAGCTTTTACATTCCATGGTTTTTCACCTGGATGCCAGCTAGCACCAAACTCATTTGCATAATCTTGCATAGTTTTTTCACCAGCACGAATCTTAAGTAGGTAATCAATCTTTTCTTCAGTGTTGATACCAGTTGGATCGTGTACAAAACCTTTAGAACCAGAGATAGTAACAACTTTACCGCCAAGCTCTGTAACTTTTTTACATACACCCCAAGCCACATTACCATAACCTGAAACTATTAGACTTTTACCTTTCATAGATTCACCATCATGCTTAAGCATACTATCTAAGAAAAATACAGCACCGTAACCAGTAGCTTCAGGACGAATCAAGCTTCCACCAGATTCTAAAGATTTACCAGTTAATACACCATTTTCAAATGAAGCTCTTACACGACGATATTGACCATACATGTAGCCGATTTCTCTACCACCAACACCAATATCACCAGCAGGTACATCAATGTCTGGGCCGATATGTCTTTGAAGTTCCATCATGAAACTTTGGCAGAAATTCATTACTTCTGCATCAGTTTTGCCTTTAGGGTCAAAGTCAGCACCACCTTTACCACCACCCATAGGTAGAGTAGTTAGGCTGTTTTTGAATACCTGTTCAAAACCTAAGAATTTGATAATACCAGAGTAAACACTTGGGTGGAATCTAATACCACCTTTGAAAGGGCCAATAGCTCCATTAAATTGATATCTAAAACCTCTATTAACTTGAACATTACCATTTCTATCTAACCATGGCACTCTAAAAGAAATACCTCTTTCAGGCTCAACCATTCTAGCTAAAATGTTTTCTTCAATATATTTTGGATTTTGCTCTAATGCAGGTTTTAAAGTAGAAAATACTTCTTTTACTGCTTGGATGAATTCAACTTCATGACCATCTCTCTTTTCAACTTCAGCAATTACTTTATCAATATATTTTTGAGCATCCATTTGTGTGCTTCTCCTTGCGATTGTTATGGAAATAATTTTATATAGTTTAACTATTTCAGTTTACAACTTAGATTTGTTAAATCAAACTATTTTTCTACAAAAAAAGTTAAAAACTCTTAGTATAACATTAAAGATTTAGTTATAAGCGTTATCCCAGTTACCAGTGAGGCCAGCAACTTCGTATTCTGTAACACGATTTTCAAAGAAATTAGTGTGGTCTGCACCGTTTAATACCCATTCTAACCAGATTAGAGGGTTTTTTTCGATATTATATATTTCATTTAGGCCAAGCTGATTTAGTCTTCTATCTGTAATATGGCGAATATATTCTTTTACTTCTTCAGACCTTAAGCCTTCGATAGTCCCCATTTCATAAGCTAAGTCAATGAAAATATCTTCAAGTTCGACAGCTTTTGTAGCCATCATGTAGATTTCTTTCTTAAATTCATTATCAACTACATAGGGGTTTTCCTGACAGTAAATTCTAAACAGAGCAGCATTACCTTCAACATGCATTGATTCATCACGAATAGACCATTCAACAACTTTACCCATACCTTTCATTTTGCCGAAACGTTGGAAATTAAGAAGCATGGCAAATGATGCAAATAATGCAACACCTTCATTAAATACAGTTTTAGCTAAGCATAGCCCTAAGCCTCGACGAGTCGAAGGATCAGCATCCATCATAAATTCGATTTTATCAGTCATAGCTTTATACTCTAAGAAAGCATGATACTCTGAATCAGGGAGTCCAAGAGTGTCATTCAAAAGGGCGTAAGCTCTTTGATGAATACCTTCACGAGCAGCAAATGAGCCAAGCATATTACGTACTTCATTATTTTTAAAAGCAGGAATAAATTGTTCATAATAATTTTGCCCAACAGCCACGTCAGACTGGGTGAAAAGGCGCAAAATATTTGTAATGTACTCTTTTTCAACCTTTGTTATTTTGCCATTTTTCCAGTCAGTAACATCTTCAGAAAGATCAATTTCATCTTCTATCCAGTGAGCTTTTTCATGCTTAACTGTTAGATCAACCGCCCATGGGTAACAAAAAGGTTTATAAGTTTTTGAAGCAGTAGTTAATGATGAGCCTTTAACTCGATTAATAACCTCACCAGCTCGAGCCATGAGATTATCATAACCACCAATATGAACTTCTCCCACAAATATTTGAGGAACAGTTTTTACATGTTCTTCACTTAGCAATATATTGCTATTTACTTGCTCGTAAAACTTAAATCTTTTTACATCATCATCTAAAGAAATCTGAGTAAAAGGAATGTCATTAGCGCCAAACCAGCTTTTTGCAAGATCACAGAAAGGGCAGTTTGATTTTGTGTATATTTTTACTTCCATTTTTAAGCCTATAAATTATTTAAAAAATTCATTTGATCTTTTACTTAGATCAGAGAACCCACCGATATGCTCATCATCAATAAATATTTGAGGTACAGTTCTAACATTGGATTGAATTCTTTTATCCTGGTTCATTTGATCATAAAACTCTTGTCTTTTGATAGGATCATTTAGGACAGTCTCTTTAAATTCGATACCATTCTGCTTAAACATATCAACAGCCATATCACAAAAAGGGCAGCCATTTCGTGTAAAAATTTTAACTTTCATATTAACCCTCGCAAGCTATACACTCATTATCTGATTGTTTTAATTCTGAAAACTCAACAAGCCTTTCTTTCTCAACTTTTTTGGAAATATTTTCAGCTCTATTTGAAGTTTCTGTTCTTAGATAGTATAAACCTTTACAGCCATATTTCCATGCATTAAAGTGCGCTTTGTGTAAATACTCACGTGATGCACCCGCTGGGAAAAATATGTTTAAAGATTGTCCCTGGCAAAGATATTTTTGACGCTCGCCACCAAGATATACCAACCAGTCTTGATCCATTTCTATTGCTGTTTTGAATACTGACTTTATTTCATCACTTAAAAAATCAAACCCCTGCACAGAGCCACCATTGGTGATGATCTCGGACCATACTTCCTCTGTATTTCTTTCTACTTTATCTAACTCTTGTTCAAGGTATTTATTTTTGTTAAGATGCGAGCCTACTCTAGTACGAGATGTAAAGGCATTTGCTTTCCAAGGCTCAATACTTGGAGAAGTGTTGAGTATAAGCGAGCTATTGGCATTTGGTGCAATAGCAAGTAAATGAGCATTCCTACGACCAGTTCCAGCCATATCAGGCGCTTCACCTTTTTCTTTGCCCAAGGCTAAAGTTTCTTCTACCGCTTGATCTTTAATGCGTTTAAAAATTTCTTCATTAATTTCTTTAGCTTTTTGAGATTCCATAGCTACTCTGTGAAGTTGTAGATATGAATGGAAGCCCATAGCTCCAAGCCCTAAACTTCTTTCTCTCGATGCACTATATCTTGCTTTAGATATTTCATCACCGGCATGATCAATAAAGAATTGAAGAACATTATCCAAAAATCTAATTAAGTCTTTGATAAGTGTAGTATCTTTCCACTCATCATACTTTTCAATATTTACAGATGAAAGGCAGCAAACTGCAGTTCTATTTTCATCTGTAGCTAAATGGATTTCATTACATAGGTTAGATCCCTTAATTGATAAGCCTAAATCTTTTTGAGATTTAGGAAGGGCTCTATTTGCAGTATCAATAAAGTTTAAATATGGTTCACCTGTACGGTAGCGTGTTTCTAGGATTATTTCCCATAGTTTACGGGCATTAATAGAGTCTCTTGCGGATTTATCATTAGGGTCAATAAGTTTCCAATCTTCATTATTAGCAACAGCTTGCATAAAATCATCTGTAAGGTTCACAGCATGATGCAGGTTTAAACATTTTCTATTTACATCGCCAGTTGGAACACGCATATTTAAGAATTCAATTATATCTGGGTGAGATACATCCATATAAGCAGCATAAGAGCCTTTGCGAGTTTTTCCTTGTCTGTAGGCTACCATATCTGCATCTACAGTATGTATAAATGGAATAGGGCCAGGAGCTTTATCTGAAACGGCTCTTACTGTTGACCAATGACCACCAACACCTCCACCTTTTACCGATAACCATCTAAGTTCTGATGAGTGCTCAATCAAACCATCTAAAGAATCTGGAACAAAAGATAAAAAACAACTAATAGGTAGTGATTTAACCTTAGCACCTGGTAAGGGAGCATTTGAAAGTACTGGAGAGGCAAACATAAACCAGCCGTTTGATGCAGCATCATAAATACGCTGAGCTAGGTTCATATCGCCAAAGCTATAAGCAACAGCAGCTCGAGCAAAAGCATGTTGCGGAGTTGGCTCATTTTCTAAACAGTAATAGTTAGTTAGTAGTTGTTGGGCTTGCTGTGATAGCTCGCTATCTTTCGAAGTATTTATATTGATACCCAGATAATTTTCTTTACTCATGATAAAACCCTGTTAGAGTGTTTTTAATTCAATCTATACTAAATTAGTATAGTCAGTTTTCTATATTAGAATTTTATCAACTTTTTTCGAATATAGAATACTAAAAAAATAAATATATTTCTTGACTTTATAAGTTGTGTTTTAAGATATAGATTATATAAGGATTTAAGAATTGTGGATTGAGAAATTTAATGAAAAATTAGTTTGATAAAATTTCTGCAGCTGCTATGTTTAGCTCTTTTACAGCATCAATAGAAACTTGAAGTTGTTTTCTTTCAAGATCAGAAATTTCAACTTCTAAAGGTCTGACACCATTCGCTGAAATTTCAGTTGGAACTCCAACAAAAAGATCTTCATCTAAGCCATAAGACCCAGCTTTTACTTTAGCAGCACATGGTAAAACCATTTTTTTATCTTTTAAGAAACTTTCTGCCATTTGAATACCAGCAGCAGCAGGGGCGTAGTATGCTGAACCTGTTTTAAGTAGTGCTACGATTTCACCACCACCACTTCTAGTTCTAGCTACTATAGAATCCAATCTTTCTTGAGTAATGCGGCCTTCTTTAACTAGTTGTTCAAGAGAAACACCAGCAATATTTGACATTTTTGTAAGAGGTACCATAGTGTCGCCATGACCACCCATTACATAAGCTTGTACTTGTTGAACAGATACGTTTAGTTCATCAGCTAAGAAAGTTCTAAATCTAGCAGAATCAAGAACTCCAGCCATACCTACAATTTTATTGTCAGGGATGTCAGAGAATTTTTGAAGCATATTAACCATAATATCTAGAGGGTTGGTAATACAAATCACAAAAGCATTAGGGCAGTTATGCTTGATACCTTCACCTACAGCTTGCATTACTTTGATATTGATTCCTAAAAGATCATCACGAGACATACCTGGTTTTCTGGCAACACCAGCTGTTACTATAACTACATCAGAGTTTTCTAGATCTTTATAATCATTTGAACCTCTAACTTTAAAATCAACACCTTCAATAGGGCAAGTTTGAGATAGGTCTAAAGCTTTACCTTGAGGCATGCCTTCTGCGACATCAAAAAGAAGTACATCACCTAATTGCTTAATTAAAGCTAAGTGAGCTAAAGTACCACCAATATTACCAGCACCAATAAGTGCTATTTTTTTTCTAGCCATTTTAAAACTCCTTTTATATGCTACGGGAAATGAATAAATTCGAGTAGATTATAACATATCAAAATACTAAATTACTAAATTAATATTTTATGGCAGTGTAGTATAATAAATATGTAATAATTTTATATGAGATAGTAATTTTATGCTAAAAAAATATATAAATAATATTGGTTTTTGCTTAGGAGTGGTTGGTTTAATAGTATTTATGTTTGGTTTAGTAGAAACCAATATTGATAACAAAAACCTTTTTATTTTATTGGCAACATTTATATTGCTTATTTCAGCAGTTATTCAGGGTGAGGTATTTTTTATCGGTTCACAGAGTATTGCTTGGATAACTGCCGTGATGACATTTTTTGAGATTGGTCAAAACTATATTATAATAGCTTTTATATTATTGGTAACAATATTTGCATTAGGCTATTTTTTTAAAAATAAGCTGCTTTTTTCAAATGCGTGTGCATTTGTTGGGTTAATTGCCTTATGCTTAGGAATTGCTTTAGGTATGAATGAACCTATGGTTATTTGTGGTTTGTTTCTTGCTATATATGCTTGTTTTTCTATCAAAGATGGATACTCAATTGGTTGGGTGTTTTTGGTTTTAAATTTAGTATTTGCGGTAGTAGCAATAAATTCATTATATGCATTTTATTAAAATTAGAGGTGATTAAATGAGAAGATTATCTTTTTTAGATCGAGTTGTAGAAGAATTAAATACTTACTCAAAATTTACAAAAGCAACACATATACCTAACAGAAAATCCCCAAGCGAAGGGATTAAAGAGACTCAGCTTTCAAGTAGCGAGAAAAAACATGTGGTAGGTTTGATGCGTGTGGATTATACTGGCGAAATATGTGCTCAAGGTTTATATCGAGGGCAAGCAAGTGTAGCAAAGTCAGCTCAAACAAAAGCACATTTATATCATGCTGCAGATGAAGAGTATGATCATTTGTCATGGTGTGGTGAAAGATTAAGAGAGCTAGATGCAGCCCCTAGCTTACTTAATCCGTTTTGGTATTGGGCATCATATGGTATTGGTGCAACTGCTGGTTCAATAAGTGATAGTTTAAGCTATGGTTTTGTGGTTGAAACAGAAAAACAAGTAATGAAGCATCTTGATAGTCATTTAGATGAGTTACCTACGCATGATAATCGCTCAAGAGCTATATTAACCCAAATGCGCAGCGATGAAGAGGAACATGCTATAGAAGCCGAAAAAGCTGGCGGAAAAAAGCTTCCTGCACCTGTTAAGCTTGTAATGAAATTACAGTCAAAAGTAATGACTACTTTAGCTTATAGATTTTGATTTGTAATATTAATACTGTTGGTGTTGATCTTTTTTGAAAACATTGTTAGCCTGTTGATCTGATTGTTTTTGAGGTTGATCTTGTTGTTCATACTCGCTCATAAGTGAGTTCTCAGAAGAGCTTGGCTGTTGATCAGAATATTGGTTTTGGGCTTGCTTTAACATTTGTTTATAGTCTTCACTAAATCCTATAGAAGGAATAATCATTGCAATTCCAAAAGCTATAGTAATTATTTTTTTAAGTTTCATACTCTTACCTCAGTTTCTAAATTTTACATTTTTTAAGTTGCGATTTATAAAGTGAAGTAAAGTTTTTAACTTTTTTTGCTAACTTTTTATCTTCCGCAATCTTAGCTTTATTTTTGAAAGTTCCTGCTTTATAGCGTTTAAACCCGGTAGCACCTAGCATGTATGCCATATATAAGTTTTCACTTTCAGACATTTTAAGTTTTGCACTTTTTGCTAGTTGAGCCATATACCACCCCATAAATTGGACACTATCATCAAAATTATCGCGTCTTGCATTTGCTTTTACATCTTCTTGAAAATGCTTCCAAGTACTATTGATAGCTTGTGCATAGCCATAAGCTGATGAGCCAACTGCTTTTGCATTACTTTTGAATCTAGACTCTTGATACATAACGCCCATAGCAAAAGCTGGAGGAAGTTTATAAGTATCTTCAGCTTTTTTAAGTGATTTTGCCCAGCCTGGATGGTCGTTCAGTATTTCACAAGCAGTTAGTTTATTGTCTACTTTAGTTTCTTCTGAACAGCTGGTTATAGCTAAACTAGCAAGTATTATAGATGTTAAATAAATTATTTTTTTGCGACTATTCATATGGCTAAATTTGCTAAATATATAGTTTTATATAATAAATAGAGTAATTGAATTGCTATAAGATGTCTATAGAATGAGATTGGAATCTAGAATTATATTTTTTGATTTTATTTTATATAAGTCCCCGAATAGAAATGGAAAATAATGTAAAATAATTAAAAAATTTGGTATGTTAATTTATGTAGTAAACAAAAAAGGAATATACTATGAAAAATAAACTTATTAAAAGTTTATTGATAGTAACAATTATAATACCGTCTATTTCATTCGCATTTTTTGATAGTGTAAGCGATGGCTTGGATAAAGTATCGAACTCAGCAAAGAAAACTAACGATATGTCAAACCAAACCAAAGCAAGGATAGACAAATTTAAAAATCTGTCCGGTAATTATGAAGATGATACAGAAGCAAAACAGTATGTTAATAATAAAGTTGATGAATATACAAGCAACAAATTATCAAAAACGAAGGATGCAAGCGATAATATAAATCAAACTAAAGACTCTCTAAGTAAAACTAGAGATTCTTTTAAGAGCTTTTTTTAGTAAATAGTTATCCCAAATATTGATATTTAATAATATGAGAATTTTTTATCTATTAAAGTTATTACTTACCAAAGATTTTATGACAACCCCCGCAATAGTTAAGCCAAATAATGATGGCATATAGCTAAGGGTACCATTTGTTGCTCTTGGTCTTCCTTGTTGATTTTCGATAGGTTCAGCTGGTGGAAGAGGAGCAATACCTTTTTCAGTTGAGTATACTACTTGTATGCCTTTTTTGACTCTTTGTTTTTTTAGTCGTGTACGCATAGCTCTTGCGAGAGGGCAAACATCGGTTTTATAAAGGTCTGTAACTTTGATTTGAGTTGGATCTGTTTTGCCTCCAGCTCCCATACTTGATATAGTTGGCAAACCTAATTCATGTGAGATTTTTACAAGATTAACTTTTGCGTTTAAAGTATCTATAGCATCTATTACAAAATCATACTTTTCAGTAGTTAGTAGCTCGTGAGTGTTCTCAGGATTTATGAAAGTTTGTAGAGCATTTACTTGGCATTCGGGGTTTATGTCAAGTATTCTAGCTTTCATTATTTCAACTTTTGGCTTACCGACAGTACTGTGCAGGGCTACTAATTGACGGTTGATATTTGATGAATCTACAGTATCCATATCTACTATGGTTAGTTTGCCAATACCTGATCTAGCCAAGGCTTCTATTACAAAAGAGCCAACACCGCCAGCCCCAGCGATAAATACATTTGCATTTTCTAGAGTCTTTAAGCCATTGTCGTTTACTAAAATACCTGTTCTTTCAGTGATTGCTTGTATCATTATTTTTTCGAAGCCTCTTTATTTAAATCATCAAAATATTTATAAGCGAATATATTAGCATAAATCTCGCCACTTATATGGTCTACATCAGATATATCAAATTTCACAAGTGGAACCCAGTTGATACTACTAGTAGTTATTTGTGAATTTTCTAGTTGATAGCTACTTACATTTTTATTTGCTTGACTCATAAACTTATCGAAGTTTAGAGCTGTGACCACAGAATCTTCTTTTAAACTAAATAAAAATAGTGGTGTCTTAGTATCTTTACCAAAATTTACAATATCAGCATCTTTCATTGTTTGAAGTAGCTCAGGGTTTGAAAATACTTTTTCATTAAACAAGTCGAACATAGAATTGTTGCCACTAGGAATCATATAGTGAGCTGCAGATTTTTGATTTGGATATTTTCTATACAAAGCACTATAGTAGATGGCAGAAACTAATTTAGCATCAGATACTTTTTTCTGATTGAATAAATCTTCGAGGTTAAAATTTTTACCATTAACATTACATAGGAATTGAGTACCTAATGGGCAATCCATATTGTAGAAGCCATTATCAATATCTTTTGAGCTTAGAGCGTTATCCGTATTACTATAATGTAAGTAGCTCATAAAGGCATTTGCAAGTAGAGCAGGTTTGAGCATTGAGGTAACTAGTTTGCTATGGAGTTTATACTCTTTTGCATCGTTATTATCTTTGATGAAATTTAGCGTAGTATCAGATACATCATAAGCACCTGATAATCCCGATGCTGTTTTGTAAGAATATAGATTGTCTAGATTACCAACTTGTGAGCAGTTAGATTTATTTTCTAGGCATTTTGCCATCCATATAGAGTATGCTCCACCTTCGGAGTAACCTACAGAATATACGCCTAGTTTTTGATTATCATCAAGAGAATACTTTTTCTTAATAACATCAGAAGAGTCATTTAGTAAATCAACGGCAGTATTTACAGTTTGTTTAGGGTAGAAGACATATGGGTGAGAATTTTTATAGTCATCACCTTGACCAATATAGTCAGGTGCTACAACGATATAACCATTTAAAGCGTAAACTCTAGCATATACCGTATCAAAGAGCATAGTCATTATATTTTTGTCTTTGAAACTTGATGGTACGCTTGAGTTGCTAAAAGCAGTGGGGTGGTAATATAAAATTACGCCTTTAGGTTCATCAGTATCTGGGAGCATTACAAGTCCAGAAACTTTAGATGTAACTTCACCTGTAGCGGGGAATGAATTTGTGGTTTTATAAGTAACTTTATCTAGTGTTACAGTTTTTATACTATCATCACCGAAGTTGTCGATATCTACACCTGAGAGTTTTTTCATATTTTGTATGTTTATTTTACAAGTGCTAGAAGCTACGGCAGGATTACAAAAATATTTGTTTTTGTAATTTTCTTTGATGTCTTTTGCCTTCCAAGTTGTAGTATCTACAACGGCTGCTTGGGCAAATTGTGCTAATGAAAAGCCACATAGTAGGGTGGCTATAAGTTTTTTGTTCATGATTAATAATGACTTGAATGGCTTTGATTATATTATAGCAAATGAAGGACTTATATTGATTGAGAGTTAGATGTTTCAGTCACTACATAGTTTAAAAAAGACATTAGATGAGTTTTCATGATTAAAATAAATAAGTTTTATTAGTATTAATAGTAAAGCAGCTTGCTTTTTAGTCAGTTATAAATTAAATTAATGGTTTGTTAAATTATTTTATATTTCATTTGGAGAGATGATGATTAAACTTTTTAATCAACCAAAAGCTTTTTATACTATATTTATGCTTGAGATATGGGAACGCTTTGGTTATCAATCTTTAATAGCTATCTTAGTTGTATATTTGCAACTTGGAAGTATTCAGTTATCTGAAAGCCAAGCAATTGCAACTTATGCAGCCTTTGCAGCTCTTGTGTATGCGTTTATCGTAATTGGTGGATATATTGGTGACTCTATATTAGGGGCTAAAAGAACTATAGTCTTAGGTTTACTAGTGCTTTTATGTGGTTATTTACTTTTAGTTTTTGAGGGTAAGGAATCAACATTATGGGGCTTATCATTTATATGTGTGGGAACAGGACTTTTTAAATCTAACCCGACAAGCTTGCTATCAAAATGCTACGATCCGGAAGACTCTGGTAAAATAAGTAATGCTTTCACAATGTTTTATATGGCTATAAATATTGGTTCTTTACTAGGAACTTTAATTATACCTTCAGTGGCTAGAGCATATGGTTATTCATCAAGTTTTATAATAATTGCTGTAGCATTGATGTTTGCATTAGCAACATTTGTTGGCTTTGCATTTACTATGAAGCATATTTCAACTCATGCTGGCAATAAGAAGTTAAATTATTCTTATCTGGCTTGGGTTTTAATCGGTGTGATCGCAATGATCTATCTAGTTAAAACATTATTAGCATATTTGTTTATAGCGAAGTTGATTGTTATTTTAACCTTTATTTCTTGTGTATTTATATATATATATCTCGCTTTCTTATATAAGAAGAGTGGTTATTTTTATAAGATGATGTTAGCACTTATCCTTATGTGTGAAGCGATGGTTTACAAGATTTCATATATACAGATGGCTTCTTCAATAAACCTTTTTACTATCAAAAACACAGATCATTCAATATTTGGGTTTGCTATAGCCCCAGAAACTTTTCAGGCATTAAACCCATTTTGGATATTTGTTTTAAGTCCACTTTTAGCAATATACTATGTTCGTTCAACAAATACTAAGTTTGACATGAGTGTTTATAGTAAGTTTTCAATGGGATTATTTGTTATAGGTCTTTCATTTATAGTGCTATATATTTCTAAGTTTACAGCACATAATGGGATTATATCAGCATATTGGTTATTTGGTAGTTATGCTTTACAGTCTATGGGTGAATTATTTATATCAGCTATTGGCTTATCAATGTTTGCTAAATTAGCTCCGGGCCGTGTTAATGGCTTTATGGTTGGAGTATGGTGGGTGTTCCTAGCATTTGCGTCTATACTTGGTGGTTTGGTTGCTCAAGCTATAGCTGTAGGTAAAAACCAAGATGGAACTGTCAATTTGGTATCATCATTGAATGAGTATACAGGAGTGTTTTTGACTATAGGTATCGCCATCGTAGCAGTGGCTGCTATATCTTTCCTGCTTTCACCTTTAAAGAAAAAGTTGATGAATAAATAAGTTAAAAGATTAAAGTTCTATATTTCTAACATCTGTAACTGTCATACCAGCCTCAAGAGCATTGATAAGTCCAGTAACCCCATCTTCGAATACATGACATTGCTTTGGTTCTACTTTATATTTTTTTGCTAAAAGTGTAAAAGCATCTGTGGTATTTTTTGTTGGATGATTATCATCTGCTGTTATTATTTCTGCAAAATAATCTGTAATTTTTAATATATCCAAACTACGCAAAACATTTTTTCTTTTACCTCCTGATATTACAACCATAGGGATTTTACCTCTATATTTTTCTATCAAATCAACTACAGGCTGTATAGGCTCACTCTTGTGAAGTAAGCCATATGTGGTTTCCTTTAGTTCATAAGCGATAGTTTCAAAACTTTCTTTCTTATGAGGATACAGATGAGCTAAAATATATTCACTTGGTAATCCATGAAAGCGAGATAAATCACTTAGTGGTAAGTCAAGGCTGTGTTTTGTTAATACTTTCCCCCATGCCTCTATGTGAGCAGACATGTTGTTTATGATGGTACCATCGCAATCGAAAATAAGAAGTTTTGTGTCTTTATGAATAGGTAATAGCACAGATAGTGGGATTTATTTTAAGTTTAGAATAATTATATATGATTAATGATGTTGACATAAGCTTTAATTACTAGGACAATACTAGGTTTTAGTGAAATATTTTAAAAACTTAAATATAGTTGAGGCTAGAGTTAAACTCCTATGAGAAATATAATTGTATTATCATTAACTATAATTGCTTTTTGTAGTTTTGGACTTGCTAAGTCTAGTGATGATATAAATATACAACAAACTTTAGAAAAACTTGATAAAAATCCTATTGATAAAACAGAGCTTCCTGCGGAAGATATATTTGAAGAGCAAATAATAGAAAGCCCAATTTCACAAGACAAGTATGATGTTGGTCAAGCGATGCTAAGGCTTAGTGGCTTAAAAAATGCAAAACCTCCTTTGTTTGATGGTGTTGATAATAGCGTATTATTATCAGAAGCTATTTTAAACACTCAAGATGGTGCTGCTCAAGGTCCAATATTTGAGTTGCAATCAAGACAAAATGGCTTGCTAAAGGATAACTATCTATATTTGGGAGGTACAGCAGCATTTCTGCCAATTTGGACTCCTAGCTCATCAGGACAGACTAATTCAATAAACAACTATAATCTTGAATATTATTTCTTAAGTACTCTAGGTGATTGGACAACAGTTTATGCTGCTTTAAATACATTTACAATAGATGGTGAATGGAATGTGAATCCTAGTGATGCATATGTAATGATAGGTAATTTAAAAAAATTCCCTGTATTTAGCTATGTAGGTTTAACAACTGTTGATTTTGGTAATTTTGATGAAGTAACAAACTTTATTCCTACACTAACTCGCACATTTTTTATGCAGTCTGGAGGTAATGCAAGTATTGCGTATAATGAAGGTGGTTTTCACTCAAGTATAGCTTTTTTATCATCATCAGGAAATGAGTATTTACAAGTAGCAAACGCTTATAAAGGTAATAACAAGTTAGGTGTATCAGCGAATTTAATGTATACCTATGAGTTAGAGCAAGATGGAGATTATTGGTATGCTGGTACTGGTTATTCAAATGTATCAGGCTTTACAAATGAAAATAATGATAATATAGGAGTTGTAGATTTTAACTTTGGCATTAGTTTAAATAATTTCAGGTTTATAAATGAATTTGTATTTACTGATAAGAATGTCACACAAAAAACAGATTTGTCTGCAACATTTAATCTAAGAGAGAGTTTTTTCGTTTCGTTACTTCCTAGTTTGGAGAATACTAGTTTTTTGACTAATGATGCTAAAATTTACTCTTGGTCATCTCAGCTCTCTTATTCTGGGCAATTATATAATAGAGAGCTAATACCTTATGTAAGTTATTCTCAAGTCCAACAATCAGGTACAAACTATGCAACAATCTTGGAAAGTGGACTTAGGTATAATGCCTTTGCTGATGCATGGGCTGGAGCTAGTTATACTTATGTAAAAGGTGAGGCAGATGAGTTTAGTGAGCAGGACAATATACTAGCGCTTTATTTGCGTATTTTTATATAAACCATATTAGAAAAATATTTATGCTAAAATATGATACAAAATTTATATATCTTAATGTGCTCATAAAACTATCATAAAGATCTAAAATTAAAGCCTCATCAATTAGGGTAAATATCTCCTATGAGAAATATAAATATATTATTTTTAGCTATAACTGTTTTTTGTAGTATTGGATTTGCTGAACCTAATGATGATATAAGCTTAGAAGTTACAAACCGTGACAAAAAACCAGTAGATAAAACAGAATTGTCAGCTGAAGATGTTCTTGAGGAACAGATTAATGAAACGCCAACTTCGCAAGATAGATATGATATTGGTCAAGCTATACTTAAATATAGTGGTTTAAAGAATGCAAAGCTGCCATTATTTAAAGGTATTGATAATTCTGTGCTGCTCTCAGAAGCTGTTTTAAATACACAAAAACAAACAGGTGACCCACTTTTTGAATTGCTAGCTCGTCAAGATGGTACATTAAAAGATGATTACTTATATTTTGGTGCTACAGGTGTATCTTTGCCTATTTGGGGTAAGCAAAATTCTATAAACAATTACAGTATGGAGTATTACTTTTTAAGTACACTAGGTAATTGGACCACTGTCTATGCATCTCTAAACACTTATACTAATGGTGATAATTGGAATGTGAACCCTGGTGCTGTATACCTTATGCTAGGCGATTTAAGACAATTTCCAGTATTTACATACGCTGCGCTGTCTACTATAAATTTTGGGAGTTTTGACGAGACAACTAACTTCTTCCCTACACTCACTAGATTTTATTTTATGCAGTCAGGTGGAAATGTAAATGTTTCATACAATAGAGGTGGCATTCATGCAGATGTGGCATTTTTATCATCATCAGAAAATAAATTTTTAAAAGTAGCAAATGCTTATAATGGTAATACAAAGTTAGGAGTATCTACAAATCTAAAATATACATATGAGTTAGAGCAAGATGGTGATTATTGGTATGCTGGGACTGGTTACTCTAATGTATCGGGATTTACGAATAATAATAATGATAATATAGGAGTGATAGACTTTAACTTTGGTCTTAATATAAGAAAAATTCAGTTTATAAATGAGTTTGTATTTACAGATAAAGGTGTTGATAAGACTACAGATGCTTCAGGTTCATTTAACTTGAGGGAAGGTTTTTTCACATCAATTCTTCCTGATTTTAATAATAATGTTTTTTTGCAAAATGGTTCAAATGTTTATTCGTGGTCATCACAATTTTCTTATTCTGCAAATCTGTATAACCATGAATTCATCCCTTATGTTAGTTATTCACAGATTCAACAATCTAGCTCTAATTACAGGGCTTTAATTGATACTGGATTTAGGTATAATCCTTTTGCAGACGCTTGGGCTGGTTTTAGTTATAGTCATATAAGAGATAAGGCTGACTTATTTGAGCAGCAGGACAATATACTAGCGCTTTATTTGCGTATTTTTATATAAATCATATTAGAAAAATATTTATGTTAGAATATGTAACAAAATCTACATAAAGAAATGTTATGCAAAATATACCTGCCTGCCCTAAATGTAACTCGGAATTTGTTTACCAAGACGGTGAGCTATTTATATGCCCTGAATGTGCGTATGAGTGGCAACCTAATGAAGTTGATGAGGATGCTCTTGTTATAAAGGATTCTAATGGTAATTTACTCAAGGATGGTGATAGTGTAACTGTTATAAAGGATTTAAAACTAAAAGGGTCATCAACGGTTATAAAGGTCGGTACAAAAGTTAAAAGCATAAGACTCGTAGAGGGTGATCATGATATTGACTGTAAAGTAGATGGCATTGGAGCCATGAAGTTAAAGTCGCAGTTTGTTAAAAAAGTATAAGTTTAGATAAAGCCTCGCTATGAAAAAGAATATGATATTTCGTGTAGTATGTATATTTTTTGCGTTTATATATGCTGATTTTGCAGTGGCATACTTTATCAATGAGGATGGAAAGCAAGTACCTGTATCAAAGTCAATTGTCACAGAAGTTGATGATCTAGAAATGAAAGAGGGTGAGGCTTTAACAAATTCTCAAATAAAGAGTATAGCTAGTTCAAGCGGCTCTATTTCTCAAGATTTGTAAATGGGATCTAAGAGGATGAAAAAAGCAGTTTTTAAAACATTTTTATTATCATTACTATTAACTAATAGTTTATATGCTGATGAAAATACTGCAACTACACCTCAAGTGAAAAAAGCTACTAGTCAAGAAGCATCAAAAAAACCTATATATACTCCAGAAACCATAAGAAGACTTGAATCAAATGCGTTTAGAAGAGTTTTTCCAAACAGAGATTTTATAAAGTCTAAGATCTCATACGAAGTTGAAGCACAAGATAAAAAAGATGGAAGTAATTCTAAACAAGCTATACAAGATTTAGCAGTAAAAGAGGGTGAAGCTTTAACTGGTGCAGAGAAGAGAGCTTTATCTAAAAAAACATTTGATAATAAAGTAAATGAAGCTCTGAATATAAATGCAATTAAAACCTCATTTTTTAATGGTTTTAGGGTTAGTGAAACTTTTACTCATGCAATGCTAAATACTCAAGAAGATACAGGCGATCCTTTGTTTATGCTACAAGCACGTCAGCAAGGGATACTTGAAGATGATTATATCTATATGGGTGCTAGGGCAAGTCTTATTGATTATCAAAGGCTTAATCATGTCCCCCAGGGTGGTGAAAATAAAGATTTTTCTTATAATGTTGATGGGTATGTAGCTTCAACAATGTCTAAGTGGGTGAGTGCCTTAGTTGGTTTTTCTCTTTATCAAGAACATCAACATGGCTTAAACTTTTTTCCAAGTACTTTATATCTTATCGTTGGTGATTTAGCGGAAGCTCCAGTCTTTGGTTATGTAGCAAATTCTACGGTAATGTATGGTAATTTTGATATAGTTTCTAACTATGTACCAACACTAACAAGACTGTATTTCATGCAATCTGGAGGTAATGCTAACATTTCATACCATACAGCAGATTTACATCTTAACGCTGTTTTACTTAATGCTAATCCTGATAGTTATTTCGGTATAACAAACGCTCAAAGTAGTAATGGTCTTGGTTTTTCATTGAATAGTAAATATATTTATGAAATGGAAAATGCAGGGGATTATCAGTTTTTTGGATTAGCGTACTCAAATGTGTCAGGGTTTGAAACAAAGAATGGAAATAATGTTGGTGCTATTGATGTTAACTATGGTTTGTCGATATCTGATATAAACTTTGAGGCTGAAGCTTTGCTTACAGATAAGGGGGTTGGAGGTGTGAATAATTCATCATCTGTTAGCCCTAACAATATTGCAGGAGTACCATTCTTTGGGTCAGTAAAGCCAAGTGCTAATTTAATTTATGATGGTTTTTTAGGTTCTGGCAGAAATATTGCCACATGGTCATTGCAAACTAGCTATACAGCTACAGTTTATGGTAAAAGATTAATACCTTATGTTGATTACTCTCATATTAGGCAAGATTCTGAAAACTACTCGTTTCAGTATGGTGCTGGAGCAAGGTGGAATGCTTTTTATGGCTCTTGGCTTGGTTTGGATTATACAAATATCACTTCAAAAAGTACGCATTTTAATGAGCGACAAAATTATCTTTCTTTAAACTACACTATATATTTATAGTTAGTAATTGCTATAATCTCCTTATAAGAATCTAAATGTTTTACTAAATGTCACGACAAATATTTTTAGATACAGAGACTACTGGTTTTGACTACAAAATTGGAAATAGAATTATAGAGTTTGGTGCTGTTGAAGTTATAGATAGAAAGCTTACTGGAAATAATCTACATTTCTATTGTAACCCTAATTATGAGGTTGAACCTGGGGCTTTACGCGTACATGGTCTGACAAATGAGTTTTTGGCAGATAAGCCTACATTTGAAGAAAATGCTGAAAGAATGATAGAGTATCTTAAAGATGCTGAAATTATAATTCATAATGCGCCATTCGATGTGCCGTTTTTAAACTGGGAACTTGGTCTACTTAAAAACAATAAGTACGGAACTATAGAAGATAATGTTGAGAATATTATAGACAGTCTTGCAGTTGCTAGAAAAAAACATCCAATGCAAAAAAATAATCTTGACGCTCTATGTAAAAGATATTTTATAAAAAATGATCATCGTGAGTTTCATGGGGCACTACTTGATAGTGAGCTTTTAGCGGATGTGTATCTAGCTATGACTGGTGGACAAACTAATTTATTATTACACTCTGATAAAACAGCTAGTAAAGATAAAATAGATATCAATGTTAGTAAGCTAAATCTACGTGTGGCTGAAGTTAAAGATACTCAAGTTCATGATGATTATCTTAAGAATGTACTAAACATAATAGACGCAAAATGGTAAAACGACCTATATATAGAGAAGCATCAGCACAAGAGCTTGTTAATGTTGGTAAAGACTTCTTTGATAGAGATCTATATTTGGAAAAACAAACTTATCAAGCATGGTTGAAACTAAAAGAACAAGCTTCGGCAGACAATGTAATTTTATATATTGTATCTGGTTTTAGGAGTTATGATTATCAGCAAAATATAATCAATCGTAAATTAGCAAATGGACAATCTATAGAGCAGATTTCTAAAGTAAATGCTTTAGTTGGTGAGAGTGAGCATCATACTGGTTGTGCTATAGATTTTACCACAGGTGATGAGCAAGAGGTTTTAACAGAGAATTTTGAAAATACACAGGCATTTAAATGGCTCACTGGAAATGCTTATAAGTTTGGTTTTGTAATGAGTTTTCCAAGAGATAACATATATGGTTTTATTTATGAACCTTGGCATTGGTGCTTTAAAAAATGAATATAAATAAGTTTATAATCCTATCTAGTACTATAGCTTTAGCAAGCTGTAGTACTGTAAAAAATGATAAAACAAAAGTAGAATTTGCTGCTCATAATTATCCGAATATGTTTATTCCAGTCCGTGTTGATGTTGCTAAGTCATCAGTTAAGACAGCGATTGGGCAAAATAATAGTATTGCTAACATTACACAGTTAAAAAACCTTAATGAACTAGAAAAAGGAAGGTTGCTGCAGTTAAATGGAGACTTTAAAGGGTCTATAGTTTCTTATGCTAATGCTATAAAAACAGTACCTCAATCAGAAGAAGAATCTATTAAAAAAGCTAAATCAATAGTGCTTGATAGAAAAAGCTATAATTATTATGATATAAAAACAGCATATAATATTCCAGATTATGCAATTTCAAACCTATATACTTATCAAGCTTTAAATTATTTAAAAACGAATCAAGTAAAAAATGCTTTATCAGAGCTTGATAAGCTTCCAAGTGCAGAACTTTGGACGACTCAACAAGATTTAATTGCTGCAGGTATAAAGCAATTATCTAAAAAAAGCTTAGAGAAAAATGATATTACGGATAATATCCTAGGGCTTAATAATTTTGAAGATTTAAAAAGAATGTTTGGTTATTCAAAAAGAATACCTAATGCGTATGGAAATCCTTTAGGTTTATATCTAAAAGCAATTCTGGAATCTTCTATATCTAAAGATTATGAAAGCTCTCTGAATGATTTAAATAATGCTGAGCAATATGCTGTTGGCAATAAGTATTTAGGTCACACTATCTATGAGTTCAACTCAGCTATAAATAGTGGTAATTCTTCTTTCTCAATGGGTATGGGTAGGGTGGTTGTATTTTATGAGCAAGGCTTAGTTAATCCTCGTCAAGAAGCTATAGCAAAACTAGATTTAGGAAATATAGGAGATACTAAGTTTGATTTACCAGTATACCCTACAAACTATAGTTTCTATGAACCTAAAAAAGTTACTATAACTACAGATAGTAAAAAAACCATAGTGGATACTTATACAGAAACTCTTATGGATAACACTCTTTTTGCAATCAAATCATTAATTGATGAGTACCCAAGGATTATTGCGAAAAATATTATGATAGAAGCGTATAAAAATGATCAAGTAGAGAAACTTGCTTTAGGGGGATTAGCTGGTAATCATCTTAATTTTAGTTTATCTAATAAAGATCCTAAACGAGCTGACTTAAGAAGTTGGCTTTTGTTGCCTGCAAATGTTGATTTGTTTGAACAACAGCTTGATAGTGGAAAATATACAATACAGGTAAATAACATTCGACAAAAAGTTGATATTAAACAGGGTAAAACAACTTTACTCTGGGTTGTAGAGGTTGGTAAGTTTAAAAAGGTCTTTTATTTTATTGTTTAAATAGGCATTGAAAGAATCAATTATCTTCAGAAGTTTTCGTAAATTATCACAAATAGGCTCTGATTTTTATTTACTAGCAGATAACTTAGTGCTATAAATGATAGTACATCAGTTATATATGTTAAGAAATGTTATGAAGAATATTTTAGTATTAGGAGCTGGTAGAGTAGGCTCTTTAGTATCATCATTGCTAGTTGATAGTGGTAAATATACGGTTCATTTATCAGATAAAGTTATACCTAATGATAAGCCTAAGCTTGATAAAAATGAATCAAACTTGAAGTACATCACGCTTGATGTTACTAATTCAAATGAGTTTAAAGAATATATAACAAAGAACCAGTTTGATGCTGTAGTTTCTTGTTTGCCGTATTTTTTAAATAAATCGATAGCTGAGATTGCATCAGAACATAATCTTAATTATTTTGACTTAACAGAAGACATAGAAGCCACAAAATATATCAAAAGTATTGCTGAAAAAGCTGATTGTTTTTTTGCGCCACAGTGTGGTTTAGCTCCAGGGTTTATAAGTATTGTTACAAATAGTCTTATGGGCGAATTTGAAGAGATAGATACAGTAAGAATGAGAGTCGGTGCACTACCTTTAAACGTGTCAAATACTTTACAATATGGTCTAACATGGTCAACGGAAGGATTAGTAAATGAATATGCTAAACCTTGTGAAGGCGTTGTCGATGGTAAAAAAAGAATTATAGCTCCACTTGCAGATGTTGAGGAAATAAAGATAGACGGTCTAACTTATGAAGCTTTTAACACTTCTGGTGGTATTGGTTCGATGATAGAAACCTATGAAGGTAAAGTAAAGAATATTAATTATAAAAGTATTCGCCACCCAGGTCACTGTGAAAAAATGAAATTCTTAATGCAAGATATGAGGCTTGGTGAAGATCTAGAATTAACTGCAAAAATCTTAGATAATGCTATTGAGCGTATAAACCAAGATATTGTTTTAATTTATGTATCTGTTAGTGGCGTAAGAAAGGGGCTAAAGTCTGAGAGGCATTACGCTCAAAAGTTCCCGTCAAAAATAATGTATGGTAAACATTTCTCAGCGCTACAGCTAACTACTGCAACTAGTTTGTGTGTAAGTATAGATGAGTTCTTAAATAAAGGAAATCTAAAAGGTTTTATCAATCAAGAAACTATTAGTCTAAAAGGTTTTTATGAAAACACTTTTGGAGATTATTATAAAAATTCAGGTTTATTGGTTCAAGCAGATTAAGGGAAGTTAAAAATGATTAATTTAAAAGATTTAAACTTAGGTTTAGAAAAATCTATTGTAAATGATTGTGATAATTTTATAGAGAGTGTAAGCCCGGCAAATGCTCAAATTTTAGCTAAAGTAGAGAACGAAGGTGTTGCTCAAATGCAGAGTGCAATATCAAAAGCTGTTGAGGTTTCTAAAACTTGGAAAGCAGTTCCAGCACCTAAAAGAGGAGAACTAGTTCGCTTAATAAGCGAAGAGTTACGTAAAAATAAAGATGCACTAGGTACCTTGGTTTCTTTAGAAATGGGGAAATCTAAACAAGAAGGTGATGGTGAAGTCCAAGAAATGATAGATATGGCAGATTTTGCTGTTGGACAATCGCGTATGCTTTATGGTGCTACAATGCACTCGGAAAGAGAAGGTCATAGAATGTACGATCAGTGGCATCCTTTAGGTGTTGTTGGAGTTGTTTCTGCTTTTAATTTTCCGGTAGCTGTGTGGTCATGGAATGCTTTTATTGCTGTAATATGTGGAAATACAGTGGTTTGGAAACCTTCTGAGAAAACACCTTTATGTGCTATAGCTGTACAAAATATATGCAATAAAGTTGTAAAAGAAAATAATTTTCCTGAAGTTTTTTATACAATCATTTCAAAAGATATAGATGTATCAAAAGAGCTTGTAAATAGTGAAAAAGTTAACTTAGTTTCTTTTACAGGTTCCACAAAAGTCGGTCGAGAAGTTGGGCAGCAAGTAGCTAAAAGATTTGGAAAATCTATTTTAGAATTGGGTGGTAATAATGCAACTATATTAGATGAATCAGCAAATCTTAAACTTGCAATTCCAGGTGCAGTGTTTGGAGCTGTTGGTACAGCTGGGCAACGCTGTACATCTTTAAGAAGACTACTCATACATAGCTCTATTTATGATCTTGTTAAAGAAAAAATGGTAAATGCTTATAAGCAAGTAACTGTTGGAGATCCATTAAATCAAGAGAATCTAATGGGACCACTTATTGATGAGGGCTCTGTAAATAACTATCTAAAAACAATCGCACAAGCTAAAGAGCAGGGTGGTAAAGTCTTAACAGGTGGTAAGAGGATTGAAAAAGAAGGTTATTTTGTAGAACCAGCAATTATTGAAGCTTCTAAAAACATGCAAATAATGCAAGAAGAAAATTTTTGTCCAATCTTATATATTTTACCGTTTGATACTCTTGATGAGGCAATTGAGATTAATAACTCTGTTGAATATGGTTTATCAAGCTCTATATTTACAGATAACTTACAAAATGCTGAGAAATTCCTTTCAAGCTTAGGAAGTGATTGTGGTATTGCGAATGTAAATATTGGTACATCAGGTGCTGAAATTGGTGGAGCGTTTGGTGGTGAGAAAAGTACTGGTGGAGGACGAGAAGCTGGTTCAGATGCTTGGAAAGCTTATATGCGTAGACAAACTAGTACAATCAATTATGGTGATGATTTACCATTAGCACAGGGAATTAAGTTTAATTTGGAGGGTTAGTATGAGTGATAATCTTTTAGATAAATTATGGCAACAATATGTTGATACAAACTCTCATGTTGGTAAGATAAATAAATTATTTGAATCATTAGGTGAGATACCAGTTAATGACCATATAGCATTGCGAACAGTCAATAATTCAAAAGTAGATATTTACAAACTTGCAGAAGTTTTTATTAAATTGGGCTATGAAATTTGTGATGATTATGATTTTGTTGTTAAGAAGTTAAAAGCTATACACTTAGAGCATAATGATAAATCAAAACCTAAAATTTTTATAAGTCAGCTATTAACTGAAGAGTTCAGCCCTTTTCTTCAACAGACAATGAAGTCATGTGTTGATGCAATACCTGAAAGCCTGTTACAACATAAAGATGAGCTTTTAACATCTGGCACTAGTTGGTCAAATATAAGTTACGCAACTTATAAAAAATTACTCGAAGAGTCAGAGTATGCTGCTTGGTTTTATGCTTTTGGGTTTAGAGCTAACCACTTTACTGTATTTATCAATGAACTAAAGAATTTTGATAGTGTTGTAGCTGTTAATGACTTTCTCAAAGAGAATAATATAACTTTAAATGTTTCAGGTGGAGAGATTAAAGGTTCTCCAACTGATTTACTTGAGCAATCAAGTACTATGTCAGGATCCGTTGAAGTTGATTTTGTAGATGGTAAGGAGACTATTCCTTGTTGTTATTATGAGTTCGCTAAGCGATATAAAGATAAGGATGGAAATCTTTATCAAGGCTTTGTTGCTAAATCAGCAGATAAGATTTTTGAAAGTACAGCTGGTAGCAGTAGTCTCTAGATAGTATTTCTTTCGATGGTATATTTTATGAATTTAATATGTTAGCCGGGATTCCCCACTAATTTTTCAGAAGTTCTTGTAGGATTGAATAACAGCATAAAGAATGTTTAAATGCTAATAAGATGCTTTCGAAAAAGACATAATTTAATGTTGTATATTTGATGATTCAAGCAATAAATGAGAGTGAACTAAATAAGGAGTGACAATGAATAATAATTCTAGAATAAATCCAGAGTCTAATAACTTTATACCTACTTATGGAGAAGATGCTTTTATACAACCAATACCTACAGATAAAATCCCTGAAAACTCAATGCCTCCTCGAGTAGCAAAAAGATTGATTGATGATGAATTAGATTTAGATGAAAGAAATTCAAGTGATTTAGGTTCTTATATAACAGACTATATGGATCCTGAAGCAGATGAGTTAATTCAAAGAACTATTGGAAAAGTTTTTATAGATCATCCTGAATATCCACAAGCTAGTAAAATGGGTGAGAGAATTATTAGAATGATTCAGAATTGGTATAACGGTAAGCCAAGTGAAAGGGAAAATGGTTTTATTGGTACTGTAACAATAGGTTCATCTGAAGCAATTATGCTTGGATTAATTGCTCATAGGTTTAATTGGGAGAAATCATGGAAACAAAGGCGCTTTGAAACAGGCCCAGATGGGATTAAAAACTTTTATCGTAAAGATAAACCTTTCATGATGTATGCTCGAGATGTACATACTTGTTGGGAAAAATATTCATTATATTTCAATACACCAGACTTAGTCTTCAATTTATCAGATAACAAATATTTAATAGATCCAAAGAAAGTCTATGCTGCACTTAATAGCTCTATTTTGGAATTACATGAGAGTCAAGATATAGAATTTCAAGGATTTGCAAAACAGATTATTGATGAATGCGATTACGATTTAGAGGACCATGAACACAAAATTATACTATCACACAAAAAACTTTATGAGTTAGTATTTGTGGTTGGTTGTGTTGTGGGTACTACTTTTACAGGAGATACAGACCCTGTCGAAGAAGTTAATAATGTTTTAACAAGAATAAAAGATGAAGCTCCAAAATTTTATAATAATAGTTGGGATATTCCTATTCATGTTGATGCAGCTAGTGGAGGTTTTATAGTTCCGTTTACTAAGACAGAAAACTATAAGTGGGATTTTGAATTGGAGCAGGTTAAATCTATCAATGTATCAAACCACAAGTTTGGTTTAGTATATCCTGGAATTGGAAGTGTGGTATTTCGTGATGATAAAGTAGTTGCTGATGAACTAATTTATAAAATTAGTTATTTAGGTAAAGGCTTTACTGACTATACATTGAATTTTTCACGAGGTAGTGCCTTGGTTATTGCTTCTTATTATAATTTAATTAGAATGGGTAAAGCAGGTTATAAAACTGTTATTTCTAATTGTGTTAAAAATGCAAAGTATTTAAATAAACTTGTTTCAACTGGAGAAAAAACGAAAGATATCTTTGATGTTATAAGCAATAATCAGTTATTTCCTATGGTTGTTTGGAAAGATATCCGTTTAGATAGTGATAAAGAAAGATGGGATCTAAGAGAACTTTCAGAAGAGTTAGGGAAATGTAACTGGAAAATTCCTGCTTATCCATTACCTTATAACTCATGTACTAACCCAGATGGTCCATTAGTAATGAGGGTGGTATGTCGTCAAGATGTATCTAGAGATAAAATTAATATTCTATACCAAGATATTTGTGACTGTATAGATACCTTGGAAAAGAGAACTGAAGGATTGGATTTAACTAATTCCGACATAAAAAAACTAGCTCATAAAAATCGTCAACATAGGACCTTTAAAGGGTCTGTAGGTTGCTAACTTTAAAATACTGTGTTATTAATGAGCTAAAGAGTTTTAGTAGTGTTTGTTTTAGACTTTATATCTTTTAGTAACTAAGTTAGAGATACTTTCAAATAAGTCTGAATAAACAGAGCTTTTTCTCATAACTAAATCAATATTTCTGTAAAATCCAGAACCATCAATATTTAGATATTTGATATTTTCATGCTTAGAGCAAGCTATTTTTGGAATTAAGGTTACCCCTTCATTAATAGATACCATTTGACGAAGTGTCTCTAAACTACTGCCTTTAAAGTCATTGTTATTATGACTATTTAAACTACATAATCTAAGTGTTTGGTCTCTTAAGCAATTGCCTTCATCAAGAATCATAAGGTTTTCTTTAATAACATTCTCTATGCTTATAGATTTATTTTTTGATAATTCATTTGTCTTAGCTACAGCTACAAAAAATTTATCTTTAAAAAGGTTTTTCCTTTGAAATTGATAACCATCAGTAGGGGTTGCTAAAAAAGCAAAGTCTAGCTTACCTTGATCAAGCATATCAACAAGAATATCAGTTTTTTCTTCAACTAGGGAAATACTTATATCAGGAAATTCTTTTTTAATTAAAGGTAGTATCTCTGGCATCAGATATGGGCATAAAGTAGGGAATGCTCCTATAGAGACTTTTATTCTACTACCATCTTGATTAATTTCTGCAATACGGTCAAGATTGCTAACCTCATCAAGTATTTTGTAGGCTTGATTTACAATCTTCAAACCCGCTTTGGTTATAAGCACTTGCTTTGTGCCTCTTTCAAAAACTTGAAGGTTTGTATATTCTTCAAATTTTTTAATTTGCATACTTAGAGCTGGTTGACTAACAAAACATCTTTCAGATGCAGTGATAAAACTTTTAGTTTCATAGACAGCTATGATATATTCTAATGTGCGAGTATTCATATAAGAAATTGTTATTGTAGCTATAAGATTTATATATTTTAAATTAGAAATAACTATAATACAATAATACTCGTAACTAACAATAAATAACTAAACCAAGGAGATGTTATGACTAAAAGAGTTCCTGAAGTAACTTTTAGAACAAGAGTAAGAGATGAAAGTATTGGTGGTGATAACCCGTTTAAATGGGAAGATGTGACTACTGGTGATATCTTTAACAACAAAAGAGTTATCGTATTTGCTTTGCCAGGTGCATACACTCCAACTTGTTCAACTTATCAGTTACCAGGTTTTGAAGAAAATGCAGCTAAATTTAGAGAACTAGGCATAGATGATATTTATGTATTATCAGTAAATGATACTTTTGTGATGAACAAATGGATCCAAGCTCAAGGCGTAAAAAACATTAAGCCAATTCCAGATGGTAACGGTGAATTTACTAAAGGTATGGACATGCTTGTAGATAAATCTAACTTAGGTTTTGGTCACAGAACATGGAGATACGCTATGGTTGTAGCTAATGGCGAAGTTGAGAAAATGTTCGTTGAGCCTGGTAAGCGTGATAACGCTGATGACGACCCTTACGGTGAATCTTCTCCAGAAACTGTAATGAAGTATCTTGAGTCTAAATAATTAATCTAACACCTTTCTATAAATCAAAAATTATTAAACTTTAAAATTGCTAACTGGCATATGCTAGTTAGTTGTTTTTTGTACCATTTATCAGGAGTGAATATGAGTAAGAAAATAGTTTTAATAGGTGCCAGTGGTACTATTGGCAAAGCAACTTTAAGTACTTTGAAAAATGCAGGGTTTGAGGTTATAACAGCAAGTTTTTCAGGCGCAAATACTCACTATAGTGTTGATATACAAAACCCTAACTCTATCAAAGAATTATTTGAAAAAGTGGGTTCATTTGATGCTTTAGTATCAACAACAGGAAAAGTAGTTTTCAAAAGTGTTACTGAAATCGAGCAAGCAGATTGGGATCTAAGCCTGGAGAACAAACTTTTAGGTCAGATAAATTTAGTACAGATTGGTGCTCAATATATAACTAAAGGCGGTTCATTTACCATTACAACAGGTATACTAAATGTTGAGCCTATTGCATTAGGAAGCATAGCAGCTACTGTAAATGCTGGTTTAGAAGGATTTATTAAAGCAGCATCTCTTGAGTATAAAGATTTTCGTATTAATGCGGTGAGCCCAACAGTTGTAGAAGAAGCATTAGACAAATATGCTCCTTTTTTTCCAGGCTATAAACCTGTAAAAGCTGAAGAAGTCGCGTCAGCATATTTAAAATCTATAGCAGGAATAGCTAATGGAGATGTTATAAAGGTGGGTTTTTAATAATTATTTAATTAAAGAAACCACTTTATCAAAAACTTCTTTTATACTAAGATGAGATGTATTGATTATTACCGCATCATCCGCTGGTTTAAGAGGAGCTACTTTACGGTTACGATCTTGATAGTCTCTTTTTTCTATATCAGCTAAGATAGTTTCGAAATCTGGATTTAATCCCTTAGACTCTAGTTCGTTGTATCTTCTTTGAGCAGTAATTTTAGTATCTGCATCTAAGAAAAACTTGTATTTAGCATTTGTGAAAACTACAGTTCCCATATCTCTACCGTCAGCTACTAAACCTTCATCAGTAGCAAAATCTTGTTGCTTTTGAAATAATATTTCTCTAACTTTAGGGTAAGCTGCAATTTTTGAAGCACTCATACCTGTTTTTTCTGTGCGAATTTCTTTAGAAACATTATCTCCATTTAATAAACTATTTACTTCATCATTATTAATTTCAAAAGATATTGAAAGGTTTTTAAGAGTAGTATAGACATTTGTCTCATTATCAAGGTTTGTGTTGTTCTTTAGACAATGAAGAGCGGCAAGCCTGTATATAGCACCACTATCTAAAAGTTTATAATTAAAGTGTTTTGCAAGTGCTTTGGCTAGTGTACCTTTACCAACGCCACTCGGGCCATCTATAGTTATAATTTTATGATTGTTCATTTTCAAAATCCTGCATAAATTTGACTAATTTTTTCACATCTTCTAAAGAAACAGCATTGTATAAGCTAGCTCTACAACCTCCGATCAACCTATGACCTTTTAGCCCATAAAACCCTTTTTTATCTGCCTCATCCAAGAATTTTTTTGTGAGCTCTTCATTTGTAAGTTGAAAAACTATATTCATATTTGATCTATATTTAGCTTTTATAGTGTTTCTAAATATATTTGAATTATCTATGGTTTTGTAAAGTAATTCAGCTTTTTCGTTGTTAAATTCTTCAATTTTTTTAAGGTTACCGAAGTTGTTGATTAGATATTTAAGAGTTAACTCAAAAGTTACCCATGAAATGACAGATGGAGTATTATAAACTGATTTAGATTTTTCAGTTACCCAGTAATCAAGTACTATTGGTAGGTTAGCTTTTTTCTCGATAAGAGAGTTTTTAATAATAACTATAGTAACTCCAGGGATACCAGCATTCTTTTGAGCCCCAGCATATATAAGGCCATAGTTATCAATATTTAAAGGTTTAGATAAAAAACTAGAAGACATATCACATACTACTTTAGTATTACATGATTTAGCTAATTCATTTATTTGAAAACCATCGACAGTTTCATTATCTGTATAGTATATGTAGTCATACTTATCAGCTACAAACTTATCTTGGATATTATCATCGTATGTTACAGCATCAACTTCTATAAATTTAGATGCTTCTTTTGCTGCTTTTTCTGACCATTGTCCACTACAAACATAAAGAGCTTTTTTGTACTTACTTGATAAATTCATTGGAATACCAGCAAATTGAGCAGTAGCTCCAGCTTGCATTAGTAATATAGAGTAGTCTTTAGGTATCTGTAACAGCTGGCGTAAACCAGTATCTATTGAAGTATAAACTTCTTCAAAAGCTTTATCTCTGTGAGAAATAGAAAGTAAAGAAACACCTGTATTCTTATAGTTTACAATCATTGATTGTAGTTGCTCTATAATACTTTGAGGAACTACAGCAGGACCTGCACAAAAATTTGTTTTCATATTTAAATTATGATTTTGTAAAGTTCTTTGTATTTTAGCATATGTGGTGATTGCAGTTAAATAAAATATGTTTAGTGTGTAACTTCAGTTATGGGGATGCTGATTTAATTAACTAGCTTTAAAATATAAACCTTATAGAAAAATCTAATTACAAACAAGCTCATTTAGGCTAAAATACATAGCAATATTCCCATATTTTAAAAATGATGATGACTGATATACATAATCATAAGATTTTAATTTTAGATTTTGGTTCTCAATATACACAGCTTATAGCTAGAAGAGTTCGTGAGGTAGGTGTTTTTTGTGAGATATTTCCTCATGATGTAGATCCTAAATTAATAAAAAACTACGGTGCGAAAGGTATCGTACTTTCAGGTGGACCAGAATCTGTATATGATTCTGAGATAAAAGCTCCAAGTGTGGTTTTTGAACTAAATATTCCAGTACTAGGTATATGCTATGGTATGCAGACTATGGTTATGCAACATGGTGGAGAAGTCAAAGGCTCTGATCAAAGTGAGTTTGGTAAAGCTATAATAAATATAGCACAAGATGAAAATAAGTTATTTGCAAAGCTAGGTTCTGAACAACTTGTTTGGATGAGCCACAGCGATAAGGTTACAGATACCGGTGAACATTTTGAGATAATTGCTTCATCTATAAATGCTCCAGTTGCAGCTGTAGCTCATAAAACTAAACCTTTTTATGGTGTGCAGTTCCATCCTGAAACTACTCATACAGAACATGGGCAACAGTTAGTTGAAAACTTTGTAGTTGAAATATGTAAGTGTGACACTCTTTGGAATATCGAAAATATTATTGAAAATGATATTGAAGAAATAAAAGAAAAAGTTGGAACTGATAAAGTTATTTTAGGCTTATCTGGTGGAGTTGATTCATCCGTTGTAGCTGCAATACTTCATAAGGCTATTGGAGATCAGCTTACTTGTATATTTGTTGATACTGGTTTACTTCGCTTAAACGAAGGTGATCAAGTAATGAAAGTATTTGCAGATCATATGGATATAAATGTTATCCGAGTGGATGCTGAAAATAGATTTTTAGATGCTTTAGCTGGAGAGAATGATCCAGAGAAAAAGCGTAAGATAATAGGTGGACTATTTGTTGAGATATTTGATGAAGAAGCTTCTAAAATTGAGAATGCTAAATGGTTAGCTCAAGGTACTATTTACAGTGATGTTATTGAATCAGCTGGCAATAGTAGCTCAAAAGCTCATGTTATTAAATCTCATCATAATGTTGGTGGTTTACCAAAAGAGATGAAGCTAAAACTTCTTGAGCCACTACGTGAACTTTTTAAGGATGAGGTTAGAAGGTTAGGTGTTGGTTTAGGATTACCACATGCTATGCTATATCGTCATCCATTCCCTGGACCTGGCCTTGGTATTCGTATACTTGGTGAAATCAAAAAAGAGTATGTAGAAACATTACAAAGAGCCGATGCAATATTTATTGAAGAGCTTGTTAAGCACAATATTTATCATGATATATCTCAAGCCTTTGCTGTGTTTTTACCAGTTAAATCTGTTGGTGTGGTTGGTGATCAAAGAAGGTATGAGTATGTGATAGCATTAAGAGCTGTTGTTAGTATAGACTTTATGACTGCTACTTGGGCAAATTTACCTCATGATTTTTTATCATTAGTATCTAACCGAATTGTAAATGAAATAAAAACGGTTTCTAGAGTAGTCTATGATGTAACAGGTAAACCACCTGGTACTATTGAGTGGGAATAGTTTAATATTTTAGGTACTCAAATACTGGATTTAAGAAGATAGTATGCAAAAAAAATATGAAATTTTAGATGATATAAAAACTCCTGATGATTTAAAGTTATTAACAGAATGCCAGTTACAAAATTTATCTGCAGAATTACGTGAGTTTTTAGTTGATACATTGGATGTAAGTGGTGGGCATTTTGCTAGTAGTCTAGGTGCTACGGAGCTTACAGTTGCCTTGCATTATGTTTACAATACTCCTTATGATAACATCGTATGGGATGTCGGACATCAAACATATATTCATAAGATACTTACAGGTCGTAAAGATAAGCTTGTAACTATTAAAAAAGATGGTGGTATTTCAGGATTTCCAAAGCGAGCTGAAAGTGAATATGATACTTTTGGTGTGGGTCATTCTAGCACTTCTATAAGTGCTGCTCTTGGTATGGCGATCGGTGACAGACTACAAAATAAAAATACTAAAACTGTAGCTGTAATAGGTGACGGCGCTATAACAGGAGGTATGGCTTTTGAAGCTCTAAATCATGCTGGTGGTATAGATGAAGATATTTTGGTTGTTTTAAATGATAATGAAATGTCTATTTCTGATAATGTCGGTGGGTTATCTGCACACTTTAGTAAGATTATCTCAGGTGGTCTTTATAACTCTGTCAGAGAAAAAGGCAAAGAAGTACTTAAAAATATCCCACCAATGTTTGAGTTTGTAAAAAGGTTTGAAACTCAGGCAAAGGGAATGTTTGTTCCTGCTAATTTTTTTGAAGATTTAGGTTTTTATTATGTTGGGCCTGTTGATGGTCATGATGTTGAAGATTTAGTTAAAACCTTGAAAATACTCAAAAAGCATAAAGGACCTAAGCTTTTACATATAGTTACTAAAAAAGGTAAAGGTTATGAAAAGGCTGAATCTGATCCAATTAAGTTTCATCATGTAGCTCCAAGCTTTCATACAGGTATCGAATCTAGTAAGAGCTCAAGTGTAGTAAAACCAACATATTCAAATATATTTGGTAATTGGATTTGTGAGAAAGCTTCGAAAGATACTAAGTTAGTTGGTATTACACCAGCAATGAAAGAAGGATCTGATCTTATCAGGTTTTCAAAAGAATATAGCAATAGATACTTTGATGTAGCTATCGCTGAGCAACATGCTGTTACATTTGCTGGTGGGTTAGCCTGCCAAGGTTTAAAACCTGTTGTTGCAATTTATTCTACATTTTTACAACGAGCGTATGATCAGGTTATACATGATGTGGCATTACAAAACCTTGATGTGTTATATGCTGTTGATAGAGCTGGGCTTGTAGGGGCTGATGGTTCTACTCACGACGGTAGTTTTGACTTGAGCTTTATGAGAGCTATACCAAATCATGTGATTATGACTCCTAGTGATGAAAATGAAGCTCACCATATGTTTGAGCTTGGATATGAATATAATGGCCCGGCGATGGTGCGTTATCCTCGAGGAGCTGGTACTGGGCAAGAAATTACAGAAACTTTAGATATACAGCTTGGTAAGGCTAAAATCCTCAAACAAGGTCAAAAACTAGCTGTTTTAAACTTTGGGGCATTATTACCAGTAGCTCAAAAATTAGCTGATAAATATAATGCGACGCTTGTAGATATGCGTTTTGTTAAGCCATTAGATGAGTCTACTATTGCAAATGTTTGTAAAAAACATGATGTAGTTATAACTATTGAAGAAAATACTATCTCTGCTGGGGCAGGTTCAGCGGTAAATGAGTATATTATTGCTAATGATTTACAAAAAAATATTACAGTGCGTAATTATGGCTTACAAGATAAATTTTTATCTCATGGTACTAAAGATTTGCTTCTTGATGATAGTTGTCTTTCTGTTGAGAAGATTTCAAAAGAATTAGACAAACTGCTTTAACCAGTGAGATAATATTATGGAACTATTATTCTCATATGGAACTTTACAACAAGAAGAAGTCCAGCTAGAAACTTTTGGCAGAAAGCTTGTTGGTATAAAAGATGTTTTAGAAGGTTATGTTCTATCTGAAATTGAAATATTCGATGAAAAGGTAATAGCTATAAGTGGTAAGAAATTTCATCCAATTCTGAAAAAAACCAATAATAGCAATGATACTGTTATAGGAACTGCTTTTGAGCTTACATATAAAGAAATCAAGCTTTCAGATGAATATGAAATAGATGCATATATTAGAAAAGAAGCTGTTTTGAGATCTGGAATAAGAGCTTGGATATATGCAGAGAAGGTGTGCTAGCTAATATTTAGCCTTTAAAAATATAATATTTCTTACTTTTGCTAAGTTAATAAAATAGAACTTTCTATTTAACTACTTTATAATTCCATAAAATTTCTTAAAAATTGAGCTTATGAAAAAACTAATTATTTTGGCATTAATAGCAGTATTTAGTTATTTTGCACACTTATACTTTACAAATTCTAACAATGATTGGAACATTGTGAATGCTAACGCTAGTGGAAAAACTATAGTGGCATTTGGTGACAGCTTAACAGCAGGGTATGGTGTGAATGATACAGATAACTATCCAGCTCAATTATCTAGACTTATAGACCAGCCTGTAATAAACATGGGCATATCTGGAGAGACTACCTCTGAAGCATTTGCTAGGGTAGATAGTGTCGTGGCTAAAGATCCTAAGCTTGTTTTGATAACATTAGGCGGTAATGACTTAAAGAAAAAAATCCCAGCTCAAGAAGCTTTTGCAAATCTTAAGAAAATTGTTGAGATATTGCATGAAAATGGTGCTTTAGTTGTTATATTAGGTATAGATATTCCGTATTTTAGTAGTGATTATGCTGATGATTATATTAAGTTTGCAAGGGATAATGGTTGCTTACTTGTACCAAACATTTTAGATGGGGTAATTGGTCATAGAGATCTGATGGTTGATAGTATTCATCCGAATGTTAAAGGCTATAAAATAATAGCTAATGAAATCTATCAGGTTATTGAAAAATACTTATAAACATCAGCTGAAATACTTTAAAAGATATTATTTTTTTTATGGTGTATAAGTTATACTAATATATAACAGCATTTTTTAAAATCAGTGGAGATCTTATGAGCAAAGTTGATGAAATAAGTCATTTAGACGTTGAAATAGAAAGAGATGGTTTTTTGCGTTCATTAATTAACCATTTAACAGGTGTTCTTCAAGACACCATTGGCTTGGAAGATTCGAAAGGGTTTATCTCTGTTGTTGGTCAAGTCATGGGTGAAGAAATGAATGCAGAATATAAAGAAGCCTTATCTTTAGAAAAGTTACCTAAAGATGTTCTTGTTCAAGTTTTAGTTGATTTAAAAAAGCGGATTAAAGGAGAATTCTATATTATAGAAGAAACTCAAGATAAAATAGTTTTAGGTAATAAAAAGTGTCCTTTTGCAGAGAAAGTAATTGGAAGACCGTCATTATGTATGATGACTACAAATGTGTTTGGAACTATAGCTGCAGATAGTATTGGTTATGCTAAGGTGTCGATAGATAAAGCTATAGCGAATGGAGATAAAGAATGCAGAGTTACGGTTTGGTTAAGCTCTCAGTCAAAAGAAGCTAATGCTGCAAAGGGTAGAGAATTCATCGGTGATTAAATATGGACTATAAAGATGTTTTTAAAGTTTTAGCTAGGGTGAGTAAAAAGCCAGTTTTATTAGTAGATCTTGAAGCTAAAGTTTTAGAACATAATGAGATTTTTTCAAATATAAGTCATAATGTATGTGAAACGATTAATAACGAATCTTTTCTAAAACTAGATGCTGCAATCTCATTTAAGAAATATCTTAAAACTGCCTCAAAAAGCTTAAATCTTATTAATAGTGGTGCATCTATTAATGGCAAGCAATATATTTTAGAATGTGCTCGATTCATGCCTGAAGGTGGAGCGGGTGTTTTATTATTATTGTATATTAATGAAAGAACATCAGTAAAAGAGAAGTTTCAAGAGTTAAATGATATTTATAATTTTTCATATGATGTAGCAAAGAATAAGTCTTTAGAAAAAAAATTAATAAACCAAGCTAAAGAAATCGAAAGATCTGAGAAAGAAATTTCAAAACTATTTAAAGTTGATGATGTTACAAAACTAGCTACTAGAGATTATTTTTTAGAACTTTTAAAAGAATCAATACAAGTAGCTAATTTATTAAAAAACAAATTAGCTATCATATATTGTGATATAGATAATTTTAAAAAAGTAAACGAAAGGTATGGTCGTTGCTTTGGTGATAAGTTATTAAAAACTATTGCAGATAAAATAAAATTAGCAGTCCCGCAAAATACTATCATATCAAGGTTTAATGCAGATCAATTTGCAATTATGTTGAAAGGTAATAAACATGTGAGTAAATTTGAGACATATTTACAAAAATTAGAAAAAATATTTTCAAATAAGATTATTGTTGAAGGAATTGAGCTATACAATACAGCAAGCTTTGGTATTGTTTTTTATCCTGAAGAAGGTAACACAGCTGAAACTTTAATAACTAATTTGGAGCTGACTAAAGATAAAGCAAAAGCTATGATGGGCACTAGTAGATGCTATTTTTCCAAAGAAATAAAAGAAAATTATTCACGCTTTAATAAAATAGAAATAGGACTGCGTAAAGCCATAGAAAATAATGAGCTATTTTTAGTCTACCAACCGCAATATTGTCTTAAAGAAAAAAGATTTTCTGGGATAGAAGTTCTATGTCGATGGAATGATGAACATTTAGGCACGGTTTCTCCTGCTGAATTTATACTTGTCGCAGAAGAAAGTATCCTAATCAAAGATTTGACAGTATATGTCTTTAAACTAGCTCTTTCTAAGTTTAAAGGCTTATTAGAAAGAAACCCTATTCTTAAAGATATAGAGTTATCTTTAAATGTATCAACTGTTTATCTTAATGATAAAACGGCTTTTAATGAGTTAATGGATTTAGCTAATAGCTCAGGTGTTGATTCAAAAAATATTTGTTTTGAAATTACAGAGACTGCTTTAATGGAAAATACTAAAGTTGCAGTTGACCTTCTTAATAAGTCTAAAAGAGTAGGTTATTCACATGCTATTGATGATTTTGGAGTAGGGCAGTCTTCACTCAGTTACTTAAGATCATTACCTGTAAATCAGGTAAAAATTGATGGTAGTTTTATTAGGAATATAGATAAAAACAAAGGTGATTTAACTATAGTAAAAGCAATTATAAACTTAGTATCGACTCTTGGGTTTAAAACTGTTGCTGAGTGTGTAGAGACGAAAGAACAGTTAGAACTTTTAAAAGAAATAGAGTGCGATAGTATACAAGGGTATTATACTGGAAGACCCGTGTTAATGAGTGAATTAGAAAAAATTATTGTTAATAAGTTTGAGTATTAAAATATGTTTTAAAGATCTTCACTAAGTCTTGTTAAACCATTTTTAGGCATCAAATGTTTGATGTCTAACCCTAGATTCCTACGGATAAATGCTAAAGAGAAGTATCCTCTAATAAATTTATTATCTTTATTATCTTCATCATACACTATGATATGATGTCTGTCAGAGTTGATCAGTGTGTTCAAGATATGTCCGATTTTAGCACCTTCGACAATTGGATATGAGATAGTATTCATTTGCGCTAAATTAATTTTGGCATCATTAGCAACCATATCTGACATTTTAAAGCCTTCATCAGCAGCTCTTTTTAAAATTGCTCTACCCTCAAGATAGTGTAAAGCAATAGTTCCTACAACTTTATTGTCTGTATTGGTAACTAAAGCGAGATCTTTAAAGTTGCTTATAAGTTTTTTCTTAACATCAACTATTGGCATATCTGCTGGTACAGTTAAAGCTTTATGCTTTTTATAATCTCTAAATATTTTTAAAGCTGGATCATCTAAGTATAGAAGTGTTGCAGCATCATTTGTCAGATACTCTATAGATTTAACATTGTCAAAATGTGACAGTTCAAGTAGTTTGAATTCTTTTAGTTCCATGAAATTCCTCATTAAAATAATAAGTAAAGTTTATACATTGATTGTAGACAATAAGAGGTGCTTTTTCAAAGTTTATTTATCACCAAGTTCCTTTATTTTCCATGCTTAACCATGGATCAGTAGGTTTTAAAGATTCACCTTTCTGAAGAAGTTCAATTGAAATGCCATCAGGAGATTTTATAAAAGCCATGTGTCCATCTCTAGGAGGCCTATTTATAGTAACTCCTGCATGCATAATTTTTTCACAGGTTTCATAAATATTATCAACTAAAAATGCTAAATGGCCAAAGTTACGGCCAGTAGAGTAGCTCTCTTCGCTGCCCCAATTATATGTAAGTTCTAATGTTGGAGCTTTTTCAACTTTAGCTTTTTCATAGTCTTCTGGTGCACATAAGAATATTAAAGTAAATTCTCCTTTGTCATTATCATAACGACTAACTTCTTTTAAACCTAAAACATTACAGTAAAAATCAAGTGATTTTTCTAGGTCTTTAACACGAACCATAGTGTGTAAATACTTCATTTTATCTCCGTTTAATATATTTAATTATGATAATAATATTATACTAAATTAGATGTTATAATACTAACAAAGCCTATATGTGATAATACTATGATCGAAACAGATAGAATAATTTCAGCAAATATAACTCAGTCGAATGACGAGAAAGTTATTGATCGAGCAATTCGTCCGAAAACTTTATCTGAATATGAAGGTCAACCTGTTGTTCGTGAACAAATGGAAATATTCATAGAAGCTGCAAAATCACGAAATGATGCCTTAGATCATACACTTATATTTGGTCCTCCAGGTCTTGGTAAAACAACATTATCAAACATTATAGCTACTGAAATGGGTGTGGAACTTAAACAAACTAGTGGTCCTGTACTTGAAAAAGCGGGAGATTTAGCTGCACTTTTAACTAATCTTGAAGAAAATGATGTCCTTTTTATAGATGAAATTCATAGATTAAGTCCGGTTATAGAAGAAATTCTTTATCCTGCAATGGAGGATTATCAATTAGATATAATGATTGGAGAAGGCCCAGCTGCAAGATCTATTAAAATTGATCTGCCTCCGTTTACACTAGTAGGAGCAACTACAAGAGCTGGCCTTTTAACATCACCACTTCGTGATAGATTTGGGATTATCCAGCGCTTAGAGTTTTATTCTATAGAGGATTTATCTAAGATAGTATATAGATCAGGAGAGCTTTTAGAGCTTGATATAACAGAAGATGGAGCAAAAGAAATTGCTAAACGATCGCGAGGTACACCTCGTATAGCAAATAGACTTTTGCGTAGAGTAAGAGACTACGCCCAGGTTAAAAGTGATGGGAAAATCACTTTAGACATAGCTGATAAAGCGTTAGGCATGCTAAAGGTTGATCCTGTAGGGTTTGATCATATGGATCATAAGTATTTGCTTACTCTTATGGAAAAGTTTGCTGGTGGGCCTGTAGGTTTAGATACTATGGCAGCAGCGTTAAGTGAAGAAAAAGGGACTATAGAAGATGTTATAGAACCTTACCTTATCCAGCAAGGTTATATAATGCGTACAGCAAGAGGGCGTATAGCTACTTTAATGGCGTATAATCATTTTAAACTTAAAATACCAGACAATTTGAACGCTGTTAATCAGCAGGATTTGGGACTTTAAGGTTATTTATTTATAGCATTGTCAGCTTTTTTCATTACAGTAGCAAGCATCATCATAAACCCTGCTAATATTAGTATTACAAAATCCATTCCATTTATTTCTGCTGTGATGAATCTTTCACCTACGGGATTGTTATAACTTAAAACAAGAGAGATCAAAGGACCGTATATTATTTGGGCAATAACCCAATATACAAATGCCCAACCTATTTTTTTATATGTAGTAGTAACTTTCTCGGAAAAAATTTCTAAGTTTTGGTAACAGCCGAATAATCTGATAAAAAGACGCAATATGTATAGTAAACTTAATGTGGGAATTAGACTTACACATAAAGCTAAGATTCTTGTATATATTGAGGGGGGATGATTTATTTGAAATAATTGCTCTTGATAAATGCCAAACTCAGTAAATAGATCTGTAGGAGTTTGTACAGTAGCCCAGTATAAGGGAGGTAAAATTATTGTTATAAGAAATATTAGAACAAATATTAATTTATAAACTGTATTGCATTTTTGGAAACGATTAGTCATAAGTTATCTATCACCTTAAGTTATTGAACGGAATTTATTTTCCTATACCAAATAAATAATACTACAGCAGCGCTTAATTTTGCAATACACGGGAATAAACAGTAAATAATTTTTAGAATTATCTCAAGATGATTATCGCTATTATTAAGTTGTGAGTTTAGTAAAGGTAAAGCAATAATCGTTGCTAATGCAAAACAAAATTTACCCAAAAAAGCTAAGATTGCATAGTAACCATTTCCAAGGTTTTTACGCTCTTTACAGTCAATCCACTTCGCTAAAAGTATACTTGGCAATATTAGCTCACTTGCAAATCCAGCACCTGCTAAGAAACTAATAACAGAGAAGCCTACTGTGTCTCCCTTACCTAATAGCAGAGCAAAAGCAAATACCAATACACAAAATATTAAAGCTAATCCCCAAGTTTTAATAATGCCTATTTTCATTGCAAGTTTCTTTATAAAAGGAATAAAAAGTATTGCTCCTAAGAAATACACAAAGATATATAAACCTGTTAATTCAGCTGTATCTAATATATATCTACTAAAAAATACTAAAGTAACAGCTGGAATAGCAGAACCTAAAGCACTCATAATATAAGCTATAAACAAGAACACTCCATCTCTATCGAATGCTTTAATATAGCTTGAAATCTTAAAGGCATGAATATTTTTGTTGGCAACTTTTGTAGTATTTAGCCATTTGATAAAAAAGATACTTGCTAAGATAATAAGTATACTTGCAACGATAGAGTAAATTAAATAGCTAGTTTTTTGTGAAAAAAATATTAATAAAATAAATGGTAATACTGAGGCTATCAAAACACCAGTTATATTGAAAGTCTCTCTTACACTGATTATAGTAGATTTATCATCATCACTTTTAAGCCAAAGAGCACCTTTTGTAGCTACAAATATAGTCAAATAACTAAATGAAATTGTTGCTAGAAATATACCGATAAATAAGTTGATGAGTTTATTGCTAAAAATTGGAGAGCAAGTAATCGTTACACCAATAATAAATGCTAAAATAATAACAACAAAGCTGACTTTTTCATAAGATTGAAACTTATCACAGTACCAGCCAATAAAAGGGTCTAATAATGCATCAAGTATTCTAAGACTAAAAAGAACTACACTAAGTAAAGTAAGGTTAACTCCAAAACTTTGATGGTAATAGTCTGGCAGAAATATATAAATAGGCACGCTAGCAAAAGCTATTGGCATAGCTATAAAAGAGTAGTTAAATATATGCTTTGTAGATGCTTCCATACTAATAATCTATATTTTTGTTAATATAATATTAGCACTTTGTAGTGTATGTTTGGATTAAGTTTTTGTAATGAGTAATGAGTAATGAAGTTAAGGAAGGAGCTCAAATATTGTTATTAATTTTATTTTTTTTAGAGTCTTCACATTTTATTTTTTCTTTATTATTCTTTTTGTCATTACAGGAGTATGCCGTTTCACTATCTATAATAAGGTAAAAAGGAACTTTATCTGCAAAAACAATATTTGCTAGCAGCGTAAAGGAAGTATAAGCTAAAAGTTTTTTCATATTCCATTCCTTTGTAATATAGTTTTAAATTTAAGAATTATTTCTATCTACATGATCTCCTGAGAACGCGTCAGAAGAGTTTAATTCACCAAGAGAGTCACTAAATTCTTGACTTGCTGTGTTTGTTTTGTCTGTGAAATTAGAGTCAGTTAGAGCCTGTTGACTTAATTCGGTATTTTTATCACTAATTTGAGAATTTATACTTGTTATTTCAGAGCTTAAATCTGGGGCAGCAGCCACACCAGTATCATAATTTGATTTAGCTGTTTCAAGATTTGAAATTTCTGTAGTTCTATTAGTTACAGCGGTATTAGCTGCTGTATATTCAGCGCTATCTGTATCTTCAATACTGTCACGATATGCAGTAAGTTCAGTTAGTCCAGCATTAGCAAACTCAGTTGGCGTTGATTCTGAGGTAAGAACATCACCGTTATCGTTGAGAGTACTTAGAGAAGATGAATAGTTAGCCTCTAAGTTCGAGGTATCATAAGGATTAAAATAATCATCCATTACACCTCTAGCATCATTTATTAAGTCAGTATTATTTTGTTGATTTGTTAAAGCGGCATTTTTTAAAACATTTAATGAACCTAGAGAGCCTTCTGTAGTAGTGTCATCAGTACTTGCATCAACATAATCTGTAGTTAAATCATTCCATGCTTGATGTGCTGCAGCTATAGCGGTATCTCTAATGCCTTCAAGACTTGTATATTCTTCATTATAGGCACTTTGATCATCATTTAAGTCTGTATCAGTAGAGTTACAACCATTTGGCATGGCTCCTGATGGTGGGGCGGAATTACTTGTTTCATTACGAATATTACATTCCCAATTTATTAAAGAGCCATTATCATTAATTCTAGGAGTCAATGCAATTTGATAAGTAGAGCCATTTATAACTGGGTGAGATAATAACGTACCATTATTTGCTTTAAGTTCACTCATTATAGCGACATTATCATCACCAAGATAATTATCTTTTACATTAGCAATACCAGATTGAAATTCTGCATCTGTAGTGACACCAGAGTTTTGAATGAAATCAGTAATAGCCTTGCGATAATTATCCATCTTACTAATCTCATCTTGAAAGCGTACCCTCATAATATAGTTTGAGTAGGCTGGAACAGATATAGCAGCAAGTATAGCTACGATTGCTATTACAACCATTAATTCTACTAAACTGAACCCTTTATTATTTTTTAAAAATTTCATAAACACAATATAATCAATAATATACATATATTATAAAGGATTATTTTTAATCTTCTAGGTACATTATTTACATAAAATGCTAAAATGCTAGGCAATATTATTTTTAATTAATCTTTACTATGAATGTTAGAAAACAAAATCCTTTCTTTATGTTGTGCTTTTTTGAGTACTTTGAGAGATTTGGTTATTATGGGTTTAGCTATACTTCTATATTATTCTTTATGAGTAATAATGGCTTTAATTTTGATGAAACACAAGCGGTATTATTATTTGGTAGTTTCGCTGCTTTAAGTTATGTATTTAATGCTGTTGGTGGTGTAATTGCTGATAGGGTACTAGGTATAAAACGCACAATGTTTGTCGGTGGTATTATGCTACTTATTGGGTATGCGTTGCTTGCTTTCTCAGCGATGATTGTTTTTAAACCACTTATATATGTAGCTGTAGCAACTGTAGTATTAGGGGCAGCACTATTTAAGCCTGCACCAACAAATCTTATCTCTAGAATATATACTGATCATTCAAAGATTGATTCGTTATATACTATATTTTATATGTCTATAAATCTTGGTTCGCTTACAGCGTCACTGTTTATACCATATTTGGCTAGTAATTTTGGCTATACTTTTACATATTCTTTATGTTCAGTCGGCTTTGTTCTTGCAATTGCAAATACTTTAATCAGCTATAGTAGTATAAAAGATATTGATAATTCTGTAGGACATTTAAGCCTAAATATTGGTATGTATCTAAAATTAGTTTTTGGAATACTATCTACAATATTTCTATTGAGTGTGATTTTAGCTCATGGTAATTTAGCTGATTTAGTTCTATGGGGTGGGGCGTTATTGATATTTACTATATTTGGTATGCAAATCTTTATAGAAAAAGATCCTTTAGCTAAAAGAAAGATACTTGTGGCAATAGTACTATTATTCTACGCAGTAGTTTTCTTTTGTATCTATCAGCAAAAGTTTACATCGTTTTTGCTGTTTAACATTCATCATGTGGATTTACATTTCTTAGGTTTTAGCGTAAATGCTCAATCTGTACCAGGAGTTTTAAATACTGCGGGAGTAGTTTTACTATCACCAATACTAGCAACTATTTATATTAAACTAAAAGATAGAGATTTGTGTTTACCACACAAGTTTGCTTTAGGAATATTACTTTGCGGTAGTGCGTATGGAGTTCTTTTCTTGGCCTGTTTCTTAAATGTTCCAACTTCTAAAATTAGTATTTGGTGGGAAGTTTTAGCTATTACAATTTGCTTTTCTTCTGCAGAACTTCTGATAAGTGCTTTAGGTTTAGCTTTGATGGCAAAACTTCTACCTAAGAGAATTATGGGTTTTGCAATGGGTACTTGGTTTATAACTAGTGCGATAGGTATAAAGCTTGGCACAATGATAGCTACTTATACAAGTAGTGGCGTAAAATACGATACTAGCAAAGGTTTTGACACAGAAACTACAATCGCTAGTTACTATGGTTATCAGCATTTGTTTGGCTCTATATTTGTAGTTGCGGTTGTTATAGCTATTTTTGCTTTTTTGATCGGTAAAAAACTAAATAAAATGATTCAAGAATAAATATTTCTTAATTTAAATAAGTAAGGAAAATTAATATGAAAAAGTTGTTTCTAGTAGTAGTTTTTGTTTTTACTATAGATGCATCTTTTGCAAGGGATATTGTAAATTATCCACTGTTTGAGTCTAATCAATTATGCTCTAATGCGAAGCCATATTGTGGTGGTAATTGTAGTAATACACCATTTTATCCAACAACATGTAAACCTACAAGCTATGGATCTGCTTGGTCTGGTGGCGGAGCTACAGTAGAGACAAAGCTATTATATTGTGCAAATTCAACATATGCGAACTGTCATTATTCTGGACCTTTAACTCCTACAGGCACAAATCCTGATAATATTGGCTTACCATGCAAAGTAAGTGAAGATGGTAAGACTGCTAATTGTAAGTGTAAAGTTTTTACAGGCCCCAATTATGTAAACATTGATGGAATTATGAACTTAGGTGCTTATTATGAAACAATAGCTGTATGTGGTAAAGATGGCTCCAAATGTAAAAATTTAACAACTTGTCATCCTGATGGTAGTGGAGATTGCAAAGGTATAGAGGCACCTGTATGTAAGTATATAGCTGAGCAAAATAGTGAAGATGATAAAACATCTTTTATACCAGGTGCTGATGTGATATCAACATACGGGTTTGATATGAATAAAGATTATAATATTGCAAAACCAGGTGATGGAGTAAAGTGTTCAAACATAGATGTTGCTGGATGTATGACTCAGCCATGCAAATATGAGAAAAGCTCAAAAGAATATGCAATTTGTAGTTGTCCGGTCACAAAAATGAAGGTGATGATGTTAAGTCAAAAAAATGTATCTTGCGATCTTCCAAAAGGGTATGTTTGGGAATAAAGATAGCTAAAACCAAAATATTTCTTATTAATTTTTTCTGGAAATTATATTTTTACTTTAAAGATGTTACATAAATACAATAGTCAAAAAGAACTGCTACCTATCTATTATGATGATTGTCTGAAACAACTACTCACATTAAAATACTTATAAAATATATATTTATAGCCTCTATCAATTCTAAAAAATTCCATATTTGCTATAATACTCATTAAGTTTTATAAAGGACATAAAAATGCAACTAGTCAATGATATGAAAGATAAGGCTCTAGCTGAGCTAAGTCTTGTCACAGATAAAAAATCAGTAGAAGATTTAAAAGTAAAATACCTTGGTAAAAAAGGTGAGCTTACAGGTATGATGAAGCTAATAGCTACTCTACCAAATGAAGAAAAACCAAAGCTTGGTCAAGCTGTAAATATAGCAAAACAAGCTCTTCAAGATGCTCTAAATATCAAGCTAGAGTTATTTGAAACTCAAGAAATCAATGCAAAGCTAGCTGCTGAAAAAATAGATGTAACGCTAGATGGTGTTGGTCAGAATCAAGGCTCACTTCATCCAGTTACAAAAACTTTGAATCGTATAGAAGCATTTTTTAAACAAAATGGTTTTAGCGTAGAAGTAGGCCCTGAGATAGAGAGTGACTATTATAATTTTGAGACATTGAATATCCCATCTCATCACCCAGCTCGTGCAATGCATGATACTTTTTATATAGATGATAATCATGTACTTAGAACTCATACTTCAGGTGTGCAAATTCGTACAATGGAAAATCAAGAGCCACCAATTAGAATCATCGCACCAGGTAGAGTGTATAGATGTGATTCTGATATTACTCATACGCCGATGTTTCATCAAGTAGAAGGTTTATTAGTTGAAAAAGATGTATCGTTTGCAGATCTTAAAGGTTTGTTACACGCATTTTTAAATTCATTCTTCGAGAGAGATTTGAAAGTTCGCTTTAGACCATCTTACTTCCCATTTACAGAGCCATCAGCAGAAGCAGATATGGAGTGTGTGATGTGTAATGGTAAGGGCTGTAGAGTCTGTAAACAAACAGGTTGGCTTGAAGTATTAGGTTGCGGAATGGTGCATCCTAAAGTGCTAACAGCTGGTAAGGTTGACCCTGAAGTTTATCAAGGTTTTGCATTTGGTATGGGTGTTGAGAGATTATCAATGCTTAGATACGGTATAGATGATTTGAGAATGTTCTTTGAGAATGATTTGAGATTTTTGAGACAGTTTTAATATATAGGAATTTTACATGAAATTTAGTCATAACTGGTTAAACGAGTACCTAAGTGATACTCAATCTAGCCAAGAATTAGCAGATACACTTACGCTAGCAGGCTTAGAAGTTGATGCTATAGAACCTGTAGTTGCAGAGAAAGTAAGCGGTGTAGTTGTCGGTCAAATAAAGACTATCACAAAACATCCTGATGCAGATAAACTAAACATCTGTAGTGTAGATATTGGTGAAGCTGAAAACTCTACTATAGTTTGTGGTGCTAAAAATATATACGAAGGTATGAAAGCACCTGTAGCGACTATTGGTGCGGTATTACCGGGTAATTTTAAAATCAAGAAATCAAAACTGCGTGGTCAAGAATCATTTGGGATGATGTGTTCTGAAGAAGAGCTTGGTTTAGCAGAAAAAGCTGATGGCCTTATGGATTTACCAACAGATGCTCCTGTGGGTCAAGATGTAAATACTTACCTAAATCTTGATGATAATATGATTGAGGTTGACCTTACACCAAATAGAGCAGATTGCTTGAGTGTGTTTGGTATTGCTCGTGAAGTATCAGCTCTTACAAAAGCAGATTTAAAAGAAGTTGCTATAAAAGATATTTCAACAACTATCAACGATACTAAAGAAGTTACAATCACGGCTACAGATGCTTGTAAATCTTACTATGGTTGTATTATTAAGAATGTAAATAATAATGCTCAAACACCTCTATGGATAGTTGAAAAATTACGCAGAAGTGGAGTTAGTTCTATATCATTTTTCGTAGATGTAACTAACTATATAATGCTTTTGACAGGTCAACCAATGCACGCATTTGACTTGGATAAATTAGATGGTGCTATAAATATTCGCTATGCTAATAATAAAGAAAAACTAACTCTTTTAGATGATACAAAAGTTGAACTTGAGTCAGATACTCTAGTAATTGCTGATGAGAAAAAAGCATTAGCAATCGCAGGTGTGATGGGAGGATTAGATTCATCAATTACTGGTTCAACCACAAGTATATTCTTAGAAAGTGCATTTTTTGTACCTGAAAAAATAGCAGGTAAAGCGCGCAAATATAATCTACACACAGATTCATCACATAGATTTGAACGCGGTGTAGATCCTAAACTTGCAAGTCAAGCGATGCAGTTAGCTATTAATCTAATAGTTGAAATTGCAGGTGGCGAAGTTGCTCCAATTCATGCTCAAGTTGATAATAATTTTGTAGAAAAGCAAGCTACTATTAGTCTTTGCATCAATAAACTAAATAGAGTTTTAGGTACAGAGTTTGATATTTCTTATGTATCAGAAGTGCTTAGCAATCTTCATATGCAAGTTACTCAAAAAGATGAGTGTTGTTTAGAAGTTGTAGCTCCATCTTATCGTTTTGATATGGAAATCCCAGAAGATTTAATCGAGGAAGTTGCTAGAGTATACGGCTACTCAAAACTACCTGAAACTATGCCAAGCTACAAAGCTAAGAAAATCAATATTTCTGAGACTAAGCAAGCTATAGCGACACTTGAGAGTAGACTTGTAGATAGAGGTTATCAAGAGGCGATAAATTATAGTTTTATTGACCCTAAATTTGATGAGTTTTTCTTTGCAGAAAAGGGTATAGCTATTAAAAACCCAATCTCTCAAGATTTATCAGTGATGAGACAGTCACTTATACCAGGGCTCTTGAATGCTTTTAAAGCAAATGTAACTCGCCAACAAACTAGGGTTAGATTATTTGAGAAGGGTGCTTGTTTTAAACTTGAGAATGGTACTAGAAAACAGTTTGATAGAATTGCAGGACTAGTATTTGGTGAGCTAAATAGCGTAAACTGGTCAGCAACTAAAAAAGTTGATTTCTACGATGTTAAAGCAGACTTAGAAAGCTTATGTTCTGATATAGTAGATTTAAACTTTGAAGTTTGTGATGATGTAAACTGGCTTCACCCAGGTCAATCGGCTTATATAGTAGCTAATGGTAAAAAGATTGGTGTGATTGGTGTGATTCACCCAACTACGCTAAAAACATTCCAAATAAAATCAAAAGCTCCGATAATTTTTGAACTTGATTTGGAAGTGCTAAACTCTAAAGAAATACCAAGCTTTAACAAAATATCTAAATACCCATCAGTATCAAGAGATGTATCTTTCTTGGTAGAAAAGGGTGTATTAGCTGGAGATATTGTCAAAGCTATCAATAATCTTGATATTAGCATTTTGCAAAATGTAAATATATTTGATGTATACCAAGATGATGCAAATCCACGTAAGAGCTTAGCTATTAGTATGCTTTTCCAAGATAACGCTCAAACTCTAGGTGATGATGTTATCAATGAGAATGTTGATAACATTTTAAATACTTTAAAAGATAAATTTGCTATTGAGCAGAGAGTTTAGATAGGTAGCTTAACTTCTTAATAAATACTATAATATTATTTAGTTTTTATTAATGCCATTCTAACCTAAAGGTACTATATGAAAGAAGCTCAAAAGTATTTTGTATTTATTATCTGTTTATTATTTGTTGTTTTAGCGTTTTTTTTGCAAGTATCTCCTGCAACAAATGCATCTTATATGGAAAGAGTTTTAAAATTAACTCATGAAAATAGCATAAATATATCTGCGATATATTTTTTACCATTTGTCTTATTACAAATACCTAATGGTATATTTTTTGATAAGTATGGCATCAAATATTTATTACCTATAGGTATATCTATAGTTATTTTAGGTAGTTTCGTATATTGGTTATCTATGGGAAGCATTACAGTTGCATTAGGACGTTTTATTACAGGGATAGGAGCTTCAATGGCTTATATCTCAGCTTTGTATGTAGCATTAAGAAGCTTCAAAAAACAATTTTTTCCTCTATGTGTAGGTCTTGCAGAAGCATCGTGTACATTGGGAGCTATTATTTCTGGAAATGTTTACCATTATGTTTTAAAAAATTTCGGCTGGGATACGGCAAATATAATTGTTATTGTATTTGCTTTTATTTTACTTCTAATCTCTATAGTTTTACTAAAAAACTACAAACCATCAAATACTTATTCGAATAAAAGTCAAAGCTGGTCTCAAACAATAGGGCAAATAAAAGAATTATTTAAGTCAAAAATACTATTATTTATATTTTTATATGCTTTTACAAGTTGGTTGATTATTATGAGTTTTGCAGGGTATTGGGCAAAAAGTTATTTTATGCAGATGCATGGGTATTCAGCGGAAAAGGCTATGACTTTAGGAGAAATATACTGGGCTAGTTTTTTAGTTTCAGGAGTTATCTCAGGTTTTTATTTAAAGACATTAAAAAGAATAAAACAGCATTTGTATCTGGTGGCTACACTTGGGGTTATATGTTATAGCCTTATGATTACACCAATCTTATTTAGCTACTCAACTCTTATAGTATTTGCGGTATTTGCAGGAATATCAGCATCTGGAGTTATTACCTCTTTTGCTTTGACATCGTATATAGTAAGTGATGATTTAGCTAGTACAGCGGCAGCTATTAATAATACTTTTGTTATCTTAGGAGGGGTTATTGGTCAGATAAGTTTTGGATATGTTGTAACAAATACAAATTTTAAAAATCTACCTATATCTGAAAATATAAATGTACCATTTTATATTGGACTTTGTTTTCTATATTTCTTCTCAATAATGGCTCTTTTATTTATAGCAGCAGCCTTAAGATCTATTAAAGATAAGTAGGTATAATGCCCAAACTTTGGGTAATGCTGTTATCAATAAGAATGTTGATAAAATTTTAAATACTTTAAAAGATAAGTTTGCAATTGAGTAGAGAATTTAAGATTTGAAAATCATATTTTCTTGTTTTCCTAATCCTTCTATTTCTAAAGTTACAATATTTTTTTCTTTTAAGTAATGAGTTTCTAGTCCTAAAATTTCATTTTCTAATTGAACTCCTTGCGGTGTACCAGTCAAGATAACATCACCAGGCTCTAAAGTAAAATATTCACTTAGCTTAGCTACTAACTGAGTTATTCCAAATATCATAGTTTTAGTTGAACCATCTTGGACAGTTTCATCATTTATTTTTGTTTTTATAGAAAGGTTTTCAGGATTAATCTCATCTTTAGTGACTATATATGGTCCAAGGGGGCAAAAAGAGTCGCAACTTTTCCCCATATTATATTGGCCTGGATTTTGAAGTTGTAAAGCTCTTTCAGATACATCGTTACCAATACAGTATCCTAAAATATGCTCTAAAGCTTCATTTTCAGATATGTTTTTTGCGGGTTTACCAATAATTACAGCTAGCTCATTTTCATAATCAAGTTTATTACAGTTTTTAGGTATATATATAGGATCATAAGGACCTGTTATGCTACTTGATGGTTTTTGAAAAAATATAAAATTTGTTGGTTTAACTTTAGGTCCACCGAGAAAGTTTATTCTTTCTAGATGATCTAAATAATTCATACCGATTGCTATAATTTTCCCAGGCTTTTGAATACAACTTGAAATATTTTTCTTTTCGATTTTACTAGTTAATATTGGTAAAAAGTTTAAATTAATATTGTTCTTTACTATCGATTCAAGCTTTAGAATATTGTTAGGGCAAATATCATCGACTAAGTTCTTAATGTTATATAAAGTATCTTCAGAAAGGATGCAAGGATAAATCGTTTTTTGATACTTATATCGTAAGAATTTCATATAACTTCAATCTCCGTGATAAATTTATTTTTTTAACTTTATTTAAGTTTAGAAATGATTTTTAAGAATTGCTATTGTTTATTATACTCTTATATTTGCTATATCGAATACTTAAGATATAGTGATTTATATAGTCATCAATGAAATACTGATCAAATTCAAATAATTTTTAATCATCATAAGCAATTTATAGGTTTCTTCTAAAAATCTTTATAATTTTATTCCCTTATGCTATATTTAATGGTGTTATTTTGTAACACTTTATATCTGTGATAAAAACATATTCATAAGAGGTTGTAATGAATCTAGAATTTGAAGGTAAATCTGAGTCAAGTGATAAAATTGTTTTATCAGATATCTATAAGAAAGATAAAAATATAGCTATATGGAAAAGATCTTTTAGTAAAGAACTACTGACTTCCATCGATAATTTTATTAGTAGTCATAAAAAAGATTCGACTCTTCCTATTATTGTAAAGCCTAATAATGTTTATGATACATTGATAAATGAACTACCTGATTTTGCTTTGAAATCTTATTTAATTGAAGATATCTCAACTATTGTTGATATGTTTTGCTACTTATTTGATTTAGAGCAAGCTGGCTTAAGATTAGCGACTATCAACAAAGCTATGTGTCCTCGTTTTCATGTGGATCGTGTACCTTGTAGGTTAATTAGTTGTTATTCAGGCAGTACAACTGAGTGGCTTAAGAGTATTGATGTAGATAGAAGTTTATTAGGTGTTACTGATGCTCCTTTTGATAATAAGAGTACTGAAATTCAAAGGCTAGATACAGGAGATGTTGCTTTATTGAAAGGAGAAGCATGGGAAGATAATGAAGGTAATGGACTTGTCCATCGATCACCAAATATTTTAGATAGTAAAACTAGGTTACTACTAACATTAGATTTTGCATAAAGTTTAGTTCTCTATATTTATACAGTTTTGGCATAGTCCTTTCATTTCTATATTCCAACTTTTAATTTGATGTTTAGTAAGTTTTTTTAGTTCTTCAAGAATTTTTGAATTACAAGTATGAGACTCATCAACAAAACCACAGTTTTGGCAAACAAAAACTTCGACACCAGTATGTTTGTGATTTTCTTTGCAAGCTATATATGAATTTATACTTTCAATCCGATGGATAAAATTATATTTAAGCCAAAAATCAATCGCTCGGTAAATAGTAGGGGGATTTATATCTCTATCGCAAGAAATGATTCTAAGAATATCGTAAGCACTAATTGGCTTAGTTGATTTATAAATTACATCCAAAACTTGCTGGCGTGGAGGTGTAAAGCGGAGTTTATTGTTTTCACAATAATGCTTTGCGTTTTTCAGATAATTACCCATCTTTAATTTCAGTCTATAATTTTGCACCAATTATAATCTAATGCTAATCCCAATACAAATTGGTACGATTTTAGCCTGTTGGTAAATATTAAAGAATTTTTTTATCTATCATTTTAAGTACTATTATAGCTAATGGAGGTAGTCCTATTATAAGCCCTAATGTCGCTTGATTTTTAACATAGATATATGAAACAGCTAATGAAAAAACTGCAGCTATAAATATTTTAATAAAACAAAATAATGCAGATGATGCCCCTACATGATTATCGACTCCTTTATATGCAGCGACATAAGTAGCTGTATATTGAAATGCATTACCACTAATAATTAATGTACAAAGAATTATTATTATTAATGGGTTTATTCCGACAGTAAAATAAGAGATTACTAGTAAAAAACTAAAAAATGCAGATATTAAAGCACAATATATCATAACCTTATCCATATTCATTCTGCTTATTCTATTTTTTAATAAAAGTATAAATATTACTGGAACAACTATCATTATTGCTGATGTTAAAGAATAGCTTATAGTTGAGAAACCCATTTTAACCTGAAATAAATAAGGAGTAACTTCAACAAAAGAGAACATTAATGAGGATGCTAAACCACTACATATAGAGTTTAAAATAAAAGATTTATTGCTCAAAACTTTTTTATATGAGTCTAACCATTTATCTTTAGTGCTTGCTAAAGGCTTTAAATGAAGGTAACTAAATATTAGATAGATTGTTACGATAGCTAATATAGCGTGAAGTGCAAAGTTACTTCTCCAGCCTATAAATTGTTGCATTACACCACCTATTAATGGTGATAAAGGAGGGACAAATAATACTATACTACTTACAATAAGGTTTGCATTTGCCAGAGATTGATTATTCTTATCAAAGGCATCCTTCATTATAGCTCTATATGATACAAAAGAACACGACATACCAATACCCTGTAAAAAACGGAAAAATAAAAGCTGGGTAGGTGATTGTGATATGCTGCAAAATATACTTGCAATAAAGAATATGGAGTAACCTATTATTAAGGATTTTTTTCTACCATATTTGTCAGATAAATGTCCAAAGATTAGCATCGAACAAGCCATACCAAAAAAGTATAGTCCAATAGTAAGTTTAGTAATACTCTCACTCGTATTAAAGTATTTTGTAATATAGGGCAGTGACGGCGTAAAACTATCTATTGCTAATTGAGACATTAACCCAAAAAAGCAGAGTAAAAAAATAATAGTTCTGTCAGAGGAGTTTCTATTCGTTTGGCTGTTAAACATATTTTTTATGGTTTATTCGTACTAAAAAGAATATTATAAACTAATATTTGGTAAAGTGTTATGTTGTAACACTTTGTTTTGTGGTGTATTATGTTGCCAAATAAATATAATTAATAAATCTTAATATGGATAAAATAATAGGAATAAATGATTTATATGAAGAAATTTCACAATTAAAAGATTTTTCTCCTAGTGAAAAAGTTAACAATGCTTTTAGTGATTTGGTTCAGCTAGCCATGAAGTTTGATAGAAAGCTTGAGTTATCTGAAGATAAGAAAGAACATCTGCAATATTTATCAGCAGAAGCTGAATATCAGCTTGAAAAATATTGGGCTGATAAGATAATAAATTCTATTGACCCTCTTAAAGAGCTAGAAACATTTCCTTATTTTAAGAATTATCAAGATTTAACCACTCTTGAATATAATAGTTTATATAGTTGCTCAGAACATAAAAGTCATAAAGTTATATTTATAGGAGGAGGTTTTTTGCCTTTAACATCAATTGTATTAGCAAGTAAATATAATATTTCATCGACAATAATAGATATAGATAAAGAAGTAACTGAAAAATCAAGAATATTGGTCAAAGCATTAAAATTAGATCATTTAATAGATATTCAAAATTCAGCGGGACAAACTTTTAACTATCAAAATTATAATACAATTTTTGTTGCAGCTCTTGCCGGATTAGATTCAAAAACTAAGACTGAAATATTTAATCAAATAAAATCAACTTCCCCAAAAAAATCTCATATAGTTGCTCGATCAAGCTGGAATAATAGGGAATTACTATATAGACCAATAGATGAGTCGATTTATAAAATTTTCACACCAATAATAAAGGTGGATCCCTTTCATGATGTAGTTAATTCTATTGTAATATTAGAAAATAGTTTATAAGTTGGTATAGAGAGTCTTATAATGGATAATGTAAATACAGTTAAATTGGCTTATACATTAATAGGAAAGAATGTGTAATATACACATTCTTTTATTTATTATGATTTCTAAACCAATATTATCAGTCAATAACTTAAGCCTTACTAATTCAAAGCATATATTGTTTAAAAACATTTCTTTTGACTTATTTCAAGGTGAAGTACTTGCAGTTATGGGGCCTTCAGGTATTGGTAAATCTATGTTGTCAAAAGCTGTAGCAGGCTTTTTACCACCAAGTATTTTAGTTGAAGGAAGCATAAAACTAAACGGTAATGAAGTTAGTCAATTAACAATGTCTCAGCGGACTAAACAACAGCGCCCTGCAGTCATTTTTCAAGATGCTTTGAGAGCTCTTAACCCTTTAGTATTAGTCGGGGAACAATTATGCTTAGCTTTAACAGAAAATAAAGTTCGATTAAACTCAAAAAATAAAAAAATTATTATATCACTTCTTAGAGAGTTAGATTTTGTAAATCCTGAGACAATACTTACAAAGTATCCAAGCCAACTTTCAGGTGGACAGCGTCAAAGAATTTGTATAGCAATTTCTTTGCTTGGAAATGCTAATTTTATTATAGCAGATGAGCCAACTAGTGGACTAGATCCAATTATAGAAAATAAAATACTAGAATTGTTCCGTTCGAGAATTCAGCAACATAATATTAGTGGGCTATTAATTACCCATGATTTATCAACCGCACTGGAGTGTGATAAGATATTAATTATCTCAGATAATACCGTTATAGCTTATGGTTCGCCACGAGATACTATTAAGCGTAGTAACCATCCTTTTTGTAAAAAAATTTCACAATTATTATTGCCATATAGCTTTTCAACTTTAAATCAACCTACTCAATATAATTCAATCGAAATTCGTTTTGAACAAGTGAATGTTCATTATTATTTAAAATCAAAGTGGATGGGTGGAAAACCTTTTATAGCATTAGACTCATTAGACTTAACGATAAAAGAACGAAATCTTGCAGTTATTGGGCCATCTGGAGCTGGTAAATCTACTTTTATAGAATTATTGTTTGGTCTCCGTAGACCAAGTTCAGGGGAGGTGTATATTGACGGATATCCTCTTTCAAGAATTTCAGTAAGACAACATCAAAAACTATGTAAGTATATTCAATTGATTCCACAAGAACCTCAATCAACTTTAAACCCCTTTTATACGGTAAGTCAAATTTTGTTAGAGCCTCTAAATAATATGGGTATACTTCATGATCAAAATAAGAAGGTTCAAGAGGTTCTCATCCAAGTTGGTTTAGATTTATCCCTTTTAGAGTGTAATCCACAACAACTTTCTGTTGGCCAAGCACAAAGAGTGGCAATAGCAAGAGCATTAATTATCAAGCCAAGTATACTTGTAGCAGATGAGCCAACAAGTAGTTTAGACCCAATTAGTCGCCAACAAATTATTGATTTACTAATAGAAATTAAGAAAAAGCATAAAATATGTCTGATTTTGGTTACTCATGATCTTTATGTTGCACAGGTTTTATCTGATGAAATTTTAGTTTTAGATAAAGGACAAGTAGTGGAATATGACACATCACAAAATATAGTAAATAATCCCAAGCATCCAACTACTAGAGAGTTATTAATCCCAAAAATTAAAAATAATAAGGTTTATTAGAGAGGTTTTGTATGTGCAATAAATTATTAAAATTAGTCTTTCCAATAGTTTTCAGTATCTTGCTGATAAGCTGCTCTGATTCTCAGAAAAGTAAAGCTGAAAATAAAAAAGAACATACAGGTAAAGAATCAAAAATTAGCATTGCAATGATGCAACCGCCAAGAACAGGCTTATCACCATTATCAGATGATGCCTTTAAATTATCGCGTTGGAGTACAGCGGAGACACTAGTAAAATTAAATGAGAAGTCAGATGCAATGCCAATGTTAGCGACTCAGTGGGATCAGATAGACCCATTAACATGGCACTTTAATATTCGGAAAGGAGTTAAGTTTCATGATGGTTCAGAACTTAATGCAAACACTGTCGCAAACTCACTGCAAAAAGCACTTGATGCAGCACCAAAACCACGCATACTAGATGGTATTGAGTGGAAAATTAATGTAATTGATGATTCTACCGTTGAAATTAAAACAACTTTTAATGATCCATTGTTACCAAGTCGTTTATCTAGCCCTCAACTATCCATTTTATCTAATAAAGCATATAAAGATGATGGTCGTGTTATTCCTATAAATGCAGGTACTGGACCATTTGTTTTGACTAATATCAATGGACAAACAAGTGCGAAATTAAAGCGTTTTGATAAATATTGGGGGGAAAAAGCAAAGATTAATGAGGTATTTGTTGAGTATGTTCCTAATGGTTTTGCAAGAGCCGCAGCTCTTCGTACAGATAAAGCCGATATTGTAGAAACTGTGCCTGTATCTCAAATTGCTATGATTGACTCCTCTAAACTTCATGAAGTTGCAATGCCACGAACAAATACACTTTATTTGAACAATAAATCTAAAGTATTTAAAAATATAAATCTACGAAAAACTGCTACAGAAGCCGTTAAACGAGAACAAATCATCAATATTGTTTATGAAAATCATGCAGATTTAGCTAAAGGTTTATTAGGTCCTGCATTAAAGTGGGCTGAGCCAATTCGAGAACAAAATCCTAGAGTTGATAATGTTAAAGAAGGGCGTGTTAATGGTGATAGGATTACTATTGGTACTTTTATGGACCGTGCAGAATTACCTGAAGTAGCAGTATTACTTAAGCAACAACTTGAAGCCGTTGGCTTTGTAGTTGATTTAGATATTCGTGAATATGCTCAAATTGAAAGCGATGCATTAGCTGGTAAATTTGATGCATTTTTATTATCCCGTGCAACAGTTCTTGATTCTGGAGACCCTGTAGCATACATGCAAAGTGACTTTGGCTGTAATGGTTCATTTAATCTTGGGCAGTTCTGTTCTAAAGATGTTGATACAGCATTAGCATATGCAGATAGCCAACCTTTAGGTAAATTGCGTCAACAAGCTATAATTGAAGCAGAAAATAAAATTCTTGAACAATATGCTGCAATTCCTTTATTACATGAACGCATTATTCAAGGTGAAGATAGCCGTGTAAAAAATGTCCAGCGTGACCCAAGAGAACGCAGGCTAATTGATCAATTTACTGAGGTAAATAGTTAAATGATTTGGTTATCACGCTTACTATCACTTTGTTTTATTATTGTGTTAGTCGGGCTGATGCCTGATATTGCGGGTATTGATCCTGCACAAGCTATTCTACGAGCCCGTGCAGGTGCCCAACAATTAATGACTAATGAAGCCCTTCAAGCGATTAATAATGATTTAGAATTAAGTCGAAGTACAGTTGAGCGTTTGTGGGATTGGTTAATACATGCATTCCAAGGAGATTTAGGAGTCTCTTGGGTAGATGGTTCATCTGTCACAGAACATATTCAGCATGCAGCTAAAACTTCATTGTTACTAATGACAAGTTCGCTTACTATAACTTTTATACTATGTGGTATTAGCATGCTATATAGTATTAAGCGTTTACAACAAGATTATGTTAACAATAATCACAATAGCTTAAGTTCGGCATTAATTTCTTTACCTGAGTATGTGGTTGCCTCATTATTGATTTTGATATTTTCCATTTGGTTAGGTTGGTTTCCACCATATGGCTGGCAGGGACTACAAAATCTTTGGTTACCAAGTTTTGCACTGGCGTTACCTGCAGCTGGTTTGTTTAGCCGTTTACTTAATGATAGTCTTAGACGTGTTTTGAGTGAACCATGGATAATTACTTGGCTTTCAGCTAATGTTAGCAGAGCAAAAATATTAAAATTTGCATTGCGGCGTGCTATTAGTAGTTTGATTCCACAAATTGCCATGATTATAATAGGCTTAACTGGTGGGGCTGTAGCAGTAGAAAAAATATTTTCTATTCCTGGTATAGGAAGTTTGATTTTAAAAGCTGTCAAATCACAAGACTTACCTTTACTTCAGGGTGGTTTATTAGCATTGCTAATATTTTCAATTTTAATAAGTAGTGCAAGCATTTTATTTCAAAGATGGTTATTAGGTCATAGCATCACAAATGGTAAATTAATAAGTAATCATAAAACATTTTGTTTCACACAAAGTTGGGCAAAAAGAATAATTAGTATAGTAATTTTCTCATCTCTAATATTTTGTACCGGTTGGGCATTACTACGAGATCCTTATTCTATCGAGTTTACTCGCTTAGCTTCTCCAAGTCTTGCAGCTCCATTTGGCGCTGACGCTGTGGGTAGAGATTTATTTGCTCGTGTAGGTTCAGGAATGTTCTCAACACTAGGAATAGGCATATTGGCAACATTTTTGAGTTTTGTAATTGGTTTAATGCTTGGTTTTATAACTCGGTTTAGTCAAGGATTAATTGAGATAACTAAAGGTGTACCATACATTGTTGCGGGTTTATTAGTAGCAGGAATGACAGGGATGAATCCAAACAGTGCTTTGATAGCTATTGTGTTAGTATCATGGGCACCATTAGCAGCCCATTGTGCCAGTTTAGTGTTAGAAGCAAGAGCCCAACCTTACACACACTTAGTTTCTGTTTGGGGAACAAGCCGATGGAGAGTGTTACGCTATTATTTATTACCATATATATTGCCTCCACTAATTCGACATGCTTTGCTTCGTCTTCCAGTTATAACCCTAAGTCTAACTTCACTTAGTTTTATAGGAGTAGGGGTAAAATCTCCAAATCCAGAGTGGGGATTATTAATTGCAGAGAACTTACCATATATTGAGCGATCTCCACAAGGAGTATTATTACCAATTTTAGGATTAATGCTTATAAGCATAGCTATTAATTTATTGTTTGATGATTGAATTAAAATCGTTCTGCCATATTGCTTATCGGGATCGTAGGGCAAGGTAGATGATTTATAATGTGTTATGTTGTAACACTTTGTAAATTTGTGTATCATAGGTTTTAATTTCAGAATCAAATATAAATATAAAAATGAAAAAACTTCCAGTTACAGTATTATCAGGTTTTTTAGGATCTGGTAAAACAACTCTTTTGAGTCATATATTAAACAATAGCAATAACTTAAAAATTGCTATGATTGTGAATGATATGAGTGAGATTAATATTGATGCAGAGCTGATTAAAAACCATGATTCTCATATTTCAAGAACAGAAGCTAAAATGGTTGAGCTAACAAATGGCTGCATCTGCTGTACTTTAAGAGAGGACTTACTTACAGAAGTTGAAGAACTTGCTAAATCTGAAAAATATGACTATCTAATTATAGAAAGCACAGGTATTTCTGAACCATTACCAGTGGCAACTACTTTTGAATTTAGAGATGAAGATGGAAAAAGCCTAGCTGATGTAGCTTATATAGATACAATGGTTACAGTAGTTGATAGTGTGAATTTTCTGAAGCATTATGGGTCAAATGAGTACTTAAAAGACTCTGGGGAAAGTCTCGGAGAAGAAGACGATAGAGCTATAGTTGACTTAATGGTCGAACAAATTGAATTTGCAAATGTGATAGTTCTAAACAAAGTAGATGATTGTTCAGTAAATGACAAAAAAGTTGTTAATTCTATCATTAAAGGATTGAATGTAGATGCTGAAGTTATTGAATCAAATTTCTCTAAAATTGATGTAAATAAAGTTATCAATACTAAAAAGTTTAATCTTGAAGAGGCTGAAAATCATCCTTTATGGAGTAAAGAATTATATAGCTTCAAAGAGCATATCCCTGAGACTGATGAATATGGCATACAATCTTTTGTCTACCACTCGATAAACCCGTTTAATCCAAAAAAGTTAATGAACTTTTTTAACAATGTCGAATGGCCAGGAATAGTAAGGGCTAAAGGCTTCTTTTGGATTTCAACTCGCCCTGACTTAGTAGGAGAAGTATCTCAGGCTGGTTCTTTGATTAGACATCAAGGTATGGGAATGTGGTGGGCTAGTATGGACAAAGACCAATGGCCAGATACTCCCGAATTTCAGCAATTAGTTAAAGATAGATGGCATGATGTAAGTGGTGATAGAAGGCAAGAAATAGTCTTTATAGGACTTAAAGATGAAATGAAAGAGGGAGTTGTTCGAGCAGAATTAGACAAGTGTTTAATCAATGATTATTGGGATAATCCTGATAAATATAAAAACCTATCAGACCCATTTCCACAATGGTTTGAAGATGACGACTTAGAGGAATAAATAATGGGTAACTTTGAAATTACAGTTTTATTAGTAATACTGGTTGTAACAGCTGTATCTGGCATATTTCCATTTATGAAGAAAGCATCTAATCCTGAAGGTTTTAGTTTTCCTATAGGGGATGCTTTGGCAAATGGGATATTTCTAGGAGCAGGGTTAATTCATATGCTATCAGATTCAGCAGGTGATTTTAGTGAACTAAATATAGACTATCCATTTCCATTTTTGATAGCAGGGATTACAATTTTGTTATTTTTATTAATGGAACATATTGGCGGTACGCTATCTAAAAATAATAAAGGTAATCTATCATTTATAGCAATTATGGCGACTATAATGCTATCTATACATAGCTTCTTTGAGGGTGCAGCTTTGGGTATATCAGCAGAACTGAGTGTTGCTTTTGTTATATTCTTGGCGATAATCGCACATAAGTGGGCTGCAAGTTTTGCTTTAGCGATAAATATAAATAGAACAAATTTAAAATTTGTTACTAGAATTACACTCTTTGGTATTTTTGTGATAATGACACCACTTGGGATATTATTCGGTCAAGTAGCACAAAATTATGTAACAAATCCACTTGTTGAGCCAGTATTTACAGCTATAGCTGCTGGTACTTTTATCTATATGGGTACTTTACATGGTTTAGATAGGTCTGTACTTATCAAAGATTGTTGTAATACTAAGCAATACACTTTTGTTATAATTGGTTTTGCAATTATGGCTGTCGTTGCTATTTGGACTTAGAATAATTACAAAAAATATTTTCTTTATGAAAATTTCACAAAGGTTACAGATGATAGAAAGAAATTATCAATTAACTTTACTAATTATTGATAGAATTAACCCTTATCTATCTCAATGGATTTATCTAATATAAGAGATAAATCATCTCCAGTTTTTTTATAATTATAAGTGTTTAACATCACCGAACCATCAGAGTTTCTGCTAGTTTCATAGATGAAGTAAGGATTACCATCAACACTATCATTATAAATTGTAGCAACACTTGCTAAATCTCCAGCATGAGATTTATCTGTAGCTTGAGTTCTAAAGGAATCTCTATCGATAAGTTGAGCTGTTTGATTTTGCTTTTTATCTTGGGATAGCATAACCATATTTGTATTTAATGGTAAACCAGCAACAGCAGGGTATATGCCTTCACCAATATTATTATGGTACTCAGCAGTTAGTATCATCTCTTTTTTAACTTGATCAAAACTTGGTTCAACCATGTAACCACTTAATGTATTTGTTCCATCAATATTAAATACTAATCCTGCTTGATAATCATGATTTCTTCCTGGCGTAGGTACTGGTTTTGTAAAGGTTGTCATCGCAAGATTATCACCCTTAATATCTTTAGGTATTTTTAAGTTAACCAACTGATTAAAGTCACTATACTTATCATTACCTTGATCATCAGCCGTTCTATTTACAGTATAAAAATACACTTCCATATTAGAAGAATCTAAACTATCAGAAGTGGCAAAAGTAAAGTACTGCTCTTTTTGTGTCTGCCAATTTTCTCCAGAATAAGCGATAGTAGGGTTATGGCCATTAGCTAGTTTTAGTTGTGTATGATCGTCTTTCTTATCATCATCTAGAATATCTTTAACAGAATAAATATATGCAAAATTTGACATAGAATCATTAGTTGCTAATACTAGAATATTATCATGCCCAATATTTATAAATTGATCTAATTTTCCTTTTAAACTTGTAATCTTTTTAGGTAAATTAACTTTTTCAAATTTCTCAGGGTTATCAATAGAAACTTTGACTGCTTCAATATCTTTCTGTTTACCGCTATTATATACAACAAGAAAATTTTCTTTATCCAAATTTACAATAAATTGTTCTTGTCCTTTTGGTTTAGCGGCATAAGCAAATGCTGTACTTAATAATAATGAGCTAATTAAAGTTTTTTAAAATATGTTTGTCATATTTACTGATTCCTATTTGAGTTTAAATTTCAGAATGAATATAACAAATTATTAATGCTTATACAACTTTATATAAATTCGTGTATTAAAATCTATTTAGCCTAGTTTAGGCAATTATGTATAGAGCACTAATAAACATATTGATTACATTAACGGTGTCAAAATCTTTAAAAAACTCTCAGCTATTAGACTACTTCGTTTATTACTCATATGATCTGTTTTTAATGTTGAGTCCTCTAAAAGCTTAGTTGCCCATTTATATACTTCACCTACATGGTGTGAGCTGTATAAAAATGTAGCAATTTCATAGTTAAGGAACAAGCTTCTATTATCTAGGTTTACAGAGCCAAGCATTGCTAAGTTATCATCAATTAATACAGCTTTAGCATGCATCATATTTGCAGTGAAATGGACATCTATACCACAAGCGACAAAATCTCTAGTATAGCTATCTCTAGCCTTATCTACAATTTTATGATTTGAGCTTTTAGGTGTAATAATTTTAATTTCTAAACCTCTTCGCTTTGCCAGTATAATAGTTTGATAAAGCTCTGCTGATGGAATTAAGTAGGGCGTTATTATCCATACTTTTTCTTTTGCAGAGTTGATAGCTGTCAGTAATCCTGCATATAATTGATCTTGTTGTAAATCTGGTCCTGATGGAATAACTTGTACAAAGCCTTCCTCCTCAACAGGGGTTGAAGGTGTAAACTGCAGTTCTTGATTTGTAGCAAAGTGCCAATCTGAAGAGAATATTTTTAAGAAATAGCTAAGAGATTCCCCCTGTATTTTAAATAGTAGATCATCCCACATTCCTTCATGTGCTATTGGTGACATATATTCATCTCCAATATTCATTCCGCCACTAAAAACAGTATGATTATCAAAAATATAAATTTTTCGATGATTTCTAAAATTAATATAGTTACGCAATGGATTAGATATCACAGGCATAAAAAAGACTATTTCTGCACCTAGTTTTCGCAAGTTCTTAAATATTCTTTTATTATGTCTATATACATAAAAAGACCCCAGAGAATCTATAAGCATTTTTATTTCGATACCTTCAGAAGCTTTTTTCTCTAAAGCTTGGACTATAAGCTTAGATGTAGAGTCATTTTTAAAGACATAAGTTTGGATATATATATTCTTTTTTGCAGAATTGATCGAATCAATAAAACTGTCAAAAGATTCTACACCATCAGTATACATCTCAAAAGTATTTTGTGAGGTAAGAGTATTCAACTCCATATTTGAAAATACATTTATAGTATTTGTCGGTAGTTTCTCGCAACTGTTATTATCAACAAGGCAAAATTCTTTAACATGAGGCTGTTTAATGCTCATCTTTTCTTTCTGCCAAAATTTTCGAGTATCTTTACGCTGAAATATAAAAAAGAATGGTATAGCAACATAAGGTATAAAAAGTATTGCTAAAAGCCACGCTAGAATATTTGAAGCTGACTTTTTATCTACTATCAATTTTAGTACAACAATTATTGTAAACAGTTGACACACAAATAGTATGATGTTTGCCTCTAATATGTATAATAAGCTTAGAAAGAAGTTTTCCATAATCTAAAAAAATGATTTTTTAATTATGCTAATTGTAGCATATAATTATAATCTTGATATATATTGATATTTTCGTATATATCTTTGATGAAGAAGATGTAATAGCTATAAAAGAAGTATTTATTTTCGATATACAAAAAGTATAAGCAGACAAACAATAAATACTATTAAACTTAAATATAGAGGTGATAGCATAAACCCGTGAGCTATCCCAAAGCTAGCAAGTGCTAGGAAAAAACCATTAAAAATAGCAAATGATATATTGTATACAGTGCCTAAGCCGCTTGCTCTTACACTTGGACTAAATAGCATGCTGCTATAATTTGCTGAAACACCTACGGCTAACCCCATAAAACAACTGTTAATGCACATTATATAAATTAAATATGGAGAGTGATTTACTATAGATATATAAAATAATGTACCAAAGACTAGTAAACCAAAAGTACCTATAACTAGTATATTCAAGGGATTATACTTGTCCGCCAACATTCCAGCTGGAATGCATATTACAGAAAAAATAAATAGATTAATCAGTATTAAAGAAGAGCTATCAGGTATATTATTTAGTGTGAAAAAAGACGGCAAAAATAATGAATAAAAACCAACTATTATGGCTATAATAGAAATAGAAGCCATAGCCTTCAATATGGCTACTTTTTCAGTTTTGAATAATGTTATTAATGGCATTTTGCTAATATTTTTATTTGATAAAAATGTATTAGTTTCGTGAATTTCTTTTCTCATAAAATAACTAATAATCGCAGCGATCCCACCAAGCATGAAAGCTATCCTCCAGGCATATTGATCACTAAAAAAATAACTGGTAATATCTTTTGTGATTTCAGCAAAAAATATACCAAAATTAATCAGGCAGTAAATCATTCCGCAAGCTAAACCACTGTGTTTATTAATTGATTCTTTAACAAACACTATCGCACTTGGTATTTCACCACCTATAGCTGCTCCTTGAATAACTCTCAAAATTACAAATAAGATGGTTACTGTAATGCCTGCAGTCGAGTAAGAAGGTAAAACAGCAATTAAAAAAGAGGCTGTACCCATTAGAAGTATAGTCATTAAAAATGATTTTTTACGACCGTATTTATCACCGATATGTCCAAAAATTATTCCACCCAATGGACGTGCTAAATACCCTACAGCAAAAACAGTAAATGCAGATAATGCCTGTAAAGCTTGGGAATTTTGTTGTGGGAAAAATGTTTGGCCAAGCACTATAGCAAACATACTAAATATAACAAAGTCATAAAACTCTAACATTCCACCGACACTTGTCAATAAAATCGTTTTAAAATCATCTTTTTTCAACATATCTTATAAAGTATAATGTTAACTAAATTTGCTAGATATTATATTAAATTATCTAAAACTGACATCAAAAAATGAAAAATATTACAAAAACTATAAAAAGAAAAGTCCAAGATGGTAAAAAGTTAATTCCAAATATTAAAAATATAATCCTCGTAGCATCTGGAAAAGGTGGAGTAGGTAAATCTACAGTAACTTCAAACCTAGCTATAACATTCGCAAAAATGGGAGCTAAAGTAGGAGTATTAGATGCGGATATTTATGGACCTAGCCAACCAACACTTTTAGGTTTAAAAGATAATCCTGAAACTACAGATAAAAAGAAAATTATGCCATTAGAAAAATATGGTGTAAAAATGATCTCTATAGGAAATCTTATAGACCCTAATTCAGCAGTAATCTGGCGTGGGCCTATAGTTTCTAGAGCATTAATGCAGTTACTTAATGACACTAATTGGGGTGATTTAGATTACTTATTTTTAGATTTACCTCCTGGTACGGGTGATATACAACTAACAATTTCAAAAAATATGCCTGTTACAGGAGCTGTAATTGTAACTACACCACAAGATTTATCCTTGATAGATGCTAGGCGTGCAGTTGCAATGTTTGATAAAGTTGGTATAAAAAACTTAGGTATAATTGAAAATATGAGTTATTACATTTGTCCAAAATGTGGTCACAATGATCATATTTTTGGTGAAGATGGAGCTCACCTATTATGTGGTAAACAAAATATTGAATTTTTAGGAAATCTACCATTACATAAGAAGATAAGAGAAAATGCAGATCTTGGTAAGCCTTATGTTAGTCTTGAAAAAGATGATAGTATCAATACTAGTTATATTAGTATTGCAGAAAATTTATTAAATGAAATTGAAAAACTACCTAAGGCAAGTAGTTTGGACTCTATTGGAATTAAATTAGAAAACTAAGTTATTAAAATTTTTGGAGAAAAAATACAATGACAATTAAAGCAGATAAGTGGATAAAAAAAATGTCAGAAGGTCATGATATGATTGAGCCTTTTGAAGCAGGTCAGATTAAACAAGTGAATGGTGAAAAGATAGTTTCTTATGGAACTTCTAGTTATGGTTATGATGTACGGTGTGCTGATGAATTTAAAATTTTCACAAATATAAACTCATCTATAGTTGACCCTAAAAATTTTGATGATAAAAACTTTGTAGACTTTAAAGGAGATGTTTGCATTATTCCACCAAATTCATTCGCTCTAGCTCGTACAGTTGAGAAATTTAAAATACCAAGAGATACTTTGGTGGTTTGTCTAGGCAAATCTACTTATGCTAGATGCGGGATAATTGTAAATGTAACACCACTTGAACCAGAATGGGAAGGGTATGTAACTTTAGAGTTTTCAAATACAACACCACTTCCAGCAAAAATATATGCTAACGAAGGTGTTGCTCAAATGTTATTTTTCCAATCAGATGAAGATTGTGAGACTTCTTATGCAGATAAGGGTGGCAAATACCAAGGTCAAATAGGTGTTACCTTACCGAAGTGCTAGGATAATTATATAAACTAATTATTTTTTTTATAATATATTTTATACATTATCGAGAAAAAACCTATTAATACTAATCCTGAGTATATAACTACTCTCTGATCAGGATCCCATAACATTCCTAAAATTACACATAAATTAAAAGCTATACTTAATATAGGGATAATTGGGAAAGCCCAAGCTCTAAACTTAAGATTATTTACTTGTTCTTTAGATAATGTTTTTCTGAAATATATATGACACAAGCTAATTATAATCCATATCATACAACCAACCATTCCAGATGATGAAACAACTAATATAAATAATTTTTCAGCACCAACAAACTTTGTCACTAAACAAAAAAGTGAGAGTATAGCTACAAAGATAACTCCATAAACAGGGACACTTCTTTTGTTTATTTTTGAAAATATTTTTGGAGCTTGGTTTTCATTAGCCATAGACCACATAAGTCTTGCACAAGTATAAAAACATGAGTTAATAGCTGATAAACTAGCAGTTAAAATTACAAGCTGCATTATAGTATCTATATATTTTATATTAACTAATTGTAGTATTGTGACAAAAGGAGTATTTGAAACGCTAGAATCTTTATAAGGTATTATGTAAGCTATTATAAAAGTTGAGAGTACGAAAAATACTAAAATTCGAACAGCTACACTTTTTATAGCCTTGCGGATATTTTTCTCAGGGTCTTTGGTTTCACCTGCGGCTATTCCAACTAATTCAGCTCCTTGAAAAGTACAAACTATTATCACTAAACCAAATAAAAAGGCTTTATATCCATTTGGAAAAAGTCCATCGGTATAGAAATTTACTAAGCCTCCTATTGGTTTATTCGTATGGAGCATTCCAGTTATTATGCACACTCCAATTATTATAAATAAGATTATAGTTAGTATCTTTATCCCAGCTAACCAAAATTCTATCTCAGCAAAAACTTTCACAGCACAAAAATTTAATGCACTTATTAAAATAGTTATAACTAAGCAGTATTGCCAAATGCTAATTCCAGGATAGAAGTTGTTACAAATTATACCAGCAGCAACTAAGCTACCAGCTGCTGCAGTTAGCCAATTTAAAAGATATAACCAACCAGTTAAAAAGCCAGAGTAGGGTGATATAAATTTTGTTGCATAAGCTTGGAAAGATCCACTAATTGGCATTTCTATAGACATTTCAGCTAGACTAATCATAACTAACATCATGATTATTCCACCTATTAAAAAACCTAAAACAGTTCCAAAAGCACCTACTGAATGTAAAATACTTCCTACACCTAAGAAAAAGCTAGCAGATATAGTACCTCCAAGCGAAATCATAACTATATGTCGTGCTAATATATCTCTTTTTAACTGATTTTGTTCTTCCATGGTTGTTTGGTTTATAAATAGAGGTGAGAGTTATTATTTCATAAGTTATTAAATATATAAATAAAAACATATATCTCTTATTAAAAGAAAGTTAAGTCATTTATGCAACATGAGATAAATATATAGGATTGCTCAGATATAAAAAATTAGTAAGAGAAAGAATGTAGAAATATTTATTGATCAATTCTACCACTGATAGATTGAAACGCTCTTAACTCAAAAATTGGCAAGCTAGCAAATATAAAGTCAAAAATATCCGCTTGGATTTTTTCATAATTAACCCAGTTAGTATCATTTGTGAAAATATATAGTTCAACAGGTAAACCTTTTTCAGTAGGTTGAAGTTCTCTAATTAAGAAAGTTAGACCTAGGTGAATTTTCGGGTGTTGACGAAGATAGTTCTCAACATAATTTCTAAATAATGTAATGTTTGTGATCTTTCCGTCAAAATTAAAGTTTTTAAGAAATTCTTCTTTTTTCAATTTTCCCAAGAGTTCTTCATTACAAAATTTGATGGTATCAATATCTAAGTTGATAGATCTTTTAATTCTACGGCCACCAGTTTCTTGCATTCCACGCCAGTTTTGTACACTATTACTAATTAGATTGTATGTAGGGATTGTAGATATTGTTTTATCAAAGTTACGGATTTTTACAGTGTTGATAGAAACTTCCATTACATCACCATCAACCCCAGCAGCTGGAACCGTAATCCAGTCACCAACACGCACCAAATCTAAAGCAGCTACCTGAATATTTGTGACAAAACCTAATATAGTGTCTTTAAATACTAACATTAGTACAGCAGACATAGCACCTAAACCAGTAAGGAATGCTATTGGAGACTTATTGAGCAATAGCGATACAACTAGTATGAATGCAATGAAATATAGTATTATCTTTATAATTTGGGCATAACTTTTTAGAGAGTGATTTTTAAAGTATGCAAGTGTTTGAAAAAAACTAAAAATAGCATCAACAAGAGATACTAAAAATCTTATTATAGAAATAGTTATATAAATTTGAGCTATTAACTGAATGGCATTTACAAACGTTAAAGTCCAATCGTGACCTGGAAATTCTGCAAATGACACACCTATGTATATAAATATACCTGGTGCAACATGAGATAATCTTTTAAAAACATCAAATTTCACAAGCATATTTGCAAGGTTTGACTCTGATCTATTAAGGAATGATTTTATAAATTTCACTATAGATTTATTGATTATAAATCCAACAATATATGATATAAATAGTACTATTATAAAAATAGTTAGCACACTAAGGAAGGTTGCCAAAAAATGATGCTCAGAAAGCCCCATGTAATAATTTCTTAAGTTCTCTAACATATTTATAGTTCCTTTTTTATTTTTTGATTAATTAAACTAATACTTTCGATTACTCTATATCTTGTTCAGAATCATCTGTATTTTGATCGTCAATTTTAGGGAGTAGGATAGCAATTTGCTGAAGCATATTGTTAATAAGTTGCGTTTGAAGATATACATATTGTCTATTTGCTTCACTAGCTTGTGAAAGTACAATACCTGAGTTAGACTGCCAGAACTGTCTTGTCTCTAATGTTTTAGTAGGTATTATAGGATCTTTTACATTTGGTTTAACAACATTATATGACATTCTTAAAATCAATTGATAGTTATTGTTTGAAGCACCACCTACAACACTGATTAATTTGTTATCTTTTACAACACTCTGAAGGTTGATTATATAATCAGCATCTGCATCATCTTCAACAATGATAGCTTTGTATGCTACTAAGTTTCTTTGTAATTCACGAGCATAATTACTAAAATTATTAGACTTAATACAAATTTTCATTCCTCTAAAGTTACTAAAGCTGCCAACATTACCAACTCCTCGGGCATGGAATCCGCAAGCTGTAATTATTAGAGCAAAGAACATCACGAATATATATTTATTAATACTTAATTTCATAATTCGCCTACTTAACTACTATATTCATTAGTTTTTGTGGAACATATATAATTTTAATTATTTCTTTGTTATCAGTATATTCGGTAATTTGAGGATCTGCTAAGACTTTATTTTCAATACCTTGTTTGCTCAAATTAGCATCTAATTCAATTTTAGCTCGTAGTTTACCATTGACCTGAACAATTAAAAGAAAGTCATCTTTTTTTAGAGCTTCATTATCAACTTGTGGGAAGCTTGCTTTTAAAATATCATTGCCAAAGTTTAGTTCTATCCACAAGTTATGGCATAAATGAGGTGCAAAAGGAGATAGAAGTCTTAGTAATATATTAAAACCTTCACTCTTAACTTCTTTTGATAAATTATCATAATTATTAAGAGAATTAATGATTTTCATGCATGCTGACACTACTGTATTAAATTGACTCTTATCAAAATCAAAAGTAGCTTGTTTAAGAGCGCTATGAATTTCAAAACGAGCTTTTTTATCATCTTTAGATAAATTTTCGGCTACAATTTTATTTGCGGTAAAGTATTCTTTATTTGACTGAGAGTAGTTAAATATTTTGCGTAAGAACTTGTTAGCGCCTTCAACACCTTTGTCTGACCATTCCAAAGATTGCTCAGGTGGGGCCGCAAACATACTAAATAATCTAACAGTATCTGCGCCATATTCGTCAATTAATGATTGTGGATCTACAGTGTTGCCTTTTGATTTAGACATTTTAGCACCATCTTTTAAAACCATCCCTTGAGTCAAAAGATTTACAAATGGTTCACTAGATGTTATTAAACCTTCGTCACGCATTAATTTATGAAAAAATCTAGCGTATAAAAGGTGCATAATAGCATGCTCAATACCGCCAATGTATTTATCCACAGGCAGCCAGTAATCTGCTTCAACATCAAGCATTTCTTCGGCAGTAGGGCAAGTATAGCGGGCATAATACCAAGATGATTCAAAGAATGTATCAAAAGTATCTGTCTCTCTTGTTGCTTTAGCACCACACTTAGGGCAAGTTACATCTAAAAATTCTGGCATATCTTTTAATGGAGAACCTGCTTCTGTAAGAGTTACATCCGTAGGTAATTTTACCGGTAGATTTTCTTCTTTTTCAGGTACTACACCACAACTATCACAATGAATCATCGGAATAGGGCAACCCCAATATCTTTGACGAGATATGCCCCAATCACGAATTCTAAAATTAGTTGTTTCTATACCTTTTTTATCATCGTAGATTTTTTTCTTTATGGCTTGATAAGATTTTTTGAAATTAAGCCCATCAAATTCACCTGAATTTATTAATATACCTTTTTCAGTAAAAGCCTCTTTTTCTAAGTCTACTTTTAACTTCTTATCGTTTGATGTGATTACTTGTTTGATTGCTATATTGTATTTTTTGGCAAACTCCCAATCTCTTTGATCATGAGCAGGTACACACATTACAGCACCTGTTCCATAACTCATCAATACAAAGTTTGCGACCCAAATATTTACTTCTTCACCAGAAATAGGGTGAATAACTGTTATATCAGTTTTAAAGCCTTTCTTTTCTTGTGTAGCTAAATCAGCCTCCATAGTAGATGACTTTTTACATTCTGCAATAAATTCTGCAAGCTCGGGATTTTTCTTTCCAGCTTCTAATGCTAAAGGGTGTTCAGGAGCTATTGCTAGATAACTTACTCCCATAAGAGTATCTGGTCTAGTAGTGAAAACTTCTATATTTTCATCACGATCTGCTAGTTTAAATGAAACTGTTAAGCCTTTTGATTTACCAATCCAGTTTGTCTGCATTGTCTTAACAGCTTCTGGCCAACCGTCAAGCTTATTTATATCTTGTAATAGCTCATCAGCATAATCCGTGATTTTTAAAAACCACTGTGGAATCTCTTTTTTCTCAACTAAAGCACCAGATCTCCAGCCACGACCATCGACAACTTGCTCATTTGCTAAAACTGTTTGATCAATAGGATCCCAGTTTACTACTGAGTTTTTACGATAAGCTAAGCCTTTTTTATAAAGCTGAATGAAGAACCATTGTTCCCATTTATAATAGTCTTCATCACAAGTAGCAACTTCTCTTGACCAATCAAATCCTAGACCAAGACTAGCAAACTGTTTACGCATATGCTCAATATTGCTTCTTGTCCATTCATGTGGCGAGCGTTGATGTTTGATAGCTGCATTTTCAGCAGGTAACCCAAATGCATCCCAACCCATAGGGTGAAGTACATTTTTACCTTGCATTTTTTGATAGCGAGCAATTACATCACTTATAGTATAATTTCTGACATGCCCCATATGAAGTGTACCACTTGGGTAAGGTAACATTGAAAGGCAATAAAATTTTTCTTTTGATTTATCTTTAATTGCTTTGAAACTTTGATTTGTAGCCCAAAAATTTTGAGCATTTTCTTCTATTTCTGTGAAGTTATATTCGTTCATAGCTGATAGGAGCCTAGTTTGATTAAATTATAAAATATATAAGAGTTAATTTTATGCGAAAATGACTAAAATATCTAGAAAGTTAGTATGTAAATACTTTATATTATTGAGAATTCACTGTTTTACGGTTAATAAAATATCCTCTTATCAATATTACTAGTATTAGTATACTAAATAAAAGCCTAATAACTGTATTGATGTTTATACTTTGAGTTAACAAATCATCTATAGCAAAGTATATTGTTGGAACAAATCCAAAACCATATATTAAAAATCCTAAAACATATCTTTGAGAAAGCATAAGCAATCCAACAAAAGAGACTTGATTTATCAGGAAAAAACTAAAGATTATAATTGTATCAGTGTATGAATTATGCTGAAGTAGATTATCAGAATAATTAATACATAACATTATAAGAACAATCACTGTGAAGGAGATACTAGCTTTTAATGTGATTTTTTTAGGATGATTAGGTTTCGCTACAAATAAGCTTAATATTCCTACTGTAGCTATTAGATAAGCGATCCAAAAAGCTCTAATATATTCAATAGTTGGTAATTCTGAAGATAATATATATAGGGTTAAGCTTGCAGTAACAGTACTAAAAAAATACCACAAAAACGAATCTTTCTTAAACTTTGTAATTCGTAAAGCAAAAATTGTTAATAATATATAGTTCAAAACTATAGTTATAATAAATAATGACATAAAACCTCCGTTGATAAGTTAATTATGTCTTGAAGTATCAAGTACGACAATATCTTTTTAAATTCTACCTGAATATGAGTTTTAAGACCATGACCTATATTTGGAACTCTCTTTTAACTAATCTGAAACTTTCAAATTATAATATAAACAATATATGTAGTAATATATTTATCAAAGCATCATTATTTTATATATGGAGTTGAGATATGATGAATGGAGTTGAGATTTTAAAATCTTTTATCAAAAAAAACGATATCAAATATATGTTTGGCAATCCAGGCACTACAGAGGCGTCTACTTTAGAAGCTGTGGCAAACAATGATAATATAAAATATATACTAGCATTACATGAATCAGTGGCAATAGGTATGGCAGCAGGCTATTCATTAGCTTCTGATAAAGTTGGTCTTGTGAATGTGCATACATACCCTGGGTTGGCAAATTCAATGTGTAATATATATAATGCTTATATGTCTGGCATACCGTTATTTATAACAGCTGGCCAGCAAACAACAGATAGCCTAATTCATACCCCAGTATTATCTGGTGATTTGACTAAATTAGCTGAGACAGCTACTAAGCAGCAGTATGAAGTTACAGATGTAAAAGATTTAGCTTTAGCTTTGCACAGAGGTTACACGCAGTCGCAGATATCACCACAAGCACCAACCTTTTTATCCATCCCTATGGATGTAATGAGTGATAAATGTGAAAATCCAGATATTAGGGTGACAACTTTATTTGATACTCCTACAATTTCAGATGCTGATGTTAGTAAACTTGCTTTACAATTAATAGGTGTACCAAATAGTGAGCTTGTATTTATCGCTGACTATGAAGTTGCATCATCAAAAGCACAATATGAATTAGAAGTTTTAGCAAATGTGTTAGAGGCGGATGTTTATATTGCACCATTTCATGTGGCTGGTTGTATTGCAACTAATAGCAGTTATTATAAAGGAACATTACCAAAAATGGGTGATGTGATGAGCAAAACATTATCAAAATACTCAACCGTAGTTATTCTTGGCGAGAAAATTAATATGTTTTTATCAAAAGGAGCTAATCTTTTTGATAATGGAAAAACTGTTATTCAAGTTTCGAAATCATCAAAAGTATTATCGTATGATTATGCATGTGAATTGGCCATTTTGAGTGATATAAAGCACTTACTAAAAGCTGTTGCGAATAAAATATCTACTACAGAAGTGAGCCTAAAAAAAGTAGAGAAATCCAGTGTTGATTTATCTATGTTTGAAGATATAAGATTAGCATCAAGTATTCATAAAATATTGCATTCTGTAGATGTTAAAACAAGGATTGTGACAGATGGTTCATCATTTGATACAATAGTGCAAGATATTGCATTATCTATGTTTTTTGATAACACCCATTTTTCACCTCGTGGTGGTGGTCTTGGCTGGGCAATGCCTGTTGCTACAGGCGCATCTTTAGCTACAAATGAGCATACTCTTTGCTTTATTGGAGATGGTGGTAGTATGTATTCTATACAAAGTATTTGGACTGCTGCAAAATATAGCATTCCTGTGATTTATATATGTGTATATAACAAAGAGTATAAAGTGCTAAAAGAGTTAGCTATGATGCAAAAGGGAGTTAAATCCAAAGATGATATGACATTTGTTGGTCTTGATTTGGATAATCCGTCTATAGAATTAGATTTAATTGCTAAAGGTTTTGGTGCTGAAGTTCATATTGTTAATAATGAAGATAATATATCAGAAATCATGAATACAGCATTAAAACATATTGGACCAAGTTTCATAATATTGAAATAAATTACAAAAGAATTATATAAAGTTTAAAATATGAAACGATAAACAACTTTTCTAAAACTGATCATCTTAAAAGCTTACTTATCTAGTATAAGGCTTTTGATGTTATTAAATGAATGATTAACAAGGAGATATCGATGTTCATTGCAATATCAGAATATTTAAAACCAATATCGGTAATGGATGAAAAAAGACCACAACACCAAGCTTTTCTGAAGGTACATTTTGCAAATGATAAGCTACTTACTTGTGGTCGTCTAAATTCACAAGATGGTGGAGTTATTATCACTAAAAATATCACAAGGTCAGAATTTGAAAATATTCTAAGTCATGACCCGTATGTAATAGCAGGCTATTGTAGATATGATATTACAGAATTTACGCCAACTATAAATCATGAATCTTTCAATCTATAGCAGGAGAGTGATATGAAGACGTTATTAGTACAAAAAAATTATAAAGATGCCGATGATATTAAATTAGATCTTTTGGATAAGCCAAAACCAGAAATTGATCCAGTAAATAATTGTCTAATAAAAGTATACTCTGTTGGAGTAAACCCATCTGATGCATTGGCAACAATTGGTTATTTTAGTCATGCTAAAGTACCACGAGTACCAGGTCGTGACTTCGCGGGTGTTGTTGAGCAGGGTCCACAGCATTTAGTAGGTAAATCTATCTGGGGCTCTGGTGGAGCAGCAGGTATTGATATAGATGGTTCATTGACTGAATATATTACATTGCCAGAAACTGCATTTGCGGTAGCTCCTAGTGATATGAGCTTACGAGTGGCTGGTGGGCAATTATTGCCATACATCACAGCTTATGAAAGCTTAGTTAAAAGAGCAATGGTAGCAAGTGGTGAAACTGTGTATATAGTTGGTGCTTTAGGTCAGGTTGGGCAAGCAAGTATGTCTATTTGTACTTGGAAAAATTGCAAAGCAATTGCTTTAGTTCATGGCAAAGAATCTATTGCAAAAGCCGAAGCTAGAGGCTGGATAGCTTATGATACTAGTGAACCAAATTTTGCAGATCATATAATTAAAGAGCATGGCAAGGCAGATGTTATATTGAATTCCGTCGGTAATCTTGTTTGGAATGAATATATTTGTTCATTAAGCGAATATGGCAGAATAGTCAATATTGGTGCTCAAGAAGGCAGAAGAGAAGCGATGGTTAATTTATTTAAGTTATATAGAGCTAATCAGGCAATAGTCGGTGTAAATACAGCTACATTTAGTTATGAGTATAATGCTAAATTACTTGATGAATTAAGAGTTGGTTTTGATAGTAATAAACTAGATCAATTAGAGTTGAGTGAGGATATAAAATTCTCACTTGATACAGCTATAGAAGCTTTTAAAAAAGTTCTAAAAAAATCAGACAACAAAAGAATCGTGGTGGATGTCAACTATGAGTGATTTAACAAAAAGAGTTTTAGATGCATATTCAAAATTTGATGACCCTCGCTCAAAAGAATTAACTCAGAGCCTTATTAAACATATTCATTCTTTTGTGAAAGATGTAAGACTTACAAATCAAGAGTGGGAATTTTGCTGGAAAACATTTCGTACAATGGCAGATTTTACTGGTGACGATAGAAATGAATTTTTGCTTATGGGTGATATTTTAGGAGTTAGTCAGCTTGTTGAAGAAGTTAATCATCAAGTAGATGGTGTAGAGAATAAATTTGCGTTAGTTGGGCCTTTTTTACGAGCAAACGCGCCGTTTAGAGATAATGGTGCTGTAATAATGAGTGATAATACTGCTGGTGAAAGAGTGGAAATTAAGCTAAATATAAAATCTACTAATAATCAGCCAATAGCTGGTGCGGTTATTGATGTATGGCAAGCTGCTACTAATGGTAAATATGAATGCGAGGATGCAAATCAGCCAGATATGAATCTGCGAGGTAAGTTTGTAACAGATAATGATGGTAAAGCATCACTAGTTGCATTAGTTCCTACGGCTTATCCTGTACCTAATGATGGGCCTGCTGGAGATTTACTAAGATCTGCTAAAAGAAACATTCTACGCCCAGCACATATACACTTTATAGTTGTTGCGGAAGGTTTTGAAACTTTAGTGACACAAGTGTTTATTGACGGAGACAAACAAACTGAAGATGACCCTGTCTTTACTGCAAATCACAGCATGTCAGAGCATTTTGTTAAGCAGGCTGATGATTATAGTTTAGAGTGTAATTTTGTGCTGTCTAAAGGTGAATCAACGTATCCTGAAGCACCAATAAAATAAAATATAAATGAGGTTATAAAATGCGTGACTCAAAGAACAAAATAATAGGTACTTGGAGGCTGGTGCACTCAATGGAAGTGCATGAGAATAATAAGATTCATTATCCGTTTGGTGAAGATGCAATTGGTTGTATTATTTATGATGAAAATGGTCGTATGGCTGTACAGATTTGCAGAAAAAATAGAAATAAATTTGAGAGCAAAAGTTTAAAAAGTGCAACAACTACAGATGCACTTGCTCTAACTCAAGATTATTTGGCATATTTTGGTAGTTATACCATCGATGAGGAAACACAGGTTGTAAGTCATGAACTAGAAGGACATTTATGTGCTAGCTTTGTTGGTAATATAGCTCGTAGAAAGATGAAATTCTATGATAACAAAATGTCTTTAAGACCATACAATGATGGTACAGATAGAGAGATTTTGTGGGAAAAAATTTAGTTTCGTAAAATATTATTAGACTTTTATATTATTAACTGATGTTACGCACCAAACATAAATTTGAGCAAGAAGATAAAGTGTTAGATGCAAGGCAGGTTTTTATTAGCATAGCAGTAGCAATGGTAGTAAAGTTCTAACGCAGTCAGATAATACTTTAGCTTTTTGTCCTTTAGGGATGATATAATTTGCATCAAATAGCGTCGTTACCAACGATTTGAAGCTACTAGTAGCTCCTACACCTTGTTGCCTCGCTCTTCAACACAACTTATAACACTCAAAATATATTAGGTGCGTAACATCAGTTATTAATTTTCCGACATCCAAGTCTCTAAAATAACACAAGCAGCAATAGCATCGACCTTTAAATGACTAACTTTTTTATTTTTAACACTCTCTAAACGCCATCTAGCTTCGCGTGTAGAGTAGGCTTCATTTATAAGATGAATAGGGCGTGGAGCATATCTTTCTTCAATGATTTTTGCAAAGTTTCTAGCATCTCGAGTTATGTCTGTATCAAGATCATTAGTATCAAGAGGCAAACCAACAATTATATCTGAAGGATTCCAGCGTTTTATAACCTTATCTAGTTCTATCCAATTTGGTTCACCATCATAAGCTTCTACGGTTCCAACTGGACTAGCAGTTTTTGTGATCATTTGTCCACTAGCAATACCAATTCTTGCTCTACCATAATCTATAGCTAAGTATGATTTAAACATTAGCCATGTCCAATATTATCAAAAAGCGTATCTAAATTATGTAGACTATATCCGGCATGTTCTACATGTTTTTGCCATTTAGATTCATTTTCATAGTTAAAAAGTATTTTTTTACTCAATTTAGTCGTAACTATCCAGTCATTTGCTTTAATTTCTTCACTAAGTTGCTCAGCAGTCCAGCAACTATAACCAATTACGGGTAAAAAATACTCAGGAAGAATATTATTAGCTAAATCTTCTAATATATCTAAAGATGCAGTTAAAGCAAGCCCTTCATCTAGTTTGATAGTAGAGTCATAGTTTCTACCATTTGTAGTATGAAGAATCAAAATTTTATTTGGGCTGATAGGGCCACCCATATAGAGAGGGTGATTAGCTATTTCAGCAAATGTATTAGAATGACCGATATTTAACTCTTCAAATACATCTTTTAAGGATTCGCCAGGTAATGGTTTATTTATAATTAAACCCATAGCTCCATGTCTGTCATTTTGACAAAGATATATTACTGATTTTGTGAAAATAATATCGTTTTTAACTAATGGTGTTGCTAAAAGGACTTCACTTTTGTGGTTTTGGAACATATTATTTGGTTATAACCTATAAATTTTTTAGTAAGATGGCGACAATTAATGCCTCAATAGCAGTAATTCTAGATGATAATGATAATAAAGTCTATATCAGCAAAAGGCAAAAGCATCAAACATACAGTGATTATTGGGAATTCCCTGGTGGTAAAGTAGAGAAAAATGAAACAACTAAAGAATGTATTATTAGAGAAGCATATGAAGAAATAGGCATTATTATTAAAAAATGTGAGTTATTTCACACAAAACAGTATTTTAATAATAAAAACGATAAAGTGAACTTAGAGTTTTTTTTAGTGAGCGATTTTAGTGGTGAGCCATACTCAAAAGAAAAACAAAAACTAAAATTAGTCAGTGTATCTAATTTGAGTGAGTATGATTTCTTACCAGGCAGTTTAGATGTTGTTGAGATGCTCCAAGATAGATTTTCATAATTATGCAATAAACAGCAGAGTGGGCTGTATAGTCCACAATCATTAGATTATATCTAATTTAACATAATATATATTATGCGAACAATCGTATTTGTGGGTGTGATAAGTTTAATGCACTTTTTTGGACAAAATGATGGGTTTTAGATAGATTTGGGGAGTTAGTTTTGAGGGATTTATTTTTAGATGTTTATAAGTTTTAGTTCTACTTGCGAGCTATAGTCTTGGATTCTTGAGAAAAAGTCGTCATTAGTTGAAGTTACAATAAAGCTCATATCTTCAGTTTTTTTATATAATCTGTTTATAAGGCTTTTTTTACAGTTATTTTCTAATAATCTAATCTCAAAGCCAATTGTAATCTGTAAATCACGCCAAGCATTTTTTATTATGCCTTTAATATCTTCATTTACCACATTGTTTAAAACATGTTCTAAATTAACCTCTTGAAGAGAATCTTTGTTATCAGACTCATAATGAGCCTTAATAATTGTTAGTAAGGTTCTCATTCTTTGGCTTTCTTTAATTACACAATATTTTTTAGACATAAGCGTTCTCCTTGGTCGTAGGTGTAAAGTGAGGCTATCCTTTCTTTAACACAATCATTTCTAATAACGAATGACTTAAGGAGATATTATCTGATAAAAAAAAATAAAATAGTCTTGAATATGTTTGTAACTTATGTTCAACCTTGGAAATACTGGGTATTTTTCTTAATAAGAAAATCTTATGGTAATAAATGTTGACAATATTTTTAAATCGAGACAAGGTTATTTTATGGTTAGTTTTTGACTAAAGTGCCCTGTTTATAGGGTTTTTAGAATATAAGTTAGACTTATAGTGCCTGGATTTTACTATTTCAGGTGTGGTTTGCTAGAAAAAAGAATAAGTTGCTCAAAAATTTCTTTTAGGTGATTGCTTGTGGATTGTTTTATGATTGGGGTTATGTTAATAATCTTGTTGGATGGCAAAATATTAACCATATGTTTTATAAAATAGATGATTAATATTTGTAAATATATTTTTTTATAAACTTAACCGAATGCTTATGTAATAAGCGTTTTATTGTATAGTTAAGTATGAATTTTGGTACTTTATATGTTGCTTGCTTTATAGAAAAAGTACTTTACAAACTCATGAATAGAAAGTACTATTATATAAATTGTAGAGGCACTTGAGATCAACATGTTTAATGATATATTACACCAACCAATTAGAACTCAGATAATGACATATCTGTATTCTGTCAAAAAAGCTTCTTTTAAAGATATAAAAACTACCCTCAATATTACTGATGGTCATATGAGCACACACATGAAAGTTTTTATTAAGAATGAGTATGTTGATAGTAATAAATCATTCACGACAGGTAAACCATTAACTACCTATACTCTTACTGTTAAAGGTATGAGAAACTTCCTAGAGTACATTGATGAATTAGATAGAATTGTGAATTATATTAAGAAAGTATGAATTCTATGCTTGAATGTAAATATGCTAAGTTTTTACCAAAACTAATGTGGATAACTTATTGGTGCTATAAATTTTAAATCAAAAATCTTAAAATCTTTTTTCTGGCAGATGATTTTGATAGACCTAATGTTATATAATGAGACATTTGCGAAAAAGTCCCCTCCCCCTCTTTTATAATTCTGGGGAAGCTAGTTTTATAAATATTTGTTTTTTAAATTGAAAAATATTTTTATAATAGAAATATTGTATAAATTGAATACCTACAACTATTAGCAAGCAAAATGATGAAATTACTGATACTAGAGGCCAGTTTAAAAATATTCCACTACTAATATCACAAAGTTTTAAGATTAGTGATAAAATTAAAAAGTAGATACTAAATCCATCTGCTCTTTTTTGTTTAAAATTTTTATATATTTGAGGTAGCCAGTAGGTATTATATGCTACGCTACTAGCGACTCCAAAAATCAATAGAAATTCTTTGTTAATACTTTTTATAAAAGTTATCAGAAATATACATACTAATAAAAATATAAATATACAAAAAGTATGTAGTATCATCAGCCTATTTCTTTTGTCTGATAATATTTGTAATTGTTGAATAAATAGAAAACTTAAAAGTACTACAGCAACACAGATGTATTGCCACTGAAAATTAAAGCCTACAGCATATACTAGATCAAGGCAGTTCGCCACAATCATAAATGAATGTGTCCAAAGACTAATATTTACGGTTGTGTGCTTAAACTGATTATGAATAGTTTGTGGTATGAAATGAATAAAGTAAATTATTAATGAGATGTTTAAAGTTATATAGCCTATATTTTGCATTGTTGTGTATTCTCCTACTATTTTATTTGCAAATAATAGAAGTTTGATTGAGATTTATACTGAAAATATCAAACAAACTCCCTACGCTAATGTTAATTAGATCAGGTGCAAAGGGTCTGACAATAGTCATCTCAGCTGAAGAAACAGCACCCCTGTTGTTGCTTGATTAATATAGCATAACAATGCTAGAGATCATATATTTAATTTGTATATGAGTGCGTCGCTATAGCTACCATCTTTATATTTATAGTAATTTTTACGCATTGAAATTTGTTTGAAGCCAATTTTTTTATAAAGTGCTATCGCATGAGTGTTATTTACGGATACCTCTAAAAAAAGCTCAGATATTGATTTGGTTTTTAAGTTGATAATGCTATCGGCTAAAAGTTTATTTGCTAGTTTTTTATTTTGAAAAACTTTATCAACACAAATATATAGTAGCTCAGCAGTATCTAATATGCTACTAAATATAGCTACAGCAATTAACTTATTTTCACCTTTTATGGAATAAATGATGTGATTATGGTCAAAGCACTCAAAAATCTGTTTATCGGACCAATTTAGGTTTTTATCTGTATTTCTAATTAATGATAATACTTGAGAATAATAATTACTATTTAGTTGTAAAGTCAGCATACTGGTAGAGCTTTTCTAATATATGTTTTTTACTCGCAATACTAAGAATTTCTTTGTCATCAAGCAGGCAATTTTTAAAATCTATGTTTATATTATTATCTCTAGCTTGGTATTCACCAACATAAATATTTGTAGATGAGTTATAAAAAAGTTTTTCACAGATATTTTTTATAAAACTTATATTTTTTTCTTCAGCTATAAAAATGTTAATAATCTTCGAGCTTTCATTTTTGGTTGAGTAAATTAACCTTGATTCTATAGTCTTTGTTTTATTTATTGGCTCAATTTTAATATCTGGTAGTTGAGATTCTTTAGGTTCTGATTTGATTAAATCTAGTTCCTTTTTATCTTTTTCTACAAATGTAGGTTTTATTAACCAAACATCTATATCAAAAATTTCTTGAATCTCATTATCAAAACTCATTTTTATCTCTCTAGTTTATCGATTAGTTTTTTAGGGAAATCGTATGCACTAAGTTTTACACTTTTACGCAAATTATTTACATCTGCTGGAGATAATTCCATAGTTTTACCTCGAGACACAAATTTTGGTAGTTTAATATCCCCAAATCTAACTCTAGTAAGTCTACTAACAGTACATTCAACTGCTTCAAACATTCTGCGGACTTCTCGATTTCGTCCTTCTGATAATGTTACAGTATACCAAATATTAGCACCCTCACCACCAGCAAATTTGATAGTATTGAATTTTGCAACACCATCTTCTAATTGCACTCCAGTCTTAAGTTTTTCGATAGTTTCATCAGATAATTGCTCGCTTAAAATTCTAACAGCATATTCTCTTTCTATCTCATATGATGGATGCATAAGTCTGTTTGCTAGATCGCCATCAGTTGTAAACATAAGTAAACCAGTAGTATTTATATCTAAACGCCCTATCATAATCCAGCGAGCTTTAGCTAACCTAGGTAGGGAGTCAAATACTGTTTTTCGCCCTTTTTCATCTTTTGTTGTGCAAACTTCGCCCTCACGCTTATGATATATAACAACTCTTGGACGAGTCATTGGTTGACCATAAAGGTACAAAGCTTTGTTATCAAAACTTACTTTATCTCTATCTGAAGCTTTATCACCTAACTTAGCAACTTTACCATTTACTCTTACACGGCCTTGTTCTATAAATTCTTCAATTTTTCTACGCGAACCTATACCATACTTAGCTAGTAATTTTTGTAATCTTTCAGGTGTGGATTCTTCAGTTCCACGAGAATATCTATTGTTCATTTTACTCATTTATTATCCTTATCTTCTACATCTGCAAAAAATTTCTCCATTGAATCATCATTGAAATCATTTGATGAAAAGATCAATCTAACTTTTGCGGCTTCATTTTTATTGTTTGCGTATTCTGCTAATTTAAGCCTTAACTCGAGTATTCTTTTATTATTAAAAAATGCTTTGTTATTTCTCATTCCATAAATAATTCTATAGCAATCTTTGTATCTCTTTTTATCATAATACATTTCAGCAAGATGTAATTTTGCAGATAAAAAGTTTATTTGAAATTTATTTGCTCTTTCCATGAGTTTAAGAGCATCATCATCTTTGCCTTGAGCAGTCATACACTCAGAGTACAAAAATAAAGTTTGAGCCATATCATTATTATCTGACATATACAGGGATTTAGTAAATAATTCATCTGCATCGGCATATTTGTGTCTACTTTGACATAAAAATTGAGCATAAAAATTCATTGCTTGATAATTGTTTGGATGTTCATCTATTGCTTTTTGATAATGCTTTTCAGCTACAGCATTTGAACCAATTCTTTGATAATAATATCCTGAAGCATAATCAACTATTGCCTCATTATACCCATGATCTTCTTCAAGTTGTTTTGCTCTTATTAATCTATCTTTTGCCATATCAAGATAACCATCTTGAGTGTATGTTATAGTAAGTTCAGCATAAAGTCTGGCAGCTTCTTTATAGTTTGCTTTTTGATTATTATTTTCTGTATAAAAAGTATATTCAGAAGAGTCATTCCCATTAAGCTGTTGTTCATCTTTAGCTTGGGATTCATTATTGTTTTTATTTGTATTAGATTGAGGGGTCATACAGCTAGATAAAATACAAGTTATACTTGCTGTAGTTATTAATTTAAGAAATCTACTATTCATTAATTTCGCCTAATTTCTTTAAATATCTTTCTTTACGACTAGTTTTATCCATTACATCTCCTGCTAACTGGCCACAAGCAGCATCAATGTCATCGCCGCGAGTTTTACGAATAGTAGTTACAAAACCATGATTCACTAATACATCTTTAAATCTGTGAATTCTGTTATTACTTGGCTTTTTATAAGGTGTCCCAGGATATGGATTAAATGGAATGAGATTTATTTTAGCAGGAACTTCTTGAGATCTAAGTAAATCTACTAACTCTTGTGCAGACTCTGGAGAATCATTGACCTCATTCATAAGAGTATACTCAAAAGTTATTTGTTTATGAGGGCCTTTTTCAGCATAAAGTTTACAAGCATCAAGTAGTTCTTTTATGTTATATTTTTTATTAATTGGAACTATTTCATCTCGTAGAGCATCATCTGGAGCATGTAAAGAAACAGCTAAAGAAACACCTGACTGCTCAAGTAAATCATAGATTCTTGGCACAACTCCTGAAGTACTAAGAGTAACTTTACGGCGAGATAATCCGTAAGCCATATCATCCATCATGATGTCCATTGCTGGAACTACATTATCAAAATTCATTAGTGGCTCACCCATTCCCATCATCACAATGTTTGTAACTGTAAAATCATGCTCGCCATTATTTTTTGAAAGTGTTCTCGCAGCTATCCATAGTTGTGAGATAATTTCACCAACAGAGAGATTTCTATTAAATCCTTGTTTACCAGTTGAGCAAAAACTACAATTTAAAGTGCAACCTACTTGAGAAGATATACACAAAGTTCCACGCCCTTCTTCAGGGATAAATACGGTTTCAATAGCACTTCCACCAACATCAATTAGCCATTTATGTGTACCATCTTTAGATGCTTTACTAAAAACAACTTTTGGTATAGTAATATGTGAGACCTCTTTTAGTCTTGCTTTTAGGTTTTTACCAATATCTGACATTTGATCAAAATCAATAACACCTTTGCGATGAATCCATTTAAATACCTGTTTAGCATGAAACTTCTTTTCACCTAAAGATATAAAAAATTCTTCTAATGCTTTTTGATTAAAATCTAATAGGTTTATTTTTTCTTGTTGCATTTTATTTCTCTTATAATTTATCCGTTATAGCCCATGTCGCCAGGAACCAAATAGTCATTATCATTTGTTAGATTCGCAAAACTAGCAAATTGACCATCAAATCTTACATTTACTTTACCAATTGGTCCATTTCTTTGTTTACCAATTATAATTTCTGCAAGATTTTTGTTATCTTCACTATCTTTATTATAGACCTCATCTCTATAAATAAACATAATCAAATCAGCATCTTGCTCAATTGCGCCAGATTCTCTAATGTCTGACATCATTGGACGGCGATCTTTACGATCATCTACACCACGATTTAGCTGCGATAATGCTATAACTGGGACATTTAATTCCCTAGCAAGTGCTTTTAATGAACGCGAAATCTCAGAAACCTCGAGTGTTCTGTTTGTTTCATACCCAGGGATTTTCATCAGCTGAAGATAATCCACAAGAATCATTGATAAACCATCATTATCATTGTAGAGTCTACGAGCTCTTGAACGCATTTCAGCTGGAGATAATGATGATGTATCATCAATATATATTGGCATATCGCGAAGTTTGCCAAAAGCTGAGCTTATTTTTACCCAGTGAGAATCATTCATTTTGTTACATTCTTGTAAGAGATTTAACTCTACTCTAGCTTGAGTGGCTAGCATTCTTGTAACAATATCTTCAGCTGGCATTTCTAAACTAAATATAAGAATAGGCTTATCAGCAGATTTTGCTATATTTTGAGCTATGTTTATACCTAAAACAGTTTTACCCATCGAAGGTCGTGCTGCTATGATATTTAGAGTTGAATCTCTTAAGCCAGAAGTCATACCATCAAGGTCTATAAACCCTGTAGATGAACCAACTAAACCAGAGCCTGAATCTACTACTGCATCCATTCTATCTATAAGTTTTGGAATAACAGTTTTTATAGATTCTGGACCTTTAGCTACAGTTTCTCTATCTTTAGCTATATCAAGGATCCTACTTTCTGCATAATCAATTACTTCATCAGGATTTTTTGAATCAGCAGAATAAATTTTTTGAATAATATCATTGATACTATCTTGTAAACTACGTAATTTTGCTTTGTCTTTTATAATTTCAGCATAAGTTTTAATGTTTGCAATAGATGGTGTATTTGCTACTAAATCTATAATATAAGATTCTCCACCAGCTTCATCAAGAAGCCCATCAGTTGCTAGATATTCGCTGATAATGATAACATCAAAAGGTGTATTTGCCTGGTTTAAAACACAAAGTTGCTTATATATAAGTTTGTGTCTTTTATCATAAAAATCATCAATTAAAAGCTGGTCTTCTACTAGTTCAATATTGCTATTATTTAAAAGTATATTACCTAGAACTGCTTTTTCAGCATCTAATGAATAAGTAGTCTCAGCTGCTTTGAATTGTTGTTCCATGAGAAATCCTTTTTTTATATACAAAAAAACCATGCTACTAACATGGTTTTTATATTATATATAAAGTTGTGAATTTAAGATATAAATTTGTTGATCAGTTTATAGAAAAACTAACCTTCAGCAGCTACTACTTTTACTTTGATGTCTGCATCAACATCAGTGTAAACATGTACAGTAAGTTCAAATTCACCAGTAGTTCTGATAACACCTTCAGGCATACGAACTTGGCTTTTAGAAACTTCTACGCCACTGTTTTTAGAAACTGCTTCTGCAACTTCAGCTGTACCAACAGAACCAAATAGCTTACCACCTTCACCAGCTTTAGCAGGGATAGTGAACTCTTTTTCGTTAATAGTTTCAGCAGTAGCTTTAGCAGCATCAAAACGAGCTTTTTCAGCTTTTTCTAAATCAGCTTTTTGCGCTTCAAACACTTTAACATTAGCTTCTGTAGCTTGAACAGCCTTACCGAAAGGGATAAGTAAGTTTCTAGCATAACCAGGTTTAACATTAACTACATCACCTAAAACACCTAGGTTTTCAACTTTTTCTTTTAAAATAACTTGCATTGTAATCTACTCCTAGAAATTAGTTAAAGTGACGATCACAGTATGGTAATAACGCTAAAAATCTTGCTCTTTTGATAGCTGTTGAAAGCTGTCTTTGATATTTAGCTGAAGTACCAGTTACACGACTAGGTACGATTTTACCAGTTTCAGTAATATACGCTTTTAGAGTACTTACATCTTTATAATCAATTTCTTTTACACCGTCTACTTTAAAACGGCAAACTTTACGACGACTCATTTTATATCCCCTTATTAAATAACTTCTTTTTCACTAGCTTCCATCATGATAGATGCATCTGTAATAGCTTCATCTTTTGAAAGTACTAAACGACGCAATACAGCATCATTATACTTAAGAGAAGTTTGTAGTTTTTCTAGTGATTCAGTACCACACTCTACATTAAACATAACGTAGTGAGCTTTGTGAAGCTTCTCTATAGGGTAAGCTAACTGGCGACGACCCCAGTCTTCGAATCTATGGATTTTACCACCGTTACTTTCGATGATTTCACGGTATTTACCTAGCATAGAATCAAGCTGATCTGATTGATCAGGATGAATCATTAACACGATTTCATAATGTCTCATTTTTCGTAAACTCCTTACGGTTTATCATTAATCTATTTTACACTGATAAGCTATATGTATTTGTATATAGCAAAGAGCGAAGAAAATTATACTAGCTAGGGGTTTAGAAAGCAAGTTTTATTTGTGTCTACAAGTATATCTCTCTTTGTATATCTTATAGAGATAGTCAATATATAAAAACTAAAGAAAAATGAAATACTCATGCAGACGGGTATCTTTTTAAGCATCTAGAAAAATGAAATAAGTCTTACCTTCGTTGGAATTACAAGATGTTTATGTTGAGATTGATATTATATAGTTGATGACATTTTTCTTTATAATTAGTTATAATATTCTTATACATCCGTATCGGTATTAAGTATCTATAATATTAAAGGTAAACCTATGCAACAAAATATTAACAAATTTGAGAAATTTCTAAATCAACTACAAGCTTCTATTACCTCAAAGCTAGAGTCTTGTGAAACTAATGATGCTAGATTTATTAGTGACAAATGGGAAAAGCCAAATACTCCAGAGCAAAAGCTTAAGGGTTACGGTAATTCAATGATAATCGAAGGTGGTGAAATTTTTGAAAAAGGTGTGGTAGCTTTCTCAAAAGTAAATGGAACTGCCCTACCTCCTTCTGCAACAAACAAACGCCCAGAGCTTGCGGGTAAAAAATTTGTCGCAACTGGAGTATCTTTAGTTATACACCCTCGCAACCCTTTTGTGCCGACTTCTCATGCTAATTTTAGATTATTTATGGCAGGTGCTGACACTGATAATCCAATATGGTGGTTTGGTGGAGGCTATGATTTAACGCCATATTATCCTCATAAAGAAGATGTTATACACTGGCACAAAGTTGCTAAAGATGTTTGTGATAAACATCATAACGACTATTATCCTAAATTTAAAAAATGGGCAGATGATTATTTTTACTTACCACATCGCGATGAGTGCCGAGGAGTTGGAGGATTATTCTTTGATGATTTGAATGATAAAACTTTTGAAGAATGTTTTAAGTTTGTGACAGAATGTGCAAACTCATTTGTAGAAGCATATATTCCAATTATAGAAAAAAGGAAAAATACTCCTTTTACACAACAGCAAAAAGATTTTCAGCTTTATCGTAGAGGTAGATATGTAGAGTTTAATCTTGTGCTAGATAGAGGTACTATTTTTGGCTTGCAAAGTGGTGGTCGTACAGAGTCTATACTCTCATCAATGCCACCAATGGCAACTTGGAAATATAATTATCGCCCTGAAGAAAATTCAGATGAAGCTAAAGTTTATGATTACATAAAACCAAGAGACTGGTTAAAAGGTTAAGAAAATATTTGTAAGAATTAATCCTTATTTCAATCGTCGCTTTTAGTTTTTTTATCTGTAGAGATGATATCATCAATTTCATCTTCAATAACTTTTTCTATATCTTTATTAAATGCACCAACTATATAGATAATTAAAGCTACACCAACTATTAAAATAAATACTTGAGAGTATCCACCATCTGCGATAGATAGTATTGCTAAAACTATTACTATTAAAGATATAATCTTAGATAGTAGATTTTGCATACTAAATTTCCAAGTCTTACAAGCACCTTTTTTAAATGTATCTAATGTTTTCTTTTGAAAATCATTCATCTTTATAACTCCTATTTTTACGATTTAAAACTTTAATATGTAAATACATATTGTCAGTAATTGTAGATGCTAAAAAGAGTAACTTCAAACTATTTGTATTTAATCTTCCAGCAATTATGGATATTTTTATTAGATAAAAAATCACGAGATAAGCATTTTTCATCAATATTTTCACAATTATATCTATCTAAAACTTCTTGGGACATTTTAAAGCGGCGATAATTGTTTGAAAAATATAGTACGCCATCTTTTGTTAGAGAGTTCATAGCAAGATTAACTAGCATTTCATGATCTCTTTGAACATCAAGAGTGTCATCCATTCTTTTTGAATTTGAAAAAGTTGGAGGATCTAGGAAAATTACATCAAATTTTTGAGTGTTTGATTTTAACCACCCTATACAGTCAGACTGGATAAATTCATGCTTAGAAGCATCAATGTTATTTAAAGTAAAGTTTCTCTTACCCCAATCTAGGTATGTGTTAGACATATCTACACTAGTGGTTTTAGCTCCTTTTAAAGCAGCATGAACACTAGCAGTACAAGTGTAACTAAAGAGATTTAGTAGAGATTTGTTTTTAGACTCTTTTGCGACAATTTGTCTAATTTTACGATGATCTAAAAATATACCTGTATCTAAATAATCTTCAAAATTCACATAAAACTGTGCATTTACTTCATTTATTACGAAGAAATTATTTTGATTATCTTCTTTTTGGTACTGATCTTTACCTTTCTGGCGTTGGCGTACTCTAGTATGGATATTTTCATACGCAATACCTAAAGTTTTATGGATCTGATAAATAGCTTGATAAAATCTTTGTTTAGCAATATTTTGATCAATAGTCGCATCAGCACGGTACTCTTGTAAAAATACATTTTCATTATAAATATCTACAGCAAGTGAAAAAGTTGGAATATCTGCATCATAAAGTCTATAGCATTCTATACCTGTCTGCTTTAGCCATGGTTTTAGATTTTTTAGATTTTTTTGAAGTTTATTACCAAAATCTATGTGTTCATCAGATTTAGCCGCAGCATTTTCTGCAATACGAATATTTTTCTCAAGCTGAGATTCATGTTTAAATACAGCGTGTTTATTTATATCTATCTGATAAAGAATAGTTTCAATAGCACCATTGTAGAATTTATTTCGTTTTGTAGTGCGAAGTTCCATTTCTTTAATACAATCACTAAAGCTTGTCAAAATTGCGACTTTCCAGCCACCAAAATCCTCACCTAGAGTATGACCAAATGCGTTGAAAATATCTAAAAGCTCATCTATTTGATTACTATAAAGTCTTTCACCGTACGGAGGGTTTGTAACTATAAGACCAGCACTCTCAAATACATTTTCAATATCTCGAATATCTTGTCTTTTAATATTCACCACATCATCAACATCTGCTTGATAGATATTTTTTTCAGCTTTATCTAAAACATTATTATCGATATCATAGCCTTGAATAATAGCGTTTGTAGGTTTTACAGCTTTTTGTGCTTCTAGCATTAGACTGCTAAAAAGTTCTTCATTGTGAAGTTTTGAATCAAATATTTTAAATGATTTATTTAGTAATAATGGAGCAATATTTTTTGCTATTAAAGCGGCTTCTATAAGTATAGTTCCTGAGCCACACATCGGATCTACAAGTATCGGCTGCTCTTTTTGTAGTTCATCTAACCACCCTGCTTTTAGTAATATAGCAGCAGCTAACGACTCTCTCAATGGAGCTTCTGCTTGATGTTGTCTATAAGTGCGTTTATGTAAACTATCAATATTTAAACATAAAAAAACATTTACAAAATGCTTATTAAGATGAAGTTTAATTATATTATCAGGGTTTTCAGTCTCAATGTTTGGACGTTCATTTGTTTTATGTCTAAACTGATCAACTATAGCGTCTTTAGTTTTTTGTGAAACAAACATAGTGTTGTTAAAATCATAATGTTTGCCTGATACTGCTATTTTGAAGTTTTTATCTACATCAAAGTAAGTATCCCAGTGAATATCCGAGATAAAGTTATATAGCTCTTCTTGTGTTTCAACTTTTTGGGTCGCTATTTTTAGCATCACTTGGCTAGCTAAACGAGAATGTATACAGGCTTTATAAGCCTGTTCAAGTGTACCTTCAAACTCAACACCTGCTAGCTTTTCATAAGCTACAATGTCTAGTCTTGCTAATTCTTCTTTTAGGAGTATTTCTAAACCTTTTGCACAGCTTGCAAAATATGTATTTATAGTCATTTAATTTTGATTGTAAGTATTATAACTTCAATGATATAGCAAATATGTTAAATAACAAATATAGACAGCTTATTTAGATAAATTAGCATGAAGTTAGTTATTTAATTGCTCTAATTTTTCAAGGTTTTCTAGCCACTCTGCTTCTGTTCCTTCTAGTTGAGTTTTTATCTGAGCATGTTTATCGAGAATTTCTTGTAGTTTAATTTTGTCATTATACAGCTCTTGATCTTCAAGTGTTTTTTCCATTTCTGAATTTTGTTTTTGAAGCTTATCGATAGTTCTCTCTAATTTTTTTATTTTATCTTGAATAGGTTTTTGTTGTCTTCTTTGATTTGAAGTGAGTTTTGTTTTTTCTTTTTTTTCAGTTACTACAGCTTTTTTAGGACTGTTCTCATTTTTTTTGACCTCAAGAATATATTTATAATAATCTTTCATATCACCATCAAAAGGTTTAACAGCCCCTTCGCCTACTAGCATATATTCATCTACTGTTGATTCTAGTAAGAACCTATCATGAGATACGAGTATAATAGCTCCCATAAAACTTTGTAATGCTACAGTAAGAGCTTCTCGAACACCTATATCTAAATGGTTTGTTGGTTCATCGAGCAATAAGAAATTAGGTTCTTGATAAACAATCATAGCCAAAGCTAAGCGTGCTTTCTCACCACCAGAAAATGTACCTGTTTTTGCCAGAGCTTTGTCACCAACAAAGTTGAAGCTTCCTAAGAAGGTTCTAAGTTTTTGCTGAGTTGCTTTAGGATCTAATCTTTGCATTTGTAACAAAGGAGATGCATCCATATCTAGCACATCTAAAGAATGTTGTGAGAAATAGCCAACTTTAAGGTTGGGATGTTTTTCCATCTCTCCAGATAAAATGTCAATTTCACCAATCAGTGACTTGATTAATGTTGACTTACCAGCACCATTTAGACCTAGCAAGCCAATACGCATATCATTATAGATGCCTAAGCCTATTTTTTGTAATATAGTTTTCTCTCCATATCCTAAATCAGCATTTTGTAAGCTTACTAAAGTACCACCAAGCTCTTTAGTTTCTTTAAACTCAAAACTAAAATCTGACTCTGATTTAACAGACTCAACTCTTTGGATTTTATCGAGCATTTTCATACGACTTTGAGCTTGTTTAGCTTTTGATGCTTTTGCTTTAAACCGATTAATAAAGCTTTCTAAATGATCAATATGCTTTTGTTGTTTATCAAAGCTTTTCTGTTGGAGGATCTTCTGCTCATACGATTGCTTTTCAAAAGATGAGTAATCACCGGTATAGCTAACTACTTGTCTTTCATCAATATGAAAAATCTGCTTAACAACATTATCCAAAAATATTCTATCATGTGAAATAAGTAGTAGAGAGCCTTTATACTCTTGTAAATATTGCTCAAGCCATAAAACCGCATCTAAATCTAAATGGTTTGTAGGTTCATCAAGCAGTAAAATATCTGACTCTTGTAATAACGCTTGTGCTAAGTTTAGCCTAATCTGCCAACCACCAGATAACTCTTTAACTTGTTGATCAAGTTGAGCAGTATTAAAGCCTAAACCTGATAATAGTTTACCAGCTTGAGCTTCTATACTATAACCACCAAGTGACTCGTATTCTTCATGATAATGAGAATAATCAACAAAGTTTTCAGTAGCTAAAGCATTAGACATCTTTTGTCTTAGATCTTTTACAAATGCAACACCATTAGCAACATAGTCTATAACCTTTACATCAAAATTATCAACATCTTGCTTAACGGTAACTATACGAGTATTTTTAGCAATTTCAAGGTCACCTTTATCAGGTACTATATTGCGCTGGATTAGGTTGAAAAGAGTGGTTTTACCTGTACCGTTTTTACCAACAAGACCAATTTTTTGATTTTGAAATATAGAAAAGTTGATGTCATTGAATAGTTCTTTTACATCTACTTGGTATGAAACATTTTTGAAGAATATCATTGATTATTGTATTTATAACTAGTTAGAGCTAGATTATATATTAAAGCTATATAGAAAAATATAAATGAATGAAATAGAAATTATTTAATCAAGTATTTGACAGTTAACATTAACAAATAAAGGGATATAAAAATTAGAATAATTCTGAACTATTTGGTGTCCTTGCTCATTCCATATATTTGGAAGTTCAAATCCATTTACATTATTGACATATTCAAAGACAAAGCTTAAGTTGTTGGTATTATCACTCTCATTTAATTCCTTAATGTCAGGATGAATTTTAGGAGCATAACTCATAAATAAGTTTTTACCTTTTTGTTTTATAGTACTCCATGGAGCTGGAACTTTATAGATAACACCATTATCTTGCCATTCACCCAATAAAGAATCTGAAGATAGCAATTTCACATCATAACTAAATGGAGAAATATAAACGGTATACCATTTATTATGATTTTCATTATAGTAAAAACTAGCTTCATTAGTAGCAGGAAGACCCTCGATTGACTTTAAATTACTTTTTAGGAGAGGTGTTTTGTCAGAATAGTTCTGCCAACTATTTTTTCCTTTAGTTAGAAATTCAATCTTTTTAAAGTCGGCATTTCTTATACTCTCGGTAGAAATTCTCGCAACATATAAGTTAGATAATAATGAGTTTTTTGAATCAATACCAAAAATATAAACATAATCATCGGCCCCATTAACTATAGATACATTCCATTTTAATTCACTAAATTCTTCACTGAAATCAAGCAGCTTATCAATATTATATAGTTTATAGTTCCAATCATTAGGCGCATCGTTTGGGTTATCAATTACAGCATATACTGTATCAAGAATTTCAAAAGAAGTATCTGTGTTTATTATAGTTGCAAGGCCAAGCATTAATTTATAATCACTTTTAGCACCGCTTAAAATCCAGAAGTACTCATCTTTTGTAGTACCCTCCGGCTTAAAAAACTCTGTAGGGTTTCCAAATTCATCTTTTTTAAAGTTAAAAGACATTTTAATATCATTAGAGTCTGAAGTATCCATAATTCCTATTGAGTCATGGATGAAGTATTTATAATCTTTATTTTGTATATATTTACCTAAAAGAGTATCACCAAAAGTCCATATATATTTATTATCAGCAATTTTGATTGAATTATCATTATCTCCGCCTAACCATTGAGTTAAAGAAGTCCCTTTATTATGAAATATTTTTTGGTACTGATTAGTTTGTGTAAATTCCTTTGACTCACATTTTAATGTATAACTATATGAGCTAGTTATTGTTAATAAAAATATAGTACTACAAGCTAGTTTATTCATTTTACTCATTAGTAAGATAAAGTCTATATTAATTATATCACTTTTTAGAGATTTAAAATTAAAGCTATAAGCTCTTGTAGATATTTTAAAGTATAATAAACCTATATTTATTAGTTTAATAAAACATAAACAATGATGGAAATAGTTACTGTTTTGTATAATGAATTTGAAACCTTAGATGTCTTTGGGCCAATAGAAATACTTGGAAGTTTTAAAGATATTTTTAAACCTGATTATTATTCTCTTGACGGAGGAGTGGTTACAAGTAGCCAGGGTGTAAAAATAGATACACAAAAGCTTTCTGGTGTAACTTCAAATGGTTATATACTTTTTGTGCCAGGAGGCGTCGGAAGCCGAGAGTTAATTTATGATAAACAACTTGTAGATACACTTTCTAAGCTAGCAGTAAAAGCGAAATATATATTTACTGTTTGTACTGGATCTTCGTTATTTTCTCAAACAGGCTTACTTGATAATAAAAATGCTACTTCAAATAAAAAAGTAATGTCTTGGACTAAATCTATAGCTCCAAATGTTAATTGGGTGGATAAAGCAAGATGGGTAAAAGATGGCAATATTTACTCAAGTTCCGGTGTTAGTGCTGGTATGGACATGAGCTTTGGTTTTATCAGTGATTTACTTGGATATGATATAGCTAAACAAAAAAGCATAGAGGTAGAATATAACTGGCAAGAAGATTCAAATATAGATCCATTTTTTGAGTTTTACCAGTAAATCAGATGAGTATAATTAGAAAAATAATTCACATAGATATGGACTACTTTTTTGCTCAAGTTGAAGAGAAGTCTAATCCAAATCTAGCTAATAAGCCTTTTGCTGTCGGCAGTACAAATCCTAAGAGAGGTGTTATCTCAACTTGTAACTATATCGCTCGTAAATATGGTGTTCATTCTGCAATGCCTACCTCTATAGCACTACAAAAATGCCCAAATTTGATACTTTTAAACTCAGATTTTGCTAAATATATCTCCGCTTCAAAACTTATAAAAGAAGTTTTTTATTCTTTTACAGATAAAGTTGAGCCATTATCTCTTGATGAAGCGTATCTTGATGTCACTGATGTATCACTATATAAAAATAGCGCTACTTTAATTGCAAAAGCTATCCAACAGAAAATATATCAAAAAACTGGATTAACTGGTTCTGCTGGAGTTGCTCCAAACAAATTAATCGCAAAAATCGCAAGTGATATAAATAAACCAAATGGAATCTGCGTAATTACACCTGATAATTTAGATGATTTTGTAAAGGACTTGCCTGTAAAAAAGCTTTTTGGAGTGGGTAAAGTCTCTCAAGAGAAATTAAAAAATCTAGGTGTTGAAACATGCTCTGAACTTCAAAAACTTAACTTAAACACATTGATAGAAAAATTTGGTAAATTTGGTAATAATCTATATAACTATTCTAGAGGGATAGATGATCGAGCTGTAAACCCTATTCGTATTCGTAAATCTGTAAGTGTTGAAAATACATATCAGCAGGATTTACAGACTTTGGATGAGTGCTTAAAAAAACTTCCTGAGCTATATGAGAAACTTACTAAAAGATTAACCCCCGAATACGCTAAGCAAATTGTAGGTGTTATAGTTAAATTTACAGATAATAAGTTTAATAAAACTAGCATAAATCGTATATCAAAAAGCCAAAACATCAAACTCTTTGAAAATTTGATTGCTCAATTATATGAAAAACAAAATTACCCTATTCGACTTATGGGTATTGGTGTACGGCTTGGTGAGACTGATGATAAACAAATGGAGTTATTTTTATAATTAATTTAGAGCAAAATTATCAATCAAACGAATTTTTTCTATCATAAAGGCATATAGTCTTCTACCACCTATATCATTTATATATATAATCTCAACATTAGATGTAAGTTCATTAACCTTTTGGGTTGCAATATCTGCATTTTTTTCTGAGTGAATGATATTAGACACTTTGCTTGCTAGTTCAACACCTTCGTTTGATAGTCTATTGTTACGAGAGCTCATAGCTAAGCCGGAGCCTAAACGAACTGTTTTACATGGGATGATATTTACATCTAGGAAAAAAGCTGAAACCATTTCTTGTATCAATTTCAACTGTTGGAAATCTTTTTCTCCAAAATAAGCATTCTTAGGTTTTATAATATTTAGTAATTTCATCACTACTGTAAGCATTCCATCAAAATGCCCTTTTCTACCACCTTCACACTCTGTTGCAAAATTTGATGTACAAGTTATACGAAAATCTAAATTTTCATGGTACATGTTTTCAGAAGAAGGTAAAAATACACAGTCAACTCCTAACTGCTCAGCAAGCTCTAAATCATTTTTTAGTGTTTTAGGGTAGTTATTGAGATCATCTTTATTATTAAACTGTGTAGGGTTTACAAATATACTTAATACAGTAATATCATTGTCTCTTATACTTTCTTTAAGAAGTGAACCATGTCCTTCGTGGAGATTGCCCATTGTTGGTACGAATCCTACATGAAAATCCCTATTAATGTTTCTTAGATAATCTTGAATATCATTAATAGATTCGAAAACTTTTATAGCTTTTTTACTCTTATCCGTAGGTATCGTAGTTTCAAAACTATGTTTAGAACATGGAAAAACTCCGGATTTTACCTCTTCACAAAATTTGTTTATAGCAGTTTTGACCTGACTTTCTCCTTGCATATATTTTTTTACAAATTTAGGTAGGAAATCCATATTTAAACCAAGCAAATCTTGTAGAACTAAAACTTGGCCATCTGTTTTATTACCAGCACCTATACCAATAGTAGCTATTGTTAACTCTTTAGTAATTCTTTCAGCAACATCTGTTGGTACACACTCTAGTACTATGCTAAAACACCCTGCTTTTTCTAATCTTTTAGCTTGATCAAGTAATATATTGGCACTTTCTTTTGTCTTGCCTTGAACTCTATAGCCACCCAGTGTATTTACAAATTGTGGTGTTAATCCAATATGCCCCATTACAGGTACACCAGAATGCACAAGGTGATTTATATATTCTTCATTGCCTTCGACACCTTCAAGTTTTATAGCATTTGCTCCAGCTTGCATCAGCTTCATAGTAGCCGTGTTTAATAAGTCTAAAGATCCTCGGTATGACATAAAAGGCAGATCAGCAACTACAAACTTTTTATTAACACCATTAGCTACCGCTTTAGTGTGCAAAGCCATCATCTCGATATCAGCACAAAGTGTATCTTGTTCTCCATGCATAGTCATTGCTAGACTATCACCTACTAATAAGCAGTCTACATCTGTAGTCTCAAAAATCTTAGCAAAACTATAGTCATAGCATGTCACAAAATTTATTTTTCTTTTTTCTGCTTTGAACTTTTGAAAATCATGTATTTTCATAATCGTATCCTAATTACTTTTTAGTTTGGTTTTCTAGATTATAAAAATCTAAAAATGCTTTATAAATTAACTTGAAGTCATCATTATTAAGACTATTTAAGTTCGTTTCAATTGTCTTAGTATCATTTCTTATAAATGGTCCAGTTAAGGCTGAGAACACATCATTTTGGATATTATTTGTAGTTGTTTCTAGATAGTAATGTACTTTATCAAAAGGAACATCAAACTCTTTCATCATCCGCTCTGCAAATGCTTGCCATAGTATGGTGGTAAAATTATTAGCACCTACACACAAAGCATGATAGTAAGCCTTTTTACTAGTATCTATAGGGTAGTTGGGGTTAGATAAATCAGGAAATATATCATTAAATGATAGTTGTAACTCATTGTTATCATAGAAAAAACATATTTTTCTATACTCATTGAGAGAGTATTTGGCTTCTTTTGTGAAGCTTTGTAACGGATGAACCCCAATTATTCCCTTAGATGCTAAAGAGCCTGAACAATGTATGGCTAGTTTGTCGCTATTAGGGTGCTTTATGATTTCACTTAAATACTTATTAGCAAATGCTTCAATAGCATTATCATTAATCAGAAGTAAAATACGATTGGCTTTTTTTACTTTGTTATTTAAGTCTTCGATTGAATTATCTTTACGAGACCAAGTTTCGAAAATCAAGTTTTGAAGACTAAAATAATGTGCCATATGACTGGCTAGCCTGCCATTACCTATAAATAGATAGCTTAATGATTGTTGCATATTAACTAGCTTTTTTATTTATTGAAGAGTCTATATAACCTTTAATTTCTTTTATTTCATTAGCTTCATCAACAAAAACTAGTTTAGGATTATGATTTTCTAATGCTTTAGCTTTATATGACGCATAAGACGCTACTATAATAACATCACCTTTTTGTACATGTCTTGCAGCTGCACCATTTACACACATCTCACCTTTTTCACCAAGTATTACATAAGTTGCAAACCTACTACCATTGTTGCAGTTATAAATCTCAACTTTCTCAAAAGGTAGAAGGTCTGCTTGCTCACATAAGTCTTTATCAATACTTATAGATCCATAGTAGTTTAGGTTAGCTTCTGTGATAGTAGCCATATGAATTTTTGATTTTAGCATAGTTCTTTTCATAGCAAATATTATTATGTATTTTAAATGTAAACAACATACATAAAATGTGGTGTAGTAGCAAGCTTAAAAGCTTTTTGCATCACTAATTTTTCACAGGAATTTATTTTACTTTACTCAAGTATGGCTCTTTATTTATATGATCTTTAAGTCTTTTTTACACCATCAATCATAAACCATTGCCCCATTTGCTTAGGCTTTGAAAATACTACATCATGCTCTTTAAATACTTCTTGAACTTCATCGACTTGATTTTCTATGATCCCTGATAGTGCTAATTTACCACCCTGTTTTAGACTACCAGCTATATTCTCCACTAAGCTTATGAGTATATTTGAAAATATATTTGCTACCACCAAATCAAATTTTTGAGTCGGAGAGTTATCACTAAAGTGAGTTTTATCTGCTACATTATTTTCTAGAGCATTTTTTTGTGATGATTCGATAGAGTTAGGATCAATATCTATGCCTTCAGCATACTTAGCACCTAGCTTTATAGCACCAATAGCAAGTACACCAGTACCACAGCCATAGTCTAAAACTGTAGTGTTTTTAGATACATTTTCTTCAAGCCATTCTAAGCACATCTTAGTAGTTTCATGATTACCACAGCCAAATGCTATACTAGGATCTACAATGATATATGTCTTTAGAGTATCAGTCGGAGGCTCTCGCCAATTTGGATAAACGACTATATTTTTACCAATTTCGATTGGCTCATAGTCATATAACCAAGCTGCTTCCCATTGCTGATCTTCTATAATCTCATAGTTTATTTGATCTTGTGTAACAGTGCTTATATCTTTAGTTAAATTTTTAAGAATTTGCTCAATATCATATTTAAACTCATATAATACTGTAAGCTTAGATTCATTATCGGAGTGTTCGGTATTTGTAATCGATCCAGCTGAGTTTTCAAAGAGATATTCTTCTATAGTTTCTAATTGTTTATTGTCTACTATAAATTCGATCTGATGCCATTTTTGCATGATTTATGAATTTTTTTTAATTTGAGTAAATATTATACACTGATGTTAGGCACATTCTAAACATACCTTAGCTTTTTGATGAACTAGTTATGGTTTGTTGATTATACAAACATTAAATAATTACTTTATTTTTAGTTATTTGCCCAAAACAATCTTTGAGCATCTTGATCTGGTCTAAACTCATTATTTCTTGAGTCAATATATTCACCACGTTGTGAGTTTATGAACTCTCTATCTGGTGGTACATAAGCAGAACCTTCTGCTCTTTCTTCAGAAACTTCTGGGCCGTTATACATAGCATAAGGATCTGCTGGTCGCATAAATGCATAACTCATCACACAACTTAGTAATCCTGCCGAGACTAAAATAGTTTTTTTCATAATATACCTCTAAAAGTTACTACTGCTAACATATAACATTATACCTTTTAGAAGAGATTAATTGCTATATTTCTCAATCAATTTTAAAACAACATATATAGCACCACTTATAATCGCTGAAACTATACATACCTTCAATGCAATGGGGAATAAATTAATAAAGATAGTAATAATACTTACTATTATTAAAACTCCGAAAAATATTGATAGAAACTTATCCATTCTAAAACTCCTTTATTTTATAACAATCTTTGCAAACTTTCGTTTACCAACTTGAAAAACATTTTCTGTTCCCTGCCCAAATAATGCTTTAGTATCCACTAACTTTTCACCATCAATTTTAACAGCACCCTGTTTAATCATACGGTTTGCTTCAGAAGTACTAGCTACAAGACCTGCTTCTTTTAGCAAATTTGCTATTGGTAATTCACCTGTATTTAATTCTACAGTATTTATGTCATCTGGTATCTGATTTTTTTGAAATCTTTGTACAAAATCTTGATATGCTTTTTCAGCCTCTTCTTTTGAGTGAAATCTTTCGATTAATTCTTGAGCTAATTCAATTTTGATATCACGAGGGTTTTTACCATTTTCAACATCAGTTTTTAGTTTAGCTATAGTTTCTAAAGATTTAAAACTTAAAAGCTCATAATAACGCCACATCAACTCATCAGATATAGACATGATTTTGCCAAATATTTCATTAGCAGGTTCTTCAATACCTATATAGTTCTGGCTTGATTTGGACATTTTTTTAACGCCATCAAGACCTTCTAAAAGAGGCATTGTGATTATGATCTGTGCTTCTTGATTATTTTGTTTTTGAAGCTCTCTGCCCATAAGAAGATTAAATTTTTGGTCTGTGCCACCAAGCTCAATATCTGCATTCATGGCAACAGAATCATAACCTTGTACTAGCGGATACAAAAATTCATGTATTGAGATAGATTGCCCACCCTTGTAACGCTTAGAAAAATCATCTCTCTCAAGCATTCTGGCTACTGTAGAGTTTGAGGCAAGTTTGATCATATCTGAAGCAGACATCTCGTTGAACCAGTCACCATTTCTACGCACGATAGTTTTTTCTTTATCAAGAATTTTAAAAACTTGTGTTGTATAGGTTTCAGCATTAGATGCTACTTCCTCAGCAGTAAGTGGCGGTCTAGTTGTATTCTTACCAGTAGGATCACCAATTTGCGCGGTAAAATCACCTATCAAGAAATGTATTTCATGACCTAAATCTTGAAGCTGCTTAAGTTTATTGATAACTACAGTATGTCCTAAGTGAATATCAGGAGCTGTAGGGTCGCAACCAAATTTTATGATTAGAGGTTTATTCTTCTCAAGCTTTTTTATAAGCTCAGCTTCAATAAGGACTTCATCAGCCCCTCTTTTTATAATTTCTAAAGTTTCTTTTATAGAAGGCATTTAGTCTTTTATACTATATGTTTGATAAAGCAAAATTATATCATAAAACACTTTTATAGCTGTAATAAAACCTTATACTTATTAAGCAAACAATATTATATTTTATAATTCATGAAGATTTATGTATCACTTAGTAATAACGTATATTTTAATTTAGCACTTGAAAACTGGCTTTTTCTTGAACAGCTTAAGGATGAGAAAATATTATTTTTATGGCAAAATGCTCCTTGTGTAGTTATTGGTAGAGCTCAAAATCCTTGGTTAGAGTGTAATTTAAAAGCTATGGATAAAGACAATATTCCTGTTGTTAGAAGACAAAGTGGTGGAGGTACTGTATACCATGATTATGGTAATTTGAACTATACTATTATCTCTCCAAAAGATCAGCACGATGTGAAATCTAATCTTGATTTAGTCTGTTCGGTAGTAAATAAGCTTGAGTTGAACTTATATCCTAATGAAAGAAATGATGTTGTAGTAGATCATGAAAATTTTACGTATAAGGTTTCTGGTAGTGCTTTTAGAGAGAAGAAAGATCGAGCATTTCATCATGGCACACTGTTGATACATACAGATACTACTAAACTTTACGATTATCTTCATCAACCTATTGATAATTCACTAGATACTAAGGGAGTAAAGTCTCATCGCTCTAAAGTACTTAATTTATCTGAAATTATCTCAGATATGCAAACTCAAGATATTACGCGTTCATTTATGAGAAATTTTGATTCTATTGAGCTGAGTCTTATAGATGAAGATACACCTCTACATAACAAAGAGCTTATAGATAAAGAAATATCAACACTTAGAAGTTGGGACTGGCGATTTGGTAAAACGTTACCTTTCACAAAAACATATACTAAAGATAATCAAGAACTAATAGTCGAAGTCCAAGCTGGTTTGATAGCGAGCATTTCTTTAGATGGTACAAAGAAAGATATGGGCTCTAAAAAGAAAAAGTTTGAGTATAGCTACTCGTTTGACTACTTGAAGAAGTTAACTAAGCCTAAAGATTTTTAGGAAATATATAAAAAAACTTTAATTTAAAATATATACAGCGCCCTTTATAAATAAAAGTTTTAAATGTTTATATTAAATTCATGAATTTATGATACCTATTAAGCTGATAACCCCATCAGTTTATAACCTGATCAATAATTTTCATTTGCACTCTGGCTACCGGACTATTTTTATCTTCAATATTGCAAAGTTCAAATGTCGCTTTCCACAGTGTCCAAGCTCGTGCTCTAAGCCAAGTATCATTACTGTGATCCATTTCTCTTATAAATATTCTCCGAGATTCTCCTTCAAATAATGTCCAAGCAATAACAAGATCACAAGCAGGATCGCCCATAGCAGTGCAACCAAAATCAATTACACCTGATAATTTATCATCTTTGATGAGTATGTTGCCAACTGCAAAATCACCATGGATCCAGATAGGTGCTTTGTTCCATTTAGTCCCACAGGCTCTTTCCCAGAGTTTTAAAGCACTGTTACTATCTATGACATCTGCTAAATTAGCAATTTGTTTGCGAGCCCCAGAATCATAAACACTAATATGATCGCCTCGCCAGTAATTATGCTGACCAGGTCCTGGGCCTTCTAGATCAGTAATGGCTTGTAGTTCTTTCAAAAAAGTTGCTAGCTTAAAAGCTAGTTTTTCTAATGATTGCCCATCAAGAGTTATATTATTGGCACTGCGACCATCAAGCCATCTGTATATAGAAAATGGGTGTGGATAGTCATCAGATGGTACCCCCATCTTGATAGGTGTAGGTATTGAAGTGGTTATATATTTTGCTAATTTTGGTAATAGATCTTGCTCTAAAGGTACTTTTAAAGCATAACTTTCTGCTGTTGGTAAGCGAATTAGTAAATCATTGCCAATTTTATAGGTTCTGTTATCATGCCCTTGTTTTTCTACAGATTTAAGTCCTAAATGTGAATATTCAGGGAATTGATTTTTTATAAGTTTATCTGCTAGCTTTAATGTAACATCTTGATACTTCATTACAAATTCACTCCAATTCTTTTACAAGCCAAATAATTAGGTCATCACCGATAATAACCGTTTCACCTGGAATAACTTTTTTATAATTTGAATATATCCCTTGCCCATCCAATTTATAGTTTAGCTTGTTATAAAGTTTACATGCGGGCTTATAATCTTCATACAATCCGACACCCAAGCCAATATAACGATATCCTAAATTATTAGCTTTTTTCTCATTATAAGAAATTAATCTTTCACCAATGCCTTGTCTTTGATAATCGTTGAGCACAAGTAGATCAGATATTTCAGGGATATTTTTCATATCTTTTAAGAATTTATCAATTTCTGAATTTTTTAGATTTCTTATCTCTAATGGAATCATTATATTAGCTGACTTATCATTTTTAAACTTAGAATTCCTTCATTTAAAAGAGATATATCACCAACTTGATGTGCATACCAAGTTATCGTAACAGAACTATATATCGCTCTAAGTATAGCAATAATATGAATATTATCTTCAACTTCTCCGTAAACATTCCAGAATATTAAGTGTGCCTCTTTAGGGAGGTATTGATATACAATGGCCAGGTCTATGGCTGGATGAATAAGCTTAGAGTCTCCCCAGTCTATAACACCATATAAATTCTTATTATCTATAATTAAATGCTTTGCATATAAATCTCCGTGGCATAATCTAACAGTATCAGGGATACTAATATTCATATTATCGTTATAAAAATGTTCAATTTTAGAACAATCTTCTAGTAAATTATTTTCTAGTAAATAGTCTATACGCTCCTTAAACTCTAAATATCTACGTTTAAAATCTAGCCTATCACTTTGATCTTTTTTTATACCCAATTCAACACATTTATCTATAGGAAAACTATGTAATTCTTTTAAAAAAAATGCCAAATTCTTTGCTATATTTATCCTATCGTTACGGTTTAATTTAGAATTATCAGCAGTCAACCCAGATACATAGTCATGAGCATAAAAGTTATATTCAAATAATTTTGGTGATAAGCATATATATTTTGGGTAAGGAACTCTAATGTATTTTGATCTAATGCATTTTGACAATATGTTTATTTCATTTGATAATAATATTGCAGCTTCCTCATGTTTGGGAAACCTAAAACATAAATTGTTATTAATAAGCCATGTAGTATTGTCCCACCCTTCTCCTAGTAGTTTAATATCATTAATTTCAATATTAGGTATGTTTGCATTAATAATTTCAGCAGCGTGATCAGCTGATATTATATTTTTATATTCCCATGGCTTTTCATTCATTTACTCTATACTCTTATTATAAAATTTATCTTTAAACCTCACCCTCAAACTCATCTATAAACTTCTGAGCTGCAGCTATTCTTTCTTTGCATATTTTGTAGGATTTTGAAGCCTGCTCTAGCATCGGAGCTAGTTCATCAAGTAGTGCTGGGTTATCTTGACTATCTTGTAGCTTTTCATTTATCTCTTCTAAGATTTCATAATTTTTTGCGAATTTTTTACTTTGAGTTGCCATTATTTTTTTACCTCGACGCTTAGTTGTCCATCACTGTAGACTATGTTTAAATTTGAATGTTTTTCTGCTTGCTCTTTTGTAGTTATATACTTACCATCTTTAGATTTTGTAATGCTAAAACCTCTATTTAAAGTAGGCTCTACTGATACTGATAATATCTGTCTGTACAAATACTCACTAGTTTGCGTATAATGACTAAGCATATTTTTTGATATTGTATTTGTATTTTTAAAGCATTCTTCAATACTATGACTGTAGTACTTAATTGAGTTTTTACCCGCAGTAATAATGCTAGTGTATTGTCCTTCTATAGCTTTCTCATAGAGTTTCAAGCTACTACTTGCTATAGATTTTGTATTTTTATAACTATGCTCAACTTGATAATCTATGTTTTGTAAATAATTTCCTAGCGTTACCTTAAAATCCTTATAAATACTTTCAAGATTTGCATTAGTTTGCTTTGCTAGGTTTCTAGTTATATTCACAATTGCTTTATAGTTATGGCTTGCATTTGTAGCATTATCAATTATTGAATTTGTGATGAAATTTATTACTTTTGATGGAGTGTCAAACTTCTTAGTACAAATCTCATCTAAAACTGTGCTATCTCGTTCATGGCCTATACCAACCATTACAGCTATTTCACTATTGCAAATACTTTCAGCAGGTAAGATGTTATTAAACCAATCCAAATCAGCCTGTGAACCACCCCCACGAATAAGCACTATAGCATCATATTTATCAGCCTTATTAGCAATATTATCAAAAGCTCTTGCTACTGATACTGCACAATCTTGCCCTTGCATTTTAGCTTCAAAAATATCAAATTTACATAGATTTAAACCTTGTAGTTTATCTGCTTCTTCAAAAAAATCACCCTTACCTGCAGCTGTTGTACTTGTAACTACAGCAACTCTTGTAAAGTCACTTGGTAGAGCTAAAGATTTATTTTTATTGATGATGTTTTTAGTTGTAAGAGTTTCGAGTATCTCAAGCTTACGAGCCTGTCTATCTCCTAGAGTGAATGCAGGTTCAATATCTATCACATTAAGACTAAGCCCAAAACTCACATGGTAGCTAACAGCGACTTTTAGCATTACCTTCATATCTGAGCGAAGACTCTCACCTGTCGTGCTAAAGAACTTACGATGAATATAGTCAGCTTTATTTGCCCAACAATTACATCTAGCTTTTGCAACTGGATATCTACTTATACCATCATGCTCTATAAGCTCACCATAATAGTGCTTGCCAGATTTTCGCCATTCAGATAGTTCAGCTCGCACCCAATAGCCATCATAGCCAAAGCCCATTTCTATGGTACTTTTTATAAGTCCGAGAAATTCGCTTAATTTTAGGGATTCTTGCATAGAATAATCTGTTATATAAGAAATTGTTTTGTAAATTTTTACACTTCTGTTGCAAATATACAACCTTTATCAAAATATGAATACTACTACCACCATACATTATGAGATAATTATATTATTTATTTAAATAACTAAGGAATCTAATACATGATTAATATCTCAAAAAACGCTATTACAGAGCTTTCAAGAATACGACAACATATACACCAGTATCCAGAACTAGGTTTCGATGTTCAAAACACAGCTTCTTATATAGTTGATGAACTTAAAAAATTAGGTTTAGAAGTCAAGGAAGGTATTGGTAAAACAGGAGTTGTTGCAGATCTAAAAGTATCTGAATCGTTTAAAACTATAGCTTTAAGAGCTGATATGGATGCTCTACCAATTCATGAAAAAAACAACTGTGATTATAAGTCAAAGATAGAGGGTAAAGCACACATGTGTGGGCATGATTCTCACTGTGCTATGGTGCTTGTTACTGCTCAACAACTAGTTGCTAATAAAGATAAGTTAAATGTAAATATTCGTTTTATTTTCCAACCTTCTGAAGAAGTACTTCCTGGCGGAGCACCTGCGATGATTAAAGATGGTGCTCTAATAGGTGTCGATCAAATATACGGTATTCATGTACTGCCAACTTTAGAAGAAGGTAAAATGCAAGTTTGCTCACCAGTAGCTCTTGCAGGCGTATCTTTATTTGAAATAACCTTTCATGGAAAAGGTGGTCATGCTAGCACACCTATGCTATCTAATGATCCTATAATTATGGCATCATCATTTGTAACACAGGTACAAACAATCGTATCTAGAAATGCTAATAGCTTTGACCCTATAGTTGTGTCTGTAACTGCTATTAATTCAGGTTCTGCTTTTAATGTCATACCTGATCAATCAACACTAAAAGGTGCTGTAAGATATCTTAGTTCTGATGGTCAGCAAATAGCTAAAAAAAGAATTTACGATATAGCAGAAGGTATAGCTAAAACTTATAATGGTTCTGTCGATATTGATTTTGTAAATGGTTATCCAGAAACAAGAAATTCCGATGAGCCCGTAAAGCGATCATTAGCCTCAATGAAAAAGGCTCTTGGGGAGCAGAATGCTATTCAATCAAGTATACCTTGGATGGCTTCGGAAGATTTTTCATATTTTGCTAAAGAAATCCCTGCTTGCTATGCTTTCTTAGGTGTTAGAAATGAAAGTAAAGGCTTTACTTCAATGGTGCATGAACCGACATTTGATCTATCAAATGAAGCTATGCTAAATGGTTTAAACTATTATATAAACCTTATATATAGTTTTTAGAGATAGTAGTTATTTAATTGCAGTACTATAAAGTTTATAAACTAACCTTTAAAACTCTTATCATATTTTATTCTAATGCCTTTTACTCCTGATCTTATAATATCAATGAGTTCTCTCTTATATGGTGAACTTCTATTTACTAAAATCATGTGTGACTCAACCGGATAATCAATCTCAAATCCCTCAACTTTTTTAATATTACTAAAGTCTGATACAAGAGTTTCATAACAGTATTCTGACATAATAGTTAAAACATTATCATTCATCAAAACTGGAATTTTCTGAGAGTCCGTATTTGCTATATAGACCACTTTATCTCGATTTAGTTTGTATAAGCTATTATCGTATAATGACTTAACTTTTTTAAGGTTAAAGTCATAGTCGTGGTAAATCATATTAGCTTTTAGTAGTTCTTTAGGTGAATTATGAAACTGTTCGACAAAATCTTTTTTACCATAAATATGTGCAGGAATAATCACATCATCAACAGAGTAACAAATAATCCAACGATCTAAATCTATATACTGAAGGTCATTTTCATATATTTCGATAATGCTATATGAGTCTAAATTATATTCTCTTCCATTGAGATCATGATTTAAATAGCTATTAAGATAAATATTTAAAGGTTTTTTTGAAATTTTTCTAATATCGGGTAGAACATTATTAATTAGCATTCTTAAGAATAGTGATGTCCCTAAGATTTTTAGTGCTTCACGCTGCTCAAAGCCATTATCTTTGACATTTATTATCGCATTTTCTAAACCTTTTAATTGCTCTTTACATGAATGATAAAATTTCAATCCTTCATCAGTTGGAAGGATGCGATTGTTTTCAGGTTTTGTAAGCTTTAAATCTAGATAATCCTCTAGTAGTTCTATTTTGTTTTTAACAGTGTTTATCTGAATATCATAATAAGATTTGACCGCACTATACGAGCCAAGCTCGACTAATTTACTAAAATAACGAGTTGCTTCAATAATATCTTTTCTTATAACCTTCATTAATTCACCCACCTATAACTTAACAATCATATCCTTATTATCCTTATAGTACCCACCTTTTTTGTGGTAAATAATAATTCCAATCAGCCCTACAAGACCACATATAACCCCAACAATAGCCGGACCTAAAAAGTGATAATCTGTCATAGTAATAATAGTTGTACTTACTAGTGGAGCTACACCACCTACTAATGCAAAAGCTAGGTTATAACTTAATCCAACTCCAGAAAGCCTAACATCTGTAGGAAATAAATCACAAAGTAAAAATATAAATGTACAAGCTACAAGAGCATAACATAGCATAATACCTATTGATGATATAACTACTGATATCACACTACCAAAACAACTCATAAAATAAAAAGCAGGAAAAGAGCCTAGCATCACTAGTATTGTTCCTAGTTTAAACATTTTAGCGATACCAAATTTATCTGAAAAATACCCGTAGATGAAAGAAAAACAAGTTAGAATAAACACACTTGGTGTAAGTATCAATGATATTTGCCCAGAGTTATAACCAGTCAATACACCCTCAACAAACTTATGAATATATAGAGTAAGCATAACGCCACCAAAAGCAACAATAACAACCATACAAATACCAGCAAATAAATTAAGGCCATAAGTAGATATTAATGAACTAAAGGAATGTCTTTTTTGCTGATCAATATTCTTAAATTGAGGCGTTTCATGTAAGTTTCTTCTGATGTAATAACCCACAAACCCAAGTAATCCACCGATGATGAAACCTGCTCTCCAAGCATAATCACCAAATGCGTATTGTAGAGCAAAACCAACTATATCTGAGAATAAAAACCCACAAGTCACAAATGTGAAAAGTATTGCACAGGCAAATCCAATTTTGCCTTTAACAGATTCATAAACGATAACATAAGCTCCAGGAAGCTCGCCACCTAATGCAACTCCTTGTAATATTCGTAATAGTACAAATGCAAAACTTGCAAATAAACCCCATTGAGCATAACCTGGCATTAACCCCATACATAGAGAGCAAGTTCCCATTAAAAGGATTGTGAAAAGTAGTAATCTCTTTCTACCTATCAAATCTCCTACTATACCAAGTATGGTACCTGCAAAAGGTCTAACCAAATATGCTATAGAGAAAATTAAGACTGTAAGGAAGGTTTTAATCGTTGGGTTTGTTATACCGGCAAAGAAAGTTGCAGATATCTCTTTTGAGAAGATTATATATAATACAAAATCATAAAATTCTAATACTGCCCCAATACCTGCTAAAAGGATTACATTTCTACTATTTTTATCGTACATATTTATATTTTTTTAAATTTATATCATCAAATATAATACATATCTCAAAAGCTTTTTAGAAGAAGTTTAACTAGCTATAAGAAATTATCTATATCAACAATTTTTAGGTAGTTCATTTTGGTATCTAAAAACATTTCACCTATTGATTTAAATTTGTGAGGTATATCTGTTACGAAAAATTCATATTTAGCAGAGTTAATTGATGAGTTTGATATGTTATTTTCTTGTAAAAGTTTTTTTAGCTCAATAGTTGCTAAATAAGATGGATCTATAAGCTCAATATCGATAAGTATATCCGCAAGAGTTTCTTTTATGATAGGATAATGAGTACAACCTAAAATCATACAGTTTAGTTTTTGATTCTCAAAATTCATCAAATATTCTTTTGCTATTATTCTAACAATATCTCCTGAAATAAATCCTTCTTCTATCATAGATACAAATAAACCACAGGCTTGAGAATAAACTTTAGCATTTTTATTTTGTAATAGTATGTTTTGCTCATAAGCATGGCTATTAACAGTAGCAGGAGTTGCAAGCACACCTATGTATTTAAAATTTTGCACAGATTTCACAGCCACACTAATCACATCTATTACAGGTATATCTTTTGCTATATTTTTAACAATATCTTTTGCTAAAGCAGATATTGTATTACAAGCTATTATGATAACTTTTACATCATATTGAACTAAGAACTTTGCTGTTTGAGCTGCAAATTTTTGAATTGTTTCTTTCGATTTGGTTCCGTAAGGAATTCTAGCAATATCTCCAAAGTAAACTATATTCTCATTGGGCAGTTGCTCCATGATGTTTTTAACTACAGTAAGTCCACCAACACCAGAGTCAAATACACCAATTGCTCGAGAATCAGACATTATCTTTTATCTAGTTTTCTAATTATTTTACGACGAGAACGCGTAGGCATTGATTCAAGATATTGCTCTTTAGCCTCAATGAAAGGCAGTAAAGTCTCAAGTTCTAAAACAGCTTGATTTGCATCATCTGCAATAAAGTTATCACTTAATTCGGCTTGATCATTTGCAAATATAACCACAGTAACTACGGGGATCCCCTTTATATATATCTTCTCATTATAAAGAAAAGTCTGTAGCACTTTTTTTTGTGCGAAAGTTTGTCTGATTGGGTTTTTAATAGTTTTAGCATAAACCTTTTTATTCTGAGTGGTTTTTTCTACCTGCCATTTGTCAGCCATATTTTCAACTTTAATAAAGCCACGATTGTTTTTAACCTCTACTATGTAGATACTCTTTTTTGATATAGCTATAAAATCTAACTCTCTTTCACCAACACTAGATTTTTGATCTGGCAGCACTATTCTATTAAAAAGAACAAATTCATTACTTAGCTTCTTTAACTCTGTTAGAACAGTAGTTTCACCTTCAGCACCAGATATTATAATATCTACAGGATTATCATCTTTTGTAATTAAAAAGAAAAACACGAATAAAATAAAAGCTAAAGTAAAGCCAACCTCTATTGATTGAGTTACAAATTCAACATTGCCTAGATATAAGTCAACACCGACTATTAAGCCACAAAGAATTATAGAGGCATATAGACTTTTTTTAGCCCTATAAAAGTAATTTTTTAGCCTAGCTATTGTAAAGCGTAAAAATAACCTATCTTTTTTTAATTTAGTTTCAATTGCCATGATTTAATAATTATTCTTATAATTCTAAGAATTTCTGTTTAATTTCCAAAATTTTGTCTCTAATATGTGTAGCTTGCTCAAACTCTAACTCTTTTGCATGAGCTCTCATTCGCTTTTCTAAGGCTCTAATAACTTTAGTTGCTTCACTACTACCTAGTATAGCTGAAACATCAATTTCATCAACCTTTATTCTAGAGTTGTTTTTGTACTCCCGTTTCTGCATTTCAGGAGAGCTATCAAGCATATCATCTATATTTTTAACGATAGTTTTTGGAGTTATTCCATTAGCTTTATTAAATTCATCTTGCAACTGTCGGCGACGAGCTGTTTCATCCATAGCTTTTTTCATAGATTTTGTGATGACATCTGCATATAATATCGCACGCCCTTTTTCATTACGAGCTACTCTACCTATCGTTTGAATAAGAGCTTTTTCAGAGCGTAAAAATCCTTCTTTATCTGCGTCAAATATCAAAAGTATACCAACTTCTGGCATATCAAGACCTTCTCGTAAAAGGTTAATACCTACTAGTACATCAAATACACCTTTACGTAAATCATGAATTATCTGAACTCTTTCTACTGTATCTATATCTGAGTGCAGATACCTTACATTTACACCGTATTCTGACAAATACTCTGTTAAGTTTTCTGCCATCTTTTTAGTAAGTGTAGTGATTAATACTCTTTCACTTTTAGCTATAGATTTATTTATCTCAGAAAGAGCGTCTTCAACTTGTATAGCTACTGGTCTTACAAATACTTCTGGATCTAAGAGTCCTGTTGGTCTAATGATTTGTTCAACTGTATTTTGAGATTTATCAAGCTCATAATTAGCTGGGGTTGCTGATACATATAGAGTTTGTGGTAGTATTTTCTCAAACTCTTCAAATTTTAATGGTCGATTATCAAGTGCTGAAAGCAATCTAAAACCATACTCTACAAGATTTGTCTTTCGAGATCTGTCACCCTTATACATTCCACCAAATTGAGGCAGTGTAGCATGGGACTCATCGACTATTACTAAAGCGTTTTCAGGTAGATAATCTAAAAGTGTTGGTGGTGGATCACCAGGGTTTCGCCCAGACAGTAGTCTTGAATAATTTTCTATACCTGTACAATATCCAAGTTCTTGTATCATTTCGATGTCATACTTTGTGCGTTGTTCTATTCGTTGAGCTTCTAGAAGTTTACCCTCTTCTTCAAAATGCTTAATTCGTTCTTTAAGCTCAACTTTTATTTTCTCAATTACTTCACCCTTTCGCTCTTTCGATGCTACATAGTGAGTAGATGGGAATATAGTCGCTCGATGAAGTTTTTTAATTTTCTTAGATGTAAGAGAATCAATAGTGCTTACAGCCTCAATTTCATCATCAAAAAACTCTACTCGTATAGCATCTTTTTCTGAGTCTGCTGGGAAAATATCCAACACCTCACCTCGTACACGGAAGCTACCACGACTAAAATCCATATCATTTCTTGAATACTGCATTTCCACAAGCTTAGTTTGAGCTTGCTTCATATCTAGAGTTTCACCAACTTTTAGATGGAGAATCATTTGCATATATTGCTCAGGATCCCCTAGACCATAGATAGCTGAAACTGTTGCGACGATTATTACATCTTTTCTCTCAAGTAATCCTTTAGTTGCTGAAAGTCGCATTTGCTCGATATGTTCGTTTACAGATGAGTCTTTTTCTATATAAGTATCCGATGCAGCTACATAAGCTTCTGGCTGATAGTAGTCATAGTACGATACAAAATACTCTACAGCATTATCTGGAAAGTATTGTTTCATCTCTGAATAAAGCTGAGCTGCTAGGGTCTTGTTATGTGCAACTATTAGGCATGGCTTTTGAGTTTGTTGAATGACATTAGCCATTGTGTAGGTTTTACCTGATCCTGTAACTCCAAGTAGTACTTGATGTTGAAGATCATTATTTATACCATTGACTAATGACTTTATCGCCTCAGGCTGATCACCTGCTGGTGAGTATTTGGTTACCAGGTTGAACTTGTTCATATCTTAAATTACTTAATGCCTATTTTAAACATCTATCGTTTATTTTTTAATTACTAGAGATATTTATTTTTTATCTATATCTATTTAAACAGAATATTATTTTTCTTACATCTAAAAACTATAACTAATTCCTGAAGTAATAAAATTAGCATACCCCTTATCAAAAGATCTAACATATAAATATGTCACTATAAAATCCATGTTTTTTATTATTCTAGAAGGTGTAGCTATAGATATTGGCAAAGCTATTAACCCTGAATAATTAGACTTAGCTCCGTCTATATTCTTTTTAAAAACATTACCAATTCCAAGCCCGACTCCAGCCCCAGCTTTTAAGTTATTATTGAAAAAACTATAGTTATATTTTACCAATCCCAAGTATGAATTACCATCTAGCTTAGTTTCTTTTTGATTTGCAAAATAACCAAGATACCTAAATTCTGCTGAAATATTTTCTTGAAGAAAATACCCTAGAGTTGCAGTAACTACGCCAGTATTATGAGGTGTTTCACTTACACTACCCCATCCTCCAGAAACTGTCGCAAAAAAATCTTTTTGATCTAAAGAGTTATCTTCAGATGTGTTTCCATAAGAAGTTATAACACTTATAAAAAAAATCACCACAGCTATTATTTTAAACATTTTTAGAATCATAATGATTGTGATGTATGCTTATACTCTCAACTTTAAAAAAAATTAAAAAACCTCGCTGTTTTTTAGCTACACCAATTATCATAAATTCTTCCTTACAATCTCTACTTTTTCTATCTTTTGCCGTGTCTGTTTATATACTGTGCGATACTATAATCTGCTCTAGACTTTCACAAAATGCTAGTATTTTCTGTCATCATCGAAATATTATAGTTATTTTTATCTCGTACTCGTTTATTTAAAAGGATACTTAATCGATAAAAGCTCTACTGCCGAAGACATCATTAGCTTGTTATTCATATAATAATTTGTAGTACTTTCAACCTCACCAATATCTTTACAATAAATTGTTTCTTGAATAGATTTATGTCTAGGTTGATTATTTTTAGGAGCTTGTTGCCATTTTTCTTCTGATACTGATTTTATACAGTTAGCATATTTATTGCCATTAATTATGATTTTTGGAACCGTTAAATGCTTGTAGTTTACTTTCGACTCTACCCCATCTTTTGTTTTAGATACATAAACATTACCGATTACAATCTTAGGTTTAAATACCTCTACTGTTTCTATATCTTTTACATTCTTCGGCTTTTTAGTTATTAAGGTCGAAAATACTCCATTTTTGGTATTTTTATAGATGTAATCCGTATAATACAACTTTTTATCTGTAGGCTTAACAAAGTTCAATAAATGCACACACTTATCACTACCTTCATTTCTACAACTAATTAAATTTTTCCATAGGTGTGATTCTGATATGATTTTATTGTCAGGTTTTTTTATAGTAATTTTATAATTATATTGAGCACCGATTTTATTAGGCACAAAATCCCAACCATTATAACTACTAGTTTCATTTGCCATCGCAATATTTGTCACTAAAGTTATAAGCCCAATATATACTATTTTATTCATTTTCATGACTCAGCTAAAAGCATATTTATAACTTTACCAATTACAATTGTAAGCACAAACGCCACTATTGCAATTCCTACATATATGGTAAATGCGTGATTATATACTTCTTTCATTTCTATAACATTTAAATTCTTAACACTATCAATAGCTGCAAATTTTGCAATAATTCCAGCTAAGAAACCACCTATACCCATTGTAACTAACCAAAGTCCCATAAACATACCAGTTTTACCTTTTGGTGCCAATTTTGTTGCTAAAGACAATCCTATTGGTGAAATACAAATCTCACTTAAAGAAAGCATCAAGTATGCAATAATAACCCAGTATCCTGCAATTTTTGCTAGCTCACTTGTAGTATTAATTCCTGATATTACAATCATAAAAACAAAGCAAAGTAAAAACATTCCTAAAATATATTTCTTCACATCATTTAGATAGTTCCAAAGCTTAATAATTGTAAAGCCAAAAACAATAACACCAACATTATTAGCAATGATAAATGATTGGGTTGTCATAGGAATACCAAAAAAACTATGCTCGACTAATCTATCAATAAACAAATTCATAGACAAAAACATCTGGTTATATATTCCCCAGAATACAATAGCTATTGCTAAAAACAGCAAGTATGCAATGGATTTTTTTAGCTGTTTAGTATCATGTATGCTTATCTTTATAACCACGAAAATACTTACAAAGATTACCAATACAAAGAAAATAACTGACACTTTTGGATTATAGATAATAAATGTAGCCACCACTATAGACACAAAAACCATCAGTATAGCACTTAGCCACTCTGTAAAACTCACATTGTCTCGAAGAGGCTTCAAATTTGATAGTTTAAATCCAAAATAAAAAATTAAAACACCTAATAAAACCCCACTAGCTGCAATACAAAAACTAATAAAACTTCCATAATGCTCATAGAAATATCCTGCTGTAAAATTAGCAAGCATTCCACCAATATTTATACCCGCATAAAAAATAGTGAATCCTTTATCTCTATTAGGATCACCAACCTCGTATGATAAACCCAATAAGCTGCTAACATTTGACTTCAACAACCCTGTCCCAACACTAATAATGCCCAGCCCAATACTTAGAATAAGTAGTGATGGAGCTATAGCAGATATTAAGTAGCCAATAATTAATACTATCCCACCTAATATAACCGAACGATAGTATCCAATAAATTTATCTGCTATGAAACCCGCTACTATAGACGTTATATATAGTAACCCTGTAAATCCACCAACTATAACAGCAGCCTGGGAATCATCTAGGTTGTATTTTTTTAAAAGAACAAAAACTAATAAACCTAGTAAAATTTTATACCCAAACCTCTCCCACATTTCGGTTGTAAAACATATAGGTAAAGCTCTAGGATGTTTTTTTGTTTGTATATTAGACATTATATTTCCGTGAATTTTATTTAGATTAGAACAAATACTCTTCTAACTCATAAAGTAAACCTTGCTGCTCTTCTGTTAGTTCGCGGTTTGTGCGCACATCTTGCATTTCTTGGTAAATATCTTCCAATGATTTACGCGGTTTGCCTCTATGGTCAATTAGCATCTCATCATTTTCTAGTGTTACAATACGATTTAGATATTCTTGAAATTCCATTTGTGCATTATCTGGTAGCTTAGAAAAATCTAATCGCCCAACTATTCGTAATGCTCTAGTATAGTAGTCTTTAGGGAGTTGATTAAGCATCTGAGCTTTTTTAGTAATATCTGAAACATGAAATTGATTACAACCTCTTTCATCAGCACTAGTCATAAAACCACTTTGATAAATACTTGCACTAGCATCAATATTTTCAATCTCAGAATACTTATACTCAAGTACAAATTCTACAAAATTTAAAAATATATCTTCATTATTCTTTATGAATTCTTTATTTGCCTTTATAAGATCTAATCGCTCTTGCGGTAATTTACCAACAAAACGGGATTTAGCTGGCAATATAAGAGGAATATCACCCCACTTCTTATTTAGAGTTAGACGCCAATGCTCTGCTTCAAGACTTCCATGTTCTTCAATAAATTCACTTAAAAGACAACTATCCAGTCGCATAAATATTTGTTGATTTTTATAATGGTGATGTTGACCAAGGTCTAGTATTGCAGACATGAAATTATTTTTATAACCAAATATTCCGCTAATAGCTATGGCTTGTTTATAATCTCTATCGTTTATATTCAAAGCAACATCAAGTTGACTCAAAACCTCTTCATCATTTTGTTTATCAAACTTGGCTAATAAGTATAGCCACATCTTAGGGTTTACTTGTTTCAGTCTCTTTGCTAGCTCTACTGTTACTAATACATCTGTGATAGCGTCATGCGCTCTACCACCACTATAAAAGTTATTTTCAGCATTGAGGTTTTCAAGTTTTAGAGAAGTTTTTTCTATACCATTTTCATCTGTGACTTTTGGCCATTTTAGAGCCTCTTCACAAAATATACTATAGCTAGTAACTATAGGAAACAAATCAGCTCTTGAGCATTCATTTTTAAACTGATGAGTATATGGTGGAAGCATATTTTTAAAAAAAGCAAAACGCAAAAACTCATCATCAAAACCCAAAGTATTGTAGCCTATACTTATAGTTCCTGGAGTGTTAATAATCTTATGTATCTTACGAATAGCTGCATACTCACTTACACCTGTATTTGCTTGTGCTATAGATATGTGATGTGTAATACTCGCTATAGGGCTTGGTGTAGTATCAGGATTTAATTTTACAAAAAAATTAAATCGTTCAATCTCGTTGAAATCAAGGTCTGTTCTTATAGCAGCAAATTGTACAACCTGGTCAAATGAGTTATTGATACCAGTAGTTTCTAAATCGTAAAATAAAAAAGTTTTATTGGGCATTATTATATTTATCTTTCACTAATCTTGATAACTATAATTTTAACATATTTGTTTTGAGAAGTAGTTGTTAATAGTTGATTATAATTGGAGTTAGGCAGGCTGTCTAGTTGCAGCGATTACGACTTCACGAATGTTGATATTTTGTGGCTGACTATACATAAACATAGCAGTACGAGCAATGTCATCAGCAACTAGCACTCCGCCCATAGATTCTTTCCAACCCTCATAATCTTCTTTAATTTGATCAGAAGTAGTATGACTAAGAAGTTCAGTTTCAACAGCACCAGGGCAAATTGTCATAACTCTTACATTATCATCAGCTACTTCTTCACGCACATTTTCACTCATTGAAGAAACTGCAAATTTTGTGCCCACATAAGCTGCATGGTTAGGAAAGGACTTCTTACCTGCAATTGAACTTACATTTATGATTGTACCGTGTTTTCTAGCTTTCATATCACTAAGCACTGCTTGCATACCATTAAGTAACGCTATCACATTTACATCATACATTTTTTGCCATTCAATTGGATCTTGATTATCAATCTGACCAAGAAGCATTAAGCCTGCATTATTCACTAATAACTCAACAGCTCCATATTTTGCTTCAGCGTCTTTTATAGCATTTCTTAAAGCTTGAGCATCTGTTACATCAACTTTACGAATCATAGTGTTTGGTAGATTTAACTCTTCCATTTTCTCTACTCTTCTACCAATCAATAAAAGCGAATGTCCTGCATCTGAAAATCTTTTTGCAATTGCTGCACCAATACCTGAACTTGCACCTGTGATTACTACTAATGATTTAGTCATTTTATTTCTCCTGTTTTATTTAAATTTTATTTACTTCGTTTTACTGATTGTAAATTCTATAGAAACTTATTAGACTGATAAATATCTATAATCATAAAACATTGTTATAAAATAATGAACAATATACATTGGCGAGGTGTTTACTCGTTTATTCATGTTGCAGAACAGCAGAGTTTTACAAAAGCTGCAGATATTCTAGGAGTTGCAAAATCTAATCTTAGCCAAAGCATTAAGGATTTAGAAGCACATCTAAAAATACAGCTTTTTTATAGAAGCACTAGACATGTCAGACTAACCGAAGTAGGCAATGAATATTACAAAAGATGTAAAAAAGCTCTTCAAGATTTGGATATAGCAACACAACTAGCCTCTCAAGAAAGCAATGAGATAAATGGCACTATAAAAATAAACTGCGTCGGGGGAATGCTAGGAGAAGATGTAGTAGCACCATTATTACTTAAATTTCAGCAATTAAATCCCAATATAAAGATTCACCTAGATTTTTCTAGTAAACGAATAAATCTATTAGAAAGTGATTATGATTTTGTAATACGCATGGGTAATTTACCAGACTCGAACCTTATTGTTTCATCTCTTCGAACAGTATCTACAAGATATGTCGCTAGTAAAGAGTTTTTGAAGAAACACGGAGAAATAACAAGTCCCCACGAGCTTGAAAGACTTCCCTTAATTTACGGTAGCATCAAGCAATGGAACCTAGTCTCTACAAACGATAAATATACTCTACATATTCATAATAACGGCACTCACGCTACAAATGGTAGAGTAATGAAACAAGCAGCACTATTAGGGTTAGGAGTCACAAGGCTTGTAGACCTTTATGTAGATGCTGCTATTAATAATGAAAGTTTAGTTGAAGTATTGTCCGAGTATGCTGAAAATACTCAATTATCTATAGTATCTCAGCCTGTCAGGTATCAGCTAAAACGAGTTAGTTCACTTATTCAGTATTTAAAACAAAATTTTAATCAAAAATATTCGGATATCATGGCAAAATAAACTTTTCATGATATGTATGTCTTTTAACTTTGTAAAATGATCCTGTCATAGCGAACTGTCAGCTTTTTAAAGTTTTTATTGATTTGCTTATTAGTATAGTCAACTAGTTCTTTATAAAGTTCATTACCATGTTTTTTTTGCTGAACAAATAATGTACGGTAAGTTTTTAAATTTATTAAAAGTTCATCCATTAAGACAACGATTTTCCTATACTCATTATATTTATCTTTTGAATAAAATTCATATCTTGCATTAACAAGTGTTTCATTTAATTTAATATTTTTTTCCACTAAGGCTATAATTCTCTTATTTAAAATATGAGTATCCACATCATCAACAATCTTCTTAAATTCGATATAATTTATATAAACCTCTTTAATAAATTGTGTTCTATATTTTTTGCCTCTAGAAATGAATGTAACCATCACTATACAGACTGTACCAATAGTTACACTAACAACTCTAATGATAAATAAATCCAAACTCCAGCCAACAAACAAGCCAAAATACATAACTAAATATATGTGGATAAAAAACACACTAGTAGCATAATTTAAAAATAATGTATAAATGTAAAAAGCTAATGCAATACCGCATAATATAGCTAGTAATGTAAAGTATCCATCTATGTACTTTTGAATTAGCATTAAAGTCATAGATCCAATTGCTGTCCCTAGTAAGGAAAAAACTACAATAGATTTTGCTCTTTTATAAACAACACTTGTACTAGTACTTGCTGCAACGCTTACAACAGCTATCACTATCCAATATATTCTGTCACGAAAATGTTGTTCTCCAGATAATGAAAAAACCACATAGCCTATAAGTAACCCTAAGGTACAAGCTACCAGTACCCTTATAGCGAGTAAAGTTGTGTCAGAAAGCTTATTGATATACTTATCCTTCACAAAGATCATCATAAGCCTCTTTTAGATTTTTTACATTAATAAACATATCATCAAGAAGTAATACGCTATCAAACAAAATTGGTTTTTTTAATTCATCGAGGTGGTATTTTTCTATATAATTTATTTCAAATTTATACTTTAAATGATCAAGTTCATCAAGTTTTCTCGCCATATCAGTATTTGCTCGCTGGCTATATAAGAATAAAAATAGAGTTTTTTTAAAGATGGTTTCTAAATTTTTAAGCAAATTTTCTACCTCTTTATGATCATTAAACCCTATTTTTATATGATTATTACTTAGTCGTTTATAATTTAATATAAACTTAGCTATAAGTCTGTTTAGTAGAGCTATGTTATAGCAAAAATATCTCCATTTCTCATGTTTTGCTTTTTTTAAGAACATCAAACCATGGTCTTGCAATACTACAATATTTTTAAATTTAGATCTATTAGCTTCATATACTTTGGATTGTGTAAATCTTCGGTAACTAGCTTTTTCAAAAGTTTCGAAAGTATTTCTAACAAATAATTTAGAAAAATCTAGAATGACTTTTTTTATTTCTTCATCTGTCATAGGTTTATAGCTTCTAATTAGCAAGATATAAAAAGCTAAACCAATAATTACTGCTGTAACAGTAAAGGTTAGGTGATTATCTTTATCTAAAGGGAATCTTACAAAACAGATACATGTTAGTACTGTTATCATTATTGGAAAAAATGCAAATGCTGGACCAAACCTTCTACTCCAGAATGCAAAAAAAGCAATAAGTATTATTAGCATAAAATCATCTTCAAAAGCTGGGTGAACTAATGGTGAAAGGTTAATCATAATAATAGCTATGAGCATATATAAGAAAAATGCCAGCCTTTTTGCTTCAATACTCCCAATTAAAACACTAGCCGCTAGATTAGCGATAAAAAGAATACTTATAACAATTAGGTTTCTATCAAAATCAAGATAAGTTGCAACACTCAAAAAAACAAAGAATATCAAAGAAGCTTTAATCGCACCATCTTGTAAAACCTTAATAGGATCCTGGTCAATATATTTGTGGTAAATTTTATTAATGTCTAGCATTTTAAGTGCTCTTAAAACATATTGACTACGATAATCGCAATTATATTGTAAAAGCTAGATGATTAATATCTTTGTATAGTTATTTTTTGATAAAAGTGTAGTAAAATTTAGGAGATTGAAATTTAAAAACACTATTTGATGATATATAAAAATACTTATGATGTAATTGTAGTAGGCGGAGGTCATGCTGGCGTTGAAGCAGCTGCAGCTTCAGCAAGAATTGGTGCAAAAACCCTCCTTCTTACTCATAATATTGACACTATTGGTCAAATGTCTTGCAATCCTGCTATAGGTGGTATTGGTAAAGGACACTTAGTTAAAGAGATAGATGCTATGGGTGGCATTATGGCTAAAGCTATAGATGCTGCTGGCATCCAATTTAGGATACTAAATTCACGTAAAGGCCCTGCTGTAAGAGCAACTCGCGCTCAAGCAGATAGAGTTCTTTATAAAAAAGCTGTCAATGATCACTTGAATAATCAAGAAAATTTAGAAATCTTCCAAGATGCAGTGGATGACTTAGCTGTTGAGAATAATGTAGTTATTGGGGCAATAACAAAAACTGGAATAACTTTTAAGGCAAAAAAAGTTATTCTAACAGTTGGTACTTTTCTAGGTGGTAAAATTCATATAGGTAAAACTACTCAATCTGGAGGCAGAGCTGGAGATCAGCCATCAAATGCTTTAGCTGAAAGGTTACGAGCATTACCTTTTAGGGTTGATAGATTAAAAACAGGTACTCCTCCACGAATAGATAGCCGAAGTGTAGACTTTAGTGTGATGGATGTTCAGCATGGTGATGACCCAACACCATTTTTTTCGTACTTTTCAAGAGAAAAAATAGCACATCCAGGACAAATACCTTGTCACATTACTTACACTAACCAAAGAACTCATGACATTATTAATAATAACCTTGATAAATCTGCAATGTATAGTGGTGTTATCGAGGGTATTGGACCTCGTTACTGCCCCTCTATTGAGGATAAGGTAGTAAGATTTGCTGATAAAGATCGCCATCAAATATTTGTTGAGCCAGAGGGTCTAAACTCTATAGAGCTTTATCCTAATGGCCTTTCAACGAGCTTACCATTTGAAGTACAGCTTGAGTATATTCACTCAATCAAAGGTTTTGAAAATGCTTTTATAATGCGTCCAGGTTATGCGATTGAATATGATTTCTTTGATCCTCGTGATTTACGCCCTACTTTAGAAACAAAATTTATTAAAAACCTATATTTTGCTGGGCAAATAAATGGTACAACAGGTTATGAAGAAGCTGGGGCACAAGGTCTAGTTGCAGGTATAAATGCTGCTATTAGTGTAGATAGTGACAAATCATGGTATCCAAGCCGTTCAAATAGTTATATGGGTGTGTTGATCGATGACCTTATAACTAAAGGTACAAAAGAACCTTACAGAATGTTTACTTCTCGTGCCGAATATAGACTAGTTTTGCGTGAGGATAATGCTGATTTGCGTTTATCGGATGTTGCTTGTGAGCTTGGCCTGTTAAATGCTCAAGATAAAGGTAGCTTCTTAGCAAAAAAAGACGCTATAAATGAGAATATTAGCAAAATGCAAAGTACTTGGATTGGTCCTCAAACTCAAAAAGCTCGTGATTTAGAGCAATATTTAGATAAAAAAATGACTAGAGAAAGTACTCTCTTTGACTTATTGAAACGCCCAGAGATTGATTACGATAAGCTAAGCAAGATTGACGGCTTGGAGTTAAATCTTGAGGATGCAAGTGTTATTGAGCAAATTGAGATATCTGCTAAATATGCTGGCTATATTGATAGACAAAATAAAGATATTGAAAAGTCTGCGGTATTAGAGCTAAAAGAAATACCTTCGGAATTTGATTATTCTCAAGTTAAAGGTCTATCTAACGAAGTTTTACAAAAACTGACAGAGCAAAAACCTACAACTCTTGGTGAAGCATCTCGAATACCAGGAATTACTCCTGCAGCGATATCGTTATTAACGATATATATGAAAAAAACTGGATTTATAAAATAGGAGTTACTATGAAAAATAATTTTTTGAAGATTTTTGTTTTTTCGATATTGATATTTAGTTTATTTTCTTGTGCAACTAGACAGAAATATGTAGAACAGCAGAAAGCTTGGATTGGTCAAAGTTTTACTGATTACATGAAAGAGTTTGGTTACCCTAATAGCTCTATGGATGTATCACCTAGCCCTGATGTTAAAACTTATGTGTATCAAAGAACAGCAGTTAATCCAAATACACCGATGTTGCGTGGAAATCCTGTACAAACTCTTATGGTGGCACAAAACAACCCTCAATTTGTTCAGCTCGGTGCTTTAAAATGCACCACTTGGGTATCAGTAAATGAAAAAACTCAAATAATTAAAAACATTACTTTCCGTGGTAATTACTGCGTAACCAGAAATTAGGGGTATATATTTATGAACATTAAACAAACAGCGCAACCTCTTGTAACTGGAATAATTGCTACCGCGCTATGTTTCAGTTTAGGTTTTTTTGAAAGTGTATTTAAATATAATGGGTTCCAGTTTTTTTATGCATATATAGCGTTTACTTTATTACTATGTTATCCAATGAACATTATTGCAATATACTTGGAAAAAGTACATCCAGAAATTAATACCCACAGTAAGCTAATTAAGAAATTAACCGGTAGCTCAAAACTTAAACCATTGAGTGTATTACTGACAGGTTCTATGGTTGTTATTTTATCAATTGTGATTTTTTCAATAACTTCATATTTTTTAGATTTCGTTGATAATGTTCCTGCTATAGATAAATTAAGTAGTGCTAGCTTAAGCTTTGGTTCTAGTTTTCCAATGTATATTAGCTTAGTAGTGATTTTAGTCATAATGGTATTGATGTTAGTGTTAATATCTAAAAAAGTGATTAATATAAATAACCTTATTGTCATAATATCTCATAATGCTTTATATTTAATTTTGATATTAGCAATTATTACTTTTACTTATATACCTCATAGTAGTATTGGGATAGATGATTTTTTATTCGGTTTAAGTTATCAAACTAATACACAAATCCATAATATGATGGCAATGGCGATGATCTACGCTATTCTTAGTAACTTTGTTTCATTAGCTCTTTATAAAAATATTCTAGGAGTAGTAGATAATGATGCAAATATCAAATTAGCAGCTTTCAAAAGTGTTTTTTATAATATAATTATTTCAATAATTTTTTGTATTGTTATATATGCAGTATTAGGAGACTACAGGCCTTACCATGAGCCGGTAGAAAATATTCATATTAGTAGTATATTTATTGTAATAAAAGTATCTGCGCCTATATATTATTTAATGCTAGAAGCTATATTTATTACTTTTAATATCATCGTATTTGTAGCTGCTATAAAATATATTTGTGAAATTACGCGTAAGCTACACTTAGAATTTTTAATATTTCTTATACCTTTTATAATAACTACATGTTTTATTTGTAGAGGTTGTACAAACATATATTTTTCTATGATGTTTGGTTTTCACTTGGTCATCATTTATTTGTTTTTATTCGATATATTTATGGTTGGTTGGGTTTATGATGCTCAGAAATTTAGTTATGAAATTCTTAAAAATACAGGAACAAAACTTTCCCCTATTTTTAATGTTACTGTGAGAATTTTTACACCATTAATTTGCTTATTTGTAACTATTGGATATATAGTACCCACTATTAGCTTACTAATACAGTTGCTTATAGCTTTTGGGTGCACTGTTATTTATATAATCAAAGGCTCAATTTTTAACAATATTTTTAACAAGAGAAAATTTTAACTATGATTTTTAAGAAAAAAGACAATCAAAATGAACTTAAAAAATTAGCTGCAATAGAAGCTGCTAAACAAATCACCACTGAAATCACTCTTGGTGTTGGTACTGGTAGTACAGTTGGTTTTTTTATAGAAGAACTTGTCAACTATAAAGATAAAATCAAACAAGTAGTATCAAGCTCTGAAGATTCTACTAAAAAGCTTAAAGGTCTTGGTTTTGATGTGGTTGATTTAAACTATGCTGGCGAAATTGATCTATATATTGATGGTGCTGATGAATGCAATAATCATAAAGAACTTATCAAGGGTGGTGGTGCTGCCCTTACGCGCGAGAAAATCTGTGTAGCAACGGCAAAGAAATTTGTTTGTATCATAGATGAATCTAAGCTTGTAAACATTCTTGGTGAGTTCCCACTACCTGTAGAAGTAATCCCTATGGCTAGAAGCTTTGTAGCTCGTGAGATTGTCAAACTTGGTGGTCAACCAGTCTATAGAGAAGGTGTAACTACAGATAACGGCAATGTAATCCTAGATGTCTTTAACCTAAAGATTGATAATCCTCTAAAGCTTGAAACTGAACTAAATCAAATTACAGGTGTAGTGACTAATGGTATCTTTGCCCTAAAACCTGCTGATGTAGTGATTATGGCAAAAGCTGACGGTGAGATTAAGAGTTTCTAGAATGATTTAAAGTGCATTAATAAATTTCTCAACCATACTCTCATCAGTTGCCCAAGAGGTAACTAATCTCACCATTGAACTTTGTTCATCAATCTCACTCATAACAAAAAAAGTAAACCTTTCTTGTAAAGACTCTATTACAGAATTTGGTAATATTGCAAAGATTTGATTACTTTGTGTAGGTTGTACAAGCGTATAGCCTGCTTTAGCTATTCCTTGAGAAAGCTTCTCTGCCATTTTATTAGCATGACTAGCTAGATCAAAGAAAAGATTGTTAGAAAACAACTCTCTAAATTGAAGTCCTAGCACACGCCCTTTTGCTAATAATGCCCCTCGTTGTTTAATATTAAAAGCAAATTCATTAGCAAGCTCTTTATTAGGTATGACTATAGCTTCTCCAAATAATATCCCAGTTTTAGTCCCACCAACCCAAAATATATCTGTAAATTCTGCAATGTCTGCCAAACTTAGGTTATTAGCATTTGCCGTCAAAGCTGCTCCCAATCTTGCTCCATCCATAAATAACAGCAAATCATTTGTCCTACAAATTTTAGATATTGCTTGTAATTCTTCTTTAGTATAAACCGTTCCCATCTCTGTTGTATTAGATATATACACAAGTTTTGGCTTTGCCATATGTGGTGCATGAGAATTATTTTTTATAACATTTTTTATATCATCAGGAGTCAACTTACCAATTTCTGAAACAACAGAGATAATTTTATGCCCTGTAGCTTCAATTGCCCCTGCCTCTCTTAATGCAATATGTCCACTATTAGCAGAGATTACAGCTTCATAAGGCTTTAATATACTTGAGATACATATAATATTCGCAAGTGTGCCACCTGCAACAAAATGTACAGCAACATCATTTCGATTAAAATGTTTACAGATTAAATTTTTAGCTTGTGCGGAATATTCATCATTTCCATAAGCTGTTTGTTGAACTAAGTTAGTATTTATTAATGCTTCAAGAATATCTGGATGACACCCTTCGCTATAATCGTCTGAAAAACTATATTTATTCATTTGTTTGTTATATTTTTAGTTGTTATCTTAGATATTAAATCAAACTTATTAAAATTTAGCTATATACAAAACTAGAGAGTGTTTACATTTTCAAGTTTCTTAAATAGTAAATATCCTATGATATAATTAAACCTCGAGCTTAATAAGATTGCCTTTGTAAAATCTTACAAAGTGATAAAACATAAAATACTTGGCATAACTATGACAAAGAAACTTAGTTTTATAAATCAAAATACATTTGTAATATGTTTTAGGCTTCTGCTTTCTGCAATTATAGTTTTGATTGTTACACTAAACTTTAACCTATATAAACCAATGTGGGGTATTATTGCAGCTTTATTTTTACAGTTACGCCCAGAAACAGGATTTGTTATAGAAAAAGCATTATGTCTTGTTGCAGGTACTTTTATAGGGATTGTAGTCGGTTGTTTAATCTTATTTTTATTTATTGGCCAGCCTATTTCTAGTTTTATTTGTTTAGTTGTTTTTTTATGTATATGTTCTCTTATTTCTGCAGGCATTAATCACTCTAATTTTGTTTATGGAATTGCCTTAGGAAATATCACAGCAATAATAGTAGTCCTATATTCTATTAGTAATCCACAAGATATAACTATAGTAAATGCTTTAAATTTTGCATCTGCTAGATTAATTGAGATATGTATAGGAGCTACTGCAGCTTGTATATCAAGCTTTTTAATAATGCCTCACTCAGTTAAAAAAATCTATCAAAATCATAGTAAACAGTTACTTAATTTTACAATAAAACATTTAATATCTCTAACCAATACACGACCAAACAACTTTTGTGTTAATTTAGCAACAAGAGATATATTAGAATCAACAATTTCTATTCATAACGATAGTAGTGCTAGTACTTATGAAAAATTAGCTACTAAAAATAATCATGTTTTATTCTCGAATAAAGCTCTATCTTTTTTAAGACTTATAAAAGACTACTATAGATACATAGAATCAAATAATAGCTCAGAGTTTCAAAGCTATGCAAAAACGTTAAATGCTCAACTAAATAAAATATCTCAAGGTGATACAAAAAGTGTTATTAAAACATTAAGAAAATTCTCTAAACCCACAAATACTCCTATAGTTATCAAAAATATTTATTTAGCCTTGGTAGAGTTACTTTTAACATATAATTCACTAAATAATTTTAAGAAATCACTTTATGAGCTTAAACTTAATAGGATAAAAAACTATTATAATCCTATTATTATTGCAACTGCTACAGTCAGAAATGTAGTCATTTTTTTAGTATGTGCAATAATCTGGTCAATTTCAGGAGGAAGTTTAGGTATGCTTTTAGCTACAGCAATTATGACACTTCTATCACAATTGTTTGTGGGAATACCAAATGCTTTCTCGCTTGTTAAAAAAGTACTTATAGGACTATTGATTAGTGTTCCTATAGCTCTTATAGTTAAATTTTGTTTTATATATCAGTTTACTGAAAGCTTTAAACATCTATTGTTTTTCTTTTGCTTGGGATTATCTGCTGGAGTAGTATTATTATCTATATCTAAGCTCCAAATGTATGGTTTAGGATACTGTTTAGGCTTTATTTTTGTAGTTCAACCATCAAATCAAATGAGCTTTAATGTAACTCCTTCACTATCGATTTGTTTAGGTCTTATTTTTGGAGGAGGAGTTTTTTATGTCGTGTATAAGCTTTTACCAAATGCCCCTAACATAATTACTCAAAAATTAGCACTACTATCATTATATGGTGATTATAAAAAAATTGGTAAAACTATAACTACAAGAGAACAGTTTTCTATTAAAGTTGCTAAAAAGGCTTTATGTGTGTATAAATATCAGCTTCATGATAATTTTGAATCAAGCTATATAGTTAAAAGATTGCATAGGCTTCTTGAACGATCTAATAAAAAACTTGGTGATCTATAAAATAATAATTTTATTAAATTTAATATAGAAATTGTAGACAGAGAATATGAACCTTAAAAAGATTATTTACCTAGAAACTTGACAACTCTACTATGTAAATTATCCATTTCTTTAGGAATAAGTTTTGAAAAGTTTATGAATCCATGCACTAAACTATCAAAATGATAGTGTTGTACTTCAACATCATGTCTTAAAAGTCTTTCAGCAAAAAGTAAACCCTCATCTTTTAGTGGGTCATATCCAGCTGTCATAACTAATGTTCTAGGCATGTTATTAAGGTTTTTTATATAAAATGGTGATATTTCTGGTGATTTGGCATCTATATCATCTGGTACATAAAGTTCTGAATACCAAGTTGTTTTTGCTTTAGTTAATATATATCCACTCTCAAAATCTTGTAGGGATTTAGTCAGCATATGTGATAAATCTACAGATGGGTAAAGTATAATGTTATTAGCAATATTTATTTTTTCATCTTTTATAAGATTATAACTAGCAAGTAGTGTTAAGTTAGCTCCTGCACTATCACCCATTAAGGTATAATTCTTTCTGGAAATATTATGTTTTTTATAATGTTTATAAAAATATTCAGCAGCAAATTCTACATCATTAAGTCCTGCTGGAAATTGGTGTTCTGGAGCTAGTCTATAGTCAACTGCAAAAACAACTCGGTTAGTTGTAATCGCAATTTTACGACAAAAAGCATCAAATGAATCTAGAGTCCCAGATACGAATCCCCCGCCATGTGAGAAAATTATAGCTTCAGGATTAGAGTCTGTGGTTGGTCTATATATTCTAACTGGTATCTCGTGAGCATCAGGATGCTTAATTGTTATATTCTCTATTCCAGATAGATCTAATTTTTCATAGCTATACAAGTCAAGTGTAGCAGCAGCTTTTCTAGTTGCTTCAATATCTTTTCTGTTATTGCCTTGATCGTACTTACTTATAAATGTCAGCAAATCTTTTAGTTTTGGAGGTATAGCTTTAATGCCTCCATATAAATCTGGTACTTTTTTAAGTATTTCAGTATCTCTAGCATCTTTAGTCTTTGAGTTATCTTTAGCAATAACCTGCAACCATGCTCGTTTATTTGGTGGTAAATTTTCTAAAGGAGTAGATAAATATCTAGCGATACCTAGTTCATGACAATCATTTTCCGCATAAAAAGATAAGTTATTTACTAACCATGTTAGTAATGTTTCAGCTTTAGTATTATTTGTTTGACGGATTTCTAAAATATTATATTCGTTTTTAACATCATAAGACCATGGTACGAAATCTACTATAAAGTTACAGCTTATATAGTTAAGCCCAGCTTCTCTTGCTAAAGCAAATTCAGGAAAAGCTGTCATACCAATTATGCCACCTCCCATTGTTTGATAGCATTTGGCATCAATTATAGTAGGAAACTGTGGACCTTCAATACATACATAACACTGCTTAAAATGAATTGGGAAATCAAAATCATTTTTTTTATGTCTTAGTTCTTCAGCAATGCTTTCTGTAACTGGCTTTGATAATGATACATAGTTTAATAAGCCTTGTTCACAAAAAGTAAATTCTCTTAAAGATCTAGTTCTATCAATAAACTGGTATGGAATAACCATATCACCAGGCTTTAAATCTTCCCGCAAACTTCTTACTGAAGATAGAGCTATTATGCTTGTAGCACCATATTTTTTAAGGGCGTAAATGTTAGCTTTATAGTTTATCTGATGAGGTAGAATGTTTTGTTCAAGACCTGTCCGGTTTAAAAATAATGCTTCTCGACCATCTACTTTAACCTTAAATAAACCATTTGAACATAGTCCAAAAGGAGTCTCTCTTGATAGCTCTTCTATAATCTCAAAACTATCAAATGATTCAAAACCACTACTTCCAATTATCGCCCACATACTAAGCCTTATTTCTTAAAGATTATTTAAATTCTGCTTCTAAGATCACTTCTTCATTACAACTTAATTCTAATATGAATGTATCATCAGGATTTATAATGCCAACACCTTTAGGAGTACCTGTCATTAATAAATCATTTTGGCATAGTGAGATATTACTTTTCTTAAGAAAATCTATAACCTGTTGTGGTTTATACATCATCAAATCATAGCTACCATGTTGAATAAGTTTACCATTTTTGTATGCTTTGAAACTTAAATAAGGAACTTTTGATTCGTCAATAGTTATAAAGTCACTAATAACAGCACTATTATCAAAACTTTTTGCTAGCTCCCATGGAAGTTTTTTAGCTTTAAGTTCTGATTGTAGATCTCTATCTGTTATGTCAAGACCAACACCAACAGCACAAATTTTACTGCTTCGATCAAATGCGAAAATTATTTCACATTCATAATGTAATTCTCGTCCTTTTATTAATTTTAAAGATTTAGAAATTGCTGTATTTGGCTTGATGAATATCACTGGATTTGAAGGTATTTCATTGTTTAATTCATTAATATGTTCAACATAATTTCTACCCACGCACACTACTTTAGAGTTTGTAGTATTTATCATAATTTGAAATCTTCTCCTAAGTAAACTTTTCTAACTGTTTCATCTTCTAAAACTTCTTCAGGAGTACCGGAAGCTAGCATATTACCAGCATTTACAATATATGCTCTTTCACAAATATCTAAAGTCTCTCGAACGTTATGATCTGTAATAAGTACACCGATTCCACGATCTTTAAGGTGTCTTACTACTTCTTTTATCTCAATTACTGAGACTGGATCGACACCTGCAAAAGGTTCATCAAGAAGTATAAATTTAGGGTCCATTGCTAATGCCCTAGCTATCTCCACCCTTCTTCTTTCGCCACCTGATAAGCTCATTCCTAAACTTTTGCGAATGTGCTGAATACTAAACTCATCTAATAATTCATTAAGCTTTTCATCTATTTGAAGTTTTGTAAGTTCTTTACGGGTTTCAAGTATGGCTACAATATTATCTTCGACTGTTAGTTTACGAAATACTGATGCTTCTTGAGGTAAATAACCAAGTCCTTTTCGTGCTCGAAGATGTATGGGCATTTTTGTTACATCCATATCTCCCATTCGCACTTTACCTCTTGTTGCAGCGACTAGTCCAACTATCATATAAAAAGAAGTAGTCTTACCAGCACCATTTGGGCCTAAAAGTCCAACAATTTCACCTGTAGACACCTTCATTGAAACATTATTTACAACCCATCTAGATCCGTATTTTTTACCTAGTCTTCTAGCTTCTAATGTATATTTTTCCATTCTAAACCTTGTTTTATATAAATATCGCGATAATTTATTTAGTAATTGTAGGAAGTCCTGTGTCAATTTTAGTCTGTTTTTCTACTCCATCTAAAATTATATTAGATCTTCTTTGTTTACTACCTGGAATATTGATCAAATCATGTTCAATATCATAAATTATTTTGTCACCCTTATATTGATTTTGATTTTGATTTACTACTGCCTGTTTATGCAGAAACAAATCTTTATTAATTATATCGTATGTTACTTGTTTAGCATTTCCCTTTAGAGGACCTTTAGTTACTTTCTTACTTTCACTGAAGTCTGAATTAGCATCTATTGGATAAGTATAGAACTCAGAATTTTCAATACCCTCAGAATCCATCACCAAAGTTTTTATCTTTTTTTCTTGAGTTAATTGAATAGTTAGTTTTTGCCCAGAAATAAAATTACACTCTTTTTGTTTGGCGCATATCTTTTTAGCTTTAGTCATCCATTTCTCTTGTAATTGTTTAAAGCTATAACTTTTATCCCTCGTAAAATATTCTGAACTTTTTTTTAATTTTTTTGGCTTATGACAAAGTATATGTTGATTATGTACCTGCATTACAAAAACATTTCCGGTGTATATTAATGTACCTTGATTACCATCATAAAATGCTCTATCAGAACAAATAGTTAAGGGACCATAAGCTTTTAAACCATTATTATCATCATTGTTTTCTTTTTCATTCGTAGCCACATTTTCTTTTTTTAAAGCTGATTGGTCTACTCCTGTAAAGCTTTTAGAGTCTTGTATGTTTGGAGGCGCTAATTGTTCTGCACAAGAGATATTAATAGCACTAACAATTGATAAAACTGATAATGTAATCACTTTAGCCAAATGCATAATAGCTCCTTACATTATTATTTAAATTTATTTTTTTTGTTTCTGAGTTACCAAATACCCCATTTCCTGTTGTATTATTACCATTGGCAGGATCAAACATTTTAACAAACTTTGAAGTATAAAAATCTTTTGTTTCTGTATTGTAATACATTTCTGAAGATATAATATGTATCTTTTTAGGAGCCTGCTCATCTGATGTCTTTCCTTTTGAGGAGTCTGATGAATCACTCTTAGTATAAACTATTGAATTTACGCCATCATATAAATGAATAAGGTCTCCAGTTGTGATTTTCTGAGTTGTTGCATGATGAGATTTAAATTGCCATGTGATCTTTTGAGTAACAGCATCATAGTTTTTCTCAATTATGTTTGTCATTTTAAGATTTTGGTTTACATACTGTTCTAATTTTTGAGCAATAAAATACGTTGATAGCTTTCCATTTTCATCATAACCATTATAGTGAAAATTATATGCTGTAAGTTCTACACTATCACCAGGATCTTTATCATTTGGATCACGCCCACCATCAAGAGCCCTGTCTCCTATATATAGTACTCCAACAGTAACAATAAGTATTGATGCTACATTAGATATGAAAGAATATTTAGTGAAAAATTTCATATTACTATTTTATTCCACCCTCTTCTAGGAAGCTCTGTAATACTTGTTCATATGCTCCAATATGTTTGATTAGATATTCACAAAATTCTCTAACAGCACCTTCGCCACCATTATTTTGACATCTTACATCAGCATAATCCTTAACAATATCCATAGAATTCGCTGGAGCAGCAGATATCCCAACTTTATTCATAAGAGTTATATCAGGCAAATCATCACCCATATAAGCAATTTGTGAATCGTTGAGACTATAACGAGTTTTTAGAGTCTCATAGGCTTTGACTTTATTTTTTTGTCCTTGAAAAATATCATTAGAATCAACACCTAGAGCAGATATTCTATCTGCAACAATTCTAGACTCTTTACCCGTTATTATCGCAATTTTAATACCTAGCTTTTGCAATAAAACCATACCTAAGCCATCTTTAACATCAAAGTTTTTATATTCATTGCCATCATTAGAAATGATAATTTTACTATCTGTTAAAACGCCATCGACATCTAAAATTAATAGTTTAATTTCTTTGGAATTGTTTTTTTTCATAATCTATCCTAAAAAGAATGTTTACATTCAATAAGGATATTATCACAAATAAGAAAAAGACTGAATTAGTTAAGAGAAAAGAGTTTAGATTATTTATGGTTTTTCACTGATTTGATAATTTCTTTTCGAGCAAATTCAGCATTATCCCATCCATCAACTTTAACCCACTTACCAGAGTCAAGATCTTTATAGTGGGTGAAGAAATGCTCTATTCTAGCTTTAAGTGTGTCAGGAAGATCATCAATATCATTAATATGATCGTATTCTTTTGAAAGTTTTGGGCTAGGTACCGCTATTATTTTAGCATCAATGCCACCATCATCTTCCATTTTAAATACGCCAACAGCTCTACAGTTAATAACACAGCCAACAGCAAGTGGATATGGAGCTAAAACTAATACATCAATTGGATCACCATCATCATACAAAGTATTTGGAATAAAACCATAGTTTGCAGGGTATCTCATAGTTGAAGACATGAATCTATCAACTACTACCATATTGCTGTCCTTATCAAACTCATACTTAATAGGGTCGCCATCTTGTGGTATTTCTATAACCACATTAAAATCATTAGGAATATCTTTTCCGCAAGGTATGTTTTTTAACATATAGCTTATTTCTCTCCTGTATTTTTTTTATTAGTTTACTTGGCTACTTTATAAATCTCAGTCTATCATAAAAACCTTTGTATTTATAATGCATAAATATTAAAATACACATAGAAAATATAATAAATCAATATAGATATTCCAAAATCTTTTAAAAGGAGCCTTATGAATAAACTAAAGAAAATAGCAATTTTAGGAGCTACTCTAAGTTCAGCGGTAGCTATAGCTGCTCCAAACATTGCAGCTAACTCTGACCCATACTTCAACGGTGCTAGTGATGTCGCTCAAAAAGACATAATACTAAAACCAGTACAATTAGATTTAGATGCTGCTGCTTGGGTTGCTATGAATTATCGTACAGGTGATATTGTTAGCCAAAAAAATATGGATGTTAGAAGAGAGCCTGCGAGCCTCACAAAAATCATGACTTCATATATTGTTGCTAGTGAAATTAAGGCTGGTAATCTTAAGTGGGATACGATGGTTCCAATTAGTCATTCTGCCTCTGCTACAGGTGGCTCTAAAATGTATGTTGAAGCAGGTAAAAAAGTATCTGTTAGAGATCTTGTAAAAGGTATGGATATTGTATCTGGAAATGATGCAACTATTGCTCTAGCTGAATTTATTGCTGGTTCTTCAAATGCTTTTACAAATCTTATGAATCAAACTGCTAAAGCTATTGGTATGAATAACACTCATTTTGCTAACCCGGATGGGTTGCCTGGTGGAAATCAATATACAACAGCTCATGATATGGCAATGTTGGCTAGATCTTTTATTTATAATTTCCCTGAAGCATATGACATATACGGTGAAAAAGGTTTGGTATGGAATGCTACTAAACAACAATCTGTTTCAATTACTGATCGTAAAATGTGTATGCCTAAATTTGATAGATCAAACGGTATGGTAACTCAAAGTTATTCATCATCAAAACTTAATGATGAAGATAAAGATAAATGTACAAAACTATTCCCTAAAAGAGACAACTTTGTACTACAAAATAACAGAAATAAACTTCTATTCACATTTGATGGAGCTGACGGTATGAAAACAGGTCATACTAATGCTGCAGGGTACTGTTTAGTTTCATCTGCCACTCAAAATAAAGAAAGATTTATATCTGTAGTTCTAGGAACTAAAAGTTCTTCTAAGCGTGAGTCAGAGTCTGCTAAACTACTTAGATATGCGTTATCTAAATTTGAAAATGTAGTTTTATATAAAGCAAATACACCTGTTACAGTGAGTGCAGACAATATCGCAAATGCTCAAGCTGGTCAAAAAATAACTGTATCTGCTGCTCAAAATATCTACAAGTCTGTACCTAGAAACTATTTACCTTACTTGAAGCAAGGGGTAGCATTTAATCCAAACTTAAAAGCACCAATAGCTAAAGGTCAAACTGTAGGTAATATAGTAATTACAGTTAATGGTAAAGAAAAATTAGCCGAAGTTCCTGTTGTTGCAAATAATAATGTTGAGCAAAAAGGTTGGTGGTAATTCACCCAATATAAAAGGATATAATATGACTGAAAAAAATATTACAGACCAAAAAGAAACATTCTTTGAGTTTCCTTGTCAATTCCCTATTAAGATAATGGCAAATCCTCAAAAAGAAACTACTGAAGCAATACTTAGCGTGTTTGAAAAATATGTACCTGAACATAATAAGATTGACTTTAAAACTAAAGAAAGTAAAACGGGTAAGTACATTTCTATAACAGCAATATTTCAAGCCGATAGCAAAGAACAGCTTGATAATATTTATAGAGAAATATCATCTAACCCCGAAGTTCATATGGTACTTTAAGTTATCTTCATATTTTTCTAACTGACCTCTAATTTATATGGCACAAATTCACTATGAATATTAAAAAGCTTGGGCTTCAAGATTATACAATTACTTTTAATCAGATGATAGACTTTACAGCTAGGCGTAATGAAGCTACCGCTGATGAAGTTTGGTTTGTTGAGCACCCTGCTGTTTTCACTCAAGGAAAGCATGGTAAACCTGAACATATTTTAAACTTAAATGGCATTCCTATCGTTGATACAGATCGTGGTGGACAAGTAACCTATCATGGTCCTGGGCAAGCTATAATATATTTTTTACTTGATGTAAAAAGAAGCAAGCTAGGTGCTAAAAGGCTAGTATCTGCGGTAGAACAAGCCTGTATAAATATGCTTAATAACTACTATAATCTACAAGCTCATACTGTAGAAAATGCCCATGGAATATACATAAATAACGCAAAAATTGCATCTTTGGGACTTAGAATCAAACAAGGTAAAACATATCATGGTATTGCCATAAACACAAATATGGATTTAAAACCATTTGATTACATTAATCCTTGTGGCTATAGTGGCTTACAGATGTGTCAAATTTCAGATTTTGATCGTTCAGTTACTATTGAAAATGTCCAAGAACAATTCTTTGCAGAGTTTCAAAAGTTAATAGATTCAATATGATTAAAGTTTTCTAGTTTCCATTCCCAGTTTGGTGATCCTACTTCTCCCGGTGTATTAAGTCGAGCAGTAGCATCAAGTTGCAGTAAGTCTTGTACTGGTACTATTACAATATCAGCATTACATGAATACATGTATTTTAATATTTTTGAGATGATATTTTTATCATTAGCTTTAAAATATCTCTTGATAAGTTTCCGTTGCCACTTACTTAAATCATCATACCAGCCTTTCAGCGTGTTATTATCATGAGTTCCTGAATAAGCTACTATATTAGTATCATCAATAAACTGCCCTGTCTTAAAGTCAAAATGGAACTGAAAAACTTTCATGCCTTTTAAATTATAATGATCGCGAAGCACAAAAACTTCTTGACGCAAATCACCTAAATCTTCGGCTATAATGTTGGCAAGTGGTAATTCCTCATAAACAGTATCAAAAAACGTATATCCTGGAGCTTCAAGCCATTTACCATTAATTGCTGTTGTCTCTTGTGCAGGTATTTGCCAATAAGTATCAAAAGCCCTAAAGTGATCAATTCTGACTATGTCAAAAAGTTTAAAGTTACCTTTTAATCGCTCTATCCAAAAAGCAAAATCAGATTGTTCAAGCTTCTGCCAATCATATAAAGGGTTACCCCATAATTGTCCTGTTTCTGAGAAAAAGTCTGGAGGCACACCTGCTACAAATGTAGGCTTAAGACTTTCATCTAGCTGAAAATACTGATGATGCTCCCAAATATCTGCAGAATCAAGCCCTAAATATATTGGTAAATCCCCCATAATTTCGATACTATGAGAGTTTGCATATTTTTTAAGCTCAAACCATTGTTTATAGAAAATAAACTGTAGAAATAGCTGATAATTTATTTGCTGTTGATATTGAGCTAGATCAATGTTTTTGTCTTTACACCAATATTTATAGTCATCAGGCCATCTATGCCAAATCTCACCATTATTCGCCTGCTTAAAGGCTTGAAATATAGCGTAATTTTTAACCCATTGATTATCTGCTAAAAAATCATTGTATTCATTTTCAAATTGGCTTTTTGAAGTTTCAAAATTATCAAATGCTTTAGCTAAAAATTTATCTTTATGTATTCTTACTGCATCATAATCGACACTACAATTATTTACATTAAAATTTTCCAGAGAATCTTTACTTAAAAGACTATATTCTACAAGCTTATTGAGGCAAATATAAATTTCATCACCAGCAAATGATGAACTTGATTGATATGGAGAATTACCATAACCTAAAGGGGTTAATGGTAAAACCTGCCATATTTGAGTTTTATTTTTTGCTAATATATCAACAAATTTATAAGCATTTGAACCTAAGTCACCAATGCCATATTGGCTTGGTAAACTTGATACGGCTAATAATATACCTTTTGTTTTCACAGACTAAATTTTCCAGATATCCTCATTATACTGACCGATAGTTCTATCTGAACTAAAGAAACCTGCTTTAGCTATATTCACCAAGCTCATTCTTAGCCAATGATCGCGATCTTCATAGTCATTAAGCATCTGATCTTTTACTTTAATGTACTCAACTAAATCAATTAAAGTCATAAACCAATCTTTATTTATTAGCTCATTAAAAAGCTCATTTAATTTATGTTTATTTCCGATTGCTAACATTGTTGGAGAAACTATAAAATCAACAATGTTTTTAATGATAGGATTATTATAGTAATCAACAGCTTTATAACCACTAGTTTTATATAGACCAATTATTGTTTCACTATCTTTACCAAATGTGTAGATATTAGCGTCACCTACAAGCTCAGCAATCTCGACATTCGCCCCATCCATAGTACCTAGTGTAATAGCTCCATTAAGCATAAATTTCATATTACCAGTACCACTAGCTTCTTTCGATGCTAATGATATTTGCTCAGAAATGTCTGCGGCTGGAATTAGTTTTTCAGCTACACTTACATTATAATTTTCTACGAATAGCACTTTGATATGTTTGTTTACGTCTTCATCATTATTGATTAGCTCTTGTAAGCATAAAATCAAATGGATTATATCTTTTGCAATAGTGTAAGCAGGAGCAGCCTTCCCACCAAAAATAAAATTTATAGGTCTTTTAGGTTTAGGATATAAGCCGAACTTTATCTCTAAATATTTATGAATGATATAAAGGGCATTCATTTGTTGGCGTTTATACTCATGCATTCTTTTAATTTGCACATCAAAAATACCGTTTGCATGCAGATTAACACCAGACGAATAACTCGCAAATTCTACAAACTGCTCTTTTTTAGTTTTCTTAATACTATCTAATCTCTCAAGAACAGACTTATCATTATGGTAAGCGAGTAATTTTTCTAACTTCTTAGAATCATTAATGAAATCACCACCCATTAATTTATGCAGATAATTAGTTAACTCTGGATTTGCTTGCTGTAGCCATCTTCTAAATGTAATACCATTCGTTTTGTTATTAAACTTCTCTGGATAAATATCATTAAAATGCTTCAACTCAGTGTTTTTTAAAATTTCTGTATGTAATGCTGCTACACCATTAACACTATAACTATAATGAATACTCATGTGAGCCATGTGCACAACATTATTTGTATCTATTATAGCTAGCTCTTCTTGAGGGTATTTTTCTTTAGATTTTTTATCTAAATATTTAATTATATCAATAAGTTCTGTAGTCAAAACTTTTTCAAGATACTTTAATGGCCATTTTTCTAATGCTTCAGCTAAAATTGTATGGTTAGTATATGCTACAGTTTTTTTAACTAATTCTAGAGCATTATCTATACTTATACCTTCTTTAACTAACTGTCTTACAAGTTCTGGAATGACTAAAGTTGGGTGAGTATCATTTATCTGTATAACAACATGTTCATTTATCTTCTCAAGTGCTTGCCCTTTTTCACGCATCTCTGTAAATATTAGGTTTACTGCATTGCTAACCATAAAATACTGCTGAAAAATTCTAAGTAAATGTCCATTTTCATCACTATCATCAGGGTATAAGAATAGTGTTAAATTTTTAGCAATATCCGTTTTATCAAAGTTAATGCCCTTATTAATAATACTTTCATCAACACTATCAACATCAAATAAACATAGGTTATTTATAAAGCTGTTTTGAGAGCCAATAACATCAATATCATACATATTTGATATAAGGTTAAAATCTTTAAAAGCGATCTCAAAACTTCTTTTTTTATCATTCAACCAGCCTTCATTTTCAATCCATGGGTTTGGTTTTTCATCTTGAGAATGATCTTTAAAATGCTGTTTAAACAACCCGTAATGATAGTTCAAACTAACACCTGAAGCAGGAATTTCCAAAGATGCAATTGAATCTAAAAAACATGCAGCTAAACGACCTAAACCACCATTACCTAAAGAAGGTTCTGGCTCAAACTCTTCTATTTGAACAATGTCTTTATTATCAGCTTTAAGAATATCGCAAATATCATTATATACACCTAAATTGATTAAGTTACTTATTAACATCTTACCAATTAAGAATTCACTAGATATATAATATAGTTTTTTATTAGCATTATTCGTAGTAATTTTATTAGCTTTACTTTTTGCATAAGTCATTAATGCATAGTATAAATCTTCACTATTTGCATTTTTAATATCACAACCTAAAATTTCTTCTAAGGATTGTTTGATTTGTATTTTGTTATCCATTTTAAACCTTATATAAAAAGTTATTTATTAGTTAATAATTGAGTATAAATATCTAATACTTGCTTAGCTGCAATATCCCAACCAAATTTTTGTCTCATAGCATTTCTTGTGACTTTCTTCCAATCTGCTTTACGATTGTATAAAGCAAAAGCTCGCCTTATAGCTCTGTTATAATCTGCTCTTGTAAATTCGTCGAATACAAAGCCAGTAGCTGAATCATCTGCTATATTTTCTAGTGAAGAATCTGTAACAGTATCAGCAAGACCTCCAACTTTATGTACTAATGGTAAAGTACCATAGATTAATCCATAAAGCTGTGTCAAACCACATGGTTCAAACCTTGAAGGTACTAAAATCAGATCAGATCCCGCTATAATTCTATGAGCTTGCTCCTCATCATAACCTATTTGTATACCTATAGATTTGGGGTACTTTTTAGCTAGTGCTTTAAATTCTTTTTCTAACTCAGCCTCACCACTCCCTAAAAGAGCTACTTGACCATTATTTTTAATGATTTCATTTATTTCATCTAAAACCAGCTTTAAACCTTTTTGTTCAGTAAGTCTTGTTACTATACCAAATATAGGATGCTTATTTTGTTGAGTTAAACCATACATTTTTTGTAAAGCTATTTTACACTCTAATTTTTTAGAAACTGTAGTTAACCCATAATTACACGCAATGAGTTTATCTGTCTTAGGATCCCAAACTTTTGGATCAACTCCATTTAAAATACCTAATAAATCATCTTTTCTGCCAGCAAGCAATCCCTCTAAACCACAACCTTGTTCTTCTGTTTGAATCTCTTTTGCATAGGTTGGGCTTACAGTTGTTATTTTATCTGCAAAAAATAATCCTGCTTTAAGAAATGAGACGTTTCCATAAAACTCAAGACCTTCGACCTTCATAAACTGCCAAGGTAAATCTAGTTCATTAAAGACACTAAAAGAAAATATGCCCTGATAAGCTAAATTATGAACTGTAAAAACAGATTTGGTGTTTGTACCATGATATATCTGCGAAGCTTTAAGGTATGCTGGAACTAGCCCTGCATGCCAATCATGAGCATGTACTATTTGTGGTTTCCAACTATTATCAAGACCTTCAGCAATCTTAGCAGCTACCCAGCCAAGTAAAGCAAATCTTAGATAGTTATCTGGATAAGCTTGGTTATTTTCATCTGCATAAGGGTTGCCATCTCTACTATATAGGTTAGGGGCATCAATAATATAAATTTGTACACCAGTGTCAGCCATTTTTGCAAGATAAATGTCAATTTTACCCGCCCCGAATTTCGCGGGTAATTCAGCAATAAGTTGTTTTTTTTCTAGCTTTTGCATAAAGTTTGGAAAGCCTGGAACTAAGACTCTATTTTGTGTTCCAAGTTTAGTCAAAGCTGGTGGTAAAGCTGCCGTAACATCTGCTAAGCCTCCAGTTTTAAGCAGAGGAAAAACCTCGCTACATACATGTAATATTTGCATTTAGATTTCTCAATTAGATAGTGATTATTTTTTAAGTTTTTCAATCATTTTAGCTGTAACCAAAACCACTCCATTTTCAGTACGATGGAATCTTTTAGCATCAAGAATAGGATCTTCACCAATTATAGTGCCAGCAGGAATTTCACAACCTCTATCTACTATCACTTTTTTTAGCTTACAGTTTTCACGAACTCTTGACTGTGGCAGTAGTACAGACTGATCAATACTACAAAATGAAGAAACTACAACACTTGAAAACATTACTGATTTCGATATTTCAGAACCTAATACTATACAACCGCCGGAAGCCAGTGTATTTGTGATTACACCATGTTTACCATCTTTTCCTGGCACAAACTTTGCTGGAGGTAGTTGTTCTTGAGCTGTCCATATTGGCCACTCTTTATCATATAGATTTAGTTCTGGCATGTTGCTTGCTAAGTCAAGGTTTGCAGCCCATAAAGAATCTATTGTACCAACATCTCTCCAGTATGGTTCAACACCATTTATTTGTGGAACACAAGACATATTAAATGGGTGTGCTAACGCTTGAGCTTTTTTCACGGCAGCTGGGATAATGTCTTTACCAAAATCATGACTAGAGTTAGGATCAGCTATATCAGCTTCTAGCATCTTATATAAATATTTAGTATTAAAAACATAAATTCCCATGCTTGCTAAACACTTATCATCTTTGCCAGGTACAGTTGGAGCATTGGTTTGTGGCTTTTCAACAAAATCCGTAATATTTCTATCTTTATCTATACCCATAATCCCGAATGCAAAAGCTTCGTCTTTAGGTATTTCAACACAGCCTACAGTACACTCTTTACCACTTTTAGCATGATCACGAAGCATTTCAGAATAATCCATTTTATAAATATGATCACCTGCTAATACAACGATGTATTCCGCATCATAAGATTTTAGTATATCAATGTTTTGATAAACAGCATCTGCTGTACCACGATACCAGTGTTCTTCATCTACTCTTTGCTGAGCTGGTAGCAAGTCTACAAACTCATTAAGTTCGCCTCGCAAAAATCCCCAGCCTCGCTGAATATGTCGCAACAATGAGTGAGATTTATATTGTGTAACCACACCAATTTTTCGTATACCTGAATTAAGGCAGTTTGACAAAACAAAATCTATAATTCTAAACTTGCCACCAAAATGTACAGCAGGTTTAGCTCTAGCATCCGTAAGATCATATAGTCTAGAACCACGCCCTCCCGCTAATACAAGTGCAACAGTTTTTTTGTATAATTGATGTTGTGAATTATTGTCACGCATATTGATACTCCTTTATCTAGGTAATTACCGTAGGTTTTGACATTTTTGTTAATTCTTTAACTTTTGTGATTTGCTCAGCTATATCAATAAGACCACTAAGTGTATCTTGTACATCATCATTGAATTTATCGGCATTTGGTTCATATTTTTCAAAGTAAATTCTTAGAGTAGCACCTTGCGTTCCAGTACCTGATAGTCTAAACACAATTCTAGAACCATCTGTAAAAATAATACGAATACCTTGCTTATCTGCAACAGAATCGTCAATTGGATCTGTATAGCTAAAGTCATCTGCATATAAAACTGTTTTATTACCATATTTAACAGTAGATAGATTTAAAACTTTAGTTCTTAAATCAGCCATTATTTGATTTGCTATGTTGCTATCAATAGCTTCATAATCATGGCGTGAATAAAAATTACGGCCATATTTTTGCCAATGGCTTTCTACTAATTCATCTACACTTTTGCCAGTAATTGCAACCAGGTTCAACCAATACAGAATAGCCCATAAGCCATCTTTTTCACGAATGTGATCAGAACCTGTTCCATAACTTTCTTCACCGCAAATATTTATTTTCCCTGCATCTAATAAGTTACCAAAAAATTTCCAGCCTGTTGGAGTTTCAAAACATTCTATACCCATACATATAGCAACTTTATCTACTGCTGTAGATGTTGGCATAGACCTCGCAACGCCTTTTATACCATTCTTATAACTTGGTAATAACGCTGCATTTGCTGTCATAATCGCTAGGCTATCTGATGGTGCTACATCAATGGATTTTCCTACAATCATATTTCTATCAGCATCTCCATCTGAAGCTGCTCCAAAATCATAATCCCCGCTACGCATATACGTAATAAGATCATCAGCATTAACAGGGTTAGGGTCAGGATGCATACCTCCAAAATCTGGAAGAGGATCAGCATTTACTACACTTCCATCTGGAGCACCTAATACATCTTCAAAAATATGCCTAGCATAAGGTCCAGCTACAGCACACATTGTATCTATACGAATAGCATACCCATCTTTAATAATTTCTTTGATGGCATCAAAATTAAATATTTTTTTCATTAACTCTGTATAGTCAGCAACAGAATCTATTATTTGAATTTCTGTATTTTCTATCTTATAACGGCCGATTTTATTTATACACACAGGTTTTTCATCTGTATCAGCCATCAAATATTGCTGTATTTTTGTTGTATTATCATATATTTTTTCAGTGATTTTTTCTGGAGCTGGTCCACCGTTAGATGTGTTATATTTGATTCCAAAATCCCCATCAGGTCCACCAGGATTATGGCTTGCTGATAATATGATTCCACCGAAAGCTTTATATTTTCTAATGATACAACTAGCAGCAGGAGTTGAAAGAATACCTCTTTTACCAACTATCACTTTACCAAAACCATTCGCCGCAGCCATCTTCAAAATTTTAATGATAGCAATATCATTGTAATACCTACCGTCACCTCCCACTACTAAAGTTTGACCTTCTATGTTTTCTAGTGAGTTAAATATAGATTGAACGAAATTTTCAAGGTAATTTTCTTGCTTAAATGCAGTAACTTTATTTCTGAGTCCTGAAGTGCCAGGTTTTTGATTTTCTATAGGTGTTGTTTTATAAGTTTTTATACCCATTGTTTTCTCATGTTTTTTAATTAACAGAATTAGATTTCAATCAACTAGAAATCAGTATTATCAATGTTAGCATTAATTTTTTATAATTTTTAGAGTTATTATAAAAAAATAAACATACTCTAGTGCTATAAAGTTACTTAGTATAAAATGTATGATTACTATTTTATTATTTTTTATAAATTTATGCTTTTTAAATCTTTTAATATTAATGATGATGACAAATATTACTTTCATTCTGGAAAACATACACAAGCCTATAAATTTATGGGAGCTCACTTAAGCCATGAAAATGGCAGTGACGGAGTCAGATTTACCACCTGGGCTCCAAATGCTGAAAGTATATGTGTAATTGGTGACTTTAGTGATTGGCAGCAACGTGATGAAAATTTTATGTCTCGAATAAGTACTGGAGGATTGTGGAGCGTATTTATTACTAATGCCCAAGAACAGCAAAAATATAAATTTGCAGTAGCAAGCAATGGTCATCAAGTTTATAAAAGTGACCCTTTTGCAGTATTTTCAGAGTTTCGCCCAAATACAGCCTCAATAATAACTTTAGAAGAAGACTATAAATGGTGCGATAAAAAGTGGCTTGAACAACGCCAGAATTTTAATCCATTTGACAGTGCTATAAATATTTATGAATTGCACCTTGCTTCTTGGAAAACTGAAGATGGTAATTTTTTGACTTATCACGAATTAAGTGAGATTTTACCTGAGTATGTTAAATATATGAATTATACTCATATTGAATTAATGCCTCTTCACGAGCACCCTCTTGATGCTTCTTGGGGTTACCAACCTACTGGTTTTTATTCTGTAAATTCACGCCATGGTGATTTAGTTGGTCTGAAAAAATTAATAGATAAACTTCATGCTGAAAATATAGGTGTGATTTTAGACTGGGTTCCAGGGCATTTTTGTAAAGATTCTCATGGATTAATAAACTTTGATGGTAGTCCATGCTACGAGTACCAAGATTTTAATAAGGCTACAAATAAAGGTTGGGGAACAAATAACTTTGATCTAGGTCGTAATGAAGTGAAATCATTCTTAATATCTAATGCTTTATATTGGATAAATGAATTTCACATTGATGGTATTCGTGTTGATGCGGTATCAAATATTCTTTATCTTAATTATGATAGAGAGCCTGATGAGTGGCAGCCAAATATACATGGTGGTAATGAGAACTTAGAAGGTATTGCATTTTTAAAAGAGTTAAACTCTACAATTAAACATAATTGCCATGGTGTGATGACAATCGCAGAAGAATCATCAGCTTGGCCAAATATAACTACAGATGTTGAGCATGGTGGTTTAGGCTTTACATTTAAGTGGAATATGGGCTGGATGAATGATACCTTACGATTTGTCGAAGAAGATCCTATTAACCGTAAGCATCATCATCATTTGCTTAACTTTTCAATGGCTTATCATTATTCTGAGAAATTTATACTTCCAATATCTCATGATGAAGTTGTGCATGGAAAAAAATCTCTCGTTAACAAAATGTGGGGAGACTTATGGAATAAGTACTCGGGATTAAGGCTTTATATGGCTTACATGATAGGCCACCCTGGTAAAAAACTACTATTTATGGGTAGTGAGTTTGCTCAATTTGTTGAATGGAGAGAGTATGAAGAGCTTCAATGGAATGTAATCCATGAATATCATGCTCACAATGATAGCTTAACTTTTTTTAAAGAACTTAATAATTTCTATAAATCTGAGCCTGCATTATGGGAACAAGATTTTAGTCATGATGGTTTTCAATGGATTGATGCCGATAATTCAGACCAAAGCATTCTTTCTTTTATTCGTTATGCTAAAGATGGTAGTTTTATTATATGTATTTATAACTTTACTCCTGTTGTCTATTATGATTATAAGGTTGGTGTGCCCAAAGCTGGATCTTATGAAGAGGTTTTTAATACTGATTGCTCAACTTTTGGTGGGTCTGGACAATTGATTGATAGTAAACTCTTTACAGAGCAATCACACTCCCATGGATTTGAGCAGAGTTTATCTGTGAAAATACCTCCAATGGCAGCTATAGTATTAAAATATTCAGCATAGTTTAGCTAACTTTAAACAACCTAGTTCTACTTAAATTGAGACCTATATATGGATTCTAAGAATAAAAAAATTTGGTTAATTGATAAAGATGGTAACCCCTCTATCTCTCATTTTAAATATCAAATACATTTGGATTATGAAACTAATACCGTTCAGTTTCGCATACAAGCTACAGGATTTATAAATGGCTTTGTTGTCGGTGATTTTAATAACTGGTATAAATCTAAAGAATTTGAGCTTAGCTGGGTTGCAGATACCACAGATGGCAGTCTTTGGCTTACAGCTACAACTTATAATGTTAAAAACCTTAAAGAAACTAATGATTTCTCATTTACTCTGATAGATTTACATGGTGATGAATTTAGAGTTTCAAGCTGTGAAAAACCTTTTGCTCCTTTATCATTTAAATGGGTTTCACATAAAAAAGAAATGCAAATTAAAGCTTCTGAGAATACTATTAGTAAAGGCTACCCCTTAGAAATAATTGCTATTAAAGAAAGTGTGAGTGGAATTCAAGAAATTGTAGATGTTGATTGGCAAATTTCTCCTAAACTTGATGGTATCAAACTCTTAGATAACAAGCTTACTATAAGCCCTGAAGTTGATATTACTAAAGTTGAAATATCTTGTATAAGTAAAAATGATAAAAACATTAAAGCAACAAGAGATTTTGTTGTTAATAATGAAAAAAGAAAAGGTTCTTTAGTTCATTTTATAAAAAAAGACAGACAATATAATGGTGATAATTTCTGTTGGGATTTATGGACATACAATGAAGGAAAAAAAGCAAAACCTGTTGAATTATCACATATCAATGATTTTGGCGTTTATAATACTACCAATAAATCAAATTTAATTGCTCGTAAAAAAACATGGTCTGATCACTGGCAAGATGACTGGAGTGAGCAAACTATAGCATTTGATATATCTTCAAAAGCAGATAATTACTATATTATTCATGGAGATGAGAATATTTATACATCTTTAAGAGAGGCAATTAATAGATTAAATCCAACAATTACTTATGCAGTAATGGATGAACCTAATAAAATAGCAGCATATTTATCTGAAAAAGTACGAGTTGGTACTATATTTGAATTATGGATAAACTCAAAGAATATTAAAGATGTTTGTATAGTAGCTAAACAAAATACAAAGCAATTAATATTTACTAATCTTCCTCCAGATATCAAAGGTTCAGATCTTATCGAGATTAGAGCTAATAATACTTTTTTACCCACTAAAGTAGTTATGGGTAACTATTTAGATAAATTTTATTATCCAGATAATGATATGGGTGTGGTGTTTAATGATGAAAATGTATCTATTCGTCTTTGGGCACCTACTGCGATAAAGGTAGATCTACTTTTATTTGATGAAGATAATCCCAATAATAGTATTGATTTTAATCATATCTATCAGCTTAAAAATGAAGAAGGCTATGGTACTTTCTTTATAAATCTTACTCGCGAGCAATGTGAAAACAAATATTATCTTTTTAAGCTATATTTTGATGAGCTAGATGCAAACGGTGATAAATATACTAAAACCACTTATGCTAGAGATCCTTACGCATATGGTTTATCAATTAATGGTCAAAAAGGTTTTATTTTAGATATTGATAATTTAGAACTTAAGCCTACTGACTGGGATAATCAGAATTTTACAGAAATATCAAATCCTCAAGATGCTATTATTTACGAAGCACATATTCGTGATTTCACAATAAGTGATGATAGTGGAGTAGAAAAACTATATAAAGGTAAATTCTTAGGTGCCGTTCAAGGAAATACTAAGTATATAGAACAAGATCAAAGCGTTTCAACAGGTATAGATAGTATAGTTGAACTAGGTATTACTCATATTCACTTATTGCCAATTTTTGATTTTTCATCTGTTGATGAAACTAAACTTCATAAAAAAAATAATCGTAACTGGGGTTATGATCCTGAAAACTATAATGCTCCGGATGGAAGCTACTCTATAAATCCTTTTGATCCATCTCAAAGAATATTGGGGGTTAGAACAATGGTTCAAGAGTTTCATAACAAGAATATCGGAGTAGTCATGGATATGGTTTATAACCATATGACAGATACTACAAATCTTGATAAGATAGTTCCTAAGTACTATTTTAGGACAGACCTATACGGTCGATTTACTAATGGTTCTGGATGTGGAAATGAAGTGGCATCTGAGCGCCCTATGGTAAGTAAATTTATCCAAGATTCAGTATTGCATTGGGTAAAAAATTACAAAATTGATGGCCTTAGATTTGATTTAATGGAGCTAATAGATTTAGATACCATAAAAAATATTGTTGAAAAGGCTAAAAAAATAAATCCTAGTGCTCTAATTTATGGTGAACCATGGAAAGCTGCAGATTCGCCATTAATGAACTGTACTTATAAAGGAACTCAACGGAACAATGATTTCGCTATATTTAATGATACCTTTCGTGATGCTGTAAGGGGAAATAATGCTCCAGGAAATGGGTTTATTAATGGTTCAACTCATAATAGTGAATTAATGGGTAAAGTTGTTGAAGGTTTATATGGCTCAGTTCATACACTAACTGCCAACGCAAATGAATCAGTAAACTATGTTGATGCTCACGATAACTATACTCTTTGGGATCAAATTGAAAAAAGTCAAAATCATAGCTTAAAAACAGGAGATTATCGAAAAAACTTACCAGAGAATATATTTGATAACCACATTGTTCGTCAAAATGCTTTGGCTATGAGTATTATTTTAACTGCTCAAGGCATTCCATTTATACATGGAGGTGCTGAATTTCTACGTACAAAACATGGTGATCATAATAGCTATAAAAGTGGTGATGATATAAATGCTTACCACTGGTCAGATAAGTTACATAATAAAGTGTTTTTTGATTTTATAAAAGGTCTTATAACTATTAGAAGAAACCACCCTGCTTTACGAATGAGCTCTCCTGAGATGATCAAAAATCATTTAACAATCACACCAGCTTATAATGACTATAATTCTGGTGTGATAATTGCTCATTTTAAAGATTATGCAAATGGTGATAGCTGGAAAGATATTGTTATAGTCTATAATGCTACAGCAATAGATAATTATGATATAAATGCTCAGTTACCAACAAATGATAATGATATATGGCATATAGTTGCAAATCATGAGAAAGCTGGGGAAGAAACTATAAAGCAAGCTAAAATTGGAGAAATTCCAATGCTCAAATCACATTCAATAATGATTCTTAGAGATTAAACTAAATGAGTAGTCTACTAGATATAACATCCATCTTTTTCATCTTATTACTAATAATATGTTTTTGCTGTAAAAGTAAACTTAAGCTATTTATCGTAATAGTTACCTTAGTTTACTATCTTGTTGGATCTGGTGCTTTAGGTAAGATAATTATCTCGAACAATAATTATTCTACAAATATAGAGGTTTGTGAAAATACCTCTGCTATTATTGTTTTAGGTGCTGGAACAAACAATAAAGAGCCCAGTTTAAATGCTTATGATAGGATATTGAAAGCTGCTGAAGTATATGATAACTATCCTCAAAAAATAATTATTAGCGGTGGCTATACTTCATCAAGCAATAAATCAGAGGCACAGATTTATGCAAAAGATTTTAAGAAATTAGGCGTAAATAAAAATGACCTGATTTTAGAAAACAACTCGAAAGATACTGCTGAAAATGCTATGTTTATCAAGCATATAGTTGCTAACAACTCTAGGTCGTTATGTTTGATTACTGATGGGTTACACTTGCAAAGGTCTAAAATCTATTTTGAGAAAAACAATATAAATACTATCGCTTTAGCTTCCTCAATACCTTCTCCGGAGTTAAGAGTTTTACCGAGTTCTTATAATATTTACACAACACAAAGAATCATCCATGAATATTTTGGAATGGTAAAGGCTTACATCCAGACTCACATATAAAATTAATAATACAAATAACTTGTATGTTATATTTTTTAAGTTAATATATATAATATTAATATTGTTGCAATATTTGGCCTATAATGAAAATAGTAAATCTTTTCACTAAATTAGCACTGCTCTTTATTGTGACACTTGGTATATTTTATGTTTCATTAGGATTTTCTCATAGGGCTATTCCTGCACTTGAAATAATAGAATTTCATACAAATGAAGGAGTTACAACCGAGCAGGTTTCTGATGCTTCACAAAAATTCACAAGTGATTTAAAGAAGTATCCTGGCTTTCTTGGAAGAACTTTAACTCAAGACTCTGAGGATCTAAGTTTATGGACAGATATAATTGAATGGAATTCTGTAGATGAAGGTATTTCTGCAATGAAATCTGAAATAAATAAAGATAATATGAAAAACTTTATCGCATTAATGAAAAAAGGTCATAAAAGGTTTGAAACAGGACAAAGTATTGATGTTTCTTATCTAAATATCAAATCTCAAGACTAATTAAGTTATTGTCTTAAATATTTTATTTCTTCCCCACTTCTCTCTGATATAATCCTATTTATATAAAATAAATTTTTAAATTTAAAATGAAATATTTAAAGCTTGGAAATACAGATATTGATATCAGTAGAATTTGTCTTGGAACAATGACTTGGGGAAAACAAAACTCTCAATTAGAAGGTTTTGAACAGATGGATTACGCGCTTTCACAAGGTGTTAATTTTTGGGATACAGCTGAAATGTATGCTGTACCACCTTGTCCGAAAACCTATGGTAAGACAGAGGAAATTATTGGAAACTGGTTTAAAACATCTAATAAACGTAATAATGTCATTCTAGCTACAAAATTCTCTCCGGTCCCTTGGGCTAGAGGTGAAGAAGAGCCAGTTATAAACAGACAAAATATAATAACAGCTGTAGATAATAGTCTTAAACGCTTACAAACAGATTATATTGATTTATATCAGTTTCATTGGGCAGCAAATAGACCAAACTACCACTTTGCAGGTGTTTGGGACTTTATTCCTGATAGTTCTAAAAATAAAGAGCAAATCGAGGCTAATATTTTAGAGATTTTGCAAACTTGTAATGATCTTGTAAAGCAGGGTAAGATTAAGAATATTGGTTTATCTAATGATACTACTTGGGGGATTAATAAATTCATATCACTTGCTGAAAAGCATAATTTACCAAAAATACAAAGTATTCAACATGAGTATAGTCTTTTACGTAGAAGAGATGAAACAGATGTTATGGAAACATGCTCGTTAGAGAACTTATCTTATCTTGCTTGGTCTCCACTTAACATGGGTGTTTTAAGTGGTAAATACTTAGGAGGTAATAGACCAGATGGTACTAGACTTTCAAAAGAGGTTCTTAATGGTCAAGAAGATCGTTTTATGACTCGTACAAGCCCTACTGTTGATAAAGCTGTAGCTGAATATATGAGAGTTGCAAATAAGCATGGTTTAGATGTTTGCCAAATGGCATTAGCTTTTACTATTCGCAGAGATTATATGAGTTCTACAATAATTGGTGCTACCAATCTTGAGCAATTAAAATCAAATATTGATGCTGTGAATCTTGAACTTTCAGAAGAAGTGCTTAAAGATATTGAGATTGTTAGAAGAAAGTACCCTGTACCCTTTTAATTAGTTAAGATCTCTTTATGAATAATAAATATCAAATCCCTACACTATTATTGATTATATTTTTTAGTGTTATGGGTACTGCAATGCCATATACTATATTCGCTCCGATGTTTATTAATCATGGTGATTTATTTTCAGCATCAATTGATAGCAATATAGCCCTTAATCTAGCTTTAGGAATCACTTTGGCAGCCTATCCCTTAGGGCAGTTTTTAGGTGCTCCTATTATAGGTCGATTCTCTGATATTTTTGGGCGCAAGAAAATCTTACTATACACTCTATTTTTTGCTGGGTTTGGTTATATTTTATCTGCTCTTACGATATATAGTGGGAATATATACTATCTGGTTATAAGCAGATTCATCACAGGTGTTTTAGAAGCTAATTTTGCTGTTGCTCAAGCTTTTATAATTGATATAACTAAAGATAACAAAAAGATCTTGGAAAGCTTTCTGCTGTGATATCAATGGCTTATGTTATTGGTCCAATTATAGGAGCAATACTTTGCAATTCTAGCATAGTGTCATGGTTTAACTATGCAACACCTTTCTTGTTTACAAGCATAGGTTCCTTTGTTTTAGTGGTTATGGTAAGTAAATTATTATATGAAAATCATAATTTAGACGAAAAAAATATTCAAATAAATTTTTATGAACAAATAAATATTTTTAAAAATCTATCAAATATTATAAAAAACACATCGGTTAAATGGATACTTGTTAGCAGTAGTTTTTTATCACTATCAATTATGACATATTATGAATTTTTCCCAATAATATTAGCTTCAAGCTGGAAAATGTCTAGCATCTATATAGCTTATATGACAGCAATCTATAGTATCAGTCTATGTATAGGTGCACTTTATTTACCAAGTTTTTTGAATAAAAGATATTCTAAAAATGTCTCTATCCTTTGTATTTTAGTTATAATGATAATAGGTTATTTTCTCCTTATAACTGACTATATTACCTTAGTATACCTACAGTTTGTTATATTGGGTTTAGCCTATGGAGCAGTAAATAATTTAATGATGGTGATGCTCTCAGATGAGGCTCGACCTGATCAGCAAGGTGAGGTTCTTGGGTTTAGGATGTCTTTTGCAATGTTAGGTAGTGCAATAATTTGTCTTGTTGGAGGTCTAATTATTTCACTATCAGTTAAAATAGTTATTTTATTATGTTGTATTTTTACACTAGTCAGCATTTTAGCTATAGTTTTTTTAACTAATTATCACTCTGAATCTAACTAAATCTTAGATCTAGTCTCTAGATAGTAACTTATAAACTCTAACTCTAATGATTTACTATCTTCAGCTAAACAGTAAAAATGTACCTTAACGGTGATAATACTATCATTTTCAACTATAGGAATAAGATCTATTTTAGGCTCTAAGCTATGGACACTTATTTTTGCTAACTTAGCTTTACTAAAAACTTTACTTTCTTTAAAACTGTCACTAATCCCATATTTTTCTTTGATTTTATTAGAGATATACTGTTTTACTTTTTTAGAGATATCTAGAGCAGTATCTACATTAGTAGTAAAAGAAACTTTATGTAGCAATATAGCATCATCATTTGGGAAGGTTGTTACTGGTGCTGTAATAATTAAAGAATTTGGAATTTTAATTATTTTTCCAGTTGTTTTTTTATCACCTAAATAATAAGTCTCATTGATTGTGAAATACAGTAACCTAATACCGACAACTTTACCTATATATGATTGAACCTGTATTGAATCACCCTCAGAAAATAAGCTTCTCCAGTTGATAATAATCCAACCACTAAAATTCATAACATTTTCTTTATTGACTATAACCAAACCAGCTGCTACTAAACTAAGCATTGTAAATAAATGATAGAAGCCTTCTATCCAAATTCTTACAATTACTAAAATGGTGATAATTGTTGCTATATAAATCACCCGAGATTTAATTTTATTAAGCTGTTTTTGACTAGTAATTTTTCTTTTAAAAAATGAATGACATCCTATAGCTATTATTGCAATTACAGCTGCTGATATAAATGTGTTAAAACATTGGAAAAATAACTGATTAAATATTTGCTCTTCCTTCATATTAGATACTACCTATATTAGAATATTTACACTATAAACATACATGTTTATTTAACTGACATATTAAAGAAATACAATATGATAAGCAATGTTTATATTTAACTGTTTGATTGGTATACTCTAGCCATCTTTTTTGTAAACTTTCTGCTAAATGAAACAGTCTAAGTTTTTGATCTTTATATGGATTAGTGCCGTACTCTTTTATATGTATACTCGTATGTTAAGTACTTCACTGTCAGCTTTTTCTATCCCATTACAGTCTGAGTTTGGCTTCATTAGTATTGATATTGCATGGGCAATATCAATGTATAGTTTAGCAATGTTGATGATGAAAATACCTGTAGGAATGCTCGTTGATAGATACGGTATAGACTACCCTCTTCTATTTGCTATGAGTATGGTTTTAATCGGTACCATAATGTTTGCATACCCTATAAACTACCATCTATTATTATTGTCAAGATTTATTATTGGAGTGGGTGCTGCATTTGCAATGATGAGTGCATATAGGCTTACAAGTATAATTTTAAGTAAGCGATTATTTGCTATAGCTACTGGATTTATATACTTTTTTGGATCTTTAGCAGTTTCAGTGTCTGGAGCACCTCTTAACCTGGCTATAAGTAGTTATAAATATAGCAACATAGTTATTATTCTAGTGTTGATCATAGCTTTGATTTTATGCTTATATGCTTTTAGTCGCTATATGAATGGTAGTATCCCAAAAACGGGAAATATCCGCTCATTTGGTGATTATTTTGTAGGAGTGAAAAATATCTTTAAAGATAAACAGATAGTTATCACAATAATTTACACAAGCTTCTTTACATGTGTTTTTTTTAATACTATTGGCTATTGGGGAAATACTATCCTCTCCCACACAAAAATAAATAGTATTGAACAAGCTGGCTTAATTGGAAATAGTATTGCCTCTATCGCATCTGGTATTGCATCTATAGTTGTAGGATTTATTATTGCTGCCCAACTTCTTAAAAGAATCCATATTGCTATATTTACTACTTTAGCAACTGTATCTGTATTTATTTTGTTTTATACTGATATTACAAACATATACATTATTAATGTTTGCATCGTTTTGTTTTGGGTTTGGTTTTGGGTTTACTGGTATCGCTTTTGATACTGCTAATAAAAGAAATCAAACATATTTAGTTAGCATCTTATCAATCCTTTTTTTAGTTGAATATATTTTAAATAGTATCATCAACCCTGCAGTTGCATACTTACAAAGTACCTTAATAAGTCATGGGATCAGTGAATTTGTAAGCTATAAACTCGCCTATAGTTTGTTTTTCATATTACTTATAATTGCTAATAGTTTGAGCTTTTATATAAAACCACAAAAAGTTTGATTTATATTTTTAGAAAATTATTTAATGTTTCAAATCCATACTCACTCAGGAATGCTTCAGGATGGTATTGAAGCCCGAAGATATTTTTACTAGAATGTTCGAAAGCCATTATCTCATTAGCTTTTGTAATAGCAGATATTTTGAGTGGTTTTTTAATACTATCTATAATTAAAGAATGATATCTAATAACATCGAATTCCTGTGGGTGATTATTTAGTAAAATTGTATCGAGTGACCGTGTTACTTTGGAGCTTTTGCCATGAAATATATTTTTAGCTTTTATAACATCTGAACCAAAGTACTGTGCTATTAGTTGATGACCTAAACATATACCTAAAAGAGGTTTATTATTAAGCTCACAATACTCAATAGTTTTATAAAGGTGCTTGATTTCATTGGGATGGCCTGGCCCTGGACCGATAATAATATGAGTGAATTGGCTTAAATCAGCAGGAATATTATCTGTTTTATGTACAACAACCTCATAACCTAGTAATGATATATAGCTATAAATAGTATTTGCGAACGAATCGTAATGATCAAGGTATAAAACCATATTTTATTGCTCCAACCTAGCTTCAATTATGCCTCTAACACTATTAACTAGATATATTTCATCAGCATTTTCTAAATCTTTTAGAGAAATACTTCTCTGACTTATCTTATTGTCACTTAATAATTTCTTTCTAGCTATACCATCTAATATTCCATCTTCTAATCTTGGCGTATAGATTTTATTATCTTTTTTAACAAGTATATTGTGAAATCTAGTTTCAGTTATATTATCTTGTTCATTTACAAAAACTAGCTCCTTATTGTCTTCTTTACCGATGTATTTGTTATGCATATCAGTATAAAAGCCTCTTGTAGAAATATGTGTGGTTTTATATCTAAACATAAAATTATTAGAGTCAATTTTTTCAGGGCATACAGTCAGCTTAACTAATTTTTTATTTGTGTTATCTATCTGACTATCTGTAATAAGAATTTTTTTATCATATAAATACTCTAAGCGAATCTTGTATTGTTTATTACTATCTAACTCCCTTGTATAAGAGATAAGGGACTGTTTTAGTTTTGCAATATCTACCTCAAAAAATAGTTTTTGTGCGGTTAATTTTAAACGCTCAAGATGTAGGTCCAAATCCTTAAATTGATTAGAAAAATAAATACTTTCTATAATTGAAAACTTAGGTTTATAGATTTCTTTAATAAATGACATTTTAGTATTCATTTCTTGCCATTCATCATTAATTTCAGAAGAAACTGTAATACCTCCTCCGACTCCAAACTTGATCTTCCTACCATTTTTTTTAATCGTTCTTATTGCTACACTAAAAGTCATATCATTATTGGGCATTATATATCCAATCGCTCCAGTGTATATACCTCGATTACCACTCTCTATATTTTTGATATATTCCATAGTTCTCTTTTTTGGAGCTCCTGTAATAGAACCGCATGGGAATAAATTCTTAAATATCTTCTTAATCGAGATTTCTTTGGTGACTTCAGCAGAAATTTGCGAAACCATCTGATACAGTGTTTTATATTTCTCAATCTCAAAAATTTTATCAACTTTTACAAGATGATTCTTTGCTATAGTTGATAGATCATTTCTTAATAGATCTACAATAATTAAGTTTTCAGCCTTATTTTTAGTACAGTTTTTCAGTTTATTATAAATCAAACCATCATTATCATCTTCAATAATTTCAGCTGTACCTTTCATTGGTTTTACTGTTAGCTTAGATTGAGTTTTTTCAAAGAAGAGTTCAGGTGATAAAGATATTATCTCATCATCTTTAAACTGTAAATATGATGCATACCTTACTTGCTGATGCCTTTTTAGAATATTATAAAGCTCTAACCCTTTTGAATCTGTTTGACCAGCTACTCTTTTAGTTAGATTAATTTGATAGCTATCCCCTTTAGTTAAAGCAGAATAGACTTCTAAAAATTGTTTACCATAATCATGTAAGCTTAAATGATCATATAAAAGATCTATAGCTCCTTCATCATCCTTACTCAACAAGTCGCTAGGAATTTTAGTAGAATAATTTTTATAAGCAATAAAGTGTAATAACTTTTGAGAATTATCAGATCTCAAGTGAGCCAAGTATGGTGTTAAATAATAACTAGCTTCATAGCTAACATACCCAACCAAATATAAGCCTTTTTGTTGCAGTCGTGTAAGTTCTTTAAATGCACTATCTAAAGAGGCCTTATCTTTAGCAATAATCTCCTCAACAGGATCATGAAAAAAATACTTATCTTTTTCAGTTATTTTATTTTCAAATATAGCGTAGTCGTTACTAAAGTTCATTTGCGATTTCTTTTAGGTGTTTTCTATTGATTTTTCCAGTCGGTGTTAAAGGAATCTTATCTACTTTAATTATATGATCAATTTTTTTGTATTTTGCTAAGTAATCTGCCAAATAATTATTGATGAAATCTAGTGTATATTCTATTTTATCAGTAACTAAGAAACCACAAAGCACCTCTCCCCATATTTTATCTGTTTTTCCAACAACTACACAATCATTTATACCATCTATTTTCAGAAGAATATTCTCGATTTCTTTAGGGGCAATATTAGAGCCTCCTTTGATGATAATATCTTTATATCTTCCATAAAACTTTAGTTTATATGCTTTTTCATTAAAACTACCAACATCTCCAGTTTCAAACCAACCTTGGCAAGAACCTAAAGGTAGCATTTCATTTTTTATGAAGATCTTACCGTACTCAACTCCATCGAATTTTTCAATTTTTATATCAGTATCTGGAAATACTTCGATAACATTAATCTCCTCCAAAACCGTATTCTGACCATAGCCAAAAACTTCTGTCATACCTATACCTGTCAATAAAGGAAGCTGTAGTTTATTAGTAATTCTTTCTTGTAAATCTTCTGAAATCATATCGCCTGCTACACTTACATATCTAAGACTATTTGTATTGATCTTATCAAGCTCTAAAAGATAATACATACTTGGTAATAGTGCTAAAGCTGATACTTTAGAGTTATTAATTATTTTTAATACATCCTCAGGAGTAAATTCTTTTACGAAAGTTATATCTAAACCAAGCTCAAGTGCAGGTAGTAACTGATATGAAAATGCATATGCATGATTTACTGATAAAGCAATCAACAAATGGTCTTCTTTTATTAAACCTAATCTGTATGTTTGTGTCTTAGCATAATTAATAATCTGATCAATAGAATGATAATGCTTTTGATAAAAACCTGTAGTTCCTGAGCTGACATGAGCAATTTGACATTTATTATAAACTCTAAAATCTTGTGTTTTTTTTAATGCCTTTAAAAAACCTACTTCATCAGATATCTCAATTATCTTTATATTATTTTTATCAGCGAAATCATCTAAAAAAACTGACTTTTCAAAAGTAAAAAATATAGAATCTGGCTCAATTATACTAACTAGTTCATTATCAACTAAACGAGGATTAATTGGGATAGAAAAATCTATGTCTGCTATCAAACTAGCTATATATAAACAAATAGATAAAGGAGAGTTCTTTATATTAAAGAATATCTTTTTACGATTATATGATTCGATAAACCTAGCTAAAGCATAACTTTTATCGATAATTTCACTATAGGTAAACTTAGTATTTTCAAAGTATACATATTTATTATTGTGAGACTCTATTTTTCTTAAGAACTTTTGAAGCTGAGACATTTAAATAAGTACTTTATAAATAAATAGATATGATATATTTATACCTATAGTAAATACAACTCCTAATCACAATAATGCAACAATCCTTAGAACTTAAAAACTTACAAATTTATGTTAATCTTGGTTGCTCAGATGAAGAGCGTGATATTAAGCAACTAATATATTTAGATCTTGAATTATTATTCCCAGAAAACTTTAGTGCTAGCGATACAGATGACTTAACACAAACTATTTGTTATTATACTTTACGCAATGAAATTCAAAATTTTTGCGACGATATTAGTTGCAATCTTATTGAATATTTAGCAAAACAAATATATAACTTTATAACTGAGAAATATGGTGTTTGCGTAAAATACCTTAAACTTATAAAACGCCCTCCCATGTCTCATATTGAAACAGCAAGCTTTATAATAAAAGGATAGTATGAACTACATAATAGGTATAGGAACAAACATAGGATTTACTCTTGAAAATATTCGCTCTGCCGTAGCTCTTATAGATGCTCATAAAGATATTAGAACTATAAAAAAAGCAGCATTGTATAGTAGTGATGCATTATTGAAAAAAGATTCTCCTAAAGAATGGAATATAAAATTTTTAAATACAGCTGTAAAAATTAAAACTTCATTAAAACCTGAGCAATTACTCGTAGCTTTAAAAGAGATCGAACAAAGTATCGGTAGAGATTTAAACTCTCCTGCATGGTCTCCTAGAGTTATGGATTTAGATATATTAGCTGCTGATGATTTAGTGTTTGAAACTGATGGTTTATCAATTCCTCATAAAGAGTTAATCAACAGAAACTTTGCATTAGCACCACTATTAGACTTAGATAGAAGTTGGCAACACCCAAAATATGCTGAATTTAATCCTCAAATTAGACTTAAAGAGCTAGGACATATAGACAAACTAAATCAAACTCTTTCAAACACAATGCGTATGGGAATCATTAATATCTGTGACCAATCTTTTTCAGATGGACACTTTGATGATAGCCAACGAAAAACAAATCTAGAGAATTTGATTGAGTCTGGTGCTGAGATTATTGATATTGGTGCAGAATCTACAAAACCAAGTGCCACAACTATATGCGTTGATGAAGAATTCCAAAAACTTGATGACTTTCTTGAGTATCTTAAATCACAATTAACAAACTTTAAATATCGCCCATTAATTAGTATTGATACGAGAAAATATGAGGTAATGGAAAAAGTATTAGAAAAACATCATGATATAGTTTGGATGATAAATGATGTTGAAGGTAATGACATTATAAAAAAAGCCCAATTGATTGCTAAATATAATAAAACTTATGTTATTACTCACAATTTAGGTATTGATGACAGAAGTGATTATTTAGAAAATGAGAATGTTATCAAAGAGGTTAATCAGTTTATAGAATCAAAAAAACAAATACTTATATCAAATGGAGTTAAGCAAGAAAATATATACTTTGATGTGGGTTTTGGGTTCGGAAAAAAACAAGATGTTGCACTTCATCTTTTAAATAAAATAGATAATGTAAAGAGTGAGTTAAATCTCAAAGCCCTAGTAGGTCACTCTCGTAAACCATCAGTATTAGGATTAGCTAAAGACAGCTCTATAGATGAGTTAGATAAAGCAACTATTGAGTTATCATCACAATTACAGAAACAAAAAGTAGATATTATAAGAGTTCATAAGATATAAGAGGAATAACTTAATGACATATCATCCAAGTTTAGAGGCAATATTAGATACACTTGAAATTAGGCAAATAAAAAACCTCCCATTCCCACAGCAAAGAGAAATCTTTGAAAAGATAACAATGGAGCAAATACAAAATATACCTAAAAGTGATATTACTACTAAAGATATAGCTTTAGATAAAGATGTTTTTATCAGACATTATAAACCTACATCTAAATCTTCTAATAAAGCTATATTTTTTATTCATGGTGGTGGCTGGTGTGTAAGTTCTGTAGACACTTATGATAATGTTTGTCGTTATCTTTGTGATAATAGTAGTCTTGATGTATTTTCATTAGAGTATAGACTTGCTCCTGAAGCGCCGTTCCCTGCTGCAGTAGAAGACTCTTTAAAGGGCTATGATTGGTTATATGCCAATGCAAAAAACTTTGACGTGGACCATAAAGAGATATTTATTATGGGTGACAGTGCCGGTGGTAATCTAGCTACAATAGTTTGCCACGAAAGACAACAAACAATGCCTAAAGCTCAGATTTTAGTCTACCCTGCTACTGACAAATATACCAGCTATAAATCTCATAAAAAATACGATGCCTATAAATATCATCTAAATATGAAATGGAGCAAAAAGTTTATTAACGCATATGTACCTCAAGCAAAAGGTGACAGAGAGTTTTTTAAAAACCCTCAAATATCACCTTTGTTTTATAAAGATACAAAACAGCCTGATACCCTTCTAATAGCAGCTACTCATGATATATTAATTGATGGAATTTATGCCTATGAAAATAAACTTAGATCAGAAGGTGTAACTGTTGAAACCCATTATGATGATGAAATGTTTCACGGATTTATTGGCAGTATTGGACTTTCTCCCCTAAAAAATGCCGAAGTAGCTTTAAATAAAGCTATAGATTTCATCAACCAAAGATAACCAGAAAAATGAAACCAATTTTTGAGACAAATAGGAACTTTAGTGAAGATTCTAAGATACTTGTTAAAACATTTAACAATATCCCTGCTTTTATCGCTACAGGAGGAGAAATTCTTTTTGTCTCAGATGACCTGTTAGAAGTGCACCTTAAGTTCAACCTTACAGAAAATACAATGAACTATCATAAGTCCGGCTTTGGAGGTGCTATATATTCATCTTTAGATCCTGTATACCCGTTACAACTGATGAGTATACTTGGGGATAAATATGTGGTTTGGGATTTAGCAGCAACTATAGATTATTTAAAACCAGTTTTTAATGATGTCTATGCTAGATTTGAGCTTAGTAAAGAACAAATTGAAACCATCAAAAATAAAATTGAATTGAAAAATAAATGCGTAGTTACTCTTCCTGTTCAGTATGAAGATTTGAGTGGTAATGTGTACGCTAAAGCAACTAAAACAATTTATATTGCAGATAAAGAATACTTTCAAAGAAAAAATAATCATTCTTAGGTATGTTTTATCTCAAAGGTTTAGATATAATTAAATTATTGAACTAAAACATAGGATTTTAATATGAAAATAGAAGATGTAAAAAAGAATGTTTTTTCAATGCCATTAGTATCTCCAACAGCTAATAGAATTGACTATAAGTTCACAAATAGAGAATATTTTATAATTGATTATCTAGCGGATATTGATGTTTTGAAAAAGTTTGTTCCAGAACCTCTTAAACCCACTGGTCTTGTAAAGTTTGAATTTATGAAAATGCATGACTCTAATGGTTTCGGAAGTTTCAATGAGGCTGGTCAACTTATAGAAGTTGAGCTTGATGGTAAAAAAGGCTTATATTCACATATAATGTTATTAGATAATCTTCCATCTATAGCTGCTGGTCGAGAAATTTGGGGTTTCCCTAAAAAATATGCTCATCCTACTCTTGTAGTTGATGAAGATACGCTATTAGGTACTATTAGATATGGCAGTGTTGATGTTGCTTTTGGTACAATGGGGTATAAATATCAAGAAGTAGATAAAGCTGTAGTTAAAAAGTCACTAGAAGAAACACCGAACTTTTTACTTAAAACTATCCCTCATGTAAATGGGAAAGATGTAAGCATATGCCAGCTTGTAAAATATCATGCAAAAGATGTAACTATAAAAGGTGCATGGACAGCCCCAGCCGATTTACAAGTATTTAATCATGTTCAGGCTGCTCTTCATCACTTACCAGTTAAAGAAATCTTAAAAGGCTCTCATTTTATTGCAGATGTAACTTTAGGATTTGGTGAGGTTGTCTACGACTATCTAAAATAAAGATATCTTTATTTTCAAAAAATAACTCTAAAATCATATCGCTTACTATCATATTTATTATATAATTTTTATTATATTTAAATATTAATGTTGGTAATTTTATGTCAGTAAAAAATAAAGTAGTAATAATTACAGGTGCAGCTTCTGGTCTTGGACTTGGTATGGCAGTAGAATTTGCAAAACAAGGCGCAAAAGTAGTGATTGCTGATTTAGATTTACAAAAATCACAAACTGTAGCAACTGAACTATCTGATAAATTCAAAACCAAAACTCTAGCAATAGAGATGGATGTAACGAATGAAGATCAAGTAAATACTGCTATAGATAAAGTAGTAGATATCTTTGGTCGTATAGATACTGTTATCAATAATGCAGGTATTCAAATAATCTCGCCTATCGTAGATTTTGGTGTGAGGGCATGGAAGAAGCTTTTTGATATTCACATGACAGGTACTCTACTAGTTACTCAAGCTGCTATGAAGCACATGATTAGACTAAAAACTGGAGGTAGAATCATAGTTGTGGGTTCTGTGCATTCTGTACTAGCTTCTAAGAACAAGTCTGCTTATGTGGCGGCTAAGCATGCACAAGTTGGTTTTGTAAAAGCATTAGCAAAAGAAGGTGCTGAGCATAATATCTCTTCAAACCTAATTGGGCCTGGATTTGTGATGACTCCTCTTGTTGAAAAACAAATTCCAGAGCAAGCAAAAGAGTTAGGTATCTCCGAAGAGGAAGTTATCAAAAATGTAATGCTTGGTGGTACTGTAGATGGTGAATTTACAACTGTTCAAGATATTGCAGACGTAGCTATATTCTTAGCAGGTTTTAAAACTAATGCTTTAACAGGTCAAAAAATGATAGTTGGTCATGGTTGGGGAATGTAATGACAGCTAAAGAGAAGCTTGGCCAACTTTTTATGATGGATTTTCGCTACTGGGGTAAAAACTCTGATGGTCAAAACATCCCTTTCACACAAGCAGATGAAAAAGTCTGCAAGCTTTATAAGAACTATAATTTTGGTGGCTTTATTCTTTTCAAAGAAAATATTGAAAATAATTTGCAAACAATATCCTTACTCAGAGATTTACAAGCTAATATAGCTACCCCACTATTTTTTGGTACTGATCAAGAAGGTGGTCGCGTGCATAGACTAAAGCAAGGCACTAGCGGTTGTGGTAATATGGCTATAGCTGCGACAGATAATCCTAATAATGCTTATACAATGTCTAAACTAATAGCTGATGAGCTTTATAGCTTAGGTATCAATACAAATTTTGCCCCTGTAATAGATGTAAATTCTAATAAAGATAATCCTATTATAGGTGTAAGATCTTATTCTGATGATACTAACATTGTTATAGAATATGCTAGAGAATCTTTAAAAGGCTTAGCTGATGCTGGTGTTATATCATGTGTAAAGCATTTTCCAGGTCATGGAGATACAGCTTCAGATAGCCATCATGGTGCTGTAATTTTAGACAAAAGTATCGAAGACCTAGAAGAAGTTGAGCTACGCCCTTTTCGTAAGCTAGCTAGTGAATATGATATGGTAATGACTGCACATATAAGTATGCCGAAGCTTGATGATACCAAACATACATCTATAGCTACAAATCAACAACTCTATATTCCTGCAACACTATCATATGAAATCATCACAAAACTTCTAAAAAAATGTATGGGATTTAATGGCTTAGTTATATCTGATGCTATGGATATGAAAGCTATTGCTACTCATTTTGGTGAAATAGAAGCTACTAAAATGGCTATATATGCTGGCGTTGATGTTGTGCTTATGCCTGTAAGAGTATGGTGTGAAGATGATATTTATAAGCTTGAGAAGCTCTTTAGTTCATTAGAAAATGAATACTCTAAAAGCAAGGATTTTGCTAAGATTGTGGATAATGCCTATGATAAAGTGATTAACTACAAGAAACTACATAAACTAAGTCAAAGTCTGCTTTACACACACACTTTCGATGAGCAATTAGATATTGCAAATACTATAGTTAGCTCACAGAAGCATCAAGATGTAGCTTTTGATATAGCTAAGCAAAGTACAAGCATTGTCAAAAATAATGGCTTAATTCCATTTGCTTTGACTAATAAGCAAAAAATAATGATTCTTGATACTGATAGAGATCGACTTACAGATTTTCATATTTATTTAGAAGGTATCATTGCAGCTAAAGATTTGGATATTGAAATAATTCAGCAAGTTATTGATCCTAATGATGAAAACATATCAGCAAGCACTTCTACTCTTTTAAGCTCAAGCGATTTAATTCTTTTAATTTCTGCTAACTTACATGAATTCAATCAAACCTACAGTGATTTAACAGCTATTAACTCTGCTAAAACTATCAATATCGCTGCAATAAATCCGTATGATAATGATTATATAAATAATATTAAAAACTATGTATGTATATATGGTGCTACATCAATAGACCAAACAAATTATACAAAAACACATCTTGATATAAATATAGAAGCCGCTCTTAGTAATATATTTACAGTTTAATATTCTTATTAGCAACTAAAGATACATATTTTGTAGAATCTATAATATAAAACTTATTCTTATCTATATCGTGCTTATAATCTTTTAAAGATTTAGGACTATCAAAATCAGGCTTGTTTATGACCACTAATAATTCAAGCTTTGTTGCTCTATTCCATTGTTTAATAAACTTTGGATAGTTTGTAAGATACTCATCTGCTTCAGAATTTTTAAAATTTTTAACATCATCAAGCTCACCCTCATCATTTATAATCGTTGGAATTTCTTTAGTATAAAAAGCTACCTGATAGAATCTATCGCTTGTGTAGAGTTTAAGACTTGGATACTTTATTCTGATTTTAGATATATCATTTATAATTGGCTTTGTATCTTTAAAATCAAAATATTCACCTGAAGCATAACCAAAATTTGCTATTACAAATAACATTACACAAAAACAGCCAACTAGCTGCTTAATATTTTGAGCTTTTAAGGCATATATTGATTTATAAACTATAACTATAGATACTAAAGCAACAGGAACTAGATATATTATAAATTTAAGAATATTACTCCAAAAAGCAGGAATACATAATACAACTATTGTAACTATAGGTAACAAACTAAATATAGAAATTGGTAATATAAATGATGCTTTATCCCACTTAGAGAAAGTCTGCTTAACTGAAAGCTTTTCTAATTCAAATGCAATTAAAATAGCTAAAGGAAGTATCATTGGTGCTAAATATCCAAATAAAAAAGATTTAGATAAACCAAAGAAAATAAATATAAAAATAAACCAAACAAATAAAAACCATTTATCTTGATTATTTTTTCTATCTTTAAATGCCTGCTTTGAAAAAAAGTTTTTAAAAACTTGTGGTAAGAAAAATGTCCATGGAAAAATAGCAGCAACTACAGCAAAAAGGTATATATATTTTGCTACATCTCTATTTTGTTCATCAACTGAAAATCTTAATATCTGTTGAACGACAATATAATAGTATGCAAAATGTGGGTGATATTCTTCTACAGCATAAATCCATGGTAAAGATATTACAGCTACAATTATTAAGCCTATGTATAATCTAATATCAAATAATCTTTTATACTGACCCATTAATAAGCTATATAACCCGACAATAGCCATAGGAAAAACTATACCCATAAGCCCCTTTGTCATTACAGCTAACCCTGAAAATATAAAAGCCAACAATAACCAAAATGTACTTTTAAGGTAATTATCATCATATTTCAAACTCATCCAGTAGCTTAAAATAGTCATATTCAAAAACACTGCTATAGCTAAATCCATATTTAGGTATCTACCAATAAAAAGTAACATTACACTTGAAGATGCTACAGCTATTGAATATAAACCAAGAGCCCTTGATTTTAAAACTTTACTAATTACATAATAAGCAAAAACTAAACATATAGTTAAGAGTACAGGATTTACTAACCTAGCTCCCCAAGTGTTTTCACCAAAGACACTCATAAAAGCACAAGTTAACCAATAAACTATAGGTGGTTTATGGAAAAATATAACACCATTTATATGAGGTACAATAAAATTATGATTTACAATCATCTCTCTTGCTACTTCAGAGTATCTACTTTCGTCTGGAGAATAAAAACTAGGCACTCCATACATACAGAAGGCGATAATCATAACCACTATGATTATCAAAATATCTTTTAGTGTTTTATTCATAATGTATTTCTTAGGTTTGGTTTTATTTATTATCTTTAAAAAAATCTTTAGCAAGCTCTATAGTTTTATAAATATCTTCATCACTATGAGCAATAGATATAAACCCAGCTTCATAAGCTGATGGTGCTAAATAAACACCATTTTCTAACATATAACTAAAGAACTTATTAAATAATTTTAAATCAGTTTTTTGTAAGTCTGCAAAAGTATTAACGGCTGTAGTAGCTTTACAGAAATACAAACCGAACATCCCACCAAGACTTTTAGCATGAAAATTAAAATTATTATCTATAGCTGCTTGGTTTAATCCTTTCACGAGCTTTATAGCTTTATTTGAAAGCTCATTATAAAACCCAAACTGTGAAATTTTCTTCAAAGTTTTTAACCCTGAAATCATCGCAATAGGATTTCCTGATAGTGTTCCTGCTTGATATACTGGACCTGCAGGAGCAACCATTTGCATAATCTCTTTACGGCCACCAAAAGCCCCTACTGGCATACCACCACCAATTACTTTTCCTAGGGTAGTCATATCAGGTTTAACGTTATAAACCTCTTGAGCACCACCTAATGCAACTCTAAAGCCAGTCATAACCTCATCAAAGACTAATAAGCTTTTGTATTTATCACAAATCTCTCGTAATTGTTCTAAATAACCTTCTTTAGGTTGAATGAAGTTCATATTCCCTGCGATTGGTTCAATAATAATACAAGCAATATCATCACCATACTCAGCAAATAAGTTCTCAACAGATTCTATATCATTAAAATCAGCTATAAGTGTATCTTTAACTACATCTGCAGGTACGCCTGGTGAGTTTGGTTGACCTAAAGTTAATGCTCCAGACCCAGCAGCAACTAAGAATTCATCTGCATGGCCATGATAACACCCTTCAAACTTGATGATTTTATTTCTATTAGTAAATGCTCTAGCCACACGGATAGCACTCATTGTTGCTTCTGTACCAGAGTTTACAAACCTTACTTGCTCAATATTTGGCATAAGTTCAGTAATTTTTTTAGCTAAATCAATCTCTAGTGTACATGGAGCACCATAGCTTAGACCTTCGTCTAGTTGTAGCTTTATAGCATTTACTACATCTTCATCACCATGACCAAGTATCATCGGTCCCCATGAGCCGATATAATCTATATACTTATTCCAATCAACATCATAAAGATAAGCACCTTTTGCTGATTTGATAAACCTTGGAAAATCTTGTCCAACACTTTTAAATGCTCGAACTGGAGAGTTTACACCACCTGGAGTATATTGTTTTGCATTTATAAATAGTTTTTCTGAATTAGTGTTAGTCGACATCTAACTGCTCCTGTTTCATTTTTTGTATTTTTTCTTCAGCAGCTTGCATTAGCAAACTTGCAATATTGATTTTTGTAGCTTTATATATCTCACGCATACAAGTTGGACTTGTGATGTTTATCTCAGTTAGCTTATCGCCAATTACATCAATACCTGCTAACATTACACCCTGTTTTTTAAGTTTTTTAGCTATTTTTTTTGCCATCTTGTATTCTGCATCTGTAATAGCTCGCACTTCTGAAGTTGCTCCTGCAGCTAAATTACCACGATTATCACTATCACTTGGAATACGTGCAACCACATGCTTTATAGGCTCACCATTTACTATAAGAACTCTTTTATCTCCTTGAGATATAGTCTCTTGATAGTCTTGTACCATTATATAGCTAGTTTGATGCTTTGTAAGAGTCTCTAGAATTACGGCTTTATTTTTATCACCATCTTTTATTCTAAAAATGGAGCTACCACCCATGCCATCAAGTGGCTTTACAATAATATCTTTATATTTAGCATAAAACTTATTAATTTCAGCATAGCTACGCGTAATAAGTGTATTTGGAGCATGTTTTGGATAGTATGATATAGCAACCTTTTCATTAAAATCTCTAAGAGCTTGAGGATTATTTACTACAAGCACTCCTGCTTTTTTTGCTAAATCTAGCATATAAGTCACATATACATATTCCATATCAAATGGTGGGTCTTTACGCATAAAGATACAATCTAAACTTGTTAATGAGATATTGTTCTTACTAGCAGTTACATCATACCAAGGGGTTTTATCTTTTTTAATTTTTATATTAAATGGGTTACCCTTAGGATCACCGTTTAAAATAAACAGTTCATTCAGGTGAAAAACATAAATTTCCCAACCTTTATCTTCTGCTGCACACATCATCATATATGTGCTATCTTTTGCTATATTAAATGTACTTAAATCATCAACAATAAAACCAACTTTCATATCTATCCTATTATATGTCCAACATATTTACTTAAATCTTTTCCATTTAGAATATCTGCTATATTGAGCATTTTCTTATTTGGGAATTGTAATTTCTTAAAGCGAATAATTTTATCAGCAGTAGCTACATCAAAACCTGCTTTTGTTATAGCTATAACTTCGCCTGCTTGTTTGTTTGCATTCTCAATTATTTCAAACTGCCCTACCTTTATAGTATCTTCATCAAGCTTAAAAAATGTCGATGGCCATGGCGTAAATGCTCTTATATGACAATCTATCTCTTGTGCTGATTTACTAAAATCAATCAAGCCTTCTTCTTTGGTGATCTTATGAGCGTAAGTAGCTTTACCTTGCTGGGGCTTAGCTTCTATAGTCTCAATATTATCTAAAGTCTCAAGTAGTGGCTGTATTGCTAGCTTTGCAAATTTATCATGCAAATTAGCCGAAGTATCTGTAGGCTCTATGGCTATATCAAGTGTATTTAGTATATCGCCAGTATCTAAGCCCTCATCCATCTGCATTATACATACACCTGTTTTATCATCACCAGCTTGTATAGCTCGTTGAATAGGTGCAGCACCTCGCCATTTTGGTAGTAGTGATACATGGATATTCAAACAACCGTATTTTGGAATCTCTAAAAACTCTTTTGGTACTATAATCCCATAAGCTATTACTACAATTACATCAGGTTTTAGCCTCTTTAATGTATCTAAGCTTTCAGGTTCTTTTTTAAAAGATTGAAGTTGTAATACTAAAGTATCATTTGCTAAAGCTACTTCTTTTACTGGAGAGTATTGGATTTTTTTACCACGCCCTTTTGCTCTATCGGGTTGAGTAAGTACTGCTTGGATATTGTGACCTGTTGCGTATAAATCTTTTAATACTTGTGCAGATATATCTGGTGTACCTGCAAAGATTATATTTAGTTTTTTCATTTATTTATCACCTTTAAAAGCATAAGCTATTAATCTAACATTACTCTTATCATCTATGTCAGAACATGTGTATCTTATTTCTGCTACACCTTTTTCACTAGCTAATGAAACAGCTTTTTCTAGGTTATTTAAACATAACTGTTGCTGTGAAGCACTAGTTGTTGTTTGGTGTACTATGACTACTATTTTACCAATATTATCACTTATGTTATCTGTAGCTTTTAGTTTTTCATTTTTAACGGCATTATTTGGTATAGGTGTCGATTCTGTATAACCTCTATTTGGTAGAAAAACACCCTTTGGATCTTTATCCAGTTCTGGCATAAAAATCCAAAAACATACTATGAAAATTATCGCCAAAATAAAAACATATAACAGATTTTGTTTAAGTTTTTTCATTAAATTTAATCTCTAAAAGTATAAGAAAGCAAAGAAACACTACTTAACTCATTAAGTTCACCTTCTGGATATATGCATACAAACTTTATCTCATGCACCCCATTTCTAGCAGCAATATCTACAGCCTTGGCTATATTTGCTTCACACAACTTATTAAATTCTTTTTTATTTTCTGCGTGAACAGATGTTCTTATTGTCCCAATGGAGTTATCACTCTCACTCTTATAGTGGAGGTTATATACTCTAACCTCATTAGGACTCGTTGCTGGAGGTGTCACACTATACTTTGGTAAATAGACACCTTTTACATTATATGTACTACCATGAGTAAAATAAAAAATACTACCGCCAAATATTAGTAATATAATAGCAATATACATTATGTTTTGAACAAATCTACTCATTGAGTTTTAGATTAATTAGCTTTTAATTATTATGATTTTATCATATCTATGCTTATTAACTCTATTTAGATATAAAAACTACCAAATAATTTTCTTTCAAAGCTAATGATTCATTGTGTAAGGTTAGAGTTTTCAATATAATTAAAAATATAATACATTCAATAAATGTAAATGATAGTGACTCATTACCTCAAAAAAGAGCTAGAAGAATTAATCAAAAAAGACTCGCAAATCTTTGAGTTCTTTCGAATTAGTAGCTTAGATGGATTGTGGTACTGGGATCTTGAAAACCCTGAAAATGAATGGATCGATTCTCAGTTTTGGAAACTTCTTGGTTACGATCCTAAAGATAAAAAACATTTAGCAAATGAGTGGCAAGATATTATCTTCCCTGAAGATTTAAAAACTGCTGTATCAAATTTTGAAAAACATCTTAAAGATCCTAACCATCCATACGATCAAATTGTAAGATATATACATAAAAATGGCTCTACGATATGGGTTCGATGTCGAGGTATAGCTATTCGTGATGAATATGGAAAAGCTATTAGGATGCTTGGTGCTCATAACAATCTAACACAACTTAAAAACTCCGAATTAAATCTTCAAAACACAAATGACCTCTTAGGTCTAATTCTAGATAATACACCAGACTTAATATATGTAAAAGATTCAAAAGGTAATATTATAAAATCAAATAAAGCTTTTGAAATATTTCATAAAAAAAATAAATTTTTTAGTAAATTTATTTCTGAAGATACTTATAATAAATCGTTATCTAAATATAGTGACTCAAAAGCTTTTACAAACGGGATATTTCAAGAAACTTTTACTGTTAATCATGATAATAAGAATGTAGTTTTTGAAATTTTAAAAATAAAATTTAATGATCGAATTAATGGCGCCCTTTTATTGTGCATCGCCAAAGACATAACAGACCAAAAAATACTTATAGATAGACTAAAAGCTAAAAACACAAATATAAATAACCTTTTAAATGCTTCTGAGAGTAATCTTATTTTTGTTGATACTAATTATGAAATTACACAGTATAGCAAAAAAGCTGAGCAGACATTAAACATACATTTAGATATTACAAAATCTATTTTTGAATATATCGATTTCTTAAATATTTCAAATATTAAAACTATTTTCAAAAGCACTTTAAAAGAAGGAAAGATCTTTGAAAAAATAGTCTTTGCAAAAAATTCACGCTATTATCAAGTGAAAATCAGGCCATACATCAATGATGATAAGCAAATTACTAGTCTTTCAATAAATATTATAGACGTCAATGACTTAGAGGTCTCAAAACACATTATTAAAGAAAATGAGACCTTAATTGATGTTGCGACAAAACATGCTCGAATTGGAATTTGGGTATGGTATCTTGCCGATGACTCCGTACATTGGAATGATGGAATGTTTGATCTTTTTGGTTTGGATAAAAAAGCATTCATTCCTACTTATGATTATGTTGTAACTAGAATGGTTAAAGATGATCAAGAAAAGGTACATAAAGCAGTTAAAGATACTATAAAAAAGAAAATACCTTTTAACGTAGTTTATAGGGTAATAAAGCAAAATGGTGAATTAGCATATATACACGGTATAGGCCAGTATGATGAGTCTAAAGATGGGTTATCTGATTCAATTGCAGGAATGTCTTTCGATATAACTGCTCAAAAAGAAGCTGAAAATCAATTAAAAGAAATTGCATATAAAGATACTCTAACAGGTGTTTCAAATCGAACTCGTTTTATTACAGAATTAGATATAGCTCTTAAACTGGCTATTGACAACTCAAGCTTTTTAGCGATACTCTTTATAGATTTAGATAACTTTAAGCAAATAAATGATATTTATGGACATATTGTTGGAGATAAATTATTAGTAGAGGTATCTAATAAAATATCTAAAATCCTTAATAACAAAGCTATTTTAGCACGGGTTGGTGGAGATGAGTTTGCGGCAATTATTACAAACTGTCACCACGAAGATGAAATTGCGCAATTAGCTGATAAATGTATAAAAACCGTGATTGAACCATATAGTATTAACAATGAAATAATTGCTCAATCAATTAGCATAGGAATATCAACATTCCCCAAATCATCTCGAGATGCTAATGAGCTTCTAAAATTTGCCGATACTGCCATGTATAACTCAAAAGAAAAAGGGAAAAACACATACTCGTTCTACCGCCCTGAATACAGCATTAAGCGACTGCGTTCTGGAGAAATAGAAAATGCATTAAAACTGGCTCTTGAAAAAAAGGAATTCACTGTAGTTTATCAGCCACAGTATGACAGTAATGCTAGTTTTTATGGGGTTGAGGCACTATTACGATGGGATTCTGAGTTACTAGGAGCTGTTACTCCAGATGAGTTTATACCTATTGCTGAGAAATCACATAAAATTGTCAGTATTGGCTGGTGGGTACTTGAACAAGTTATAAGAGATATTAAGCAAATTGAGGAGAAGTTAAACTCAAAAATAGACTTTAAAGTGTCGATAAATATCTCTAGTGTGCAACTTTTTAAAGAGAAGTTCACAAAAGATATTCTTGATTTGTTTAGGCAAAACAATATTAATAATAAACTCGTGAATCTAGAAATTACAGAAACTCACCTTCTTGAAGATATACATAGAGCAAGAGCAATTCTTAATGAAATTAATAAGACTGGAACAAACTTTGCTCTAGATGATTTTGGTACAGGCTACTCTTCTCTTACTTACCTTGCTAATTTACCTATCAACTATCTTAAGATAGATAAAAGTTTTGTGCAAAAGTTAGATGTCATTAAAAATAAAGCCATTGTAAAATCAATTGTCCAACTCTCTCAAAACTTAAATAAAGTGTGTATAGCAGAAGGAGTAGAAACGCTTGAGCAGTTTGAATACTTAAAAAAGATTGGATGTAATTTATTTCAAGGGTATTATTTTAATAAGCCATTACCTATTAATGAGATTGTAAAAATAATAAGTATCGCAAAAAAAATATCTGAGACTAATTATGAATAGTATTAAAAAACAAAATAACTTAAATTATATTGTAGCAATCGGTGCTTCTGCTGGTGGGCTAAATGCTATAAAGAGTTTTTTTGATAATATTCCTTCTAACACCAATAATTCATATGTGGTTTTACAACACCTTTCTCCAGATTTTGAAAGTTTAATGAGTGAGCTTTTAATTAACCATACTGATATGGATATAATAAAGTTAACTCACAACACTCAAATTAGACCTAATACAATTTATCTTAATCAGCCAAGTTTTGAAACTACTATTAAAGATGAAACTCTAGTTGTCACTCCGAGTGATAATAATCATTTAAAGATGCCTATAGATCTGTTTCTTATAAGCCTTGCAAACCAAAAAAACTATAATTTTATAGCTATAATTTTATCTGGTACTGGTAGCGATGGGTCAAAAGGTATCCTTGAAGTAGCTAAAAATAACGGTCGTGTTTTCGTTCAGTCTCCAGAAGAAGCTGAATTTGATAGTATGCCTATTAATGCTATAAATACAAAAAAAGTAAACTATATTTTAGAGATTCCAAAACTAGCTAATGCTATTATAAACTATACTCTAGGGCAAGATACCGCTTTGCTTGATAGTTTTGATGATGAAGCTATGACTGAATACTATCGAGAAATTTATAATCTTTTATATCCCATATCAAAAAACAATTATAGGAATTATAAGAGCTCTATGATTAATCGTAGAATTACTCGTAGAATGCAATTTCTTAAAGTATTGAAGGTAGATGAGTACATAGGTATTTTAAAAAAAGACCCTCAAGAACTTGCGTTACTTGAGAAAGATTTGCTAATAGGCGTAACTGAATTTATGCGCGATGCAGAAGCTTTCGAAACTATAAGAACAAAAATAATCCCAAAAATAGTCACTAAACATATTAAAGATAACTCAAGTATAAGAGTTTGGGTCTCAGCTTGCTCAACAGGTGAAGAAGCATATTCTATAGCTATTTTATTTTTAGAATACTTTGAGCAGCATAAATTAAATATCCCGATAAAGATATTTGCAACAGATGTTAATAAATCATCCATTACTACTGCTAGTAATGGAATCTATGAGTCTAAAAGCCTTAAGAATTTAAATTCATATTTAATAAACAAATACTTCAAAAATTTCTCTAAAAATAACTATAAAGTAATTCAAAAATTACGCGATAATATTATCTTTGCTCAGCATAACTTAATTTCCGATATTCCATTCAATCAAATGGATCTTGTCACCTGTCGGAACTTCTTAATTTACATCAAACCATTAATGCAAGCAAATATTGTTCAAAAAATAATATTTGCGACTAATGTTAATGGTTTCTTATTTCTAGGCTCTAGTGAATCAATGACGAAGAATCAACAAATCAAAGCTTTTGATAATAAATGGAAAATTTATAGCAAGATAGACTTTGATTCTGATCAAAGTAAAGATGAAGAGCTAGATTTTGATTCCAAACTCAGCGATCCTTTACCAGAGAATACGCATAACCTATCATCAGTAAAAAGAGACGAAAATACAGCATTGTTAGACAAAAGAGATACTAACAACTTAAAAACATCTTTCAGTGATAATGATAAAGAGTTACGATATACTAACGAAGAATTACAATCGACAAATGAAGAACTACACTCAGTAAATGAAGAGCTTTATACCGTAAATGCTGAATATCAAGAAAAGATTATAGAACTAAATCGTGCTAAAACAGATATTGATAATATACTCAAAACATCTCAGATTGGAACTTTAATCATTGATTGTGACTTAAATATCCGTCTTATTACATCTGCAATTAACCAAGTTATAAATATTTTTGATCATGATATTGGTAGAAATATAAGTGATTTTAGCCATAGTTTGAAAATTAATAATCTCATAGAAATACTTAAGCATACTATAAAGAATGGAAAAGAAATAAGTATTGAGGCTGAGGATAAGCATAATAACTGGTATATCCTAAGAATATTTCAGTATAAAAATAAAGATGGAAAAATAGAAGGTGCTGTTTTAACAATAACAAATATCACCGCCTATAAAAGACTAAATTCTCGCTTTTATAATGCGATTGAATCTCTTATTGTAGGAGTGATTATCGTAAATGAAAAAGGAAGAATTTCTTTCTATAATAATTTTCTTGCCAACTTAATTGGTTATGATAAAAATGAACTTTTAAATCAAAAAATAGAGGTTTTAATAGAAAAAAATATTCGTTTAAACCATAAAAACCTTCAAAACAATTATCTTAAAGATCCTAAAGCTATAGATATGTCTCGCAATGCTGAAATTAATATTTTAGCAAAAGATGGTAGTACTATACCAGTGTCTATATCTCTTATACCATATATAGAAAGTAATAACAAGCAATCTATTATATGTAATATTCTAGATATGACAAAAATTAGAAAGGCTGAGAAAATTCTTTCCAAAAACCAAGAAGAATTAGAATGCGAGATAATACTGCGCTCAGCACAGCTTCTAGAATCTGAGAAAAAAGTATCACTTTTATATCATAATTCACCAGATATGCATGCATCTGTCGATCCGGAAACAGCCATTATACAGCAATGTAATAATACATTAATAGAAACATTAGGTTATAAAAGTACTGATGAAATTATAGGTAAATCAATATTTGAACTTTATCATTATACAAGTTTAGATGAGGTTAAAGAAGCTTTTAGACATTTCCAAAAAACAGGCTTTGTTGAAAATCTTGAGCTAAACCTTAAGACAACTAAAGGTATAGCTTTTCCCGTAATCCTAAAAGTAAACTCTATAAAGGATGCTGACGGTAAAATCATTAGTAGCGTATCTAGCTGGCGAGATATATCCGAGCTTAAAAGCTTACGCCAAAATCAAGCTAACTTCAATCAAGATAAAAAACTATATGAGAAAAATGAGCAACTCTATAATACAGTTTTAAACTCAGTTTCTGATGGTTGGTGGGATTGGCATCTTAAAACAGATAATATCTACATATCTCCAAGTTTTAAGACACTACTAGGTTATGATGACGATGATTTACTCAACCACTTAAGTACTTGGGAAAAACTATCTTTTGATGAAGATTTTATTAAATTTAAGCAAGAAATTGATAATTATTTAGCAGATGAAAAGCAACAATCTTTTTCGATAGAGCTGCGTTTTCGTCACAAAAATAATTCAACCATATGGATTCTTTGTCGAGGTGTTGCTTTAAAAGAAAATGGTCAAAATTATAGAATTATAGGTACTAATATAGACATCTCTAATTCTAAGGAGCTAGAATCAAACTTACAAGAAGCTAAAAACTTTGCAGAGCTTACTCTAAATGCTAGTGAAGATAAAATTTTTATTAAGGATAAAGATTATAAAATAATCCAAGCTAACACAGCATTTCTTAATCTCTACCCTAAAGATGTTCGAGATAGTGTGATAGGTTCAACAACAGTTGAGAAGTATAATAAAGAGGAAGCAAAATTATTTTTAGCAAATGATAAAAGTGCTTTTGATAATGGTATATCTAAAGTTATTGAAACTGTTAGAATGCCAAACGGCAAAAAAGTGATTTTCAATACTACTAAAATTCGTTTCTATGGTAAATACAATACTCCTTTTATACTCGGTATCTCTCGTGATGTTACCGAAAGAGAAAGTTTATTTGAAAAAGTTGAAGAATCTAAAGTTGAACTTGAGCATACAAACCAAAAACTAGTTTCGTTAAATGAAGATAATGAGATTCAAATTAAAAAACTAACTGAAATAAACAGTGATATTAGACAGCTTCTTGATTCATCTGATGATACTGTAATTTTCTTAGATAAAGATTTTTCTATAAAAAGATTCTCATCAAAAGCAAAAAAGTTGTTTAAACTAAACTCTTCTAGTATTACCAAATCATTCTTCTCTTTAGAGGGAAATTTAGACTTATCTAAATATAAAAATTTCATAAAAACATCTGTTCTTAAAAAAAATACACCTCTAAAAGAGATATTTACTAATGATGGTAGAGTATATCTTCTTAGAGTCACACCTTATTTAGATATACAGAAAAATTTACAAGGCTGTATTTTAAATTTTATCGAAATTACTGAATTACGCAAATCTGAGCAAATGATACGTGATAACCAAGATCTTTTACAATTAGCTGCTAAGAATGCTGGAATTGGTATATGGAATTGGTTTTGTGATAGTGACAAACTAGAATGGAATGATGGCATGTTTAGTCTAATGCCTATATCTAAAAAAGACTTCAAAAAAAATTATGATTCATTTATAGGTTGTATTGCTTTTGATGATAGACAAATGTTCAATTCTGCTTTAGATAACTCCATTGCAACCAAAAAACCTTTCTCAATAGAGTGTCGGATAAATACTGATTCCAACGATATACAGTATACTCGTATAATTGGAGAGTTCTATGCTGGTAATGAGTATCATCCCAATCGTTTAACAGGTATATGTATAGATATAACTCCTATTAAACAAGCTGAAATAAAACTAGATAGAATGGCTAAATTTGATTCTATTACGGGAGTTTCTAACCGTGAATATTTCTTATCCCAACTTCAAGGATTAATCTCGCGCGCAAAAAGATATAAAACACCTTTAGCTTTATTCTTTTTAGATCTGGATGGGTTTAAACAAGTTAATGATACTTTTGGTCATGCATTTGGCGATATTTTACTTGAAAAAGTTGTGTTTAGGCTGAAGAGGATTCTCCGTGAAGAAGATATGATAGGTAGAATCGGTGGAGATGAATTTGCAATCGCTATATCACAAGCTAACTCTATTGAAGAGGTAAGACAAATAGCTAATCGTTGTATTGAACTAGTTAACAATCCTTTTCGAATAAAAAATCATGAAATATATCAATCATTTAGTTTAGGCATATCAATCTATCCTGATACAGCTAACACTATTGATAATCTACTTCAGTATGCTGATACTGCAATGTATCGAGCTAAGGAAAAAGGGAAAAATAATTTTGTATTCTTCCAGGATGATCTTGATAAAAAAATGCAACGTCAAAATAGTATTGAGTATGCTCTTAGAAAATCTGTTAGTGAAAATAACTTTAAACTAGTTTATCAACCGCAATACAACCAAGATCAGCAAATAACTGGTTTAGAAGCTCTCCTTCGTTGGGATTGCCCTGAACTAAATAATCCTCGACCAGATGAGTTTATCCCTATTGCAGAAAAAACTAGAAGAATAGTTGATATAGGTAATTGGGTTTTAGAAAAGTCTATACAAGACTTCCTTACTTTACCTGAAAAAATTCAAAAAAGTATCACCCTTTCAATCAACTTCTCTGGAGTACAATTAGCTGATAAAAACATAATATCTACTACTACACGAATATTAAACAGGTACGCTATAGATTCAAAAAAATTAGTTTTTGAAATAACTGAAACACACTTAATGAATAATATAAAACAAGCTTTAAGTAACATGGATAAACTACATAAGCTAGGAGTTTGTTTTTCGCTTGATGATTTTGGTACAGGCTACTCATCACTTAATTATTTAGCAAAACTGCCTATTAGTTACTTGAAAATTGATAAGGCTTTTATTGATAAAATTAGTGATTCTGCTAATAAAACTATTGTCAAATCGATGATTACTTTAGCAAAATCTTTAAATATAGACTGTGTTGCTGAAGGAGTTGAGAAAAAAACTCAATTTGATTATTTAAATTCCATGAACTGTGATAAATACCAGGGGTATTATTTTAGTAGACCTGTTGATTTAGAGCAATTGAAAAAAGTTATTAGCTAATTTTAATCTTTTAAAAAATTATCAATATCAGGTATAAGCTCTTCCGGTATCGTTTTTGGAGCATATCTTTGAACTGTTTTGCCATCTTTACATACAAGAAACTTTGTAAAATTCCATTTGATTCTTTCTGTGCCAAGTATGCCTTTTGCATGCTCTTTTAAGTAATCAAATAGTGGTTCAGCATCTTTACCATTTACTTTAGTTTTTTTCATAATTGGAAATGTAATTCCAAATTCTGTTTCACAGAAGTTCTTTATTTCTCCATCTTCTGCTGGCTCTTGACCACCAAAAGAATTGCACGGAAATGCAACTATTTCTAAATCAGGATAAATTTCGTGAAGATGTTGTAAACCTCTATATTGTTTAGTAAAGCCACATTTACTTGCTACATTCACGATTAAAAGGACTTTATTTTTAGGTAAGTTAAACTCTTTACCATCATTAGTTGTGAGTTTAAAATCATAAATACTGTTCATTAGTGATCCTTGTCTATTTTTTAAAAACTTTGTTCTGCTGTTTGTAAATCTGTCGTATTTAGAGTATTAAAAATTTCATTTACTAAAGCTGGAGATACATCATACTGAACAGCAAAAGCAAGTCTTGTTTTCTCAAACGACTTATCTTCAAATGGATCATATGTAGGTAAATTGTTTTTTTTCTCAAACTTTAACATTTTTTTACGAATACCTTTTCGCTGAGCAATCATTTTTATCAGTTCTTGATCTGTATTCATAAGTTTAGTTTTATAGCCCTCTATTGATGGACCTGCTACATTACTATTAGCCATTGCAAAAGCTGAACTACTAGCAAGTAAACTAACTAGCAAGGCTGGGATTAGTACTTTTTTCATTGTTTTATTTATAAAACTATTATCATTTGTATACTATAGACTTTTATATGAAATTTTTAAAGAGTGATTGTATAAGATACATAAATTTAATTTGATAGTTACAAGGTTTGTAACTATAACCAACCAAATAATCTTTCAAACATACTAGGAACAGTACCATCTGCTCTCATAGTTCTAAGATATTTGTTATTAGGGAAGTTTTTCTTAAGTACTTTAATATTTGCTTCTGCAGGACCGTTTACCCCTAATTCTTTATACGCTCTAATTTTTAAAACTAAAGCATCTTGAGTAGACTCACTCTGTGGGTAGTCTTGAACAACTTGAGCAGCTCTATCTATAGCAGCATTAAATGCTCCTCTCTTAAAGTAAAAATACGCTACCTCATAATAATGTTTTGCAATTGTATTATTTATAAAAACCATTCTTCGTTTAGCATCTGGAACAAATGAACCTTTAGGATCTAAAGCAATTGCTCTTTCAAAGTTTACATATGCATCAGAGTATCCTGTTGGATCATGATGAGTCATATCATAGGGAACATATGTTTGCAGCAGTCCTCTACCATCTTCAAATCCAATTACTCCAATCATATAGTAAATATAGCCTTTATACTTACTATAAGGATACATCTTAATAAACTGTTGAGCTAACGCTAACCCCATAGGAGTTTCATCATCCATATAATAAACATATACTAAATCAACCATACCCTTTTCTGCTAATGGTGTAAAAGGATATTGTGCCGCTAAAGACTTATAAGAACGAATAGCATCGAAGTATTCATGGTTTTGCATTTGTTGATGCGCTTTTGCATAAATGAAATCAGCTGTATAACCTGTATAGACTTGTGGTAACTCACTATCTTTTTTAGGTCCGCAGCCAACTAACACCAAAACAAGCGACACAACGGCTATTAATGATAAAAATCTAGTCATTTAATTAACTATCCTCTGATTTTTTTTATATAATCTATATTAGAAAAAATTATCGCGTAGATTACCTACTAAATATGGCAAATAATAATACACTATCAAATGAGTTTCAGCAAAGTATTCTTCTAACTCCTGAGCATGCAGGTAAAAGGTTAGATGTTGCTATAAATGAGCTTTTTGACGAATTTTCTCGCTCTCAAATTCAAAAATGGATAAAAGATGGATCAATTAAAGTAAACGGATCTACTAGCAAAACCAAATATACAGTTTTAGGTGATGAAGAAATTGATGTAAATATTGAAATTTTACCAACAAATGAATGGATAGCTGAAGATATCAAACTAGATATTGTTTTCGAAGATGATGACATTATCGTGATAGATAAACCTGCAGGCATGGTTGTCCATCCTGGTGCAGGAAATATGACTGGAACTATCTCAAATGCACTTCTTGGCATGTATGATACTCAAAAAAACCTACCTAGAGCAGGTATTGTTCACAGATTAGATAAAGATACTACAGGGCTTATGGTAGCTGCTAAGACGAGCCTTGCATACCATAGCTTAGTAAATCAACTTTCTGAAAGAAAAGTATCGCGTAAATATATAGCTATTGTCGATGGTGAAATCTATGAAGACGGTACCGTTGATGAACCTATAGGCCGCGATCCTAATAATCGTATAAAAATGGCTGTTAACTATAAAGGCAAAGAAGCTATTACAAACTATACTCCTTATGAGATATATGATGGCTTTACTCTTATAGAATGTCAGCTTGAAACAGGAAGAACTCACCAAATTCGTGTACATATGAAGCATATCAAGCACCCTCTTATTGGTGATCAAACATACAACAAGCCATCAGCTAAATTAGATGAGCTAGGTATTGAACAGTTTCCAAGACAAGCTCTACATGCATATAGCCTAGCTTTTATACATCCTAAAACTGGTGAAGAAGTGAGTTTTAAAAGTGACTTACCTGATGATATGTATGAGTTAAGTGTCAAACTAGCTGATTGCATTCAAGAAGAAGATGATATGGATTTTGAATATGAAGAATTTGATGAGTTTGATGAAAGCTAAATACATGTACTTTATAATAATCTTGATAAGTGCATTTATCTTATCTACTGAGCCTAATATTAATGTTAATGACAAATATCATTTAGCTACTAAAGCAAGCTATAATGAAACAAAGCCAGATTTTAATGGTTTCAAAAATGTGAATGAAAAAAAAGAAGCTTTCATAACATATATGCTTGATGCGATAAGAGTTGCAAATAATGAAATTTGTGGTGAAAAAAAACAAGTAAATAAATTAACGCTTTCATATAAAAAAAATAAAACCTTAAATGAGAATCAACAACAAAAGCTAGACTTATATATTGACTACTATAAAATCAGTCGATCTAACTCTATTTCTAAGCAGTTACAATATTTAGATATAAAGTTAGGTACGACACCAACTAGCTTTCTTCTTGCTCAAGCTATTTTAGAAAGTGGTTGGGGTACATCTAGATTTGCTAGAGATTATAATAACTATTTTGGACTTCATTGCTTTAAAAAAGGATGTGGTGTTAAAGCTAATCGTGCAGATGTATATTTAGAGGTGTTTAAAACTGCAGATGATAGTATTTTAGGGTATTACCATAGATTAAATACTGGTTCAAAATTTGAAGCATTTCGAATAGCTCGGGATAAAGTTAACCAAAAACAGTTATCTATTGATGATCTTTTAAATACTCTTGATGAATATTCTGAACTTAATGAAGGAGAGTATCAAACAAGACTGAAATCTGTCATTAAGTATAATAAACTTGATCAGTATGATAAATTACTACAATGTTAAAAATATTATTAGACAGCTTGGTATTGTAGTATTTTTCTAGTAATATGATTAGTAAGGAAGATAACTTTGTAACAAGCTTTCAAATGAATATAAAAATATCGGATAATACTATATATTTTGAGGGGTCACTTACTCTTAAGAATATTAACACTAAAATCCTTGATAAAAAGTTATCATCACCATCGTTAAATATATCATCTATTGATATTGGCAATGTTAAAGAGCTCGATACTGCGGGATCCTATATAATCATTAAATACTTAAGATTCTTTAATTTAAGTCAAGATCAACTTTTAAGCTGCTCTGATAAAAATTTTAAACTTATAGAATTAACAGGTATCAACTACCCTACTAAGGTAGACGAAGAGTTTCAAAAAAAACCTAATACAATGTTTAACAGTATTTATGTTTTAGGTAAAAACACAAATGACATGTTTGGTGAGGTTAGATCTGCCATAGCATTTTTAGGTGCTATTATACTAGGTTATATAAATTTCTTAAGAAGACCATATAAATCTTTTTTCTCAATAGTATTAAGTATTACATATGACTCTACAATTAAAGCTTTAGGAATTGTTATATTACTATCCTTAATTATTGGGCTAGTTCTAACTTACCTTCCACTAAACATGATGATGCAATATGGGACACAAATATTTGTTGTTGATATGCTAGGAATATCATCTTTTAGAGAATTTGCTCCTCTATTTACAGCAATTATTATAGCTGGTAGAAGCGGATCAGCCTTTACCTCAGAAATAGGTATTATGAAGGTTAATGAAGAAATTGATGCCCTTCAAACTATTGGTGAAGATCCTATACAAAGACTCATCCTTCCAAGAATTACCGCTCTAATGATAAGCCTTCCAATTTTAGCTACTGTAGCAATGATCGCAAATGTTATTGGTGGGTTAATTATTACTTATGCAGTTGCTGGTATCACGCCGTTACAATTTATTGAGAGACTATTTAGTCATGTAAATGTTAGTCATTTTTATATTGGTATATTAAAAACTCCATTCTTTGCTTTAGTAATTGCTGGAATGGGATGTCTTAAAGGTATATCTGTAAAAAGAGACTCGCAAAGTGTTGGTAAAGCGACTACAGAAAGTGTCGTTTATTCAATATTTTTAATAATCGTTGTTGATGCTATTTTTGCTGTTGGCTTAAATGGCGTTGCTTAGGAGATAAATATGGCTGAAAATTTAATTGAAGTTCGTGACCTAAGCACTAAATTTGGCAAAGAATGGATTCATAAGGGTTTAAACCTTGACATCCCTCCTGAAAAAATAAGTTGCATAATAGGAGCCAGTGGCTGTGGTAAAACCACTTTGATGCGTGAAATACTTATGTTACAACCGATTCATTCAGGAAAGATATACTTACAAGGGCAAGAAATATCTAAACTTGTATCAAACCCTATTAAACGCAAAAAAATCTCAACAAATATGAGTATGATGTTTCAACACTGCGCCCTTTTCTCTTCACTTACAAATTTGCAAAACGTAATATTTCCATTAAAGCAACATACAAAGCTACCTGAAGATATTTTGACAGATATAGCTATTATCAAACTCAAAATGGTTGGCTTACATGAAGATGCTTTCGACAAATACCCATCTGAAATAAGTGGAGGTATGTTAAAAAGAGTAGCCTTAGCTAGAACAATCGTGCTTGATCCTAAGGTTGTTTTTTTAGATGAACCTAATGCTGGTCTTGATCCCTACTCAGCTCGAGCAATGGATGAGCTTATTAAGTATTTAAAAGAAGAACTAGGGATGTCTGTTGTAATGATTACACATGACTTAAGTACAATTTGGAATATTGTTGATGATATTATATATATGGATGAAAAGAAAATTATGATACATGACTCGGTAGAATTTGTTTCAAAACAAACGCAATTTGATAGTATCAAAAAGTTCTTTAGTTCACATGGAGAATCTAAAAGTGAGGAGATTAAGTAAATGAATGAAAACAATATCAAGAATCTAGTGGCTGGACTATTTGTGATCTTCATGCTCTTTGTGATGATATTTATAGCCTTCTTTTTATCTGGTGGCTTTAGAAACCAAGAAACTTCGACCTATGTAACTAATTTTAATAGTATTTCTGGGCTAAATGTTGGTTCAGATGTATCCTATAAAGGCTTTAATATTGGTAAGGTTTCCAAAATTGCTATCAACAAAAAAAATCCAAAGCTTGTTAGTGTTTTTATGGAGGTAAACGATCAAATACCTATTTACAAACAAACTGTTGCGACATTAAAAACTATAGGAATTACCGGACAGTCTATGGTTGAACTTTCATTACGTATTAGTAAAAAAGATGTTAATTTAGACCTTATAGATAAGAAGGCTAAAGAAATACCTATAATACAGTCTAAACCATCTCAATTTGATAGCATTCTTAAAAAAGTTGGAGGTATCGCCTCTTCACTTGAAGAAATCTCTGCAAAATTCAACAAGATGATGTCCCCAGGAAACCTTCAGCAATTCAACGAATTTACTGATAGTGTAAATATCTTACTTTATAACTTGAGTAATTCATCCATATATTTCAACAAAACTCTTTTAAACTTTAATGAAACTATGACAGAAAGCCAAGAAACTATTACAAGATTAAATGATGTAATTAGAATGCTTCAGTATGATCCATCAATCGTTGTAAGAGGCGTAGAGCACTAAGAGGAAATAATTATGAAAAAAAAGATCTTAATAATACTAACTATAATTTTACCAATACAAGTATTTGCTTTCTCACTTGTTGGAAATCCTATTAAGGTTCCCGGTGAAAAAGAATATATAATATATAGTAGTAAAAAAATAGAAAAAGCGAAGATTCCAGATACTCAAAATGCAGTTATAGATACTACCTTGCTTGTATATAATATTCAAACTCAAGCTTCAAAGGCTACCCAAATGTTTTATGTTAAAAATAATCGTATTAATGATTTTAAAGATAGTGTTTGGGCTATTCCTGTATCAAAAATGCTTACAGTAGCAACTTTTGAATATCTTTTAGATCATAATATTGTTAGTGGCTTAGCATTTCAGGATATAAATATTCGCCAAAACTTTACTCTTTCAGGTACTACTCCATATGGACCAATTATAGACTTAGATAACAAAATGTTCTATTTTTATATATCTTTCTATCTTAAAAATGAAAAAACAGGAAAAACTGTAATTAAAACAATAAAATACCAACAGCCTTTAGAGGGCAATAACGTTGATGCTGATATTTATGCTAAGCTAACTAATAAGGCGTTGCTTCATATATTTAAAGAGTTAAAACCTTGGCTTATTAAAAATCTTAAAACTCAAAAAGATATAGCTAAAAAGTTCACTACAACAGGACCACTTGAAGGCTTAAAAGTAAAAATTCCTAGTAAATAAAACTTACAGCCAAGCCTATAATTCCTCCGAATACCCTACTCCAAACAACTAATTAAACTAACTTTTTTGAACTAGTCTTTGACCATTTCCATGGATTAATTCATTAAGTCTTTTATTTATAACAGTTATTTTTCACTATCAAGTGAATTTTTTACTGATTAGATTTGATTCTATATGAGGTTTGCTTGTTCAAAACCATCAAGAAATAATAAGCTGCTAAAAAGCCAGGAATAGAAAGAGTCCCTCCCAATATAAACAAAGCTGCATACCCTATATTTGCTGCTAAAAAGCCACTTACAGACATGCCTAGTATGTATATCAATAATTCGGCACAAATTAAAACTGTAAAATCAGTACCTGCTTGTGATTTAGAACTAAACTTCATGAATATAGTATATAGAATCACCATTTCCATCAAGCGTGAAGCCATATTTAATAAGACTACACCAAATATAACTATAGTGTCACTAATACCATAAAATGCTATAAAGCCAAGAGAAAAGTAACAAAATGCACGTATTGTAGCTAAAAGTGATAATAGAGCTATTTCCTTAAAAAAATTAAACATGTAGCTAATAATCGCGGCTCCAAAAATCCCAATAATAGCACTGCCTACACCCATTACTACTCCAATAGTCGTGAGAGAAATGTGCGAATCCACTAAGAAAGCAGACTGCATGCCCATTACTAAACCTTCACAAGCTCTATAGCTTAGGCAAATCAACAGTAACAGTATTGTTTCTCTCCGGCGGAAAAAAGACTTAAGTGAAGGTCTCTCATGATAAGACTGTTTATCATTTGATTTTTCTTTGATAAACAGCATATAAATAGCAATAAAAAAGCTTACCCCCATGAGAGTTAAAGTGATTTGATACCAACCTATAATTTTATATAATGCTATCAGGGCAGCCCCACCTAGCATGCTACCAAGTGTAGTTCCAATGATTCTAGCAAAATTACACCACTGAAAATTTGATTCTTTAATTTGCTCAATAGAAAACCCATCTATAGCTATGTCTTGGGTTGCAGCAATAGCTGACAATAAAAATGCTAAAATAAATATATAATCAGAATATTGTTTTGGACTATAAGTAGAAAACACAAAGAACAATATAATTGTCAAAAACTGTAAGCATAAAAACCAACTCTTTCTTTTACCTATGGATGAAAAATAATTTCTATCTACATATGGAGCCCATAAAAACTTAATAGCCCAAGGTAATAAAAGAAAACTCATAAGGCCTATTTTTTCTAAAGCAACTCCTTCAGCTCTCAAGATTGTAGGTAATCCAAAAGTACAAAAATACAAAGGAATTGCTTGTGCCAAATATAGTATAACTAAGTTTAAACCTTGCCTTTTCATGCCACAAACTCTCTTTTAAGTAATATTTGACTAGCTTTTTCCCAAGCCAAGCTTATATTATCAACAGCAATACATTTAAAAGGCATACCTTTGTCCATAGCTGGTGCTCTAATTTTTTTTATAATAATAGGATCTTGAGTTACTCTAAGCATACTTAGACACCATTTTTTTAGCTCAGGTTTTACTGATTTAAACCATTTTGCCTGCTGTATTCTAGCTTCATGTCCAAATTGATAATTATCATCAAATGTACTAATAATAATAAATTTTTGCTTCTTTTCAAGAATCTTGTCACACTGCTTTAGCCAAGCTATAACATCTTCATAGCTTGAGTGACTACCAAAATGCATTTTAACAATGGGCCACTCAACTATATTACAATCAATCATACAACTCCCCCTTTTGCCTCCATTGTACTAAAAGCCTCCTTAGAACAAGTAAATAAATATGCTTTTTTCTCAGGTAAAACTATCTCACCTTGGTTTATATAACCAATTCTTGGAGCAATCTTCTCAAAAGGTGTAACTCTAATATCTGGTTCAAAAAGGACTCTATTAGCATCTAATTTAGAAAAGCAATATTTACTAAGTGCTTCTACAAATAATTTTGAATACCCTTTGCCTATAGACTCTTCAGGACCTATTAAAAGATGCCAGCCATAATCATTTTCTTCAATAGTACAATAAGAGGCAATTCTATCTTTTTCTGCTTTATAAATTTCAGCATATGCTATTTCTTCACCATCTACGGCTAGAATAAATATATCTTGGTTAGGTTTAGATAAAATATCACAAAAATGTTTCTTTAAACTCTCTCTAGATTTGTCTAAATTCCAGAACTTAGCAACATGTGGTTTATTCATCCACTTATGCACAGTATCCAAATCACTATTAAAATTAAAGGGTCTAAAAGAAACTCTTTTATGATTAAAGCTCGAAGCTTTAGAGGTATCAAAACACTTGCCTTTAAAAAGAGGATTATCTAATCTACCTGTAGATATAACTTTAGGTCTAGCAGAATAATCACTATAACCTACCTCAAATATTCTCAACCTGTTAAGACATAGTTTACTAAAGCTTTCTTTATATAAATCAAATCTGTCAAACCGAGAATTTAATTCAGGATTATGTAACTGGTAACGCTTTATACACTTGTGTAGTTTTTCATAAAAATGAACTTCTGGGTAGAGAAATTCCCCTGCTAATATTGATGAGATATATCTATAATGCACAACGAAAAGACCTGTTTGGATAAATTGAAGTAAATAATCATCATCAACGCGTGGGATAGCTTTTTTGACTTCATCTGGTAAAGTAGCTAGCTCTTTAACAGGGTCTTGGCAAATATTTATGTCATCAACAAAATCTTTCATAGCTAAACCAACAGGCATATTATCTTTAATAATCAAGATACTATTCTCTCCATGAGGAGAAAACACCATGCCATACTTATATAAGAAATGCAGTAATGCTGGAATAGTATTTTCAAAAAACATCTCCAACCAAATATCTACACTAAGACCTGACTCACTTATCATCTCACCAATAACACTTTGTCCACTACTATCAACATATGTTAGAGCTGCCATAGTTATAGCTCTTTCTCCTTTTTTAAGTCGTGTATGTATACTCTCACGCCATATAGCCCCAAGCTGCTCGGTAAAATAATAAGGGGGATTTTCTATTTCTGAATAATAAGGATGCTTGCAGTAGGCACTTGCTAGTTCACCTAATAATATAAAATTACATTTACTTAAAAAAGTATCTTCATTGGCTATTTTTTTAACCCACTCAGTTAATATAGGAGCATTTATTGTTTGATCTTTTGGTAGCCCTCTATAAACCGCTGTATTTAAAATATTAAGGGGAAGTTTAATACTATGTTTTTCAGAGTGAGATATATTTGAAAGAGTCCTTATAGACTGCATCGCAAGATGCTGATCATCCGAAGTACCTAAAAATATAATATCTTTGTTGGAAAGATACGAGGTAAATTGTTGTTCAATAACATTTTCCCACTGCCAAGGGTGTACAGGTAAAATGAAGAATTCATCTGGATTTTTATTGCTAGCTTGAATAGTTTTATTAAATTTACTCAAAAGATCTGGCTCTATTTCTGTATTAAGAAGCTGTGTGTAATCTAAATCTGAGATACAAGCAAAATCTATAAGCTGATTACTTATTGCTAGCCATTTAAGATTTATAATATTCTGCATTTCAGGAGCGTAACTACTATGATCTCTTGCATTAAAACCAATCCTACCTTTATTTATAACAAACCATGGATGACCCGTCATATTACCCTCTACTTGAGCATATGGTAATTTATAAATATTATTAGCAGAAATAGCCCCTTTCTTAATAATCTCAGTATCTGCATATAAAGTATTGTTTAACTCTTTGATAAAATGCGCCATAGTTACAGAATCTATATTAGTTATCGGCCAAGTGTCTATAATAAGCTTTATAGCATCATCTGCTACACTTTCTATACCTCTTTGGTATCTTACAACGGAGTTTTTATGAACAACTAGATTACCATAAATTCTTTTTGTTGCTTTAAACTTATAACACAAGGATGAATCAACCTTTAATGTATATGTTTCCTCATCACTATCATTTTGTATAGGCACAAAAATTTCTTCATAGCAGAACTCAGAGATAATTTTTTCTAAAAGTTTCGTACTAGCAATCTTATAGTAATTATATTCATCATTATTTAATAATTTATCATCTTTCATTATTTATCTCCTCTCTTTAAGCATTTACGCAGTCTCTATAATCAATTGTTGTTAAATATTTAGTTGGTACACCAAAATCTGAAAAAACATTTTTTCTTGGTAAATGATATATTTTCTCTTGAAGTAATTCATTCGCTATAGTGGCACTTCTGTATGCTCCCAAACCAAGGTCTGGTGTTCCAACACCATGGCTGAGCATTTCAGCATTCTGAACGAATATATTTAGCTTAGTATTTTTCATTACTACTTGATAATCTCGACTTATATTGAAATTACCTTGGCTATCTTTAGTAATGAATTTTTCTAGTTTTCTAAGTGGTGAATTAATATCAGATTTATAGCCAGTAGCTGCAATAACTCTATCAGTTTGAATTAGGAAATCGCTTTCTTGGTGATTATGATAAAAATAACAATCCAGTTTTTCACTATTGTTACCAATACTATTTAACCTGCTATTAGATATCAGCTCAACGTTGTTACAGTTGCTTAAGTTTTGCTCGTAAAGCACATCATAAATATCTGAGATTGTTTCAGCACTAATACCTTTATATAACAAATCTTGCTCAGCTACTAATTCTGCTTTTTTATCACTAGAAAGGTTATAAAAATAATCAACATATTCTGGAGAAAAATGTTCTAAACCTAACTTAGAATATTCCATTGGAAAAAAACCTTTACTGCGTGTAACCCAACTAATATTTGTCGAGCTATTTTTTGATTTCATTAAATCTAGAAAAATCTCTCCTGCACTTTGGCCTGAACCAATGATTGTAATATGATCATCATCCAAAGCTTGAGCTTTTACATTAAGATATTCTCCACTATGATGTACCTTTTTATGATTACTATTACTTTGCGAAATAAATGCTGGTAAACAAGGTTTAGTGCCTAACCCTAGTACAATATTTTTAGTTAAAAATTTTGTAGTTTCACCACTTGATTTTCTTATGGTTACTGCCCAAGCTTCTTTTTCTTGTAAATTTTCATGTTCGATACTGATAACCTCACTATCAAAATTACAAGATTTACAATTAGTAGCTACCCATGAACAATAATCATTATATTCCTGTCTTGGAACAAAAAAATTTTCTTTGAAATAGAACTTATAAAGTCTGTCTTTTTCCCTTAAATAATTCAAAAAACTAAATCTACTTGTAGGATCAACCATGGTTACCAAATCTGCAAGAAATGGAACTTGTAAGGTTGCCCAATTCATCATCAAGCCAGGATGCCAACTAAAACTTTCTTTTTTATCAAAGAAAATGCTTTCTATAGGCTTATCTTCTAATAATGCTGATAACCCTAAATTAAAAGGGCCTATACCAACTCCTATTACATCATAAATTTTCATAATTTGCCTTAAATGGATTTTTAATATTTACATATACTGATTGACTTGTAAGCGGTGCTTGTAATTCATCTAGCCCATGTAAGCGTGTAAGTAAATTTGCTTTTAATGGAAGTAGGTCTTGTGATAATATTTTTTTACAAAATCTATCATTAACTTGATTTTTTGTAGCAAACTCAGTAATGAAATTCACAAATATCTCTACAAAGTTTTGCTCTTCTAGGTAATCAGTATTTGTAATAGCTTCAATTACTGCAATCAGATGATTAACTAAAAAATAGTAACTAAAATGATGATCAACAAATTCTTCAGTGCCGATGCAAAGATCATCAATATCCCCAAATATTTTTTGATTAATATGGTTTTCAATATAATAATATCCTTGGCTATCTCTATAAAAACTTCCTACAGGTAAGCCATCTTCTAACTTAATTAATGAATTTTGCTGGTGGGCCTCAAGAGCTATACCATACTCACAATACAACCAAAGTACTGGAGCTATAGCTATATTTAAATATGTCTCAAACCAGTAGCATGCCGCTTCTTTATAAGAAAGATTGCTTTGCTCGCTAAGATATTCAATCAGTGAACTAATCCGTGTCTTACCACTAAAAGGATCTGGCTCAGTTAAACTTGCTATACAAGCAATATCTTCTTCAGAATTAAAATTTGCCTCACGAACAATGCAAATACTCGAATCAATTATCTTATCGTTTACTTTTATCGCAGTATATGCAGGATCAGCGACTAAACCAAAATATGGAAATCTATTTTTCAAAATAGTTCCTAGTTGTCCTTTATACAAATTATAAACAGTGAGGCTTCTTTTACATTCTTTAGCTAAATTCACTCGCACAGAATTAGTGATTGCTACATTCAGGGAAAATTTAAGCATTATATTTAATTCTGGGGAATATACAGTTCTAACTGAAGTTGTTGGATAAAACCACGGTCCGATAACACCTATATCAATAATTTTGTTTTGATTTTTATACTCTTTAACTTCTTTTAATTTATTTAAAAAATTAGCTTGCCAAGGATGAACTACAAAAAGCTCATAATCTTTACTAGGCTTACCTGGTAAATCAATGTCTCTCACAAAAGATAGAAATAGTTCATCTACAGATTTTTCTAATAAGCTCTCAGTTGCTACAATAGCTTTATGCACATACATAAAATGTAGCTGCATTTTTCCATTAGTTTCTGGGGAATATTTAACAAACTCATCCTTAGAAAAACCTTCTCTACTTTTAGGGTCAGGTTGCTGTCTATGCCCAACTAAAAGGTTTTGTTCATTTTTTATAAATGAACTTTTATAGCTAAAAGCACCTTCCGACCGATCTTTTCTAACTGCTAATATAGTAGCTAAATTATCAGTTGAATTAATAACTCGCTGCAGTATCTCATTAGCTCCACTAGAGAGATTTTTTGAAACTGATAGCTCTTCAATTAACATTGATATAGCTCTTAAAGAAGTAAGTTGTTCTCTTTGATTTTCATCAATCAAATAACATGGAAGTTTCCAAGTTGGCGAGCCTAAAATAGATGAGATTATAACCTCTACTTCAATACTTTGATTACTATTAGTTAGATTTACCTGTAATAAATAATCCTTATTGACAGCTTTTTTTAAAAAAAAATTATCACTTTCACGGTAATAACAATTAAGTAAGTTTTTAAGAGTAATTTCATAAGCATGCTGAATCATTACACCCCTCCTCAACCTGGTTTTCAATAAATTGACCTTGTTTTTTTATTTTGTCTAGACAGTCAGAAACAAGGTCTAAAGTAACACTAGGATTAACAAAGGTTATCTTTAAAAATGTTTCTTTATTAACCTTTGTCTGAGCTATAGCAAATTCTCCACTTAAAAACATAGATTTATGAATTTTGCTATTAATAATATTTAGAGTTTCTCTAGAAGTACTTCCATCATTAAACCTAAAAACAGCAGTATTGAGACTATTATTAAGATGTTGATTTTCTTGAAATGCTAATTCTAGATATTTATCTGAGCCAATCAACTTAATTGTTTCTGTGGTTATCTCAAGTATATGGTCAATCCATTTAGCAAAGTTTTTAGTACCACAACATTTTAGAGCCATACAAAGTTTTAAAGCATCAAAGCGTCTAGTAGTTTGTATTGATTTATCAACTAGATTTAAAGCATCAAAACCATCCTGATCCGGATTAAGATAATCAGCATGATAGTTAATAAGGCTAAATAATGACTTATCTTTACAAAGAAAAGCTCCACAACTAATCGGCTGAAAAAAAAGTTTATGGAAATCTATAGTCACAGAATCAGCAAATTCTATACCTTTTAAACGTTGCTTATGATTATTTGAAAGTAGTAAAGCACCTCCAACTGCAGCATCCACATGCAGCCATATATCATGTGCTTGAGCAATTTTTGCTATTTGAGCTATATTGTCAATACACCCAAAATCAGTATCACCAACAGTTGTTACAACGCATAATGGAATTAGATTATTATCTATAAGATTTTGTATCCTGCTTAAAAGATCATCTGTATCTAGTTGTAAATTATCATCAGTATTTACAGTTTCTATACAGTTCATACCAAGCCCTAAAAGAGATAATGATTTATGTACTGAAAAATGTGTTTTCTTTGTACATAAGACTCTAAACTTACTTGCTTCTTTAGGCAGCCCTGACTTTGATACATTATGATTAAGCTGATGGTTACAGTAGTTATCTCTTGCTAAAAGAAGCCCCATTAGGTTTGATTGTGTACCTCCACTAGTAAAGACTCCATCAGTTACATCTTCACGCTCATATATCAGAGAATTAAGCCAATTAATTGTATTTTGCTCAATATAAGTGGCTATAGGACTTTGATCCCAAGAATCCATAGACTGATTTAATACTGATATAAATAACTCAGCTATTAGTGATGGCTGCATTACAGGACAATGTAAATGTGCCATAGATTTTGGAGAATTAATATTAAGAGAATTTTCTAATACAGCTTTAAACTGGTTTTCTAATAAAGTTTCGATACTCTGAGATTTTTCACCTATTTGAAAGCTCTGAACTTCTTGTTCTAATTCAGCTGCAGTTTTACCGCTATATACCCCATTTGAGTGAAGAAACTTAGAAATATTATTTAGTGCTTTATGCATATCTAAAGTATACGTTTCTATACTTTTACCTGAACTGTTTAGAAAGTATTTATCTAAATTAAGATTCATAAGTTCTCCACTACTGCTTGTTCAAATATTTTTACTACTTGATCTATTTCTTCTTTTTTTATCGTAAGAGGAGGCAAAAATCTAATTGTAGCTCCAAATCGACCTCCTAGCTCAACAATTAATCCTTTTTTAAAACAGGTTTTCTTTATATTCAAAGCTTTATCACCGTCAGCAGGGAAACTACCTATAAGATCAGGACTAGTGCTTACATCAACCACCTCCACTCCTATCATTAAACCCGAACCACGCACATCACCTATGCTTTCATATTTATTTTTTAAGCTACTCAACTTAGCTTGCAAATAGCTGCCAGTCTCTTTTACATTTTCTAAAAATTCCGGCTGATTGACCTTCTCAAGTACGACGCTTCCAGCAGCCATAGCTAATACATTTCCCCTAAACGTACCCGAGTGAGCCCCTGGCTTCCAAGTATCTAAAGCTTTTTTATAGATAATCACTGAAATTGGCAACCCACCTCCCAAAGCTTTTGATAGCACAATTACATCAGGCTCAATACCCGCTTTTTCAAAAGCATATAAATAACCTGTCCTACCTATACCACACTGAACTTCATCAACTATCAAAGGAATATCTAGCTCTTTAGTTATAGCTCTTATAGCTTTTAACCATTTAACTGGTGCAGGAATAACTCCTCCCTCTCCCTGTACAGGCTCAAGAATTATAGCAGCAGGTTTTTTTATACCACTTTCTGGGTCTCTTAAGAGTCGAGAAATGGTTTCAATATTTACATCTATACTCTGCTCTCCTTTTAAGCCAAAAGGACAACGATATGCATAGGGATAAGGTAAAAAATGGATATATGGTGACAACCCATTGATCTCTTGTTTTGGACCTAAATTGCCCATCATAGCTAAGGTGCCTTGCGTCATGCCGTGATAAGCACCATTAAAAGCCAGTATTGTCTCTCTGGTTGTAGCTGTTTTACATAACTTGATAGCAGCTTCAACAGCATCAGCTCCACTGGGACCACAAAACTGGATCTTTGCATTATCTTTATATGAAGCAGGTAAAGTTGCTAGTAGATCTTGCATAAATTTATGCTTTTCTTCTGTAAGTAAATCCAAAGTGTGTAAAGGAGAACCTTTGTCTAAACTATCTCTTATAGCATCTATAATTAAATCATTATTATGGCCAAGAGCTATACTGCCAGCCCCTGCTAAGCAGTCTATATATTTTTTACCATTAATATCTGTTAAGTAAATACTTTTAGCTGTTTTTATAACTAAAGGATTTTTCCTTGGATAACTTCTAGCATTAGACTCCCAACATGTCTGATCATGAAGCATATTCTCTGAGTTAAGCACTGTATTTGATTGCATTTATTTTACCGCTGTAATTAATATTGATAATTATTATCATTTATAATATATTCTATGTCAACCTTTTAACAGCATGAATATGGATTTAAAAAAATACATGAAAAAACAAATAAATGTCGCAAAATTTGGTGGCTCAAGTGTTGCAAATATAAGTGCAATAAATAAGTGTATTCATATACTCAATACACACTCTGATATAAAAATAGTTGTAGTTAGTGCTCAGTCTGGTATAACAAATTTATTAGAAGATCTCACAACTAGCAACCTTAAAAACTATAAAACTATAATTGCAAAAATTCATGAGATTATTAGTCCCATAACTCAACATATTGATCAAGAAGCTTTTATCTATTTTAGAACCTGTCTTAAAGAATTAGAGTTAATATGCCAAAATACTTATATAAACCCCTCAATAAAAACAACAGATCAAATACTCTCCTTTGGTGAACGCATGTCAGCTTATTTATTTACGCAAATTTTAAGAAAAAATGCTATTTCTGCTAGATATGTAGATGCTAGAAAAATCATAAAGACAAATAGTGAATTTACAGAAGCAAAACCATTGATAGAAAATATTTGTTTAGCTGCAGAAAACCATCTTTGCTTAGAATCAAATGAAGTAATTGTCTTAGGTGGGTTTATTGGTTCAAATGAAAACGATGAAACAACAACCCTTGGCCGAGGTGGTAGTGACTATTCTGCAGCACTTATAGCAGAAGCGATAGATTCTAAGCTTTTATATATTTGGACGGATGTTGCTGGGATATATCAAGCTGATCCAAGATTAATACCCACATCAAAAGTTATAAAGAAACTTAATTTTGCGGAAGCAAGTGAACTTTCCAGTTTTGGTGCAAAAGTATTACATCCTGCAACTTTACAACCTGCTATACGCAAAAATATTGAAGTTTTTATAGGATCTACTTTTTATCCTGAAAAAGGCGGAACTTGGGTTAGCAATATCAAAAAAGAAAAAAGATCTATTATAAGAGCTATTACAGAACGTAAAGAACAAATTTTAATCACTATAAAAAATTTAAACTTATCTAAAATTCCTGATATTTCTGCAGTATTTAAAAAATATCATATAAATATAAATTTGGTTAATGTGACTGATACAATGGTTTCTTTTACTATTAATCAAAATATTGAGCATCTAGAAAAAAATTTAATTAATGATTTGAACTATTTACTAGATAGTTGTGAAATTAGTATTGAAAGAAATTTATCTTTAACTGCTATTATTGGTAATAATTTAAATAAAATACCAAAATTGCCCAACAAAATTGCCAATATTATTGATCAATCTAATATAAAACTATCAAACTACGCTCCTGATGGAAATAGCCTATACTTAGTAACTAATAATAAGAACTTTCTAGAAAAAATATATAAAACTCTATTTTAATCTATATTTTCATTTTAATTACCAAACAATTTCATCAAACCAATATTGACTTCCTAAACATATTGTCTAATATTGACAATAAAACTAAGCTGGATATAGGATGAAAAGAAATTACTTTATTATAATGATCTCTGGATTATTTTTAATTAAATTTTCTTTTGCTGATGCTCGATCACAAATAATATTAGAGAATAACTGCCCCTCCCCTGTGTCTTTTGATATAAACCCTGGCAATAGTACTGGTGCTAAAATAATAAATAAAATTCTTGCTCCCAATGAATATGTAAATATTGGTAGTTATACAAATGATAATATTGTTGATTATATTTCTCTTATCGATATAAGCTATCACTCAATGCAAACACAAGATAGTGGCTATGTTCAGTATATCTTAAATAATGGATGGGAAGCTAATCATGCCAGTTTTGAAAAGCTACAAAACATCGCAGTTGAACACCTCAATGATACTTTTTCATATGACTGGCATAGCTATACCACCACATTAAAATATAGAATACCTATATTTACAGTTTCTGCCTGTCAAGAACAAATAAATTTAGAAAACAGTAAATTAAAAGATGTAGAAAGAATACTTATCTTTGGAGATAGCTTAAGTGATAATGGGAATTTATACGGCTATACTAATGGAATAATTCCGAAATCATTACCTTATAATAAAGGGATGTTCTCAAATGGCGTTGTATGGTCAGATTACCTTGCTAAGCTGGTAAAAAACAAAATTGCAGTAAGCAACTATTCTGTAGGTGGTGCAACTGCTATATTTGAGCCAGAATGGACAGACCTTGGTTTACCATATACGCTTGGAACTGAGTTAACCGCATATAATCTTGATAGTGGTGCCCATGATACGAATAAGAAATTAGCTATTTTTTTCATCGGAGCAAATGATTATCTAACTATAGCTGCAGACCAAGATCCTAATAGCATTCCTAACATAGCTAACCAGGTAACAAATAGAATTATATCTGTCATAAAAGAAGTAAATGCTGCTAAAACACTAATTATTGGCTTACCAAACTTGGCTCTTACCCCTGAATCAGCAGAAATAGGAAATCAACATCTTCTTCAGAAAATATCATTTTTGCATAATGGCCTCCTAAAACAATTTTCTGAAACTGATGACAATATTGAGTTTATTTCTTTAAATGATATGTTTGATATGTTAGTTAACAATACATCAAAATTTAATGAAGTTTATAAAACAAGCTTAAATCCTAACAAAATTTCACAAAGCTGTTGGATAGGAGGATACTTTATCCCCCAAGACTATAAATCTTCTGATTTTTACAAAGACCTACTCGTAGCAGACCCTGAAATAAAAGCTGTATATGAAGAAAACAATTTCAAAACTGAAGATATTGACATGAATAAGATACCACTTACTCCTGATATTACATCGGCCATTTTAGCTGCAGAAACAGGTACTTTATGCGATAATCCTCAAGAATTTATATTTTGGGATAAAGTACACCCAACCTACCAGATACAAAAAGCATTATTTGAATATATCACTAAAAAATTAGGATTAAAGATAAAATAAATCAAGTAAATAATTAAGTTTTACGATCAAACAATCACTTAAAGAATTAAAACTTTGGCTTATTAAGAATCTTAAAACTTAAAAAAATATAGCCAAAAGTTCATACAACAGGGTCTTTTGAAAGCTTAAAAGCAAAAATTCTTAGTAAATAAAACTTGCAGCTAAGCCTATAATGCCTCCGAATACCCCACCCCAAACAACTAACCAACCTAAATGTTCTTTAATAATTTTTTGTACTAGATCTTTGACCATTTCTGGAGTTAACTCATCAAGTCTTTTATCTATAACAATTTCTATCTTATCTACAGCTTTTTTTGAAATTTGAGAACTATCTATATTCATGTCAGCTATTATTTGCTCAAGCTTTGAGTCAATTTTTTCAATAAAAGGTTCTCTCAAACCATCTAAACCAGCTTTACCTCCAAGAAACATGTCTATCATAGAACCATATTTACTATCCATCAACATCTCAACAAAACTCTCAAAAATCTTATTATAATCAATCTTCTTGATAAGGTTTTCTTTGATGTATTTTTTTATAGTATCTTCATTTAAGAATCTATCTAAATTCTTTGCAGAAAAAAACTGCTCCATTATCATTTTTTTGATAGCTATTTTAAAACTCTCGAACTTATTTGGAATAATCCCAGAACCATATAAAAAAGGTATCTTCTCAAAAAGCATATATATAGCTAACCAGTTTGTTAAAGCACCTGATAGAGCATAAAAACCGACATTTTTTATATGTTGGTCAGCAAAATAAAATCCTAATACTGTAATCAGTAATGCAATCAGGTTAGTCATTAAACTTTTATTTATATGATTCATTTTTATATACCTTTATGATTAAAAGAAATTATAATAAGAGTAATATTCTAGCAAATAATTCATATATGAGAACTATCAGAGCATTTTTTACAGATATTCATGATGAAATATCTACTATTTCAATTACTGGTGAATACTTCAATTATTTTAAAAATGTTTTACGACTTAAAAAGTCTGATACTATTGAACTTTTCAATAATAAAGACAATTTTCAGTATACCTCTACAGTTATAGAGATTAATAACAAATCTATAGAACTAGAAATCTTATCTAAAAATATAATAGAAAATGAAAACTCATACTCAACCAATCTTTATCAATCGTTAATTAAACTAGAAAATTTTGAGCTCGTAATACAAAAGGCTACTGAATTAGGTGTCAATAACATCCACCCTATTATAACTGACTATACAAACTTGAAATTTGATCGCAAAAATATCGACAAAAAACTTGACCGTTGGCAGAAAATAGCAGTTTCGGCTTCCGAGCAATGTAGAAGAGTTTTTATACCTAGAATACATGAGCCTACAGAACTTAAAAATATAGATATTAATCAAGACCAACTCAATATAACTTTATGCCCATACACAAAAAACGATTTAAAGTTTGAAGAACAAATTAAGGTATCTAAAGAGATTAATATTTTTATAGGACCTGAAGGTGGTTTTAGTGATTCTGAAATGAGCTTATTCAAAAGTAAAATGAATTTTTCAACAATTAACCTTGGTAAAAGAATACTTAAGGCTGAAACAGCATCAATAAATATTCTATCCGTCATTAATTTCTTAAAATAACCTGTACTAAGCCCTTGTAATACCTAAATTTAGGTGGTTTAATTATCCACTTAATTTAATATAACTGAAGTTGATAAACTAGGAAGGACTTATGCAAAAAGACTATAAAACCCTATCTGCTCCATTTTGGATAGTTTGGGGTATAGAGTTTTGGGAAAGATTTGGTTTTTATGGGTTTCAAGCAATTATTGCTTTGTATTTTACTAAAAAACTTGGAATGAGTGAAAAAGATACTATATATCTCATGGGTTCATTTTTTGCTTTTACCTTTGGTTTTATCTGGGTTGGCGGACTTGTTGGAGATAAAATTTTTGGTGCAAAGCGTACAATAATAATTGGCGCAGTTATTCTTGGAGCATCTTACCTTGGATTTATGTTTGCAGATAGGGAGAGTATTTACTATATTTTTTCAGGAATAATTATTGGTAATGCTATTTTTAAAGCAAACCCTTCCTCGCTTATATCTAAAATGTTTAAGAAAGGTGATGGCCGTTTAAATAGTGCTATGACTCTATACTATCTGGCAATAAATATCGGCGGATTAATATGTATGGCATTGACGCCGATAATTTCTGAAGCTTATGGATATACCGAAGCTTTCATTTTATGTGGTGTTGGCTTATGTGTGGGTCTTTTAGGGTTTTTAGTATTTTATAATAAAATGGATGACCTTGATACCGAGGCTGGTAAACATCCTATTAATAAGACTTACGCTGTGTATGCTTTATGTGGAATTATTGCCTCGTTTCTTATTATTGCAAATATATTACCAAATACTCAGTTATGTATTGAGCTAACAGCTGTAGTAGTCACAATTGCGACAATATACTTTATATATATTGCCCTAAAATTAGAAAAAATTGAAAGAAATAGAATGCTTGTCGCTTTGATACTAGTTATTGAAGCTATTATATTTTACTCATTATACTTTCAAATGCCAACGACACTAACATTCTTTGCTGAACATAATGTTTCTTTAAGTATATTCGGATGGCATGTTCCTGCTGCTCAATACCAGTTTTTAAATCCATTCTGGATTCTTATACTGTCACCTATATTAGCTATTGCATATAAAAAAACTCATTTAACTCATGCTACTAAATTCTGTATTGGTACTGTTTTAATGTTTGTATCTTATTTAATATTATATTGCACAAAATTCTTTGCTACAGATTTTATTGTTTCTGGTGGCTGGTTATTCATATCTTATGCCTGCTCATCACTTGCTGAACTTCTTATAGGTGCTTTAGGTTTAGCTATGGTTGCAGAATTATGTCCAGCATTTATATCTGGGTTTGTAATGGGTTTTTGGTTTTTATCGACAATGATAGCATCATATATAGCTTCTTTTATTGGTTCATTCATAGCGTTACCAACTAGTGATGATATAGTTACAAAACAACAAAGTTTAGAAACTTATACAACAGTATTTGGTTATATTGCTCTTTCCATATTCATCATTAGTATATTTATGATAATGATAGCCCCTACACTAAACAGATACATTAATAAGGCTTATGTTTCTAAACTAAAAACACTCGCAGATGAAGACTGATCTTTTTATTAGTATCAATCTTATATCTAAATATATGCTATAGAGCTTCTTTTTTTGATAAAATACTTATCAACTAACATATAAAAATAATTTATGCTAATGAGTAACTTCTCAAAAGAAACATGGTTGAATAACTATCCAGCAACAGCCCAGAAACATATTGAAGAAAATAATGAAACTATATTAGACTTATATGAAAAAACAGTCATTAGGTATCCTTTTAATACAGCTGTTTCTTGTCATGAAGTTGATTTTACTTTTACTCAAATAGATAACTTTGCTACACATTTAGCTAGTTACTTACAAAATGATTTAGGTATTAAAAAAGGTGATAGAGTCGCTATAGTACTACCAAACTGTATACAGTTTACTGTAAGTCTTTTTGCTTGTATTAAAATAGGAGCTGCTTTTGTAAACATAAATCCACTCTATACAGCTGATGAACTTGAGTCAATATTTAATAACTGTAATGTTAAGGCTGCTATTGTTATGGATATGTTTGCCCATCATATTCAAAAAGCTCGCATAAACATACCCTCTTTAGAATCTGTGATTGTCACAAACATCGCTGATCTTTACTCATTCCCTAAAAAACAAATTATTGGTTTTATCTCTAAACATCTGATTAAAACAAAACCTCAATACAATAAAAATACTTTTGTCCAATTTAGCAAAACATTGAAAGCTGATAAAAAACTTTATGTAAGACCCAACATAACAAAACAAAATATACTATGCTTACAGTACTCAAGCGGAACAACTGGTAAGCCTAAGGGTGCTATTCTTACTCACGATAACTTAGCATCAAACATAAAACAAGTATGGGCTTGGATCCAAGGGGACTTAAAAATATCAAGTCAGGTTATTGTAACTGCTCTACCTCTCTACCATATATTTTCACTTAGCGCTAATTTGTTATGTTTTTATTTTGCTGGAGCTAAAAATATCCTCATACCAAACGCTAGAGACATAAAAAACCTAATAAAAACAATGTCTAAAAATGAGTTCACTATTTTTAATGGGCTAAATACTCTATATATGGCAATGCTTGAACATGAGGATTTTGATAAGATCAATAAAACTCGCTACACCTTTTCACTAAGTGGTGGAATGCCAATATCTCGTAAAGTTTACTTAAAGTGGCTAGATAAAACAGGTGTTGAACTTAAAGAAGGCTATGGAATGACTGAGATGTCTCCAGCAATAGCATTAAACAAATTTAATGAATCTGAGTCTGACTACTTTGGAACATGTGGTTACCCTATTCCTGGTACTGAGCTTAGTATCCGAGATTTAGATACACAAGAAGAGATAACTGAATGCTATAAAGAAGGTGAAATTTGGTTAAAAGGTCCTCAAAGATGCCAAGGTTTTTGGAATGATGATGAAAATAATGAATTGTTTTTTAATGGTGAAGGCTGGTTAAAAAGTGGTGATATTGGCTATATAGATACTAAAGGTCGACTGACTATTTCTGATAGACTTAAAAACATGATTATAGTATCAGGATTTAATGTTTACCCTCGTGAAATCGAAATTTGTCTACTAAAACTAACTACTATAAAAGAAGTTGCTGTGACTGGTGTAGAATCAAAAACATCTGGTGAAAGAACTATTGCTTTTGTCTCTTTGGAAAAAGGTGCTCATTCTTCAGAAGCTGAAATTATAGCTCACTGTAAAGATAAACTAGCAAGCTATAAAGTACCAAAAGCAATTATTTTTGTTGAAACTCTACCAAAAAATAATACTGGTAAAATTGATCTTCAATCTCTTAAAAAAGAATACTTATAACAAGTGTATCAGCTATAAAATTAATAGTTATTTTTTAGCAAAATACTGCTTTGGTGTTTTCCCAAATGAACGACGAAACATTGCGATAAAATTGCTAGGTGAAGCGTATCCAAGTGAATCAGATATTTCCGTTACGGATATGTCTTGAGCTAACATATCTAAGCCTCTTGCTAACTGAGCCTGCTGACGCCATCGAGAAAAACTTAATCCAGTTTCTGATAAAAACACCCTTCTTAATGTCCTAGGTGACATTGCTGCATTAGATGCCCATTCATCTAATGTTATCGATACTGACGGGTTATCTATAATAGAATTTGCAACCTTTCTAACTCTAGGTGTTTTTGGTATAGGCAAATGTAAAACATTTTCAGGGGCTTGCCTAATTTCATTACAGATAATATTTGCTATATGCTCTTGCTCTGTTGTCAGATTATCTTTAATTTCCCATTGAGTAGCTCGTAATGCAAGTGCTCTTAAAACCTCACTCATTGGTATTACATGTGAGCTTTTAGACAAGTGTTTACATAATTTAGGGGCTATAAATATCATCCAGCCACTAACTAAACCACTGATGCGTATTTTATGTTTTGTATTTGGAGGAATCCACCCTGCTCTATTAGATGGTAAAACCCAAGAGCCATCAGGAGTACTGACATGTACAAGACCTGATTCTATACAAAAAATTTTTCCTCTAGAATGTCTATACCAGTCAGATTCATTTTTACTAATTTTATTTTCACTATCTGGAGTATTACCTCCTTTTATCGCAACGATAGATGGACCATTTAACCACTCTCCGATTGACAAAATATCTTCCGTAGATATATTTTGACCTATATTCACTATTTATTGTCCATATAATGCTATAATACATAGCAATAATTATGCAATAATTTCATCACTAAATAAACCTTATAAAAGATACTCATTATCCTTAGGTACTTTATTTATATAAAAATTTTTTAAATTAGATACAAATACTATGCAAACTGAAACAGCTAAACAAAACTTTTGGACTCAAAAACGCTCTATTATTGCTATAGCTATAAGTTTGCTTGCACTGGCTGAAATTGTTGATTTAACTATTGTAGCAGTTGCGATACCTCAGATTATGGGTTCGATTGGAGCTAATGTCGAAAGTATTGCAGATGTGACAACTATGTACATCGTCATGGCAGCAATATTTATACTGCTTTCTGGTTTAATTATAGAGAAATACGGCATTAAAAGAGTAGCCCTATTTTCTGCTGTGCTTTTTGGAGTATCTTCAATAATGTGTGGCCTTTCAACATCACTCACTGAAATGATCGTTTTTAGAGCCTTTCAAGGTATTGGAGGTGCATTTTTACCATCAGCAGCCCAAACATATATAGCCCAGAATTTCAAAGGTAAAGAATTTAATAAAATGATGATTATCTATACATTGGTAGTTGTCATGGGACCTATTATTGGCCCTGTACTTGGTGGTGCTATTTGTGAGCATCTATCTTGGGAGTGGATTTTTTATGTAAATGTTCCATTATGTGTAATTGCGTTTGTAGTTATTTTTATATATATGGAGTCTGATAAGGTTAAGAATATAAAAATTGACTATACAAGTTTTGCTTTTATGGCAATTGGAGTTGGTTGTCTTGAGCTGTTTTTCGATAATGGAAACTCCAACGATTGGTTTAGCTCTATCGCAATGATTTGTATACTTGCTATATCCATTATCTCTTTAGGCTTTTTTCTATGGAGGGGTCTATTAGGTTCATCAGTTGTAAAACTTAGCATCTTTAAAAACATTAATTATGTAATAGGCTGTTTTTTATGTTTTACATTTATATTGCTCTTTACTGCAGCACTTGCTTACTTTCCAACTATGCTCCAACAAATATATGGTTATCCGGTCGATTTAGCAGGATATATAACCGCACCTAGAGGTTTAGCTGCTATAGTAGGAGCAGGACTTTCTCAAGGATTATTAGTACCAAAAATTGGCGTAAGAAAAACTGTTAGTCTTGGTATAATTTTATTTTCAATCTCTTGTTTCATGCAAGCTTCATTCTCTTCGAATATTAATGAAAACCTTGTCATAATGACTATGCTTGTTCAAGGTCTTGGAATTACAATGTTCTTCTTACCAATCATGCAAGCAATAGTAGTAGGTTTTAAAGATGAAGATTTAGGAGATATGTCGGGAGCTTTTAATTTCTTCAGGAGTTTTGGCAGTTCTGTGGGTACTGCATTTATAGCAACTATAATCACTAGAAATCAACAAGTACATTATCAAGATTTATCATCTAATATATCTTCATATAATCAAAGTTTTCAAAACTGGAAGCAAATACTTCCTGTACCTGATATAACGACTATTGCCGTTGCTAAACAACAAATTGCTCATCAAGCAAGTTTGTTAAGTTATTTAAACTCATTTTACATAATAGGAATACTTAGCTTATGTTTAGCAGTAGTTCCATTTTTACTAAAAGAACCTCCTAAAGATGCCCCTGTAGTAATGGCTCATTAGTATATATTGATAATAGGAAATAAAATGTCAGAAGAAAAAAAAGATCAAGCAGTAGATGAAATAGAAGCAAAAGTAGAAAAAAAACCTTCTAAATTCTCACCTAAAAAAATATTTATTGGATGTGGAATAATTGCCTTAACAGCCGCTGGTATATATGGTTACTATACATATAGCAAAGTATTCCCATCTACTGATAATGCATATGTAGATGCTGATATTGTAAATATTTCTGCAAAAGTTGGTGGGTATATAGATGAGGTTTTTGTAAAAAATAATCAATATGTACATAAAGGTGACAAACTAGTTCAGATTGATCCTATTGATTATCAATTAAATGTTACAGAAGCTAATACAAATATAATAAAAGCTAAGGCTCAACTTGCTATTTCAAACGAAAAAGTTAAAAGTGCTAGAGCTGATCTTAGTAAAGCTAAAGCAAGCCTTAAAACAGCTGCAGCTATGTCAAATAGATATACTAAGTTATTTCATGAGGATGCAGGATCACTTCAAGATGCTCAAAAATATCTTAATCAAAGAATTCAAGCTGAAAAACAAAATGATCAAGCAGTATCAAATTTGAAGCAATCTATGATTCAGGTAGAAGTTGCAAAAGCTGGTCTTGATGCTGCAAATGTTAGCTATAGTAATGCAAGCTTAAATCTAGGATATACTACTATTACAGCACCTACTGATGGTTATGTTTCAAACTTAAAAATCTACAAAGGGCAGCTTGTATCACCAGGACAATCTTTATTTGGCTTTGTGAATAATAAAGAATGGTGGATAAATGCAAACTTTAAAGAGACTGATATAGATAGAATTAAACCAGGCCAAAAAGTTAAAATATCTTTAGATATGTATGATCATAAATATGAAGGTGTAGTTAATAGTATCAGCTATGCTACAGGGTCAGTATTTTCACTACTGCCACCAGAAAATGCTACTGGTAACTGGGTCAAAGTTACGCAAAGATTTCCTGTAAAGATCACTCTGAAAGATAGTGAAAAATACCCTCTTCGTGTTGGTGCTAGTGCTGCAGTACAAGTAGATACTTTTGGTGGTTAGATTAATGAAAAAACAAATATTTGCAATTGCAGCTATTACATCCACTCTACTAATATCAAGTTGTAGTTTTTTTAATCCTGAATATCAAAAACCAAAAATTGAAACTCCTAAGCTATGGAATAGTCAGAATACCTCAACTGAGCAAACTAAAAACTGGGATTTACCAGAAATGGCATGGTGGAGGCAATTTAATGATCCTGTACTAAACAGACTAATAACAACAGCTTTAAAAGATAATAATAAGCTACAGGTTTCTATTGGTAATATACTACAAGCTAATGCAGAGATAAATAAAGCTAACTATGGTTGGTTACCTACTGCAAGTGTCGGGGGCGGTGGTTTTGTTGCTCAAGCTTTTGATATTAATTCTAGTACTAGTATTCCTGGCTTAAGTATACCTAATTCTCAAACAGCTGGTGGCGGACTAGTTGGGATTATTCCAAGTTATACGATAAACATTGCTAGACAGTTTAAGCTTGGCGAAATTTCTAGATTATCTAAAAAAATGCAAGTAAACTTAAAAAACACAACTAGGCTTTCGATTATCAGTCAGGTTAGTGCTGCTTACTTCTCATTTATTACTTCTAAAGAACAGTTGAGACTACAAAAGATTATGGTAGCTCAACTACAAAAAATGTATCGTTATAGCAAAGCACAAGAGGCTCTTGGTGCTAGCTCCCCAGTTTTAACGGAAGCTATCAAACAGCAGTTAGAAAGCCAAGAAGGTAAAGTAGCTACGATTAAAAACAACATTATACATTTCCAAAATACACTAAAAATTCTAATGGGTAAAAATCCAGGTAAGATACTAACAGCTAGAAGCATGAATCAGATAAATTCTAATATAAAAGTACCAGTAAATCTACCATCTAAAGTATTAGAAAATCGTCCAGATGTCGCTATAGCAGAATATAAACTTATGACCGCTAATGCAAATATTGGTCTAGCTAGATCACAGTTCTTCCCAAGTATTGATCTAACTGGTACTTTTGGTAATGCTACACTAGCATTAGGAGAGCTTGCCACAATGAATGCATGGGCATGGGCTGCTGAAGCTGTAGCTGCTGTACCAATATTTAACATGAGTATATTCGCTGATAGTGATAAAGCTAAAGCACAATTCTATCAAGCATATTATGATTATATAAATACACTTCAGCAGGCATTTCAAGAAGTTGATGATAATCTTTCTGCTCGAGATGCTGATGAAAAAAATTACAAAAAGCAAGTGAACTCATTAGACTCTACAGTAATACAAAGACAAATATTCGCTAAAAAACATAGGTCTGGAGAGATTAGCGGATTAGAGTATACAGGTGTTACCTTAAACCAAATTTATCAGCAAATGCAGGTGAATCAAGCAAAACTAAAATCTTTAATGAGCATTGTAAATCTGTATCAAGCTTTAGGAAGTGGCTATGATGTAGATAATTATTCTGATCCGCACTTAGGTAATCCAGCTTTCGATAAATAATGGAGCAATAAATCTTTATGAAAATATCTAAACAAATAAATTATGATCAATATACTCAAAAATTAGTAACTTTCTTAAAAGAATCTTGCAAGAACTACCCTGCTGATGGTTTTGTTATAGGTATTAGTGGCGGTGTAGATTCTGCTGTTGCAAGCTCTTTAGCTACTATGACAGGTCTACCTGTTACAGGACTGATAATGCCATCGTCCAATAATGACTCTGCTGATATGGTAGATGCTATAGAGCTAATAGATAAACTTGATATTCCTTACCATATTGTGCCCATTCAAGATGCTTATGATGTCTTTATAGAAACTACAGTTAATTTCACAAACTCTGATAATGATCGTCAACATGTAATCAAAGGCAATGCCCAAGCTCGCCTTAGAATGATGTATTTATATGCTTATGCTCAGCAAAATAATCGCATGGTTATCGGTACTGATAACGCATGTGAATGGTATATGGGGTATTTTACAAAACATGGTGATGGTGCTGCTGATATATTACCTCTTGTTAACCTAAAGAAATCACAAGTTTTTGAACTTGGAGAGCATTTAAACATCCCCTCAAATATATTAGATAAAGCTCCTTCTGCAGGTTTATGGCAAGGGCAAACTGATGAAGATGAAATGGGAGTTACATATAATGAAATTGACGCTTTCTTAGATGGTGAAAAAGTTTCAGAAAAAGCATTAGAAAAAATTAGCTTTTGGCACAATCGCTCTCATCATAAAAGAAATGGAGCTTTAACTCCTAATTTTTAATATTTTTTGGCACTACCTTTTCAGTACCAATTTCAGTTAATATTTTCTCTTTTGCTTTCTTCATTTGTGATATATAAAATTCTTTATGCTCACTAAACCTCTGCTGTGGAACTAATAAAGCTATGCCAAAGCTTCCTAAAAAAGAGTTTATAGCTATAGCAACACTAGCTATTCCACCATAAGTCATCCCTTCATCAATTTCAATATCACTAGTTCGGATATTTTTTAATTTTTTTATAACATCTTCTTTCATGGAATAATTTGATAAAATTTCTTCAATAGTATCATCATCATATAAGGATAATAGTGCTCTACCTGTAGCAGTATTATAAATTGGTTGTTTTAATGTCCCTATGCTTGGAATAACCTGTAACTCCCTGTTTGCAATAACTCTATGGATAACTATCAAATCTAGTTTGTTTGAGCGAGTCATTATTACAGTTTCCTGTGTAAATTCGCTTAATTTCCTTAAGTAGTTTTGTGTTAGCGATACAATGTCTGCATATGAAGATGATACTAAGTTAAATAGTCTTGTGCCTAACAAAATTTTACCAGCTCCTTCACTTCGCGTGTATCCTTCAGATTCTAAAGCCGCTACTATTCTTTGCACTGTTGACCTAGGTAAATTCACACTTTGTGCAATTTCTCCTAGGCTCATTCCTGTAGAATTTTTACTGATTGATTCTAATATTTTTATAGCCCTACTTATTACTTGTATTTTTTTTTCTTCACTCACTTATCTAGACCTTTAAAGTTACGATTGCTGCTAGCTTTGATTAATAATTGTACATTAAAATTTAAAAATAATCATTGTATCATTATACGATACATTGTATCATTATGTTTAATAGAAAATTTTAACACATATCAGTATGAGTGTAATAGTAATAAATGGACTTTTAATATCACCATTGGTTCTACCAATACTTATGTCTTTGTTTTTAACAGCCATTACAAAATTTTTATTACCACAAATTATTAACCAATATGTGATTTTCAGTAATTATTGGATAAATATGATTATCTTTACATTTTATTTAACTCTATGTGTTTTTAGTTTAGGAGCTTTTTTTTAAGATGTTAGAAAGAAAGAAAATCATTACGAGTTTAATTATCTCTATTCTATTTCTAGCCTGCATTTATTCAATCTGGAACTACTATATGTACTCACCTTGGACTAGGGATGGTAGAGTTCGTGCAAATATTATAATGATTGCTCCAGATGTATCAGGACTAGTAAATAGTGTAGATGTAGTTGACAACCAAGTTGTTAAGAAAGGTGATTTGATTTTTAAAATAGACGATGTCAGATATAAAGCTCAATTACTAAAATCACAAGCAGAACTTGAGCATGCATACTCTTCATGGCAATTATCAAAACAACAGTATGATAGAAGAAAACTATTAGGAAAAACAGAAGCCATAAGCAAAGAAGAGCTTAATAATCATAAGATAGAAGAAAGAATTAAATTTGCAGAATTTAAAGAAGCTCAAGCTACCCTTGCTATTGCAAAAACTAACTATGAAAGAACTAATGTGTACGCGCCAGTTTCAGGAACTATAAATAATATAAATCTAAGAGTTGGTAGCTATGTGTCTCAAGCTATCCCTGTTATCTCAATTATTGAAGAAAACTCATTTTATGTAACTGGATATTTTGAAGAAACTAAATTATCAAATATTAAAGTTGGGGCAGAAGCTAAACTTGAGCTTATGACTGGTGGAAAACCCTTGTATGGTAAAGTCGCTGGAATAGGCAAAGGAGTAGCTGATACAAATACCAACACAAACAATCAACTTTTACCTGAAGTAAAAGAAGTTTACGACTGGGTTAGATTACCCAAGCGTATCCCTGTAGATATTTTACTAACTAAGATACCTGATGATACTGTTCTTGTTTCTGGTATAAATGTAACTGTTAAGATTTATAAATAAATGCTAAAAGAATTTATACGCAATAATCAAATCAATATACTACAATGCTTTAAAATATTATTAGCTATAAATATAGTCCTCTATATCTCTATCTGTTTGGATTTATACAAACCAATGTGGGCAGTTATTGGTGCTATATTTCTTCAATTAAGACCAGAAGCTGGTTTTGTAGTTGAGAAAACGATATGTTTAATAGCTGCAACTTTAATTGGTGCTATTATTGGTACTACAATTGTTGTCCTTTTTATTCCATTTCCTTTCCTTGCTATACTGTCTTTGGTATTTTTCTTGATTATTTGCTTATTTATTTCAGCAGGTATGAGTCATCCTAACTTTACTTATGGAATAGCTTTAGGAAATATAACTGCTATTGTAATTGTCTTTTATTCCGCTAGCGACCCAGAAAACATTACAGCTACAGGAGTATTTAACATAGCTGCTGCACGCTTTACAGAGATAGGCTTAGGATGCATAACTGCATGTCTAGTTAGTTTTCTTATAAAACCTCAATCAGTTAAAAGTATTTATAAAAAACATAGTAGCAGAGTATTCTTAGCAACAATAAACCACTTAAGTGCCTTAACAGACTTATATATAACAAATAATTCTATTATAAACACTGCAACCAGAGAGATTATTGAAGCTACAGTTACTCTACATAGTGATAGTAGTGCTAATATGTACGAAACTATAAATGCTAAAAACCGCTATATTCTATTTTCTAATAGAGCATTAGCTATGCTTAGGCATATTAAAGACTATTCTAAATACAGAGATAGAAATTTTACTGATGATAATTATATTTATTATTCTAACCTTTTAAACAATCAGTTAAAAACAATATCTTTAGACACAAATTTAAGAAATAAGATAAAAGAGTTAAAAGTAAACTCTAAAGATCATAAGCAACCTATAGTAATAAGAAATTTATATACAGCTTTAATCAGTTTTCTTATCGCCTATATAAACCTTGGTAACATAAAAAGCAAAAGTCTAGAACAAATAAATTTACCTAAAATAAAAAACTATCATAATCTAGCTATTGTATGTACCTCAACTATTCGCACAATAAGTATCTTCATAATCTGTACTTTATTATGGATACTTTCTAATGGTAGTCCTGGACTACTTGTAGCAATAATCTTAATGGTCATACTTTCTCAGTTATTTGGAGGGATTCCAAAATCTATTATATTAGTAAGAAATGTCTTAATTGGTGTTTTAGTTAGTGCTCCTATAGCAGTAGCTACAAAGCTATTTTTAATGCCTCAAGTACTTGGCTTTGTTGAACTATTTTTAGTACTATTTAGTTTAATTATTAGTATTGGGATTATTTGTTTAACAATACCAAGACTTCAAATATATGGTTTAGGATATTGCTTAGGAATTATTTTCATTATACAGCCAGATAATCATATGAATTTTGATATAATCAGTTCTTTATCTACATGTATTGGATTACTCATAGGGGGATGTGTATTTTATACAATATACACATTATTACCAAACGCTCCTAATATTCTTACCCAAAAGTTAGCAATTAAAGCATTATATGGTGATTTACAAAAAATTGGCAAAACTATACATAATAAAGATCAATTTGTAACTAGTGTAGCTAAAAAAGTATTATGTGTTTATAAATATGAACTTCCTAATAATGATATGTCTAAAAACTATGTTGATAAGATGCATGATATTCTTAATAAAGCTAACAAATATTTTAAAAAATAGCTCTACAAAAATAAGCATCTATTTTTATTACGTCAATTCTACATATAAAAAAATATCATAAAACTTCGTGATCATTGATTATCTAATTGATGTAATACTTCTTTTATTCTTTTTTCATAACTTTTCACAGTTTTATGATTTTGCGATTCACTATATGTAAGTAGCTTTTTATTTTTTATAATTAATTTACCATTGATAATGACAGTCTCGACATTTAAAGGATAAGCTGAATAAACTAAAACTGAATATGGATCATATACAGGGTTCATATTTGGAGACTTCGTTTCAACTATAACTATGTCAGCTAGCTTACCTTTTTCTAAAGAACCTAGAGCATCATCTTTATGAATAGCTTTAGCTCCTCCTATTGTTGCCATTTCAACAACATCTCTTGCAGGCATTACTGTTCTATCACTATGTTTTAGTTTTTGTAGTGTAGAAACATAACTCATTTGGTTAATAATATCCAGAGAGTTACTACTCATAGGTCCATCTGTACCTAGTCCTAGCTTGATATTTTCTTTATCCATCTCTAATACTGGAGCAATACCTTTTGCTGATTTTGAATTAGCTATAGGGTTATGTGACACTCCCACACCATTTTGCTTCATTAACTGAATATCTTTAGTATTAACAAATATGCAGTGTGCAGCTATAAGCCTATTTGATAATAAACCTATTGATTTTAAATATTCTACTGGTGTTTTATTATATTCTTTTTTATATTTTTCTAACTCAGCTTTAGTTTCTGCTAAATGGATAGTAATAGGGATATCTTGCTGTTTTGATAGTTTCTCGATCTCTTTTAAATGTTTAGTATCATTAGTATAAGGTGCATGAGGTGCATAAGCAGGTGTTACTAAATCATCATTTTTATATTTTGGTATTAAATATTTATTTGCATACTCTATACCACCATAAGGCTTTTTAGAGTCTGGCGTAGGGTTTCCCATAATCGTTTCACCCATTATGCCTCGCATCCCTATTATTTTGACAGCTTTGGCAGCATAATCTTCAAAATAATACATATCAACCATCGTAGTAACTCCACCTTTGACCATCTCTATAGCAGAGTTTAAAGTTGCATCATATACTAATTTAGGAGTGACTAGCTTTGCCTCTAGAGGAAATAAATACTTCGTTAATCTATCGGCAACATCATCTCCAGCGCTTCTAAATAACGACATTCCAGCATGAGTATGAGCATTGATCATTCCAGGCATAACTATACCTTGCTGAACATCTATAGTTTGTTCAGCTTTATACTTATTGATTAAATCTTTATCGCCAACATCAATTATCTTATTATTCAGAATAACTATTACGCCATCATCTATAGTTTTATAGTTCTTATTCATAGTCAGAACTAAACCATTTTTTATAATAATTGATGCTTTAACTTTTGTATCTGCAAAACATTTTAAACAGCTAAGAAGACAAATAGTAATTATAGTAATTTTTTTCATAATAATCTCTGTTAACTAACTTTAAATTATTTATCCTCAATAAAATGACTGCCTACACTCTGCTTTCTTAGTATTGCATTATCTATTGTTAGCTCAGCTAAAAGCATAAGTTTTTTAACTTTCTCAAGATTTAGATCATATCTATCTGAAACAATTTCTGGTGGCAATGTTGCGCAAATCTCACGAAGTTTTTCTTTAGCTTGTTTAAGTTTATTAGCGTTTCTAACTAAACCCACATTATCCCACATTAACTGTTTTATGACAGCTGTATACTCTTTAACATCAACATGACTCTTAAAAGCTTTAAGAGCCTCTATATCATAATCAATATTTTGCTGATCTTTAACACAAATATCTTTAGCTGCAGATAATCCATAAACTAAACACTCTAATAAAGAGTTGCTCGCAAGCCTATTTGAGCCATGTAATCCTGTACAAGAAACCTCTCCAACAGCATAGAGTCCTGTCACTTTAGTTTGAGATCTTAAATCTACTTTAATACCACCACAACTGTAGTGTGCAGCTGGTGATATAGGTATTGGTTGATTAGTTGGGTCAATACCATTTTCTAATAATTTTTTATAAATAGATGGAAACTTATCTTGCCATTGAGAGCCACTAAGATGTGTAGCATTTAAAAAGACATCATGACCTCTTTGCATATTTGCGTAAATTTGTCTTGCAACAATATCTCTAGGAGCTAAATCTTTTTGAGGATGAACTTCTCTCATTACCGCAAGACCACACTCTCGTTGTAGTATTGCCCCACTACCTCTAACAGCTTCAGATATTAGCAAAGGTTCATGATTCTTATCAAAAAAGCATGTTGGATGAAATTGCATAAATTCAAGATTTTCTAACTCACAACCTATATCGTATGCCATCACCATACCAGTTCCAGTACTTGGATTTGTTTTAGTTGCGTACTTATATATACCGGCTGCACCACCTGTAGCAAGTATTATATTACTGCTTTTAAATGCTACTATTTCTTTACTTCTAATATAAGAATATAAGCCAATACATCTATTGTTTTGATTATCTTTTATTAGCCTAAATACTTTACAGTGATTATAGATTTTAATATTTTTATATTTATGAAGAGTATTATATAAACTATCAATTATAGCTTTACCTGTATGATCTTTGATGTGTAATATTCGCTGTAATGAATGCCCACCTTCTAAGTGTAAACTATATTCACCAGTATCATCTTTATCAAAAACTACGCCGTTTTCTTCTAGCCAGTGTATCGCATTTCTAGAATTTTCTACTACATGAGAAACACTTTTAATATCAGCAATATTTGCACTAGCTATCAAAGTATCATCTATATGATTTTCAGGTGTGTCATTTACATTTATTTGTGCTGCAATACCGCCTTGAGCATAGTAACTAGCAGATTGCTGATAATCTTCATCAGATATGAGAGCAACATCAAAATTATTTTTAGCAAGCTCAATAGCACTAACAACGCCAGCTAACCCACCACCTACTATTACAACTTGATGTTTTTTTATTTCCATAAAACTTATATCGCAACCTGCATCGATAAATCTATAGCTTTAACACTTTTAGTTATAGCTCCAACAGATACAAAATCAACACCTGTTTTTGCAACATCTATAATTGTATTTTCATTAATATTTCCTGAAACTTCTAAAAGTAATTTACCTTTAGCTATTTTTACAGCTTCTAAAATATCTTGTATCGAAAAATTATCTAACATTACAATATCAGCTTTAGCTTCAATAGCTTGATTTAACTCATCAAGGTTTGTAACCTCAACTTCAACCATTTTATCTTTTGCTATATCATTAGCCCTTGCTACAGCCTTACTTATATTTCCAGCTGAACGAATATGATTTTCTTTAATAAGAAACGCATCAAACAAGCCTACACGATGATTATATCCACCACCACATTTAACAGCATATTTTTGAGCAACCCTAAAGCCTGGTACAGTTTTACGCGTATCAAGAAGTTTTGTTTTACTATCAGTAATTAAACTTACTAATTTATTAGTCGTAGTAGCTGTAGCTGATAAAGTTTGAATAAAGTTAAGTATTATTCTCTCAGCAGTAAGTATAGATCTAGCATTACCTTCTAAACTAAAAATTTCTTGATTAGCTTTAACGCTATTACTATCTTTATAATGCCAACTTATATTAAGTTTATTATCAATCTGAGCTATTACTTCATTTGCAAAATCACAACCACATAGAATCATATCTTCTCGAGTTATGCAGTATGCAGTTGTGTCAACATCATCAACAAGTAAGGCTGTTATATCTTGACCATTTCCATCATCATAAACATCTTCTTTGATTGCTAGTTCAACAAGCTCTGAAATATAGCCTTTAGGTAGACCTGTAATTTGATTTTTATTTAACATTAGAAATTTATCATCCTATTTAAAGGAACTAGAGCCTTTTGTCGAACATCTTCCGAAACAAATATTTGATTATCTTGCTTAATCAAGCTCTCACGTAAATTTTTAAGTTGATTTAATTTCATCCATGGACATTTAGCACATGACTGACAAGTAGCTCCTCGCCCAGCAGTTGCAGCTGGAATAAATTCTTTCTTAGGAGATAATTGTTTCATTTTATAAAAAATACCAATATCAGTTGCTACGATAAATTTATCATTTGGCATTTTCTGACTTGCTTCAATAAGCTGAGATGTTGAGCCTACAGCATCTGCTCTTTTAATAACTTCTGCCGGTGACTCAGGATGCACTAAAACAGCAGCCTCTGGGTACTCTAGCATAAGATCATCTAATGCCTGGGCTTTAAACTCTTCATGGACAATACAACTACCATTAAAAAGTAGCATATCTGCACCTGTTTGTTTCTTAATCCAATCACCAAGATACTTATCTGGACCCCAAATAATTTTTTTACCTTGTTTATGTAGGCTTAAACATATATCTAATGCATTTGAAGATGTAACTGTCCAATCTGCAAGAGCCTTTACCTCAGCAGAAGTGTTTACGTAGACAACAACTTCTCTATCAGGATGTTGATCAATGAATTTTTTAAACTCATCATTATTACAACTTAAATCTAGCGAGCATTCAGCAGCTAGTGTAGGCATTAAAACAGTCTTCTCAGGACTTAAAATCTTAGCTGATTCGCCCATAAATCTTACCCCTGCTACCACTAAAGTATCACAAGGACTATTTAATCCAAACTTTGCCATTGCAAGAGAATCACCAATGAAACCACCTGTTTCTTCTGCTAATTGTTGGATTTCATCATCAACATAATAATGAGCAACTAAACACGCATTTTTTTCTTTAATCAATGCTTTTATCTCATCCATGTATGCTTGCTTTTCTTCTTTTTTAACACGTATATTAGGTAGTTCTTTTCTTGCTTGAGAAATTTTTTCTTTTATTAGGTTTTCATTTAACATTATTTATAGCTCGCATTTTCCAAGTATTTCATGATTTTATTGCAGTAGAAAAATATGCTGTTAACTCTTCAACAGCTTTATCAAAATCATCATTAATTAATTTATAGTCATAATCATCAGCATGAGAAATTTCATCTTTAGCTTGATTCATACGATAGTTGATAGTTTCTATAGAATCAGTATCACGGTTTTCCAGTCTACTTCTAAGTTCATCTAACGAAGGGGGCAGTATAAATATGCTTTTAGCTTTATCTTTATAGATAGCTCTAGCCTGTTGAGCTCCTTGCCAATCAATTTCTAAGATTATATTTTTGCCTAACTGTAGGAGCCTATCTACTTCTGCTTTTGAAGTACCATAATAGTTTCTAAAAACTTTTGCATATTCAACAAAACCATTCTCACCAAGTAGATCTTCAAAAACTTTAACTGTCGTGAAATAGTACTCTTTACCATGCTCTTCTCCAACCCTAGGATCACGAGTAGTATGTGAAGTTGCAACAGCAAAATTTTGTTTACCAATATCTGTATTTAGAAAAGCTTTTAAGAGAGAACTCTTTCCAGCCCCAGATGGCGCCGATACTATAAAAATATAGTTACTCATAAAAATCATATAAATGTATAGCTAGTTCGATACATTATACAGTTTTCATCATTAAATTAGAATATAAAAGAAATAATCTCTGCCTTCTAAAAAAGATGGCAAAGATATTAGGGTTTGAAAAAATTATTTTTCAGACATGTTTAGCTTCTTACCAGATACCCAAACATTTCTAAGATGGCTAACTGTTTTAGATTCTAAGTTAGCTGGTAGATCAACAAAAGTATGATCATTTTGAATAGAGATGTTACAGATATGTTTACTATCAATTCCACCTTCATTCGCTATAGCTCCGACAATATTACGAGGAGCAACATCATTATCACGACCAACATCAAGCCTATATGTAGTTAATGCTATATCAGGTGTTCTACGAGGAGCGGATCTTCTTTCACCACCACGGTCATTACGATCAAAACGATTACCTCGATCATTACGGCCACCTCTATCATTACGATCAAACCTACCGCCACGATCATTTCTATCATTACGGCCACGATCTCTATCACGACTACGACCTTTTTCTTCACGTGCTTGTATTTCACGCGGGAAGAAAGATTTATTATCTTGTGCAAGTAAAGTAAGTACTGCTAATAAATCATCAGAATCAAGTTCCATCTCATCACGCATTGTTGTGATGATTTCTTTGTATTTGTCTAAAGATTTATTTTTTTCTAATGCGTTTTCTATTCTTGCTTTAAAGTTAGCGATTCTACTATCAGCTAAATCTTTAGCAGAAGGCATAAATACTTCTTGCATTTTTGAGCTAGTAAATCTTTCAACTATGCGTAAAAATCTCATATCCTTTAATGGAACTAAAGATATAGATACACCTTCACGACCAGCACGACCAGTACGACCAATTCTATGAACATAAGTATCTGCATCATTAGGAAGATCATAGTTTACTACATGACTAATTCTTTCTAAATCTATACCTCTAGCAACTACATCTGTAGCTACAAGAATATTTGATTTACCAGTTTTGAACTGATCAATAATATATTCTCTTTGCGATTGTTGCATATCACCGTTTATAGCAGCAACTTTATAACCCATAACTTTTAGGCTATCAGCAACTTCTATCGTAGATGCTTTTGTTTTAACAAATATAATCACACCATCAGTTTCTTCAACCTCAAGCAATCTATCTAAAGCATCAGTTTTTCTAAAGCCTTTAACTACTATAAATTTTTGAGTTACAGTATTTGCTGTCTTTGTTTTTGCTTTTACTTGAATCTTACAAGGATCTCTAAGATATTCTTTGATAATATCAGCAATATCATTTGGAATAGTTGCTGAGAAAAGTAATCTTTGGCATTCATCAGCTACATGACTAAGAACATATTTCACATCATCAATGAAACCCATTCTTAGCATTTCATCTGCTTCATCTAGTACTAAACATTTAAGGTTATCTAAACGCAAAGTACCTTTTCTGATATGGTCCATTACACGACCAGTTGTACCAACTACAACATTTACGCCATTTTTAAGTGCTCTAATTTGTGAACCATATTCTTGGCCACCATAGATAGAAGTTACACTTAAACCTGGGATATTTTTTGCAAAAGCATCAAATTGCTCTGCTACTTGTATAGCCAACTCACGCGTTGGTGCTAATACTAAAATTTGAGGTTCTCTATTTCTAGAATCAAGATCCATGTTATTAATTAGAGGTAATGCAAATGCTGCAGTTTTACCTGTACCCGTTTGTGCTTGACCAAGCACATCTCTACCCGATAAGATATATGGAATAGCATACTGTTGAATTGGTGTAGGATTTTCGTATCCTAGTTTAGTTACAGTATCTACAATATCTTGACTTAGCCCAAGCTGGCTAAAATCTTTTTTAGTTTCAGAAGTCATTTTTGTCCGTAAATTTATATTTGAAGTATTTTAAAATAATTTGAAAATCATAACTAATGTTACACACTAAATATTTTTTGAGTGATATAAGTTATAAGAAATTTAAAATTATCCGCGAGATGTAATTTCTAATAGATGATAACCAAATTGAGTTTGTACTGGACCATGAACTTTATGAAGCTCATCGTTAAATACTACTTTGTCAAATTCAGGAACCATTTGACCTTGCGAGAAAGATCCCAAATCACCACCTCTTGCGCCTGATGGGCATAAAGAGTGCTTTTTAGCAGCTTCTTCAAAAGTTATTTTACCTTCAGATATATTATTTTTGATCTCGTTACACTCGTTTTCAGATTGTACAAGTAAATGTCTAGCAGAAGCTTTCATAATTATTGTTCCTTTAGTTTGAAATGTTACTATTGTAAATTACGAGGTCAAGGATATATTATTTGAGAGATTTTTTCAAGTTTAGTGTTGACCCAAGTCTTTAAGCTTACTACCCGAGATAAGATTATCTTCTATTTTTTCTAGACTCACACCCTTAGTTTCAGGGACAAATAGTTTAAGAAATACTATTGCAATTATACAAAATATTGCATAACTCACAAATAGCATTGGTTTTCCCCAAACACCACTACCCATAATGACATTAGAGTACGCAACTACTATCCATACAAATGTCCAGTTCACTATTGTTGTAATAGTCATACCTATTTCACGAACTTTTTGTGGGAAAATTTCCGAACATAGAATCCAAGCAACAGGTCCCCATGAGCAAGCAAATCCAAATATATAAACTAAACATGAAATCAGTAATATATATTTCGGAATTTCAGAATGTACTCCCGCAATGTCAATCACATAGAAACATATAGCTACAACTAATAATGCACCAGCCATTATCGTAGCACCAACAGTGAGTAGTTTTTTTCTACCCCATTTTTCTACCCATCTGATTGCTGGAAAAGTAGATATAAAGTTAACAAAAAATACCGCTAAGCCTGCTAATATAATGTTTAAACCAGCACCTTGTAAGAAAGTTGGCGCATAATAAATCATTGCATTAATACCAACCAGCTGTTGAAACATTTGAATAATTACACCAACGACAAGAATCTTCCAAAAATACGGTTTATTCAAAGTATTTTTGATAGGCTCACCTTTTTGACTATTTTTATGTCTAATAATACTTAGTTCTGCTTCTATCTCGTCACTATTTCTTAATCTTGCTAAAACTTCTCTAGCTTTTTCTTCATCACCACGCATCATCAACCATCTTGGGCTTTTTGGCAAAAAGAAACATCCTAACGTCATCAATAAAGCAAATAGAGTAATAACAGAAAACATCATCACTAGAGAAATTTGCGTATGCCCTGCTAACTCTACAATTACAACATTAACTAAACATATAAGGAAGATACCAAATGTTATCATTAACTGGAATAATGACGACATAGCCCCTCTTATTTCAGTTGGGGCTGTTTCTGCTAAATATAAAGGTGTCGCAAAAGATGCTAAACCAACACCAAATCCCAATAAAAATCTGCAAGCTGTCAGTATACCTAATGGAGGTAAAATAGAAGAGATTAAAGCCCCTAATAAAAATGAGAACCCTGCGATAATTAAGGTGTTTTTACGACCCACAAACCTTGTAAAAAAACCACTACATATAGTTCCTAATATACCACCATAAGCAAGTATTGCATTAAATTTGCCTTCACTAATGCTTCCTGGAACCATCCCGTACACATGATCCAAGGTAGTTCCCGCGTTCGCAATAAAACCTTGATCTAGACCGAAGAGTAACCCACCTAAGGCTGCAATTATAGCTATTAAAAAGACTATTCTTTTATACTCACTATTTGAACTCATTATTTTTTCCTTATTTTATAATTTGATTTATTAACGCCCAATTCTAGCTAAAGATTTCCCACTTCTAAGATTATTCTCTATCTCCTCAAGGGATACACCTTTTGTTTCAGGTACAAAAAACTTAACAAAAAATATACATACTATACAAGTTATAGCAAAACCAAAGAAAGTACTGCCAGGATAGAAGGTTAACCATGTTAAAGCAAAATTACCTATAATAGCATTACATATCCAATTACTCATTGTCGATGCTGTAATACCTAAATCCCTACCCTCTATTGGCTGAATTTCAGAACATAAGATCCAAATAACAGGTCCCATAGCTATAGCAAAACCAAAAATAAACAGTAAACAGAAAATCAAAGAAACCCACTGCAATGTTTGAGATAAGACCATAGCTTGATCATATACAAAGTGAGTCTTAAAAATAGTTCCAACGACTAAACATGACAGTATCAATAATGTCAGTCCAAAATATAAGATAGGTTTTCTACCAAACCTATCAACATATTTGATTGCTATAAATGTCGTAAGCATGTTTAAAAGACCTATAACAATAGTAGAAGTTGCTGGATTAGTAAACCCTGCCATTTTGAATATATCTGTCGAATAATACATAAAAGCATTCATACCAGTAAACTGTTGAAAAGCTTGTAATGCCATACCCAATAATAGAACTTTTATAAAGAACGGTTTTCTAAGCATTGCAAAAGGGCTCACTCCCTTATGTGTAGTTTGCTTAATTTCATCAAATTCTTTTAAAGCTTCAACATCTGTAGTTCTTATTTTCTTTAATACTACTTTTGACTCTTCATCTTCACCTACCAAAACCAACCATCTTGGACTTCTAGGTAGAGTTAGACATCCGAAAAACATAACAACTGAAGGCACTGCTAAAACTGTTAGCATAATTCTCCAAGAACCAGTACTCTCGAGGGCAGAATTAGTTAAAAAGACTAAAAATAAACCTATAGTAATCATTAACTGATAAAGAGCTATAAGAGCACCTCTATACTTTTTAGGAGCTATCTCAGACAAATATAAAGGAGCAATAAACGAAGCAATACCAACGGCTATACCTAACACAAATCTCGATAAAATAAAGGTTTCATAATTTGGTGAGATTATTCCAACAATAGTAAAAACTGAGAATATTGCTGCTGCTATTAGCAATACTTTTCTACGCCCAAACTTTTTAGATAAAAATCCACTGAATAAGGCCCCGGCTGCGGCTCCAATCAATAAAACACTTGAAACATGTCCTCTTTGAGATATATCAAGATTAAATGTCTCAGCTATGAAGTGCAAAGACCCATTAACATAACCAATATCCATACCAAAAAGTAATCCGGCTAAAGCAGCTATTAACGCCACTCTAATAACAACAAAGTTCATTTCCCCAGACTTCATATATAATTACTCCTCGACACTAGTAATTTAAAAAACATACTAGCTCATGATATACTAACTTTAAATCATAAAACAACAGATTTTATTATCTCTCATGAATATTTCACATAAATTAGAAAACATCAAACTTTCTCATCGCCGTAAAAACATCCTCACAAATGAATGGATTTTAGTATCACCACATCGTTTAAATAGACCATGGCAAGGCCAGTCTGAAGATGTAATAAAGGATACTCGCCCGGAATATGATGAGAGTTGTTATCTTTGCCCGACAAATACGCGAGCTAATGGTGAAAAAAATGCAGATTTCAAAGATACTTTTATTTTTGAAAATGACTTTTCAGCACTATCAAAAGAAAAGCTTGATTCCAATTTAGAAATAAATGATGACCTTTTCCAGGTAAGTGGTGCAAATGGTGTTGCAAAAGTTTTATGCTTTTCAGAGAAACACAATCTTACAATGGCTTCGATGCAAGAGAAAGACATTACAAAAGTTGTAAAGCTTTGGGGCAAAGAAGTTGCTGAACTTAGTAAGACATACGAGTGGGTGCAAGTTTTTGAAAATAAAGGTGCTATTATGGGATGCTCAAACCCTCACCCACATGGGCAAATTTGGGGTTGTGATTTTTTACCCACAGAGGCTTTAAAAATTAAAGCATCTCAACAAGCTTATTTTGAAAAAAATAACTCAAATATGTTGCTTGACTACGCTCAAAGAGAGATGGCAGAAAATGAGCGAATTGTTTACCAAAATGATGATTGGCTAGTTGTAGTACCCTTTTGGGCAACATGGCCTTATGAAACGTTAATATTGCCTAAGTTTCACTGCTCACACTTAAATCATTTAAATGAAGTTCAACAACAGAGTTTATCAAATGCGTTAAAATCCATTCTTGTTAAGTACGATTCTTTATTTAACACTTCATTCCCATACTCAATGGGCTGGCACGGTTCTGTAAATGCAGTAGAATGTGATTACTGGCAACTTCATGCTCATTTCTATCCCCCTCTACTTCGTTCTGCTAGTGTTAAAAAATTTATGGTTGGATTTGAAATGCTTGCAGAATCTCAACGCGACATCACACCTGAATTGGCAGCAAAAGTTTTACGAGAGCTATAATCATGAACAATACTACGAATAACATAATCAACAATCTTCACAATGATTTTAGAGAGCTATATGAGAAAGAACCTTCTATTTACTATTCACCGGGAAGAGTAAATCTTATAGGTGAGCATACAGATTATAATTGTGGCTTTGTAATGCCATTTGCAATAAATATGGGTACATATATAGCTATTGCAAAAAGAGATGATGACTTAGTCCGTGTATATAGTAAAAACCTTAATGAAAAAAAATCGTTCATCTTAGAAGAGGTTCAAGAAAAAATAATCAACTCTTGGGACAACTATATAAAAGGCGTTTTTAATATCATAGCTAAAGACTACGGTAAAAAAACTCAAGGCGTTGATATTTATATTTATAGTGATTTACCATTTGGTGCTGGTTTATCTTCATCAGCTTCATTAGCCACTGCACTAGCTTTTGCTTATAATGATTTATTAAACTTAGATTTAAAAGATATAGAGCTTGCAACAATCGCTCAACAGGTAGAGCACCGTTATATAGGTACAAATTGTGGCTTACTTGATCAAATGGCTTGTATTCTTTCTAAAGAAGATATGACTACGATGATAGATTGTGATACATACAAGCATAAGAATATCCCTCTTGATTTAGAAGATTTAACATTGCTGATCGTTGATACAAATATAAAGCACAACCTAGCAGAATCAGCTTATAATGATCGCCGTAAAACTTGTGAAAATATAGCTAGATTTAATAACATCAAATCGCTTAGAGAGTTAAATATTGAAAACCTTACAGTAACAAAAGAAAGCTTCAGTAAGGATGACTATAGTTTAGCTAAGCATATCTATACTGAAAACCAACGAGTTTTAGATGCTACAGAAGCTATGAAATACAAAAACTGGAAAAAGCTTGGTGAACTAATGTATCAGTCTCACTATTCATTAAAAGATGATTATAAGGTCAGTTGTAATGAGCTTGATTACTTGGTTGAGTTATCTGAAAGTTTTGATGGTGTTCATGGTGCTAGAATGACTGGCGGTGGTTTTGGTGGTTCTACAATTCATCTTGTTCCAAAGAAGGTTGTTGAAGAATATAAAGCATATTTAGAAAAATATTATTATGATAGGTTTAAAATAAAGCCTTTGTTCTATATGTCTAAAGCTTGTAATGGAACTCATAAGATCTAATACAACCTACAATTGGTATAAATTCCTAACCCTCAACACAATCTAATAATAAATCCACAAAAGAAACATATTTTAACTTACCATGATGGCTTAAACCTATTTGGCAAGACCTATTGAAACTCACTCCTATATCACAGTCTTTAATCTGAGACTGCAAACCCGATAAGCTACTAGCATTTAACTCCGGTACACTAAAGCCCTTATCACCAGCAAAACCACAACAATATATCATTTCAGGAGTTACAACTTCATTTGCACACTTATTTAAAACATCAATATATTTTTGATCGATACTTTGCTTCCTAGTTGAACAGTCAATATGCAAAGCGATACTTTTATACTTTTGCCTAATGTTTAAAGTATCAAGGTTTTCTAAAATCAGCTTATTTAGATCGACTATTTCCACACCATTATGTTTAGCAAAATTTGAGCATGAGCTATTATCAATAACAGCCACATCATACGGAGTATAGTCAATTTCTTGTAAATCCTTTTCAATCACTTTCTCTTGAGTAACATTTCTCATTGAATTATACATTTGACCACAACATTTACTATTTACATCTGTAGGATACTCAACATCATAGCCTAACTTTTCAAGAATTAGCTGACTTGGGTACTTCATTGAATCATTAGCTGATGAGAAAATCCTATTTGGACAAGCTGGTAAAAGCAGTGCTTTTTTAACTTTTGATTTATTTGAAATAGACGGGTTAGTATTTGCAAAAATATCACTTTGAGCTTTTGGCATAGTATCTAGGTAAATAGGGATAGCCTTAAACTTACTATGTACAGCTTTTGTAATATTTTGCAGATTTTCTTTGCCAACTATTTGTGCAGCAACATTACCTATTTGAACTTTAAGTTTGGCTGCTGAAATTTCTTTAGCATGATTTACAGACTTATTTGCTTCTGCTTTTTGGCTCAAAATAAAACTACCAGTATCAATATCTACTGGGCACCGTGTTTTACAAAGACTCGTAGTAGCACAGGTTTTTATACCATAATACTCAAAATCTTGTTGCCATTTTTCTTTTTCTGCTCCCTTGAGAGTATTGATCTTACGAGCAACAGTATTTCTCTGTCTTGGCGTCAGACTAAGATTGCGTGATGGGCAAACAGGCTCACAAAAACCACATTCCATACACTTATCAATTTGCTCATCTACATTATTTAGCTCTTTAAGATTTTTCGTATGTAGGTTTTTATCTTTTGTGATTTTAACATCAGGGTTTAAAATATGCTTAGGATCAAAAAGACTTTTAATCTGCCACATTATATCCCAACACTTCTCACCCCACTCTACTATTGCAAATGGTGAAATATTTCTTCCACTACCATGCTCTGCTTTAAGCGAACCATTATATTTACCAGCAACAACATTTGTAAGCTCTTTCATGAAATTATCATAATTTATAAGCTCATCTTCATTGTTGAAATTTGGCGTAAGTACAAAATGAATATTACCTGCTAAAACATGCCCAAATATAGCAGCATTATTATAGCTATATTTCACAAACATCTTTTTTAGATCTACTATCAAAACTGGTAAATCTAAAATATTCACAGCAATATCCTCGATTAAAACAGTCGTACCGTCAGGTCTTGCTCCAGCAATAGTTGGTAGCACACCATTTCTAGTTTTCCAAAGCGTTTGCATTTGAGCTTCATCAGTTTTAAAACCAACCTGATGGGTAATCTTTGCACCATCTATAATGCTCTCTACAATCTTTAACTTTTGTTGAAGCTTTTGTTGATCTTCCTCGGCCAATTCTACCATTATAGCTGCGGTATTTTGATCAACTAATGGGATTAAAAATGGTTTTAAATCAGCTTGATTTTCTACAGATTTAAGTGATTGATAATCTAGCAACTCAACAGATGAAACATTTAACGGCTCAAGTTTAGTAGTAAGTGCCACGAGATCATCTAGTTTTCCATAGATTAAATTTAAAGCCCTACTTTCATAATCTGGAACAGTGTTTAAAGTAACTTCACTTACAAAGCCTAAAGTACCTTCTGAACCAATTATAAGCCTTTCAATTATTTTAATTGGATCTTCAAAATCTAAAAATGCGTTTAAGCTATAACCACTTGTATTTTTTATAGCAAATTTTTTCCGAATAAAACCTTCAAGTTCTTTATCTTGTTTTATAGTATTACGAATAGTCGATAGCTCTGTAATAAAATCACTTTTAGAATTTAGAAAGTTTTTTATACTATTTTCATCTTTAGTATCTAATACTTCTCCATCTGCAAAAATAATTTTTAACGAATCAATTGTTGCATAGGAGTTTCTTGCTGTACCACAACACATACCACTTGAGTTATTAGCTATAATTCCACCAATTTTAGCAGAATTAATTGATCCAGGATCTGGACCTATTTTCTTTTTGTGGATTTTAAGGTATTTATTAGCTTGAGCTCCGATTATACTTGGTTGTAGTTTTATAAGTGTACCATCAGTACTTACCTCATAATTAAGCCAACTATCTGCCGCGAGTATTACAAGTACTTCATCTGTCACCGCTTGCCCTGATAAGCTAGTTCCAGCAGTTCTAAATGTAAGTTTTATTTGCTCTGAATTTGCAAGCTTTAATAGTTGTTTGACCTCTTCATCCGTGCGTACAATTAAAACTAGTTTTGGTACCATTCGGTATGGACTAGCATCTGTAGAGTATGCATAGCGGAGAAGTTCATTTTCTATTATTTGTGATGAATTAATATATTTTGATATATTAGATTTAAAGTTTTTTAGCATGAAGAAAGTAGTCAAAAATATTTACTTCTTAGATTATACAAAATAAGTGTGATTATTAGAAGTTACCTTATAATCTTTGATTTTTTTTATTTTATGATAAAAACACTCTATGGTTCAAACAATATAGCTCGTATGTTATGATAATTGATTAGTAAAAATAACAGTTAAACTATAAAAAATGACGATACTTGAAAGAATATCCCGAACTGGGTATTGGAGTGACTTTTATATTTACCCTTTATTTATACTTTTATTTATAGCTATAGGAATAAAGTATATATCAATAAATACATTTATAATTCCCTTACTCTACATATTTGGAATTATCTTTTGGTCTTTTATTGAGTACATAGTGCATCGTTTTCTATTTCATCGCTTTGCTTTTCTTAAAAAACTCCATGATGCTCATCATAATAAACCTACTGAATTAATAGGTACTCCAACCTATATGTCTTTGCCCATTTATACAGTAATGATGTTTCTACCTTTATATTTGTTCTTTGGGCTAGGTATTTCATCTGTAATTTATAGTGGTATTTTAACAGGCGCCTTTCTATATTTTTTTATTCATCATAGCACTCATCACATTAAATCTAGGAAAGGTGCTCTACTTTTTTACTTTAAGAAACACCATTCTTTACACCATCTAGATTCAACACAAAACTATAGTGTTACTCTACCTATATGGGATAGAATTTTTAGAACTAAAAAATAAGTAACTTGCTATATAGAACTGCTTATAAAAACATATGACCAGTCAGCCTATAAATTTACTAAAGTGAATTTTCTTAGCTAAAAGCCTTATTTCTTCAGTATTCTTAAAATTTAATTTATATAACCAAGTTTTAATTTTTTGTAATTCCTGTTTTTACATCATAAGCTACAGCCCAGGTAACTATATTATTTTCTTTCATATAATCAGAACTCCAAGGTAAATCATTTGCAGTAGCTCCATTTTTAGGAAGGAAAATATAAGCATCTACAGTAAAACGATCTTTTTTGACCTTACTATACTCAATAGCTATATATTTAAATTTCCAGTCATTTTGCTTATTTGTAATATTCTCATTAGATGCACTCCAACTAACTTTAGAAGAAGATGATTGACCAAATATGCTTGCTTCTAAAGTGACACTTTGATCTGTCAATACTTTATGAGACTTTTCATTTGTTATAGTATAACCACCTTCTTTAGTAACATTTGTAGGTATCTTGACCATCTTAACATCATAATATTTATTTCTATCCTCATCAGCTTTTGAAACCCAGTTTAAAACCAAATCATTCTTTTCTAGGTTTTTGATATCTTCACTATTTGGAAAAGATGGCAAACCTTTTGTAACTGTTGAATATGTATCTCTTTTCTTAAATTTATCTAAAATTTTAGAGGGTTTAGTTATATCAAAAGTTATATCTGTTAACCCTGAGTTTTTAGGAGTATCCGCAAAAACAAAATCAACAATAGGGTAATTTATGTGTGTATTATCTTCTTTATCATATATGTTGATAGGCTTGTTTGAACTATAATTATATTCAATAAACTTATAAAGTTTACTTCCATATGAACGAGCCTGTCCAACAACCCAAGCAGATTTTTTTCCATATGACTGTGTAGTAAATTCCATACTTGATTTTTTGCTACTAGTAATCTTATTACTATCTACTCCTGATTGTGTTAAATTATAAGTAACACCTCCCGAGAAAGGACCTGCACTTCTTCCTAAAGTAACTGAACTTGATAATGAAAAAGATGAAGTATCAATTCCTGTATCAGCTTGACTGTTAGCTATTACAAAAGATGAAGCAACCCAAGCAGCTGTACTATCTTTATATCTTGGAGGAGCTCCAAATACAACACCTGTAGGAGTGAATCTAAGAGGGTTAAATCCTTTATCATCTACAATTGATGCGGGATTGTCTTTGTCTAACTTATATTTCGATGATGTAGTATCATAATATTTAGCACCACTTCCATACCACTCTCCACCAAAAACTTTTAAATGTTTTAAGTATTCATCTCTACTACTTGATTTTGTATACGGATATATTATTCTAGGAACTGTAGCTCTATCGCCTCCAAACAAGTATCCTTTGAGATCTTTGTGAAAATAGTTATCTAAAGATAGGTTTTCCCCAGACTTATCCTTCGATATAATTTCAATAAACTCGACCACATTCTTCATATGATTGGTTGATGATTGTTGTTCTGTATTTGTATAATGAGCCAAAATAACAAAACCAGGTACTCCTCCATTATCATGAACAAACTTTATATCAGTAATCTGTAAACCTGTAAGTTTTTTACCCTCTTCATTACTTATTTTAACTGTGGATTGTCCTGTTTTTTCTAAAGAATTATTATCTCTTACTTTATACATTTCTGCTCTTATTGTATACCCAGACCCATCATGAGTTGTACCAAAAACAACAACATAGTCTGATCCAGGGATTCTTCTTATTTTTAAAGTATTTTTATGTTTATCTTTAAATATAGGAAGTATTCTAGCACAACCACTTTCTTTAAGGTTTCCATTAACTGGATCATCTCCAATTAAAACACAAGCTTTTGGACCTCTATCAGTGTCATAAACTGCAACAAATTTTGTATCTGAAAGTGCTGCAAAACCATAGTACTCTCTTGCCGGTAAATTGTAATAATTATCCCAAAGGCTTCCTCCTCCAACGACTTCACTTATTTTATTGCTATATAAATACATATTAGAGTCATTGTGCCTATGGAGATTAAATATTCTATCAGCTGTTACCGTAGCATGATCATACTCTGCATACTTTAATTTTTCATGTTCAGCTTTAGAGTCCATCAATAATTTTCGACTTTTATAATCAATAGTACCATCACTATTTAAATCAGCCTGCCATAATCCAGGTTCGGTACCATACCCAGGTCTAGTTTCCCATAATATCTCACCAGGTATTCTAATTGAATTATAAGAATCTCTTAATGCGTATTCATCACTAAGCCTATTACTATCTCCAAATGCCATACACACAGAACAAGCACTAAAACATAGTGATATTAAAGTTTTTTTCATTATTTAAAACCTATTAAAGCAATCAACATTAAATAAATAACAACAACCTTTCTTTATTATTCAACATATTTTAATAAAATTAAATAAATAAATCCATAAATCTATAAATAAAAATAAATAAAAAATTAATTCTAATAAACATAAAAGCCAACAGAAATAAAAGTATTAGGAGTGAACTTACATCTAAATAAAGACTAAAAAAGATAAAATATTATATTTAGATCTTAATAAAATGAATTCTCCTAGCTAAAAGCCTTATTTCTTGGGTATTTTTAAAATTGGATTTGTATAACCAAGTTTTAATTTTTTTATTGCTTCCTTGTTGTAGCAGACAAACATATATCCAATTATTTATAATGATACTTCTTTTTATATCCCAAAAATCACTTTGCTTATTATCAATACATATACTGATAGTGTTTGGATATTCATCATCTATGATAATTGCAGTGATATTTTTACTAGCTGACCCTATAGTTTCAAGAAATATAGACAACCCGATTAATATACTACCTAATATTAGCATCGGATAATTTCCTCTGAAATATACACCCAGAACAAATGCTGTAAAAACTAGCATGAGCAAATAGACAACCTTACGATAATTATGATTTGTATTTAGGTATATAGTATTCATCAGAATTTACATTAGATCATAACCTAAAGATCTTAATGCCCTATCATCATCAGACCAACCACTTTTAACTTTTACAAAAGTTTTCAGATTTACTTTCATTTCTAGCATTCTTTCAATATCAACTCGTGAATCCATACCTATTTTTTTAAGTTTAGACCCTTTTGCACCGATAACAATACCTTTTTGGCTATCTCTCTCAACCAAAATACTTGCATAAATGTCTACTATTTTTTTCTCTTCATCAACCTTATAACTATCAATCTCAACTGCTATTTGATACGGTACTTCACTACCTATAGTTCGCATAATTTTTTCACGAATTATTTCAGCAACCATAAACTTCATACTTCTATCTGTAACCTGATCCTCTTCAAAAAAGAAATACTCACTTTCAGGTAGAAGTTTTTCTATGCGCGATTCTAGCTCATTTACATTATGACCTTGCTTTGCTGATACATAAATTACATCATAGAAATTCACTTTATCCTTGATAGTGTTTATGAATACAGAAGCCTGCATAGACTTTTGTTTATCAACTTTATTTACCACCAAAAATATTGGGATTTTAGAATCTTTAATTTTACTGACAATATTATCTTCAAGCTCAGTCCACTTATCCATCTCAACTACAAATAAAATAACATCAACATCACGAATCATTGTAGTTGCTGCTTTGTTCATAAATTTATTGATAGCTTTCGGCTCTTTAGTATGAATACCTGGAGTATCAACATAGATAAACTGTGTATCATCTAAAGTCTTAACACCTGTTATCTGATGTCTTGTTGTTTGAGGTTTACGAGAAGTAATACTCACCTTAAACTTTAAAATATTATTTAAGAGAGTTGATTTACCTACATTAGGTCGACCAATAATTGAAATATAACCACATCTTTTCATGTAAGAATAAAAAATATTAGAAAATAATAAAGATTGTAACAGTAATTACTTAGCGTGTCGATTGATGAATTTAGCTAATCTATCCATTGCTTTTTCAAGTTCAACCATTTCATTAGCACAACTAATCCTAGCAAACCCACTTGAGCCAAATGCAACACCTGGCATCATAGCTACAAACTCCTCTTTCAATAAGGCACTACAAAACTCTGTATCACTTTCAAAACTAGTATTTTCAATTAATTTTCTTAAATCAGGGAAAAGATAAAAAGTTCCATGAGCACTTTTTACATCAATATAAGGCATAGATCTTAAACAACTTGTTACAAACTCTGCTTTTTCTTGATAAGACTCTGCAAAATAAAGCAAATCTTGAGCAGGCATATTCATCGCAGTTATAGCTGCATACTGAGAAATAGAACAAGCACAGGTAACAGATTGCGACTGAAACTTTTTCATAGCATCATTGAGTAGCTTTGGTGCAATAGTAAAACCAACTCTCCAACCTGTCATAGCAAAATTCTTAGAAACTCCGCTAGCAATCACATACCTATCAGCTAAATCAGGAGCTACTTCTGTAAGCAATGTAATTTTATGATCGAAAAATAATTGATCGTAAATATCATCACCTATTATCCAAATATTAGGGTACTTTCTTAATAGGTTAGCTAAATCTTCTATACATTTTTTTGAATAAATAAGTCCTGTTGGATTGTTAGGATTATTTATAATTATAGCTTTTGTTTTATCTGTAATGTGCTTTTCAAGATCAGCAATATCTATTTCAAAACCATTTTCAAATTTAGTTTCTACAACTACTGGTTTTGCTCCAGTTAAAGAAACCATTGCAGGATAAGACACCCAGTAAGGTGCAAAAAATATTGCTTCATCACCATCTTCAAGAATACAATTAAAAATATTATGTAAGCTATGCTTAGCACCAGACGTTACACAGACCTGGTCTGCAGCAAAATTTACTCCATACTCTCTTTTATAGTGAGTAACTATAGCTTCTCTAAGTTCTTTCAAACCATCAACATTTGTATACTTCGTGATATTAGAATTTATAGCTTCTATACCTGCCTCTTTTACAACATCTGGCGTATTAAAGCCAGGTTCTCCAACCGCTAATGATACTACATCGTTACCATCATCTTTTATCTGTTTAGCTAACGCTGCCATTGCATTTGTCGCTGAAGGAGCTACATTTTGAATTTTTTTATTTAAAGAAGCCATGTTATATACCTTTAATCAAATTAACTTTTAAAATTTTAACATAATCACATATTAAAATTTAATTTTATACACCTTTCTTTTTCCAATGACTAGTCCCTCTCAAATACACTGGATAAGTCTCATGAGTAAGTTTTCCGGATGTTTTTTGAGTATTGTATAAAGTTTCTACGTAATTGATTATATTTATTACATCAATTTTAAAATCTGTCAAATCAGGGATTAGTTCAACTTGTGAAATAGCATCTCCAACCAAATAATAACTTTGATACAATTCAGAAGTCCACTCTTCAAGTTTATAAACATTTTCAGATAATATACTATCACTAGCCTTATCATATAAACCTAGATAAAAATCACCCATTTTTGCATCAAGGACTACCGCGACTTTACCAGCATTTATAGGGTTGCTTTTTGCGATTGCAAACATACTTGAAAACCCAACTATTGGAATATCACAACTGACAGCAAAAGCTTGTGCTACAGATGCTGCTAATCGCACACCTACAAAACTACCAGGCCCTACACCGTAAGCTATAAAGTCTAACGCTTTTTTATCAAGCTCCGCTTTAGCAAATAAATCCTCTATCATCTGTAATAAGTATTTATTATGCTGGCGTGGAATATAGCGTGTATCAGAGTAAACTTGACCATCTACACTAAGTGCAACTGAGCAATAGCTAGTTGATGTATCTAATACTAAAAATTTCATCTAACTTATTACCTGCCTTATCTGATAATTTTTATCTAAAACCACAAGTTCGGCATCAAAGCCCTGCTTGATTTGCCCTTTGTTTAATCCTAATGATTTTGCCTGGTTTGTACTAGTCATTTTGACTGCCTGGTGTAGACTACAATTTGAGAATTTCATTATATTCTCTAATGCTTTATTCATAGTAAGTACACTACCTGCCAGTACACCATTTTCTAAACGAGCTTCGCCATTTTTTACTATAACCTTTTGACCTCCTAGGTCAAATACGCCCTCACCTGCTCCTTGAGCCGACATTGCATCTGTGACTAAAGCTATATTATCACTACCTTTTATCTCATGTGTAAACTTAACCATGTCAGGATGAAGATGTATACCATCGACTATAAGCTCAGCTAATACTTTTTTAGACATCAAAAGCGCATTAGCAGCACCTGGGTTACGATGCTCAATAGGAGTCATTGCGTTAAAAAGGTGTGTCGCATGACTACAGCCTTGTTCTATAGCATTTAAAGCCTGTGCCATAGTACAACTTGTATGACCAATTGAGCTGATTATATTTTTTGAATTACAATACGCTATAACTTTATCAGCATTATCAATTTCCGGCGCTATAGTTATTTTTTTAATCAGATTATTTGATTCATTATGCCAATTAGTTAACTTTTCAACATCAGCACCTTGTAAGTAGTTTGGGTTTTGAGCACCTATTTTACCAGGAGAAATAAATGGTCCTTCTAAATGAATTCCTATTATTCTTGCTCTATCACTTTGTTGCATCGCTGTATATTTAGCTACAGCTTGCATAGATTTTAGTATAGCTTCATTAGTAGCTGTCATCGTAGTAGCAAGGTAACTTGTCACACCATGAGAATATATTGACTTAGAAATCACATCCAAAGCATCTACATCACCATCCATTACATCAGCACCTTGAGAACCATGTATGTGTATATCTATAAACCCAGGTATTACGAAATCATCACTATCCAAATTTATAACGGGAAGATTATATTTGGCAGTATCAATGTCTGCATCAATCTCTTTTATTGTATTGTTTTCAACAACAATATCTTTATATTGAAAATCATCTTGGCAATATATTTTTGCACCTTTTAGAATATAACTTTGCATAAAAAATACTTCATAGGTAAAATCTTATCTCATAATAACGAAATTTAAGTTTTTTATCTACCATGCTACATTGGTTTCCTGGGCATATGCACAAAGCTACGAAAGAATTTCGTAAAAAAATGCCATCTATAGATATTGCTATTGAAATTGTTGATTCTCGAATACCTGACTCAAGTAGTAACCATGTATTAGAAGCAATAGTTGGCGATAAGCCAATAATTAAAATACTCTCAAAAGCGGACCTTGCTGATCCTAATACCACAAAACAATGGCTCGAGCATTTTAAGGGTAGTGCTATTGCAGTAGATACACTTCGAGATAAAACTCTTACTAAAAAAATCATTGCTCTTGCTAAAAAGAAACTCCCACATAGAGGTACTGTTTTAAAACCTATTCGTGCGATTATATTTGGCTTACCTAATGTCGGAAAATCTACAATGATAAATAAACTTGCTGGACGCAAAGTAGCAAAAACTGGCAATGAGCCTGCTGTAACAAAGCTCCAACAACGCATAGATATTGAAAAAGGTTTCACAATATATGATACGCCTGGAATAATGTTTCCAAGCCCTAAAAGTGAAGCAAGTGGATTTAGAATAGCCTGTATAGGATCTATACGTGATACTGCGATGGATTACGAAGGTACAGCTGAATATTTGATTGATTTTTTACTTAAAAATAAACAACGTAGTTCATTTATAAAAAGATATGGACTTGATGACTCTAAAGTTACTAATCAGCTTCCTCAAGAGATAGTCAAAGATATTGCTGGTATGAAAACTAAACATAAAGTAGTGCATGCTTGTCAAAATATTGTTCATGATTTTAGAGCCGGACAGTTTGGAAAAATATCACTTGAAGACCCTAAAACTATCGAGAAAGAGAAATTAGCATTTATAAATGAAGATATTTCAGTAAAAAATATCGATAATGCTTAAATGTACTTTAAAGCTAATATATAATAAAATCAGTATTTTATAAAATGTATAGCTGATGTCTGACTTAGAAAACCTACCTAAGCCTCCAAAAAAGCTAGGCCCGATAACTCTAACGCGAAAAAATGTCATAAAAATTTGTGCTGGTAGTGCAATAGTAGTTTGTGGTGCTCTTGGAGTAAATAGTTACTTTAGTTATCAGCATCAAGTTTTTTTAGAAAATTATTCAAACGCTATTGCAAGCATTCAAAATAAAGATACTAGTGGTTATAACAAGGCTTTTAAAATACTAAAAGAAGTAGATGAAAATGGGACAGCTACTGCAACAGATTATTATTACCTTGGGTATGCTTTACAATATGGTTATGGTACTCATAAAGACTACGATCATGCCTTTAGATACTATAAAAAATCAGCGAATGATGAAGACCCTAGAGCTTACTATCAAATGGCGACTCTTTACCAGGCAGGACAAGGTGTAAATAGAGATGACATAAAAGCTATTTCATACTACAAAAAATCTTACGATCTAGGTTACTCTCCAGCCATTGTTAAAATTTTTAACATGCTCGAGTCTAATAGCAGATTATTAGCTTCTACTAACCCTAAACTTCTTTATAACATATACGAAGCTATTACTAATAATAAGATCAAAGACATTAAAAATAATGATGATAAAAATAAATATCTTTTATCTGCTGCTGCTGAAGGATACGAACCAGCATTAATGAAACAAGCTCAAAACTTTACTGATGAAGGTGATAACTATAGAGCTTTGATGTTATGGCAAACCCTACTATATAGCTCCAACCCTAAAACAGCTAAAAAAGCAAAAGCTGAAATAGTTAAAGTAAACAAACTTCTAGATAAAGAACGTGCAGAAGAAAGAGCTGAACAAGAAAAAATTCAAGTTGAAGAAGTCCATGAAGAAAAAGCCAAAATCATAAGACAAGTTGAAAGACAAAAAGAAATAGAGCACAAAATAGAAAAAGGTTTAAGCATTCCTAAAAGAGAAATCTCTAACCTTGATGGTTTTGTTTACATAAATTTATTTAAATCAGACAAACAAAGCCTACAAGACTTTTATCAAAATATAGCAGACATTAAAATTAATAATGATTTTTTAAACAACACTAACAACATATATACTAACTATGTCTCTGATTTTTTAAAAATCAGCAAGCTTAAAGAAAATAGATCTTCATTATTTGTAGACTTTGGTGAAAATATAAGCACTAATAAATTTGAAGGTCTAGCTTACTATTATTTCAATGAAGATGATATATTTACAAAAAATCTATTACACACAGCTTTTGAAAACCAAGCTAAAACATCCTCTTTATTACCAAAACTTATAGAAAGTGAAGTATATAAAGAATTAGAAAAGAAAAAAAATGATCTGATAGTTCAGAATAAAAAAACTGAAGAAATAAAGGAATCGGATAAAATACAGCTTACTCATGAAGAGCAAATGCAGAGACTACAAGTTTTCGCACAAAAAGGCGATTATAAAAAACTTTATAAATTAGAACAGATTGCACGATCTGATGACCCTTATGCAATGTATTTTGCTGGTGAATACTACTATAACGAGGGGGACTATAACAAGGCTCTTGATTTTTTCAAGAAGTCTGCAAATGCAAATTATGGCCCAGCAAATTATAGATTAGCGTCACTGTATTATAATGAAGAGAAAAACGGTGTACCTTTTGACAAAAAAATAGCTATTAAATATTATGAAAGAGCAGCAAAACTTGGCGTTAGAAATGCTAAACATATATTGATGTTGCTTGATTAAACAATTTATTAACATTAAAACACCTCCACCTTGCTATTTTCCTCTAAACAAGTCATTTTATACAATATTTTTTGCTACAATATCATTTGTTAATTTCAATATGTTTAAGGTCTCTAATGCAAATAAGAAAAGGTAGTAAATACTTAATATTTTATGTTGTTCTTTTCGTAGCACTTCCGCCATTTGCTATTGATGCATACATACCTGCTTTTAGTAATTTAAGTAATTATTTTCATGTCAATCAAAATCAAATAGCGATGACTGTTTCAACATACCTTTTTGGCTTTGGCTTAGGCATGCTGTTTTGGGGAGCATTATCAGATAGATTTGGCAGAAAAAAAATCTTAACTATAGGCATGTCAATTTATACAATTAGTACAATTCTATGCACATATAGCCATAATTTTGAAACACTTACCTTTATGAGGTTTTTACAAGGGCTAGGAGACTCCCCCGCTGCTGTAGCTGCTATGGCTATACTTAAAGATTGTTATCGAGGGCAAAAGCTAATCAAAATGATGGCTACAATGGTAATGGTATTTATGATAGCTCCTATAGTTGCCCCGATAATTGGTAGTGTCATCATCTACACTACGGGTGAATGGCAAAACATTTTTCATTTTTTAACATTCTATGGAATAGTCTTACTTATTATTACACTATTAATGCCTGAAACACATAAAACACATAAGAGATCAAAAAGTCTTCTTATTAGCTTTTTTGTATATATAAAGCATTTAATGAATACTCCTTATATATTAGCTACCATAAGTGGAGGACTATGTTTTGGAGCATTATTTAGCTTTATTGGAGCTTCTTCAAATATAATGCTAGGTTACCTGAATTTAGGCTACTTTCAATTCTGCCTATTATTTGCTTTAAATATTTTTGGAATTGTATTTTCAAGCTTATTTATAAAAAAGAAAGTTAATAATAGCAATCAAAGCCAAGTTATATATTATGGCTATACAATAGCAATAAGTTTAGTTTTATTAAACACCCTATGCTCTTATTTGATAGATAATATTTATGTTTTTGTAATCATAAATACATTAGCTACTGCATGTTTTGCTCTTGTTAATATCATAATCACTGCCAGAGCTATAGACTTACTAAAAGAAGGTTTTGCTGCAGGGAATGCTATCATGAGATTAATAAAATTTATGGTTGCTGGAGTAGCAACTACAATTGTAGGTTTTTTTAGTATCAACCATTTAATGGTAGAAATTCCTATACAACAGTTCTTCTTCTTGATCGTCTCTTTATTAATTTTTATAACAATAAAAGATAAACTTAAAGACTAAAATATTTTTTGGTGTTTATGACAATATGGAATAGAACCATTTCTCATGTAATAATCTAAATGATAATCCTCAGCAACATAATATGGCTTCATGCTTCTAACCTCAGTAGCAACTTTATAACCTTTTTCTACAAGAATACTTTTAAGCTCTTCAGCAATCTTTTTTTGATTATCTGTATAACAAAAAATTGCTGATTTGTATTGCTCACCTATATCGGGACCCTGACCATTTGTCTGTTCAAAATCATGAATTTCAAAGAAATATTTTAAAAGCTCTTCTAATGTTAGTTTATCTTTATCAAAGATAATTCTTACAACTTCAAGGTAATCTGTTGTCCCACTACAAACTTTTTTATAGTTTGGGTTTGGTTCATCGCCACCACAATAACCTGATTCAGCAAGTAGTACCCCATCTAACTTTTTCAAATAATGCTCCACACCCCAAAAACAACCAGCTGCAACTATAACCTCTTCAGTAGCTCCAAAGCTCTCAAAAGGTATAAAGTCAACAGAAGCAGAGTTTACACAGTATCGCGTACTTAACTTTGTATAACCTTCACCATGAAAAATATGTCCAAGATGTCCTCCACAACAGTTACATAAGATTTCAGTTCTACGTCCATCTGCATCAGGAAGTGTCTTGACATTATCTTCTATATGTAAATCATAGCTTGGCCAACCACATGTGGAAATAAACTTACTATCTGCTTTAAAAAGAGGCGTTGCACAGTTTCTACAGATATATATTCCGTTTTGATCAAGATCGTTATATCTACCTGTGAATGGTTGTTCTGTATCTTTGTTTATAATAATCTCATGTTGGTGAGGTGTTAGGCTCTTAGTTTTCAGCATTTAAAATCTCCTAAATTAAATATTAGTAATAGTAATACTTCTATCGTCAAAATCATATACATCTACTATAGCAATAAGCTAGAATATTGCTAATTAATTTTTAGTAAACTATAAGGAATTTTAATGAAAAATATAAAAGCCAAGGATTGGGGATACTTAGTTTTATTTATTACTATAGTTTTAGGGCTTGGGTTTTTAGTTGCAAGTGCTACCACTACACAGATACAAGGCTGGTATAGTACTATAAACCACCCCTCATTTTCTCCTCCAAACTATATATTTGCACCAATTTGGACTATTTTATATATTATGATTGCAATTGCTGGTTGGTTAATATGTCTAGAAGGCAAGCTAGTAAAAAAAATATTTATAGTTTATAAAACTCAATTTGTCTTAAACTTCTTATGGAGTATCATATTTTTTAGCTTTCATGAGATAGGCTTAGCATTAGTTGAAATCTCTGTTTTATGGGTGTTTATTGTATGGAATATTAGACTTTTCGCAAATGTTTCTAAAGTAGCTTCATACTTGATGGTCCCATATATTTTATGGGTTAGCTTTGCATGGGTTCTAAATGCCAGCTACTTTATGTTAAACTAGAAGTATAGACTTTGATGAACCATAAACAAAAAAAGGAAAACGTTATGAGTAAATGTAAGCAACATGAAAATCACGACCATAAACATGAAGATGGATGTGGACATACAAAAATCAAACATGGCGATCATTACGACTTTGTACATGATGGTCACCTTCATCATGAGCATGAAGGTCATTACGATGAGCATACACTAGAAGTATCAGAAAAGAATCCTGCTGACTGTAAGCCAGTAGAAGATGAATGTTGTGATCATAAACATGGTCCTGACTGCGGTCATGAAGCTGTACCTCATGGTGATCATGTAGATTACATTGTTGATGGCAGATTACATCACCCTCATGGAGACCACTGTGATGATCATGGTCCTGTTGAAGTTGTTAAAAACAAAAAATAATTCTATACAAATATCTCCTATCAATTCTTCAAATCAAACATTATTCTAATATATCAGTATTATTTTCAACTGTTTTATTTCTACATCAGATTGCTGTTTGTCTATCAACATGTATATAATCTAATTGTACCTATTAGGTATTTGATAAATATTAAGCAGGAGATATTCTATGAAAAAAATAATAACAATTATAAGTTTGGTATTAGCTATGGGTTCTATTGGTATCAGTAAACCTAATAATAATCATCAGCATCATAATAAGCGAATTCAATCAAATAATAGCTTCAAAACAACACCAAATGAATACAAAAGCATGAACAAGAATGAAAGAAAGCAGTTCAGAAACAGTATGTCAAAAGATGACTATAAGGAATTTAGAAATAAACATAATAAAAATAATGTTTCACATAAAAGAGCAGAATCTAATATCCGTTATTAAAAATGTTATACCTTGTGTAAACATGATAAATAACCTTTAAAACTGTACTAAAGTTGTAAGGAAATGTTAAATATTAAATGAAAAGAAGTATTTTGATAAGATCAATTATATCGATTGTTAGTTGCGTATTAGTTCAACAATCATTTGGATATGCTCATACAAAGCTAATGCTGGAAAATAACTGTAGTACAGATGCAATATTTACAGTTAATGAAAATAACAACACAATTATAAAAAAGACACTCAGACCTAACCAATATTACACTACAGAAAAACTAACGAATGATAATTTTATTTTTTCAACGACATCACACTACTATATAAGTTATAACTCTCAGCAATCATCCGGATCAGTTGAGTCTGATTTATCAAATAGTTTTTTCTACTTTGGAGAGAAAGGTGCAAACCGAATATTATTCAAAAATGCTAAAGGAAATATTGAAATAAACCATAGATTGCATAATAACGGCTATGAGTATTACTGGACTAATTATTCTGTAAATATTGAAACGCTAGTAAATGACAGCTTAATAACTCCGACTTTTACTGTGTCAGCATGTCATAAGAAAATAGATGTATCTGATAGTTTACTTTTCGGGGTCAAAAGAGTTTTAATCTTCGGAGATAGTCTAAGCGATAATGGTAATTTGTATAGATATACATTGCAACTTCTTCCTAAATCAACTCCGTACTATAGGGGTATGTTTTCTAATGGAGAAGTATGGTCAGAACAGTTTGCTAATAGACTGCTTTTAAATAATATGACTGTTAGTAATTATGCGGTAGGCGGTAGCTCAGTTATAGTGTTTCCAGAATGGGCTGATAATAGTACCCCTTATATATTAGATGATCAAATTGGATTATATTTAAATTTAGAAGCTAGGGATAATATAAAAAGTAATCTAGCAATATTTTTTGTTGGAGGAAACGATTACTTAACAACGAATCCTCAAACAATAGAGATCAAAAAAGCTGTGAAGCAAGTGACTAATGGAATTTTTAATGCTATAGAGCAAGTAAATATTAAGAAGACAGTAATTATAGGCTTACCTGATCTAAGTATAACAGGGGAATCTAAATCTCTTAATAATCAAAAGGTTTTAAAAGAAATATATAAGTTACATAACAATACTCTTAAGCAATATGCAAAAGTGCATGATTACAAGTACATTGATATAGCAAAAGTCTTTGATGAGCTGATTAATGATACTCGAAGCTTTAACAAAAAATATCATGCAGAAATTATGGATAAACGAACAACTGGGTCATGTTGGCTAGGAGGATACTTTATATCTAAAAGAGCAAAACTAGATAGTGCATATTCAAACCTTAAGAGTCATGAAGGCTCACAAACTGGCATATCAAATGTGAAAATGAACAATTTATTAAACTCAACATCGTTACAAAGTAGTTTAAATGCGGGCTTCAGTGGTAGAATGTGCAATCATCCACAACACTTTGCTTTTTGGGATCATGTACACCCTACATACCAAATACATAAGGCTCTATATGAGTATATTATTAAAGAGCTAGGAGCTAAATCTATAACTAAAGAAAATTAATGTACAGGCAATAATTTTAGTAAAGATTAAAATTAAAGGATATGTAAAATATAAGTGAGAAAGCTTTAGTTCGTATTGTAATTAGTACAGCAATAGACTTTCTTCATGAAGAAGAAAATGCTAACATCTTTTATCAAGATAGTTTAATAAAGCTACTTATGCTGTTATTCTAATATCAAGACTATTTAAAATAAACTAGAACAATGACCTCCCAATCTACTATAAAAAAACTTGCAATTGTTTGTATCCTTGGAGCTTTAATTGTCTGGGTGCTCTACCCTTTTATCTATGCAATTTTATTTGCTAGCTTACTTGCTATCATTTTAGCTCCAGTACAGAAAAAACTGGAAAAACATATTAGTAAGCATAAAAGTAGTTTTTTATTAGCCCTTACTGTTCTGCTATGTGTATTTATTCCTTTACTTATAATTGTTTCTTATGCTATTCATGAAATAATTCTTTATGTCCAAAACATTCAGTCTCTAGGTGAATCATCAAAACAGCTAGGAGATTATTTAACAAAAATTCCATATATAGGAGATCAACTAGATCAAAGATTAAATGATTTTATTGCTACTATTCAAAAAGACCAGGAAAAAATATTGAAGAATGTTGACCAGGTTCTACCAGCACTCAAATATGTTGGGTTTACTTCAATAAGCTTTATAACAAACTTTCTTATAACACTTTTATTGATGTACCAGTTTTTAGTGAGTGGTACTACTGTTGAACAATTTTTTAAAAAAGTAGTTCTTAAAGATTTTGATGATCGTGATAATTTTATTGAAGCGGCAATTAATACAACTAGAAGGGTAAGTATCGCTATTATGTCAACTGCTTGCTTGGTTGGCATAGTTATGGGAACAACATTTACAATGATTAACTTACCTAGTCCAGTACTCATTGCTTTTATATGCGCGATTGCATCAATGATACCTTTTATGGTTTCTATAGTCTACTTTTTGCTAGCATTCGTGATCTTTGCTCTTTTTGGGCTTTCTAAAGCTATAATTGTATTAGCTATTGGATTTGGTCTAAACATGTTTACAGATAACATAATGCAACCTAAAATTATCAATAAAGGTGTAAGTTTAAGTTTTGCAGCTTCATTGCTAGGTATATTAGGCGGTCTCCAAGCATTTGGATTTATCGGAATATTTCTTGGACCTGTAATATTCAATGTTGCCTATGTTGGATTAGAAAAATTAATGAGTGGAAATGATAGTAAACTTTAACTCTAAAAAATAATGACTTAAACAATAAATATCTCTAGAATAAATTCTACAACTATTTTACTAAAATAACTTTATGTCTGAATTAAAACACCCTAAAGGCTTGAAATTCTTGTTCTTTGCTGAAATGTGGGAGCGTTTTAGTTTCTACGGCCTTTCGGCTATTTTAATACTCTACATGACAGAAAGACTTGGATTTACTGACGCTAATGCTGCCTTAGTATTTGGTAGTTATGTAACTTATCTTTATATCACCACGGCTGTAGGTGGAATACTTGCAGACAGAGTAATTGGCTACCGACGCTGTGTACTAATTGGTGGTGTCGCAATTATGGCTGGTCATATAACTATGGCATTATCAGGCACAAGTAATATTGCTCTTTTTCTAGGACTTGGTTGTATATCTGCAGGCACGGGATTTTTCAAATCTAATGTATCAACTATGGTTGGTAGGCTTTATGATAATAAAGAAGAGCTTAGAAATAGTGGCTTTGCTTACTTTTATACTGGCATAAATTTTGGCTCAGTTTTGGCAACTTTTATAGTAGGTTTTGTCGGTGAAAAATTAGGTTGGCATTATGGTTTTAGTTTAGCCGCTTTTGGTATGGCTCTTGGCTTAATTTTCTTTGAATCTGGTAAGAAATATTTTCCTGCAAGTTGTGATAAACCTAACCGCCCTCTTATGGCTAAAAAAGTATTTTTAGGAATAAGCTTTTGGTATCTAATAATTTTATTCGTAATATTATCGGCTTGTATATTTGCTTACTTAATCGCTCACCCTACAGAATCTATGGTGATAATTTCACTATCAGGTATCGTGCTTTTAGTTTATTTGATGTCATTGTGGAAATCTTTAACTAAATCACAAAAATCAAACATAGCTATTTTATTGATTTTGTCTGTATTTATGCTCTTTTATTGGTCATTAAGTAATCAAACTAGCATTAGTATTCCTTTGTTTATCAAGCACAATATTGACTTAAACATCTTTGGATTAAACTTACCTGTAACAACAGTTATGGCGATACAATTAACTTTACTTGTAATTATCACGCCATTTTTTGCTGTACTATGGCAGAAACTAAGCGAACGCAACAAAGAACCTTCTGATGAGCTAAAATTTGTATTTAGCTTGGTATTTCTAGGTTTATGTTTTTTATTTTTGAGTATAGCTGGTTCAATCGCTGCTAACTACGGTAAGGCAAATGTGATTTGGATTATAATGTGTTATCTTATGCTTGTATATGGTGAGCTGTGTATATCACCTGTAGGCTTAGCTTTAGTTACAAGATTAGCTCCTGAACATCTTAAATCAACAATGATGGGCGTTTGGTGGACAATCAGTGCTTATGCAGGATTTTTCGGTGGCGTAATTAGCTCTAAAATTGCAGCAACTAAAACTACACCTGCAAGTAGCTTTGCTTCAGGGTACTTTAAACTATTTGTAGCTGCGATAATTATTGCACTGATACTACTAGCTCTTACACCAGTTTTAAAAAGATTTACAAAATTAAGGGTATAAAATGATACTAATAGCAAATGATGAAGGTCGTGGTGGCGTACCAGAAGCTTTTAAAAGATTAAAAAATAAGCAAAATGGTTTAAGAGCTATCATCGAGGGCATCAAACTTGTAGAAAATGATACAACAATTAAAACTGTTGGTCGAGGTTCATGGCCAGATATACTTGGCAATGTAACGCTCGATGCTTCTGTAATGGATGGTGATGACTTACGCACAGGCTCTATTGGGGCATTAAAAGGTTATGCTAATGCTGTTGAAGTCGCTTATGAAGTAATGCAAAGACTCCATCATGAAATAGTTGTTGGTGAAGGAGCTGATACTTTTGCAAATGAGATAAATGCTAAAAAAATAGATAATCTTTTGCCTGAGATAAAAAAAGTTTGGCAAGACCATTTAGATAAGCACTTAACTATTGAACAAGAAAAAGATTTCCCAAATATCCCTCTTATTGAGCTAAGTAAATTTGCTGTAGACCCTGAGAAGATATTTGACACTACAGTTTATCTATCAAAAGATACTAACAATACTATATCAAGTGCAACTAGTACTTCTGGTTGGGGTTGGCGTTATCCCGGTAGGCTTGGAGATAGTCCTATTATTGGAGCTGGCTCGTATGCTGATTCACGCTACGGCGCTTGTGCTTGTACTCATACCGGTGAGATGGCTATCCGCTGTGGTACTGCTCGCTCGGTAGTTTTATATATGAAAATGGGTATGACTGTAAAAGAAGCTGTGCTTGAAGCAGCTAAAGATTTACGCCATCTAAAAACTGGCTATCTTGATGAGCTGACTATTCATGCTATTGATAATCAAGATAACTACTTTGTAGCTAGCTTTAAAGGCTCTGAGCCTGTTTATTATTGGGTTTGGACTGATGGCATGAATGAGCCTGTTAAGAAGCAAGCTGAGTTGGTTTTATGAGATTTATAAACGATACTCTATATGTGATTTCACAATTTTCTGAGCTTTAATAAAACTTTCTCCATACCACTCCTCATAACTGCTTGAAATAGGATAACTATGATTAATATCTGTTAAATCATCCCACCAAGGTTTTTCAGTAAATCCTATATCGACAAACTTACCAGGAAAAACTTGACCACTTAATAACAGGTTAAAATCTTCTCCTCCAAGAATTAGTCCATTACAGTTAATATATGTCTCTCTTTCATTGCGAAGCTTTTTTACTAAAGAATAAAAGCTATAAAGCTGTGCTTGACCAGTAGCTCCCACCTCATCACTGATATGCCATGTTCTACGTAATGTCAAATACTTCCACTCAGAAATTTTTAACAAAATAAAAGCTGGAGATCTATTAGAATTTTCTTTAACAAAATATATTCTATCAGGCTTTATATTTTTAATCATTTCAAAATAATCCATAGGATATAGCTTTGTTTGAAGATTATTTGAAAAAGGAGTCCCTATGCCTTCAATAAGCCATCTTTCATTAACTCCAAAAGTTTTGGAGAATTTCTCTATAAATTGAAAGCTTGGCTCTTGCTTTCCTATAAATATATTCTCAAGTTTACTTATCTTTTCTAAATTCATTATTTCTGCTAACCTAGCAATAGTAAACCTTAAACAACTAGCTCTATTTTCATTCATAATCTGTAAAACTTTACAAAATCTTTCTGACACTTTTTTAGTTTCTGTAACAATACTATTTATATCATTCTTAACTCGATTCGCTTTAAGAGGATGCTTCTTTTGAGATAACTCTAGCTCTAAGTCTTGCATTTTACTATCTATTACCTTTACAAAAAAGCTATTTTTAAAGAATGAAAACACTTTTATTGAAATAAGTACGCCTACTCCAGAAAAAATCCATTCCTTATTATTAATTATGTAATCTATCAATGCGATTTCCTTAAAATAAATGAATAATGAGACCTACCCTATAACTTTATACCCAAACCAGTCTGGCTTCAAATCAAAACTTTCATCACTTAGGTGTAAATGGATATACTTACCATCTATAGAGCTAAGCTCTAAACAATCATCAACTTCCATAAGGTTATCTTTGTGTTTAATCAAACCACTATTAAGCAAACTATTTAATGCCTTCTTTTTAGCTTCGATCTTATCACTAGCTACAAACAAAGCAAACTCATGTAGCTCATTTAGTTTGTTCTTGTCATAACCACCAAGATTTACAAAGTAGAGTTTTTTATCTGTTTTTTGAGCTGTAGTTTCTAATGATATTTTATAACCATCAGCACCCTTTATAGCCTTATAGCTATCTAAGTGTAAACCTTTAACAGTACCAAACCAGTTCTGTCTAAGTTGCTCATAAGTATCTTCGATAGTTTCACCTATCACAAACTGTATATCGTGTAGTTCGATATTTGCCTTTGGTGCAGAACCACCTAGGTAGACTATAAATAATTGCTTCATAAAAACTTTCCTATATTTTGTAATTTTAGTTATTAATAATGATTATGTTTAGGGTTTATCTTTGCTGTAAGAATGTGATCTTGCCATTTTCCTGCTATTTTAAGATATGATTTTGCTAATCCTTCTTTTTCAAACCCTAACTTTGTTAATAGTTTTTCACTTCGAATATTTGATGGTATATAGTTAGCCATAATTCTATGAAGCTTTAATTCTTCAAACACATGGTAAATAGCAGATTCTAAAACTTCTTTCATTAATCCTTTACCTTGATGTCTTTCTGCTAAAGAATACCCAAGATTACAAGCTTGAAACGAACCATAAACTATATTTGTAAAGTTACAAACACCCATGATATCTCCATGATTTTTATCTAAAATAGCAAATTTTAACTCTGATTTATTATTAAGCTCTTGTTGGTTCTTTTCTAAAATTTCAGAAATACTTTGTAGTGTAAAAAAGCCATCTTCCCTCACTGGTTCCCAGAATTCTAAATGTTTTTTATTTTCAATATAATAATCTAACATAAGCTGAGCATATTTTGAGTCTAATACTTCAACTATTGTTCTACTAGTTGTAAATCTCATAATCATCAACGGACTTTTATACTACTGATATAAAAGTATATCAAATAAACGATATACATCTAATATTCAACTAAATATAATAGATCTTATTGTAGCTTATTTGTTCTAATATATGACAACCCTAGAAATCTGCATAGATAATTACCAATCAATCCTGAATGCTCAAAAAGCTAATGCTGATAGACTTGAGCTTTGTAGTGCTTTAGGTGTAGAAGGTCTTACGCCCTCACCTAGCTTAGTGACTTTTGCAAAAGAGAATTTCACAGGCTCTCTACAAGGGATGATTCGTCACCGTGCTGGAGATTTCTATTATGATGATACTGACCAAAAGATTATGCTTGCTGATTGTAAACTAATGCTAGAGCTTGGTGTAGACGGCATTGTAATTGGCGCTTTAACTAAAGATAATCAAGTTGATAGTGAATTTTTAAAACCATTTATCAAGCTTACAAAACAAGCAGGCAAAGAGCTAACTTTTCATCGAGCGATTGATTTAACTGATGATATCAACCAAGCCACTAAAGAGATTATCGAATTAGGGTTTGATAGAATTCTTACATCAGGTGGAGCTAAAAATGTAACCGCAGGAATTGAAGCTATAAAAACCTTACAACAAAACTTTGGTAGCCAAATACAAATAATGCCAGGTGGTGGAATTAATTCCACTAATGTGCAGAATATTTTAAATATAACTAAAGTTACAAATATCCATTGCTCAGCTTCTAGAAAAGTCCTTAGACATACAGCTACACGAGCATTTCCAAGAGAGTCTTTAGAAATTAAGATTTCTCAAATAGATGAGATGTTAACCATTAATAAAAAAAACTAATTTGATTTACTCCACTCTTCTAGCAAATCGATAGTTACTCCAACACCTCCACAGACAATTACAACAACATTATGTTTATCCTTGAAGAACTCACTAGCATTATCGAGAGCAGCTAAACTCGCTCCACAAGCAGGCTCAACCAAAATACGATGTTCCTTAAGCAGATGGTAACATCCACCTATAGCTTCTGCATCAGAAACCGTATGATTCACAATATCATATTCACTCGCTAACTGAAAAGCTTGTCTAGCTACACTTTTTGCACCAAGTGATGTTGCAATACTAGAAACACTATCAAGTTCAATATGTTTTTTTGCTAAGCAAGCGCGAGAATATGAGTCAGCACCTCTAGTTTCAACAGCTAATATAGGAATATTTTTGCTATTTCTTTTAAGTCCTTCTACTATTCCACAAAGAAGCCCACCTCCGCCAACTGACAGTATTATTGCATCTGGCCTAAAATTATTAGAAAGTATCTCATCAACAATAGAAGCATGTCCTTCCCATATATAAGGGTCATCGAATGGATGAATATATTTAGCCCCACCTTTAGATATTTCTATCGCATATGCATGTGCTTCAGACCAATCAGTTCCTGTTACAACAACATTCGCTCCTTCAGCTTTTATCAAATCAATAGCTTGCTTCTTAGTTGTCTTTGGAACAACTACAGTAACAGGTATATTTAGTTGGCGACCAGAGTAAGCAACTGCTAGGCCGGCATTCCCACCTGAAGATGAAACTAATGCTACAGCTCCATTTTCCACATATTTTTGACATGCATAGCCAATTCCTCTAGCTTTAAATGAACCACAAGGCTGTAACGCCTCTAATTTAAGCCATACATTAGCTTGTATTTTTTCACCAAAAGAAAGTGATTCTATTAATGGTGTACTTATGTGTATATTTGCCATTATATTTTTAATTTGTTATACGACAATTAGTATATTAATCATAACATCATAAATTTTAAATTAGAGAGTTTATATCCCAAAAATCCTTCATCACCCCAGAATATAATCTTTTTAGCAAACCAATGAAAATCAAGATTCTCAAATAGATGAGATCGTTGCTCTAAAATCAAACTTCTAGAATAGCTTTTTTATGTGAAAAAACTTTATACTTTAGCATCAGTAATAATATCATTCCCATTATAGATACAAACATACCAGCTACTACACTACTTGAATATGAAAAACCATGTTCGATAGGTAAACCTCCAACATAAGCTCCTATTGCATTTGCTATATTAAATCCTGCAATACTAAGGATAGATCCAAGCATTTCAGCTCCATTAAATACATTGATAAGTAAAGTTTGAACTGCTGGCACCAATGCAAATGCGAAGAAACCAATACTAAAGCTTAAAGCTATTGATAATATCTTATATTGAGCGAATACATACATAAGTATTAAAGCTACCACTAAGCCAAATAAAGTAACTAAAGTTGCATTTATAGAGCCTATTTTATCAGTTAATTTACCACCATATAAATTACCAAAAAACATTCCTAAACCAGCTAAGAATAATATATACGGAACACTACCTTCCGAAAGGTGTGTAATATTTGTCATTAATGGTGCTATATAACTATACCATGCAAATAACCCTGCAAAGCCAAATGATACAACTCCTAAAGCTAACCAACTATCAGTTCTCATTAATACTGCCATACTACTTTGATCAGTATCATCAGCTTTAGTTTCTTCTTGAGAATCTAAATGCGGAATAAACATTAATACAGTAATTACCGTCAAAAGCGCTGCTAAACCAACCATCACAAACGCTACTTGCCACCCTACTATATATGCTATAGAAGTAGCTACTGGAACACCTATTAAGTTAGCAATTGTTAGCCCTGCAAACATTAAGGCTATAGCTTGAGACTCCTTTCCTGGATCAGCAATTCTCATTGCAACAATTGATCCCACACCAAAAAATGCTCCATGAGGTAACCCAGACAAAAATCTTGTAAGCATCAAAAACTCATAATTAGTAGCAAATATAGATAAGCTATTAAACAATGCTAGCATTATACTTATTGCTATCAGTAAAGTTTTAGGACTATATTTTGATGAGAAAAATATTAGTAATGGAGCACCTGCTATTACACCTATTGCGTAAATACTTATCAAATGACCTGCTTGAGGAATACTGATATTAAAGTAAGTGGCAACTTGAGGTAAAACTCCCATCATCACAAACTCTGTCATACCTATAGTAAGACCGCCTAACATTAATGGTAAAATTCCTTTCTTCATATTAAATTTTCCTTAAAATTAAAAGTGTTTATGAATATGCTCATCAAATTTGATAAAGTCATCTTCTAATTTAGGGTTTTTAACTACATCATACATCACAAAAGTTGGTATTTTTTGCATCCCTAAGAATCTAAAATTTAAATGCATCGGCAAAAACATATCATCCGGTGTTTTACCTTCTAATAAATATTGATCTTTGTTACAAAATGCCTCAAAGGGAGCATTATATGTTAATGACAGCATGTATTTTTTATTTGTAAGTTTCCCTCCCGTTCCATACTGCTTTTTTATATCACTACGAGTTCTACCATCACCATCTGAAAACACTCCTTGAATTCCCGCTGTGAAAATTTCATCTATATATTTCTTAAAAATCCATGATACTCCCATCCAATGAACAGGAATTTGTAAAATAATGATATCCGCCCATAAATGCTTCTTTACTTCTTCTTGAACCTCATAACCTTGCTCCACATGAGTAGTTAATACACTATAATTTTTTTCTAGAAGCTTATTCTGAGCATTTTCGATTAATGTTTTTGTCAAATCCCCAGCAGTATGTTGATAGGTCTTATGAGTATTTATAATAAGAATGTTTTTCATAGTTTTTTTCCTTATAAACTTAAACTTTCATTGTTTAATAGCTATTATACTTTTAATTTTATTAATGATAATATATCAAATACCTAACACACCTTTTACAAAAACTAAAAGATGAAGATGCTCGATGAACTAAAACTTTTTATTGCTGTGGTTAATCAAGGTAGCCTTTCAGCAGCTGGAAGAGAATTTTATCTATCTCCTGCTAGCATAAGCAATAAAATTAATGCTCTAGAAGAGTACTATCAAACCAAACTCCTAATAAGAACTACGAGAAAAATTGAGCCCACAAAAGCAGGTGAAACGTTATATAGTGAATCTATAAAACTCTTAGAGCAATTAAATGCTGTAAAAGACAATATCTTAAACGACAAAATATCCGCAGAAGGAAGTATCAAAATAACTGTTCCTTTCGATCTTGGGCAACAACTAGTGCTACCTATTCTTAAAAAGTTCAAAGAAGAAAACCCTAATATTGAATATGATATTTTATTTACAGACGATGTAGTGTCTTATAATCAGTTTCCATTTGATTTAGCTATTCGATTTGGAAATCTTCCCGATAGTAGCTTTATATCCAAACACCTAGTTGATAATCATAGAATACTTTGTGCAAGTCCAGAGTATTTACAGAAAAATAATATCTCAGATATTAATGACATCAATGCTATTAAAAAGTGCCAGTTTATAACTTTAAAAATTAATTCGTTTACTATAAAAAAATGGTACTTGATTGATGATGAAAGCAATAAGATTGAACTAAATATCAACGCCGCATATATTGTAAATAATGGCTACATAACACGCAAAATGTGTCTTGAAGGCTTTGGAATTGCTGAGAAATCATATTGGGATATCAAAGATGATCTTGCTTCTGGAAAAATAGTACAAATACTTCCAAAATATAAGGTTCTGTTTGATCCTAAAGATAAACCTGACAACAGAATAAGCCTCGTTTATCCATCGAGAAACTATCAACCGTATAGAGTTAGAATGCTAAGTGATTTTATAAAAAATCAATTTCTAAATCTTTAAATATATTCTCCCCTTACATAGCCTATATATATTAGCTATAATCACCATAGAAAATAGTTATAAAATTTTAATATGATAAAAAATATATTCTTTGACCTAGATGGAACACTTGTAAACACTGTGGGTGACTTAACAGTTGCCACAAATACTATGCGCAAACATTTCGGACTTAAACTAGTATCTGAAGAGGTTTTAGCAAATATAATTGGCAAAGGCTATCCCACTACTGTTAGAAAGGTTTTAGCATTAGACTTTGATGATAATGACTATATAGAATCTGTCGCAGATGAAGGTGTCAAAATTGTTAGTCAAACTTATAAAACTTTAAACAGTGCAAATAGCAAAATATATCCAAGTGTAGTTGCTACGCTAGATTATTTAAAATCAAAAAACATCAAAATGGCAGTTGTGACAAATAAGCATGAAGAAGATGCTATACAATCCCTTACTCACTTAGACTTAATTGACTACTTTGAGCTGATTGTTGGTGGAGATACTACCTCTAGCTATAAACCCTATGCAGAACCTTTACTTTTTGCTATGGAAAAACTAAATGCCAAAGCCGATGAAAGTCTAATGATTGGTGACTCAGAAAATGATTTTTTATGTGCAAAAGATGCTAATGTAAAGTCTGTAATAGTTAGCTATGGTTATCATAATGGTATTGATATTAAATCTTTAGATAGCTTTGCTTATATTGATGATTTTGCTGAATTGAAACAGATTATCTAGATAAAATAGATATTATTTCATTAATTTTTCTAATGTCGGGTTTAAGCTAGAAGGATTATAGCCAAAAGGCCCTTGATCGCCACAAAAAACTATTTTTCCATCATTGATAACATACAACCTAATTGGCCAAGAATTGTAAACTTTTAATAAATTATCATCAATAGTATCTAACACTACAGACATTTCAAAATTCTTTTTGCTAATCAGCCATTCTGCCATTTTCTTACGATCTTCTATACTTTTTGCATATGGAAAACAAAAGTCTGCTTCTGCAGTATATTCTGAATCATTGATATATTGATCAACAAGTTTCCAGCCATTTTCAGCATGTGCTTCAGCGGTATAAATAGTTAAAAACTCAACACCCAAAGGCTTCCATTTTCGCATCACTTGCTGAAGTTCAGCTATTCGTTTTCTATAATGTGGGCAACTATATGATGCAAAATTTAGTACTAGTGGTTTATCTGACAAAAAAGAAGACAGAAGTACTTCTGTACCATCTAATTTAACTACCGTACCATCAACAGCTTGTTTGCCAACAGCTAGCCCTTCACTTCCTCCATTTGTCCAGCGTTGAAAAGCTTGGTCTGCTTGGCTATTTTTTTTGTTACCTGTGATACCTGTAGATTTTAATATACTCAACATTTCATCAATATAAAATGTCGCAGGAAGAGTTTTGCTTAATGCATAGAACCCAAATATCGCAGAATAAATAGCACAACCTGCAATCACTATATAAGCAAATGCTACATAATTACTCATATCTATAATAGCTGCGACTATAAAGGCAATTCCCGAGATAGGTAATGCAAATGCTTGTATAGCTATTGTTCTTTTTATTTCAACAGGTATTTGAGCCCCATGAAATATAACTCTAATGGGACCAATAAACGCGATTAGTAATAGTATTATCCCAATCCCAAACGAGAGTGCTCTATATTGTAATAGGCTATTTTCTGATGTTAGCATTAATACAGAAAGTGATATCAAACTTAGTCCAACAGCTATCAATATTAGAGTCAACACCCTAAGAACTATATAAGCTGGTATTTTCATGATTTTTTACTCCAATAAGCAAGCACAACTGCTTTAGATGATATGTAATTATAGCTAAGCTCGAAAACTATAGCAAAGATGCTATAATTCTAACAATACTTATTATATTAAAACATTTAAATGGCAACTCATCATAAACTTATAATACTAGGATCAGGCCCAGCTGGCTTCACTGCAGCAATTTACGCAGCTCGTGCAAACTTAAACCCTGTGATTATTACAGGAATGCAACCAGGTGGTCAACTTACGACTACTACAGATGTAGATAATTGGCCAGGTGAAGCTGACGGTATCATGGGACCTCAGCTTATGGAAAATCTACAAAAACAAGCTGAGAGATTCGACACACAGTTAGTGTACGATACGATAAATGCCGTAGAGCTTACAAATAAACCTTTTAAACTTACAGGTGAGCTTGAAAACTACACTTGTGATGCTCTTATAATCTCTACAGGTGCAACTGCGAAGTACTTAGGCTTAGAGTCAGAAGAGAAATTTATGGGCAAAGGTGTATCTGCTTGTGCAACTTGTGATGGCTTCTTTTACAAAAATAAAGACGTAGCTGTAATTGGTGGTGGTAATACTGCTGTTGAAGAGGCTTTATTTTTATCAAATATCGCAAAAACTGTAACTCTAATCCATCGTAGAGATTCTCTTAGGTCTGAAAAAATTCTCATAGATAAATTAATGGAAAAATCGAAAACTGGTAATATTAAAATCCTATGGGATAGCACTCTTGAAGAAGTTTGTGGTGATGATATGGGTGTAGATTCTATCCGTGTAAAAAACATCAAAACTAATGAAGAAGCAAAGCTTGATGTTCACGGAGTATTTATAGCTATTGGACATACCCCAAACACAGGTATTTTCAAAGGGCAATTAGATATGGAAAATGGCTACATAAAGGTTAAATCTGGTCTAGCTGGTGATGCTACTCAAACTAGCATACAAGGTGTATATGCTGCTGGCGATGTAGCAGATCATGTATATAAGCAAGCTGTAACTTCTGCAGGGACAGGCTGTATGGCTGCTTTAGATGCTGAGAAGTATTTGGATATCTTAAACTCTAATTAGTACTATTTTTATATTTTTCCTCTAAATCTTTATTTATTTTTTCTAATAATTCTTTTGATTTAACTTCATCGCCAAAAATATCATACTTTATTTCTAGAGTTGATGAGATATTTGTTAAAGCGACTACTGAAACAGTAAAGCTTCCTTTATATTTTTTAGAGTTGACCGTACCGTCTATTACTGATTTTTCAGTAGTGATTATTTTCTTGGTTATAGTTATGTTTTTATTTTTCTTAAATAAATCTAAAACAGCTTGGCTTACTTGTGCTACTGAGTAATCAAAATTTTTCGAATAAGTCGCTTCCTGGTCTACAGCATATGATGACCCTGCTATCAAAATACAGCTATTTAAATTTAAAAGACAACTACCTATAATTATTGAGCAAAATATTTTTTTCATAATCCACTTTTATATGAAGTTCTTTATTTATGACTTTACCATAAAGCTTTAGATAAAAATATAAGCGTAAGATACAAGTTGAGAAAACATAACTTTATATGCTATATTTGGGGGCATATTTTATTTAAAAACTTATAAATCATGTTTGATCAAAAATTTTTAGCTAAACCAAAAGCAGAGTTACACATGCATATAGAGGGTAGTCTAGAACCCAAAATGATGTTTGAATTAGCAAAAAGGAATAACATCCCACTAAAATACAAAACTATAGAGGAAATAAAAAAAGCATATAGTTTTAATAACTTACAACAATTTCTAGATCTTTATTATCAAGGTATGTCTGTACTAATCACAGAGCAAGATTTTTATGATTTAACATACGCTTACCTTAAACAAGCAGCCGCAGAAAATGTCACTCATACAGAGATGTTTGTTGACCCTCAAGCTCATTTAGAAAGAAATATTAGTCTAGCAAATGTATTTTTAGGTATGCAAAAAGCTATACAACAAGCTGAGAAAGACTTTGGGATTAAAGCTAGTTTAATTGTTTGTTTTCTTCGTCACCTATCTGAAAAAAGTGCTTTAGAATGCTTTGAGCAAATTATGGACTATCGTAAACACTTTATTGGTATAGGTTTAGATAGTTCTGAGCTAGGTCATCCGCCAACTAAATTTAAAAATCTTTTTGATATAGCCAGAAAAGAGGATTTATTTCTAGTAGCTCATGCCGGTGAAGAAGGCCCTGCGGAATATGTTTGGCAAGCTCTTGATATATTAGGTGTTGATCGTATAGATCATGGCAATGCTATTATTACAGATAAAGAGCTAGTACAAAGAATAATCAAAGATGATATTGCTCTGACAATGTGCCCATTATCAAATAAATCATTAAAAGTAACACCTGACTTAAAAGACTATCCAGCTAAACTTTTATTAGATATGGGTGTAAAAGTTACTATAAACTCAGATGATCCTGCCTATTTTGGCGGTTATCTTAATGAGAATTACAAGCAATTAGCATCAAGTTTGAATCTAAATAATCATGATATAGATAAACTAATTCAAAATAGTTTAGATGCTAGGTTTATAAAATAAAAATCTTCTAAATAATGATGCTACTACGCAATACACAAGGTGTACATACTGAGAAGTATTTCGATAGGTTGAGCTAATTATCTTATTAATGACAAGTAATTTCTTTAGAACAAGTAGCTACATTTAAGTATTTCAAACTTTTTTACTATAATAAATAACTCTTATAGTTGGTTTAATTTCCAATCATAATCTTTAAAATAAATAATGTTATTATCACCCATTAGGGCTTGCTTGATTTTATTATTTTTTATGTAATACGATATAAATTTGCGCATTTGTTTTTGATTACCAAAATCACTACCATACCAGTTAAATATTTCAGATAAATATAACTTGTTATTTTTAATTTCAACACCTTTAGAACTATTTACCCAACTTGAGAAAGCATTATTCAATTGTTCATTAATTTCAGAGCCTTGATACGCATCCTTAGAAAGGTTTGGACAACTAATAGATGCACAGTTAACGGCTGCATGAACTCTAGGATTTTTCCAAATTGGACGAATTATACGGTGTTCAATATCATTTAAAGTCAAATATTTGCCACTAATTTTAATTACTTTTTGATCCCAAACTTTTGATACTCCAAACCAATTTTTATCTATGTCAGTTATTGATTTAACAGGATAGTTTTTTAAAATAGTTTCAACTGTTAGTATATTATACATATTAATCCAATATGCTAATTGTTGATCACGGTTATAATCTAATATATTCAAACTAGCATAATTTTTAATCATCTTATCTAGTTTTACTTTATCAGAATCAGTTACTTTAGCATAACGCATATAAGTCTGATTTTTTTCTTTAACCACATAAGTATCTAAAAAGATCTGCCATTCATTAAAATTAATTACATTAGTAGATTTTAAGTTTGATTTATCCCAATAACTCCACAAATTTGCTGATGGCGCTGCCTGTAATGAACTAGTAAATATCAAACATAATACACATGCTATACAATATCTAGCTAATTTAATTTTTCTCATGTTCTCTCCATCCATATCAAAATAAAACTTATAAACTTAGGTTCTGATTCTAAGTATCACAAACATTAAATTCCTAGTTAAATACCCAATCAGATGTTAACCAACCAACTTATTTTCTTGTTCTATTGATCTAATATAATAGATTAACATACCTCATTAAAACCTCTTTACCTTTGAATGGGTTCGACTTTTAAATTTCATCAATTGATTTCCAATCAGAATCTTGAGGTCTATTCTTTGCTATTTCATATGCCTCATAATAATATTTATAGATATCTTCTTCACCACATTTGTACTTATATATTTCTAAGCAAGCAAATAAACTTGATATTGTTAGCTTAGCTTTTAGCCAAATATCTCTATCTTGATACAAGACCCCATTTTTTTGAAACCTGAAACTTAAACTCTCTCTTAAATTTTTCAAATAAGGCTCCCAATCTATGCTATCACCCTCAAGCAAAGTCCTAAGAGGTACTTCTTTAATATCAGACGATACATTGTTCTTGTTTCCCCAAATCAATGGACTATCACAAGTTACAGCTAAGCTTGCCCAATAATTAAAATCTTTTTCTAAATTAGTTATTGTAAGCAAAAGTCCTTCAAGCTCTCTTTGCAACTTTGATTGTCTAATAGTTTCTAACAATCCTACAAATGCCAAGAGTGCGTAAAAAGGACCTAATATTCCACCAACATAAGTTCCAAAATTTGCCCAATCTTGGGTCGACTTAGATAGATGACTGTGGAAATTATAAAAATAAATCCCTATTACAAAGGATGACACAAATACAGCTACACAAAGTAATATTTTTAACATCTGTTTTAGCGCCATATTTTACCTGCTTAACAACTATGATTTTTGATTATAGCATTTATTACTATATACAAAACCTACCTCCCCCTCAAAAAGAAACTATCCAACTGAGTATTAGTAAGCTTCACCCAAGTGGGTCTACCATGATTACATTGCCCAGAGTTTTCAACTGTTTCCATTTGTCTTAGAAGATGATTCATTTCTGGTAAAGTTAGTTTATCGTTTGCTCGAACTGCTGCATGACAAGACACTGTAGCTAGTATATGGTTTAGATAAAACTCTACACTTTTAGTCTTACCCGAAGTACTGATTTCTGTAGCCACATTTGAGATAAGATCTTTGATGTCTTTTGTCTTTACATAATTTGGTGTTGAGCGGACAAGTACCGCATCATCAGCAACTATAGATATTTCAAACCCAAGCTTTTCAAAAACCTCTAAATTCTCATCAATAGTTGCAACCTGTCCACCTGCTAACTGACAAGTCATCGGCATAAGTAAATTTTGTTTGAAGTTTTCAGCATCACTATGCCAAGTCTTTTTCATCTCTTCATAGAGTATTCTCTCATGGGCTGCGTGCATATCTACAAGCACCACTCCACCCTCTATTTGAGACAATATATATATCCCATGAATCTGACAAATCGCTTGGCCTAAACCACTAGTTTGTTGTGTTTTATCTTCTGTATTTATTGGTTGCTTAAATTCTGTAGTATTAGCTATATTTGAAAAACTCAATTCTTGTTTATTTTCAAAATCTTCGGCTTTAACATCTATATCAAGGCTCATATTGCCGATATTAAGCGGATTGTTATTCGCTTGAGAAATATCTTCTGAAGTTACTGAATACTCATCATCAGCTTGTACATCTGCACTTGTAGTTATAGTTTTTTTGACCTTACTATATAAAAAATCATAAATAAAGCGTTGATTTCTAAAGCGAACTTCACTTTTTGCAGGATGAACATTCACATCAACCTCTCGATGATCCATATCTAAGTACAACAAAAATGCAGGAAAACGATTGCCATACATTACATCTTTATAAGCACTTTTTATTGCATGATTAACGATCTTATCCTTGATGATACGACCATTTATATAAAAACTCTGCATATCTGCTCTGGCACGATTGTACCTAGGGCTTGCAACCCAACCCCACAAGTGAGCATCGCCGACATTTTCATCTATATAAATAGCATTTTCAATAAACTCACGACTATATAAATCAAGCACACGATTGTATTTTAGCTCGGCTTCATTTGCAGCAAATAGGCTTTTGATTTCCTTACCGTTATGAATAACCTTAAATGCGACATTAAAGTAGCAAAGCATATACTTTTTAAGTAATTCAAATATATGTAAAAACTCAGTATTATCTTTTTTTAGGAATTTGCGTCGTGCAGGAGTATTATAAAAAAGCTCGCCGACTTCTATTGTTGTGCCAGTTACATGCGCAGCAGGAATTACTTCATTTGAGATGTTGTTTATCTGCCAAGCCTCTTCTGAACTTATCTGTTTTGAGATTATCTTAACTTTTGCAACAGAACCAATACTTGCTAAAGCCTCGCCACGAAAACCCATACTAGCTACAGATTCTAGCTCATCAAGATTATAAACCTTACTTGTAGCATGAGGCGCTAGCGCTAGTGATAAATCATCTTTTGAAATACCTTTGCCATTATCTCTTATACGAATAAATGACTTACCGCCCTCTTGTATCTCTATCGTTATATCACTAGCCTCTGCATCTATAGAGTTTTCTACTAGCTCTTTAATGATTGAAGATGGTCGTTCAATTACCTCACCAGCTGCGATTTGATTAGCTAAACTTTGTGATAAAACTTTTATTTGACGGGTATTTTCCACTTTTAAGCCTATTAGTTATAATGGTTTCTTTACAAAATCTCTAGTTGAGCATTCTTCAAAAAGTTTTTGGTCTATAACCTTTCCATTTTTATCCTCATATGGGTAAACATTATCTTTTGTTAGACCACATAACTTTTGGATTTTTTTAGCTTCTGATTTAGATATTCTTTCCCAATACTCATCTTTACCCAAAAATCCCCAAAATGCTCTTACATAAACTCTTTGCCCACTATCTATAGTCTGTGCTTTCATGTGATAATAATTGCCATCATGAGGGTTTAATACAGCACCATCTTTATATAGAGGTCCTTTTGCATCATTGGACTTAGCATTTGAGTTTTTTGCATTCCAAACAAATTCCATACCTTGGTATTTATCCTTACCACTTGAATAATCATAATCATTGCCATAAGCACTACCTTTACCACAATTTTTACAGTAAATCATCGGAGCATGAACTTTGTTATCATCAACATTAGAAAGAGGTACAAATATTTTTGCATTTAAATTGCCGTCTTTATTATTGTAAGCTTGAATTACTGATGTGTTTGTATTTGTATCTTTGTCCTTTTGTAACCAGTAGCCATTAGGTAAAGCATCTTTTTCAGATGCAAAACTTATTGTCGCAAATATAGGTAAAAATACTAAAGGAATTTTTCTTAACATAAGAATGAAAAAAATATTTTAATTGTAGGAATAAAGTATAAAGAAAATCTGCAGTTATACAAATTTATTAGATAATAATCAGTTTGCAAAAACTAAATTTATGCCGTTGGATTAGGAACACCAAAGTCATAGTTATAACACTCTTTAAACAGCTTACTATCTTTAAGTTTTCCATCTTCATCTTGGTAAGGGTATAGATTATCTGCTGTTAAGCCACACTTCTCTTTAACCGCCTCATATTGCTCAGGAGTAATTTTCTTCCAATGAGCATCTTTACCAAACCAGCCATAGTAAGCTCTTACATCAAGTGTTTTACCACCATCTGCTATTATTGCATTAGCTGAGTATGTTTTACCATCATTAGGGTTTAGTACACCACCCTTATCATAACCAGCACCTACTTTTTGCAGGTTACCTGAGAATACTAAACCTTGAGTAAAGTTTGTTTTATTTGAAGTATAATCATATTTAAACCCATTTATTTCACCTTTCACGGCTTTAACAGCCCCGCCTTTTTGGAAACGAATATCAGCTGGAACTATTTCACCAGACGAATTAATTTTCATAATAGGAACGGCGATATTCATCTCTAATGTACCTTTTTTACCATGAGTATCATTAGTAGCTAAATATGTATGAATCACACCTTGTACTTTACCACGGCCAGAATCTTTATCTTCATCAAACTGAACCCAATAACCTTCGTACGGATTTGCACTCGCTTCTGTAGCTTCAGCAGCATAAAGTGAACCTGAAAAACCTGCTAATGTAAGTAAAGCAACAATTTTAGTTTTTTTCATATATTCTCCTTTTGTATGAAAACTTTTCAATCAACAGTATCGATACTAGCAAAGATATACTTTTTATTCAAACATCTGAGCATTTAATTTAACAAATAACACAGATAAGTTTATACTTACTACAACTTAAGCAATTCTATAGAATAACCTTTGACACATACTGGAAAAATAATCACCAATTTTGGTGGAAGCATAACCGTTAAACTATCTGATGGTGAAAAAATTAATGCTACAATGCGTAGCAATCTTAAGGGTGAGCTAACAGTCGGGGATATTGTTGATTTAGAGTACAACAATCAAACTTATGTTATTACAACTCTTCACGAGCGAAGAAATCTTATATCTCGCCCAAACTTATACCAGCGTAAAAATAAGAACATTGCTGCAAACATAGATCAAGCCGCCATTATTATCTGTCATTCCCCTGCCCCTGTTGAGCATTATATAGATAGATACCTTGCTGCATTACACAATAGTCACATTAAACCTATTATCATAGTAAATAAAGTAGATAGCCAATCTCCTGCAGATAAAGAATATATCGAATCTTTGATGGATATTTATAAACAAATTGGTTATGAAATTTATTATATTTCTGCTCAAGAAAACATTGGAATTGATAATCTTCTAGAAGCTCTTAAGGGTAAATCTTCTATATTTTTGGGGCAATCTGGTGTTGGTAAGTCTGAAACTCTAAATACAATTCTTGGTGAAAAAATAACTGCAACCAAAGCTGTTTCAAACTCTACAAAAAAAGGCCGCCATACAACTACAGCCTCTACTTTGTATGAAATTGATGATGATACAAATATAATTGATTCTCCAGGAATACGAGAATTTGGACTTTGGCATATTACAAAAGAAGAACTTTTTGATGGATTTATGGATTTTAAAGAATATAAGGGCGAATGTCAGTATCGAAACTGCGCCCATGAAGAAAATTCAAAAGGTTGTAAAATAGTGGAGCAGATTAAATCTGGCAATATTTCTTTATTGAGATTCAAGAACTACCATAGAATTTTAGCTGAAATAGTTAAGTAATATCACTTACGACTCTTTTTTAGTTTGCTTGAGATATTTTCTAATATAAAGATTAACTAAGCTAATCCATAATGGACTAAATAGTAAAGATAATGAAATTAATGTAATTGATAACTCATAAGTATTATCGTTTACAATTCTTAAAGAATATCCCATAGTTATCAACACAAAACTAAACTCTCCTATCTGAGATAGCATTGCTCCACCAATTAATGACTCATCTAACCTCTGTTTTAGCATTTTAAATATTATGGTATTTACTGTTGTATTTATTACAAATATTAATACTAAAAACACTACAAAACCAAAGAGATATTGCCAAACTAAATGTAAATTTATTAGCATCCCTATTGATATAAAAAACAATGCCATAAATATAGTTTTTACTGTAGATAAACTATGACCAACCCACTCAGTCTCCTCTACCGTTGCTACAACCATTCCACCTACAAAAGCTCCTAATGCTGATGATAAGTTTAATGACCCTGTAATAGCAGCCATTCCAAAACAAATAATTAATGCCGCAAATACACGCATCTCTTCATCTTGACCAAGCATCGCTATAAATTTAAACTTTATATTTTTCTTAATCGCCATAATAGCTGCAATACCAACGACTAAAATACCTCCAGCTATTTGTGTAAGTATTTGGCTTAAATGTGGTGTTTCTCCCCCTAATAAACCAATAATAATCAACATAGGTACTACCGCAAGATCCTGTACTAAAAGAACTCCTAAGACATTTTGTCCTAGTCTAGTCTTCATAGTACCTCCATCGTGAAGCAACTTAAGAACAACTGCTGTACTACTCAAACTCATGACAGAGCCAAAAAGTACTATCTTAGCCATAGACCACTGAAAGTATAATCCTACTAATGAGACTATCAAGGATGTTACTAATATCTGAGCCATTGTACCTAATGTTGGCACTTTCCAATTTTCCGCAAACTTTCTTGGTGAGATCTCCATCCCTGCAAAAAATAGCAATAAAATTACACCTATTTCTCCTAACCTTTCAAGATTATGAGTATCTTTTATGAGATCTAACCCATAAGGTCCAAGAAGAATACCTGTAAAAAGATATGCTATTACATAAGGTTGCTTTAGCTTTTTGATTATCATTGTGAAAATCAATATGCCTAACATTAAAAATACAAAAATTGGGATAAGTGGTTCGCTGTGCATTTATTCTAACTATTTATAAAAATTATCTTTATATATAAATAATACTTTATATAATAATAAAATGTTACTGTTTAAGAAGTTTTTTAAGTATTTTGTGGCTTGCCAATAACTACAGTTAGTAAAACTAAAAATTAAATATCTTTTTATAAACAAATCAATATTTATATACACATTCAAAATATGCTAAAATACCCTCACTTTTTTGATTTAAATTTTAAAATAACTATGGAATATAGAAAATACATTTGTATCGTATGCGGTTGGATTTATGATGAAGCTGAAGGCCATGAAGAAGATGGACTAGCTCCTGGCACTAGATGGGAAGATATCCCTGATGATTGGGAATGTCCAGATTGCGGCGTAACAAAAGAAGATTTCGAACTTTTAGAAGAATAATCTAATATAACTTCTAATGTCATCTCTTTTTCAAAAAATTATCTTTGATAATAAAGAATTTATAATAATGCGTGATGACTTAACCCATCCTATTTTCTCGGGAAACAAAGCTCGCAAACTTGCATATATAGTTAATGACCCACAAAAATATTCTCATATAAAAACTATAGTTTCGTTTGGTGGTAATCAATCAAACTTCATGCTTGCTTTATCTCAACTGGCACAGATTATGAATTGGCAGTTTGAATACTGGATAAAGCCCTTACCAAAATTCCTAAAACAAAAAAAAATTGGAAATCTAAGTTTAGCGATAAAAAATGGTATGGTTTTAAAAGAAACAATCCAGGAGCTCTCTATAAATAGCATCAAAGCAAATTATAAAGAAACTCAAGATATATTTTTCTTTGACCAAGGTGGTAGAGATAAAAATGCAGAGGTTGGCCTAGCAGACTGTGCTGAAGAGATTCAAAGTTATTGTACTGAAAACAGTATAAATAACTATAGTGTAGTTGTAGCATCTGGTACTGGCACTACTGTTTTATATTTAGAAAAATATTTACCAAAAAAAGTGTATACCATCTCTTGTGTAGGTACAAATAAGTATCTTACTGATCAATTTAACAGCACTGATAATACACTAAAGCACCCTCAAATATTACAAAAACCTTTTAAAGCCAACTTTGGTCAACTCGATATTAAAAACTATCAAATATATAAAAATCTTCTTAAACAAACAAACATAGAGTTTGAATTACTTTATGACCCTACCGCTTGGCGAGTGTTATTAGAAAATTATGATAATTTACCAAAGCCAATAATCTATATACACTGTGGTGGAACTAGTGGTAATGCTACCATGATTGCTAGGTATAACCGATTTTTATCTCAAAATAGCAACGACAATCATCTCTTAGCTAAATACTCACCCTCAAAAAAAGACTCTACATCTTTAACATAAAAATCAATTTCTTGATTATCATAAAAGTTAGCCTCTGATTTATCATCATCTGCATGCACAAGTACTGTTTGCATCCCTAAGTGTTTTGCAGGTACTAAATTATGCGAGGAATCTTCAAAGAAAATCGCATTTGTAAAATCAATATCAAACTTATCACGACCTATCTCAAAGTACTTTGTTTTTGGCTTTGCAACAAGGTTCGTACCTTCTAGTGTTAAGATACCATCAAAGCTTTTATCTAAACCAAGTTGCTTGAGTACTCTATAAGTATGAAAATCAGAAGCATTTGTAAAAATATATGTACGATGATCTTTTCTTAAATCATTAATGTATTTATTGAGTTTTTGATTTGGCTCAAAATGACTAATATCTATATCATCAATAAAATCTAAAAATTCTTTATACTCAATATCATGATAACGCATCATCCCAAGCATAGTAGAGCCAAACTCGTAGTAAAGCTCATCTCGTATAGCATCTGCTTTTTCATTATCGGTAATTTTAAGCTTGAGCTTTATATACTCTCTCATTCTATCTAGTTGGCTAGCAAATAGACCATTATTGTAAGAGTAAAGTGTGTTGTCTAAGTCAAATATGTAGGTTTTCATTAAAAAATTAATCTAGAAATCTGTAGTTCAAGTATATCAATATTATAATGCCTGAGAAATACTTAAATACCATTCAATGTTTTGCGTAATATTTTAAATCTTTGAATATTTTCTTTTCTTAAAATGAACATCATCTGCATCATTAAAATTAATGAAATTATAATATATTCTTGTAGCTCAAAACTCTTTTCTGAGCTTGTGACAAATAAAAGACAAAGTAATATGATATTTAAAGCTAAAAAGCCATTTTTCAATCTATATGGAAATAGGCATTGGTTACTATACATTTTAACAAGAAAAAAGGCTAATGAACCTATTACTAATGCTAAAGCTGCTCCCTCTGCTCCTAACATAGGGATAAAAATAAAACAGCTTATTATATTAGTTAAAAAACCTAAAACACTTGCCCAAATATTCCACACAGTTTTTTTAGTTTTGATGATACCTGCACTCAATAGCCGTCCCAAAAGATTAAAAAATGGAATAAATAAAAGCCACATAAAAACATTAATAGCTTCCCGAAAATTTTCACCTAACAACAATGATAATGGACTTCTAATTAAAAAAACAAAAAGCATTCCAACAATAAACACAGACATTAAATTTTGATATAAAAATGAATATATGACTTTTGCTTTGTTAAGCTTATGTAATAAAAGTTTATTAGCAAGAGGAGTCCACATAGTGCCAAAAGTTGATTGCAAAATCATCAAAGGTGCAATCAATGTAAAACTAGCACTATATATACCTAAATCATAGAAACTACCATATTTTATTAAAAATAATCGATCTATATACTGCATTCCCCAAATAGTTATAAATGAAAATATAAATGGCCAGCTATACTTAAATATTCCTTTTAGTTCTTCTTTCTGAAACACTGATGAATCAAAATATTTAAATATATTCCATTTATCTAAATCTAATAAAATTAAAAATAGGGAAACAGTAGATAATGATATTAATTGCGAATAAATAATTAGCTTAAAACTAAAGATATTGAAAATATAAAAAACACCGAACAATCCAATCAAGTAGCTTACAGAATTTAAGACCTGAGCTAGTGAATATAGGAATGCTTTCTGCTGCATGCGAATAGATAGCATAGCAAAACGATTTAATATATATAGAACTAAACCATAAACAATAGCGAGATATAACATAAAGCTACTTGATTGAAAGAAAAATTCTAAAATAGGTATTCTAATAAAGAAAAATAAAATAGAAATAAATAGAGCTAAAACTAAGACTATGAAGAGACACTGATAAAATAAGTTTACTTGGTATTTTTTAGTTTTACGCTCATAAAAAAAACGCATATATCCCATATCTAAGCCAGCATTAGATATATAAAATAAAAGTGTAATAATAGTTATATAAAGAGCACCTTTACCATAGTCATCTGGGGATAAAATCCTAGTAATAAAAGGCACTGTAAAAAAGCTAATAGCAGCCGAACCTATTGATCCTATTCCATAAGTTAGAAACTTCTTAATCATCTCTCTAACACACTCTTATAAACTTGATAATATTTATTTGCTACTACTTTTTGAGAAAAATTATTCTTACAATATTTTTTTATAGATTCCTTTTTACTAGACCATTGTTGTTTATGGTTATATAAATCGAGCATAGCATTAGCTAATTCTTCAACATTATTTTTCTCAACTAAATACCCTACATCTTCATTAACAATAGATTCAGGCCCGCCACATCTTGTTGCAATTATAGGTAATTCACAAGCTAAAGCTTCCACAAAAACAACACCAAAAGTTTCATAGCGGCTAGCTAATACAAATGCATCTGAGTTTTGCATTCTATTTAAAGTTTCTTTTCTAGATAACTTCCCTAAAAAAACTACTTTATCTGCTATTTTTAAGTCTTTAGATAATTCTTGGAGTTTGTTTTTTTCTACTCCATCGCCACCTACTATAAGCCTAACATCATCAATATTATTAAATGCTCTAGAAAATGATTCTATCAAAACATCAAAACCTTTTTTAAAGTCTAATCCCGCAATACTAATAAAGTCAAATGAATTATTATTGTTATTAGTATTTCTTTTTTCAAGAAACTTACTATTTACACTATTTGGAATATATTCAAATTTCCTTTTGAAGAATATTGAAAGATACTTTGCAAAAGCATTCGATACAGCAATGTTTTTAGAACTATATTTAAAAACATTGCTAATTATATCTAGCTGCTTTTGTGAAAACATTTCTCTTTGAAAGGCTGTGCTATGTTCAGTTAGAATATACGGAATATTATATTTTTCATAGATTTGCAAAGCTACAAGTCCAGATTGCCATGCAGAATGCACATGAATCAAATCTGGTTTACCATTTTGTTTTATGTATTTTTTAAATAATTTGATCGTCTTATATATATGTATCTTTGCTTGAAGCTGGCGTAACTTAGGGATGGATACACTAGTTTTTATAATAGTTAATACACCATTATCAATATCATTAATATCTAATTTAAAACCCACTTTTTTTAAACTATAAAAGTGCTGATATATAACACCTACTTTAGCATTAGGAAAATAGCTTTTATAAGCTATTGTTTGCTCTTTAAAAAAAGAACCTGAAAAATCACCTTCATACAGAGGATACCAAGATGGTAATACTAAAATATGCATTTGTCAGACCCTTTTTGAGCAATTAAAGAACAAATCTTTTGAACCCTCTCAATATATATGTCAGGTAAACAAACACTATCCCTATTCTCCAAAAACACTCTTTGCATAAAATAAATAATTAAATTTTCTCTAGTAAAAGCATCATCAAAACTACTATATTTGAAAGCATTTTCTAAATATTCTAAAAAATTAATATTATTGTTTTTGACATGTTTTTCAATTTTATAATGATACAAATCAAAGAAATTTGGTAACATTGCTAATCTATCTAAATCTATTAAAACCTTTTTTTCTTTATAACTCATTATATTTGATGGTGTCAAATCTCCATGAGAAAATGAAAGTCGAATACTTCCTTTAAGTGCTTCAATTATATTTTCAACTAATGGAAAGCTTCGTTTATAACTATACTTATAAAAGTAACTTTTAGAACACTCTTCTTTAACAGGAGATATAGATTGAATTTTTTCTACAACACTTCTAACATCTTTTTCTTTTATACTATTCAGTAATTGAAGTTTTGGCATTATATAAAGTTTATTAATTTTCTTATATGAATACTCAACTAGTTGGCTTTTAGCTTTTTTTAGAATTTTGTAACTCTCAAAGGATTTTTTTAAGTCGCATTCAGCAGATTTTGAGAGAGGTAGCTTATAAACTATAGAATCAGTAAAAACAATTAAGCAACCAGTACTCGTTATATTATAACTATTCCCCATCACTTTTTTTATATAAAAAAAGTGAGTAATCATAACTTTTAAACAATAACTTTTAGACACATAAATAGAATTTCTTTGTAAGATACAAATATTTAATATTAATCTTATAAAGGAACTTTTATTCAATATAAACTTCTTTAAAGCTACTTTCATTACTGATTCTTCTTATCTAAATCTATAATAATATCGACAACAGATGTATAAACTTCTTTTTGAGACATATCAGTATCTACAACTTTAACCTCATCAATATTATACATATAGTCTTTATATGCTTTATTAACTTCGAGCATTTTTTCATATGAATAATCTTGTTTTCTCTGATATGCAACATCTGGGCTTACATCTAAAAAAATGGTTACATCTGGTTTTTTGATAATACTATTTACTCTAAATAATTTTGTATATAACCATACTAGTACTTTTTTTAGTGAACCTTTCTTTTCAACCCTCTTATCTTTATTTAACTCTTTACCAATCAAATCATCATAAAAATATCTATCCGCAACTACATGATTACCCATAAGCATATAGTATTTTGCTATATATATTCTTAACTTCCTATCTACTAAAACTAAGGTACTCAATAAAAGTCTTAAATATTTGTTTTTATATTGCTTTTCTAATAGCCAAAGTAAACCAGGTATCCAATACTCATTATTTCCAAAATATACTCTTTTGATACCTGTCAGATTAAAAAACTTCAAGTTACAAACATATTCGATGGTACTACTTTTACCAGCTCCATCAACTCCGACAAAAGCGATTAAGCACCCTCTTTTTCTAATTCTATAATTAGGCTTTTTGAAGATTCTATTTTTCACAGCAGCCATTTTAGTTAAAAAATAACGAAAGCTTTGTTTTAGATACAAAATATTGTCTGTATTTACATTATCTTGAACTAACCGTGAGTAATGTCCTTTTAAGTCTTTCCAACTAGCTGACTTTAAAATATTAACTACTATATTTTGCCAATCGTCTCCTACAATGCTCTCAACTAAAGTTTTGATATAACCATCTTGAATACTCGTGTTTATTAAATACTCTTTTATTTCATTAAGGTCTTGTTGTTTTTCACTTAGTGATAGTATTCTCATGAGAAACATTAATGGAATATAATCGTTATCGCTTAATAATAACAACTGATTAAACTTAACAATTTTTAGCTTATCAAAATCAATATTCACATGAAATGGTTTATAAGGTTTGGGTCCAAATTGAATATTTGTATTTAAATCAATTAATATAAATTTATGTGTTTGCTGGTCAATCCCAATAAAATAATATGGCTTATCAGATTTAAAACTTAAAAAAACACTTTTTTTCTTGAGAGTAGTTGTAAAAACATCCAAATCTTTTTTATCAATTAATATATCTATGTCACCGCGATTACCCTTTAAATCTTCTTGTAAAAAATTTAAGCTTTTATATACACAGTATTGCACATTGTTTCTATTTAACTGATCAAATATATCTTTATATATCTTTAACATGTAATCATTTCTTTTAATACAAATTAATCGGCAAACTCAAAACTGTATCACACAAGTTTTGAGAACCTGTAAAACAATCCAACTCTATTAATTTATTCTTAAAAGCACCTTGCTTGTACATTGGCTTATTATAATAAATCATAGTTGGTACATCTTTATTCTTATACTTGTTTTGTAAATTATCTCTTGCTTCTTTGGAGTCGAGCCTAATAGTATATTGAGCAAAACTAGAGATATAATCATCTGGAATATATGGTAGCTGATACCCTTTACCTTTTAACTCTTGATTATAATTATCTGCTACCTTATTTACCGCATCTAATTCATAATTTTTAAAAGCTCTTAACTTAATTCGTAAAATAGCAGCTTGTATACTATCTAATCTAGAGTTTACACCTATCATGATATTATCGTACTTATCATCACCGTTTTTACCATGGACTACATAAGAACGGATAAATTTAGCCATTTCATCATTATTTGTAAATATAGCTCCGCCATCTCCGTAGCAACCTAATGGCTTAGCTGGGAAAAATGAAGTTGTCGCAATATCACCAAAGCTACAAGCTTTTTGACCATTAATACTACCGCCAAATCCTTGAGCAGCATCTTCGATTACAAATAGATTATACTTATCTGCTATTTTTTGGATTTCTGGGTAATTTGCTGGTAGTCCAAATAAATCTACCGTCATTATAGATTTTATTTGATTAGCATAACCTTTTTGTTGTAGTTCTATTATTATTTCTTCTATTTTTTGTGGGCAAATATTATAAGTTTTCTCATCTACATCAACAAATACCGGAGTTGCTCCTACAAATGCTACAGATTCACCACTAGCAAAAAATGTAAAATCTGGAACTAATACAATATCATTTTTCCCAACGCCCAACGCTACTAAAGATATAGATAATGCATCTGTGCCATTAGCACAAGTTATGCAATGCTTAACACCTACATAATCAGCTAACTCTTGCTCTAGAGCTTTTACCTCTGAACCACCTATATATTGCCCAGATTCTAGCGCAGATAATACAGCTTCATCGATTTTTGTTTTTAAAGACTTGTATTGTGCTTTTAAACCTCTAAATTCCATTTAAATTCGCTCCAAGACATCATTTTCTAGTCTATATTCTCTACCACATTCATTACATTTATTAGTATCTTTCAATACTTCACCACACTCACAAGCCCAGCCTATCTGTTTTGCTGGAACTCCTGCCATAAGTGCATAATCAGGCACATCTTTTGTTATAACTGCTCCACTAGCTATCATTGCCCACTCGCCAATAGTATTACCACAAACTATGGTTGCATTTGCACCAATTGAAGCAGCATATTTTACTAAAGTTTTCTTATACCCTTCCTTGCATTTTGGGTATTTTGCCCTTGGTGTAAGATCATTTGTAAACACCATAGATGGCCCACAAAACACATAATCTTCTAGCTCTACACCTTCGTATACAGACACATTATTTTGTATCTTTGCACCATTACCAATTTTTACATTATTACCGACATTTACATTTTGCCCTAAAGAACAATTTTCACCAATATTGGCTCCACTATGGATATGTGAGAAGTGCCAAATTTTAGTTCCATCACCAATAAATACTCCATCATCTACATAGCTAGATTCATGCACATATGGTTCAGAATTATTATTTTTCATAATTTCCCTATAACTTTATATCCTATTAAGATCCTGAAACAAGTTCAGGATGACTCCTTTCTTTGTCATGCTGAATTTATTTCAGCATCTCACTATAAACTATCATATAAGTCATCTAAGTTTGGATTAAACTGTTTAATCAAATTAAACTTCCAATCTCTATGCCAATATTTAAGTTGTTTCTCTCTCAAAATAGCTGATGTAATCTCTTCAGCTATTTCATAGTATACCAATTTATGAGTACGATACTTTTTACTAAATCCATCAACAAGCATATTCTTATGCTGATAAACTCTTTGTTTAAGCGATGATGTCACGCCTATGTACAGTACGGTATTGCTATGGTTTGTAACAATGTAAATATACCCTTTTTTTACTAATAGCAATAACTTTCATATTAGATCCTAAAAATTCATTTCAGCATCTCATTCCATCCATTACACATAGATCCTGAAACAAGTTCAGGATGACTACTTCCCTTCTACCTTCTCACAAAAAGAATGATACTCTCCCACAAGCCCTAAAGCTGGCAAACTTCGGATAGTAGAAACAGTTCTGATAGACCCATAAGCTTCATCAAGACCAAAACCACCGCCATTAAGTATATGCTCATAGCTTTTAGTATGTAAATCAGTGAAGCCACCACTAAACTCTATCTCATCACCATCTACTGTGATTGAGCGATAGGTTCTGATACCTTTATCCTTTATTTCTTGTGGTATATAGTCATAATTTACAGACAGAAACCATCTAACAGTAGCATTTTTTAGTTTAAAATACCCTGCATTTGTATCTGCTGTCTTAATGTGAACTATATTTTCTTCTACATCGCCAAATATCCAGCAAAGCATATCGTAGAAATGAACGCCAATATTTGATGCTATACCACCCGATTTTTCGCCTTTTCCTTTCCAAGATTCAAAGTACCATTTACCACGGCTAGTTAGGTATGTTAGGTCTATATCATACATTTTATTAGGATTTTCTTTTAGCTCTTCTGCAACTCTCTCTTTTAATGCAATAATAGAGTCATGCAACCGTAGTTGTAAAATGTTATAAACCTTTTTACCTGTTTCTTTTTCTATAATTTTTAACTCATCTATATCTGCAGGATCTAAAACAAGAGGTTTTTCACATATAGCATCTGCCCCACTTTTAAGAGCTACCCGAATATGACTTTTATGCAAATAGTTTGGCGTCATAATACCTATATAGTCTACTTGAGAACTTCTATTATACTTCTCAACAAAGTCTTCAAATCTTTCTAACTCTGTAAAAAACTCAGCCTCTGGAAAGTTACTATCCATAACACCAATACCATCATATACATCATAAGATGCTATTAGGTCATTGCCTGTCTCTTTAATAGCTTTCATATGTCTAGGAGCTATATATCCAGCAGCTCCGATTAATGCAAAGTTTTTCATACTGTTATCCTTTAACTCAAAGTGTTTTAACTTATTAGTCCTTCTTAATGGTAGCAGACCCATTCTCATAAGCTGAGGCCTGGCTCTAAATACTAAATGTTACGAATGTTTTTTTAGCAATACAATTCATTCTCTAATTTTTTATAAACACCATATAACTTCCGCTCTTCCATACTCCAATTATACTTTTCTAAAACAGCTTTTTTGCCATTTTGTCCCATTTCCTCAGCTTCTTTTGGATTTGTTATGATGTAGTTTATTGCATCAGCTATTTCTTTTGGTTCTAGTGGATTTACACATACTCCACATTTTGCTTCATCTACTATTTTCTTCCAAAGCTTTATGTCTGATGAAATAACTGGTAACCCAGCAGCCATATATTCAAACATTTTCACAGGCAATGCATCTAAATAATTTATAATTGGCCTAAGGGTTACAAGTCCTGCTTTTGATTGACTATAGATACTTGATACTTCATTTCTATTTAAAAAGCCAAGTTCATTAACATTTTTCCAGCCATAATAATTTTTAACTTCTTTTTCAACTTCTTTTTCAGCAAAAAATCCACCAAGATTCAACTTAACTGTAGATGTAAACTCCAAAGCCTTTACCATCTCTTTTATACCACGAGCTTCACCAATACCACCGACATAGCAAACTTCTTCTTTTTTATCATTCCAATTTGTTTTATTTGAGAGTTCCTCCAATATAGGGAAATTATTTATATCTATACTGCTTTTATTAATCTTTAAAAACTTATCTCTAATATATGGTGTTGCTGCAATAATATAATCAAACTTTGGCATTGCATATTTTTCATAAAGCTCAAAACTTTTTGATAATATTAACTTCATGGATCTGCTTAAGTATGGTTTTCCAAGAAGTTGTTTTGGCAAGTCTTCATGAGCATCAAATATAACTTTTTTACCAAGCTTTTTTAACTTTAATCCTATGGGTATAAGCTCTGGGTCGTGAAGATGAAAAATATCACTACCTAGCTTTTTCGCCTTCTCAAAAATTTTTTTAGTAGTTTTTGTCATACGAGCAATACGACCACCAGCTTTAGCACCAACATCATAAATATTTACATTGTTTTTAACTTCATCTCCCTTACCATCAGCTACTACAAGACTTACATCATATTCTTGATTGATGCCTAGAGAGCTACACATCTTAATAAATATACGAGTATCAGAGCGTGGGTGGGCTGATGTTAAGTGAGTAATTTTGATTTGCATTTATTACAAAACCTCAATATTAGACTTATCAGCTAAATCAGCCGTTGCATTCTTAGTATCAAAAATAGCTATCGCATTTTTTTGTACCATACTATAGTCTACATTACTATGATTAGCTCCTATAAAAACAAGATCAGCCTTGTTTACCTTAATAATCTCTAAATCTTTCAAGCCTACTTTCTTAACATTTTTATACTTATATTCAGCTATATAAGAGTCATAAAAGTCGACATTTGCTCCCATTGATTCAAGAATATCTACAATCTTTAAAATAGGGCTTTCTCTATAGTCATCTATATCATTTTTATAAGCTACACCTAAAACAAGTATTTTTGAACCATTGATAGATTTTTTGTACTTGTTTAGTGCCCGAGAAACTCTTTCCACACAGTACTCTGGCATACGATCATTAACCATCATTGATGCTTCTATCATAGAAGTATGAAAACCAAACTCACGAGCTTTCCATGATAAATAGTAAGGGTCTAAAGGTATACAGTGACCACCTAAACCAGGACCTGGATAGAATGCCTCAAAACCAAAAGGTTTAGTTTTTGCAGCATCTACCACTTCCCAGTAATTTATTCCCATCCTCTCACTAAGCATCACCATCTCATTTGCTAAGCCAATATTTATATTTCTATAAGTATTCTCAAGAATCTTTGTCATTTCAGCTATAGCTGGTGTAGATGTTACAAACACATCACCCTCTAAAACCTGTCTATAAACTTCAGAAATAACTTCTTTAGCATCTTCACCTATTGCTCCTACAACCTTAGGAGTATTTTTTGTTTTGAAAAGTTTATTTCCTGGATCGACTCTCTCAGGCGAGAATCCCAAATAAAAATCCTCTCCACATTTTAGGCCTGAGCCCTTTTCTAAAATTGGTTTTAGAAGTTCTTCTGTAGTACCTGGATAAGTAGTTGATTCAAGTACAACCATAGCTCCTTTTTTAAGATACTTTGCTATTGCTTTTGCAGAGTCTTTTACATAACTAATATCAGGCTGTTGATAAGCATCTAATGGCGTAGGTACGCATAAAGCTACAAAGTCGACATCTTTTATAAAACTAAAATCACTCGTTGCACTTAGTAAATTCTTATCAACAACTTTTGACAAATCAGAATCAATTATATCACCAATGTAGTTCTCACCCGCATTAACTTTGTCTACTTTTTCATCCTGTATATCAAAACCTATAGTCTTAAACCCTACCAAAGCTTTCTCTACAGCTAGTGGCAGTCCAACATAGCCTAAGCCAACCACACCTATAATTATGTCTTTAGATTTTATTTTTTTCAGTAAACTAACTTTCATATTTATTTTTTACCTTTATAAGAATATTTTCCAGCTTTTCAGCATGATTTTTAAAATCAAAACTATTTGCTTGATGTAGAGAGTTAGAAATATAGCTTTTTTTAGTCGGTGTATCTAATAAATATATTTCTTTAACCGCTTTGATTATATTATTTGTAGATAATGGATATACATTAACCCCACAACCCTCTTCTACAACGAAGTTATAATCTTCAGCTGGATTTGTTAACATTATCGGTCTTGCTGACGCTAGATATTCAAACAACTTATTCATTGAAATACCATACTTATATAAGTTTGGTTTATCATCAATAATAACAATATTTAAATCAGCTTTTGAAATAATTGAAGGGATATATTTTTTATCTACTCTTCCTTTGAACACAATATTACCTAAGCTTTTAGATAAACAGTACTTTTTCAAACCATCCTCTTCAGAACCTTCACCAAAAATAATAATTTTTACTTTTTTATTTTCAAGTTGTTCTGCAACTTTAACAAGTTCTTCAATTTTATTAACTTTTGATATAGTCCCAGTATAAACAACTTTAAACACATCAGGAGCATCTAAATCTTTATCATTAAATACATATTTTTCTTTATTCTCTCTAAATGTTTCTAAGCATACACCGTTATTTATATAATTAACCTTTTCAAGGTTAATATTATTACTCCAACCTTTATCTATAATATACTGCTTGCCTCCCTCCACTGTAAAAACAATAGCAGCAGATTTTTTATAACACCATTTTTCTAATCTATATAAAGCTTTTATGATTAGATTTTTATCTGTTAGACTTGTATACTCAACAATAGATAAAGGCCATAAATCTCTGACTTCACAAACACAAGGAATCTTCATTTTTTTGGCAATATGTAATCCAACATGGAGCGTAGATATGGGACCACTCGAAGCTATAATCACATCAGCATTTTTAGGTATTATCTTTTTATAACGAAAGAAAAGCTTGAAGTAAAAATCTAAAACATTTAACCATCTTCGCTTAGATTGTACAGGTTTATATTTTAATGTATTTACAAAAATCCAATCATTGCCATTATCATCTTGCAAGGTTTTGATAATATTTTTATTTGTATTAACAATATAATCACTATGATGATCTACATTAGAGCAGACCACTTTCACATTGTGACCCTTTTTAGCCAATTCTCTAGCAAAATAATATTGCCTACCACCTTTACCTACAAAAGCTCTAGTAGCATAATGATCAATAATAACTATATTCATAAACTAAAGATCATTATCCTTCGCAAACTCTTCCCATCTAACTATATCTTGACATATATCATCTATAGATTTTTTAGTTTCAAAACCTAACTCTTTTTTAGCTTTTGAAGCATTTGCATACATCGTAGCTATATCGCCTGCTCTTCTATCAACTATTTTATATGCTATCTTTTTACCAAGAGCTTTTTCATAAGCTGTGACAATCTCAAGTACACTACATCCATGACCTGAACCTAAGTTATACGCTCGCCATGCCGGAGTATCTCTAGCTATACCTTCTAATGCAGCTATATGACCGATAGCTAAATCTACCACATGAATATAATCTCTGATACAAGTACCATCACGAGTATCATAATCCCCACCAAATATTTTTAGTTCTTTAAGCTTACCACTACCAACCTGCCCTACAAATGGCATTAGATTATTTGGGATACCTTGCGGATCTTCACCTATTAAACCACTTTTGTGAGCACCGACAGGGTTAAAGTATCTTAAACAAGTAACATTAAGATTTGGATTTGTATGATTACAGTCTCGTAAAATATCTTCGCACATCAGTTTAGTTGCACCATATGGACTTGTAGTACTTAGCGGCATATTCTCTGAAAATGGCGGCTTATTATTCATACCATATACAGTTGCAGATGAGCTAAATACAAATTTATAAACGCTATACTGTTGCATTAGCTCAAGTACATTTATAGTATTTAGGATATTATTATGATAATACGCTAAAGGCTTCTCAACGCTCTCACCAACTGCTTTATAGCCTGCAAAATGAATAACTGAGTCTATATTATGCTCTTGAAAAACTCTCTCTAGTTTAGCTTTATCAAGAAGATCTATCTGATAAAAGTCAAAGCCTTTACCTGTAATAGTCTTAACTCTATCAATTACAGATATTTTACTGTTAGATAAATCATCTACAACTACAACCTGATAATCTCTATCAAGAAGTTCAACCACTGTGTGACTACCTATATAGCCTAAACCACCTGTTACTAGTACTTTTTTACGCATCATATATACCTTATATAATTTCCATCTACTACTCTTTCTATTTTAACACTAACTTCTTTTTTACTTGGTAGAAAGATTCCAATAAACTTCATGCAAATCACTCTGACTGTCTCGATTATTATCAATAAATCAAACAAAAAACTCCATCTACGTATATATATCAAATCAAGTTTTAATTTATTTTCTGGAAGTGTCGAGTAACTAGTCAAAACCTGAGCATATCCAGTAATTCCAGCTTTTACCTTTGTTCTATAAGAAAACTCTGGCGTATCTTTTGTAAACTCCTCTATAAGCTGTTGCCTTTCTGGACGAGGACCAACTATAGACATATCACCCTTTAGTACATTAAAAAACTGCGGCAACTCATCTATCCATAACGGTCTGATTAACTTACCTACTATGGTTATTCTAGCATCATCATTTGTTGCCCATACAGCTCCAGTTGCTGATTCTGCATCAACGCTCATACTTCTAAACTTTATCAACTTAAAATTTTTATTATGCTTTGTTACTCGTTCTTGTACAAAAAATGGATTCTTTTTATCTTCTAAGTATATTGCTAATGCTGTAATTAGCATTATAGGCGAACTTATTATTATGAAAATCACACTAAAGACTATATCAAATATTCTCTTTACTATTTGTGCCTCAAAGGATAATCCAAAATTTCTTACACTCATTGCAACACTGTCACCTAGAGGTACAAGCATTGCTCCCCATATAGATATTTCATATTTACGCGGTATCACGACTATTTCTATATTATTTTGACTCAAACAAGCTAAGTCATCATCTGTCATTATTTTTAAAGCTTTATCAGATATAAACGCTTTTGTATATTGTGAAACTATAGTCTCTAAGTCATAGCCATCGTTATCAACCTCAAAATATCCACCTAATTTTTCTTTAGGTAATTTAGAGCTTTCAGCTTTTTCAAAAATCCACTGCTGTTCATCTGATAAACCAATAAGTAGTATATTGTTATAAATAGTTTTTCTAATAAGGCTTCTAAAAAACACTCTAGTAAACGATAAAAACACTACTTGAACTACAAAACCGATAAGTATAATACTTCTTGGAAATGAAAATCCTCTTAAAAAGAAAGCTAATGCTGTAATCACTATTGCTATAGCTAGAGAGGAAATAATAACCTTTAATATATTTTTTGTCTTAGAAACTTTTTCACCATTAGTATATTCAGCTAACAATAGGATCAATATCGCTATGATAGCCATAAATACCGCAAGAAAATTAAAACTTGAAAAGTTACTAGGGTTATAGTTAAAAAAATGAAGCGGAATAGAATAACTAGCAAGTATAATAACTACTGAAACTACAAGTTCAAATATCTTAATATATACAAACATTTTATATATTAGCTAACTCTTCACGCATTTTAGAAATAGTATTTTCATAACTATCTGAATTAAAAATAGCAGATCCCGCCACAAAAGCATTCACACCACACTTAGCAATCTCTGCAATATTTTGCGGATTTACTCCACCATCTATTTCTAAAGTTATATTTCTACCTATAGACTCTATCCAGTTAGAAACTTCTTTTGCTTTATCAAGCATCTCGGGTATAAACTTTTGTCCTCCAAAACCAGGATTCACAGACATAAGCAGTACTCTATCAATATGTTTCTCTACATATTTTAAGCATTCTAAACTAGTAGCTGGATTAAGAGCTAACCCTGCTTCAATACCATATGACTTAATTAGCTGTAAACTTCTATCTACATGCTCACTAGCCTCAGGATGAAATACTATACTACTAGCTCCAGCTTTTGCAAAACTTTCTATCATGCTATCTACAGGCTTAACCATAAGATGTACATCCATGCCGGCTGTAATACCATAATCACGTAATGCTTTTAATACCATTGGTCCAAATGTAAGGTTTGGCACATAGTGGTTATCCATCACATCAAAATGGACATTATTAGCCCCAGCTTTTAATACATCTAAAACATCATCACCTAATCTAGCTAAATCTGCTGATAAAATCGAAGGATTTATTTGAAAAATACTCATCTTTGAAATACATTACATTAAAGTTATTTAAAATTATTTTATCATAATCACACAAAATAATTGAGCTAAGCTTAGACAAAATCTATAATATTTAACTGAAGTTACATAGTAAACATAAATTTGAGTAAAAATAAGGTATTAAATACAAGGTAAGTTTTTATTAGCATGGAAGAAACTATAGTAGTAAAGTTCTAACATAGTCAGATAATACTTTAGCTTTTTGTACCTTGGATGATATGATTTATATTAAGTAACGAAACAGCTTATACACTCAAAATATGTTTTGTGTGTAACTTCGGTTATCTAAGTTAACGAATTATTTATATCATACCAAGGACTTACACATGAGTAATATTGAGAATGCAAAAAAAACATTTGAGTTCGAAATTAGTGCTTTAGAAACACTCAAAAATTCTATAGATGAAAACTTTGAAAAAGCCTGTGAGATAATCCTAAAAAATCCTAATGGGCGAGTTATAATCACAGGAATGGGGAAGTCTGGACATATAGGTAAAAAAATAGCAGCTACCTTATCTAGTACTGGTACTCCTGCTTTTTTTGTTCATCCAGGTGAAGCTGGCCATGGTGATTTTGGTATGATTACAGCTAACGATGTTTTAATCGCTATATCTAACTCTGGTAACTCTGGAGAAATTATGGGGCTGATGCCTATGATTAAGTACCTAAAAATACCAATTATTACTATTACAAGTAATAGTAACTCCCTAATGGCAAAAGCAAGTGATGTCACCTTAAACCTTCAGGTACAAAAAGAAGCTTGCCCTCTAAATTTGGCACCAACTTCAAGTACTACAGCTACATTGGTACTTGGTGATGCTTTAGCTATAGCATTACTAAAAGCAAAGAATTTTTCAGCTAAAGATTTTGCATTCTCTCACCCTAGTGGCGCGCTAGGCAAAAAACTAATACTAAAAGTTGAAAATATTATGCGTAGAAAAGATGAAATACCCACTATAAAGCCAACAGACACTATTCGTAAGGCAATACTCGAAATTAGTAGTAAAGGTATAGGTAATACACTTATTGCAGAAAATAATAAGTTATTAGGAATATTTACTGATGGAGATTTAAGAAGAATTTTTGAAGTCGATAGTTTCAACTCTCATCTACCCATATCAGAAGTAATGAGTAAAAAACCTAAATCAATCTCAAAGAATGACCTAGCTATAACGGCTCTTGAAATTATGGAAGAATTTGAAATTACAAGTTTAGCTGTTGTTGATTCTAAAAACAATCTAACAGGTGTAGTAACACTTCATGACTTAGTGAAGCTAGGATTGAAATAAAGTTTATTTCTTAATAAATATTTTCTTTAACCAATGGTCAGCACTTACATATCTACCGCCACCATATATAAACAATGTAAATAGCATAATGAAGTATGTTACTGAGAACTCCATTCCACCATTAAGTACGACAGGATCTCCTAGAGCTGTAGCATGGTTATACCTATCTGGGAAGTTTTGAGCTAACCATATAAATAAGTCGTTTAATCTTTGAGTAGATTCTGCTGTTTTGTCAGCAATTGCAGGCCAACCATGAGTCCAATGTACCATTACACCTGCAACTCCCATAACAAACATCATTGGTATAGAAACTAGTCTTGTAAATAGTCCTAAAGCGATTCCCACACAACCAATAACCTCTGCAGATGTTGCTAAAAATGCCATCACTTCTGGGAAAGGCATTCCTAAACCGCCTTGAGATGCTGGTGTTGCAAACCATGTAGCTGTTGTATGAAAGCCTTCAATTTTTGACCTTGCTCCTACAAACATTGTTGGTACTAAATATAGTCTAATTCCTAAAAGTAGCAAAAAGTCTACAGACTTAAATTTACTCACAACTTTAGAGTAACAGTCATACATTTTATTTATCATTTTTTTCTCCTTTCAAATTTAATCTAATCATATTTTGATTATGCCAATTTATAATTTTTTTAATTAAATCACTTTTGCAATTAATGCTTAAATTTTCATAACCTATTAATTCAAATGTTTTCTCAATCCCTTCATCTATTAAAGATTTTAAAATAAGATGATTAACCATACTCACTTTTTGATATGTAACTCTATCATTTATGTTTCGATATACCGCATAAGAAATATCCTCAACAATATCAAAACTTTTTTCTAGACCACATATATCAAAAGGTAGAGATATAAAATTTAATGTTAAATTAGCATCTATACTAACTATATCGCTATAATCAATCTCAACGTTAATTTGTTTATTATCGCAAGCTTTTTCTGGTGAAATTTCAGTATTAAATATCAACCATTCAAACTCTAGCAATTTTTTTAATTCTGCCTTTAGCTCTATGTTTTGAGAGCATTTCAAAAATTCTGTAGCAATCTGATGAAATGCCGGATCGCTACTATTATTTTGTTGTAGAAAATATTCAACTAACTCTTTTTTATTTTTATCAGAAGCATATGTGTTGAAATATGGAAAAGTATTTTCCAAAACTCCTTCAACATTACTCATTATAAACCCACGATACAACTCTAAATCTTTAGATTTTGAACCAATTCTAATATTATTAGTAAAGTTCTCCATTTGTAGTTTTAGTGATTCAGGTATCTTCATTTTTACTCCTGATTTATGTGGTCAGTTATGCCATTAAGTTCAGATACAAGCTCTGACAAACTAGGTAGTCTATTGTCTCGTTCTAGTAGCAACGGATGCCAACCATGCTTTTTGACAGTATACTTAGCTAAGTCTTTAACAGCTAAATTTACATCTTTACCATGAGTATCTAAAACAATATCTTCAGTCTGTAAGTGCCCTGCAATATGGTAGTAACTAATACTTTCTTGCTTAATTTCATCAATAAACGCATATGGATCATAGCCATGATTAAGAGCGTTTACATATACATTATTGATATCAAGCAACAGTTTAGCACCACTTTTTTCTAAGATAGTATTGATAAAGTATGTCTCAGAAATATCCTTTTCAAACTTATGGTAATACGATATATTTTCAAGAACTAATGGTCTTTTGATAATATCTTGAACCTGCTGTATTCTACTTACGATATAGTCAATATTTTCTTGTTGCCTAGGTACAGGCAAAAGATCATATAAATAACCCTTATCATCATCAGTAAAACACAAGTGATCACTATATATATCTATATCATACTCATCTAAAAACACTTTTACTTGCTTAACAAAATCAATATTTAATGGCTTAAAACCACCTATTGATAGATTTAAACCATGTGCTACTAGTGGATAGATTGATGCGATTTTATCTAAGTAAGTTTTTTTATAACCACCTAAATTCATCCAATTCTCAGGTGACAGCTCAAGAAAATCAATTCCATCGACTTTTTTACTTGCCAAATCAGCTTGATGTTCAGACCTTAAGCCTATACCCTGAGATTTTTTAATCATTTTCCACAAACTCCACTAGAGCATTTTCCTAACTGAGGTACTTCTTTTTTGTCTAATTTACCATAAACCTTGTTGCTTCCTGTTCCACAGTTGCCATCTCTGACACGAACAAGCTTTCCATCTTGCTCATCTGCATCTACTTCAACAACACCAAACTTTTTAAGTGATCCACATTTACCACTCGCACATTTTCCTTCACCTTGTGCTATTGGGCTTGTTTCAGAAGCTTCAGCACTTGATGAATTATCAGTACTGCTAGTATCTGCTGCAAATGCTGCACTTAAGCTCATTGTAGCTGTTAACGCTATTGTTAAAGGTATTTTATTTTTCATCTTTACTCTCCTTTTTTATTCCATCAACTGGGAAACATGATAAGTCTCTGCCTTCATAGACTTGACCTTTATAATATTTTTTAACAATTTTTGTAGATTGATCTTTTAAAACTAATCCTCTACCTAAGAAATGACTCAACACTAAAACTTTAGGGTTAACTTCTGCAGCAACTTTACCAATTGTTGATGGCTTAGCATGTAAGAATGTCGAAGCTTTATCTGCATTTTCGTCAATTGGCATAGGCATCATTAGAACATCTGCACCTTTAGCAAAATCAACAAATGCTTTTCTAAAGTCATCTGGTTGATTATGACCACCAGAACCTGCAACAACTATAGTTCCTTTTTTAGAAACTATTTTATATGCTAAAGCAGGTACATCACCTTTAGGAATTCCTAATGCCCAAATTGTAAATTCATCATTTGAAAATACTTTTGTTGGAGTTTTATTTGTATAATCAATATTCTTTACTGGATCTAGTTTAAATGGAAAACCATCTGTACCCGTAAGGATTCCATGTAAATAAGCATAAGTTCCGCCATCTTTACCAAAAACTCTTTGTAAGAACTCAGTAGCGCTTGGGAATAATCCGCCGTGAATAGGACCAGAAAAAGGTAAGTCTGTCTTTCTATCTGAGAAATAAGCACCTTTTAATATTGCAGGGATATCAGCTGAATGATCTGCATGGAAATGAGTCATATTAATGCTTTCTAAATCCTCAATTCTAGCACCTGACTGACCAAACCTAAGATATGTTCCACCACCAGCATCAACTAATACTTTAGATTTACCATCCATCCATATAACTGCGCCTGGTGATGCTCTTTCATCATCACTGATAGGACCCCCAGATCCTAACAATTGAAGTGTAAAAGACTTATCTAAACATTGCAAAGATGTCTTTGCAATACCATTAGAGGCAGTTGCCATTAATAGTGATGTTAAAGCCAAACCAGCAAGCTTTTTTTTCATTATGATTCTCCTTGATTTTCTCATATTTAACAATGAGTTAATAAACTTATGAAGCAATTGTAAGTTCATATTTAATATTAGTAAAACAAAAGTTTTTTATATTACATATAAGCAAATTTTATTAAGGATATATGTAATAATCTGAAGTTAAGAATTTTGAAAAATTATTAAATGAAAAAGAAGGTGCTTACCGTTAATTCTGGGAGCTAGATTTTGTTAAATACTATAGAACATTGCCCATGCTTACACTATGATAACCAGCATCTACATGAACATTTTCACCTGTAATACCAGAAGCCATATCAGAGCATAAAAAGGCTACTGTATTACCAACTTCCATAATATCTACATTTTTCTTTAGAGGTGCAACCGTAGCATTATAGTCAAGCATTTTTTTGAAGTTTGAAATACCAGATGCTGCTAATGTTTTAATAGGACCCGCTGATACAGCATTCACATTGATACCATCTTCCCCTAAAGCTAGTGCTGTATAACGAACTGTTGCTTCTAAGGATGCCTTTGCAATCCCCATAGTATTATAACTTGGCATAGCTTTTTCAGCGCCAATATAAGTAAGAGCAACCATAGAAGCATTACGACCTTTCATTAGGCTACGGCCTTCTTTTGCTAATGCAGCAAATGAGTAAGCACTAATATCATGAGAAATAGCAAAACCTTCACGAGTTACACAGTCAATAAAGTTACCTTCTAATTGATCACGAGGAGCAAATGCTATAGAGTGGATAATTCCATCTAAACCATCCCAGACTTTAGCGACATCTGCAAATAATGTTTTAATTTGCTCATCAGAAGTTACGTCACACTCTAATACTGCTGCCGGGTTGAACTCTTTAGATAGCTTTTCAACTCTTTCCTTAAACTGACCAACATAAGTAAAGATAAGCTCAGCACCTTCTCTATGTAAAGCCTTTGAGATACCATAAGCTATTGATTTGTTACTTAAAAGTCCTGTTACAAGTATTTTTTTTCCTGCTAGAAAACCCATGTTTTATTTCTCCTTTGTAGATTTTGACAAACTATATTTATAGTTAGATTTACAACAAACTAAAGTATTAATTATCAGCCTGTGCTTGCAACCTAGTATTAATATTTAAAACTAATAGCTATAATTATAGATAATCAGTCATTAAAAATCACTATTTAAATTATAAGGGAGTAAATAATGACAAATAAAACCAAAAAAATAGTACCTTCTCATAAAGGTGAAGTAACTTTTGATAGAGCAAAAGAAACTTGGAACATCATGAAAATTACTTCCGAATTAGTCGAAGGCTATGAAAGGCTCGATAATTTAACACCTGCTATTAGTATATTTGGTTCAGCACGACTTTCAAAAGAAAATAAATATTATAGAAAGACCGTGGAGCTTGCTGAAACACTTTCAAACCATGGCTTTAGTATAATCACAGGTGGAGGCCCTGGAATTATGGAGGCTGGAAATAAAGGCTCTCATGAGGGGAGTTCTAAAAGTGTAGGACTCAATATAACATTACCTCATGAACAAAAACCAAATGATTATCAAGATATTAGCTTAGTTTTTAGATATTTTTTCACACGAAAAGCCATGTTTATTAAGCACTCCATGGCTTATGTCGTTATGCCTGGGGGATTTGGTACAATGGATGAGTTATTTGATATATCAACATTAGTACAGACTGGTAAAAAATCACATATGCCTGTTATACTCTTTGGTAAGGATTTTTGGGGTGGTTTGATTGAGTGGATAAAAACGACCATGATTGATAATAAGGTTATTGATGAAAGTGATTTTAAAATTCTACATCTTGTTGATAGTATCGATGAGACTATCGAAATAATTAGAGATCATTATAACAACACATATCATTCACAAGAAGATTCAAAAATCATATTCTAAAGGTCTACTATTATGGATATTAATACTATTTCAGCCACTTTAATCAATAACTCCTTACCAATAATTACAGCTTTTAGTGTGCTTATACATATATTCTGTGGTTTAGCGATTGCAAAGGATATAGCTCGAGTACTTGAACGAAGAATTACAACCGTATTACTACCAAAAAACATCTGGATACTAGTTGGACTTGTCTTTGGGATTTGGGGTTTACTTATATACTGGTTAATGCACCACTCTACAATAACTAAGGATTAAATATGGAAAAACAAATTTGGAATGCTGAGCATTATAACTCTACAGGAAGTTTTGTAACCAACTATGGCGATGATGTAGTTAATCTACTACAACCAAATCAAAATGAAACAATCTTAGACCTAGGTTGCGGAACAGGTCGTTTAACCAGCGATATCTCTAAAAAAGCAAAAAAGGTCTATGGAGTAGACTATTCACAAGCAATGATTGATAGTGCTAGAAAAAATTTTGAAGATATTGAGTTTAGTGTAGCAGATGCCCAATTAAACTTGGATTACCCAGATCAAACATTTGATGCTGTATTTTCTAATGCTGCTCTTCACTGGATGATGGATGCAGAAAGTGTAATTAAGAACATACATAAAGTATTAAAGCTTAATGGCAGATTTGTATTTGAAATGGGCGGTAATGGAAATATTAAAGAGGTTTTAGCTTCGATAGATAAGGTTTCTAAAAGCTATCAACTTAAAAATTATCATTTACAAAACTTTTACCCAAGTCTGTCACAGTACTCTTCTCTACTTGAAAAAAATCGCTTTGAAGTAAGATACGCTCTGCTTTTTAACCGTCCAACCTTACTTGAAGGCAAAAATGGTTTAGCTAATTGGGTTTCGACTTTCAGAAGTAATTTATTAGATCGAATTAGTAATAAAGATGCATTTTTAGAAGAAGTCCAAAATGTTGCTAAAACTAAATTATACAAAGATGGTAAATGGTATGCAGACTATGTGCGACTAAGAATGATTGCCTATAAAGTTAGTTAGAAATTTGTTTAGAAATATCACTTTTAACAATATCTAATACCCCCATTTCACCAAGATAATGATCAACACCTTTTATAACTTCAATATTCTCAAAATGTTTCATGAAATATTTATTATCTGTAATATTATCTAATTCTGCAAGCTTGAGTCTAATTCTCTTATCAAAAGTACCCATACGACCATTCAAAAGTATCAGAATATGACACCCAAAAAAATCTTTAGGTGCTGCTTTTAAAAGCTTACAAACGGGTTTTGTATAGAGATAAAAAGGAGTAATCAAACAAACTCGATCAAAGTACTTCTTATCAATAATACTCGTCATACATGACGACATTGATACTAGATAAATCTGATCATAATCTGCAAGATGATATTTTGATAATATGTTCTTGAACTTTTTTCTAAGGTTAACTGGCTTACCTATAGGTTCCATAGTTATATTTACGGCTTTACCGTATATTTCAATAGTTTCTTTCATGCTAAAGCTACTATCATAACCCCTGATAATAAGAATATTCATTTATTTTAGTACCATTATTTCTTGAAAAAAATACACCGATAAAAAACACATATTTAAGTAAAAGCCTTTAAAACTATTGTTTAAAACTATTTTTAATATATTATAACAAATTTTTATCATTCCAATATAAAATTAGGACTCTAAAATGAGCAACTTTGAACTACTAATTGCATACACCTTAACAAACTTTGTAATGATGCTGTTATCATACAAATATTTTGGTAAGAAAGGTATTAGTATATTTATAGTTATTAGTGTGATCGCTGCTAATATACAAGTTAATAAAGGAATAGAATATGACATCCTAGGCTTTCACTTTGTAGCGACTATGGGCAATGTTATGTTTAGTGGTATTTTTATGGCAAATGATCTTATCAATGAAAAACACGGAAAAGCTGAAGCTCAGAAAATGGTTCTTACATCTATATTCTTCGGTATAGGATTTATGTTGCTAATGTTTTTTGCGACTCTTTTTCAGTCGATTAGTCAACAAGAGTATAACGATGTTAACCATGCAATGAATCTATTTTTCTCATTAAATGGTGGTGCTATAAAAGCTATTATCATAGGAAACCTTGTATACTTAATTTCTCAATCATTTGATGTACTAATATACTCTAAACTTAAAAGCTATAACTCAGACTTTAAGTGGTTATGGTTTAGAAATTCAGGCTCTACAGCATTGTCACAAATAGTAGATAGTTTTTTAATTACTTATGGCTTTGTTTTTGCTGGAATTATCCCAAATGAATATGCTTTAGAAATGGTATTTTCAACATTAATAATCAAGTATATAATTACTGTTATAAACGCCCCTTTATTCTATTTACTGGCAGCAGTTAAACCTAGAGTTTAGCTTTGCATATGGCAAAATTTAAAGTACTATATCTAAAAAAATTTCTCAACCACTAAATGTTATTTAAACAAGCAATAAAAATAAGCATAACACTAAGTCTTCTAACATCTTTAGCTATTGCAAATACAACTAAGCAAAGTGATGCTGATAACTACAAATTACTAACTATTTCAGATATTCATTTAAATGCTAATCAGAAAAATATAATGGAAAGTGACCCAAAAGGTTATAACCCTAAAAATGATATGGACAAAGATTCGTTTGATAAAATAATGGAGAGGATTGCTGAATATAACAGCTCTAATCTACCTAACTCAGTTTTGTATCTTGGAGATGCTGTTGGACATGACAACACACTAAAACCTAAAGACAGAGCAGAATTTGTCACTAAAAATGAAACTTTAATATATAAAAGCCTGCAAAAAAGCTTCCCTAATACTCCTATAATTAATGTCTTTGGCAATAATGATAGTGCTGAAAAAAATTATGGAAGCTTTGAAAGTAATAATATCTCGCCATATACTATCGCTATTAAAAGTGGCTTTAAAAATGGATTTTTATCTTCTGGTGAGATCTGTGATAAAGATGAAAAAGTATTCCCTTGTCTAATAAACCAAAATACTCACACTGGATTTTTTAGCATTAAGCTAGAAAATAAATTCGTATTAATTGGCCTAAATACAGTAATGTATACTGACATATCTAGCTTTAGTAAAGAAGAGTCTAATCAACAATTTGAGTTTCTAAAAAGCACTTTAAAAAATGCTAAAGATAATGATCAAACTGTGCTAATTGCAACACATATACCTTTTGGTAATAACATTTATGATGGCTCAAACTTTTTTAACAAAAACTATACAGATAAATACTTAAAGCTAATCAAAAAGTATCATAATCATATAGCAGGCATTCTAGTAGGCCACACACACATTGAAGAGCTTAAGATACTACCTTTTAAAGATAAAGTTTTAGGTGAATATTATACAGCTGGTCTATCAACCTCTCATGGAAACTCTCCTTCATACAAAACATATTCCATACATAAAAATTCTACTGAAAACTGGAGTATAGATGACTATATAGCTTATCAACTACATAGCAATAAAAATGGAGATTTTAAACTTTCAGAGCTATATAGCTTTGCAAAATCATACTGTAAAGAAGCATATCAAAACGATATAAATATCTGCCTAACAAGGCTTAATGAGACTCAAAAAACCAAAGATATTTTCTCTAAATTCTTGCCTAAGATGACTGTTGATAATCCAAAATACCCTGTTTATAAGGCTAATAGTCCAGAATCAATAAAAGTTAATACTGCCAATATATAATTCAACTTTATCTAAAGAATCATAACAAGTAAAACAACAACCATAATAAATAGATAAATTGTATTTTGTATATTATTAGGAATACTTTTTGATAGTTTAACACCAAAAATCGCTCCAATCATAGATCCTACAATAATCCCAATAGCTGCTGGCAAATATACAAATCCTAGACAGTAGTCAGGCACACTTGATGAGTCAGATCCTAATAAAATATAAGATACTGCACCAAATAAAGCTAAAACTGGTGTAATTGATGTAGCAATAGCTGCAGCTTGAGCAAGTTTATAGTTACGATGCTTGAAGAAAGGAACTATAATTATGCTTCCTCCTATACCTAAAAGTACAGATACAGTACCTGTTATAAAACCATAAATATACAAAAGCTTAGATGAAGGTTTATTTACCGGTAAATCTTCTACAGCTACACTAGACCTTGAATTACTTAATAGTTTCGATACCCATTTTGTTATCGTATAAAGCATAAATATAACAAATAAAGCTTTTAAAACTTCACTTGAAAAATAACTAGCTATAACCGCACCAAAAATAACACCAAATATAAGTCCAGCTTTAAGCTTTAGTACAATATTCCAAAGTATGTTTTTTGCACGATGATGGGCGTAAGAAGTTGTTAATGAAGTAAAAATCATACAAAATAAAGAGGTAGCTATTGCAATGTGCATAGAGTCACTTGCAAATGCTGGCTCATATATTGTTATAAATGTCATCACTGCTGGAACTACTATCAGTCCCCCACCAAAGCCAAAAAGCCCCGCTAAGACTCCAATCAATAACCCAACAAATATGAACCCTAAAACTATAAATATCACTAGATAGTATTCCAACCTTCGATTTTAACTATAGCATGATAAACTCCATCGTCATTATTAGAGTTTGTTATAAAGCTTGCTCTTTGCTTTAACTCATCAGTTGCATTTTCCATAGCTACTGCTACATCTACACGACCAAACATCTCAAGATCATTATTCCCATCACCAAAAGCATAAGTTTCATAATCTTCTAAGCCTAGGTGCTTAACGACTTTATCAATACCATCAGCTTTAGTATTACCTTCTAAATAACAATCCACATAACCATGTGCTGGATGGGGTGCAGTAACAACCCCATCACCTAAAGTATGCTGTAAACCAACAACATCAACATCGTATCCTAATATCAAAGCATTATATATGGTTTTATTGCCTAGATTACTATGATCGGCTTCAAATATTTTATCTTTATTCACTACAACACTTTCATAAAAAGCTATTAGAGCCTCTGATTTTAAATTATTTGTATAAGCAAATTCACCTTCAAATAACCAGTCATGATTATGCTTTTCACAAAATTCTAAAACATGGTTTAGAGCATCTTGTGGAAGCAACTTCTCATAGATAACTTTACCATCAATTTCTACTACTGATCCATTTGCGGTAATAAAGCCATCCATTGGTAACTCTAAAACTGTAGGAGGTATAAAGCTCTGCGATCTTCCTGTAGCGATAAATGTCTTATAACCTTGCTCCCTAAGACTTTGTATTGCTTTTAAGTTTTTATTAGAAACTTCTAAATCATTTCCTACTTTATGTACTAAAGTACCGTCTATATCAAAAAAGAATGCTTTTTTCATTTTATTCCTTAATTAATCGAGTTTTTCGTTATTCACTAGCAGGTCACTGAGCGGAGTCGAAGTGCCGTGCTGTGTAGTATAATGCAATTGCGACCCTTCAACTCCGCTCAGGGATCTTATTATCTTAACTAATAAACATCGCATCGCCATAACTAAAGAAACGATATTTATTTTCTATAGCATGATGATACGCTTTCATAATTTTTTCTTTATCTGCAAATGCACTTACAAGCATAATTAAAGTAGATTTTGGTAGATGAAAGTTTGTAATCATCGCATCTACGACATTAAACTTTTTACCAGGATACAAGAAAATATCTGTCTCACCCTGATAATCCTCTATCTGACCACTTTGGCCTGCTGTCTCAAGCGACCTTACAGAAGTAGTCCCTATTGCTATCACTCTACCACCATTTGCTTTAGTTTGGCGAATCTTCTCACAAACTTCTTCAGGTACGGATATAACTTCTGAGTGCATCTTATGATTATTGACATCATCAACTTGTACAGGCTTAAATGTTCCTGAGCCAACATGTAAAGTAATGTAAGCAGTATCTACGCTTTTAGCTTTTATTTTTTGCATTAGCTCTTCTGAGAAATGTAAGCCAGCTGTAGGTGCTGCTACAGAACCAAGATCTTTTGCGTAAACTGTCTGATACCTTTCTGCATCAAACTCCTCATCATCACGCTTCATATATTGCGGTAACGGAATATGCCCAAACTCATTCATTAGAGTATATATATCTTTATCACCAATCAGCTCAAGCAAATATAAGCTGCCATCTTTCTCTAGAACTTTAGCAAGTGTATCTTCTATAAATATCTCACTACCTATAGCTGGTGAACGATTTGACTTTATATGGGTTTCAAAAATTTTCGGAGTTTTTACTTTCTCAATCAAAAACTCAAGTTTTGCACCCGTGGCTTTCTTGCCGTAAAGCCTAGCTAACATTACCTTACTATCATTAAATATCAATAAGTCTTTTGGTGTAATAAAGTCTACAAAATCTCTAAAAATACAATCTTGTATCTCACCTGTAGCCTTGCTTAACTTCAAAAGTCTACTTTCATCTCTACTATCAAGAGGATAACTTGCGATTAATTCCTCTGGTAGCCTATAATCAAAATCATCTGTTTTCATTTTATTTCTCTATTTACTCTTTTATTTAAGCTTTAGCCTACTTGTAAGCAAGACACTCCTTTGACACTTGAAAGGGTAGTATTTCACATCTCTACAAAGCCTGCTTAACTATAATCTTTTTCAAAATTTCATTATTATCTACAAAGTCCAAACCTGCTCTACGAGTCTTTTGGATAAACCCTTTTTGACTACCAAACCCTTCTTTAAAAGATTTCATCAATAACACCATCTTTTTATTATCAAGCATTCTGTCACGTTGGTACTTATCTAAGGTAGATATATGCCCAATCAATCGCCCTTTTGCAAATGCTTTACTAATCACATCATTTAAAGAAAGTACATCTTTAAAACCAAGGTTTACGCCTTGCCCTGCTAATGGGTGGATGCTATGGCAGGCGTCGCCAACAAGCACTACATTATTTTGAATATAACTTTGAGCATGGCGTTGAATTAGTTCAAAACTAAATCTTTTTGATAAAAGTTTTATAGCACCAAGCTCATTAGATATTGCTTCAGCTAACACCCTTTCAAACTCGGTATTTTCAAGTGCCATAAGATAACTAGCATAATCACTATTAACTGACCAAACTATAGAAGCTTTATTTGAGTTTTCTAATGGAAGAAATGCAAGCACACCTTTATTATAAAATCGTTGATATGCTGTATGATTATGAGGTTTTTCTAGCTCAAGTGTCGCCACGATAGCGGTATGCTTATATGGTTTAACTTTTGTATCAAAGTTAAAATAATCTCGAATGAATGAATTTGCTCCATCCGCCCCAACAATCAAACTTGTTTCAATAACTCTATCAGCTAAGTATAGTTTTTCAGTATTACCATTTCGCTCAATTTTAGTTATAGTTTGATTTTCATAAATTTCAATGCCTGTATTTGCTATCTCTTTAAGCAATGCCTGTGTTATAACATCATTTTCAACTATACTACCAAGACTATGCTCTGCTAGTTCTTCAGCTGTGATGTTTATACACTGCTTAGGTTCATCGTCCCATACTTGCATTTTATAGTATGGAGATACGCGATAATTTTGAATATCATTCCAAACACCAAGCTCTTTAAATAACTTTTTAGAAGTATGATTTATCGCACTAACGCGTGTTTCAACTCTATCATTAGTCAAAGGTTTTTTTGATATACTTCTTGCCTCAACTATAGCAACCTGTAACCTATTTTTATGTAGAGATAATGCTAGACTAAGCCCTACCATACCACCACCAACTATAACCACATCTTTATTTATTTGCTGAGTTGTCATTCTTCGACCACCTTACGCATTAAAGTTGAGCCTTTACTTAGCTTGCCCATCATTACTCTTGATAATGCTTTTTTAGCTAATTTACTTCGTTGTAATAAGTGTAAACCAATATTTCTACTAGCTACAAGCTTAGGATCATTAGAAACAAACCATCTTATAAACCCATGTGTAACTTTTATAGTTCTATCATGATCTGGTTTTCTAGTTTTAGCAAAGTTTTCTAGGACACTGTCAACATTCCCCTTCGTAAGGAAGGGGTGGCAGTCGTCAGACTGACGGGGTAGTTTTTTTTCAAGCAAATCATACAAACAACCGATATCTCTTATACTAAGGTTTAACCCTTGCCCAGACACTGGGTGTAAAAAATGTAAAGCATTACCAAAAAATAATACATTTTTCTGGAAAACTTCTTCTGATTGAACCAGATAAAGTGGAAATATTGCAGGTTTAGACACTACTTTAACTTGTCCCAACCTAAATCCAAACCTCTCCTGCACTAGCTCTTGAAACTCTTGTTTGTTAAGCTCAAGTTTAGCTTTTGAATCAGCTCTATCTACAGTCCAAACACAACCCATAGTGTTATTTGTTTTTGGTAACATTGCTAATACACCATCACTCATAAATCGCTCAAAAGCAGTATTGTTATGAGTAATGTCTGTTTCAATATCAAAAACTATCGCATCTTGATTATAATCAGTAGTTTCAGCATCTACACCTAACATTTTTCTCATGCTAGAGTTTGCACCATCACAAGCAATTATAAAATCTGCTTGTATATTTTTCTTTTTCTCAGCTTCTTCAACAACCAACTTATAATTACCATCATCTTGTAACTCTAAACTTTTTACAGTGGTGTTAAATGATTTTGTAATGTTAGTGTTATCAGATACCTCTTGTAAAGCGACCCTTAAAAGCTCTTTCATCGGTGCTATTGCACCTAAAAATGGTAAACCCTCATCTTCAGCATAAATCTCTGCACGCCCATATTTACCTTTATCTGTAATATGTACTTTTTTTATTGCTTGAGTGCTAGTTGAGACTCTATCCCAAAGACCAAGGGTATTTAAAAATGCTATCGAAGAATAAGACACCGCTAAACTACGATTATCATCCTTAATCTCAAGCTGGTCTTTTTCTATATGGATAATACTATAATCAGTCTTTGCTAAGGCAAGCGAAGTCAATAAACCAACTATACCACCACCAACTATAGCAATATCATACTTTTGTTGCATAGGCTAAACCTTCTCACTGTCTATAAGCAATACCGCTACTCGTGTATATTCTAAAAGCTCTAAAAAATCAGCTTCACTATCTTCATCATCACCTAAAGCACTATGATCCATATAAGATATTTGCATTAAATCATTTATCGCTTCTTTAACATCTTTTTTATCAGTCTTTTCAAAATCTAGGCCAAAAAGTCCAACTCCAGATAAAAAACCTTTTATCCAATTTGCTAATCCTTCTGCTCGATAACCAAGCTCTTCATCATCTGCTGGGATAAATAAATCAAAGCTTAGACCTTTCTCATCAAACTGAGCTTTAGTATAGTCATATAGTTTTTTCATAGTTTGTAATGCAGATATAGCTACTAAATCACCCTCTTCTAATGACTTTGTCATCAAAGAATCTGACCAAGCTGTAAATTTAACATCTGCACCAAAGCTAAATAACGCGCACAAAAGCCCATGAGACTCTGATGCTGTTGTTAATGCTTGCATAATATTTAGTGCTTCACGCACATCTTCAAAATTTGGCTTTTCATTTTGCATAGAAATTAGTATTTTATAGTTATATTTTATTAACATAATATTTTACTTTATATATGTACCTAGTAATAGTCTTTTGAGGAAAATATTTGGTGTTAAAACTTTTTGAATCTTTTAAGTTATCAATTATAATAGCTTATATAATTTAAACTGTGGTTCACGTAACTCCAGTTAACAGTTTAGCTACCTGGGTTGTTTGTGATTTAGTTACAATCTTGAGCCGATAATACTAAAACAGGGAGTTTTGGTGTTTTGACTAGAGAGTAAGCTTTGATACATTAGTATTCACAAAGAAACCCAATGTTGGAACTATGACACCCACTTGAACCTTAAAGGGATCAAGAACATTGAACTAAAACGGTAACTCGGGTAGCTAATTAAATTTATGACTAAATCTGAAATTCGCAACAATCTACTACAAATTCGTAACAATCTTAATAATAAGCATAAGCTTTCCCAAGATATTTGCAATAAACTGCTAGAGCATATTTCAAAACATTATCCAGATTCAAAGATAGCAAGCTTCGTATCTTTAATTAATGAAGTCAATACAACCACTATAAACAACTCATTAACAACTTATCTACCAATAGTACACCCTCATCTTAAACACTGTATGTGGTTTGCAAAAGATACTGGACAATATTATTTAAATAAATATAAAATCAAAGAACCTATACATAATGCCAAGGATATAATTGCCCCATGGGAACTTGACCTAGTTATAGTACCTATAGTTGGTTTTAATCAAAATAAATATCGAATGGGAATGGGAGGTGGTTTTTATGACTATTCTTTTAGTTTCAAAAAAAACACATTTTTACCAATAACTATAGGTATAGCCTTTGATGAACAACAAAATAATGATATTATCGTAGATAATCATGATATTCAGCTTGATTTAATAATCACGCCAACTAGGATACTATAATGGATGAATCTGCACTAATCGAAAAAATCCGTCAAAGCTTATTAAAAGACATTGATTCAGCAGCATTTATCAAAATTATTGATGAAACTCATAAACATAAAAAACACAAAGGCTTTATCGAGGGTAAAAGACATTTTGCTCTTGAAATAGCATCAGATAAATTAAACTCTATCTCTAAAATTAATGCTCATAAAAACATTTATAAAGCTGTGGATCCACTTATGGAGCATATTCATGCCTTATCTATAAAGTTATTAGCTGATAAGGAGTCTAAAAATGCTTGAATCACTCATGCACTTTAACTCAAATATTAGTGAATTTGTAAACGGTCTTGGTCCGTGGTTTTATATATTGTTATTTTTTATAATATTTTGTGAAACAGGGTCAATATTTGGAATATTTTTTCCTGGGGATTCACTGCTATTTACTGTAGGTCTTACTGCTGCTGCAACTGGTTTAAATATACATTTTGCTGTCTTAGCTATTTGTCTTGGAGCAATTCTTGGTGATTCCTGTAATTATATTACTGGCAAACTCATTGGTGATAAATTTTTTACTACTCATGCAAGAGTTTTTAAAACAGCTCACCTAATACGAACGAAAGAATTTATGGATAAACATGGCAATAAAGCAATCTTATTTTCTAGGTTTATTGCATTTGTTAGAACGTTAACACCATTTGTTGCAGGTATTGGTCGTATGAACTACCCTAAGTTTGTTTTGTTAGGTGTTATTTCCGCAATCATATGGTCTTTTTCGATCACTTATACTGTATATTTCTTTAGTGACAATGATTTTGTTAGAGAAAATCTTACAACTATAATAATGCTCATAGTGATATTTGTAATTATCCAAACATTCTATAAATATATCTCAAATAAAATAAAAGCGAAAAAAACTTAACCTTTAATCATTATTTCCCTATAATTTAACGATTAAAATACCAAAAGCGAAAATATGGATACTATCGTAGCATTATTTAATATTATTTTACACCTAGATCAATTTATCAGTTCATACATTAACATTCTTGGTGACTGGACCTATTTATTGCTTTTTGCAGTTATTTTTTGTGAAACAGGATTTGTAATCACTCCCTTCCTTCCAGGAGATTCACTTTTATTTGCCGTTGGATTGACAGGTGCCGCAACTACTCTTAATGTCCATCTTGTTGCTCCAATCCTTGTTTTAGCCGCGGTGCTAGGGGATTCTTGCAACTACTTCTTAGGTAGACTTATTGGCAAAAAAATATTCAAGGATGATGCCAGAATACTTAAAACAGCACACCTTGATAAAGCACAAAACTTTTTTGACAAATATGGTTCTGCAGCAATAATACTTGCCAGATTTACACCAATTGTGCGTACATTCATGCCTTTTACAGCCGGCATGGCTCGTATGAAGTACCCTAAATTTGTAGCAATGGGTATATTAGGTGCATTTATTTGGGTTTATTCGATTACATATTTAGCATTTATGTTCAGTAACAATGACTTTGTTCGTAAAAACTTTGGATTATTTATAATTATAATCATTGCTATTTCTATAGTCCCAGCTGCTATATCTTTCTTTAAAGCAATGAAAAATAAACTTCTATCAAAGAACTCTATTTAAATTCAGATAATCAACCAAAAGCCTACGACTTTTTAATTCTCTACCCATCAATAAACTATCAATATTGACTCTTACAATTTTTGAAATAGTTTTCAAATCACTATCATTCCAAAGGCTGATAGACTGATTAATTTTAAGTAGGCTCTCCCCTTTTATAGATTGTAAAGATTCATCACCTGTCAACTTAAACTCATGCCCAATCATAGAATAATTTTTATCGAACTGAATTTCATTACCATTACTATCATCATATATATAGATGCCCTGCCCTAAACTTTCAAGTAACTCTAGCTCAAAAAACCTTAGTAAATACCTATAATTTTCATCTGTAATATTCTCAATAACAAAGTTATATTTTTCAAATAACTTATGCTCTTCATGTGAGTAACTTAATAACAAATACAAAAGCTCGTTTAAATATTGTATCGATAATAAATTTATATAAGACTTTTTATAAAATGATTCTACAAGCTCGATATTATAAACCTTACTAAGCCCAGTAGTTTTTTTTGAAATACTAATCTGCCCTCTTAATTTAACCAAAGGCTGATAAAGATTTGCTTGTTTTTTTGGCACTCTAATAATTGCTGACAATTTACCAAACTCACGAGTAAATATAGATACCAACAATGCATTCTCTTTGTACTTTTGTTGGTGTAATATGTAAAATTCATATAGTTGATCTTTCATTTAAGTTGCTCAACAAGTTCCATCATTAAAATAGCATTTCTGAGTTTATTATCTGGTAGCTCAAATTTTTCAATGAAAGTATTTAAACTTAACTTAAATATACCATTATTATTAGATAAATATATTTGCAACCACTTTACCATTGCAATTATGTATGGATCACCTTTTACTCTATAGCTGATTCGCTTACTTGAAATGTACAATTCAATCTCTGCATAACCATCTCTAACACTATATTTTAGTTGTTCAGCACTCACTTGAGCATCTGTAACTTTTATAGCTTCTAGACAATCTTTCATAGTATCACTATACATTCTCACCTCCATCAATTTTTTTGGGAGATATAGCGTTCAGTAGACTTATCTTTTCAAGCATCTTGTTTGCTACAATTACAATCTCCTGCTTATTTGTCATAGTACCAAGAGAAATTCTTATAGTACTGTCAGCATCCTCAGCCGATAAACCTATTGCTGTTAACACATGAGATGGTTCAATCGCTTGAGAATTACACGCAGAACCTGTAGATAGACAGATATTTGGCAATATAGCTAAAAGGGTTTCAGCTTTAATATTTTTTATTGTTAAATTTAAAATACCAGGATAGCTGTACTCAAGAGGAGTATTGATCACGACCTGTTCTTTAGCTTCAACATTTGATAACAACATATCTAAAAATACTCTTCTTAAATTAGAGATATAGTCAAAATTCCTATCGAAATTTTCAAACATCTCCTTACTAGCTTGAGCAAGTGCAAATATCTGCTGATTAGCTAATGTACCAGCTCTAAGGTTATATTCTTGAGAACCTCCATGGATCTGTTTGGCAAGTTTTACTCTAGGAGCTTTTGATCTTACATATAAGAAACCCACTCCTTTTGGAGCATATATTTTATGACCCGATACTGAAAGTAGGTCTATATTCATCGCATTTATATCAACATCGACCTTCCCATAACCTTGAGCAGCATCGACATGAAACAATATTTTGTTTTGCTTTGTAACCCCACCAATATCTAAAAGATTATTTTTTGTCCCTAGTTCATTATTTACAGCCATCAAGCTTACCAAAATTGTATTTGGTGTAATGCTTTTCCTCAAGTCCTCTACATCAATCTGACCGTGATGATTAACATCAAGATATGTAACTTCAAACCCTTCCATTTCAAGATGCTTACAGACATCTAGTACAGCTTTATGCTCAGCTTTTGATGTGATTATATGATTGCCTTTATTTTTGTAGGCATAAGCAACTCCTTTGATAGCAAGGTTATTTGATTCTGTAGCTCCTGATGTAAATACTATTTCACGAGGAAGTACATTTATCGTGTCAGCAATGGTAGCTCTCGCTTGCTCTATCTGACTCTTAATCTCTTCAGCTTGCTCATAAGTAGAAGAGCCAGAATTAAAAAAACTAGTATCATCATTTATTGAATCAACAAGTATTGATTTCACTCTCTTGCTAAGTGGCGTCGTTGCTGCGTAATCTAGGTATATAAAGCTCATTAAACTTTATTACTTCTTTTAATTAATAGTCAATATTGGTATTATATCAAATAATTGTATACATACTACTTTTACAAAATCACTACCGTATATATGAAGCTGACTAAAGATGGTAAATTTAGTCAACTTGTTGCTGTACTAAATGGCCATATATTTACTAGTGATTTAATTAAGAAGATCGAAGGCTTACAAATCCAGAGATCTAAAAACGAATTGACTCGTTAAACAGTCAATTATGAATTACACAAAAGGAATTTAAAATAATGAAAAAAATACTAATTAACAGTAAGAGTAATGAGGAAACTAGAATCGCTACTCTTGATAATGGAAAACTTATAGATTTAGATATTGAAAATGTAGATAGAGAGCAAAAAAAAGCTAATATTTACAAAGGTTATATCTCAAGAATTGAACCTAGTTTAAATGCAATTTTTGTAAACTACGGCGAAGAAAAAAATGGTTTTTTACCATTTAAAGAAGTTTCAGAATACTACCTAAAAGATACTCCTAAGGGAGATAATATTGCTCACCTTTTATCTGAAGGTCAAGAGCTTATAGTACAAATTGATAAGGAAGAAAGAGGCGATAAAGGTGCTGCTTTAACTACTTTCATTACACTTGCAGGATCATACATGGTTTTATTACCAAACAATCCTTCTGGTGGTGGTATTTCTCGTCGTGTTGAAGGTGAAGATAGAGAAAAGCTTAAAAAATATTTAAAAGATTTAAATATGCCAAAAAACATGAGCGTAATTGCTAGAACAGCTTGTGTTGAGTGTACTTTTGAAGAGTTAAAACATGACTTTGATACTCTTGCTGAATTGTGGAGCTCTATTTCTCGTGCTTATCACAAAATCAAAAAACCAACTCTTTTACATAAAGAGAGTGACATTATAATTCGTACAGTTAGAGATCACTTAAAAGAAGATGTTAAAGAGATCGTTGTAGACTCAAAAGAGTGTTTTGAAGATGTAAAAAGACAACTAGGTCTATTAAGACAAAGTTTTAACATCAATAAAGTTAAGCTCTATGATGAAGATTTACCTATCTTTGCTCAGTTTGGTATTGATCAACAAATTGAAAATGCTTACAAAAGAGAGATTCGTCTACCTTCTGGTGGTTCAATAGTTATTGATACAACAGAAGCTTTAGTTGCTGTTGATGTTAACTCATCTCGTGCAAATAAGGCTGAAGATGTTGAAACTACTGCTTTCAAAACAAACATGGAAGCTGCTGAAGAAGTTGCAAGACAACTTAGAATCCGAGACTTAGGTGGTCTTGTGATTATTGACTTTATCGATATGAGCTTTTTTCCAAATAGAAAGCAAGTTGAAGAAAAGCTTATGGAAGCTTTACAACAAGATAAAGCTAGAATCCAAATGTCTCGCATTTCTAAACTTGGGCTTGTTGAGATTTCAAGACAAAGACTTAGCTCTTCACTAAGTGAAAGTGTAATGCAAAAATGTCCTCGTTGTGAAGGCCATGGTTTCATTAAAACTACTCAAGCAACAGCTCTTACTATTTTAAGAAAAGTTCGTGCTGAAGCTATGAAAGATGATACTAATGAAATTCGTGTACAAGTACCTGTCGATATTGCAGCTTATATTCTTAATGAAAAAAGAGATAATATCGTTGAAATAGAGAAGGTCACTAATGTTAAAGTTATGCTTATACCTAACTTCAACCTTGAAGCTCCTAAGTTTCAGATGCAAAGAATATGGGGTTCTAGTTATAAATCCAACAAGACAAGTCCAGATCTTATAGAAGAAGTTTATAGTGTTGAAGTACCTAAAGCTGCTAAAAAAACTCAAGCTGCTGTTGATATGACTAAAGTTGTTAAATCTGAAAAACCTCAACAAAAAGTTGAAGCAAAGCAAGAGAATAATCAGGAAGAAACTAAGCAGCAAGCTCCTAAAATTGAACAAAAAGAAGCTGTTGCTCCAGTAAAACCTGCTGAAAAAAAAGGTTTCTTTAGCAAACTTTTTGGGTCTTTCGCTAATGAAGAGACAAAACCTCAAGCACAAGTTGAAAAAACTCAGCCTAAGCAAGAGAATAAATCTCAAAAGCCTGTAGCTAAAGAGCAAAATAAAAATCATAACAAGAATGAGAATAAAAATAATGATTTAAAAAAACCTCGTTCTGAAAACTCTAATCGCAGTAACCAAAACGATAACCAAAAACAAGAGCAACGTCCTCGTAATAATGAGCAACGTGATAATAATCGCCCTAACCGTAGCGAAAATAATCGTCCTAACAATAAGAACGAAAATAATCGCAACGACAAAAGTGAGAAAGGTGATCGTAACAACCGTAACGATAAGAGAAATGATAAGTTTGATAAAAAATCTAACAATAGAAACAATAGCTCAAACAGAAGTAGTAACTTAAACCTCAATAATGCTGAAGAAGTTGTTGATATCACTAAAGTTAAGTATGCTAACAAAGTTACAACGAATGAAGTAGATAACATTAAGAAAGTAATCTCTAAAAACCCTGATGAGTTTATGTCAGTAATGGTTACAGATGTGCTTGAAAACTACGATAGTTTAAAAGATGATGGCTCTGCTAAAATCACCACAACTGAAAAAGGTAAAACTCACAAGTATCTTAGGTTTAACACAGTATCTGTAGATGCTGAAATCAAAGCTACTGAAACTAAAAAAGTTGCTAACGAAGAAAAGTCAATTAAGCATAACGACAGTGAAAATGTAGTTGTATCCGAGGCACCTCTTGAAGCTACTGTTTCAGTAGAAGAAAAAGTAGTCGCAGTAGCAGAAACAACTACGCTTAATGAAGTAGAGGTAAATGCTCCAAAAGAAGAAATAAAAAAACCTTCTGATAAGAAGCAAAAAGCTCCTAAGCAAGAAAAAACTGAAGCTAAAGCTAAAGATGCTCCTAAGCAACAGAGTAAAACATCAGTAAAAGAAGAGTTTATTAACTACTCACCTGCTGTTGACTTTGAATCTCAATCAATAAGATAAGGCTGTTAAATGTTACAGTATCCTCATATTGACCCTGTAGCAATACATTTGGGTCCTATAAAAGTTCATTGGTATGGCTTAATGTATCTTTTTGGAATTTTTTCTGGATGGATGCTACTTAGATATAGAGCTCAAAAAAAATCTTGGGCTCCATTTTCTCCAGATCAAGCAGGCGATCTAACTTTCTACATCGCACTTGGTGTTATTTTAGGCGGAAGAATTGGTTACATAGTTTTCTATAACCTACCATTTTATCTACACAATCCTCTTCAAATGTTAATGCTATGGGATGGAGGCATGTCTTTCCATGGTGGTTTTATTGGTGTGCTTATTGCTTTTGCCATATATGCCAAAAAATTAAAGGTTAATTTTTTTGACCTTGGTGAGTTTGTTGCCCCAGTTGTTCCCATAGGTTTAGGTGCTGGTAGAATAGGTAATTTCATCAATGGCGAACTTTGGGGTAGAGTTACTGACTCTCCAATTGGTATGATTTTTCCTACTGGTGGACCACTACCTCGTTACCCTTCTCAACTTTTTGAGTTTTTCTTTGAAGGAGTTGTCTTATTTACAGTATTATGGCTAGTAACTATTAAGAAAAGACCTAGATACCTTGTGCTAGGTTTATTTATGTTCTTATACGGCTGTGCACGATTTATTTGTGAGTTTGTAAGACAACCTGATCCTCAGTATGGATTTATATTCTTTAATTGGATGACTATGGGGCAAATACTTTCTCTACCAATGATTATATTAGGTGCAATAATTTTAATTGCTGTATTTATTAAAACAAGAGGTAACAAATGCAACAATATCTAGACTTTTTAAAACATATTCAAACTCATGGTGTTGCTAAAGGTGACCGTACAGGTACTGGAACAAAAAGTGTATTTGGCTATCAAATGCGCTTTGATTTGCAGCAAGGTTTTCCTCTAGTAACTACTAAAAAAATCCATATTCCAAGTGTGGTTCATGAACTTTTATGGTTTTTAAGTGGTGATACTAGCGTCAAATATCTAAACGAAAACAAAGTCCGTATTTGGAACGAATGGGCTACTGAAGATGGTGATCTAGGTCCTATCTATGGTAAGCAATGGCGTGACTTTAATGGTGAAGGTATTGACCAAATAGCTGATGTCATAGAGCTTTTAAAAACTAATCCAAATTCACGCAGAATACTAGTGTCTGCTTGGAACCCATGTGTAGTACCATCTGAAAGACTAACTCCACAAGAAAATGTAGCAAAAGGTAATTCTGCTCTTCCTCCTTGTCACGCGATGTTTCAGTTTTATGTCGCTGACAATAAGCTTTCATGTATGCTTACACAAAGAAGTGCTGATGCTTTTCTAGGGGTTCCTTTCAATATCGCAAGCTACTCATTACTTACACACATGATTGCCCAACAATGTGATTTAGATGTTGGAGAATTTATTTGGTCTGGTGGTGATTGTCATATCTATAATAACCATACTGATCAGGTAAATGAGCAGCTTACTCGTAATCCATTAAAACTTCCAACTCTAAAAATAAAAAGAAAAGCTAAAAACATTTTTGATTATAAATTTGATGACTTTGAGTTTGAAAATTATGATCACCACCCCGCTATTAAAGCAAAAATCTCAATATAAAGGAATTTTTTGATGTCTAAATTATCTTTAAGTAAAAAGAAAATACCTATTTTACTATTAGAAGGTATTCATAATAATGCTGTTGAATCTTTCAAAACCGCTGGCTATGAAAATATTGAACTTATGAGTTCTGCACTAGAGGGTCAAGAACTTATTGATAAATTAAAAGACTATAAGATGGTTGGTTTGCGTTCACGCACTCAACTTACTAAAGAAGTCTTAGAAAATTCTACACATTTAGCAGCTATTGGGTGCTTTTGTATTGGCACAAACCAGGTTAATCTTCAAACAGCTCACAAACATGGTATCCCAGTATTTAATGCTCCCTATTCAAACACTAGAAGTGTTGCAGAATTAGTGCTTGCTCAAGCAATTTTATTAGTCAGAAATGTTGTTGATAAAAATGCTAAAGCTCACCGTGGTCTATGGCTAAAATCTGCTGATAATGCTAATGAAGTTCGTGGTAAAACTCTTGGAATTATTGGTTATGGTCATATAGGTATGCAACTTGGCATACTAGCTGAAAGTATGGGTATTAATGTAATATTTTATGATGTAGAAGAAAAACTTCCATTAGGTAATGCAACACAAGTGGAGTCACAAGCACAATTACTAAAACAAGCTGATGTAGTGTCATTACATGTACCTCAACTTGCTAGCACTAAAAACTTAATTACAGCAAAAGAATTTGCTTTGATGAAAGATAACTCTATACTTGTCAATGCTTCGCGTGGTAATGTAGTAGATATTGATGCATTAGTAAATGCTCTTGAAAGTAAGAAACTTAAAGGTGCTGCTATTGATGTGTTCCCAAGTGAACCATCATCAAAAAATGAGCAATTTGAAAGTCCACTTAAAGATTTTGACAATGTATTTATCACTCCGCATATTGGTGGAAGCACTATTGAAGCACAGGAAAATATTGCTAATGAAGTGAGTGCTAAACTTATTAAGTATTCTGATAACGGCTCTACTTTAAATGCAGTTAATTTCCCAGAACTTTCATTACCTTCAAATGCAGGTGCTGATAATCATAGAGTTCTTCATATTCATAAAAACATCCCTGGTGTAATGAATGAAATCAATGAAATACTAGCTCAGAAAAATATAAATGTCGAAGGTCAATATTTACGTACACAAGATGATATAGGCTATGTAGTTATGGATATTAAATCATCAACTCAAGATGCAAAAAGCCTAGTTAAAGAATTTAAAAAAGTTAAAGCCACTATTCGAGCTCGCTATCTTATCTAAATGACTATTTGCAAACATTCTATCATATCAAAAACCCTAGAATTTAATCCTTCTCATATAGTTATTGGTTTCAGTGGTGGCATTGACTCTAGCGTATTAGTTAATATTTTCAAAGAAACTAAAATTCCAATCATAGCTATATATATAAACCATGCTATTCACCCTGATGCTAATAGTTGGCAACAGCATTGTAATAATATTTGTGATGAACATAATATCGCATTTATTACACATAAACTTGGGAAAGTACCTAAAGGAGAAAGTTTTGAAGCTTGGGCAAGCAAGCAACGAATAGCTTTTTTTGAGCAACAAATGGCTAAGTGCCTTGCTCCTATTTTACTGTTAGGACATCACCAAGATGACCAAGCTGAAACCTTCTTACTTCAAGCAATACGAGGTTCAGGTTTAGCAGGGCTAGCTGGAATACCTTATAGCAAAAAATTAAAGCATGGATTCGTTTTACGCCCACTATTAGAATACTCAAAATCAGATATTGAAAACTATGCGAAAGCTAAACAAATAAAGCATATTTATGATGACAGCAATGAAAACTCCAAATACAAAAGGAATCTAGTCCGCAATGAGATTATTCCAATACTTAAACAAGTGAATCCTACGGTAAATAAAACTTTAGCAAGAAGTGCTAGCATTTGTGCAAACTCCAACAGTGTTTTGAATAAACTATTAGCCAAAGAACTTGATACTATTTGCAATAAAGACAATGAGGTGGAAGTCAAACTTTTAGCTAAGCTTGATAATGATATTCAACAATCGTTACTACATCTATGGTTTAAGAAAAACACTAATTTAAGCTTAAAGCACTCACAAGTTATATCTATTACCAAAGCCATATCTGATCCTGTTCATACAGGGTGGTCTATTAATGTTAATGAGTACCTAGTAATTAATGTTGAGTACGGTTTATTGAAGATTAAACATATTCAGAAAAATTCTTTAGAGTTTAATAAAACAGCTATTGAGCAATGGCTAAGTAAAAGTCTTCATCTTAACAAATCACAGTTAGCGAACATTATTATTAGAGATAGAAAATCTAGTGATAAATGTCGCTATATAGGTAGAAATAAGCCTAATAAGCTAAAAATCCTTTTTCAAGAACTTAAAATACCGACTAGTCAAAGAGATAGTGCGAAAGTAATCGAGCTAGAAAATAAAATAATAGCTGTGTATCCTTTTTTTATATGTGATAAATAGAAGATATTATTTAAGTTTTTTAAGAACAATTGCCACGAAGAACCACAACAAAGAAGTAGCCAACAATATAATAGTAATATTACCAAATAAACCACTGAAAAGTTTTGCTTGCTCAATTAGATTCATACTTTCAGATATAGTATTAAATGCCGCCATATCAGCAACTTTTGCTCCTATAAATCCAGCAACACTTCCTGTAAATAACATATAAGCAGCTGCTAAGAAACCAATGTGCTTTTTATCTTTAATTGAAGTGATTTCTGAAAGAGCTATTGGGTCAATAAATAACTCTGAAACACCTAAGAAAATTAAAGCTGCTATAACTAATATAGCAGAGCTTGTTCCATTTATACTTGCTTGCTTAGCTGCAATAAAGAATAATACAAAACAGATTAACTGAAATAAAAATCCACAACCAAACTTTATCATTCTACCAAAATCACCTTCAAGTGATTTAAGCTTTTTCCAAGCCCAAGCAACCACTAAGCCACCAAATAAAATCGATGCTGAATTTACAGATGTAAAAACACTAGCTGGAATATCAAAACCTAAAAAGTAAGTATCAACATTTCTATGAATAAATATTTCTACAGATGTATATAACTGCTCATCAAAAACCCAAAATACAATGCCAAAAACAAAGAATGGTAATAAGAAAAATATTGATTTCCTAGAAACCTTATCTGTTTCTATTAAAATCTTAACAAAATAAACAACTGTCGCAACAGCAACAACCGCTAATAAATAACCATCAAACCGGTACTCTAAAGCTAAATAGCTCGTTATAACAATAGTGAGTATAGATAGAGCTGTAATAATTTGCCCCAATGACCTTGAAGGAGACTTTTCTGGTAGAATATTTGGAATATGCTTTGATCCAGATAGAAATACTAACAAGCCGAATATCATCCCAATACCGGCTAGACCAAACCCATAGTGCCAACCATAATAATAAGCAACAAACCCACATAACGCAGGTGCAAATATGCCTCCTAAATTTCCGCCTAAATACATAAGTGTAAAGGCTGAATCTTTCTTAATGTCATTAGGGCTATAAAGTTGCCCCATCAAACAAGAAATATTACTTTTAAAGAAGCCATACCCAGAAACTATAAATGCCATTCCCACATATAGAGAATCATCTCCACCTAAGCCAAGAATAATATGCCCTATAGACATTAATAAAGCTCCACATATTACAGCTCTTTTATAGCCTAAAACTTTATCTGCAACAGAACCACCAATAATTGGCGATAAATATACTAATGTTATATAGGCTCCAGATATAGCATAAGATAGCGTATCACCTAGCTTTAAATGCTGAATAAGATATAGGATCAATAAGGCTCTCATTCCATAGAAACTAAAGTACTCCCACATATAGATAGCTATAATGTACCACAACCCTTTAGGATGTTTATTTGAAAAAGTTTCTGACATGATTCCTCTATAGAAATTTATATTTAATTATAATATTTTATATAAGTTATCAAAATATAACTAGCATTGTTAAAACATAACTAACTTACTTATGCAGAATTTGTGATATTATTTTCTTATAAGTCAACTTTCGAGGAATATCAGTGAAATTAAAAAGAAAACTCTTAGGCACAGTACTCGCATTATCTATACCCTTTTCACAAGGGATAGCTTGTACTGCTATAAGCATGGTCACTCCAGATGATCATGTAGCTTCAGGTAGAACTATGGAATGGGGTTTTAATTGGGATTGGAGCGTAATGTATGTACCTCAAGGCACTACTCATAGTCTTACAGCACCAAGTGACTCTAACCTTCCTCAAATTAACTACTCTTCTAAATACTCGATTTTAGGAACAGGACTAGTTAGAAATAGTAAAGATCTTTTCTTAGATGGGCAAAATAGTGAAGGACTTAGTTTAAGCGCAAACTATTTGCCAGGATTTACAGAATACCAGAAGGTTGATTCAAAAGATAAAAGCTATGCTTCTATATTAGAAATAACGACATATATATTAAGCGAAGCTGCAACAGTTGATGATGCTAAAAAAATACTAGCTAAAACAAAAGTATGGTCAGATAAGTCTACAATGGTAGACGGTGTATCTCCACAACTACATTTCCTTATCACAGATAAAGCTGGTAAAGGTATAATTGTAGAATATGTTGATGGTAAGATCAAAATTACAACTATGGACACTAAAGTTAAAGTTATGACAAATGCTCCAACTATTGACTGGCATTTAACTAACCTTAGAAATTACTTAAACTTAAGCAACCATACTATTGCAAGAATCAAACTTGGCAACAAAGAAACTGAAAACCCTAAAAATGAAAATCCTGAAGATATTAATGCTTTAGGGCAAGGTAATGGGTTATTAGGAATGCCTGGTGACTACTCTCCTCCTTCAAGATTCATTAAAATAGCTGCGTTAGGTTATTATTCTGACCTTAAAGGTCCAGAAGATGAATCCGCTGTAGACAAAGTGACTCATGTATTAAATAGTGTTGATATACCTAAAGGTGCCGTTGTTGAAAAAATAGGCGATGAAAAGATGTATGATCATACAGCATATACTGTTGTAAAAGATCAAACAAATAACAAATTATTCCTTAGAACATACAACAATATAAACTCTCCAGTGATGATTGATTTGAATAGTCTGGATCAGTCTCATAGTAAAGCATTTTCTATAAATATGGATGATTTAAAATATCCTAATAATGATATTACAAATACACTAAAATAATCTTCCCAACTATTAACCTCACCATCTTTATTCTTTGCTAAATCACTCATCAAAACTTGATTTAAATGTGATTTTTGTTATAATTCACTGTCTGCTTTTATAAGCTAGATAAATGTAACTATAACAAAAAGTCAGAAGTCTAATTAAGTTTAGATAGTTCTGAGATAAAATAAATCTAATAACGGAGTATATAAATGTACGCGATAATTAAAAGTGGCGGTAAGCAATACAAAGTAGCAGAAGGTCAAGTAGTAAAACTTGAAAAGATTGAGCTAGGTATTGGCGAAAAAGTAGAATTTGATACAGTTTTAATGGCTGAAACTGCAGAAGGCGAAGTTAAAGTTGGTGCTCCAACTGTTGAAGGTGCTAAAGTTGTAGCAGAAGTTGTAGAGCAAGGTCGTAACGCTAAAGTTAAGATCATGAAATTCCGTCGTCGTAAGCACAGTATGAAGCAACAAGGTCATCGTCAGTATTTTACTGCGGTAAAAGTTTCATCAATTAGTTTATAATTTTTTTAATACAAAAGGAGTATACAAATGGCTCACAAAAAAGCTGGTGGTAGTACTAGAAACGGAAGAGATTCAAACCCTAAATACTTAGGTGTAAAAAGATACGGTGGAGAAGTTGTTAAAGCTGGTTCTATCATTATTCGTCAACGCGGTACAAAAACTCACCCAGGTGTAAACGTTGGTTGTGGTAAAGATCACACGTTATTTGCTTTAAAAGATGGTGTTGTTAAATTCCATACTGGCGGCGCTCTTAACCGTAAGTTCGTATCAGTAGAAGACTAATCTTACAAAATTCTTTCTAAAATTTCTTTTTATATAATTTCACTATTTTAAGCATTAAAATTTTGTTAATTTTGCACGCTATGTAATCATATGCTCGAGTTGTTCACAATCCAACAACCATTTAAATGATCATTGACTAGCCCTACTGCTTGCATATAAGAATATATAATCGTACTTCCTACAAAGCTCATACCTCTTAACTTTAACTCTTTTGAGATTTTATCACTCAAAGCTGTAGTAACAGGTATATCACTTTTATTATCCCATCTATTCACTATCGGTTTATTATCGACAAATTGCCAGATAAATTTCGCAAAGCTTCCATACTCTTTTTGAACATCTAAAAAGCTCAAAGCATTTTTACGAGCTGAATAAATTTTAAGTTTATTACGAATAATACTACTATCTAATCGTAGAGCTTCAAGCTCATCATCGCTCATGTTTGCAACTTTTTGTGGATCAAAATCGTGAAACACCTTTCTGTAACCTTTTCGCTTTTTTAAGATAGTTTCCCAACTTAAACCAGCTTGCGCTCCTTCAAGAATTAAAAACTCAAATAACACTCTATCATCATAAACAGGCTTACCCCATTCATTATCATGATAATCAGCATATATCTGTGAGTTTGAGCCAAAGCATCTTATTTTAGTATCAATCATGATTTGTTTGTGTTTTTACAAAACATTTAAAAAATATGTGTATCAAAATAGCTCCAATAAATACGATTAAAGCAACGATATATAAAGCTAAAGAGATTGAGCTTGTTGAGTCTATAATGTATCCAACTAAATACGGCGTTATAAAACCAGATAAATTTCCAACGGAATTAATAATTGCAATAGCTATAGCGGCTGCCATACCACTCATTAATGCTGCAGGAAGACTCCAAAAAAGAGGTATTAAAGCTAAAATTCCAGCTGTAGCAAGTGACATAGTTATAATTGTAAGATATGTATTACCATCAAACATTCCAGTCCCTATAAAGCCGACTACCGCAAGTATACTTATACCTATTAGGTGGTATTTTCTCTCTTTAAAATGATCCGAACTAGCACCTATACCAATCATCACGATTACCGCAAATAAATAGGGTATTGATGAAATTACACCAATTGTAAATATATTTGTAACACCCGAGGCTTGTATTAATGTTGGTAAATAAAAGCTAATTGCATATAGTCCAGAAATACCACAAAAATAAATTAATGATAGCCACCACACCCTAGGATCAAGAAAAACTGATAATTTACTAGAATTAGACTCAGTATTTTTTTCTTCATCAAGTTGATATTGTAATGAAACTTTCTCATCTTGATTTAGCCATTTTGCCTTACTAATAGTTGGTAAAAATATAGGCGTTATTAAACCAAGTAAAATAGATGGAATACCTTCCATTAAAAATAGCATCCTCCAACCATCATAATGATATTGATTAAAAATATCCATTATAAATCCTGAAATAGGTCCTCCGAATATCCCAGAAAAAGCTGTAGCACTAAAAAATATAGCCGTTACTTTTGCCCTTCGATATGATGGGTACCACTGTGATAAATAATATATCACCCCTGGGAAAAATCCTGCCTCTGCAGCTCCTAAAATAAATCTAAGGACATAATATTGATTAGCAGTCTCAACAAACATTGTACAAGATGATAAAGCCCCCCAAACTACCATCAAAAAACCTAACCATCTACTAGGCCCTATTTTAACTAAGACATAGTTACTTGGAACCTCAAATAAAAAATAACCAACAAAAAAGATACCTGCACCAAACCCATAAACTGTCTCTGACAAACTCAAATCAGACATCATCTGAATTTTTGCAAAAGAAACATTTACCCTATCGAGGTACGCTACCGTATAGCAAATAAGCAGAAAAGGAATTATTTTCCAGCTAACTTTTTTATATATTTTATCTAACATCTAAATTTTGAAATCATACTAATCATTCAATTATATGGAATATCTAACTAAAGTTAAATAAAATAGCATTATATAAAATATATACTTCAAAATATGAAAATTGTAATTGCTCCTGACACATTCAAAAACTCTCTTGATGCTAGCCAAGTGTGCCTGGCAATTGAAAAAGGCTTTAAAAAAGTTTTTAAATTTGCTGAATATACAAAAATACCAGTTGCGGATGGTGGTGAAGGCTCAATAGATGCTATAGCAAATAATTTATCTAATGCTAAATATATTAAAACAAAAGTCCATTCAGCCTCTGGAAAAATTATAGATGCTGAGTATCTAACTATAAATAATACAGCTATTATTGAGCTTGCTAAATGCTGTGGTTTAAACCTAACAGATACAAAGCAGATGAAACCTCTCGAAGCTAGTACATTTGGTTTTGGTCAACTAATAAAGCATGCTTTAGATAGTGGCTTTAATAAAATCATCTTAACTTTAGGCGGAAGCTGTACTAATGATGTGGGAATAGGTTTATTACAAGCATTAGGAGTAAAATTTTTAGATGTTAATAAAGATACTATTCAAAACTGTAAACTTAAAGATATAAATAACATTGCTAGTATTGATATAAGTAATATTAACTCAAGAATTTCAACAACAGACTTTAAAGTTGCTAGCGATGTTAATAATGAACTATATGGACAAAATGGTGCAACATTCGTTTATGGTCAACAGAAAGGTCTTAAAAGCTATCAGCTATCTACAGTAGATGAAAGCATAAAGTCTTTCTCTAAAGTATGTAGTCATATAACTAATAAAAATCATCACTCCACTAAAGGAACTGGAGCTGCTGGTGGTGTAGGGTATGCGTTAGCAACTTTTCTTAATGCTGAAATAGTATCAGGCGCAGAGCTAATATTAGATATTATAGGTTTTGAAAATTCATTAAAAGCAGCTGATATAGTTATAACAGGTGAAGGTAAAATGGATCAACAAAGTTTCAATGGTAAAGTCCCTACCATAATTGCTCAAAAAGCAAAAAAACACAACTCTACAGTTATTGCTATAGTAGGAAGCTACGATTTTTCTGATAACGATTTAGACAATAGTGATATAGATGCTGTATTTTCATGTATTAATCATTATAGTGACTTAGATACTATATTATCCTCAGCTGCTCATAATATAGAACAAACTGCAACTAACATAGCGAAATTTTTAGCAGCTACAAAGCATATCGCAACGGTTTAACAATCAAAGTTTTTTTGTCATAAATATTTTTCATTGAAAGAGCATAATATCTATTTTGTATTTTACTCAGCTACTTTACCATGACACTGTTTAAACTTCTTACCAGAGCCACAAGGACAAGGATCATTCCTTTTTACTTTAGGTCCTTCGCGTTTAACTTGCTGAACTTTTGGAGCTTCTTCTTGCTGATCTTCTTGAGCTTCATTATTGTCTAAAACACTCTCATGCTCAGCATTAATATCACTCATAGACTCTTTCCACTCCTCCTGTGCTCTTTCTGTTTCTTCTTCTGATGCTATGCGTATTTTAGCTAATGAAGAAATAACCTCATACTTAAAGTTATCTAACATACTAGAGAAAAGCTCAAACGCCTCTTTCTTATACTCATTTTTAGGATCTTTTTGAGCATATCCACGCAAATTAATACTATTTCTAAGATGGTCAATAGCTCCTAAATGATCACGCCAATGAGTATCCATAGATTGTAGTAATGAGAATTTCTCAAAGTTTTTGACAACTTGAGGATCAAGATTTTTAATCTTGTTTTCAAACTCAAACTTAATAGCCTCAACCACAGCATTTTTCAAATCTTCTTCGGCTATGTTATCATTTTCTTCAAACAATGTTTGTAAATCTACTTCTATCATAAAGTCAGATTTTAACGCACCTTCAAGACCCGCAAGATCCCAAAGCTCAGGCATTGAACCTGCAGGCACATAATTATGAAATACTGTCTCAGCAACATCTATTCTAATATCATTTAATGTTTCGGTAACATCTTCAGCTTCTAAGAATGATTGTCTTTGCTCATAGATTACTTTTCTTTGAGTATTTACGACATTATCATATTCAAGTAAGTTTTTACGAATATCAAAGTGATAACTTTCGACCTTTCCTTGAGCTTTAGATATAACTTTTGACATAAATCCAAAAGCTAGAGATTCTCCACCTTTCAAGCCTTTTTTAACTCTTTCAGCCATACCTTGTGATGCAAATATTCTAAGCAAATTATCATCCATAGATAGGTAAAACTTACTCTCACCTGGATCTCCCTGACGAGCAGCACGACCACGCAACTGGTTATCAATACGGCGAGAGTCATGTCTTTCAGAACCTATAATACAAAGTCCGCCTGCTTTTTTCACAGCTTCATTTCGCTCTTGCCAAGCTTTCTTTACTTCTGCAATTTGCTCTGCTGTTGGATCTTCTATCTCTGCAAGCTCAACTTCCCAGTTACCACCTAATATAATATCTGTACCACGACCTGCCATATTTGTCGCAATTGTTACATTACCCGGGAAACCTGCCATTGCAATTATGCCAGCTTCTTTTTCATGCTGTTTAGCATTCAAAACACTATGCTTAATTTTTTTCTTTTTCATTAGAGTTGATAAAATTTCAGATGCCTCGATAGATGCTGTACCTACTAATATTGGTTGACCTATTTCTACACGATTTTTGATTTCTGCAACTACTGCATCAAATTTCTCACGTACACTACCATATATTTCATCATGATGATCTTGACGAATTCGAGGCTTGTTTGTTGGGATAATTATAACTTCTAGGTTATATATAGAGTGTAATTCAAATGCTTCAGTATCAGCTGTACCTGTCATACCCGCAAGCTTATTATATAATTTAAAAAAGTTTTGGAATGTAATAGATGCCATAGTTTGATTTTCAGCATTTATCTTAACACCTTCTTTAGCCTCTATAGCTTGATGTAAACCATCAGACCATCTACGTCCTGGCATAGCACGACCCGTACTTTCATCAATAATAACTACTTCTTGATCACGGACAATATAATCAACATTTAGTTGATAAAGTGAATAAGCTCTCAAGCAGGCACTTAGATAGTGCATTTTCGTAATATTGTGCGGACTATATAAGTTATCATCTTCTTCAAGAATACCTTCTTTCTTAAGCATACTTTCAATTTTTGCATAACCATTTTCTGTTAAGAAAGCATTTTTAGACTTTTCATCAAGATAATAATCTTTACCTTCCTCACCTTCTTCAACTTCTTCTTTTTCTTGCTTTTCGAGATATGGAACCAGTCTATTAAAAAGATTATACATCTCTGAGCTATCGTCAGATGCTCCTGAAATAATAAGAGGTGTTCTAGCTTCATCGATTAGGATTGAGTCAACCTCATCTATAATTACAAAATTACGGCTTCTTTGAACTTGATTTTCTTTTTCATAAGCCATATTATCGCGTAGATAGTCAAAACCAAACTCATTATTTGTACCATATGTAATGTCACAAGCATAAGCCTCTTTTCTCTGCTCTGGATTTAAATCAGCAACTATTATACCCACAGAAAGACCTAAAAAGTGATAAATCTCACTCATAAGCTCAGCATCTCGTTTTGCTAAATAATCATTTACTGTAATTACATGTACACCTTCACCAGATATTGCATTTAGATAAGCAGGAAGTGTAGCAACTAAAGTTTTACCCTCACCCGTCCCCATCTCAGCAACTTTACCTTGATGAAGTACCACACCACCGATAATCTGCACATCATAGTGACGCATACCTTTAGTTCTTTTTGAAGCTTCTCTAACTACTGCAAATGCTTCTGGCAATAAGCTATCTAAAGACTGTCCTTTAGATAATCTTTCCCTAAACTCAAGTGTTTTTGCTTTTAACTGCTCATCTGAAAGCTTCTCATATTCACTCTCATAAGAGTTTACTTTTTCAACTGTTTTGGATATTTTCTTGATGAATCTATCGTTACGACTACCAACTACTTTTTGAATTAAACTCAGCATTTTGAACCAACTTTTTATTAAATTTATAGAAATATTAGAATCTAACACTACATTATATAGAGTTTGTAAGAAATTTAAATTAACATACTCGTATTAAGAGCTAATTTTGTAGATATAAAACAGATGAACACCTCCAGATTAAAAATAATGGTAGTTTTAATTACTAGTTTTATGCTATTTGGTTGTTCATCTACAAATACAAAAGAACAATTTTCACCTTTTTCTAAAGAAAAAAAACTCAAAATTCCTAAAACACCTGAGAGCCATAATATCCCCCTAAAAAAGCCTATACCTCCAGCCTGGATCGATAATACCCCAAATAATGATGATCTTTTTATTTACGGTGTTGGTGCTGGAGAAACCTTTAATAAATCCATAGATAATGCTTTAGCCGATATAGCTCAAAGGCTTCAAGTTTCAGTATCTGCAGACACATCATTACAGACAATTTCTGAAAATAAAAATATTTCTCAAAAACTAATACAACAAGTATCAACTACTACAGCTCAAATTAGCGTGCCAAACTATAATATAATTAACCAAACAAGCTCTAATGGCACCACCTATGTTGAGTTACAGGTTAACATTAAAGAAACTATAACAACCTTGCATAAAATCATTAAAGCTAATATTGAAGAATCAAAACTTCTTTTAAGTTCAATTGAAAATAAAAACTCTCTTACAAGATTTAATTTGACAAAAAAAATTGATAAAAATATAACCAAAATCAAAAGTAGCTTGAGAACCTTACTTATACTTAATCCAGATACAGATATTGCTACATATATGTATTGTTTGAATAACATAGATAATCAGAATCTAAATATTAAAAGAAATATAAATATTTATATAGATCGTAATAATAGTGGTTATTTCTATGATACTTTAAAAAAATACATTTTTTCTAATGGGTTTAATATCACTAAAAAGCAGTTATCCAATCTAAATTTAACTCTTAAGTTAACTGATTACGATACGTCAGATAAAGATTATCAATACTGCATAAATACCAAGCTAGAACTACAGATACAAGACAGCTTATCTAAGCAGTTAAATACAGAATCATATAGAATAAAAACATGTTCAAAAAAAGGGCGTGATAACGCAATAATCAACGCATGTGATGAATTTTATTCTCAATTAAACAAAAACCATGAGTAATTAGGTATATGAGCATCAAAATAGTACCAGAGAAGCTAGACAAAATACAAAACCATAAAACTAGACATAAGATTAAAAACACTACCTATGCTAACAAAGAACTGATATCTCGAGCAAATTACTTAGCTTCTTCAAATGAGGTAGCAAATAAACAGCTTCATAAATTAAACATACCCTATTTACAAGATACCGACATTATCTATTACTCTGCTACCAAAATAATAGTTAGAAGCAATAAAGAAATACTAAAAACTAAAATAAAAGAATTACACCAACAATTTATTGATATATTACAAAAACATACAATGTTTTCAAAATTACAGAAAATAGAAATTCAAATTGAATATGATCAAAATACCAAGAAAATTATCAAACAAGATAATGCACAAGCTAAAAAACAAATAAGTAAATTAAAAGAGAGTTTATCGTAAGGAAAAATAATGGAAGTTCATAGCAATAAACACCCTAAAGGAATATGGTTCGTAAGCATACTCTATATGTTTGAATATTTTAGTTTTTACGGTATGAGAGCTATATTTGTACTATATTTAATAAACCAACTTAAATTTACTGATCACTATTCTTATGCAATATATGGGGCTTTTACAGCATTAGCATACTTAGCTCCATTATTAGGTGGTGTAATTGCAGATAAAATACTTGGTTTTAGAAATGCTCTTATCTTAGGAGGTCTACTTATGACATGTGGGCATTTCATTCTAGGATTAGATCCTAACGATTTATTTTTTGTAGCTCTTGCGTTTATAATTTGTGGCTTTGGATACTTTGAAAGTAATATTGCATGCTTAGTAAATCAACTTTACCCTGAAGATCATCCTAAGCGAGATAGCGGGTTTATATTACTATACCTAGGTGGTAATGCTGGAGGTACTCTTGCACCAATAATTTGTGGATATGTAGCATATATGTTTGGCTATGAGTATGGTTTTAGTATAGCTGGTGTAGGTATGTTGATTGGTATATTAATCTTTATAGCAGGCTCAAAACACATACCAAATGTTATACCAAACTATAGTGAGAATCATATAAAAAGATTATTGAAAGGTCTATTTATAGCCTTGATTAGTTTTTGTATTATTGCTGTTGCAGTATTAGTTATTCAAAATGAATATGAAACATATCTTGTTAGTAGCGTATCCATAATAGCTACAATCGCATTTATAGCTTTAATAGTGAAAAATAAACAGTATCGTTCAAAACTTTTATTTGCAATTCCATTCATTATTTTTGCTCTATTATTTTGGGTTTTTGATGATATGATATTCACTTCATTTGAAGTATTCATAGATAGAAACATCTCCTCCCAAATAGCTGGGTTTACAATACCAGCCTCTGTATTGATATGTATTAACCCTTTAACTATAATTATTCTTGGAGTCATCATCTCAATTGCATGGCAGAAAAACAAACCTGCTCAAAACTACAAACAGATGATGCGCTTTTCTTTTGGTTTTATATTACAGTTTCTTTCATTTTCACTACTAGCTTTTTCAGCATACTTAGCAACAGCCACAGGAAAAAGTTCAATTATATGGGTAGCTATATCTATTTCTTTACTTGGTGCAGCAGAGCTATTCATAAACCCTATAGCACTATCAAACATCACAAAAGCAGGTGGAGCAAAATATGCAGGTTTTATGGCCGCACTATATACACTCTATACAAGTAGCATTGCTGAACTTAGCTCAGCTAAATTAGCTCAACTTTCAGCAGAACAAGATATATCAAAAGCACATGATTTAACTACCCAAGCAAAATTATTTTTTAGCTTGTTTGGTAGTATAGCAATTGCTCTTCTTGCAATAATAATTATATGGTTAGGAATAACTATTTGTTATAAAGTGCTTCTACAGAAAAGAGAAATCTAAATTTTGATTTAAAACTACAGTTCTAAAGTTCCTAAGGCAACTTCCATCATTTCAGTAAAAGTATCTTATCTTTCTTCTGATGTTGTCTAAGTTGTTACTAAACAATCTGATATAGTCTATAATCATTATAGCAGATGCTTTGTTATCTAATGCTTTAGCAACTGAAAATAAAACAGCTGCTTCCATCGCAACTACTTGGCAGTTATACTCTTTATTGATAGGTACAAAACGCCTGAGGTTAGATGATAATTATGGATTACTAGATACTATCTTTGTTTGATTGTTATCATGGAATATAGTGTTTACTAACTCTCTTGTTTCTTTTACATTATCACCAGTAACTACAATTGATGGTTTTAGTTCTTTATATAGTTTTTGTAGTTCATCACCATCTGTTAGAGGTGTTTGTCTTTTATACTGCTGTATTTCTGGTTTAAGTCTTTCTAAGAAGAGATTAGCCATTAAAGGCCCTTGTAATATATATTGAGTTTTATCTGTCTTAACTCCCTTAGTATCATTTTTTATAATACTATCAACTACAGGATAGTGCGTGCAAAACTCACCAAATACATCAATTTTTGTACCTGCTGGAATTATACTTTTTAATAAATTCAAATCACGGAAAACTATTTCTTCTTTTACTTTCTTTGATGCTCCATGCTCAATAAGATCAACCCAGTTTGCAGGAGCAAGCTGATAGATAAATATCTTTTTATTGCCAAATTCAATGGTACTTACTCTAGTTAGAGATGTTATATTTTCTTTTGTATTTTTCTTATACCATCTATCTTGGACTATTTTTGTAATCTTCTGTGATGTTAATTTTCCACCATAAAGTTTTGCTAAAGCCTCTGGATAAGCTTTTGATTTCAATGTTGCTGGGGTTGATATTATAGATATATTTGCTACATTTTGCTTGGATAGTACAGGTTTTAGCAAGTTTTTGACGCGATTAGTCGATGCTGAGATAACATAAGATATACTCTTACTTTTAGAATCGCCATACATAGAATCAATGATGCTATTTGCCTGATTTCTTCTTGTTGATGCTGTATTACATGCAACAAAAGTCATATCTGGAGTCCCAGCTTGGAAAATATCACTAAGATTAAATGCTGTAAAGAAACCAATAGCTTCTGGCTCTTTTTCTCCATAGGGAGCATTTTTTGTATCACCTAAATGTGAAATTTTAAATGATACATCATAATCTTTAACAACCTCTTTTGCTTTTTCTTCTATGGCTTTAGCTGTAAAGAAACCTCCAAACCCAGAATCAAAAGTTTGGATATAGTACTCTTTTTGTGAAGCAAGTAATACAGAGGGGATAAGCAAAAATAATGCTAAAATTAGTCTGAAATTTATATTTTTTCTAAAAAACATAAGCGTAATAATTAAGTTAATATAGTATGTTTTTTGATAATACCAAATATAAAATCTAAAACTAGTTATTTAATAGCAAAATATTAAACTCTATAATTAATATAAAACTTACTCAAAGATAAACAAATGTTTTAGATAGTCTGAATCATTAGAAATAAATATAAAAACCATTACAGAAAGAGTGGTTAAAGTTTGATTAAAAAATTATAATTCTAAAGTTCCTAAGGCAACTTCCATCATTTTAGTAAAAGTATCTTGTCTTTCTTCTGATGTTGTTGTCTGACCTGTTACTAAACAATCTGATATAGTCATTATAGCAGATGCTTTCTTACCTAACGCTTTAGCAACTGAAAATAAAGCTGCTGTTTCCATCTCAACTACTTGGCAATTATGCTCTTTATTGATAGATACAAAATCATTAAAGTTTTTTCTATAAAACACATCTGTACAGTGTGCTTTAACTTTTTTTAATTCTGTATTTTGTTGTTTAGCAGATGTTTCAAGAGCTTTGTTTAACAAACTGCTAGGTTTGATATCTTTAACCTTCTTGCCTGTTACAATCTCAATAAAGTCAGATTCTCCATAAGCCTCTTCAATAAGCACCACATCATAAACTTTATAATCAGCATCATATGAACCACATGATCCTATACGGATAATACTATCAACATCATAGTCCTTAAATAACTCATTTGCATATATACCCATACTTGGCATACCCATTCCTGAGCCCATTACACTTACTTTATGACCTTTAAATGTTCCAGTATATGCAAACATATTCCTTACATTATTAATCTTTTCTACATTTTCAAGGTAGTTCTCTGCTATAAACCTAGCTCTTAGTGGATCTCCTGGCATAATTACTGTTTTAGCAAACTGATCTTTATTTGCAACTTCTATATGTGGGGTTGGTAATGACATGACTTATTCCTCGCTACTCTATTTTAAACTAATTAATCTTGATTGTTTTCATCATTTTTTATTTCTTCAATTTCTGGAGCTACTACAACACCCTCTTCTTTAGGCTTATAACTATCCCCATAATCACCAGGTTCTCTAACTTCACGACGCTCCATCAAGTCATCAACTTGCATAGCATCTATAGTTTCATATTTCATCAGTGCTTCAGACATAGAGTGAAGTATATCAACATTTTCTTCAAGTACTTTTTTAGCTCTAGCATAACTAGAATCTATAAGCTTGCGAACCTCTTTATCAACTTCTTGAAGGGTATTATCAGAAAGTTTAGCAGACTTACCGCCACTTCCACCAAATGGCCCATCATCTTCCACGTCGTACAAAATAGTACCCATAGCATCAGATAAACCCCATTTGGCCACATAATTTCTAGCTATATCTGTAGCCACTTGTATATCATTAGATGCACCAGTAGTTACATGATCATAACCAAATATAAGTTCCTCAGCTAATCTACCACCGAAAATACTACATAATCTACCTTGAAGAATAAGTCTACTTTGACTCACAGTATCACCATCCGGCATATACATAGTAACACCTAAAGCACGACCTCGTGGGATAATACTAACTTTATATACAGGATCATGTTCCGGCATCAATCTACCAATAATAGCATGACCTGCTTCATGATAAGCTGTAAGCTTTTTCTCTTTCTCAGTCATTGCCATAGATCTTCTTTCAGATCCCATCAATATCTTATCTTTTGCTTGCTCAAATTCCGCCATTGTTACAACTTCTTTTGATTCACGTGCAGCAAATAAAGCAGCTTCATTTACAAGGTTTGCAAGCTCAGCACCAGAAAAGCCAGGTGTTCCACGAGCAATCCAATCCGCTCTAATATCATCACCTGTAGTGATTTTCTTCATGTGAACTTTAAGTATAGCTTCACGACCTTTAACTGTCGGTAAGCCTACATTTACTTGTCTATCAAAACGACCAGGTCTTAAAAGTGCATTATCTAGTACATCTGGTCTGTTAGTAGCAGCAATTACAATTACACCTTCATTATCTGCAAAACCATCCATTTCTACAAGTAGTTGGTTAAGAGTTTGCTCACGCTCATCATTACCACCACCCATACCTGAGCCACGATGACGACCAACTGCATCTATCTCATCAATAAATACCAAGCATGGAGCTTTTTTCTTTGCTTGTTCAAACATGTCTCGTACTCTTGAAGCACCAACACCAACAAACATCTCAACAAAATCTGAACCTGAAATTGAGAAAAATGGTACTTTAGCTTCTCCAGCAATAGCTCTTGCAAGAAGAGTTTTACCAGTACCAGGAGGTCCAACCATAAGTACACCTTTTGGTATTTTACCACCAATTTTTTCATACTTTTTAGGCTCACGTAAGAAGTCAACTATCTCGCCAACTTCTTCTTTTGCTTCTTCTACACCAGCCACATCATCAAGAGTTACTTTGATTTGATCTTCGCCTAGCAGCTTAGCTTTACTTTTACCTACAGAGAAAGGACCTCCCTTTCCCCCGCCGCCAGCTTTCATCATCATAAAGATGAAGAAACCAAATATAAGCAGCATAGGTAGCCAGTTAAGTAAAAACGCCACAAATAAATTAGGTTTTTGTGGTGCTTTAGCCTTAATTGCTGTTTTGCTATCTTCAAGCTTATTTACAAGACTACTATCTAGTAAAGGTGCGTATGTTACAAAATCTTCACCAGAGCTTGTCTTTCCAGTTATTGTTCTCCCATCAACATCTACAGAAGTAATGCCATTATCTTTTAACTTTGATACAAATGTTGAGTAATTAATGCTCTTTGAAGAATTAGTCGATTCATTTACACCATTAAATAGTAGTAACATACCACCAATAATTAAGATCCAAAAAACAATATTTTTCATCATATTGTTCTTATTGTCGTTTTTATCTGCCATATTGTTTATTTATGCCCTTTTAATTTTAGAAATTAAATTGATTTTTGACTAGTATACTATATTAAAAAAAATGCTTTTTAGCTAGTCGTTTTATATCTATACGATAAAAATTAAGCATTTTTAATTTATTTAGTTATAAAATTAATTACAACATATCTTGAAGATATTTCCCAGTATAAGATTCTTTACATTTTATAATATCTTCAGGTACTCCTTCAAATATTATTTGTCCACCCTTATTACCGCCCTCTGGTCCAAGATCTATTAGCCAATCTGCCATTTTTATCACATCAAGATTATGCTCAATGATAATCACAGTATTACCTTTATCACGCAAGCTTGTAATAACTTTAAGCAACTGATGAATATCATAAAAATGAAGTCCTGTTGTAGGCTCATCCATTATATATAAAGTCTTGCCTGTCGAGCGTTTTGCTAGCTCTTTTGCTAATTTCACTCGTTGAGCTTCACCACCAGAAAGTGTAGTAGCACTTTGACCTAATTTTATATAAGAAAGTCCTACACTCATCAATGCTTCGAGCTTGCTTTTAATGCTTGGTACAGCATCATAAAATTTCAAACCTTCCTCAACTGTCATATCAAGTACTTCGTAAATATTTTTACCTTTATACTGAACAGACAAAGTTTCACGATTATAGCGCTTGCCATTACATACATCACAAGCGACATATACATCTGCTAAAAAGTGCATTTCAACTTTGATTACACCATCGCCTTGGCAAGCTTCACACCGACCACCTCTCACATTAAAACTGAATCTACCAGGGCTATAGCCTCTCGCTCGAGATTCAGCTGTTGCAGCAAACATTTCTCTAATCGGTGTAAATACACCTGTATAAGTTGCAGGGTTTGATCTTGGAGTTCTTCCAATTGGTGACTGGTCAATATCTATAACTTTATCTAAATGATTAAAACCTTTATGAGACTTATATTCCATTGATACTAAGCTACTTCTATTTAAAAGTCTTGATGCTAATGGATATAGGGTTTTATTTATTAGCGTAGATTTACCAGAGCCTGATACACCTGTTACACAAGTAAGTACTCCCATAGGGATTTTTAAATCATTGCCATGAAGATTGTTACCTGTAGCTCCTTTAATTTCAAGATAATTATTACTTTTAGCTTTTAATCTTTTCTCAGGAACTTCAATTTTTTTACGACCACTTAAATAGTCTGCCGTAAGTGATTTTTTGTTTTTGATAATAGTATCATATGTCCCTGCAGCAACAACCTCACCGCCATGAACACCAGCCATAGGCCCCATATCAATCACAAAATCAGCTTGTTTAATCGCATCTTCATCATGCTCAACAACAATTACGGTATTACCTAAGTTTTTAAGGTTATGCAAAGCATCAAGTAGTCGTTGGTTATCTCTTTGATGAAGCCCTATAGATGGTTCATCAAGGATATACATCACACCAACTAATCCCGCACCAATTTGACTTGCTAATCGTATCCTTTGAGCCTCACCACCAGACAAAGTATCTGCTTGACGAGAAAGAGATAAATACTCAAGTCCGACATTTTGTAAAAATGTAACACGAAGCTTTATCTCTTTAAGAAGGTTTTCTGCTATTTTTTGCTGTTGTCCAACAAACTTTAATCCATCAAGCCAACTCAATAAATCCTCAATAGATAACGCACAAATATCTGCAATATTTTTTTCAGCTATAAAAATATTACGAGCAAACTCACCAACCCTAGCTCCACCACAAGTTTTACATTTAAGGTTACTCATATATTCATAAAGGTCTTTTTTGACCATATCTGAATCTGACTCATAATATCGACGCTCAAAATGAGGAATAACTCCCTCAAAAGTTTTCGCCCTAGTTTGTCTTCCACCACGAATTGAGTCGATAGTCATTTCTATAATTTCATTACCAGAACCATAAAGTATGATGTTTTGTAATTCTGTCGAAAGCTTTTCAAAAGGGGTTTCTAAAGAGAACTTATAATGCTTTGCCAAGGATTCTAATTGGGAATAATAGTATTGATTACCCTTACTCCACTTAACTATTGCGCCAGCTTTCAACGATAATGATTTATCAACAATAACTTTTTGTTCATCAAAAAATTCTTTAACACCTAGTCCATCACAACTTGTACAAGCTCCTAAAGGACTATTGAATGAGAATATTCTCGGTGTTAACTCTTTTAATGCAAAATTACATAGTGGGCAAGCATGCTTTGAAGAAAATAATACATCTTGAAAATCTTCTTCATTCATATTTGCAACTTTAATAATACCATTACCCAAGTCTAAAGCCGTTTCTATAGATTCAGCTATACGTTGGTCATTATCTTTTTTAGGTTTAAAGCGATCGACAACTACATCTATATTATGTTTTTTATAACGATCTAATTCTGGGTGCTCTTCATCAAGATTATAAAACTCGCCATTTATACGTACTCTTATATATCCTTGGGAAAGAATTTTTTCCATTAAGGTATTATGCGTTCCCTTTTTCTCAGACACAACTGGTGCCAATATCATAAGCCTCGCACTATCATCAAACTCTAAAATTTTATCAACCATTTGGCTAACAGTTTGTGCTTTTAACTCTATCTGATGAGTAGGACACTTTGGACTTCCCGCTCTAGCAAAAAACACTCTTAGATAGTCATAAATTTCAGTTACAGTTCCAACTGTAGAACGAGGATTATGTGAAGTCGTTTTTTGATCTATAGATATTGCTGGTGAAAGCCCTTCTATATGCTCAACCTCTGGCTTATCCATCATTGACAAAAATTGTCTAGCATAAGATGATAGTGATTCCACATACCTTCTTTGCCCTTCAGCATAAAGAGTATCGAATGCTAATGATGACTTACCTGAACCACTTAAACCTGTAATTACAGTAAGTTTATCCCTAGGTATTTCAACATCAATATTTTTAAGATTATGTGTTTTAGCACCATTAATGATAATTTTTTTCATAGATAGACTTAAAATAGTTTTGAGGAAAGATAGATTTAGATATACTGCACTTCAACGACTTCGTAAGTAACTTTACCTTTAGGAGTGTCAAGAACAAACTCATCTCCTTCTTCTTTCTTTATTAGAGATCTTGCTAAAGGTGCTATTACTGATATTTTATTGTGCTCAATATCTGCTTCATCTTCACCTACGATCTGATAAGTTGTCTCTTCTTCAGTTTTTATATTCATCACTGTAACTGTAGCTCCAAAGACAACCATACCATTCACATTTAACTTAGTAACATCTATTACCTGAGCATTTGAAAGCTTAGCTTCAATATCTTTAATACGTCCTTCGATAATACCCTGTCTTTCACGAGCTGCATGATACTCAGCATTTTCTTTCAAATCACCATGATCTCGAGCATCTGCTATTGCAGTTATTATTGTTGGTCTTTCAACTTTTTTAAGTTGATTCAACTCTTCTCTTAAAGCACTTTCTCCCGCTGGAGTCATTGGTATTCTATCGTTTGACATTATTTTCTCCTTTATAAAAATAAAAAACTAACTACTACAAGTAAAAGTTGTTCCGTTTCTAGTTGCTTCATCTGTATATATTGTTCTACCGACTATATTTGTAATCAGTGCCGCCTGATATTTATTATCCCTATCACAATAAACAACATTACCATTACCATTAACCATAAAACCATTTGGCTTTATCTCTATTTCATTACCTGTATTAAAATTTAAATAAATATGTTCGTTATGTCCTTCAGCTAGGTTTGCTATTACAGAATCATCTGCTGCAGTATAGTTTGCAGTACCATCTGCACTTTCAAATGCAACTATTGGACTATCTCCCCAGTCTGAAGAGTTTAAACATTGCAAATTATTTTCATCAAGTTTACCAACACTATTTAAACTATCAGATGTTACAGCACATATAATAACCGTAGTACCATCTGTTCTAGCTTTAATAACAGAAAATTCAATTAATTTCTGTAAATTAGTCAGTCGTGTTTGAGCAAACGTTTTATAGTAGAAAGTAAAAGAGCTTATTGCAGCCATCATTAATATAGTCATAATAGCTATTACTACCATCAACTCTACTAATGAAAAACCTTTTCTTTTACTATTAATCATCCTACCTATTTACCTTAGCTATTAAATTTTTAGTTGATTGGTCTAACTCTTTAAATTCATTCGAGTCCATATCTTCCATAGCTTTCAAGATATTTTTACCAAGCTTTTTACCAAGCTCAACACCCCATTGATCGTAACTATTTATGTCCCACAATACACCTTGGACAAATATCTTATGCTCATACAAAGCAATCAATGCACCCAAGTTATAAGGATTTAACTCCTCTAGAAGAATCGTACTACTAGGCCTATTGCCAGGTATGACTTTATGAGGGGCTATTTTTTTAGCTTCTACATCTGTCATACCAGATTTTAACAGCTCATTATATACCATTTGATATGATTGTCCAAACATTAGCGCCTGAGACTGAGCAAAGCAGTTTGCTAACAAGGCTTCTTGATGATTATCGTATTTATGATAACTATTTGCCACAGCAATAAAATCTACTGGTATGAAAACATTACCTTGATGTAATAACTGATGAAAAGCATGCTGACCATTTGTACCAACTCCACCCCAAAGAACTGTTGCAGTTTGATAGTCAACAGTTTCACCAGCAAGATTTACTGACTTACCATTACTCTCCATATCTGCTTGTTGTAGATAGTCCATAAAGTAACATAATCTTTCATCATACGGCAGCAATGCTTGAGACTGAGCATTATATTCACAACCATAAAAATTTGTTAAAAGAGCCATAATCACTGGAATATTTTTCTCAAAACTAGCTTCTTGAAAATGCTTATCTACAGATTCAGCACCAGCTAAAAGTTTCTCAAAATTATCATAACCTACCGCAAAAGCTATCGACATACCGATAGATGACCACAGAGAGTATCTGCCACCAACCCAGTCCCACATTTTATAGCAATGTTCCAGGTCTATACCAAACTCTTTAACCTTATCAAGCTTACTAGAGATTGCGACAAAATGATTAGCTACAGCTTTATCATTTTCATAATGATCAAGTAACCACTCTCTCGCAGACATAGAGTTTAAAAGAGTTTCTTCTGTAGAAAAAGATTTAGATGCAACAATGAAGAGTGTAGTCTCAGGATGCACTACATGAAGTGCTTGCAAAAGAGAATCTGCATCAACATTTGAAACAAAGTGAATATTTAAATCTGTGTGATATGGTTTTAGTGCTCTTGCAACCATTTTAGGACCAAGGTCAGATCCTCCAATACCTATATTAACTATATCTGTTATTTTTTTACCTGAAAATCCTAACCACTCACCTGTAGTTACTTTTCTAACAAGCTCTTTTACTCGAGCTTTTTCTTTCTGTACTTCTTTAGCAACATCCTCACCATCAACACATATACCTATATCTGATGAGCTACGCAATGCTGTGTGTAAGACTGCTCTATCTTCAGTAAGGTTAATCTTTTCACCATTAAACATCGCTTTAATTTTGGCTTTTAACCCAGAATTATTAGCTAGGTTTATAAGTTTAGTAAAAACGTCATCGTTTATAAGGTTTTTTGAAAAATCATAAAAAATTTCTTCATGAGTTATAGAAAATTTTTCTAAACGATTACTGTCATCAGCAAACTCTTGTTTCAGGTTAACATTGTTTAAACTCTTTTCTTTTAAATCTTTACAAAACTGCATTTAAGCGATCCTTATATTTTTTATGCGATATAAATAATAAAATTTTTCCACTTGAGTAGGATATATTTACATCATTTTCTATAGCATAGTTTCTAATACCTGTTGCCACACCAAATTCTAAATCTTCTCCATTCAATGGATACTTCAAACCATTATAATATATATTCTTAACACAGCCAAAAGGCATTATTGAAAACATTTTCCCTTCAACATCTTTAATCATGAATTTTTTAGGGATAAAAAAATATCGAGAATATCCATCAACGAACTCTATAGCTATTTTATCTGCATATAATTTTGCTATAGACATATTTGCTAGAAAATGATCCATCTCACCCTCTGAAGCTCCAAATACTACTACTTTAGAAAATCTAAGCTTCAACAAATATTCTAACGATTTTTCAAAGTCTGTTGAATATTGATCGTGATCAACTAAAAACAAATCATTGTCCTCAGCTTTATATGAATCAAAATCTCCAATCACTCTTTTTATTTTAGGACTTATAAACTCTGAAGCTTTTACTTTATTATATGCCCCATCAGCACAATATACAGATTCCATAGGAAAATTTTCAGAAATATAGTTTTCACAAAAAGAAACATCCACTTTTCCATTTAAAAAAAGTATCGCTGTATTTTTAAGTTCAGGATGCATCTAGTTTTAGGATAAAATATATGTTTTATGCATTATACAGTTTTATAGAGATAATTAGAATGTATTAAGACTGATAATTAGGTGGCTCTTTAGTGATCGTAACATTATGTACATGAGACTCATTAAAACCAGCACCTGTAATTTGTACAAATGTTGGTTCTGTACGCATAGTTTGAATATTTTTTGAACCAGTGTAACCCATGCTTGACCTTACGCCACCAATCAATTGATGAATGACTGCAGCAAGTAAACCTTTATACGGGACTCTTCCTTCCACACCCTCTGGTACAAATTTTTTAGAATCCGTATCTGCTTGGAAATATCTATCAGATGAACCTTTCTCCATCGCACCAAGTGAACCCATGCCACGATATGACTTATATGAGCGACCTTGGAAAAGCTCAACTTCACCAGGAGACTCTTCAGTTCCTGCAAATACTCCACCAACCATTATCACAGAAGCACCGGCAACTATAGCTTTCGCAACATCTCCAGAAAACCTAATTCCACCATCGGCTATTACTGGGACACCGGTACCCTCTAACGCAGTTGCTACATTTGAAATAGCACTAATTTGTGGTACTCCAACACCTGCAACTATACGCGTAGTACATATTGAACCAGGGCCAATACCAACTTTAACAGCATCAGCTCCAGCTTTAATTAGATCCTTAGCTGCTTCAGCTGTTGCAATATTACCACCGATAACTTGTATATGAGGGAAGTTCTCTTTCACCCATTTAACCATATCTAGCACACCCTGAGAATGACCATGAGCAGTATCAACTACAACTACATCAACACCTTCTCTTGCAAGAGCTGTAACTCTATCTTTAGTGTTTGCAGCAGTTCCAACAGCAGCACCGACTCTCAAGCGACCAAGAGAATCTTTACAAGCATTAGGTTTGTTTTGAGATTTTTCAATATCTTTTGTTGTAATAAGTCCTACTAACTGATCGTTATCATCAACAACTAGAACTTTCTCAATTTTATACTCATGCAATTTTTTCTTGATTGAGCCTTGAGAAGCATTTTCTGGCACAGTTACCAACTTGCCTTTAGGTGTCATAATTGAGCTAACAGGCTCTTCCAAGTCTTTAGCAAATCTAAAATCCCTTTTAGTAACTATACCAACTGTTTGATTATTATCATCAACGACAGGAAAACCTGAAAAATTATGTTCTCTAGCTAGTTGCATAATTTCTCTTATCGAGCTATGAGATTTAATAGTTACAGGGTCTATAACCATACCATTTTCAAATCTTTTAACTTTTTTCACTTCTTGAGCCTGAGCTTCGATAGACATATTTTTATGAATAATACCTAAACCGCCTTCTTGAGCAATAGCAATAGCAAGTCTTGATTCTGTAACAGTATCCATAGCAGCTGAAACTAAAGGGATATTTAACTCAATATCTTTGGTAACGTTTGTTTTCAAACAGACCTCATGAGGTAGTACATTTGAGTATCTAGGGCTTAAAAGCACATCATCGAATGTGATTGCTTCTTGTGTAATTCTTAACATTTTTAATCTCCGTAATTATATTCGAGAAGGTGAATTTAATTACAAAAGTATTATAGCATAGAAGTTTATTTTTACTATGAAATTTTAAAGAGTAAAGTTAAAGCATAGTGTAAAGACACTAGAACTTAAGAAATAAAATTAAAGAGTTAAAGCTAGCATTTACAAGATTAGAAAACTTTAGCTTGTTTTAGAATTAGTATAACTAGTTGCTAAAGCTATAGTTATAGTTATAGTTATAGTTATAGTTATAGTTATAGTTATAGTTATAGTTATAGTTATAGTTATAGTTATAGTTATAGTTATAGTCTGAGCAATACCAGCTTAATCAAAAAACTTTTTAGCATAGTCTTTAACATTATCAAACCATGTTTTACTTTTTGGAGAATGTTTACTTTCATATGCTTCACCTAAACTCTCGGCAAACTTTTGTAAAAGCTCTTTTTGATCTGAGTTTAAATTTATAGGTGTTTCGACAACTACTTTACACAACAAATCACCACGTCTTTGTCCTCGAAGAGGTTTCATCCCCTTTTCCCTCAAACGAAATACTTTATCAGTCTGAGTTTCTGGAACTACTTTTAATTCAACTTCACCATCTAGCGTAGGTACTTTTATTGTTCCACCTAGACATGCTGTTGTAAAACATATTGGCATTTCACAATATAAGTTTATATCTTTTCTTTCAAAAATATTATGTTTTTTAACCATAACCTGTACATACAAGTCACCGTTCATCGTTCCATTTGATCCGACATCGCCTTCACCTTGAAGACGAACTCTATCACCATTATCAACACCTGCAGGTATTTTAACCTTAAGAATTCTTTGCTTCTTAACTTTACCATTGCCATGACAATCATCACATGGATCAGCTACACTTGAGCCACTACCATTACATACAGGACAAGTTTGCTCAAACGCAAAAAAACCTTGCTGACGGCGTATAGTGCCTTGACCATGACAAGCATGACAAGTAGCTTTAGTTTTAGACTTTGAACCAGTACCGTCACATGAGTCACAGTTAGCCATCCTTGGTATACTAATTTCTTTTTCTATACCATTGAACGCCTCTTCAAGAGAGATTTCAAGCGTATACTCAAGATCACTACCTCGTGACTGTCTAGATCTTGAGGAACCACCTCTTTGACCACTGCCACCAAAAAATGTATCGAAGATATCTTCAAAACCACCAAAACCTTGACCACCACCGCCAGCTTGCTGATTTACACCAGCATGTCCAAACTGATCGTAACGAGATCTTTTTTGATCATCACTAAGTATTTCATAAGCTTCCGAAATTTCTTTAAACTTAATTTCAGCATCTTTATCATCGGGGTTCCTATCTGGATGATACTTCATCGCAAGCTTTCTATATGCTCGCTTAATTTCTACACCGCTAGCTGTCTTTGAGACACTAAGCGTTTCATAGTAACATTTCTGTTGCATTTTATTTAACCTAAAAATTTAAGACACATCATTATAGCAAATAAAAAAGCACGGATAAACCGTGCCTTATTATTTAATTAACCATTAGCTAGATTACTTTTTAGCATCATCAACATCTTCAAAATCAGCATCAACAACATCTTCATCTTGTTTAGCTTCTTCTTGAGGTTGAGCACCTTCTGCACCGCCAGCAGCTTGCGCTTGCTCAGCATAAGCTTTTTGTGCTACAGGAGTAAATACTTCCTCTAATGCTTTAGTTTTTGCTTCAATTGCTTCTTTATCATCGCTTTTCAGAACTTCTTCAAGTTCTTTACAAGCAGCTTCAATTTTTTCCTTTTCTTCTTCTGTAACTTTCTCACCTAACTCACTCACAGCTTTTCTTGAGCTATGAACTAAGTTATCAGCAGTATTTCTTACAGTTACAAGCTCTTGAAACTTCTTATCTGAATCTGCATTAGCTTCAGCATCTTGTACCATTTTTTCGATTTCTTCTTCAGATATACCACCACAAGACTTAATCACAATGTTTTGCTCTTTACCAGTAGCTTTATCTTTAGCAGATACATTCATTATACCGTTAGCATCAACATCAAAAGTTACTTCAATTTGTGGCATCCCACGCGGTGCTGGTGGAATATCAGCCAAATCAAATCTACCTAGAGACTTGTTAGCTGAAGCCATTTCTCTTTCACCCTGCATAACATGGATAGTTACTGCAGGTTGGTTGTCTTCTGCTGTAGAGAACACTTGTGATTTCTTAGTAGGAATCGTCGTATTTCTCTCGATAAGCTTAGTCATAACACCACCCATAGTTTCGATACCTACAGAAAGAGGAGTTACATCAAGAAGTAATACATCTTTTACATCACCAGCTAATACACCACCTTGAATCGCCGCACCAACTGCTACAGCTTCATCAGGGTTTACATCTTTACGAGGCTCTTTACCAAAAAATTCTTTTACTTTTTCTTGTACTAGAGGCATACGAGTTTGTCCACCAACTAAAAGTACCTCTGTAATATCAGACTTACTTAAACCAGCATCTTCTAAAGCTTTTTTACATGGCTCTAAAGATCTAGTTACAAGATCACCAACTAAAGATTCAAATTTAGCTCTAGTGATTTTTACATTTAAATGCTTAGGACCTGTAGCATCTGCAGTTACATAAGGCAAGTTTACATCTGTTTGCTGAGCAGAAGATAATTCCACTTTAGCTTTCTCAGCTGCTTCTCTTACTCTTTGAAGAGCTAACTTATCATTATGAAGATCTATACCTTGTTCTTTCTTAAATTCATCAATCAAATAATCCATAAGAACTAAATCAAAATCTTCACCACCAAGGAAAGTATCACCATTTGTAGATAGTACTTCAATTTGGTTATCGCCATCTACATCAGCAATTTCAATGATAGATATATCAAACGTACCACCACCTAAGTCATATACTGCTACTGTTTGTTCACCTTTCTTAGAGTCTACACCATAAGCTAATGCTGCTGCAGTTGGCTCATTGATGATTCTTTTAACATCAAGGCCCGCAATTTTACCAGCATCTTTAGTAGCTTGTCTTTGGCTGTCATTGAAGTAAGCTGGAACAGTAATTACAGCTTCTGAAACTGTTTCACCTAAAAAGTCTTCCGCTGTCTTTTTCATCTTTCTTAAAATTTCGGCAGAAACTTGAGGTGGAGCCATTTTCTTACCTTCTTTAGTAGAAACCCAAGCATCGCCATTATCAGCTTTTACTACTGCATAAGGCACTTTCTTTTTAATATCGTTTTGAACAGCCTTATCATCATACTTACGACCGATTAATCTCTTTATAGCAAAGAAAGTATCATCTGGGTTTGTTACAGCTTGTCTTTTAGCTGATTGACCCACTAAGATTTCTCCACCATCTGTATAAGCGACAACAGAAGGAGTAGTTCTATGACCTTCTGCGTTCTCTATTACTTTAGCACTCTTACCATCCATAATTGCAAGACAAGAGTTAGTAGTTCCTAAATCTATTCCGATTATTTTTCCCATTTTGTTATTCTCCTATGTGATTTTATTTTTATTACAAATACAAATTCTTTATCATATATATGGCAATGCTTTATTATATTTCAAGAAATATTTTTAATTTTTTACAACTATTACTTTTGCTGCCCTAACCACTCGACCATTTAACAGATATCCTTTCTGAAAAACATCAAAAACCGTGTTATCTTCAAGCCCTGGGTTTGGCACCATTGCCATTGCCTCATGAAAGTTTGGATCAAATTTTTCACCCATTGGATCCAATTCTTCTAAGCCATTTTTCTTTAAAACATCCAGCAGCATTTTAGCCGTCATTTCAACACCCTCTTTCATGGCAACAGCCTCTTCAAGCTTTACTTCATGCTTTAGGGCCTGGTCAATACTATCTGTAACAGGCATTAGCTCTTTTGCAAATTTCTCAATACCAAACTTACGTGCATTAGCAACATCTCTTTCAGCTCTTTTGCGAATATTCTCAACTTCAGCAGCAGCTCTTAAAACCTCTTCTTTCATTGAAGTATATTCATCCTGCATACTTTCAATTTTTTCATTTGCCTTTTCAAGCTGTTCTTGTACTAAAACATCAGAATCTGCATCATTAACCTCTTCTACTTTTTGTTCTGTTTCAAGAATTTTTTCTTCTAAGTTATCTTTTTTTTCATTGCTCATAAAACTAGCCTTTTATTTTAGTTCTGTTAATACTACAATTTACTAGATTGTGTTTAACATCTGTTTTTTCAAGTAATAAATTGAAAATTTATAAGGTAATGTTCTAATGAAACTTATTAAAAAGATAAGTATACTTGTATCTACTGCGATTACTGTTTCTAGCTGCCTTACTAGTTGCTCTACTTTTTCATCAACAAAACCACCTGAACAGACACCTACTAAAAAAAATTCACATAAAATAACGTATAAGCCAGAATCATTTACTGACTTTAAAAACTGGGATAATGCTAATCAGCTTAAATCATTTAATGCATTTAAGAAGTCATGTAAAAAAATACTAGAAGAAAATAAGCCAAAATATAAAAGTTGGATTAGTGTTTGCAACAAGGCTATAGTCACAAAACTAAAGAGCAAAGGAGAAGCTAAACTTTTTTTTGAAGAAAACTTCACCCCTTTTCAGATAATCTACAACTCTGATGATACAGGAACTTTTACAGGCTACTATGAGCCAACTATGAAAGGAAGCTTGGTTAAAACACTCCAATATACTGTACCAATATATAGAACTCCAAAAGACTTAGTGAAAATTCCTGATGGTGATGATTTTAAATATGGACGATATAAGGGAGATAAATTTATTCCATATTATACTAGAGCAGAAATATCTAAGGGAAATCTTTATAACAAAAAAGATGTACTCGTTTGGGTTAAATCAAAAGTTGATCGAACATTCTTGCAAATACAAGGCTCTGGAAGAATAGAGACTGATAGTGGAGATATACTGGTTGGTTATGATAGTCAAAATGGTCATAAGTATGAACCTATTGGTAGATACCTCCTTGATAAGAATTATATATCTAGAAAAGATATGTCTATGCAATCTATTAAAAAATGGCTATCAAACAATAAGGGGCAAGTTGACAAAGTTTTAAACTACGATCCCTCATTTGTATTCTTTAGATATCTAAATGCCAAAAATGCAATTGGCGCTCAAGGTGTTGAGCTTACTCCTGGTTACTCACTGGCCATAGATGATAAGTTTCATTCTTACGGAGTTCCAATGTGGCTTGAAACAAACTACTACAAAAATAATCATGAAGAAACATCTCCGCTAAATAGGCTTATGATAGCTCAAGATACTGGTGGAGCAATTTTAGGTGCTGTCCGAGGAGATGTCTTTTGGGGACATGGTAAACAAGCCGAATATAATGCTGGTCATATGAATAATGAAGGCAAATTATGGATTCTACTCCCAAACAAAGAAAATATAGGCAAAAATGATAAAAATTAACACTGTTATTCTCGGCGGAGGTATATCCGGCGTAAGCTTTTCTCAAAAACTTACCAAAGAAAATATTGAAAATATAGTAATTGAAAAAGAGCAAATAGGTGGATGTATTTATAGCGCTCAATACAACGACCTTTGGTTTGAAATGGGTGCTCACACAATATATAACTCCTATTCAGACACTATAGAGTTTATTAAAAAAAACAAAATACAGCAAGATATTGCTACTCGTAAAAAACTACCATTTTTGATGGTAACCCCGACTAACCAAATCCAGAGCATTTTTAGTAACCTCAACTACTTAACTTTAGTTCCAAGCTATATTCTTAATAGAAAAATCTCAAAGGATGATAAAACTGTAAAACAGTATGCATCCCAAGTCTTTGGTAAAAAGAACTACGATAACACTTTTAAATATTGTTTTAGCGCTGTGCTATCACAAAATAGCGATGATTTTCCTATGAAATATTTATTTAAAAAATATGATCGAGATACATCCTTTCCAAGAAGCTTTACTTTTAAAGATGGGTTATCCAACTTATTTAAAAACACTAGTGTCAACTTAGTTAAAGGAGAAGTTTTTAAAATATCTCAAACTGATGATAAACAGTGGCTAATAACGACAAACAACGCCACCTACAACGCGAAAAATATTTGTTTAGCAACTCCATGGAATATAACTAAAAATCTAATTTCTGAAATATTACCAAGCATAGCAAGCCACCAATACTCTCCTAAAATGTCACATCTAACAAGCATTGGCATAGTAGTATCAAGAGATAAGTTGAAGCACATAAAAGACATTGCTGGCTTGATAGGTAAAGAACAATTTTTCTACTCCGCTGTATCTCGCGATGTAATTAAGCATCCAAATCTAAGAGCTATTGTATTTCACTGTAAATCACAGCCCAACCTAGAAATGAAAAATATTAGAAATAAAGCTGCAAGTGTATTGGGCATATCAACAAAAGATATAATTCACACCCATATAAAACAGAATTCACTCCCTTGTTATAACAAAAACCATGATATTTTCATAAAAGATTTAGAGGATGCTCTTACCAAACATAAAAATCTTTTTATAACGGGGAATTTCTTTGATAGATTAGCTATTGAAAACTGTATCAGAAGATCAAACCAGCAAGCAGGTAAACTTATCTGCAACAAAAATACCTAATTACTTGATAGTCAGACTAAAAAAATGTAATATATGGTGTGCTAAAAAATTCAATGGACGCAAGCTTATAAACTTGCAAGTAATAAATTTTTTGCTAAAACTGAGTAATTGACAACAATAAATCAAAGGAAAAAAGATGAAAACGTTTACTGCAAAACCATCAGACATCAAAAGAGAATGGCTTTTGATTGATGCTACAGATAAAACTTTAGGTCGTCTAGCTACAGAAGTTGCTATGGTCTTAAGAGGTAAAAACAAACCTGAATATACTCCACATATGGACACAGGTGATTATGTTATTATCGTAAATGCTGAAAAAGTAGCTGTAACTGGTAACAAAAGAAAAGATAAAACTTATTATCATCACACTGGTTTTATCGGTGGTATTAAATCTATATCATTCGAAAAACTAATCGCAAGCCATCCAGAAAGAGCTATTGAAAAAGCTGTTAAAGGTATGTTGCCAAGAACACCTCTTGGTCGTGCTATGTACAAAAAGTTAAAAGTATATGCTGGTGAAAATCACCCACATACTGCTCAACAACCAAAAGCTCACACAATTTAAATAAAGGATGGTAAAAATGTCAGATTATAATTATGGTACAGGTCGTCGCAAAAGTTCTGTAGCTCGTGTATTTATGAAAAAAGGTACTGGTCAATTTATCGTTAATGGTCTTCCATTAGAGCAGTATTTATGTCGTGAAACTGATTGCATGATTGTTAAGCAACCCCTAGTTCTTACTGAAAACGCTGAAAACTTTGACTTCAAAGTAACAGTTAAAGGTGGTGGTACTACTGGTCAAGCTGGTGCAATTCGCCTTGGTGTAACTAGAGCTCTTATTGAGTTTGATGAAGATCTTAAACCTTCTCTTCGTGAAGCTGGTTTTGTAACTCGTGATTCTCGTAAAGTTGAGCGTAAAAAACCTGGTCTTAGAAAAGCTCGTAGAAGAAGACAGTTCTCTAAGCGTTAATATATCTATTATATTATTTTTTCAATATCTATTCTTTTTATTATTTACTAGGAGGATAAACCTTTGGTTTTATACACAAAAAAGGATGATATCTATAGCGATATAGTGCGCACGATTCTTCTTATCAAAGGAGCTAATGCTGAGTTTATTGATGTTTCTAAAGAAGAAAACTCTAAGCACCTTGAAGAACTAAATATCATTACTCCAAATTGCAACATCCCTACTCTAACAACTGATGAGTTTGCAGTATATAGACTTGCAGTACTTATTGAGGCTGTTGAAGACTTATACCCATTTCCTCCAATGTTTCCAGTATTTCCGAAACAACGAGCTAATGCGCGTATACTTCTTGAATATGTGAACAAAAAATATCTTCAAAATATAGTTAAGCTTTCTGAACAAAATTTAAGTGAAGAAGAAGCTAATGAAATAAAAAAAGTAATGCAAAAAGATCTTGTAAGTACTTATAAGACTGTTGTCAGTGAAAGAGAGATTAACGCAGAAAGCAATCCTGATGCTCAAAATGTTAATGTTTTAACACTGATAATAACTTTTATTTTTTATTATTTTATTAAATTAAAAATAGCTATACCAACAAAAGATAAAAATCTCATTGCCGAGATAAAAGATCTTTTTAATGAACCAAACTTCATAAAGACAATCAAAGAAGGAGCTTAATTATGGCTATGCTTAGATCTTATGTAGTTAAGGCTACATATAATTGGTTAGTAGATCATGGTTTTACACCATATGTTTTAGTTGATACTGAATATGACGGTGTAATAGTCCCTGCAAACTATATTGATGAGGATAAAAAAATTCTTCTTGATTTATCCCCTCAAGCTATTCTAAACACAAACATCAGCGATACGCAAATCACTTTTGATGCAACATTCGATGGTGAACTGATGTCACTTGTAATACCAGTAGAAGCTATTCTTGAAGTTTTCTCAAGAGAAACAGAGCAAGGCATATATGCTCGTGAATTTGGCTATGGGATCAGTGTAAATGAAGGTGAAGATGATGAATCAGTTAACCCTAAAAAAATAGGCGAAACTGAAGAAGCTAATGTCTTATCTTTTGATTGATATCCATACTCTAAAATAACTTTATTCTTTTCTTACTAACTCATATTATGCACTAAATATAAATCTGGTACATAATTTTAGTTAGTAAATAAAGTATCCAAGAGTTTCATACTTACTTAGTATTTATATTTATATTTATAAAAAATGTGGGTAAATATCCAAATATAAAGCTAAGTGGTATACATAATACAGCCCAGTAAAGCACAAAGGTTTCTTGATCTAAAAGTAAATAACATATCAATGAGCTTATAATACCTACAACGGTACTTAATATTGCTCCTACTAAGTTTGATTTGCTACCATAAAAACCATACAGTAAACTAAAAGCTAATGCTGCTATTGGGATATTGAAAAGCAGCATTTTATCTAAAACCTGATCTATAAAGCCATTTGCAATAACATAGCTCAGTAAAGCTATAGTAATCACAACTATTATACTTTTCTTTGTACTTCTAACTCCTGACACATGAGCAAAAAATACTGATGCCATAGTATTCCATAAAGCAGCAATTGTTGTTAAAGCTATAAAAAACAAAAGCACATAAAACATAAACTGCACATAAAAAGGAAACAATTGTGTAACCAAGCTTATTAGTGCCGAATCTGGATTTATTCCTAAAGTAACTTCTCTGTACTGAGCAGTTGCAAATACTGCTATAGCGTATAAACCGCCAACTATAAAAGATGTTAAAATAACAGAATAAAATGCAACCCTAGGTGATTTAGCTGAGAATATTTTTTGCCCATACCATGGTGACAATATATATGTAAAAGCTGTAATTATTGTTAATGAAAGTATAAAGGATTTTGGTATAGCAACACCTGGATTATTTTGAGTAGTTAGTGTTTCAAAACTCATATTGTACATACTATAAAATAGATATAGAAAAAACAGAAAGCAAAAAACAAAACTAATTCTATCTATCTTTACGATAGCTTTTAATCCATCTTTGATAGTAAATAATCCCATAACCAAACAGGCTACACCACTTAAGAGCCACTTATTGTATTCTGGAAATACTTCTTGTAAACAAATAGTTATTGAGTGAATAAAGTTAGCTCCAAAGCCTAACATCGCGACCCACAAACATACAGCTACGAATAAAGCATACTTAGTACCATAACGTTTTGAGAAAAACTCTGTAACACTTATTGCATTAAAATTTTTCCATTTCTTTGCAGCAACAATAGCATAAAATAGTAAGCCAAAAAGAAAAACCAAACCTAAAGATATAGCAGATAAGCCATAAATATAACCTAAGCTAGAAAAGCCTATCAAGGTCGAAGTATTAAGCTCTGTCATCACAAGAGTAGCTGTTAAGGTAAATAAGCCTAAATTTTTACCCGCAGTGTAATATTGCTCAGATTTTTTTTCAGACATCTAAAACCTAACTTATTGTTTTAAACTAAATCCACTATAGTAATTCAACATAATAATGGAAGCCTATTGCCTTTTATATTTATTTTTTGACTGACTCTGGATATTCATATTTTAATTCTTCATATTCTCTTCGGAGTATAGACATTATATAAAATGATTCATATTCTTTTTTGAGATTGCTAAATTCGCAATCTCTTAAAGTACCTTCTATTACAAACCCGTTAGATTGATATATATGAATAGCCCTAGCATTAAAGTCTTTAACATCCAACCATACTCTGTGTGCTTGAGTGTTTTCAAAAATCCAGTCTAATATTAATTTAAAAGCTTTTTTTCCATATCCCTTATTATTCTTTAAAGGGTCAATAGCAATTCTTTTAATATGAATAGAGTTATTATTATTCTGCAAATCAGTTAATATTGCATAACCACATTTTTGAGATAAATCATTTTGAATAATAAAATATTTAATATCTTCACTTTCCAATGCTAGAATGTGCTGTTTATAATCCCACTGACCAATATATAAAGAATTTTCAGGATCACCTTCCAACTCCAGAATGAATTTTATATCATCCCTATTTGCATTTCTTATTTGGATATTTTCAGATTTATATAACATATTACTTACTCACCCTGTAAAGAATTATAATTTATTTTTTTCTAGTAGCTCAAATATAGGTTTATAACTTTTTCTATATATATCTATAATGCCAAATTTTTTAATATTAGCTAGATGCTCTTTAGTTGGATACCCTTTATGCCTTGCAAAACCATACTCAGGATATATTGTATCATGTAACAAACAGATGTTATCTCGATAAACTTTCGCCAATATTGATCCTGCAGATATTTCTTGAACTTTTGAATCACCCTTTACTATAGCCTCAGAAGTATAGTTCCATTTTGGCAGTTTATTACCATCAACTAGCACTTTATCAAACTGCCCTTTTAGATTATCCGCAACTCTTTTCATGCCTGTTAGTGTAGCTTGAAGAATGTTTAACTTATCTATTTCTGCTGGTGAAATCTCAACTATCGAATATGCTTTAGCTTTAGCTATTATTTCGTGATACAAAATATGACGTTTCTTTTCACTTAGTTTTTTAGAATCTCCAAGGCCATCTATTGGTTCATCTGGGTTCAAAATAACACCTGCAACTACTACAGGGCCAGATAAAGGTCCTCTACCTGCTTCATCTATACCTAGGATTATCACTTGTCTTCCTTAGTATTTAGGGAGCTTAAAAAGCCTCTTAGAATATTTATTTCTTGCGACTCTAAATCTGTACGCTGAAATAGTCTTTTAAGCTTATCCATCACATGACCTGGATTATCACTATCTAAAAACCCCGAATCTACCATTGTATTCTCAAAGTGATCATAAAGCCCTTGCCTTTCATTAACGCTTGCAGTTTTATGTAAATGATTATATTCAGGCACTTCTTTTGAATCTGTATAAACTATACTTTGCTTAAAAATCTCATAAGCTACTAGCTGTACAGCTTGAGCAAGATTTAGTGATGTATAACCCTCATTTGAAGGAATATAAGCATGAACATTACTCATCAATAGCTCTTCATTTAAAAGTCCTGTTCTTTCACGCCCAAATAGAATTGCAACTTTATGATTTGATGTATTAATTCTATCTAAAACACTAGACGCTACAGTTGAGATTGGCTCGATTGGTAAAGACACTCTCCTAACTCTAGCACTAGTTCCGACAACAAAATCAACATCTTTCAAAGCTTGCTCTAATGATTGTGTAACTGTCGCATTTTTAATAACCTCTGTCGCATGACAAGATAATGCAATAGCTTCATCATCAATAGGCTTACGAGGATTTACTAAGTATAAATCAGTAAGTCCCATATTTAACATTGCTCTAGCTGTTGATCCAACATTACCATTATGTGATGGTTCAACTAGAACAATACGGATATTATTTAGAATATTTTTTGAGTTATTAGTCATTATCACTATCTTTTATAATTAGTTTAAATAGAGTATCTATATCTTTTATCTGCTCAAGATTGTCTAATATATCAGTTTTTTTGAAGAAATGAGCTAATTGTTTTAAAAGCTCAGTATGAATTTCCGAAGTTTTATGTGGGAAAAACACACCTACAGCCGTTTTTATATGATCGTCAACAGAATCATCATAATAACTATTTTTTAATGTGAAAATCACAATTTTAGTAGTAATTAATCCATTAACCTTACAATGAGGCATATAGATATTCTTACCTATATATGTTGAGCCAATCCTTTCTCTTTTATATAAATTACTTAAAACATTATCTTCTTCAACATTTTCATAATTAGTTGCTAACCTATTAGCAAAAAGCTCTACAAGCCTCTTCTTAGATTCTATATTAAGATTTAAGCTAATATTTTTTTTATTAAGAAGAGATCGAAGGTTCATTTGAAAAATAGTGTAAGATTAAATAAATAATTATGAATGATACTATTCACCGTGGTTTGTTCTAAGCTTATTTTTGTGCTTTCTTAATTGACGAGCAATTTTGTCTTCCACTAAATCAATGGCAGTATATAAATCTTTATCATCAGCTTTTGCAACAAACTCCGACCCTGGAACTGTAATGATTACCTCTGCAATTTGAGTATCTTTTTCTACAGATAATATAACCTTTGCAGACGTTATATTATCAAAATATTGACTTACTTTTCCTATCTTCTCATCCACAAAGTTTTTAATAGCTTCTGTAACCTCTACATGTCTTCCAGTAATTTGTATATTCATATAAAATCTCCATGTTTTTTTAGGTTTAGTCAGCTTAAAGTTTTGTAGCCGACCTATTTAAAATATTCACCGAAGTGATATACTTGTAAAATCATTATACAAGCTAAACGCCATAATTAAAAGCTATGAACCTAAATGTAAAACAAATTTTAAGCTCAGCCGTCATGATTGCGGTTGGAATATTTGCTTTTATTCTACTCGCACCATTTTTTGTATTTTTAATTATCTTTTTTATGATTTTTTCTGTTATTGTTAGAAGAAGAATTATAAAACAAAATCCTGAGTTTTTTAAAAATGCTAAGTTTAAAAAAGGTAGAGTAATTGATCAAGAAGATGAAGATTCATATACTCAAGATAATCAAAACAATCAAAAGTTGCACTGATTTAAATGTATAGTAAAGATACTATAGTTGCTATAGCAACTCCTCAGGGTAATGGTGGAATCGGCATTATTAGAATCTCTGGACCAAAAGCCTTAGAAATATCTAATTCTATTACTCAAAAGAATCTTATTCCTAGATATGCAACTTTTTGTGACCTTTTTCATGGTGAGGAAATTATAGACAATGGTATTGCTATATTTTTTAAAGCTCCATTTTCTTATACTGGTGAAGATGTAGTAGAAATCCAAGCACATGGTAACTCTTTTATACTTAACCTTATTATAAAAGCAACTGTAGAACTTGGTGCTAGAATGGCAAAGGCTGGTGAATTTACCGAGCGTGCTTTCTTAAACAACAAGCTAGACCTAACTCAGGCTGAAGCAGTTGCAGATATTATCAACGCTTCATCTGAAATAGCTGCAAAGTCTGCAGCAAAATCATTACAGGGTGATTTTTCAAAAGAAATAAATTCCTTATTAGAAAAACTTATTTATTTGAGAATGTATGTTGAAGCATCTATAGACTTTCCAGAGGAAGAGATTGATTTTTTACAAGATAAAAAAATACACAGTAGTCTTAGTGACATCTATACGATAATACTTGATGTAAAAAATAGTACCAAGCAAGGAGCTCTTCTTACTGAGGGAATAACTCTTATATTAGTTGGTAAGCCAAATGCTGGTAAATCCAGTTTATTGAATGCTTTAGCAGGTAAAGATACTGCTATTGTTACTGCCATAGCTGGTACAACTCGAGATATTGTTAAGGAACATATTCAAATAGATGGTGTGCCAATGCATATTATAGATACTGCTGGCCTTAGAAATAGCGATGACTTGATTGAAAGTGAAGGTATAAAGAGAGCAATTAAGAAAATCCAAGAAGCAGACCAAGTCTTATTTGTAACAGATGATTATACTAACAGTAATGTTAAGTTTAGTGATATTAAAGATATTATCCCTGAGTTTTATAATCAAATTCCTAAGGATATCGATATAACTTTTGTTCATAACAAAATTGACCTACTTAAACAAACACCACAAAATGATGATAATCATATTTACATATCTGCTGAACATGGTATTGGTGTAGATAAATTAAAAAAACATATACTTAAAAAAGTTGGTTACACTGCTCAAAATGAAAGTATATATACAGCAAGAGAACGCCATGTTAACGCTATTAATAATGCTTATGAGCATATTAACTTAGCAAAAGACCAGCTAAACTTAGGCAACGGTGAACTTCTAGCAGAAGAGCTTTTAATAGTGCAAGAATATCTAAACTCAATTACTGGAGAGTTTACATCTGATGATTTACTTGGTGAAATATTTTCAAGTTTTTGTATTGGTAAATAAGGTCTTCTAATGAATACTAGCTTTTATTTTTTACAATTTGCTTCGTTAATCTTCGGGTTAATTTTTGCTATTAAAATTATTGATTTTAAAAAATCTGCTTGGGTATTCTACTTTTTAGCTACAGTCGTGGGTTCATTTCAATTTATAGATTTATCTAATTTTAAAATCATCGAATACTTAAACAATTTACCAATGTATACGCATGATTTGATTTTGTCACTAATCGCTATACTTATTTACAGTCAGATAAATATAAAGCCTCGGGCAATAACTAAAAAAAATATTTTTTCAGTAATCACATTATTACTTCCCATGACAATATTTATGATTGTTTTTTATTACTTAACCATCCCTAGTTTTGTATTTGTAAATGCAGATACTGCCATAGTCATATCCATTACTTTTAGCATAGCTACATATTTAGGGAGTACTTTATTAGTTTTTGGGCTTATTTCGGGATTACTTATAAATGCAATATGCACTATTCAGTTTATTGCTATAGATTTATTCTATATGATCAAGTATGACTCATTTCCTCTGCAACTATGGCTAACTATTTTCTTTGGTTTTATATCATTTTTTATTTTCTTATATGGATATAATAAAAATAAAAAACTATTGTCACACTAAAGTCTGTAAGTTTTTAGGTACTTTTGATCGTTATTAGTCTATAATTGTTGTGATTTATTCAAATTTAATCAAAATAACGGTAACTAAATGATAGAAAATCTAAGAAATATTGCAATTATTGCCCATGTAGACCATGGTAAAACTACACTTGTAGATAAATTATTACAGCAGTCTGGTACACTTAATACGCGTGGCCCAGAAGTTGAAAGAGTTATGGACTCTAACGACATTGAGAAAGAAAGAGGAATTACGATTCTTTCAAAAAATACAGCTTTAAAATGGAATGACTACCACATTAATATCGTAGATACTCCAGGCCATGCCGATTTCGGTGGTGAAGTTGAGCGAGTTCTTTCAATGGTTGATTCGGTACTTCTACTTGTAGATGCTGTTGATGGTCCTATGCCACAAACTCGTTTTGTGACAGAAAAAGCTTTTGCTCAAGGTCTAAAACCTATCGTTGTTATCAACAAAATTGACCGTGATGGTGCAAGACCTGATTGGGTTGTTGATCAAGTATTTGATCTTTTTGATAGACTTGGAGCTACTGATGAGCAGTTAGATTTCCCTATTATCTATGCTTCAGCTATTAATGGTTGGGCTACTAAAGAATTAGGCGTAGAAAAAGAAGATATGAATGATTTATTTCATGCTATCGTTGACAATGTATCTGCTCCTGATGTTGATGAAAATGGTGCATTCCAAATGCAAATCTCATCTTTAGACTATTCAAACTTCTTAGGTACAATCGGTATTGGTCGTATCCAAAGAGGTAAAGTTAAAACAAACACTCCTATTACTCTTATCAATAAAGATGGTAAAACTCGTAATGGTAGAATTTTACAAGTGTTAGGCTATATGGGCTTAGACCGTGTAGAAGTGCCTGAAGCTCAAGCTGGTGATATTGTATGTATTACAGGTATGGAAGGTTTAAATATATCAGATACTCTATGTAGCCCTGATAAAGTAGAAGCTCTACCTGAGCTTTCTGTTGATGAACCAACTATCAGCATGACTTTCCAAGTAAATAATTCTCCTTTTGCTGGTAAAGAAGGTAAGTTTGTAACTTCTCGCCAAATTAAAGATCGTCTTGATAAAGAGCTTCTTACAAATGTAGCATTACGCGTTGAGCAACTTGATGATGCTGATAAATTTAAAGTATCTGGTCGTGGTGAACTTCATCTTTCTATACTACTAGAAAATATGCGTAGAGAAGGTTTTGAAATCGCAGTATCTCGCCCTCATGTAATCTTCAAAGAAGTTGATGGCGTAATGCACGAACCATTTGAGCAAGCTATTATTGATGTTGATGATACTTTCCAAGGTGTTGTGATGGAGAGAATGGGTCTGCGTCAAGGTGAGCTTAAGAATATGGAACCTGATGGTAAAGGTCGTGTGAAACTAGAGTTTATAATTCCATCGCGTGGTTTAATCGGTTTCTATACAGAGTTTTTAACTATCACATCTGGTTCTGGTATCATGAACAAGATATTTGACCATTATGGTCCTGTTAAAAAGCAAGTATTAGAAACTCGCCAAAATGGTACTCTTATCTCTATAAATACTGGTAAGGCTGTAGCGTTCTCAATATTTAATTTACAAGAGCGTGGTAAAATGTTTGTAACTCATAATACAGAAGTTTATGAGGGTATGATTATAGGTATACATAATCGTGATAATGACCTTACTGTGAACTGTACGAAAGGTAAGCAACTTACAAACATGCGTGCATCTGGTAAAGATGAAGCTGTAGCTTTAGTTACTCCTATTAATCTTACTCTTGAGTATGCTTTAGAGTTTATTGAAGATGATGAACTTGTAGAAATCACTCCTGAAAATATTAGATTGCGTAAAAAGCATCTAACAGAAAGTGGTCGTAAAAAAGCTGGCCGTGGCGGTTAATAACTTTTCATTAAGCTTTCATTCTTTACTTTCTATAATCTTAATTTATTTTATTATTTCTAAACACTTCTAAACAATGTCTTTATATATTCTGATTAACTATCAACACTTCTTTAAAAAATATAAACACATTAAATATTAATCTTACAATTTCAAACTTTCTATGTACAAGAATATCTTTCTATACAGATAGAAACCAATTATTCTTAGTAAGTCATGATCTTCCGTAATAAGTTAATACTGTTGATTTAATAACAAAAGTACATTGAGCCTGTCGAAATGCTTACTATCAACCAAAAAAGACCGGAAATCCTATTAAACCAACAGTCTTTACTACGCTATTTTTATAAGTGTGACAATACTTTTCAGGTATTATAAGAAAAATTAGTTTTGAATAATTGAATTTTAATACCCCACTGCTAAAGCTCCTGCTCTTCGCGGATCTGCAGCACCATAAACATACTGACCGTCTGATGCTACAGACTCAGCAGCTCCCATAGCAGCATAAGGTATGACATTATTACCCATCTTATTAAGTAAATTAACAGTATCTATAGATATGCCCTGCTCTACACCTAATTCTTCTGGCCACAATTGGCTATGTATGCGAGGATTATTTACTGCTGCTTGCAGGTTCATATTATAGTCAATCATATTTAAAATAACTTGCAGAGTTGTTGTAATGATTCGACTGCCTCCAGGAGAGCCTGTAGCTAAGAATGGCTTACCATCTTTGTCTAACACTATAGTCGGAGTCATAGAGCTTAAAGGTCGTTTATTTGGAGCTACAGTATTGGCTTCTCCTTGGACCAATCCAAATACATTAGCAACACCAACTTTTGAAGCAAAATCATCCATTTCATTATTTAAGAAAATACCAGTACCTGGTGCAATGATACCATTACCGTAAGAGTAATTAAGTGTATAGGTGTTTGATACCATATTACCATCTTTATCAACCACACTAAATTGAGTAGTTTGCAGTTTTTCACGATCTTCAGGATCAACAGTACTAATATCTCTACTCGGAATATGTTTATCTGTCGTTATTTTATCCGCTATTTGTTTTGCATACTTTTTAGATAAGAACTTATTAATATCCATCTTCACGAAATCAGGATCACCAAGATCAGAGTTACGATCGTTATAAGCATAGCTCATTGCATTACTCATAAGGTTAATAGTTTTAGCACTATTATTACCATAATCAGCTAATGGGAAATTCTCTAATATATTCAGGAGTTCAATTAAGATAACACCTCCAGAGCTTGGAGGTGGCATTGAGTAAATAGTATAGCCATGATACTCACCTTTTATCGGCTTCATCTCTTGAATATCATAGTTTTTCAGATCTTCTAATGTAATCAAACCACCATGTTTTGCCATAGCATCAGCAATCTTATGAGCAATTTCACCCTCATAAAAAGCTTTCTTGCCTTCTTTAGCGATCAACTTCAAACTATGTGCAAGCTCAGGCTGTTTTAAAATCTCTCCGATATTATATGCTGAACCATCTTTATGATAAAAAGTTTTCATTGCCTCTGGTGATTTTACTAGCCAAGGCTTAGCAGTTTCCAATGATTGATGTAAATCATAACTTACAGGAATACCATCTTCTGCTAACTTAATAGCTGGTTCGATAACTTGAGCAAGTTTTAACTTACCATATTTTTGCTGAGCATCAATCAAACCTGCGACAGTACCCGGAACACCAGTAGCACTATATGAGCCAGATACTTTATTATAATCAACCTCGCCTTTATCATTTAAGTACATGTCATGAGATGCTTTTGAAGGAGCCTTCTCACGATAGTTAATTGCTATATTTTTATCTTTTTTATTTAAGTGAATAATCATGAAGCCACCGCCTCCAAGATTACCAGCTCTCGGTAAAGTCACAGCTAAAGCAAAACCAACTGCCGCCGCCGCATCTATAGCATTACCACCTTGCTTTAAGATATTAACTCCCACCTTACTTGCTAACGCTTCCTGAGATGAAACCATTCCATGCTCCTCTGTAACTGGTTGAGCGATCTGCATTTCCTCTTGAATAGGAATAAAATCATAACCACTTGGGACTGGTGCTGCTATTGATAAACCTGGTAAAAGCATTGCCGAGCATAGCAAGGTTGTAAGTGTTTTTTTCATAAAAAATAATGTTTCTAAATTGCTTATCTGTCTAATATATCAAAAAAAGTATAACTATTGGCTAATGTTTAGCACTTTTTTTAAAACTTCTAACCCAAAATCTTTGCGGTGATAGAGCTTGAATCAATTTTTGTGATGCAGGACTTAATTGATTATTAATTTGTGAAGAAATAATTTTTGCTGCTAATAATGATGAGCATAAACCCTTAGAACCAAAACCTGAAGCTAAATATAATCCCTGTTCATATTCAACTTTTGGCATTTTTGCTTTAGGATAGCCCTTTGATAGTGGTTTATAAAAATTTTCTTTAAATTTAGTATAATCAACAAGCTTACCAATTATTGGAAGGTGATCAGAAGTTACACAACGCCCTGCCACTCGAGATTCAACTACTGAGACATCATGTCTTTTATCAAGCATCGCTGAAATTTGAGCTATATTAAACTCATCATCTGCCTTACGAATATCACCGGACATATCACTGTTATCTCTAAAGGTTGCTCCAATAACTTGGAAATTATTTTTGTAGTTTGGAATTATATAGCCCTTATCGATAATAGTATGAGATATATCATAAGTACTATTTATGACTGTTAATTGTCCATGTGATTCAAAAACAGGGATATCTTTTAAATAAGAAATATTTTCAAAAAGCTTGTATCCTCCAGCGAATACTACTACATCAAAATCTTGTGTACTATCACCAAAATCTAATCGCCAACTATAATCTTCATCATCTAGCTTGCATATATCTACAACACTTGTATTTAGCTTTAACTCTGCTTGTGATAACTCTAACCATAGTCTACATAGACTTCTAGGTTCAAGAGATACTGCATTTGGGTAATATAGCGACTGATAATTTGTTTTCTGTTGTAGAAGATTTGTCGTTTCTTTATTGTCTAAGAGTCGTGCTAAATCATTAGCAATATCTCTTTTTGTAAAAATCTTTTGATACCGTAAAATCTCTTTTTCATCTGTAAGAAGCTGTATAACTCCTTTACTACAAATATTAATCTTACTCTTATATTGATTGATAAAATCAACGAGTAGCTGATAGCCTAAAGTATGAAATTGATCTGAATAATTATTATCAGCTGTTAGGTTTGGAGCTAATATCCCTGCATAATTACCCGAAGCATCTTTAGCAACACTATTATTTTTATCAAAGATTGTTATATCTAACTCATCAAACTTACTCAACTCATAAGCTACTGAGCATCCTGCTAAACCTGCCCCAATAACTGCTACTCTTTTTTTATGCTCCAAAGCCTCTAAGACCTTCTTTTTTGCGCTTTTGCTCAGCTCGTAACATTCTAGCTTGTTTAGGATCTATAGTTAATTCTCTATATATTTCGATTCTGTCTTTATCAGTAACAGAATGATTCAACTCTACAATTTGACCATATATCCCGATCTTAGATTGCGTTAAATCAATTTGAGGATATTTATCTAATAATCCAGATTCCTTAATAACATCCTCAACAGTCATAGTTGTATTTTGAGATTCTATTTTAAATATAACCTGCTCATCAGGAAGTGCATATACAACTTCTACTTTCACTAGCCATGAACCTCTTTTGCGCGCTTACAAAAAGCATCTAGCATCTTCTCAGCTAAACCTTTAAACACTGGTCCTAATGCCATTTCCACAAACTTATTTTCAAATGTAAACTCCATATTTAAGGAAACTTTTGAAGTATTCTCAGTTAATGGTTCAAAGACCCAATCACCTGTAAGAGTCTTAAATGGACCTTTTACTAGATTAAGATGGATATGCTCATTTTTTATCATTGTGTTATGAGTAGCAAAATCTAACTTCACAAATCCAGATTTAATTTTCAAACAGGCTTTTTTTTCAGTTGCGCCCTCTTCGATCATCTCGATATCTTCACACATCGGTAAAAACTCAGGATAACTTCTAATATCGTTTACCAAATCATACATCTGCTCAGCTGTATAGTTTACAACTGATGATTTATTAACTTTATTCATTTATTTATTCTTTTCACTTTTACTGATAGTATATAGCGTTACATTGTATATCTTTTACAAAAAATAATAAAGTTATGAGTAAACAAAAGGTTTCTCCTGCAACTATAGCTAGGAATAAAAAAGCATTTCATGATTATACTATCCTTGAGAAATTTGAGGCTGGCATCGTTTTGCAAGGCTGGGAAGTAAAAAGTATTCGCGCAGGTAAAGTACAAATGGTAGATACCCATGTGCATGTGCGTAAAGGTGAAGCTTGGCTTTTTAATTGTCTAATCACACCACTACTATCAGCCTCCACACATGTTACACCAAATACAACAGCGTCAAGAAAACTTCTGCTAAATCGCCGTGAGATAGATAAAATTATGGGCAAAATTGAACAAAAAGGTTTCACTTGTGTACCACTTGCGATGTACTGGAAAGGTTCTAATGTAAAAATTGAAATAGCTCTTGCACAAGGTAAAAAGCTCCACGATAAACGCGATGCTCAAAAAGATAAAGACTGGGCCAGAGAAAAAGATAGATTATTCAAAAAGGCTCAACGCTAATATGTCTAAGCATACTATTTCAAAAACAGAGAAAAAACTACGTCATTACATTACTAAAGCTATAGCTGACTATAAGCTTTTTAATAAAGGCGATAAAATAATGCTTTGCTTATCAGGTGGTAAAGACTCATTTGGTTTATTAAAAGTACTGCACAATCTAATCAAAGAGAAAGAGTACGACATAGACCTTCATGTATATACACTTGATCAATCTCAACCTGGTTGGGATGATAGTAATCTTCGTTCATACCTTGATGATCTAGGTGTAAGCTATGAGATTGAGACAAAAAATACCTATGGTGTAGTTATCGATAAAATTCCAGAAGGTAAAACCTATTGCTCATTATGCTCGCGTATGCGTCGTGGTAATATCTACCGTTATGCAAAAGAGCATAAAATGGATAAAATAATCCTAGGCCATCATCGTGATGATTTGATCGAATCACTACTTATGTCGATACTCTATCAAGGGCAAATAAAATCAATGCCACCAAAGTTTGTAACTCAAGATGGTGAAAATACTGTAATTAGGCCGATGGTACTTGTCCAAGAAAGAGATTTGATAGAATTTGCTAAAGAGCAACAGTTTCCAATAATTCCGTGTAATCTATGTGGAACTCAAGAAAATCTTAAAAGAAAAAAAGTTAAAAACCTAATCAAAGAATTAGCTTTAGATAATCCAAAAGTGCCGAGTAATATTTTAAACTCTTTATCGAATGTATTACCAAGTCACTTAATGGATAAAGATTTACTAAACTCCTTACATAGTTAAATACTTCAAAAAAATCTATTATAATATTTTATTTACTAACATTTACTCATTTTTAATTCTGATATTACTCTTTATCCTGATCTTTATCATCTATATCAGTAAGTTCAATACTTTTTGTTACTTCATCTATATTTATATCAGGACACAACTCTTCAAGAATTTTAGAAGCATTAAATAAAACATCTGTATCTTGTAAAGCACTTGCCAAAATATCAGCATTTATAACTGGCAGACCAAAATCATTAACGGCTTTAGATGCATCATTATTACTTATTGTTTTTATTGAGTTTTGAATATTTGCAATCCTGGAAAATAAATTGTCAAAATCTTGATTAACAGCCTTTTTATCAGATAATACTACCTTGTTAGAACTCATGTCTTTAAGTTGTATTTTTAAATGTTCGACTTCATCATTTAAATTACTTATTCTAGCTTCATTGCTATTGTTTATAGCTTTCTGTTTAACTCTTTCTTCTTTTAATGTCACTACCAAATTATTAAGGAAACTAGCCATTTCATCAGCACTACCGGCAAATCTATTAAAGACAGTTAAAAAATGTAGTATTGATTTATCGTCTGAAAAATCAGGATACCTTACTCTATGGTCAATCTCACTCCAACCCTCTTCAAATATTGTTCTTACCTGTATTTCACAGAATATTTCTTCTTTTAATGGTTTAGCTTTAATAACATAATGAGTCGAGCGATACCCAATTGGATGTTCTTTTACTTCACAATCTTTATGTTCAGAAACTTCATTATCACCCTTTCTAACATAAACTATCTTCTCATGAGTTTCATACTTTTGATTAATGTAGTGATATATATCCTCCCACTCATTTTTAAATAAATGTAGTGCTCTTATCCCTATTAAATCTGTAATTATTTCTAAATAATTATTTACAGATATATTAGTATACTTCTTATTTCCATCTTTTTTCTTTCTTACTATTTTTTTTAAAAGATGAGTAGCATCTTTCACACGCCACCTAACAGAATGAACATTATCACATTGCTGTAAAGTGTTTGCTAGATAGCTCGCGGTACTTTTAAAATCATCAATTCTACTCAGATAGTCACTTATAATTTCTGACAATTCTTTTTCACTAATATTAGCTTGCTTCAAACAAGCACTAGAAATATTGCTATCTTCTAAAAAATTTTTTATATCCATATCTTATGTATCTCTTAATATCACGCTTACTTAACGTTATTCATCCCAAATTCTTAAAGACTAGTTTTACATTATATAGAAACTAATTCAACTGCTATAGCTAAATGGAAATGATTAGTTTTGATAAACAATTATTAATTTGAAATACTCCTAGAAACTAACTTTTGAGCTACTCCATGTAAACCTTTCTGAATAAGTTAGCTGAGTAACTATTATCTGTTGAATATAGCATAAACTTCATTATCATTTGATAATAGGTTTTGAAAAGCAAATAAGTAACTAATATGATAAAAAATCATGATACATTCAACCCAAAAGATAAAACAAATATATTACATTTAAATTTAGACATTTTTTTAAATAATGCTAAAAATATTCTTACTCATAATGTCTCTAAAATGCCCTTAATAACTCTAGATAAATTAAAGCTAGATCTTAGATGTCAGTTATGTAATTTACTTGAGTCCTTTTACTTATTTATTCGTGAGAAACAAGAACCTAGTGCTATACAGAAAACTACAGACGATTTTATGACAGTAATGCCAACTATTGAGAAACTCATTGAGAAAGATATTCAATCCGCTTACGAAAGAGACCCTTCTACATACAATAAAATTGAGATTATATTATGCTTCCCAGGCGTTGATGCTATTATAATGCATCGCATCTCACATGCATTAGATAATTTAAATATCCCTATATTACCTAGAATGATATCAAAAAAAACGCATGAAAAAACAAGCATAGACATACACCCAAAAGCAAAAATTGGCGAAAGCTTTTTTATAGATCATGGAGCTGGTGTTGTGATTGGTGAAACATGTATCGTTGGGAATTTTGTCACCTTATATCATGGTGTAACATTAGGTGCAAAAAGTTTCCCAAAAGATGAGAACAATGAGGTGATTAGAGGTATAAAGCGTCATCCGAATATTGAAGATAATGTAACCATATATTCTAATACTACAATCTTAGGTGATATAACAATCGGTAAAGAAAGTATAATAGGTGCAAATGTATCTATAACAAAAGATATTGCTCCACAAAGCCGAGTTTACCAACAAAAATATAAACAAACAACCTTCGAAGATGGTTTAGGTATATAAAAAACAGGAACTAACATGAACAGAAAACATAAGCCTAAAATTGCTAAAAATATAGTAGAACTTATAGGAAATACTCCACTAGTTTCATTAGAACAAATCAGTAAAAATTTACCAGGAAATATCGTCGTAAAACTTGAGTACTTTAATCCTATGTCAAGTGTTAAAGATAGAATCGGTGCTGAGATGATCGAGAGTGCTGAAATATCTGGTGTACTTAAAAAAGGTATGACGATTATAGAGCCTACAAGTGGTAATACAGGAATAGCCTTAGCTTTTGTGGCTGCTAGTAAAGGTTATGAATTAATTATTACAATGCCTGATACTATGAGTATAGAAAGACAAAAAATCATGAAAGCATTAGGAGCTAAAATCATACTGACTCCTGGAGCAGATGGCATGAAAGGTGCTATTGCAAAAGCTACTGAAATTACAGAGTCAAGCTCTAACTACTATATGCCTCAGCAATTTAATAACCTAACGAATCCAGAAGCTCACCGTAAAACTACTGCTATAGAAATATGGGAGGATACAGATGGACAAGTAGACTTACTAGTTTCTGCTGTTGGTACTGGAGGTACTATTACAGGTATTGCTAGTACTCTAAAGAAAGTTAAACCATCACTAAAAGCAGTTGCTGTAGAGCCTGAAGGTTCTGCAGTTTTATCAGGAGAACCCTCAGGTCCGCATAAAATCCAAGGTATTGGTGCTGGATTTATTCCTAAAACATTAGATATGGGTGTAATCGATGAAGTAATCAAAGTATCCGACGATGATTCAAAAAAATATGTACATCTATTAGCAAAAGAAGAAGGAATTTTAGCAGGAATTTCATCAGGTGCTGCTTTATGTGCAGCTATTAAACTAGCTGCTCGTGAAGAAAATAAAGACAAGATGATAGTTGTAATATTAGCATCATGTGGTGAGAGATATTTATCTACTTGGCTGTATGATGATATTTAAGGTAAAACCAACCTCTTATTTAAGCTAACCAGCACTATTCCTAGAAACTAATTTCTGACAAACTTGCTCTAGCGAAATGCTTTTCTCTCTTAATAAAACTAATAAGTGAAATAATAAGTCGGCTGTCTCAGAAATTAACTCATCTTCTGAATCCTGTTTCATTGCAGCAATTACAACTTCCACACCCTCTTCGCCAACCTTTTGAGCGATTCGTGGTAAGCCTTCTTTAAATAAACTAGTTAAATAGCTATTCTCAGGTAAGTAATCTTTTCTTTCAGCTATTAATTTTTCTAACTTATTTATTATATACAGAGAGCTATTCTCTTCATTTTTAGTAAAACATGATTTACTTCCAGTATGGCAAGTTGGGCCATAAGGTATAGCTTTTATAAGTATAGAATCATTATCACAATCAACTGCTATATCTTTTAGCTCAAGAAAATTACCGCTTTCTTCACCTTTAGTCCATAGGCGTTTTTTACTACGACTATAAAAAGTTACTTTGCTTATCTCTAAAGTCTTTTCTAAAGATTCTTTACTCATATAGCCTAGCATTAAGACACTATTATCAGTTGCTGATTGAATAATAGCTGGAACTAAATTATCCATTTTTTGCCAAACTATAGTCTCTATAATTTTGTTATCCATTTTGTATCCTATTTTACTATTCTTATCGGAATATTGTTTTCAAAAAGCTTTTGTTTTAACTTAGGTATAGCAATTATATCATCATGAAATACACTAGCTGCCAAGGCTCCATCAATATTTGTATACTTAAATACATCGATAAAATGTTGAATATCACCTGCTCCACCAGAAGCAATAACAGGAATTGAAACATTTGATTGCACTTCTCTTAAATGCTCTAGATCATAACCACCTTTAACACCATCATGATTCATACAATTGAGAACTATCTCGCCTGCTCCACGCGATTCAACCTCTTTTGCCCAACTAACGGGATCTAATAAAGTCTGAACAGTTTTATCTGCACTTCCTGTATATTGGCAAACTTTAAATTCACCATCAATAAATTTACTATCTAACCCAACCACTACGCATTGAGTGCCAAACTCATAAACTAACTCATCTATCAAATCAGGTCTTGCTAACGCTGCTGAGTTGACAGATATCTTATCTGCTCCCTCATTTAGTATAGCTCGAGCATTCTCTACCGACTTAATTCCTCCAGCTACACAAAACGGGATATTTATCTTTTTAGCTATCTCTTGTATCCACTTGATAGAAAGTAGCTTATTATCAGGACTTGCGCCAATATCATAAAATACTAGCTCGTCAGCACCAGCTTCTGAGTATTTCTGTGCAAGCTCAATAATATCACCAATAACTCTATGATTTCTAAACTTTACACCTTTAACAACGACACCATCTTTTACATCAAGACATGGGATTATTCTTTTAGTTAACATTCTAAAGCCTCTTGTAGTGTAAATTTATTTTCATACAAAGCTTTACCAATAATTACACCATAGGCTTTTTGTTCTTTTAATTTTTCTAGATCCTGTAAGCCTCCAACTCCACCAGAAGCCATAAACCTAATATCTGGATAAATAGATGAATATATTCTATACAGCTCAAAATTTGGTCCTTGCAACATACCATCTCGAGAAATATCAGTACATAAAACATATTCAAGCCCATCACTAAGATAAGTTTGTAATATATCATCTAAAGTAGTTGTACTAGACTCTTGCCAGCCATGTGTTGCTATGTAAGGAATACCTTCTTTGATAAAAACATCTAAAGCTAAAACTACCTTCTCAGCTCCATATTTCTCAAAAAACTTCTTCGTTAAAGCTATATCCTTAACAGCTAAACTACCAACAACTATCCTATCAACTCCGATTTCCAGAAGTTTTTCAATAGTCTCAAAATCTTTGACACCACCACCAACTTGTAGCGTCATATTACAGTTATTTCTAATCTGCTGGATAGTTTCAAACTGACAAGTTTGACCTTTTTTAGCACCATCAAGATCTACAACATGGATAAACTCTGCTCCAGCTTGCTGATATGCTTTTGCAACATCTTTAGGTTCAAGTTCATAAGTAGTAGTTTTATTAAAATCACCTTTTTCTAAACGAACACATTTGCCATTTATTAGATCTATCGCTGGAAATATATTCATCTACAAAGCTCCTTGTATAAAATTCTCTAAAATCTTCATCCCAACCCTACCAGACTTCTCAGGGTGAAATTGGATACCATAAAAATTATCTTTATTTACCATCGCAGTGAAATCATTTATATAGTCATTAGTAGCTATGCTAAATTGATTAAGCTCAACATAAAAACTATGCACAAAATATACATAATCATCTTCTGCAATATCTTTAAATAAAAAATGATCTTTGTTTATATTCTGTAAGCTATTCCAACCCATGTGTGGGATACTAAAACCTTGAGTTTTCTTAAAAGCTTTTACTTTTTCAGGGAAAATACCCAAACAATCCGTATTGCCTTCTTCAGAATAACTATACATAATCTGCATTCCTAAACAGACTCCTAATACAGGTTGCGTCAGTTTAAGGATAAGTCTATCTAAATCATACTTTCTTAGATTTTCCATTGCTGATTTAGCATGTCCTACACCTGGCAGAACAACGCAATCTGCTTTTTTGATTACTTCGGGATCATGTGTTAGGACTATTTCTTGCCCTAATTTCTCGAAAGCATATTTTACAGAGGCAAAATTACTACCACAACAATCTATTATTGCTATCATAACACCCCTTTTGAGCTTGGAATCTCACCTACGCCATCTTTAGCGACTGCCTGTTTAAGAACTTTACCTAAACCTTTAAAACAAGCTTCTATTTTATGATGCGTATTTTCACCAGTAACTTTGATATGTAAGGTAGCTTTTAGCCCTTCAGCAAACGATACAAAGAAATGCTTTACTAATTCTACTGATAAATCACCCACCATTTCTCGATCAAAATTCGCTTCAAACGAGCAATAATTCCTACCACTTAAATCTAGAGCAATCTCAACTAAAGCCTCATCCATTGGTAGTAAAAACCCATAACGATTAATACCATATTTATCACCTAAAGCCTGAGCAATTGCTTGTGAAAGAGTTATTGCAACATCTTCAACACAATGATGATCATCAATATGAAGATCACCCTTTGCCTTAATTACAGCACTTATACCAGCATGCTTTACAATCTGATCAAGCATATGATCAAAGAAGCCTAGACCTGTCTCTATTTCTCGAGTTCCATGAGCATCTAAGTTAACTTTTACAACAATATCAGTCTCATTAGTTGTACGCTTAATTTCAGCCACTCTAGGCTTATTTAATATCGCTGTAGTTATGTTATCCCAAGTTTGATATTCTCCGAAACCAAATTGAATAGGATTAACCTTTATATTATGAGCTAACTTAACATCTGTCTCTCTATCACCAATTACATAGCTATTTTTTAAAGAGATTTTTTGCTCAACTAAATAATCCATCAATAGACCTACTTTAGGCTTACGACAATTACAATTCTCATGATCAAAATGTGGACAAATTAAAACATTCTCAAACTCGATACCTTGTGATTTAAATATCTTCATCATCAAGTCATGAGGAGCATCAAAATCCTCTTGAGGAAAAGATTCTGTTCCTAAACCATCTTGGTTTGACACCATCACAAGTTTAAAGCCTGCTTTTTGTAGTTTTTTAAGAGCTTCAAACACTCCATCAAAAAACTCAAGTTTCTCGATACTATCAACCTGTTTGTCTATAGGTGGCTCAACAATTAAAGTACCATCTCTATCAATAAATAAATATTTATTTTGCTTCATAATCACTACTTAATTTTTGTAATATTTTGATTAGTTTTTCATTTTCAATAGATGTTCCTATACTTATTCTTAGGATTTTTTCATCATTAAAAAAATGAGCCATAGAACGGACAACTATGTTATTTGTGATTAAATCATCAAAAACAACTTTGTAAAAACTCACTAACAAAAAGTTTGCATCTGATGAATATACTTTGTTTACTATCGCTAACTTTTCTAACTCTTCAAGCACTAGTTGTCTTTGTTGTTTTATTTCTTCAATCTGATTATCTAACTTAACTAAGCTTTTATCATCAAGCAAATCTACTATAGTCGTTTCAGTAGTTTTAGGAATTGGATATGGTGCTAATATTTTTCTAAGCCATTCAATCATATTAGAGTTAGAAATTACTGTACCTAATCTAAGCCCTGCCATACCAAATGACTTTGATAATGTTCTTAATACAACTAGATTTTGAAATTTATCAATAAGATTAGTAGCTGATTGCTCTATGCTGAATTCTATATACGCCTCATCGACAACAACTATACATTTATCTGCTAAACTAGCCAATACCTTTTCAATATCACCTAAAGAAAGTGATTTACCAGTTGGGTTATTAGGAGTACATAAAAAAAGTAACTTACAGTTATTAGGAATACTTTCTAAAAGCTTAGGAATATCAAGTTCAAAATCATTTTCCTGATTAAGCTTTATAGTTTTATACTCTACACCTTGTAATTGTGCAGCTATTTTATACATTCCAAATGTTGGCTCTACCGCAAATACACTGTCTTTTTTATATTCACAAAATAGTCTAAATAAAAGATCTATCCCCTCATCACTCCCTCGAGTAACTAACAAATTATCAGCTTTTACTTTATATATTTTTGCTAAACGCTGAACTAACTCTTGGGGCTGTTGTGAAGGATAACGATTAAATAGTTTTTCATCATTATAAGGTGACTCATTTGCATTCAGCCATATATTTCCTTGAACCTTCAAAGATCTTGCTGACGAATACGCACTAAACTCTTGCAAATCTTTACGGATTAACTTTTCTAGCTTTTGCATATTTTATAAGCTCTCCAAACGAATTTTAACAGCCATTTCATGAGCTTTTAGACCTTCTATATCAGCTAGTCTCATAGCCATTTTTCCTATATTTTTTATTCCTTGTTTCGATACATTTTGGATACTTATAGCTTTCATAAAATCTATAGTTGCTAAACCACTATAAGCTTTGGCATAGCCATAAGTAGGCAGCACATGATTAGATCCAGTAATATAATCACCTAATGCCTCAGCTGCCCAAGGACCAACAAATATAGCACCTGCATTTTCGATACTATCAATATAGTCATCTGCATTTTCGATATTTAAAATAAGATGCTCAGAAGCATATTCATTAGCAATCTTAATTGATTCATCAATAGAGTTTGTAATTATAATTGCACTATTTATGAGTGATTTTTCGATGATATCTTTTCTTTGAGCTGTATCAGTCTGCTTAGAAACCTCTTGCTTAACTTTATCAGCTAAAGTCTGACTCGTCGTAATCAATATAGCCTGAGAATCAACTCCGTGTTCGGCTTGTGCTAATAGATCTGCAGCAACAAATCTTGGATCTGCACACTCATCAGCTATTACTAAAACTTCTGAAGGCCCTGCTGGTAAATCTATAGCAGCTCCTTGATTATCATTAGATACTTGCTGTTTTGCTTCTGTAACCCATGAGTTTCCAGGTCCAAAAATTTTATTTACCTTAGGCACTGTTTCTGTACCATAAGCTAATGCAGCTATCGCCTGAGCCCCGCCTAGTTTATAAATATTTGATACTTTACAAATATCTGCAGCTATTAAAATTAGTGGATGAACATTACCATTTTTATCACATGGAGTAGTTACGAAGACTTCTTTACACCCTGCGATTTGTGCTGGTGCTGCTAGCATTATCAAAGTTGATACTAACGGAGCTGAACCTCCTGGCACATATAAACCAACTTTTTCGATAGATTTATAAACTTTTTTACAAACCACACCGTCATTAGTATCACAAACAGTAGTCTTTGGTTTCATAACTCTATGATAGTTAGATATACGTGCTATAGAGCTTTTAATCAAATCAATATCATCTTGTGAAGCTAATGAGTAAGCTTTTTTAATCTCACTCTTTGAAACTTCAATATTATCTAAATCAACACGATCAAACTTTGAAGTAAACTCAAAAAGAGCTTTATCACCATTTTTCTGTACTGCATTTAATATATCTCTAACACCTGAGATTAAGCTAGCTTTATTAGCAGAAACTGGGCGAGCTAGAAGATCTATTTGCTTTTTTATATCAAGCTCTTGCCAATTATATATTTCTATCATTATATTTATTTACTCCAACATTTTCTCAATTGGTAAGACTAATATAGAGCTAGCGCCTGCTTCTTTTAATTTCTCTAAAGTTCCCCAGAAAACTCCTTCTTTGGTAACTAAATGTATCGCCACCTTATTATCATCATATAAAGGCATAATAGTTTGCCCCTCATGGCCAGGTAAAATATCTTTAATAGTGTCAACAGCATCCTTATCAATATGAAACATAATATACTTTCTCTCTTGAGCATGTCTTACACCCTCAATTCTTCTAAGTAATAATTCATAATACTCTTCTAACTCATCTCCAAAACTCTCATTTGAGCGAATCAAAATTGCTTGGCTTTTCATTATAGTATGAATCTCTTTAAGATTATTTTCTTCTAATGTTCTACCAGTAGAAACTAAGTCACATATTGAGCTTGCCATTTGTAAATTAGGAGCTATTTCAACTGAGCCAGAAATAGATAAAGGATCAAGACCTAAATTATTCTTTTCTGAAAATTGTTGGATTAAGTAAGGGTATGAAGTTGCTATTCGCGTATTTTTTAAATCGTTTAAATCTTCGCTAGCATTACTTGGTACTGCTATGGATAATCTACATTTACCAAACCCAAGTTTCTTGGTTTTTATAATATCATTGTTTTTATTAGTATCTTTTATGCTTAGGAGATACTCTTCTAAAACATTTTCACCAACTATACCAAAATCACATACATTACCATTTACTAATGTTGGGATATCATCATCTCTAACAAAAAGAAAATCTATAGGAGCATTTATAGAATGACACAACAAGTTACTCTTACTTGAAAACTCTACCTTAACACCTATTTTTTTAAATAACTCCATAGAATTATCATTTAGTCTACCTTTCTTTTGTATAGCAACTCTTAGTCTTTTTCTCATCTTTAATTCTCTTTTTTAATTTTGTTATAGATAGTGTTATAGCCATTTGTTCCGTAAGTAAGACACCTAGCAACCCTGCTAATAGTTGTTAAGCTAACACCTGTTTCAGCATGGATTTGTCGGTATGGTTTATCTTCTTTTAGTTCTTTGACCACTCTCCAACGGGCAGCCATAGCCATCAAATCAACAGGAGTACATAAATCCTCAAGAAAAAGTTTAGCTTCTTCAACCGATTCAAAATTAGTGAAAACTTCATAAAGCTTATGTAAATTTTTTTCGTTATCTTTTATTTCAGACATTCATAATAAAACAATGTATTAATGTATTAACATAGTAGTACACAATATCAAGCATTACAAACAAATATCGAAATAAATTCAGTTTTTTTTGAAAAAATAGAAGTCTTTGTTGAGGGTGGTATAACAGGATATTTAATTTATTGTATTATCTTGTAGAGGTTATTATTTTATATGACAAATTTAAAATAATTATTTAGAACTTTAAAGGACTCTTTACTCTTCCAATTCAATACCATTTGTTTCAGGCATCTTAGCTACTATTATTACAATTATTATAGAGGCTAAAATCGCATATAATGCTGGTGCCATTGAACCAAAGTACAAAATCAATAATCCTGAGATTAACGGTACAGTTCCACCAAGTAGTGCATTACTAATATTATAACCTGTAGCTACACCACTAAATCTCAAATGCGTAGGGAAAAGTTCATTAATCGTTACTACAAATGTAGCTGTAGCCGCTGATATAAATAACATCAGTATGCACATCATAATACATGTAAGAACAGGTGAATTTGCACTATTGATGATATACAGACTTGGATATATAAGAACACCTATAGCGGTACAAGAAGTTAAAAGAACTTTTTTACGACCAATCTTATCAGATATAAACCCCCAAAGTGGTGCTGTTGAAAAATAACAAATAGATGCAATCATAGTCATAAGCATCGCCATGTTTGTTGAATAGTCCAAACCTCCTTCAAGCATCGATGGAATAAACGCTGAAAGCATATAATAAACGATCCCTAAATACCCAGCTAAAGCAAATACTACAAATATCTGATATGGATATTCTTTAATTGCAGAAACTACAGGCGTATCATCTAAGGCACCATCTTCTTTAGCTTTTAAGTATTCAGGGGATTCATCTTGTAAAAACTGCATTACTAATACTATCAAGGCCATAATTGTACCTATAATAAAACAAGCTCTCCAACCATACGCATGCATTTGTGAATCAGTTAAGTAATATGAAAATATAAAAACTATAACTGTGCCTAAAAATACTCCAAACCCAGAAAAGAAGGTTCCAAATGCCGTTACCAATCCTCTTTTATCATCAGGAGCTTGTTCGCTTAATATCGCTAAAACACCATTATATTCACCACCGATTGAGAAACCTTGTATCATCCTAGCAAAAACTATTAGTAGTACTGAGAATACCCCGATACTTTGATAGCTTGGTGTAAATGCTATTATAGCTGTTGATATTGCCATTAATGCAACTGTAATTATTAGGACACTTTTTCTACCTAGCTTATCGCCTAGATTTCCAAAAAATATACCACCTACAGGCCTCATCAAATAACCTGCAGCAAACATGCCAAATGTTTTTATCATCGCAACAGTAGAATCACTCTCGGGGAAAAAAGCTGCTGATATGTATACCGTAACATAAGCAAATAGAGCAAAATCAAAGTATTCAACACTTGTTGCTAAACCAGCAAAAATGACATTTTTAGGGGAAATATTCTTTTGCATTTTCATTTAATTTTAAATAGTTTTGACTAATACTATAAGACAATGATTTATTTTGCAAAAAAACTCTTATAATATTTAACTAATAACCAAATAAATACATAAAACCATGTTTAAAAACAAAAAACTCTTGCTCTCAATATGCCTAACACTACCAAGCTTCATTTTTGCTAATGATAATTCATTTAACCTAAAGACATTAGAACAACAACAGAATGCTGTAGCAAATATTCAATATAATACAAATGTTTCCTCCTCTGATGAAAACAATGGAGCTACTACAAAACGTGGAGACCCAGCTGATGCGATGAAATCTTTAGCTAGTGCCAGTGAAATGTCTAAAGATAATTTATACCTATATAATCAACTAATGATGTCATTAGGTAATCTACAAGTTTTAAATAACCATATTGATCAAGCTAAAGCTACTTTCACAAAACTTGGAAGTATAAACTCTAACAAAAATCCTATACTACAAGTTTATTTAACAGCATACTCACTACTATGGAACCCTGTAAAATATAAAAATGACCTAAATATTTTAAAAGCTTCTAAATGGCAAAAAATGCCACATTATATAAAAGCTATCGAAACTGCAGAAAATAGTTTTGATATAAAGTTAAACACCTCTGTTGATAAACTTCCAAAACTTGATCAAAATCGTCTAGCAATAGTTGTTTTAGGATATGCTTTAAATGATGATGGTACTACGACAGATATTCTTACTGATAGACTAAAAAAGGTTCTTGATGCTTACCATAACTACCCTAATGCTATAATCATAGTGAGTGGTGGTGCCGCTCGTAACGGTACGACCGAATCATATCAAATGAAGCAATGGTTGATTAAACATAAAGTTCCCAGTAACAAAATCATTCAAGAAGATCAATCTATTAGCACCGTAACAAATGGCTTAAACACTATCGAAATATTTAAGAAAATAAACAGACCTATTCAAGATATTTTGCTAATTTCTAGTGATTCTCATACTCGTAGAGCAACAGCTATATTTGAGCAAGCAATAGCTAATTCTCAAATGCCAATTAAAGTCAACAACCTTGTTGCAAGCACAAAACAATATGACATAGATAAACCTGCTAATAAACAAGAACAAGCACTAATTATAGTAGATACTTTAAGAACTGCTGGGCTTTGGGAAATGCCTGGTATGGTCTTTTAGTATCAAAATAATCATAATCCTTAATCGCTTATTTATTTTATTAAAAAACTCTTATATTATCTGTATAAGAGCTAAACAACTAATGCTTAAAGTATGAAATTTATAAATAAACATTTTTTATTAATATATTTATTTATATTTGCAATGATAGGGAATAGCTATTCTGCTGAAGAGATTATTGCTCCAGAATTAACAACTATAGATCTCGAACAACAAGCAATTGAAAATGTTCGCAATAGTAAGCTTAACCACGAACTTGCTGATCAATATCTAAATAAAGCTCTAAATGTAATACAGATAGCTGTAAAAAAAGCTGATACTGATAGCAATGAGTTTTTACGGCTTGGACTTTCCTTATTTTCGCTACAAATAGATACTGAAAGATACAAGGAAGCTGGGATAACATTACAAATGCTGGTTCAAAAATTTCCAGAAAATCCAATTATTCAAGTTTATAAAACAGCGTATTCAAATGTATTTGAGTTTAGTGATTATAGAAAATCTTTATCAGGATTAAAAGAATCATCATGGTCTAGAATGCCAGTATTCTTAAACTCTTTTGATATAATTACAAAAAGTTTTAACTTACATATAAACACTAGATCTAACCAGATATCTATACCTCAGAAATCCACTCCTGTAATCATAATTCTAGGATCTCCTTTAAACCCTGATGGCTCACTTAATAATCCACTGATAAAAAGCTTAACCAAGGGTAAACTTGCCTACGAGAGATTTCCTAACTCAAAGATTATTGTCACTGGTGGCAGAGCTAAATCTGGAGTCACAGAATCATATAAAATGAAGCAATGGCTAGTTAATAACAAAATACCTAAAAATCAAATAATCATGGAAGATCAGTCCTATGATTTAGTATGGCAAACTATGAATACCTTCAAAATATTAAAAGGTTTAAACCCTAAAGCTTCTGATATTATAATAATTACATCTGCATCAAAAATCAGAAATGCTAATGCTGTATTTAAACAAGAAGCATTTGATAACAATATGCTTGATCTTAGACTGCATAATCTAGCTACTGAATCAAAAAAATATAACATTTATGACTCTCTTAGTTACGCTGAAAAAGTATTGATAATAAAAGATACTCTTAGGGCCGCAGGCATTTGGATGATGCCTGGAATGAGTTTTTAAAATAATTTCTATAAAAATATGGAGTAAAACAATATTATGAGTAAAATAAATTTTTTCAATAACCGTGAACTATTTAAACAGCATCTAAATTTTACAGGTTCAGCTGAACAGCCAAAAAGAATGGACATCGTAGATTTAGCAAAACAAAAAGCTGAAAAAAACAACCTAATTAACAACCACAAAATACTTCCAGAAAATTTTTCTGATGAATTTTTAACGTATTTAAATCAAATCCACTCTAGTAAACATATTTCTGAAATCACCAATTCTCCGAAATATTTAACTTCAACGTACCCACTTAAAGCATTCACACAGACATTTGATACTGCTATTAAAAACAATCAAATATCTTTTTATGCTATGCGCCCTCCTGGCCATCATAGTTTTGATGGTGGTATCTGTAAAGATGATGATTTTGATGGCGGTTATCAAGTTGGCGAAGGCTTCTGTTATTTCAATAATATTGCATTTGCAAGTATGCTAGCGAACATCAAATACAGTAAAAAATCGATACTGATCATAGACTGGGATTACCATCATGGTAATGGTACTCAAAGTGTCCTTTTTGATATTAAAGACAACAGTATCAAAGCTAGGTTCAAAGATTTTGAAACTTATTTCATATCATTTCATAATGCTACGATTTACCCATATAATGAGGATCCTGATTTAGAGCCTGATAATTACGCTACAGTATGTGGTAAAGCTAATAACTCAAATAGTTTTATTAAAAACATACACACTTCAAAAAAAGATTATATAGATAGCATTTTTCTGCCTAAATTTTATAAAACTATAGATGAAGCTTTTGAAAATATTAGTCCTGATTTAGTTTTCATCTCAGCTGGGTTTGATGCTAGACATGGTGATCCAATAGCCAAATTCACCAAAGACGAAGGTTTAAGTGATAATGCGTATCTACAGATGACTAAATATCTAAAATCAAAACTTAAAAATTCTAAAAATGATGCTCCGATTATATCTTTGCTTGAAGGTGGTTATAATGTTACTGATTCAGGGTTTTCTGAAGCTGTATTTCAACACCTTAAAGGGTTGTACGAGAACGAATAATTGATGGGTATCATCAAATTTATAGGCTGTGTGCTACTCGTAATTAGCTGTATGATCGGTGGTGGAATATTGGCGCTGCCTATAGTAGCAAACCAGCTTGGTCTCTTAACAACCTTTATACTAATGCTCTTTGCATATATTGTTATGCTTTTTTCTGGATTTTTAATCGTTGATTTAAGTTCGAAACTTCCTCTTTATAAAAACAATTTCTGTTCTATAGCTGAGGATAGTTTCGGAAAGTATGCTCGATATATCATTATGCTTTCTTTTGCAATCACACTCTATAGCGTATTAACTGCATACATAAATACAAGCCCAGATATCTTTCTAAACACTATTTTTAAAGGGGTTTATATTCCCTACCAAAATAAAGTGTTGAGTCTTTTTTTTACGATAGTATTTGGAACGCTAGTAGTTTTAGGTGTTAAATATGCAGAGAAACTAAACTCTTTAGTAATGATTGCTAAACTTACATTTTTAGTAGTCGCCGTAATATTTTTAAACCTTAATATTTCGAGTTTTGCAAACTATGACTTAAAAAAAATTGAACATCTATCTCAGGGATTTTCTGTAATTATATTAGTTTTTTCTTATCAATCAATAATTCCCAGTCTGGTAAATTATATCGGAAGAGATAACACTAAACAGCTGAAGCTAATACTTACAATAGCTACGACTATTACTCTTGTTGTAAGTTTACTTTGGATAAATGCGATAGTTAGCTTAGTTGAACCTTATGGGAGTAAATACCATAATCAACTAACTCTTGGACAGATTCTAGAAATAATTGATACTTACAACTTCAGTAGTTTCATAACCGCTTTTCTAAAAGCTTTTTTCAACATAACTTTAATAGCTTCATTTATAGCTTTATCTGTTGCATTCATAGATTTTCTAATCGATTCATTCAAACTAAAATACACTTTATTAAATAGATTCTACTGTGGAATTATTGGGTTTACGCCATGCTGGCTAGTTGCAAATTTCTATGAAAACTTATTCGTCAAAGCGATAGCTATTTCGGGCTTTAGTGGACTATTTTTTGCACTTTTGCTACCGTCATTAGCATCATTTAAACAATACAAATCACAACGAAAATACTCTCCAACACAGTTTTGTTTCAAATTATTGATGGTTGTTCTAAGTGTATTAATTATAATGATTATAGCTTTAGGTATGATTTAAACAGATATCAGAGGTTTATTTAATGTCTTCAAAAAACTCATTTTATTCGATAGCTCACCAGGTAAATAAACCTGAAAATATCTGTAAAGTACTTCCTTATTATTCTGGATTAGAGATAGATATAGCCTATAGTGCTTCTAAAAAACAATGGGTGGTTGCTCATCATGATTTTAATAATACAAAGCATTATTCTCTAGAGGATTGGTTAACTAGTTTTAAGCAGCTCTATAGTAAGCGCGAATCAAAACTCTCTATACTATGGTTAGACATTAAGACCCTTGATGACAACAATATAAAAGATATGCTATCTACTATAAATAAACATATCCCTAAAAATATCAGTATTATTTATGACTTGGGTAGACCTCTTAATATTATCAACAAAAATTTTAGTTACAAAAATATTATAAATAATCTACGAGAGATTGATAGCGTTGGATGTTGGATAACAAAAGAAGACCTCAACCTTGTTAGTAAAGTCAAGAATCAACTGATCACTGATAAAGTTAAAAACACAATCATTAGCTATGGAGAAGTAGTAGATATAGACTTAGAAGTACTATATAAACTTTGCGAAATTAATAAAAAATTACAAACTCCTTTTTCAAAAGTGTTTGTCTGGAATATTCAATATATAAAAGAAATTGATGAGCTTATAGCTTGGCAAGAAATTTCGGGGATGATTATTGGCTACAAAAAGCAAATGTGGAATGATGGTTGTTTAGATCAGTTAAAATATTTAAATGATTTAAAAGTAAAATTTAATCGTAACACCCCTACTACTTTTGATAAGGATTAAGAGAAGCTATTAGCTAATATTTTTTTCTTTTCTAGTAGCTAAAAACACCGCAACTGTGATAGCTAAAATAAACGGCATTATAAATGATTCTATAATAGTAACTATTATATTTTGAAGACTTGATTCTAATGGGTTAATTTCGACACTTAGACTCTTCAAACTATAGACTAAACCTACTGTAATCAATGATTTAATAATCATTAATGCTAGTATACTAACAGATACTTTGATCATATAAAAAGTATCTGACTTTAAAAGAGAGAAATTTGACTTAATTGCATCAAATACATTCTTCTGTTCAAGAAGCACATTTGGAAAAACAGTAACAAAAAGTAGGATAGCTAAAAACATACCTATATACTGCAAAAACATTGTAAACATGCTCATAATAATCATAGATAGGAAAAATGCTCCTATAAAAGCGAATACTCTCTTAGAAAATATCTGAAGAGATAGTTTTAAAGCATCTGATTGTTTCATTTTTTGCTTTATGAAGATACCTTGTAAAAGTAAGATCATTGCATAAACAAATATTGTTGCAACTACAATAACTATCATCATTAAGGCTAAAACTTCTCCCGGAGGGAAGTTAGCAGGTATTTCTTTGCCTTCATTCTCTATAAATTCTAACATTCCATGATTCATCATATAAACCATGCAAAATTCTGAGATAAATGACAACATAAAAGCTAAAGCAAAAGCGATCTTAAAAGATCTCTTATATATATTAACTGCAAGAGATATTGTTTCTTTATAATTTAAACTACTCATTAATCAAACCATTTTTATTATTTTGACAGCGTAAAATATACCATAATTTTAAAACTTTGTGGCTAGATTCGTAACTTTATAACCAAAAAAACTTGTAAAAAATCTAACGCTCCCCATATTTATATAATAGATTTATACAAAGCCTACAAACAAATAAGGTAAATGATATGGAAATAATGAAAGGTACTACTATTCTTTGCGTAAGAAAAGGTGACAAAGTTGTAATTGGTGGTGATGGCCAAGCTACTTTAGGTCATACTATTGCAAAAGATAATATCGTAAAAGTTAGACAATTAAACGGTGGTAAAGTACTTACTGGTTTCGCTGGATCTACTGCAGATGCATTCACTCTATTTGAAAAATTTGAACAAAAGTTAGAGTTTTATCAAGGTAATCTTGAAAGAGCAGCTGTTGAAATGGTTCGTGAGTGGCGCTTAGATAGAATGTTGAGTAAACTTGAGGCTATGATTATAGTTGCTGATGAAAACAAGTCTCTACTAATTTCTGGTGTTGGTGATGTAATGGCAGCAGATAAAAATGAGATTATATCTATAGGTTCAGGATCGACTTATGCTCGTTCTGCAGCAACAGCTTTAATCGAAAACACAGATTTATCAGCTGAAGAAGTGGTTAAAAAAAGCCTTACAATAGCTGCTGACACTTGTATTTACACAAACCACAACTTTACTATAGAAAGTTTAGATAATAAGAAGGATGCTTAAATTATGACACAAGTATTAACTCCTAAAAAGATTGTACACGAGTTAGAAAGACATATCATTGGTCAAAGTGATGCTAAAAAGGCAGTGGCTATTGCCCTTAGAAATAGATGGAGAAGAATGAATCTAGAAGGCGATATGCGCCAAGAAGTTACTCCAAAGAATATCTTAATGATAGGCCCAACAGGTGTTGGTAAGACTGAAATTGCACGAAGACTGGCAAAACTTGCTGATGCTCCTTTCATAAAAGTTGAAGCTACTAAATTTACAGAAGTTGGTTATGTTGGTAAAGATGTAGAATCTATAATCCGTGATCTTGTAGAAATGGCTGTAAAGATGAAACGTGAAGATGCCAAAAAAATGTATCAAGATAAAGCAGAAGTTCAGGCCGAGGAAAGAATCCTTGATGTACTTCTACCTCCTGCACGCCCTGCTGAGTCAAAAGTTGGCTTTGGTAATGAGCCTGTTGATGAACATGCTAAAAAAGATAAAGATAACTCAACTCGTGAAATATTTAGAAAGAAAATCCGTAATGGTGAACTTGATGATAAAGAAATTGAGATTGAAGTTTCAGCTGCTCCTAAACAAATTGGTGTAATGGGACCTCCAGGCATGGAAGATATGACAAGTCAAATTCAAGATTTATTTTCTAATCTAAGTAGTGATAAGAAAAAATCTAAGAAAATGAAAATCAAAGATGCTTTAAAACTTGTAAAAGATGAAGAAGCTGCAAAACTAGTTAATGAAGAAGAGATTAAAGCCAGTGCTTTAGAATCTGTTGAACAAAATGGTATTGTTTTCTTAGATGAAATTGACAAAGTTTGTAAAAAATCTAGCAATAATGGTGGTGATGTATCTCGTGAAGGTGTTCAGCGTGACTTACTACCTCTAGTTGAAGGCTCAACAGTATCTACTAAGCATGGTATGATCAAAACAGACCATATATTATTTATAGCATCTGGTGCTTTCCATGTAGCAAAACCTTCTGACCTTATCCCTGAACTTCAAGGTAGACTACCAATTCGTGTAGAGCTTAGATCTTTAGAAATAGCAGATTTTGTTAGAATTCTTAAAGAGCCTGATTGTTCAATCTTAAAGCAATATATAGCTTTAATGAAAACAGAAGGTTTAGAGTTGAGCTTTGAAGATGACGCAATAAAACGCATAGCTGAGATTTCTCATGGAGTTAATGAAGAAGTTGAAAATATCGGTGCTAGAAGACTTCATACTGTAATGGAAAAACTTCTTGAAGAAATATCTTTTGATGCTCCAGAACTTGAAGATAAAACTATAAACATAACAACTAAATATGTTGATGATAAATTAGGAAATCTTGTTAAAAATAAAGACCTAAGTCAATATATCCTATAATACTCTTTCCTAACTTTCTTAGATTTATTTCTAATAATTTGCTTATTTTATCTAGTTTTTATAAACTCTAGGTGTTATTTACTATACTTATAATCAACATGCTAGATAAATATAAAACCCCTCTAAATACTCAAACAAAGTTTATACTTTCAACGTCAGGAAGTAACTCTTCTATTACTAGACATAATAATGCTATGCATGAACTAGGTTTAAACCTGTGTTACTTCACATTTGAGGGAGAAATTGATGCTAAAACTTATACAGATGCGATAAAAGCGCCTTTTGTAAATGGTGGTACCGTCACAGCTCAAAATGGCCTTAAATCAAAAATTATACCTTTTCTAGACTATGTAGAACCTCTTGCTAAAGAAACCTTAGCTGTAAATACTGTTATAAATAAAAACGGTAAATTACACGGCTATAACACTGATTGCTTTGGTCTACATACAGCTTTAACTAACGGCATTAAAAAATCAAAACAAGATATCAAAACAGCTGTGATATATGGCAATGGTGGAGTTTCTGGTGTTGCCTTTAAAGTTCTTCAAGATTTAGACATAAAAGTTACAATGATTGGCAGAAATCCTAAAAAGGTTGAACAAAAGAAAAAAGAACTTGGTGTAGAAAACATACCTCACTTTGAAGGTCCGTACGATTTAGTAGTAGACGCAACCCCAATATCAGCTTCTGCTAGTCTTGAACAAAACACTCTATTTATTGACTTAGTAAAAAACTCAAAAGTCACATTTTGTCACAATATGCCCGAAAAAGATAGCAATAAAAACCACCTACAAGAGTATTGTAACAATAATGGAATCTTTTATATATCAGGTAAAGATATGTATGCTGCTCAACTTATAAAACAATACAGCTTATACTTTCAAAATTTTGACTCTAATTTAAATATCTCACAAGCTGATATTGTAAAAGCGTGGAACTTATAGAATGTTTAATTAAAATATAGGAATAAAGAGAAATCGTATTCACAACTTATACTTTATAGTTAACAAACCTCACTACGGTTTCTACCTTTCTCTTTGGCATCATATAATGCCTTATCAGCATTATGAAGACAGTCAGCGATATTTTCTGAGCCGTTACTATCAGCTATACCACAACTTATAGTATATGACATGTCATCACCATTAAAACTAACAATTTGTTTTTCTACACTTTTACGCAATCGTTCTGCAATTTTCAAAGCATCCTGCTTATCAGAATCTACAATCAATATAGCAAACTCTTCTCCACCAAGTCTAACTCCAGTATCATCATCACGACAATATTCTTTTATAATCTCTGCAAGGTCTTTAATAACCTCATCTCCATGAGCATGAGAATACGTGTCGTTGACATTTTTAAAAAAATCAATATCTATCATCACTAAAGCATACTCTTGTGCTTTTTTTCTGTGATCATCGTAACTTTGAGTTATAGAATCAAAACCTCGTCTATTAAAAAGCTCTGTAAGAGCATCTTTCTCAGCTGCTTCTCTATGTGCAATTTCAGCTTCTTTCAATTTTGTTATATCATGATGTATACCTGCAAAGTGTGTAACATCATCTCTAAAGCCAAGACTAAGGGGGAATATTGATAAATCTACCCAGTATCTTTCGCCATTTTTTCTATAATTAAGAAGAGTGGTTTTTACTGATTTGTTTTTTTCAATTGCCTGTTTTAATGTAAATAAACGCCTTTGATCTGTATCTTTACCTTGTAATATTTTAGGAGTATTTCCAATAAGCTCTTTTTTTGTATAACCCGTTAGTTTTTTAAAAAAGTCATTAACATAAACTATTTTTGGTCCATTTAATTTTGAATCGTTTTTAGCAGTTGTAATAATCATAGCATCAGTTGCTTTATCCACAATTTGCTGAAATGGCAATCGATATTTTTCAGTAACATCTACAAATGTACTGACTACTCTTCCATGATCAGAATAAGCTTTTACCCAAATCCAAACATTTGATTCGCCTTCAGGGTATTCAATCCCCAATAACATTTCACAACTTTCTTCTTGACCATTATAAACAAGGCTAGATGGCCGTTTATCATTATCAACAGCATCACCACTAGCATCAACTATCCTCCAATTTATTTCAAAAAGATTTTTTCCTAGTAGGTCATCACTATCTATTTTTAAAATATTACAAGCAGATTTGTTAACATAAATAACCGACGCATCTGGACCATAAACAATAACACCTGAATAGATATTATCTAACAACTTAGTAATACACAGGCTTTTCATAATTTAAGGAGTCTTCTTACAAGCTCATAGCTAGGATAATTTAATTCTTAAATTTAAATATACTCTATAATTTTAACTATTACTATTTTTTTAGCATAAAAAATATCTTGTATATAAGTAAAGTTAATGGCCACAAGCAGTAAACTGCGATAGTATTTATAGCCCTCAACATATACTAATCGAATAACTATAGATAATATCTCGCTTCATTAAAAGAAAATTATAACCTACTTAAATCATAATAAAACAATTAGTAGTTAACTAACTTTTCAAATTTTAATTGCAGCTCATTTTTAGTTTCTAAATTATTTGGGTCAATAATTATACAATCAACTGGACATACTTCAATACACTGAGAGTCTGAAAAGTGCCCTACGCACTCTGTACATTTATCAGGATCAATCTCAAAACACTCTTCACCTTGGGATATAGCCTCATTTGGGCATTCAGGCTCACATAAATCACAATTAATACAAAAATCTTTTATTAGTAATGCCATACTAGTTTTTATATTTTTTCTCTAATTCTCTAAATACACATTCAGGAACAAACCCACTAACTCTTTTATAGTTATTTAAAGCTACAGCTCGTACAAGAGTCGATGAAATACAAGAGTACTTTTCACTTGGAGTAAAAAATATTGTCTGAATATCACTATTCAATTTGCTATTCATACTAGCCATTTGATACTCATAATCAAAATCTGATACGGCTCTTAAACCTCTAACTATGGCACAAGCATCATGATCTGATGCATGATCAACTAAGAGACCAGAAAAACCAATCACTTTTACCTTAGGATTACTTGCAAAAACTAGTTCAATAAGACTTACTCGTTGCTCAAGATCAAATAAAGTATTTTTACCATAAGCAGTAGATACTGAAACAACAATCTCATCAAACATGCTCAATGCTCTTTCAACAAGATCTACATGACCATTTGTAATAGGATCAAATGTACCGGGATATACAGCTATTTTTTTCATGTGATTAATTCTTATATGAATTTTAGTAATTATAACTTGGTAAAGATAGTTTTGAAATATTTATAAGGTTTAGGACATTAAAAAAGTCCAAGCTCCAGTTTAGCTTCTTCTGTCATAAGCTCAGAGTTCCATGGTGGATCAAAAACCATAACTACATCAACCTTATCAACATTTGGTAGCATTGCAACACGTTTTTCAACATCTGTCATCAATACTGGACCCATACCACAACCTGGTGCAGTAAGTGTCATATCTATAATCACATGAAAATTACCACTTTCAAGCTTCCTCGTAATCACATTATATATAAGACCTAGATCAACTATATTTACAGGTATTTCAGGGTCATAAACAGTCTTCATCTGATCCCATACTGCATCCATATTAATAGGATCACCAGCTTTAATATTATACTCTTCTACTGGATATTTAACTACCTGCTTGCCTATCGCATCAGCATCTTTACCATCCAGATGAAGAAGGTTACCATTTGCATTTACTGTAAAACTACCACCCTTATCTTGAGTTACCAAAACCTCTTGCCCTGGCATAAGCTCAACCTTATCACCAAATGGTACAGCTACTGCTTCAACCTGTCTTCTTACTATCGTTACATCTGTTGTTTTCATTTTTAAATTTATTCCTATAATTTCTATACAGTAAAACTTTCACCACAACCACATCGAGCAGACTCATTAGGGTTGGTATATTCTAGTTTATATAGTCCAAACTCATGCTTAACATAATCAATATTTACACCACTTAAGAAATCCATAGATTTATTTGATACAAAAAATCTCAAACCATGCTGGCTAACTTCTGTTGTATCTTTAGGCTCTTCAGCCACAAAATCTAAATCATAAGCTAATCCAGAACAGCCCATCATTTTCGTACCTATAAATATACCAACACAATCATTATGCTTTTCAAGATGTTTCTTAAAATGTTTCGTAGCAGCTTCTGTTACAGTTATTATATTATTAGGGTTAAATACTTCAACCATACTAAACCTCTTTTATATTTTTATTTTAATTGATTAATTACTCTATTTAGAGCTTTAATAAATAAGTCTACTTCAGCGACTGTATTATACATTCCTAAAGACATTCTTACAGTAGCATTTATGCCAAACCTATATAATAAAGGATGAGCACAATGCTTACCCGTACGCACACATACTCCTTTAATAGATAATAACTCACCAATATCACCAGCATTACAACCATCAACTATAAAGGTTATAACGCCTGCTTTATGCTTAGCTTCACCGATTATTTTGAAGCCATCTATTTCTTTTAACTCCTGCGTTGCGTACTTCAGGAGCTTTTGTTCAGCTTTTTCAATTTCGTTCATACCAATAGAATTTACATATTCTATAGCTACACCAAGACCTATTACACCAACTATATCTGGTGTACCTGCCTCAAACTTATATGGTGGTTTTGCAAATGTAGTTCTAGCAATAGTAACATCTTCAACCATATCACCACCATAGTTAAACGGTGCCAGCTCTTCAAGTAAATTATATTTACCATAAAGCACTCCCACACCTGTCGGTCCATAAAGCTTATGACTCGAAAATACAAAAAAATCACAATCTAAATCTTGAACATCAACTTTCGAATGTATAACAGCTTGCGCTCCATCGACTAGAATTAGTGTGTTTGGATTTATTTTTCTGACATTTTTCACAATTTCTTTAATAGGATTTATAGTCCCTAATACATTAGAGCATAAGGTAATTGCCAATACTTTTGTTTTAGCTGTGATTTTAGAATATAAATCTTCTAAATCAAGCTCACCATTATCTGTTACTTTTACTACTTTAAAATTAAGGTTTTGACGCTTAGCTAACATTTGCCACGGAACAAAATTAGCATGATGTTCCATTTCTGTAACAACCAGTTCATCACCCTTTACCAAATGACTTTGACTTAGAGAATTAGCAATTAAGTTAATTGCTTCTGTAGTACCTTTTGTAAATACTATCTCTTCTTGTTTTTTTGCATTTATAAATTTTTGTACTAAAGTTCTTACACTTTCAAATTTATCACTAGCTTCTTGACTAAGAAAATACACTCCTCGATGGACATTTGCATACCCAAAAGCATATGCTTGAGACACTGCATCAATAACAGCCTGAGGCTTCTGTGCTGACGCACCAGTATCAAAAAAAACTACTGGTTTATCATTAATATTTTGAGCTAAAAATGGAAAATCGCCACGGATTTCATCTATATCGTACATAATCTTTCAAAAGTTTTACAAATCAACCCAATTATACTAAATTAGTATCATATTACTAGTATATTTTATATTTCCATACCATTACCCTTAACCTATATTACTGATTAAAATTAAGTTGATCAGATTCGATTTTCTTCTATATCTATACTAGTTATTATGGTAATTTTAAGAATATAATAGACAATTATTGTAAATACTACTAAGAGAGAAATATATGTATAGGTTATTAAGTTCATTATGTGTTGTTGCAATTTTAGGTGGGTGCTCTATAGTTCCAGATATCCCAAATGATCCAGCTAAAAAAGAAATAAGTCAGACTTTACCGCCTAAATACTTAAGTATTGATGGGTTTAGAAGTTGCTTAAATATCCAAACCAAAGGATTAGCTAATTTTTATTGTATGCCTAAAACAAAACCAGAAGACTGTAGAAAATCTACTTGGACTGCAATAAACAACCTAAAAGGTTCAGAAAAAATACCTGCTTGTTCTGAAGCAAATGATAATAATCAAAGTTAGATTTTTCTAAAGAAAATTTCTATTATTTAGACTGAGATAGTAAGTATTGTGTAAGTAATGGAACTGGTCTACCACTAGCTTTACAGTTAGCAAAATCACCCATTGCAGAGCCTGCGATATCAAGATGAGCCCACTCATAATCTTCTGTAAACTTTGATAAGAAAAGACCTGCAACTATTGAACCTGCTGATCTATCTCTACCACAGTTATCCATATCTGCTACTTTACTGTCTAATTTTTTCATATAAGGTTTATGAAGAGGTAGTCTCCAAACAAGATCATTTGAAACCTGTGAAGCTTGCTTTAAGCTGCTTGCAAGTTTATCACTGTTAGCAAACATACCAGTAAAAGCATCTCCTAAAGAGGTAATCATAGCACCTGTAAGCGTTGCCATATTTATCACTGTTTTTGGCTTATATTTACCAACATAAGTTAAAGTATCACATAATACTAATCGACCTTCTGCATCAGTATTACTAACTTCTACTGTCAAACCTTTCATAGTTTTAAGAACATCTCCAGGACGATATGATCTTGCATCAACAGCATTTTCAGCTAAACCCATCACACCAACAACATTTATTGGTAGGTTGAGCATCGCAAGAGTTTTCATTGTACCCATTACCGCAGCTGCACCACCCATATCCATTTTCATAGAGTCCATGCCTGCTGCACCCTTGATGCAAATACCGCCATTATCAAACACTAAGCCTTTCCCTACAAGAACTATCGGAGCATCATCATTACCAGTACCGTTATATTCCATACATACGGTATAGTTTGACATATCAGAACCACGACCCACTGCTAATGCACATCCCATACCTAACTCAGCCATTTGTTCTTCATCTAAATAATCTAACTCAAAAGTATCGTACTTAGCAGTAAGCTCACGAGCTTCATTTAACATATAGTCTGTATTACAAATGTTAGCTGGTAGATTTTGTAAATCTTTAGCATAATTTTGACCACAAGCAATTGCTAAACCAATTTTAGTAGCTTGCTCAATATCTTGCTGACCACCATATACAAGCTCTATATTTTCTAGTTCATAATCCTCTTTAGTAGTCTTTAATTCATCAAAAATATATGATTCAGAGATTAATGCTCTTACAGTTTCGCGAGCAAACCCAGCAACATCACCATTTACAAGAGCATAATCAATCGAAACTGCAACTTCTTCAATATTTAATTTTTTTAACTGAGCTGCTGCATTTGCCATAGCTTTATCGTATTCGCTTTGTAAAAAATCTGGTCTAGATCCTAATCCAAGTAATACAACAGTACGATCACCATGCAAAAGAGGTAATACTTCACCAAACTTTGCTTTAAACACTTTTCTATCAAGTAAGGCTTTAGAGTTTGGACATTTTGTATCATTGATTAGTTTTTGAAGATTTTCTTCTGCTACTATTATAAGCTCTGCTTGTAAAGTTGCTGTATCTGTTACTGTTAATTTCATATAACCTCGGTAATTTTATTAAACGACAAAATCATCATATCAAAAAATAGTATTATTTGTAATTAATTTTGTATATCTAGACAAGTAAACAGCTGACTTTTCAATAGAAAAACTATAAAATTGTTATCAGCTTATGAGACTAAAGGGTCTAAATTTTGATTTTAAATAAATATTACAACAAAGACATCGTCAACACCTTTACATCTATAACTTTGTTTATTATATCTATAGTTTCTGCAAACTTACTAATTCGTTTGTTCCAAAAAGCTTATTCACAGGGGCTTGGGCTTGATTCAATTTTAAAATTCATTATTTTAACATTACCCGAGAATGTTACTCTTATAGCGCCAATAGCTCTATTTCTTGCTATAGTTACTTGTTTTGGCAAATACTTCGCTAATAATGAAATGTTCGTAACTTTAGCTGGTGGTGTGACATGGATGGAGATGGTGAAAAACACCCTAAAACCAACATTCCTACTTACTATAATTGTGTTCTTCACAACTATGTTTTTAATCCCCTTAGCAAAACAAACCTCAGACATTTTCCAAACATCTCTATCAGCAAAAGCTCTACTTTCATCAATTACTGATGGGAAAATCATTAATGCTCCTGATGGTAGAGTTTTTTATATAAACAGTAAAAATAGCAATAATCTTAATAAAATTTTCATGTATCAAAGACTTGAAAACAGTAAAGAATACAAAATCCTCACGTCTCCAACAGCTAGTATAGAGTCAAACAAAAGTGCCGCTTTCATAGATTTCAAAAAAGCTCATATCTATACCAGAGATACAGACTCTTTTAAATCAAGCTATGGAACAGCTGATAAAGCTATTTATACAATTTATGATAATTCTATAAGGGATTATAATCATGAACGTATGGATAGAAAGTTTATGGGGGAGCTTATAGCAAAATCTTTTGAAGGTCAGCGTAAATATACAGCTGAATTATTTGCAAGATTAAATAACTGCATATCCATCATAGTAGCTGGTCTAATAGCTATTTCAATGTGTCAGCTAAGACCTAGACAAAACAAATATGCTAAACTTTTACCATCAGTTGTAGTTCTAGCTATTTATTTGTGTAGCAACATGTTTATAAATACTTCTATGGGCTCAGGTGGTGTTCCTCCATGGATTGGTATATGGTTACCACACATATTTTTTATAATTTTTGCAATAAAAGCAATTAGAAAGCAAAATGGCTCATCAATAAAAGGATAAACTATGTTATTAAACCGAATTGATCGCTATATTTTTAAGACAGTTTTTAGTAGCTTCTTAATTGTGACTATAATTTTTTGTATTCTTTTCTTTATCTTCACATATCTAGCTCAAGTAAGTAATGACGAAACTGGCTCATCAACTTTTGATTTAATTTTAATCACTTTATACCAGCTACCAGGCATTCTTTATACCCTCTTACCAGCATGTGCTATGGTTGGAGCCTTGATGGGCTTGAGCTTATTAGCAAATAGTTCCGAAATAATTATTTTAAGAGCTTCTGGTTTCTCTACAGCACAAATATCTAAAGGTGTAGTCTTAGTTGGTATTATAGGCTCAATGGCTACTGTCTTGTTTGGAGGATATATCGCCCCTGTATTACAAAAACTTTCAGATACAAGTAAGGTTGCTTATAATACTCATAACATTTGGCTTAAAACTCCAAACGGTATTATGCATATTGGTGAAATTGACTCTAAGAAACAAGTTGCTCTTGATATTAGAAAATTCATAATTAAAGATAACGAACTAAAAGAGATTCGTTTTGCTGAAAAAGCAAAGTATACAAATGATAATAGCGCAGATGTTTTTAATATAAGTAAAGTAGTATTTCCTAATAAAGATGCTGAAAAAGGTATTGATGTATCAACTAAGATTAAACAAGATAAGTGGGAGAATCCACTACCTCTTTCTGTAGCTCAAGTTATTACAATAAATGATAATGACTATTTAAACTTTACTCAACTCTCTAAATTTATGTTCTCTAATTCACAGGCTAATGATAGCTCTTTAAACCTAAAGTTCTGGCAAGAAGTTTTTCAGCCATTATCTCTAATGGTGCTGATACTTCTAGCCGTCCCTTTAAGCATAGGATCAACCAGATCTTCAACTTTGATAGTTAAATTATTGCTTGGTGCGTTTTTTGGGTTTGCGTTCTTTATATTTAACCAAATATTTGGTCCTATTTCGCTTATTTTACATTTACCACCAATATTAGGAGCTGCAGCACCTACATTCATAGCAATATGCTTACTAATATTTTTATTTATGAAGGCTAAAGAAACATAACAATATGACAATACATTCTTACTCACTTGATAATGGGCTTAACATTCATATCAAACAAGACACCCGCGCTCCAGTAGTTTTATCACAAATATGGTATAAAGTAGGCTCATCTTATGAACCTAAAGGCATTACTGGTATTTCTCACATGCTTGAACACATGATGTTTAAAGGCACATCGAAATACACAAAAGAAGATATGAACAGCCTTGTAGAAAACAATGGTGGTGTGCAAAATGCTTTTACAAGCTTTGACTATACTGCATATTATCAGTTTTGGCATAAAAAGAATTTAGAGCTTAGTTTATCTATAGAGTCTTCTCGTATGAGTGACCTTCAATTCGATGATAATGAATTTAAACCTGAAAAAAAAGTTGTCTTAGAAGAGAGAAATCTTAGAGTTGATGATAAAGCTTTCAGTTTCGCTTTTGAACAATTTATGAAGCTTGCTTATAAAGATACTGGGCGTTATGCTCCTATTATTGGTTGGCGTGAAGATATAGAAAACTATAAACTTGAAGATCTAAAAAACTGGTATCAGCAACACTATGCTCCGAACAATGCAAATATTATCATAGCTGGTGACATTGACCCTAAACAATCATTTGAGCTTGTAAAAGAATATTTCCAAGATATCCCAAGATCGTCTATAGAAAATATTCAAACAAATGAACCTCGTTTTAATGTTGGCTATAGATATTCACAAATCAAGAAATCTCCAAATGAGACTTCTGCTGTTATGATGGGCTATATTACTCCATCATTAACTACAGACTATAATGATAATGACCCTTATGCCTTGATGATATTATCAAATATTCTGGGTGGTGCTGATGCCTCTATCTTACAGCAAAAAATTGTAAGAGAAGATAACCTTTGTTGTCATATTGATAGTGAATACTCCCCTTTCACAAAAGGCGAAGACATATTTGTTATCACTGCGATTGCTAACCAAGATGAAAGCCTTGAAAGCATCCAAGATAAAATTGAATCTATAATTACAAACGTAAAGCAAACAAAAGTCACACAAACTCAACTAGATAGAGCAAAAGTTGTAATTAAATCAGATAAAGTTTTTTCTATGGATTCTCTTGAAACTCAAGCAAATTTAATAGGCTCTTTGGCAAGTATTGGACTTGATGTTGACTACTACAAATATATCAATAAGCTTTATGATGTCTCAATTGAAGATGTTCATCGTGTCTTGAGCAAATATTTTAATAAAGAAAACCTAACATCACTTCACCTACTAAAAGATTAATTATGATACAAAAATCAACTATCAATAATACAAACATTTATTTCGAACAAGCTAATAGTATACCAATGCTTGATATAGCCTTAAACTTTAGAGCAGGCTCAGCTTTTGATGGCAAATTAAATGGACTTGCTGATTTAGCTGTTGGGTTATTTGGTACACAAACTAAAACCTTATCAGAAGAAGAACTTATCAATAAAATTACAGATATAGGTGCTTCTATCCATGCCGAAACTTCTAAAGAATATTTTAGCATCAAAATTCGCTCATTAAGTGATAAGAATATCTTGGTGAAACTATTTGAAATTTTAGAAGAAATTTTCACTCAACCTGATTTTAATGAAGATATTTTAGCTAGAGAAAAGCTACAAACAACAACTCACATCAAATACCTCTATAATCAGCCCAACTACTTAGCTTCTCTTGAATTTTCTAAGAATCTCTTTAGAGATAATCCATATAGCCACCCTACTATAGGTCATATTGAAACTATTGAAAAAGTAACTGTCAAAGATATTAAAGGTTTTTATGATACAAATATTTGCGCTAATAATACCAATATTTGCATAATTGGTGATATTGATAATACTAAAGCTCAAAATCTTGCAAGTACACTGATCAGTTTCTTACCTGTTGGCAATAAAAACATAGAAAACTCTACACAACATCCTGTGTCTAAAACAACTATAACAAAAAGTTTTGCGAGTAAACAAACTTCTATACTAATGGGACACCAGCTTTTTTTAGATATTGATAATTCATTATATTTTCCATTAAAACTTGGCAATGAAATACTCGGTGGAGGTGGATTAAACTCATTACTTTTCAATAAAGTTCGTGAGGAGCTAGGACTTGTATACAATGTAGGAAGTAGCATTAATCTTAATCCCGACTATGGTAGTTTTGTAATTTCAGCACAAACTAGTAACCCTGAACTTGCACTTAAAACCATAAATGATGTTTATACTGATTTCATATCATCAAATATCGATGAAGAAACTCTATGTAATTCAAAAAAGCATATTGAAGGAACTCATTTGCTAGGCTCTGTTAGAAATAGTTCTCGTTTAAGTATGATGTCATCTATAGCTAATAAGGATTTAGCCTTAGACTTTTTTGACACTTATGTTGATAATATAAATAAAGTTAGCTCCACAGATATAAAAAATGCTTTTACCGAAGTCCAAAAAAACCAAATGCTAACAGTTATGGTTGGAGATGTATAACATTGAAAACAAATACTATACGAGTTGTCGCTGGTAAATATAAAAATCGTAAACTAAAATTCCCATCAATAAATGGCTTACGTCCAACATCTGATCAACTTAAAGAAACTATATTTAATTGGTTAGCTCCATATATTCATGATAGTGTCTGTGTTGATGCTTTTGCTGGTAGTGGTAGCTTAGGTATTGAGAGCTTATCTCGAGGAGCTGAAAAGATCATTTTTTATGAACTTAATTTTAAAGCTATAACTCAGATAAAAGAAAACCTAAATAGCTTAGAGGAAAAAAACTTTGAGATACATAGAAAAGATAGTATAAAAGCATTAACTACTATCAAGCTAGATTCTAAAAGTATAATTTTTATTGATCCTCCTTTTAACAAGAAAATAGCTCCTAAAGCAATAGAATCAATTCGTAATAATATTTCTATAGAAGCTAACACAATCATATATATTGAAACCGAAAAGAATGCTAGGCTAGATCTACATGACTTTAATATTCTTAAAGAAAAAAACACTTCTAATATTTCTGCAAAATTAATTACAAAAAGTTAATTCTTTTTTTGATAATAAGATTTAGAATATACTTAAATTTATTTACCTGGTTTTAGGCTATGAGTAATATCAATCATGTTGGCATTTCTGGACCATATATTTTTAGTATAATGTTTATGCTCGGCATAGTTGCTGAAAGTATGACTGGTGTGATTTCTTCATCTAGAAGGAACATGGATGCATTTGGGGTTGTTGCCATAGCACTAACTACAGCTCTGGGTGGTGGTGTAGTAAGAGACCTACTCTTAGGTAATTTACCTGTGACAATCATCCTTGAACCACACTATATAGTTATATGTTTATTTTTTTCAGTAGTAGCACTTTTTACACAAAAATATATAAACAAATTCTATAAAGTGTTTCTAATTCTTGACTCTATTGGTCTGATAGCATTTGCGTATATAGGTAGTAACATAGCATATGAAATTTGCACAGAAGTCTTTCACATGCAGTTTTTAAGTACTTTAGTGGTTGGTATTACAATTGCTATTATAAATGGGGTAGCTGGAGGGATTATGCGTGATATGATCTGTAATGACATACCCGTAGCATTTAAATCTGAGTTATATGCTTCTGTTGCTGCTTTAATTGGAGGCTTAAATATAATATTCATTCATCTTGACATAAACTCGTATGTTGGAGCTGCAATAATAATTAGTTTTGGAGTAAATATCCGTCTTTTAGCAATTTTGTATAAATGGAAGCTACCTACAGTTTAAAAAACTGTTTTAGCATTTAAAAAAATTCAAGTATAATCTTCTACCTTACGACCATTAACCTTTATTATAATTTCCTATGACTTTTGTAAAAAATAAAAATCATATAATTATATTCTCTATATTTTGTATTTTTTTATTTATAAACCTTTGTCAGCCATTAGTAATGGATGACTTTTGGCGATCAAACATTAATGCTTTATATAAAGGAACCATATTCACTAATGTTTATCAGGACTATTTTTATTGGACTGGAAGAATATCTGCCCAGATTCCTGTATATTTGTTTTTTAACAAGAGTTACCCATTTTTATTAGGTTTTATAGACCTAATCAATGCTTTTGCTATGACTTCATTAGTAGTATACCTTTATAAGAGCGTTATAAAAAATGAATACAATACTTGCTCTAAACAGTTTATAATATTTTTAAGCTTATTCTTGTTATACTTTTTCAAATCTGGATTTATCTCTAGTGCTACGTGGAAAACAGGCAGTATCCAATATTTGTGGGGGCTAAGTCTATTAGTTTATATTTTCCATAAATTACATGTCGAAAATATAAGTCAAAGGCTTTTAAGCATTATCTATGGGATTATACTTGGCTGTTATAATGAAGCTTTTTTCATGGTTATATTTATAATTATTTTTTACTATATTATTTTTCAGATCACTGCTCGAGAAAAATTAAACAAAAATACTTTATTCTTTTTTATTCCATTTATAGTTTCTGGAGTATTAATGATTATAGCTCCAGGCAATTATGTTAGAACTGCTGGAATGCTTAGTGGCCAAACTTTGTTCTCTTACCTTGCATCTCACTTTATAGACTTCATTATTTTATTCGTTACCAAGTTTGAACTCTCTATACCTTTTTTACTATCTATAGTTCTTACATTAATTTATGAGAAAAACACAAAAACTAAAACATTTATATGCCTTGGATTAATTTCAATTTCATTAACTATTTTTTTGATCATGTTTGGGCTTTCTACTAGAGTTGAAATGGTATACATGCTTGTATATTTTTATATTTGTTGTAAGTATTTTTTAAGCATAGAGAGAATATACCATTTCAAATACCTACATATTATTTTTTTAATTATTCTTGCTATTTACTCATATAAACTAGTATCAGTATATTTTCAGGTTGGTCTTCGTAAGGAGATGAGAAGTGAAGAAATTCATCAGTATAAAAAAGAAAATAAAAAAAATATAACTCTCACTAACTTTTTCCTTCCAAGCAGGAATAATGTATATTACACCGAATTAGCACCCTTTAAAAATGACTGGTATAATGAGCAATTTGCTAAATACTATGGTTTTGATTCTGTAGCTGCAAAATACCATGGTTTTGGTTATGTACCCAAAAAAAAGTAAAGTCACTCTACTGATTAGTTTATTATAGTGACTGACTAACGGATGGATTATCAAGAATATATTTAACTATAATACCGAAAAATATAGTCATAAATTAGCAAAGAACAGCTGTTGTAAAACAGCACTTAAATAGCGATAAAGCTTCAAATATTTACAGTTTTTAAGTACAATATATTACTCTATTATAATATTTATTATTACTCTTTTTATGGCAAATATGAAAAATAAAACTTATGCTATAGCTATACTTATATTTTGTTTGTTTTTATTTATAAATTATTGTCAACCATTAATAATGGATGACTTTTGGCGCTCAAATATTGATGCTTTATATAAAGGAACTATCCTTTCTAATCTCTATCATGACTATTTCTACTGGACTGGAAGAATGTCAGCACAGCTTCCTGTGTACCTATTTTTTAACAAAAGCTATCCTTTTTTACTAGTATTAATAAACTTTATTAATGCTTTTGCTATGACTTTATTCATAATCTACCTTTATAAAAGTGTTATGAAGAACAAATACAAAGTTTGCTCTAAACACTTTATAATATACTTAAGCTTATTTCTATTATATTTTTTTAAATCTGGGTTTATTGCTAACGCCACATGGAAAACAGTCGGCATTCAATATTTGTGGGGAATAAGTTTATTAGTTTATATATTCCATGAATTATATGTTGAAGATAAAGTCCAAAGGCTTCTAAGTATCATATATGGGATTATACTTGGTTGTTATAATGAAGCCTTTTTTATGGTTATCTTTACTATTGTCTTTTACTATATAATCTTTCAAGTTACTGCTCGAAAAAAATTAAATACAAACACATTATTCTTTCTTATTTCATTTATAATCTCTGGAGTGTTAATGATTATAGCACCTGGAAACTATGTTAGAACTAATGGGATGCTTGAAGGACAATCTTTACTTTCCTATCTTTTAACTCACTTTATTGATTTTATTACTTACTTCACCAATAAACCTGAATTATTTTTACCATTTTTACTCTCTATTATCCTCACATTAGTTTATGAGAAAAACACAAAGACTAAAATATTTATATGCCTTGGCTTAACTTCGATTTCATTTACGATGTTTTTTATAATGTTTGGGCTTTCTACTAGGGTTGAAATGATATACATGGTCGTATATTTTTATGTCTGTTGTAAGTATTTTTTAAATATAAGGCTAATTAACCATTTAAAGTATTTATACCTCTTGTGTTTAGCTATTATCGCTTTTTATTCATATCAGTTATTTTCAGCTTACTTAGAAATGGGTACTGATAATCAGATCAGAAACCAAGAAATTATAGAATACCAAGAGAACAATATTAAAGACGCTGTTGTTTCAAATTATTTTCTATCAAAGCAAAACGATGTTTACTATTATGAATTAGCTCCATTTAAGAATAATTGGTATAACCAGCAGTTTGCAGAATATTATAATTTTGACTCCATAGTAGCAGAACATTAAAACATAAATCATTCACAATAAAAAATCCACATTATCATCATTATCAAAAACTTCTAGTAATGGTTCAAAATTAATCGACAATCCTATTACTTTAAATACTTCAGCTAACTTATCTCCAAGTAAAAGTTCTTTCATATCTGTACTATATCTCAGCTGTTCCTCTAAGCTTATCCGTTTTGATATATCTGTAAATACGCTTGCTACATCCGCTCTTTTAAGAAAGTTTGACTGGGTCATAAACCCCTGTAATTCAAACCCATTTTCACAGGCACTTTCAACAACGGCAGTAAAATCAATATGAGCTGTAATATCTTGCTCACCAACATTAATAAAAGGGTCATAATTCACTCTGTGCTGATGATAACAAGCTAAGGTTCCCATACTTCTTTCAGCTCTATAATAATCTGCTCGATGATAACCATAATCAGCTATTAGCACAACACCAGCTTCTAAGCATTCTGAAAGAGATTTTACCCAGGGTCTAATCCAGGTATTAACTTCACTTGTATAATCAGTTTCAAATATAAGCCCATCATTTTTAAGAATTTCTACTTCATTATCAAATCGAGATTCATTTTTAGACAAATCAACAAAGCTAAACTCATTACCAACCAAAGCTACACCTTGTTGCTTTATACTTGTGCCATATGACTTAAAAATTTCTACTGGCATTGCATCTAAAACTTCATTAGCAAAAACTATGGCTTTAACTTTTTGTTTAGGTAATTCATACAACCATTCAAATTTATCGTAAAGGTGAGGAGCTTTTTCTTTTATAAAATATTGTTGTCGTAACCTTAAGTCATTACTTAACTCTATAATAATGTATTTTCTAGGCAGCTCCTTAAGTCTCTCAAGTTGTAGTATACTATCAACTGCAAACTTACCAGTACCAGCGCCAAACTCAATAACACATGTATCTTTACCTATCTCTCTTATAATCTTTGCGAATACTTCAGCAAAAGTACAAGCAAATATAGAAGTTTGGCTTGTTGCCGTTATAAAGTCACCTGCTGAAGATATTTTATCTTTAGCTCCCGAATAATATCCTAATTCAGGATAGTATAATGCTAGATGCATATAATCCTGAAAAGTTATTATGCCATCATTTTTTTGGATTTTTTTACAAATAATTTCTTTAAGACTCAAAACAATATCAAATAAAATTTAGTTAATTGTGATTATTTTAAAAGTATTTTAAATTTTAAGCAAAAAAATATGACTTTCAAAGAAAAAAAGATTAGAATACTAGCTCATAAAATACCTATAATTAAAAAACATGTCAATTATAAATACTTATCCTATTGCAATAACAGGCGGTATAGCTAGTGGTAAATCTAAAGCTACAGAAATTTTACGCGAAAAACTAGATTTAACTGTCGTATGTGCTGATACTATCAGTAGAGAAATTACAAAAAAACCCACAGTCATAAAAAAAATAGCAGAAAAATTTGGCAGCGATGTCATAATGAATAAAAATATAAATCGTGCAATGCTTAGATCAATTATTACTGAGTCGCGCGAAGCAAAAAAATGGCTAGAAGATTATCTACATCCTGTAATTAATAGAGAAATAAAAAAACAAGTAAAAGAATCCTCTTCTTCTATGACTATTGTAGATATTCCTCTACTAGCACCTTATAACATCAAGCACTATAGTTATGTAAAAAAAGTAATCGTAATTAAAGCAGACTTTGAAACAAGAGTTCAAAGATTAATGGAAAGAGATAATAAAGATCGTCAACAAGCTACCGCTTTCATAAACTTACAAATATCTGATACTGAAAGAGAAAAAATGGCTAATTTCGTTATTGATAATACAAGTTTATCAGACCAAGAATTAGAAGATAAGCTTATTGACACAATTAATGACATAACTAACTTGACTAACTAATTTTTTAAATCTATAATTGTCATCACTTAATTGCACCCATAGCTCAACTGGATAGAGTACTCGGCTACGAACCGAGCGGTTAGGGGTTCGAATCCCTTTGGGTGTGCCATTAAGAATTCTTGCGGGAATAGCTCAGTGGTAGAGCACAACCTTGCCAAGGTTGGGGTCGCGAGTTCGAGCCTCGTTTCCCGCTCCAAGATATTTTAATCTACATACATAATATTACTTATCTAAAAGCATTCAATATGTTAAAATTTCAAGTAAAATATCACTAGTAATTTACATATGTCTAAAAAAATTATTTTAACAGGAATAACTCCCTCTGGAACTCCTCATCTTGGTAACTATATTGGTGCAATTAAGCCTGCTATAGAAATGTCTTTAAATCAAGATTACCAGTGTATGTACTTCATTGCAGATCAACACTCACTAGTAAAACTTTGGGATAAAAAACTTCGATTACAATACATTAATGAAATCGCTTGTTCATGGTTAGCTCTTGGGCTTGATCCAGACAACTCTTTTTTCTATCGCCAATCAGATATTCCAGAAATAATGGAACTTAATTGGATACTTACCACTGTTGCTCCAAAAGGCTTACTAAATAGAGCTCACGCATATAAAGCTCTTGCTGACCAAAATATCCAAGCAAATAATTCAGATCCAGATAAAGGTATAACTATGGGGTTGTTTAACTATCCTGTATTAATGTCAGCTGACATTATAATGTTTGATGCAGAAGTTGTTCCTGTTGGCAAAGACCAAATTCAACATATAGAGATAGCTCGAGACCTTGCAAATAGATTTAACCATATATATAAAACTCAAACGTTGGTTTTACCTCAAGCTTATACTAATGAAGATGGTCAAACCATACTTGGTTTAGATGGCCGGAAAATGTCTAAAAGTTATGATAATACTATTCCGATATTCTCTACTGAAAAGAAGCTTAGAAAACAGGTTATGAAAATAATCACAAATTCTCAACTACCTGAAGAAAAAAAAGATCCAACTAACTGTACTGTGTTTGCAATTTATAAAGCAATTGCAGAAGAGTCTGAAATTAAAAATTTAGAGCAGCAATATATAACTGGTGGATTGGGCTGGGGAGATGCTAAACAGATTTTATTTGAGAAAATAAATACATTCTTAACTGAATCACGAGAAAAATATGATTATCTGATAAACAATCCTAAAGTAGTTGAAGATATACTTGCTAAAGGAGCCAGTAAAACAAGACCACTTGCAATAAAAAAACTAGAAGAGATAAAAAATGCTATAGGAATATAGAATGAATAATTCCTCAAAAAACGTCATAATTGCAAACTATAGTATCCACTCTTTAGCTCTTATTTGTTGGGCGAAAGAAAACTTAAATAATGACTTCTATGTGCTTTCTGTAGATACTGGCTTTGCTTCAAGTGATTGGAATGACTACCTTGAAAAAGTCTTTAGTTGGCTTGATAAATCAAATATAAAATACTCACATTTAAAATCTGAAAATTCATTTCAAGAATTAGTTGCAGCCCGTAAACAATTTCCTTCTCAGCAATTTAGCTGGTGTGCAGGATTCTTAAAAGGCATTACATTACTAACTGAAATTGATGAAATAGATCCCGATTGTGAGGCAACTATTTTACTTAGCCACCGCAAAGATCTATCTTTAGCATCATCTTTACTTAAAAACCTAGATGAAGAAGAAAAATATGATTATCGTGAATTAAAATACCCTCTTTTAGATAAATCGTTTGCTGATATTCAGCAGTACATATCTGATTTACCTTTCACTCCAGTATTTAGAAGTCAAGAATGCCAGCCATGTATTCACTTTACAAAAAAAGAATTTGAAACTATCACTACACATGATAGTCAAAAAATAATACAATTAGAACAAGAAAACCAAACCTTTATGTTTGGAGTTGAATCTTTTGCTAATTCAAAAGATAACTTTTTAGATAAAGATAATATTATGCTAGAACTTTCCAAAGCTTGTAGCTGGGAATATAGCTGTGGCCTTTAAAGCCACTTTTTATAAGGATAAAATACCATGAATGAATATTTTTTATTTAGCTTACTCACTGTAGTAGCTGCCATGATGAGCTATATTAACACCAAATTTTTAAAACTTCCTAAAGCTATAGGACTAACGGTACTTTCAATAACTTTTTCTGCACTATGTGCTTCATTTTTATCTAAAGATAACTTCTTAGTAGTCGCCTTATCTAGTTTTGATTTTAAAACTACTGTTTTAGATGGAATGCTGTCATTTTTATTATTTGCTAATGCATTACATTTTAATATGATTGATCTAAAAAAAGAATTAAAAGCAATATTTGGGTTGGCTAGTGTTGGTTTATTTTTATCTGCTGGATCAACAGCCCTTTTAATTTATGGATTTTGTAAACTAGTAGGTGTGGAGCTAAGTTTTGGTTATTGCCTAGTATTTGGTGCTCTAATATCACCTACTGACCCTATTGCAGTAATTAGTACACTCGCAGGCAACAAAACAATCCCTAAACATCTTAAAACTCGAGTCGTTGGCGAGTCCTTATTTAATGATGCAACTGGAATTGTCCTTTTTGTAGTACTTTCAAATATTGTATTCTTTGGTAGTGGTGGTGATTTTGGTAACACAATATCAGTTAGTAATTTTGACTTTATCTGGACCATATCAAAGCAAATTACCATTGAAGCAGGTGGCGGTATACTTCTTGGTTATATTTTTGCAAAAACTGCTTTAATCTTTTTAAATACCAATGAAGACTCTGAGACATCAATTTTCTTAACTCTAGGTATTGCCAGTATGGGCTATGTAATTGCGCATAGCTTGCATGTATCTGGACCCATATCAATGGTGGTAGCTGGATTGTTTATTGGTAATAGCCTTTCAGACCGTAAAAATGTAAATCCTGAACAAGTCCGTAAGTTAGATAACTTTTGGATGGTAATAGATAACATGCTCAACTCATTCTTATTTATCCTAATAGGTCTTGAACTAACAAGCATACCATTTAATATAAATGCTTTTTGGATAGGTGTTGCGGGAATATTTATTGTAACGATTTCAAGATTTATTAGTGTTTCTATACCTATAACATTAATTGATAAAAAACTATCTCATAGCTCAACTAAAGATAATGTCTTAGTAGCTTGGTCAGGTGTCCGAGGAGGTATTTCCCTTGCTTTAGCATTATCACTTCCTGATGAAGGGAACATGATAGTTGGAATTACATATACTGTTGTGGTCTTATCAATACTTCTTCAAGGGTCAACTTTGAAGTTAGTCTTAAATTGGATTTATCCTCCTAAAATCATTAAGAAAGCTGCTAATGACGAGGCTTGTTAACCTCAGAAAAACTTGATATTAATAGTCATTTCTCAATCGACTATTGTTTGCTCCTTTACTATCATAAAAACCACTATTATGTGTAGAACTCATTAAACTTTCATAATGATGATTACGCCCATAGAAATCAAAATAATTATCTGTCAGCTGCTCGGGAAATGACCCTTGAAGAGTATCACTATAACCATATGGTCTTTTATAATAAGATGCTGACTTATTTAAGTAACTTGGTTCATTTTTAAGTTCAGTAGCTGCTGAGAAAACAGTTACAGAATCGGGATTCAAGTTAACTATTTTTGCACCCTTTGTTTTATTATTTGAAAAACTAGCCACGCCATCTGCATCAGTTTCATATACTTTTTCAGCAAAAACACCCTGTACTAAAAATACAGCAGTCATTATAGAAATAATCTTTTTCATAATGCTTATCTCTTTATAAAATTCTTATTATTCTTTAATATTGCCAAAGCTTGCCTATAATCACAATCATTAAGTATCATAACAATTGCTATTTTGACTGATTTATTGGCTTTCTCATAATATTCTTGTGCGACTTTATAGCTGACACCTGTAGCCTGACAAACTATATTTTTAGCCCTTTCAACAAGCTTTTCATTTGTAGGTTTGACATCGACCATCAAGTTTTCATATACTTTACCAATCTGAACCATTGATAATGTTGATATCATATTTAATATAAGTTTTTGTGTTGTTCCAGATTTAAGTCTAGTTGAGCCAGTTAAAACTTCAGGACCTGGTACAACTTCAATATTATGATTCGCAAATTCAGAAATTTTAGCATTTTTAGTGCAACTTATAGCTACAGTATTTGCATTTATTGAATTCGCATATTTTAATGCTCCAATTACATAAGGAGTTCTACCACTAGCAGCTATCCCTACAACGATATCTTTAGAACTAAGATCTATATCCATCAAATCAGATTCACCAAATATAGGATTATCTTCTGCACCTTCTTGAGCCTCAATAAATGCTCTCTCTCCACCAGCTATTAATCCAACTATAGTGTTATAATCAACACTAAATGTTGGTGGACATTCAACAGCATCTAATATCCCCAGACGACCACTTGTTCCAGCACCTACATAAATGATCCTACCACCGTTTTCTAATACTTTTGCTGTATGAGTTATAACATCTACTAAATTTGAATGTTGATCTTTTAATGCTTCAATAACACTATATTCTTCATTTATCATCAAACTAATAGCATCAGATATATTCATTTTATCTAGATTGATACTTTTGTCATTACGTAATTCTGTGTTTATATTCTTTAATATGCTCATAATACTGTCTGCTTAACTATTCCTAGTGGATAAAGATATTTACTATCTAAATATATTTTTTCTGGAAGAGCTTCCTCTTCATCATCTTTGCTATCTGCTTCTTTTTTAGCTTTAATTTCAGCTAGCTTACTTTCTCTAGTTTGGCTTTTCTTTTTATCTTTTGAGTTATCTTTAACTTCATTCTTATCTTCTGGTGCATCTTCATCTCCAAGTTCATCTTTAATTTCTTGAGCTTTCATATCAAGAGCTGTTGTTTGGATATAAATCTTATTTACTGTATTTTTCACAGAATCTATATCTGCTAATATTTGTGGGCTTACTGCACTATCTAAATCAATTGTTTGTAAAATATCAAAATCATAATTCAATTGCATGACCTTGTCTTTTGTAAATACAAATAAATAACCAAACTTAGGAACTACTAACTGTATCCCCTCATCACTATTCTCCTCTTCCTCATCATTTTTATCCTGCCCAAGACGCTTTGGTTTTGGTGGGGGTGTAGGCTGAGATTCATCTTTTTCAAACTCGAACTCTTTCTCTAAACCATTTTCACCATATTCTAAAGATTCAAAACTTCCATAACCTTTCTTATACTCATAGCGATGTAATTTTTCAGGTTCATAAGTAATTATGTATATTGATTCATTATTTTTTGAAACAATTACTGGCTCACCAACACTTTCACCATCAATATAAGTATCTAAACTTTTTCCAATTCTATGGTCACCATTATAATTAAAATCACTTATATGCATTAAAGTTTTACTGTTATTATCTGGATGAATAATTAATGCCATATTTGCATCAAAATTATTTGTGAAGTCAGGTACAAGTAATTTAATATTTTTTTCTGTCAATTCTCGCTTGATATTTAGTTTACCACCAAGCTTCATTTTATATTGCTTATCAGAAGTTGAATATGTTGAATAATAAGCCTCTAATATTTCCATAGAACCTTTCTTCTGATCAGCTTTTCTTATAATGACTATTTGTGGGGGAGAATCTTTCTCCTCATAATACCAAGCAACATCAAAAATATTTTCTTTAATAAAAGGTCCACCGATACTACCACCACTAGAATCTCCATTTGAAACAGGCTTCCAATTACCTATTTCATTGCCTAACTGCTCATTATCCTCTTCTAAACCCTTAACCTCATCAGCAAGAATATCTTCTAAGTTTACACTTGTTGTAAAAAGTTTATTTGTATCATGAATTATAAGATGTAGAGTCCATTTCCCATCTTCAAGATTCCAGCCAACTTTAACCTTAAACTCAGAGTCCATACCTTCTGGAATTGGTACACCTATCTTTGCATTTTCAGTAAATATACTTATTTGTTGATTTTGAACCTGAATAAAACCAATAAATCCTTTATAATCTTCCTCTATTTCACCATCAGAAAGTCTATAGCTTTTTGCCTGTGGTTCAGTTATTGCAGAAATATTTATCATAGGAACATTTATAGGGATATAATCTCCATCAAAATTTTGATAAATATTATCCATAGCTGCGTTATAAATTATATTTTTGGTTAAATCCACTTTATCGCCGCTACGATTATATGCCTTATATATATCATTGAAACTCATATATTGTTGCCCTTGATATAATTTAGCATTACCATTCTTTGGAAAAAATGATGTGATATCATCTTCATCGACAACTATCTCAAATTTACTATTCCCAATGATATATTCATTTGTCTTAGTAAAATCTATATCATCTTGAATATTTGAAACATAGGTTTCACCTAAAACCTTTTCATTACTATTTTTAACAATGCTTTTTGTTGTAAGCAAACCCATTCTGAATGAATAAAGCAACCCTGTAAGCATTACCATAATTACAAAAGCAAAGATTAATGCCATAAGTAAGGCAGAACCAGAATTTTTAATACTCTTAAATCTCATATGCCACTTATGTCGTACCCATTAAATAAATTTTACTAAATTTTTTACCATCAACTTTAAATGATAGTTTCAATGCTGCTATTTTGTCACCTCTAACCGTAATTAACTTATTTTTTACTTTCTCCCATTTTATAGTAGGATCACCCTGCTTTATATCTTCATTAAAGACATATTCAATATGTAATTCACTAATTCCATCGATAAGTTCATAAGCTGAAGTATCATTTGGACCTTGCTTCACAAACTCATAAAGTGCGTAGATTTCTTTTTTATCCTTACCTTTACGACCTGTATCTGCTATAAAAAATGTTTCTAATATATATTTTCCAACATAATCATTTTCTTTAAACTTATCTTCAATTCGTTGATTAGTTGAAACAAAATCACCAGTAATTGCTGATACTTTTTCTAACTCGCACTCTGTAGCATTACAAAGTACTAAATAATCGTTAGCCTTAATATCTTGTTCAGGAGAAACTCCTTTTCTGAACTCATTTAGTTTAAAAATATTATTTGATGAATTTGTTTTTAGTGATGAACCAAGAGTTGCTCGCTGAATCATTATAAAATCAGTTTTTGGCTGTACGCAGTGAAGCTCTGTATAAATATTCATACTTTCTAAGCTTTTGTTATCTTTCTGTTTTTCTTTACACAGTTCTGGATCAAGCTTTAAATCCTCCGGTAGGCTTGGTATGTTAGCTACCGGAGATTCCCCAATAGTTATAATACCTGCTTTGCCGAATATATCACCAAAGTTATCCCCTGAGTTATCCACAAGATCTTGGTACATATCTCCATATTTTGTCGCAAAACCAGCTCCGCCGATAGCATTATAAAATATTTGCTTGACCATTAACTGCTTTGCATTCATCTGATGTCTTTTATCTAGTTTATTGTATTGGTTTTTCATATCTATATAAATATTCAAAGCCATACCCATTACAAGGGCTGCTATAACCATTGAAACCATTAATTCTGGCAAAGTAAATCCAGCGATTTTTTTATACTTCATCGCTCTCATTTTTTACAACCTCTCTTTCAACAATTTTTATTCTATCAGCAGCTCCCATAGTATCATCAAAGGCTGCGATATTTACTATCTTATATACAATATCGACATCATTATCTTCTGCCTTTTGTGCTTTCTTATCAGCTTTTTCTGCCATTTTTTTAATATCAGCAACACTTAAAGCTTTAAATCTATTAACAGATTTTTCTTCTGATTTCTCCTCAGGTATTGATTCATTCTCTTGTTCGATAATTACAGTTTTTTTGAACTCAATTCCATTTTTAGTAGGCTTATCATCAAAAACGCCTGTAAGACGATAGATACTTACTCGCTCATCTAAAGTACTAGAGATTTCATCTTTCTTATTATCTAGTGCGATACTAACTAAAACACTATTTAGAAGTATAAAGCCTGAAGATAATACAAAAAGTAGAATCATTGCCGCTAACATTGATTCTACTATCCCAAAACCTTTTTGGGATTTTATATTTTTTAGGCTCATGACTTCACAGAAAAGCTTTTATGCTTCTTTGAACTGTCCGAATGACATTAATTTATCATATCTTTTAGAGTTTCTTTGTTCTACAGACATTTTACTTAATTCTTTGATTTCTGCTGAAAGAGCTTTTTTAATATTTTCAGCAGTTACTCCATAGTCTCTATGCGCTCCACCTAATGGCTCAGGTACTACACCGTCGACTATTTTAAGCTCTTTAAGTCTATTAGAAGTAATATTCATCATTTGTGTAACTTCAGAAGCTTTTTCTGCAGTTTTATGAAGTATAGAAGCACACCCCTCTGGAGATATAGTAGCAAAATAGCTATATTGAAGCATAAGGAGTTTATCACCAACACCTATACCTAAAGCTCCGCCTGAACACCCTTCACCTATAACAGTACAAACTACCGGTACTTTAAGAGCACTCATCTCAAAAAGGTTTCTAGCAATAGCTTCACTTTGGCCACGCTCTTCTGCTTTAATTCCTGGATAAGCTCCTGGAGTATCTATAAATGTAACTATAGGCATATTGAATTTCTCAGCTAATTTCATAAGTCTTAGAGCCTTACGATAACCTTCTGGATGCATCATACCAAAGTTGTGTTTAATCTTACTTTTAGTATCACGCCCTTTTTCTTGACCTATAACCATTACTGGTTGGTTATTTAGTTTTGCTAAACCACCAATTACAGCTAAATCATCACCAAAGGCTCTATCGCCATGAAGCTCTTGAAAATCTGTAAATACAAGAGGCAATAAATCTTTAAAATATGGTCTATCTGGATGACGAGATAATTGTACTACTTGCCAGTCAGTCAGCTTAGAATATGTAGATTCCATAAATTCTAGTCTTTTCTTATTCAGCCTTTGTAATTCTTTATCTGTCTTTTCATCTTCAAATATATGTGATAAAGATGTGATTTTGTCTTCAACTTCTTTTATCTTTGATTCAAAATCTAGATAGTTCATTTAAGTACCTCTTGTTATAAATAAAAATATTAATCGTAAACGCTAACCATATATAATAATGTATTTTTCTAAAATAGAAAAGAAAAGAAAACGAACTGATATGATTTTTTTAATGGAACTTTATATAAAGCTACTGCTTTTTATTTTTCTTATAATATTATACATCAAATTCTAATGCTCTTTTTGGTACTCTATAACATTTCATCTACTCTATTAAGGTAGAGTTATACCCCCCCCTGTTATTTAATTTATCTAAAAACAACTCCATAAAAATATAACTATAGTTAAATCTGCAAACCAATGAGTGATTATCGGTGCTAGTAGACCTTTTACTTTGTATCTCATAATACCTAAAGCACCAGCATATATAAAAGTCATGCCAAAGCCAATTACGCCATTAGGGAAACCACCCGCATAATGAAAAGCTGCAAATAAAATACCTTGTATAAATATAGCTATCGAATTAGTAAAGATTTTACTTAGCTCTGTTTGAATAATTCCTCTAAAAACAGTTTCTTCAACTATTGCATTTAATAGCGTCATCAAAGGTATTAGCAATAAAAGTAGAATCGTACTATGCTTTTTCAACTCTGTAATCATAGCTGCTCCGACGCCTAAATTATCTGTCCACAATCCCCACAAAACTAAGCTTGTAGAAGCTATAATTGAAACAACAATAATAGCTAACCATATTTTGATATTTTTTATTTTACCAAGGCTGAATAATTGAAATACTTGTTTTCCATACACTAAAGCAGATATGAATAGCGTAATCATTAATGTTGCAAACATTGGATTTTGATATAGTGGGACTATTAAGTAAATAGGCAAAGTTGATAGAAACAAAAACAGATTTGAGTTAAATACTCTTTTCTCAATCAGCACACTTAAAATCAACGATAAAGCAGAAAAAACGATAGCTAGACACCCAAATAGTTCGTTCTGAAAATAAAAAGATGAAGTTATAAAAAATACATTTATAACAAAAAGAGTCTTTATAAGATTAAGCTTCGTAGACATTTTGTGTAGTTATTAGACAAATCTACAAGTGATTATAGGGAAAATTATTTTGGCTGCCAAACAATATCAAGCTCTTTAGCGGCTTTTACATCATCTAGGCGACGAGCAGGTAGATTGTACGGAGCACCTTTTAGATACTCTGGGTTTGTTTTCGCTATTTCACGAATCTCTACCATTGCTTGGATAAACTGCTCCATGCTATCTACATTTTCAGTTTCAGTTGGCTCTATAAGTAAGCATTCTGGCACTAAAAGTGGGAAATACATAGTAGGAGCATGTACACCTCTGTCGATTAAGCATTTTGCAAAGTCAGTAGCTGTTACACCATACTTTTGTAGCTCCGGCTTTAAAGTCACGATAAACTCATGCGATGCTCTACGCTCCGGGTAAGCTATTGTGAAGCCTTCATCTTTTAGGCGAGCCATAATGTAGTTAGCATTTAGCGTAGCCATTTCAGATGCTTTTGTTAAACCATTGCCACCAAGCATTTCACCGTATATCCAAGCACGCATTAGCACACCGATATTACCATTAAATGCTGATAACCTACCTATAGAGCTAGGTACATCTTCTTCAGTAAGCCAAGCGAGACCATCACCCTTTTTACCTGCTGTAGGCATAGGTAAAAACTCTTTTAACTTATCGTTTACAGCTACAGGACCTGCACCAGGACCACCACCACCATGTGGAGTAGCAAATGTCTTATGTAGATTCATGTGAAGTACATCAAATCCCATATCGCCAGGGCGAGCTTTACCCATAATTGCATTTAGATTTGCACCATCATAGTAAAGTAACCCACCTGCTTTATGAACCATTTTAGCAATAGTACCGATACTTCTTTCAAACACACCTACAGTAGATGGATTTGTCAGCATAATACCTGCAGTTTTAGGACCTAGCACTTTTTCTAGTGCATCCATATCGATATCGCCACATTTTTTAGTAGGTATTTCGATAACTTTTAAACCACAAACTTTTGCAGTAGCTGGATTTGTACCATGAGCTGCATCTGGAACTATGATTTCATTTCTTTCAAAATCACCGCGTTTGTGATGATACGCTTTTATCATAGATACACCAGCAAACTCACCTTGAGCTCCTGCCATAGGTGCTAATGATACGCCTGTCATACCTGTAAGCTCTTTGATAAGCTCTTGTAGGTCATACATACATTCTAGCGTACCTTGTACACTTTCATTAGCAGAGTATGGGTGTCTATCTAAAAATCCCGGTAATGAAGCATATTTATGAGCTGCACGAGGATTATATTTCATCGTACAAGAACCGAGCGGATAGAAATTAGTATCTATACAAAAATTCTTTTGTGAAAGTTGTGTGTAATGTCTTACTACATCAAGCTCAGCTTGTTGTGGCAATATTGGCTTTTTAGCACGAAGCATATTCTCTGGAATGTTTATAGTTCCAGTTGCTTTTTTAGGAATAACTGCAGGAGAGTTATGACCACGAGTTTTTTCAAAAATAACCATTTCTTAACCTCCTACTTTAGCAATTACTTTTTTAGCTGCAGCAACATACTCATCATGGTCACTATCATTATGAATTTCTGTTGAGCAAATCATTACACAGTTTTGTAAATTTTTATCAAATTGAGCCAAGTCAAAACCTGCATCAAAACCTTCTTTTGCCATTTCTTTGATAAAATCTTTTGCTTTGATTGGTAAATTAATAACAACTTCATGGAAATGCACACCGTCAAATCTCACACTTACATCATCAAGACTTGAAAGTTTATTTGCAAGACTGTTGGTATTTACATGACAATTCTCTGCAACTCTAGCAAGACCTTCTGCACCCATCAAGCTCATATAGATAGTAGCAGCTGTTACCATCAGACCTTGGTTAGTACAAATGTTTGAGGTAGCTTTTGCTCGACGGATATGTTGTTCACGAGCTTGTAAAGTAAGGCAAAAACCATCTTTACCATCTAAATCTACAGTTCTACCAACTATACGACCCGGCATTTGACGCACAAATGGCATCTTACAAGTCATAAAGCCAAAGTATGGTCCACCAGAAGCTATAGGCACACCTAAAGGTTGACCTTCGCCACAAACTATATCAGCACCTGTTTCACCCCATTCAGCAGGCGATTTCAGTATTGCTAAAGACACAGGATTTGTCACAGCTACGACCAAAGCACCATGATTATGAGCCCAATCTGTCAAGCCATCTACATCTGGAATTTGACCCAAGAAATTAGGACTTTGAACAACTACCGCAGCATACTGAGTAGCTTCAAAATCTTTTAGATTATCTACAGAATTCTTACCATTTCCTAAATCTAAGCTTACTACATCAACCTCTACACCTTGGTGCTTAGTTACAGTTTCTACAACTTTTAAATAAGTCGGGTGTAAAGCATCCGCTACTAGTACTTTTAGTGACTTTGCTTTTTTGTTTGAGCGAATAGCCATTAATATAGACTCTGCAAGTGCAGTCGCACCATCATACATAGATGCGTTTGATACATCCATACCTGTAAGTGAAGCTATCATTGTTTGGTATTCATAAATTACTTGCAGACCACCCTGTGATGCCTCTGCTTGATACGGTGTATATGCAGTATAAAACTCACCTCTAGCAACTATATCCCATATAGCAGCAGGTATGTGATGACTATATGCACCAGCACCGATGAAGTTTACAAGCTCTTTGTTTTTTGAAGCTCTTTTTTTAGCTAAACGAGCTAACTCTATCTCGCAAAGACCATCAGCTATTTTAAGCTTATCTGCTCTTAGCTCTGGTAAAATCTCATCAAACAAATCATCAACTGAACCAGCTTTGATTATATCGAGCATTTCTTTGATTTGCTCAGGCTTATGTGGAATAAAAGACATACAATCTCCTATGTATAGGTATTTAATAGTTAGTTAAACTTTGTAGACAAGAAATATTTAGTCTGCAATTACTTCTGAATAACTGCTAGCAGACATAAGAGCATCTAATTCTGATTCATCCGACACTTTAAGCTTAAATAACCAACCTTCACTGTAAGGACTATGATTGACTTGTGCTGGATCATCAGATACTGAATCATTTATCTCTATAACTTCACCTGCCACTGGAGAATAAACATCAGAAGCTGCCTTTACAGATTCAACTACACAAGCGTCATCACCTGTAGAAAACTCATCTCCAACTTCTGGCAACTCAACATATACAAGATCACCCAGAAGTGATTGTGCATGCTCAGTAATGCCTACAATTACTTCATCACCATCAACTTTTATCCATTCATGACTCTTTGTGTATTTTAGTTCACTAGGTATATTAGACATATTTATTCCTCCGTTATATTAAAATGTATTTATCTTATTTTTTTACTTATTTACTAGATAGCACAATATACTCGATACTATCTCTACAATCATTTAGCTATAATTTAGCTATAATTTAGCTATAGCAGTGACTTACCATTTTTGACAAATCTAGGCTTAGTAACTTCTACATCAAGTTCTTTACCTCTAATATTTACTTTAGGATTAGTTCCTTCTTTAGGTATATATGCTAATGCTATTGCCACTTTTAAACTTGGTGAAAAACTACCACTCGTAATATAACCTTTTTCACCATTATCAAAGTCTATTTCTTGACCAGCCCTTAGTACACCTTTTGAATGAAGTACTACACCAGTCCACTTAGTTTTTACACCTTGCGCTTTTTTAGCAAGATACGCTTTCTTACCGTTAAATTCTCTATCTTCATCAGATAAATCCACACTCCAACCCAAACCTCTTTCTAGTGGTGTAGTTTGAGTATTCATATCTTGACCATATAAGTGCATACCTGCTTCAAGTCTCAGAGTGTCTCTAGCACCTAAACCAGCTGGTTCAGCTCCATTCTCAAGCAACGTATTCCAAAAATCTACTGCTTTGCTTTGTGGTAAGATTATCTCAAAGCCGTCTTCGCCTGTATAGCCCGTGCGAGCATACATCCACTCACCATCTAATTTAAAGCTAAATGGTTTTAACTCTACAAGCTCACTTGAGATACTAGAACCTACTGATTTAGCAACTATATCTTTAGCATTAGGTCCTTGTACTGCGATAATTGCAGAATCTTCACAAGTTGTAATAGCCACATCAAAATCTTTTGAGTTTTCTCTAAACCAGGCTACATCAGACTCTCTATTACCAGCATTGATAACTATTCTAAAGTGATTATCAGCAACCTTATAAGTTATCAAATCATCAATAATACAAGCATCATCATTAAGCATACAGCCATACAACGCGTGATTTACTTGAAGTTTCTTTACATCATTAGCAAGTATGTTGCGCAAGAAATTCTCAGCATCTCTGCCTTCTATATCTACAGCGAGCATATGTGACACATCAAAGATACCGCAACTTGTACGAACAAGCTCATGTTCTTTGATTTGTGAACCATAATTTATTGGCATTGACCAACCCGAAAAATCTACCATGCGAGCACTTGCATTCACATGACAGTCATATAATGGAGTTTTAAGCATAGTAAAACCTTTTGAATAAAATTTAACACAATTCAGATAAATATCACTATACATTTTTAAAAGCTGTTTTATAAGTATTTTTTTAATTTTTGCATAAAAATATAGTTTAAAAAAAACATCAATTGATTCCAATGAAAGGATCTTGCTAAAAAATAACTTCCTAACTTAAACTTTTAAGATAATATATAAAGCAAAATTTAAATGTATTTGTATTAGAAAAACAACAGTAAATACGCTATCATCTTGTTGTTATATTTTAAAATTTTCGTCAAACGATAAAATAAGGAAGGAAATCCATGAATTTACATGAATATCAAGCTAAAGATCTTTTAGAAAGCTACGGCTTAAAAGTTCAAAAAGGTATTGTTGCTCATAATCCAAATGAAGCTGCTCAAGCATTTGACCAAATCGGTAGTAAATTTGCTGTTGTTAAAGCACAGGTTCATGCTGGTGGCCGTGGTAAAGCTGGCGGTGTTAAAGTTGTTAAGTCTTCTCAAGAAGCGCGTGAAGTTGCTGAAGGTCTTATCGGTACAAACTTAGTTACATTCCAAACAGATGCTGATGGTCAACCTGTAAATTCTGTTGGTATATTCGAAGATGTATACCCTGTTTCTCGTGAATTATACTTAGGCGCTGTTGTAGACAGATCTAGCCGTAAAGTTACATTTATGGTTTCATCTGAAGGTGGTGTAGATATTGAGGAAGTCGCTCATAACACTCCAGAAAAAATTCTTAAAGTAGAAGTAGATCCATTAGTAGGTCTTCAACCATTCCAAGCTCGTGATGTTGCTTTTCAACTAGGCTTAGAAGGCAAACAAATCAACGACTTCACAAAGACTATGCTAGGTGCTTACAAAGCATTTGTTGAATGTGACTTTGCATTATTTGAGATTAACCCTCTTGCTGTAAGAGAAAATGGTGAGATCGTATGTGTTGATGGTAAAATCAATCTTGATTCAAATGCTCTATACAGACACCCTAAACTTTTAGCTCTAAGAGATAAGTCTCAAGAAAACGCTAAAGAGCTTAAAGCATCTGAGCATGAGCTAAACTATGTTGCTCTTGAAGGTAATATCGGTTGTATGGTAAACGGCGCTGGTCTTGCAATGGCTACTATGGATATCATCCAGTTATATGGTGGTAAGCCTGCTAACTTCCTAGATGTAGGTGGTGGCGCAACTAAAGAAAGAGTTATCGAAGCATTTAAACTAATCTTAGATGATGAGAATGTAAAAGCTGTATTGATCAACATCTTCGGTGGTATCGTTAGATGTGACATGATCGCAGAAGCTATTATTGATGCTGTTAAAGAAGTAAATGTAACTGTACCAGTTGTTGTTCGTTTAGAAGGTAACAATGCTGAATTAGGTTCTAAAATCTTATCAGAGTCTGGCTTAAAGCTTATCCCTGCAGAAGGTTTAGCTGACGCTGCTGATAAAGTTGTAAAATCTCTAAAGTAATTTAAATAAAGACAGTTAAAAAGGATATTAAATAATGAGCGTATTAGTTAATAAAAACACAAAAGTTTTAGTACAAGGTTTTACTGGTAAAAACGGTACATTCCACTCAGAGCAAGCGATTGCTTATGGTACACAAATCGTAGGTGGTGTAACTCCTGGTAAAGGTGGACAAACTCACTTAGATAGACCAGTTTTTAACACAATGAAAGAAGCTGTTGCTGCTACTGGTGCTGATGCATCTGTAATTTATGTACCAGCTCCATTTGTAAAAGACTCTGTTATCGAAGCAGTTGATTCTGGTGTAAAACTTGTAGTTATAATCACTGAAGGCGTACCTACTTTAGATATGTTAGAAGTTAAAGAATACTTAAAAGATAAAGATGTACAAGTTGTAGGTCCTAACTGCCCTGGCGTTATTACTCCTGGTGAGTGCAAAATCGGTATTATGCCTGGCCATATTCATCAGCCTGGTAAAGTTGGTATCATCTCTCGTTCTGGTACTTTAACTTATGAAGCAGTTGCTCAAACTACTAAGCTAGGTTTTGGTCAATCTACTTGTATCGGTATAGGTGGCGACCCTATCCCAGGTATGAACCAAATCGAAGCACTTAAATTGCTAGAAAAAGATCCTCAAACAGAAGCTATCATCCTTATCGGTGAAATTGGTGGTACAGCTGAAGAAGAAGCTGCTGAATACATCAAGGATAATGTTACTAAGCCAGTTATTGGTTATATTGCTGGTGTTACAGCTCCTCCAGGTAAGCGTATGGGTCATGCTGGTGCTATCATCTCTGGTGGTACAGGTTCTGCAGAAGAAAAGTTTGCTGCTTTCGAAGCTGCAGGCATTGCTTACACAAGATCACCTGCTGAATTAGGTTCTAAATTAAAAGAAGTTACTGGCTGGTAATGTATCTCAAATAGATTCTTCTAACTTTTTCTTATATAATATCTCTAAATTAAATCTATTTATATAATCAAATGTTTATATATTTTTTAATATTTATTTATAAAGTATCCTTCTTGGCCTTTATTGTATCACTAGCAAAAAACTCTAAAAGTGCTTGGTTAGCACTTTTACTATCAACAATTACTTATATACTAACAATGATACCTATAGAGTATATTAGTATATATAGTATGAGATACTTTTTAGATCAAGTATCTATTATCATACTCGCAATTATTGGCTTTTTAACTTATAACAAAAATGATGCAGTAAATAATTTCAAATCTGCTACCTTCATACAGCTCTCAATGATAATTATAACTTGTGTCATACTTGTTTCGAGCTATTATTACTATATTTTATGCATAGTCTCAGGTATATCTTTTTGGGATGACCCTGCTCGTTTTGGAGCTTTGTTTATTAAAATACTTTTCATCATTATGGGAATTTTAGCAGCACTACTTAAGTTACGCATATCTTATATATATTTAGCAATTTCTATTCTTGCATCACTTGTTTATGGGATTCTTTGTTACCCTATTTTTAAAAACACTGCTGAATTAATATTTACATCCACTTCTCTTATAATCATGCAATTAATTCTCATAGTTGCATATAAAAAACATTTTTCCTCTAAAGAGTAATTTAAAGATAGTTCCTAAGCTAACCTAAAACACTCTTAACTACTACTTAGTTTTATGATATCTTTATAGTCTTACTTTAATCACTAAAATAGAACGGAAATAATTTTGTTAGACTATAAAAATAACTTTATCGGCAGAAATGTTAAATCTGATGTTTTATCTGGATTTGTTGTCGCAGTTGCTCTTATACCTGAAGCTATAGGATTTTCAGTTATCGCTGGAGTCTCACCTACTGTAGGTTTATATACAGCCTTTATACTTGGTCTAATTACAGCATTAATTGGTGGTAAACCTGGCATGGTCTCAGGTGCTACTGGTGCTGTAGCAGTTGTGCTTGTAGGACTTGGCATACAAGTTAAAGCATCTCTATCACCTGAAATGCTTCAATCCTTAACAGCATCTGGTGAGCTTAGTAGCTATATATTACAATATATATTACTATGTGCGATTATGGCTGGCGTTATCCAGATAACTATAGGCTTACTTCGTCTAGGTAAACTGATTCGTTTAGTGCCTCAACCTGCGATGTATGGCTTTGTAAATGGTTTAGCTATAGTTATTGCTTTAGCTCAAATACCTTTATTTCATCATGAAGGTCCTATGATGTATGGTTTAGTATTACTAACTATGTTTATTGTTTACTTCCTACCCAAACTTACAGATAAAGTACCTTCAGGCCTGGTGGCAATAATTGCAATTACAGCTATTGTTGTTATATTTAAAGTCGATACAAAAAGCGTTGGGGACTTAGCTGATATTTCTGGAGCTTTTCCTAGTTTCGCTATCCCAAATATTCATATTACTGCTGAATCTTTTATTACAGTACTGCCTTTTGCAGTTATTGTTGCTTTAGTTGGATTAATTGAGTCATTACTTACTTTATCTGTACTAGATGAGATGGATGAAAAACATGGTAATGGTAACCAGGAATGTATTGCCCAAGGTGTTGGTAATATTACTTGTGGTTTCTTTGGTGGTATGGCTGGCTGTACTATGATAGGACAGTCCATCATCAACTTCACTAATGGTGGTCGTGGTAGACTATCATCGCTTACAGCTGCTTTATTACTTATATCTTTTGTAGTAGCCTTATCAGGGTATATTTCATATATTCCTGTAGCAGTCCTAGCAGGAATTATGTTTATGGTCTGTATTAACACATTTGAGTGGGAAAGCGTAAATCGCATTAGATATATGCCAAATTCTGACAGATTTGTACTCGTTGCTGTTACAGCTATTACAGTTTATTCAGATTTGGCTATAGCTGTTATTTCTGGTGTAATAATATCTGCGTTAGTTTTTGCATGGAAAAGTTCACAAGTTCACAGTCGTACACACCGTGAAGATGAAAATACTAAAGTATATGAATTTTTCGGTCCACTATTCTTTGGTTCTACTGGTTCTTTTAAAAGCTTATTAGACATTAATTTTGACCCCGAAAATATTGTCCTTGATTTTGCAAACTCGAGAGTTATGGATATATCTGGGGCTGAAGCTATTGACGACATTACAAAAAAATACCTAGATTTAGGTAAAAAAGTGACAGTTAAGCACCTAAGTAAAGACTGCCGTAAAGTTCTTAAAAATGCTGGTCCTTACTGTGTATTTGAAGAAATTGATCCAACTTACAAAATAGCGAGAGATATGTAATATGCTAAAAACAAAAATTAATACTGTAAATGCTCCTCAAGCAATAGGTTCTTATGAGCAAGCAATTGTTGTGAATGATTTTGTTTATACCTCAGGACAAATTGGTTTAAAGCCTAATGGTGAATTAGTTGGTGAGTGTATAAAAGAGCAAACAACTCAATGTATGCAAAATTTAAAAGCTGTATTAGAAGCTGCAGGCTCTAATTTAGACAAGGTTATTAAAGTAACTATATTTATAAAAGATATGGTTGAATTTAAAACCATAGATAATATTTATGGTTCTTTTTTTAATAATAACTTTCCAGCTCGCTCTTGTGTTGAAGTTGCTAGACTACCTAAAGATGTTCGCGTTGAAATAGAGGCTATAGCTATAATCTAACAACTTGTCTTATTTATATGTGATAAAATTGTACAAATTTATTATTCGCCTAATGATCTCCTCCTTTTGAAACATAAAAAACTAATTATTAGCTCTGCTATTTTATTAACTGTCGCTTCATTTTCAGTAATTATGGTTGTAAATAAATATAAAAATCTGCTTTTTCACGAAGATTTTTCTTATTCTAATATCATATCTTTTGGTGATAGTCTCTCTGATAAAGGTAACACATACAAAAAATCCTTAGAAACTATACCAAATGACAATACTTGGTTTAACGGTAGATTTAGCAATAACAAAGTTTGGGTAGAATACCTATGTGATTACAGTAAAGACAGAAAATGTAAACTGATAGATAATGCTTATGGCGGTGCATATAGTAAAAATGGTTACCAAGATATTAAGCTCAATGACAAATCAATTATAAAGCTTATAACCAATCTACTTCAGCAAGTTGAAAATTTTGTTAAGAAAGATAAATCATACAATCCAAACACTACATTATATACTATGGAGATCGGTGCTAATGACATAATGGATCTTGGTGCTGCCCCAAGTATAATTGCACAAAACATAGATACTTCTTTAAACTTATTAATCAAAAAAGAAAAGGCAAAACATATAGCTTTTCTTAATCTTCCCGACTTTAGTAAAGCTCCAAGATATGCTAAAGCAAGTGTTAAAAAACGAGAAAGTATTCATAATAGGGTTATAGAAACAAATGAACTTACTAAAAAAATTATTGAGAAGTATAAAAGTGAAGGTATTGATATTAAAATTATAGATTTTCATAAGTTGTTAAACTCTTTATTGAAAAACAAAAATTTAATAAGTGATAAGCCTTGTTTAAATATACCACTAAAAACTGGTAAACTCGATTTTTTGATAGACTACAGAAAAACAAAAAATTGTGAATCCAAACTTAACAAGTATATATTTTTTGATAATTTACACCCTTCCAATATAATTCATCAAAAATTAGCTAAGCTTACTAGAGAGAATTTTTAAAAACTAAAAGCTTCCATTTATGTTTAAACTTAATTATATTAACTTTAGACCTCACTAATTATTTTTAGTATGAAAACCTTTAAACATCTTTACGCCCAAGTATTAGTAGGAATTTTTATTGGCATAATTCTTGGAATATTTGCACCAAGTATTGCTATTAGCTTAAAGCCTTTTGCAGATGTATTTATTAAGTTAATAAAACTAATGATCGCTCCTATCATATTTTTAACTCTAGTCTCTGGCATAGCTGCTATGAGTGATCTAAAGGCTGTTGGTAAAATTGGTGGTATTGCTTTACTATATTTTTTCGCTACTACAATTGTCGCTTTATCTATAGGCATGATTATTGCCAATTTAGTCAAGCCTGGAATTGGGTTAAATATAGATCCAAACTCTTTAGATATAAATAGTGCTAAAGCCTATATGGGTAATGTTGAGCATATGGAGAGCGTACAAGACTTCTTTATGGACATTATCCCTCATACATTTGCTGGTGCTTTTACTGATGGTGATATTTTACAGGTACTATTTGTGGCAATATTATTTGCTGTGGGTCTAGTAGCTTACGGAGAAAAAGCTCAACCAATAATTACTGGCATTCAATCTCTATCTCAAGTATTTTTTAAAATCATCCATATAATCATGTACTACTCACCTTTAGCAGCATGTGCTGCAATGGGTTACACTATAGGTATGTATGGTACCGATACTCTTTTTGGGCTTTTAGGTTTATTACTATGCTTTTATGCTACTTGCTTAATTTTTATATTAGGAATATTAGGTTTAATTTTAAGACTTTATTGTGGTATAAACATCTTTAAGCTTTTAGGCTATATAAAAACTGAGATTTTAATCGTGCTAGGGACATCTTCTTCTGAAACAGTATTACCAAATTTAATGGAAAAACTAGAAAAACTTGGTTGTGACAAATCTGTTGTCGGCCTTGTTATACCAACTGGTTACTCTTTCAATTTAGATGGTACAGCTATATATCTATCATTAGCAGCTATATTTATTGCTCAGGCTTTAGGTGTAGATCTTACACTACAAGAACAGTTATTTATGTTAATTATTATGATTGTTAGCTCAAAAGGTGCTGCTGGCGTTACTGGTAGTGGGTTTATAATCCTAGCTAGTACTTTAAGTGCATTAGGGACTGTTCCAGTAGCTGGTATTGTGATTATACTAGGTATAGATAGATTTATGTCTGAAGGTCGCTCAATCACAAATATGATCGGAAATACTGTTGGTACAATTATTATTTCTAAGTGGCATGGTAAATTAAATACTGAGCAACTAAAGCATCAACTAAGTTAGAGGATACTTTTTAAAATGCTTATAGATAAAATAATTAATGAATATGATAAGGATTATTGTACATTTTTAGAACTTTGCTATGGTGAAGGGTTGATGTCCGAAGGTGGCACAGAGGCTATTAATGATTTAATAAAACCATATAACCTAAACAATAAAAAAGTTTTAGAAATAGGTTTTGGCTTAGGTGGTATGGCAAAACATTTAGCTAAAAAGTTTCCTCAAATTGATTACTATGGTTTAGAAATAAATCCATACTTAGTAAAAACAGCTACAGTTAAATACTCTCAAGAAAATGTGAAATTCTTGCTTTCTAAAAATAATGATAACCTACCTTTTGAAGATTGTTTTTTTGACTATATTTTGTCTGATGGTGTTTTAGTCCATGTTCCTTTAAAAACTAAACCAACTCTGTTTAATGAGCTATCACGAATCATAAGGAAAAGTGGCCAAATAATTATTTTTGATTGGTTAAGTCGAGATGGTGTCGGATTTGGTGAAAAAATCGACAAAATGTCTGAAATAGAAGGTTTATCATTATTTCCAACAACTGAAAAACAATATAGAGGAATATTTAAAAACTTAGGGTTTAAGGATATACAAATATCTGATGAAAATACAAATTATACCCGTTATAACCATAATGTTGTTAAGCGCATGCAGAGTACTATAATAAAAAATACGATTATTAAAAAATATGGTTTAGAATACTACAATGAAGCTGTTAATTGTTATAAATGGATAGCTGAAGCATTTGCAGAAAATGAGCTTTTAGCTAGAAAAATTACCGCTAAAATATGAAAAATAACCTTCTAAATATAAAATACCCTATAATCCAAGCACCAATGGCAGGTAATATCTTATCTTCTAAATTTATAGCAAACATTGCCAACAATGGCTTTTTAGGTATGATTCCGGCTGGATACCTAAGCTTGGTTGACTTAGAAAAGATGATTAAAAGCGTTTATTCAAAACTAGACCGTGATGAGTATTCTATTGGATTAAACCTATTTATTGAAAATCACAAATCTCAAACCTTACAAAAAAATCAAAGAGTAATATCTCTCGAAACAAGCCTGATTAAAAACAAGAACAATTCTGTAGAGTTTGAAGTTCGTACTAGCATAGATGAAGACACATACATAAATCTAATTTTAAAATACAATATAAAAATAGTTAGTATGACTTTTGGTCTTTTAAGTGATAAAGCAATTACAAAGCTAAAAAATCACGGTATAAAACTAATAGCAAATGCGACCTCTATTGATGAAGTAATATACTCTATTAATAAAGACATAGATATTATCATAATACAAGGAAATGAAGCTGGTGGACATCAAGCTAGCTTTCTGCATAATCAAATCAACAAAAATACAACCCTTGAGCTTCTAAAAAGTGCTAAACAAAAATATCCATCAAAATGCTTTATCGCTGCTGGTGGAATTAGCGTAAATAATATGCAAAACTACTTTAATGCAGGTACTGACTATATACAACTTGGTAGTGCTTTTATGATGACTAGTGGAAGTAATATTTCTAAAGAAACTAAAAACCATATTCGCAATAATTTCTCCACTGTAGTTTCAAACAATATAACAGGCAAATATGCTCGAGGTATCGCTAATACTCTAATAAAAGATTCTTCTATTCGAGAGTACACTTTTCCGATACAACATTATCATACTGCTAATTTGCGTAAATATGCAAAAAGTGAAAATGATTTTAAGTTACAATCACTATGGATAGGCTCAAACAAGGATAATATCCATACAAAAAATTTGTTTGATTTTATCAAGGAATTAAAGAGTAAACTTAATTGTATAGATTATAATAGTTTTGATTAGCTGTGAGCCATTTTTTCAAGAGTTTCAATGCTAATCACTTCAAGCGTTAGCTCATTAGTAGCTTCAAGAATAACTTTTGGTGCTACTCCTTGAGTATATGCTTCTAACCACCTTAATGCACACAAACACCATTTATCTCCTGGCTTCAAACCACGAAAACCAAACGCTCGATTAGGTGTGCTTAAATCATTGCCTTTACTAGCTGTATAATCTAAAAATTCTTGAGTCATAATCGCACAAACTGTATGGAGGCCAAAATCAGCTGTTTCAGTTTTGCAAAAACCATCACGATAATAGCCTGTCATCGACTCAAAACAGCAAGCTTGTAACTTTGAACCCAAAACATTTTTTTGATTACTCATTTGAATAATTCCTTATAACTTAGAAATATCTGCAATTGATGCAAACATCTTTCTAATCTTAGCCAACAAAGCTATCCTATTATTTCTAACTTGTAAATCTTCATCCATGACCATTACATTATCAAAGAACTCACTAATTACTTTTTCTATAGTGCTAAGTAATTCTAAAGCATAAGTATATTCGCGGTTGTTAAGATATTTTTCAAAATCTTTTTCAATCTCATCAAGACTATCAACTAGTGCCAACTCATAAGCATTACCAGCATTTTTTGATGCTTCTCTATTAAACTCTACAGAACTACCCTTTGCATTTTTATTTAGAATATTTGCAACTCTTTTATTTGATGCTATCAAGCTTTTTGCTTTATCTGATTGACTAAATTTAACAACTGCTTTAACTCTAGCATCAAAATCTTTTATAGATTCGTAATTAGTAGTACTAATAGATTCAAATATATCAGTAGCAACACCCTCTTCTTTATATAGGTTTTTCAATCTATCAAGACAAAAGTTTATCACTTCAACTTTAGTGTTTGAGCTTAGTTCAACAGCATTTATACATTTATAGCTTTCTATAGCTATATCAATCACTTGCTCTAAAGAAATATCTATATTATCTCTAAGAATACGCAAAATACCTATCGCTGATCTACGCAGTGCAAATGGATCTTTATTACCTGTAGGTTTTTGTCCTATGCCAAATATACCAACTAAAGTATCTAGCTTCTCAGCTAATGCAACACAATTAGCCACATTTGTTTCAGGTAGCTCAGCACCAGAATATTTTGGCCAATACTGTTGCTCAATAGCATCAGCTACTACATCTGACTCACCATATGCTTTTGCATAATATTTACCGATTATGCCCTGTAAATCAGTAAATTCAAAAACCATATCTGAAATTAAATCAGCCTTTGCTAATAAGCCTGCACGATAAGCTTGTTCGCTATCTATATTAACAATTTCAGCTAAATTCTTAGATGTATTTGCTAATCTTTGAGCTTTTTGGTGCATATTCCCTAATTTATTATGGAAGGTCACACTCTCAAGTTTAGGTAATAAACTTTCTAAAGAGGTTTTTAAATCAGTATCATAGAAAAATGCTGCATCTGCTAAACGAGCATTCATTACTTTTTGATTACCACTTGTGACTAATTCAGGCTTTGTGCTTTGAATATTTGATATAGTGATAAAGTTAGCGACTAGATTATCTTGTCCATCAAGCAAGGCAAAACATTTTTGATGCTCTTCCATTGAAGATATAAGTGCCTCTTGTGGAACTCTTAAAAAATCGTCATTAAAGCTACACATCATCGCATGTGGATACTCAACAATAGCACAAACTTCTTCAACCAAAGCATCATCTAAAACAACCTTATAGTTATTTTGCTTAGCTAGTGCTTTTGCTTGTTTAATTATCTCACATTTACGCTCTTCCCAATCTACTACAACCATCGCATCAGCAAGTAAGCCTACATATTCAAAAGCTGATTTTACAGCTATTGCTTTTGGATTATGGAATCTATGACCATAAGTAATATTTGATGATTTTTTATCGAAAAGTTCAATATTAACTATCTCTTCACCAAATATTGCAAGCACCCAATGTACCGGTCTTACAAACTCAACATCTGAACTTCCCCAACGCATCATCTTAGGAATAGGAAGCTGTTTAAGAGCTTTAGATATTATATCTTGTATAAGCTTTACAGTTTTTTGTCCCTGTTGAGTACTAGAGTAGTATAACTTATCACCTTTTGGAGTTTCAATTTCCTCAAGCTCACTAATTTCAACACCACAAGATTTTGCAAAACCTAAACCTACTTTTGTCGGCTCATTATCTTTATAAGCTATGCTTACTAGAGGACCTTGTTTTTCGATAGTGATGTCTTCTTGGCTTTGAGCTAAACCCTCAATAATAAAAGCTAATCGTCTTGGTGAAGCAAACCATCTTGTCTCATCAAAACTAACTTTAGCTTCTTTTAGTTGACTTTCAACTGATGAAAGTAGTGATTTAGCTAAGCTTTTAAGTGCTTTTGGAGGTAGCTCTTCTGTACCTAATTCAAATAAAAAATTGTTTGTCGTGTTACTCATTTGCAAACCTTATAAAATGATGTCTATTTTAATCTATATATAACTTGTTGTATTATAACTTAATCAAACCGATATTTTAACAAAACAACGAATGTTTATAGATACTCATTGCCATTTAGATTTTGATGTTTTTGACTCTTTTAGAGATGAGCTAATAACTAAATGCAATAAACTCAATATCACTCAGTTCATAAATCCTGCGACACAACACTCTAGTTGGGATAAACTTATTGAGTTGAACAAACAGTTTAAGTCTATAAAGATAGCATTTGGATTACACCCTATTTTTATAAAAAATCATGAAAGTCAGTACTTGGATATGCTTGAGCAATATACTATAGCACAAAACACAAAGCTAATTGGTGAGATTGGACTAGATAAACGAGTTAAGGACTTTGATAAACAATTAGACTTTTTCAAAGCTCAAATAAGTATCGCGAATAATCTAGCAAAACCTGTAATTATCCATAGTGTTAAATCTCACAATGAGGTTATTAAAATCCTCAAAGATAGTAGGTTTAATCATGGTGGGATAATTCATGCCTTCAATGGCAATACAAACATTGCTAAAACATATATTGAACTTGGTTTTAAACTTGGAATTGGTGGATTAATTTCGCAACCTAAAGCTAAGCTTAAAGATACAGTTAAAGATATACCAGCTCAAAGTATAGTTTTAGAAACAGACTCTCCAGATATGCGACTTTATGGAGAAAAAACAATCAATACACCTGAAAAAATTCCTGAAATTTTCAGATTATTATGCGATATTTATCAATCAAATACTGATATACTAAAACAACAAATTTACACCAATAGCCTAGAATTTATCTAAAATGTATATATCTAACTTACAGCTACAAAACTTTAGAAATATACAGTCAAAAAGCTATGATTTTGATAAGGATATAAACTTTATTATAGGCAAAAATGGTTCTGGTAAAACATCTATTCTTGAGTCAATTTACTTTCTATCTCACAGTCGCTCATTTAGAAGCTCTCAACTTAACAGAATTATAAATCATGATGCTGATGAGTTTGTGATATTTAGTCGAGTTTTTAATCAAAACGATATTACGATTTCGTTATCGCGTAAAAAAAATAACTCTAATGTTTCAAAACTAAACTCAGAAGTACAAAAAAACCATACCGAGATAACAAGAAATCTACCAATTCAACTTATGAACCCTGAGAGTTTTAACATCATAAACTCAGGTGCCCAACAGCGTTGTAAAATCTTAGATTGGGGAGCCTTTTACTTAGATAAAACATTTTTAAAAATTTGGCAACAAACTAAGTTTTTAGTAAAGCAAAGAAACTCAGCTCTAAAACAAAACTATCCGTATAGCTATATTGAAGGTATTGATAAAAAACTTTGTGAATTTGGAGATATTTTAGATCTAAAAAGACAAGATTATTTTGCAAAACTAAAACCGAAAATATTTGAAATTCTTACAAAATTTAATCCTGATATTACCCTTGATATAAGCTATTTTCGTGGTTGGAATAAAGATAAAAATTTAAGCCAAGTTTTAGATGAGTCTTTTAACTATGACAATCGCTACAACCAAACTAATCATGGCCCACATAAAGCAGATATTGTGATGACAATAGATAGCAAACCTATTCAAGATATATTTTCCCGTGGTCAGCAAAAGCTATTAATATGTGCGATAAAACTTGCTCAAGGTGAAGTACATAATCTTGAAAATTTAAACAAATGTATTTATTTAGTCGATGATATAACCTCCGAACTAGATACTGTACATACAGCTACTTTATTTGCATATTTACAGCAATTAGATTCACAAGTTTTTGTATCTACTACAGATAAAGCAAAAATCTCAGCTTATATTGGTACAGAGAGTAAAATAATTGAATTATGATATATTTATTGATTATATAATAGTATTTGCGAAGAATTTTGTTCATCAAGCTTAATTTTCATTAAATACCGTTATAGACTCATTAACAAGTTGTTGTAATTGCTCAGCATCTTCTCTTGATGGATCTATCGTTGTCCCCCCTTCAAATGAAGAATATAGAGTAATTGCATCATCTGAATCTTCCTTATATAGTTGAAGTTGGTTGATACTAGGAATCTCTTGAACCATCCATCTTTCCCCATTAATTTCAGTAACTGCACATTTAAAATCTGTACAATTAGCAGCAACTCCCTCATGTTCAGTGCCGAGAACATTCTGAGTAAAAGTAAAAGGATCTTCATCTGCTATCGCATCATACAAAGAGTCTACTAGGTTTCCAACTGATATCTCATTACTATTAGTAGCAACATTAGACATATACTTCTCAGGTATATTTCCAGCTTCTTTAGTTATTGTCAGTGTTGTTGGCATACATACTGAAGGTATCATTCCAAGTAACAGTGTTACTGCTAATGATAACATTTTTTGTTGAGTAGGCATTTTTTCTCCTATTTATGTTTTTTAAAATAATAGATCTGAAATAAGCAACCTAATTGCAGCTAATCACTAATTGCTAGCCTGTATTGAAAATAAGAATCACTAGAAAGTACAGAGCTTGCTAGATACACTTTTACTAAAGCTTCATTATTAGATTCTCTTTCAACAACTATCTCTTTGACATAATCTGTATTAAGTATAGTAGTTTTCCATACATTACTATCATCTGGAGGAAATTCACCTTTTTCATTTGAGTATACTTGCAACTCCTTAACAAAAGACTGAGCTTCATGTTCAGCATTAGATATTTTACTTCTAGTTGTATAGTTATTATATATAGGTATAGCTATAGCTGCTAATATTGCAATTACTGCTATTACAATCATTAACTCAATTAAAGTGAATCCTCTTTCTTTCATCATAACCTCTTCTTATTTATATTGAGTCATATAAAGACATGTTTATATCTATGATTTATAAACTCATAGAATATTAACAATGCTAATAAACGAAACATATAATAAAAATTGATAGCTCTAATCAAAAATAACCACCCTTGTTTTAGTTGCTACTATAGAACCCAAGTTAGACATTGCAATTTTATTTGCGTATTTACAGTAATTAAAATTGCAAACTTTATATCTACTAAAGATAAAGCAAAAATCTTAGCTCATATTGTCATAGAAAATAGAATAATTAAGCTATAATACTCTTATAGATATACAACCTTTTTTGAAAATGAATTTACATAAAATACTTATATTTATAACGATTCTTATAGCACCTTTTTCTACTTTTGCAGATGTTAAATGTGATGGCAATAGCTACGAGATAAACCAATGTTTAAAGTCTCAAATGGCTGACTTTGAGTCTAAAATCAACCAACTTGAAAATCATGATATTGTAAATTTTAAGAACTATCGCGATAAAATATGCAATGATATAAGTTCAACTTATGAAGGAGGTAGCTACCAATCTGTCAAATATGGTAACTGTGTAGTATCTCTTGATAAATGGTATATTAAACAAACACAAAGGTAGTATAGGTGTAGTATGTTACAGAAAAATATTGTTTTATTACTTGTATGTTTTATTCTTGCAAGCTGCACTCCTCCTAGTAGTAGAGCTCAAGCTTTAAGAGATAAAGCTTTTAAAAGAAAAGGCTTTAATACTGAAAGGTACAAAAAATTCAAACATGCTCACGATATTGATAATGTAGATTATGATATTGGTCCTTATCATACTTATATGATAAAAGATTAAGACATAGCAAATGAATTACCCAAAATCATGGTATGCAATTGCTCATATTAGAGAGATAAAAAACAAACCTCTAAAACTAGAAAGGTTTGGTAAAAATCTTGTAGCTTGGAAAAGTAGTTCAGAAATAATAGTAATGGAAAACCGTTGTCCTCATAGAGGTGCGGAACTAAGCTTAGGAAAAGTCTGTGATAATGCTATAAAATGCCCTTTTCATGGCTTTGAGTTTGATACATCTGGTCAATGTCGTTATACTCCTGAAACTGAATCTAGTATACCTAAACTAAGAGCTAAAACATATCCAACTAAAGTAATTGCAGATATGCTTTGGATAAACATTTATGATGAAGATTTAGACAACAGCTATGCATTTGAGTTTATAGAAAGTTTACACAATGAATTCAAAGGTAAATACTCTATTCTTACAGACACTTGGCGTAATAATATTCGTCATTGCATAGAGAACCAACTTGACTATACTCACCTAGCGACTGTTCATAGAAAATCTATTGGTAGAGGATATAAAATCCCTCAAAATGTTGAACTAAAAGTTACAGATAATTATTTAGCTGCGTATAAAGATGATAAGTTGATGCTTAAATATATTCTGCCAAACTTTTGGGTGCTAAATAATGCTGACTCATTAAAAATCACAGTGTATTTTGTACCTATAAATGAGAATAAAACAAAACTTTACCTTATAAATTATCGTAAGTTTTTAACATCTAAAGTCATTAAGCCTATAACTGACCTAGTGTTTAGCATTACTAATAAAATTATTCTAAATGAAGATAAGCGAGTTGTTAAAACTCAAAAATTTGATGAGGATTATAATACTAAAGATTTTCTACTCAGGCATGATCAAATAATTAAAGAATTTAGGAGAATTTGGGATATAAAAAATTAAAGGTTTTTCTTATATAAGACACACTTGATACCTTTTAATTCACGATTATCCACATATTCCATACCAGTTTTTTTCATTATTGTAATCGAAGCTATATGATCAACACCTGTAAAAGCAAAAACCTCTTTATACTCCAAACTATATCTAGCCCATTCTAATAATGTGTTAGCAATTTCTGTAGCATAACCTTTCCCCCAAGACTTATAGTCAAGAACATAACCCATTTCCACTGCGTTCAGTTCACTTGTATAAGAGAATCCTGCTCTGCCTATGAAATTATCTTCTTTATCAAACACAAGAAAAACAGGTGTTTGATATTTTTCATATCCTCCAACAAATCTTTCTACCATGGTAGGAATTTGATGTTTATCTAATGCTCCATTTGGAAAGAATTCTCTATTGATAGGATTAGTATCTAAAACTTTCAGTAACTTTCTATCTTCTTCACTTCGTGAAATAAGTCTATAAGTTAATCTTGATGATTGTGGTAGTTTCATAAAAATTCCTCATTTAAAAATAACTAGTTCGCCACATTGATGATACATTATCAACAACTGTCGCCCTATCATCAATATTAGTTAAAAAATGTAATCCCGTTCTGCTTTCAATATCTTTAATTGAAGTTCTATAGTTTGCAATTTTTGTTTTATTGACTCTAGCATTAGGCATTACAAAAGCTATGGCTTTATTTTTACTTGGCACATAAATTATTTTGAAATAATAATCTGGCACAGCAATCTTATTATAACCAATAGTTTTATATACTTTTTGCTTTTTATATATTGGACCTGTATACACATAAATACTATCATACATATTTGCCCAGATTCTTTCATCTGTTTCTAACCTTTCCCAACCTTGTCTGTTTAACCCTGCCTTTTGTGGTGACATATTTGACAACAAAAACGATTCATCAGCAGATTTTTGGCTAAAGTCCATTGATGCATAAGATGCTAAATGCCCTCTATCGTAGCCTGATTTACTATAATCACTCAAAGTAGCTCTATATACAAATGGTACATCGCTATCTTCTTTGAATCTATCTTTTCGTTTTAGCTTGTTTGCTACTTTTGACTTTGTAAGCTTAAATGCTACCCAACTTGCCTGTTTGGTTTGATAATTATAACCAACAACATAACCATCTCTGCATAAGTAAAGATTAGTTTGACCTAGACCTGAAGTCACATCAAAGCTAGGATTACCATAAGCGAGAAAATCATGACAGTATTTACTAACTGCTGGCATGGTTCTTTCAGGAGCATACTGTTTTAAGTTTTCAAACTGATTTTGTTCCTTAGGTTGCTCTTTTACCTTATCACTTTCTGAGAAAAATCTTGCCACTATATTTTGATTATCTTCAGGCTTAAAGTTTTTAATAGGTTCTCGTGTAAAGTAATCATAAACCTCATGTCTAAAGTCTATAAATTTCTGTTTGAGATTATACTTATCAAAATATACACCTGAAAAGCCAGCTGATATAGCCGCTCCCAAGACAACTAATATTTTTAAATTTCGAAAAAAATTGTTTGCAGGTTTTTTAGTTGGTACAGTTTTTGGTTTTTGCTTCTGTTTAGTCATAACTGTTTCTTAAATAAAATAAATTAACTTACAAAAAATATTTTACATCAGTAGTTATAAGTTATACATAGCATATAGGGCTAAATCCCAAATAAATAAACAATCTTCACAAATAGATTTATAAAAGTGATAAAATCAATTATCTAGATAATGAATTCCAATTTTTATGAATAATCAAAAAAAATATCGTAAAAACTTAGCTATTTCTCATCATGTTATACATCACTATGGATGGGATGATTTATTAGCAACTCATATCTCTGCTAGATTACCTAATGGAAATATTATCATTACTCCTCATAATGTATCTTTCGATAAAGTGACTAAGAAGAATCTAGTCACAGTTGATTTAGATGGCAATATAATCTCTGATAATGGCTACAAGGTAATGCCACAAGCTGCCAATATTCATCTTGAAACATATAAAGCTAGGAAAGATATTAATGCAATTATTCATACACACAGTAAATATGCTGTAGCATTATCATCACTAGAGTGTGGCATGCAATTTTGCAACCAACAATCACTAAGGTTTTATGATGATATTTCATACCACCACTACTATGGTCTTGCTCTTGAAAATGAAGGTAAAGCTATAGCTGAAAGTCTTGGTGAAAAAAATAATATGATGATATTGGATAATCACGGAGTTATAACAACTGCTGACTCTATCGAAAAAGCTATTTACAAACATTACTACTTTGAGCAAGCTATTGAAATAGAAATTAAAACTTTAGCTACTGGTCAAAAGGTTAAACCTATTCCTCAAGAAGTGTGCAAAAAAACAGCTGAGCAATTTTCTAATATACAGTCTTGTCATCATGAGTTTGAACTATTTAAGAGAATTACAAAAAACTATAGGTAAAGCCTTTTCCACTATTTTTTATCAATAATCTTTTTATCTAAAAAATCAATTTTTTGATATAATTTACATTATATTTATACTTTTAAAAAATCATCATAATGAAAGCATCTCAAACACTTGTTGCTACTACAAAAGAACTACCTAAAGAAGCTGTTTTAACATCACATCAATACATGCTGAAAGCTGGGCTTATTAAAAAGCTTGCTTCAGGTATTTATACATGGATGCCAATGGGTTTAAAGGTACTGCAGAAAATTCAAACTATAGTTCGTCAAGAAATGAACAAAGCTGGTGCAAGTGAATTACTTTTACCAACAGTATTACCATCTGAGCTTCTTAAAGAGACTCATCGTTGGGACAAATTTGGTCCTGAGCTTTTAAAGCTTAAAGATAGACATGATAGAGACTTTTGCTATGGCCCAACCCATGAAGAACCAATAGTTGATATGGCTAGAGATACTATCAAAAGCTACAAACAACTACCATTAAACTTGTACCAAATACAAACAAAATTCCGGGACGAAATTCGCCCTCGTTTTGGTGTGATGAGAGCTAGAGAATTCATAATGAAAGATGCTTATTCTTTCCATGAAAATGTAGAGTGTTTAAATAAGTCATATAAAATTATGTTTCAAGCTTATTGTAATATCTTAAACCATATTGGGCTTAACTTTAGACCAGTAAAAGCTGATACTGGAGCTATTGGTGGTGATAACAGTCATGAGTTTCAAGTACTTGCAAATGCTGGTGAAGATATAGTCTGCTATAGTAATGATAGTGATTATGCTGCAAATATAGAGCTTGCAACTTATGCTAAGCCTGACTTGAGCAAAAAAATAGTATCCTCAAATTCTATAGAAAAAATTCATACTCCAAATATTAAAACTATCGAAAAACTTTGCAAAGAAATGGATTTTGACATCAAACAAACTGTTAAAACAATGGTTATCAAAGATGCTGATGATAACTTCTTTGCATTAGTTATTCGTGGTGATCATGAACTTAATGAAACAAAAATAAACAAGCTTGAGCAAATAACAGCTCCATATAACCTAGCGAGTAGAGAAGAAATTTTCTCACTTTTTAATGCTAATCCAGGGTCGCTTGGTATTTATGAGTGTCCTATTAAAATAATAGCTGATTTTAGTGCTGTGGAAATCTCAGATATAGTTTGTGGTGCTAATGAAGATGATTATCACCTTACAAATGTAAATTGGGATAAAGACATAGCAAACTATGAAGTTGCTGACATCCGTAATGTAGTAGCAGGAGATATCTCACCAGATGGAAACGGTACACTAGAGCTCACAAATGGTATAGAAGTTGGTCATATCTTTGAGCTTGGAGATGTTTACTCTAAACCGATGAATGCGACTGTAATTGGCCAAGATGGTAAAGGGAAACCTATACTTATGGGTTGCTATGGTTTTGGTGTTTCTCGTGTAATGGCAGCCGCCATTGAACAATCTCATGATGATAGAGGTATTATTTGGCCTGAAGCCATAGCACCATACCAAGTAGCTATATTACCAATAAATTATAATAAATCTGAAAAAGTTAAAGAACTTGCTGATAACTTATATCAAGAACTTTTAGATAAAGGCTTTGATGTACTTTTAGATGATAGAGGTGCAAGACCTGGAGTAATGTTTGCTGATGCGGACTTGGTTGGCTACTCTCATCATGTAGTAATTGGTGATAGACTATTAGAACAAAATTTAATTGAGTATAAAAATCGTAAGACTCAGGAAAAGCAAGAAATTACTGTTGAAGAGCTAATGACTACAATTTAAAATGAAAAAAAACATTCTTTTTAGCCTCGTATTAATTATAGCGATAGACATAGTCTTCCCGACATTAGCGATGCCTACTCCAACTGAATATTCAGTATTAATAGTACTGTTGATATCAGACCTATTATCTAACCTTATTGTTAGCTCAACGGGACTAAAAAAATATTTATTGGATGACAGCCATTCATTCAACACATATCTATATCACCTTATGTTAGTAGGATTTGTAACTTTTTCAGTTATTCTTTGTGCTGGATGTTTTGTATTCATTCTTACAAATAAAGGATTTGTTTATTTGCAAGTAGAATTTTTCATAACTGCAATTACGGCAATACTTTTACTTTTCAAGGTCGTAACTTCATCATTAAAAGATAATTTAAACAAGGATGTTGAAGGCATTTATAATCGCTATAATTATATATACTATTTGATAAATATTTTTTATTATTCTCTCAAAATAAAAAAGTAACCTTTAAAACTTAACAACTGTTCTAATATTTTTATGCATATCTGCAAAACCTTTATTAATATCTTCTATTTGAATATTCGAGGTTATTAGGTTATCGATATCAATCCTTCCATCCATGTACCAGTCAACTATCATTGGTACATCTGTACGACCTCGCATTCCACCAAAAGCGGATCCTTTCCAAGTACGACCTGTTACAAGTTGAAACGGTCTTGTGCTAATTTCTTGCCCTGCTCCAGCGACTCCAATAATCACACTTTCACCCCAACCTTTATGTACACACTCAAGTGCTTGACGCATTACACCCGTTTTACCAATACACTCAAAGCTGTAATCAGCACCACCCCCGGTTAAACGAACCAAATGGGCAACTATATCTTCATCCAATTCATTAGGGTTAACAAAATCTGTCATGCCATATTTTTCAGCTAGCTCTTTTTTGTCATTGTTAATGTCTACACCAACTATTTGTCCAGCTCCGACTAATTTAGCTCCTTGGATCACATTTAAACCAATACCTCCCAAACCAAATACTACAACACTAGATCCAGCTTCAACATTAGCTGTTTTAACCACAGCACCCACACCTGTAGTTACACCACAACCGATATAGCAAACTTTATCTAAAGGTGCATCTTTACGAATTTTAGCAACGGCTATTTCAGGAAGTACTGTATAGTTTGAAAATGTTGAGCACCCCATATAGTGATGAATTGCTTGACCATCTGCTGTTGTAAAACGAGATGTACCATCAGGCATCAGACCTTTACCTTGAGTTTCACGGATAGACTGGCAAAGATTTGTTTTAGGATTTAAACAAAAGTTACACTCTCTACACTCTGGCGTATATAGTGCTATTACATGATCACCTTTTTTTACAGATGTTACATTCTTACCAACCTCAACCACAACTCCTGCTCCTTCATGCCCTAATATAGCAGGAAAAAGTCCTTCAGGATCCATACCTGAGAGTGTAAATGCATCAGTATGGCAAATACCAGTAGCTTTTATCTCAACCAAAACCTCATTATCTTTAGGTAGCCCAACATCTACAATCTCTATAGAAAGTGGTTCACCTGCTTTATATGCAACTGCTGCTTTAGATTTAATAACCATAGTCTAACTCTTAGAAAGTTTAATTTGTGACTATAATTTTAAATGATAAGAATATAAATAGACAATAATTTTATGAAATATTATTAATTGAATTTAATCACGCTTGTAGATATCTTCCAAACGCACGATGTCATCTTCACCTAGATAATCACCTACTTGAACTTCAATTATTTGAATATCACTATCTGTAAAATTTTCCAATCTATGCACAGATTCTTTTGGTATAAATACATTTTCACCAACATTATACTCTTTCACACTATCATCAACTGTAATAGTTGGCTTACCTGTAACGACTACCCAATGCTCAGCTCTTTTAAAGTGCTTTTGCAATGACAACTGCCCTTTTGGCTTTACTGTGATAATTTTAGTTTGACTCTTATCTGTGAAATTAAGGGTTTGATATGTACCCCATGGGCGTTCGTAAACTTTACCTGTTTCATTTAAATCAGACATTTTATTTATCCTTATTTAGTTTATTTTCAAAACATATTATCAGCTATTTACTTATCTAATTCAAGATTACTATCTTAGTAGCTGAATTTAATAGAACTGTTTTATAGCTTATCCTTTAAATGGAATTTCAAGCATACCTTTAATACTTTGTGTAGTTCTAGCATCTTTATACTCATCAAGACCTATATTCATCTCATAATGTCCTTTACTAGGTTGAGCTTTATAGGTTTTAAAAAACCTATCCCATATGGAAAAATTAAAACCAAAGTTTGAATTTGTCTCACCCACAACAGTTGAATGATGGACTCTATGCATATCAGGCGTTATTATAAAAACCCTCAAAATTTTATCAACATTCTTAGTTAAACCAATATTACCATGATTAAACATTGCAGTTGCATTCAAAACTATCTCAAAAATAATTACAGCTAATACAGGTGCTCCTATTATTGTAACTACAACTATTTTAATGAGCATCGATAAAATCATTTCGAACGGATGAAATCTAAGTCCAGTCGTTACATCAATATCCATATCCGCATGATGTACTTTATGAATACTCCATAAAATAGGAATATGATGAAATAATACATGCTGCAAATATATTGATAAATCTAGTACTATAAAAGCAATTACTATTTTTAATGATTCAGCAAATTCAAAATAGTTCAAAACTCCAATTTTGTTTAACTCACAAAATAAAGCCACACCAACTGCAGCAACTGGAAAAATCAGTCTAAGAAGAATTGTATTAATAAAAATCAACAGTAAATTATTTAGCCAACGAGTCGACTTTTTCTGTTGTAGTTTTCTTTTTGGCAAAAATAGCTCAAGTGTAGCAACTATAAGTAACATACCAATAAAAAAAATTAATCTAATAGTTACTTCAGTCATTTAAATATAGCTATCCAGTAATTTATAATATCAGATATCTTTTATTACACCACACCACATTCTATTTCCACCTCCACCTAGAGGTTCTGGATCATCAGAATAATTATCTGATCCTTCATGCACCATCAAGCTATGTCCTTCAAGTTCCTCTAATGAAGCTAATCTAGGCGCAACAACTGGTTTTGTAGCACTCCCATCAGGATTAACAATCAGCACAGGTAAATCTCCTTTATGTCCATCATCACTATATGGACCTAAATGCTTATTAGTGTTTTCAGGATCCCAATGTCCTCCAGCAGCTTTACCACCATCCGCACAACTTGGATTAATGTGTATATGCATACCATGAGTAGTTGAGGGTGGTAAGTTATATAAATGAGGAGTTATCAGTAAACCTTCTTGATCACCATTAGTAACGTATGGAGCAATAGTAATGGTTCCTACTTCTTTATTTGTCTGAGTATCTTTAAGATGTACAATAAGTTCATTATCGTGTTTAAGATCGTAGGTTTTTTCTTTTTGTTCAATAATAGCACAACTGCCTAACATCCCAACACAAACTAAATTACTAAGCATTTTAATATTTTTTAACATTGCGAACTCTTATTATAGTAAATAACTCTACAAATCATCATACCAATAATCATAAATATTTCAAAATATTATAGCAGAAATTATATTTTTGTATTTTTACACTGAAAAAAATAATGATATAAACATTAATTACTCATACCAACTATCAAGTTTTTGTTTAAGTTTCTCAAGCCCCATTTTTTTAAGAGCTGAAAATAATTGATATGACACTTTATCTGTAGTTTTAAAAGTAGCTAAAAAACTATCTAACATTTTAGTTGCTTGAGCTCTTTCTCTATTATTTAGCTTATCTGCTTTTGTAAGCAATATATGTAAATTAAGGTTACAAGCTATTGCTAACTCTATCATTAAGCAGTCAAACTCTTTAAGGTCATGACGAGGGTCAACTAAAAGTACAATTCCTGTTAGGCATTCTCGTGAAGCCAAATATAACTCCATTTCGCTCTGCCATTGTTTTTTAATTTTTTCAGAAACTTTTGCATAACCATAGCCTGGTAAATCAACAAGTCTTTTACCTTCACCAATATCAAATAAATTAATAAGCTGAGTCCTACCTGGAGTTTTACTGACTCTAGCTAAAGCTTTTTGCTCTGTAAGAGTATTTAAGGCACTTGATTTACCAGCGTTTGAACGCCCTGCAAATGCTACCTCTATTCCAATATCTTCTGGAAGCTGTGAAACTTTAGCTGCTCCCATGATGTATTTTGCACTTCTATATATCATAGTTTATTCTCTAGTTTAATTTTTTCAAAAAGTCCATGACAAGCTGTATCAACCATTAAAAAAACTTTCTCAAAATTATCTTCATAATACGGGTCCGGAACATCGGTTAAATTTATTGCTGGCGCATATTGAAGCATCTTAGTAACTTTTGAAAAATCTGCACGAGGAAACATTACTTTCATAGTGTTGATATTTTCTTGATCCATCGCAACTATATAGTGATAATCATCAAAATCTGACTCTAATAATTGTTGAGATCTCTGATCTGATAAATCACAATCATATTTTTTAGCCATTTCTTGTGCTCTAAAATCGGCTTGATCACCTTCATGCCCCCACTTCTGTGAGCTAGTTCCACAAGATGCTATCTCAATTTTATTACTAAAGTCATTAGAGTCTACAATATCTCTAAAAATCCCATGTGCTGTCGGGGATCTACAAATATTACCCTTACAAACAAATAATACTTTTATCATATCTTGACCTTTACTCATAACTACTTAGCTTCCTTCATATCTTTTGCAAGTTTACTATTTGATTGCAACTTAAAACCTTGAAAGAATTTACTATCTGGTTTAAGCATAAACACAACTTCATTTTTACCATTAAAGCTTTCTTTATATGAATTCATACTTTTTAAGAACTCGTACAATGGTATAGAGTTTGCATAAGCTGCTGTAAATATTTTTGCAGCTTTACCGTCAGCTTCTGCTCTTATAGTCTTAGATTCTTTCTCAGCTTGCGCTATAGTTACCGTAACTTTTGCATCAGCTGATGCTTTTATTTTCTCAGCTAATTGTACACCTTCTGCTCTTATAGAAGAAGCTACTTTATGACGCGAAGACTTCATTCTCTGGTATATAGAATCTGTGACTGTATCAGGTAAATCTATCTGTTTCACTCTCACATCAACTACAGATACACCTATTTGTATAGCCTGTTTTTGTACACTCTTAGTAAGTGCTATCATAAGCTTATCGCGATTATTATTTATAAGACTTTGAATATCATTATTACCAACTTCTGCACGCAAAGATGACTCTAAGAATTGCTTAAGCAATGTCTCAGCTCTGTCAACATTACCACTTGTACTTGTAAAGAATTTAGAGATGTTATCAATTTTCCATACAACATAAGCATTAATCAACACATCTTTTTGTTCTTTAGTAACAACTCTAGCCGAATCTGCTTCTAATATACGGTTACGCATATCATAAGTTTTAACGGTATCTAAAAGTGGAACTTTAATATGGATACCTGGTTCATACTCGATAACTTGTCCAGAACTATCTTTTTTAAGTTCACCAAGCCTTAGTATAACCGACTCACTACCTTGTTTTACTATAAACTTAGTACTTAAAATAACAATAGATGCAACAACTACAACCACTAAGAATATTTTTAAAATTTTATTCATTTTTTAGTTACTCCCTTGACTGTTTGCATCTAAACTTGGCATTAATGCTTTTTTACTGTTTTCACCTAAACCATAAAATATATTTTTCGCACCATCACCATCAATCAAGAAAATCTTATTATGCTGAAGTACATCTGAAATAGTATTAAAGTACATTTGGTTTGTAACAATGTCAGGATTTTTCTTATAGATCGGTAATAACTGCTCAAATTGGGCTGTTTCACCTTGAGCTTCAAGTACAATTTTTTGCTTATAAGCATTTGCTTGATCAATAATTCTTTGCGCTTTACCCTGTGCTACTGGTACAATTCTATTTGCATAGCTTTCAGCATCATTTTGCTCTCTTTCACGATCTTCACGGGCTTTAATCACATCGTCAAATGCACTTTTCACAGCATCTGGAGCTTGAGCTGGTTGCATAATCACTTCACTCACATAAATACCAGTATTATACGTTTGAAGAAGGTTTTCCATTTCTTTGCGTACTTGTTGAGTAATTACAGCTCTATTGGTTGTAAGTATTTCCTCAAGCTTATTTTCACCTACAACCTGTCTTACAGCACTTTCTAAAGTCTGTTGAAGTAGTTTAGTAGGGTTATTATTTGCAAACAAAAATTTCTCTAAATCAGATATACGGTATTGTACTGTAAATGAAATATGCACTATATTTTCTTGAGAAGTAAGCATATCTCTTTTTAAAGAAATAGTTTTTAACTCTTGAACATTTTCTTTATAAACACTATCAAAACCAAGCGGATACCAATGAAGTCCTGGCTCGACCATTTTAGAAAACTTTCCAAGTCGTAAGACTGCGGCTTGCTCTGCAGGTTGCACCACATAAAAACCAAAACCTACCCATGCAGCTATAATAACTGCAATAACTATACTAGCTATTTTTTTTATTGGGAAATTCTCTAATGTTGGTTGGTTTTTATCCGCATTTTTTGAATAAATACTTTCACTACCATCACCGCTATCTTTTTTCTTTTTCCCAAAGAACTTCTTTATCATTTCCTCTAAGTCTGGTGGGCCTTGCTCTGAGTTTTTATACCAAAACAACCTTTTTTTCATTTTTTCTAACATTAGTTATTCCTATAATCTATAAATTGATATTATTTTGTACCATTCATATTATATATAAAAATATCTGTAATTTTTAATTATCTACAACATAATATAGCAAAGCTAGTATATCTTTATTGAATAACTCTAAATATCATTCTACAATCTATATATAAAATATAAGTTTTATCACATTGAAGGAATAATTATGAAAATAGCAATTAATGGTGTTGGAATCGCTGGTCCTACTTTAGCATGGTGGCTTAAAGAATATGGTTTTGAACCGGTGTTATTTGAAAAAGCTCCTGAATTTAGAACCGGAGGTTATTTAGTTGATTTTTGGGGAGCTGGATGCGAAGTACTCAAAAAAATGGGGCTGTTTGAGGAACTAAAAAATAAATCTTATAAAATCAAAAATATTCATTGTTTTAATGGTAGAGGTAGAAGATCTTCAAAAGTAAATATCTCATCTCTTATAGAAGATAATTATGGCGAATTTCTAAGTGTTAAACGAGGAGATATTTCCTCCGTTATTTATAATGCTTGTGGTGAGATCGAAACTCGTTTTGGTACTTTTGTAACAAGCGTAGAAAATAATGATGATAAGGTTATCGCTCATCTCTCTGATGGGACGAAAGAATCTTTTGACTTAGTTATAGGCGCTGATGGACTACACTCACACACAAGATCTTTGGCTTTTAGTGATTCTGAATTTAAAGAACATGACCTAAATACTTTTGTTGCAGCCTTCTCATTAGAAGACTACAAGTTTCATGAAAACTACACCTATGGACTGTGTGTAGAAGACGATAGACAAATCTCTCGCGTAACATTAGAAACTGGGGAAACTTTAGTTATGTTTACGATGAGCTCTAATCTTGTTGATAAAATTCCTGCAACACTAGATGAAAAAAAAGAAATCATTAGATCAGTATTTAAAGATATTCAATGGGAAGCACCTGAGCTTCTATCAAGATTAAATGATGTTGATAATATTTATTTTGATAGTGTTACTCAAGTAAAGATGAATAACTGGTATAACAATAGGATCGCCTTAGTTGGTGATGCTGCATCATGTCCTTCCATACTTATGGGACAAGGAAGTATATTTGCTATTATTGAGGCTTATGTATTAGCTGGTGAGCTTTATAAAGCTAAAGGTGATTACAAAGTTGCTTTCCCAGCATGGCAAAATAAGCTAAAAGATATAATCGACAGAAAGCAAAAACTTGGGCTAATGAATCTTTCAACATCAGCACCTGAAGAAGTTTTCAAAAAATATCTTTCTACTATTACTGTAAATATCTCTTCGACGCCAATAGTATCAAAATTTATTGGTGCTGGAATATTTCATAATGAAATAGATGTTTCAGACTATAAATAATTTTAAAAAATCTAATATCTTTTATTATATGAAAACTGATCTTATAAATGTTGTAGATACTGAAACTTTGATATATTTGCAACAAACCTATAGTCAACTAGAATATTCTATTTCAGCGTCTAAAAAGAAATTACTTTATAAAAATAATCAATTATCACTATTAACTGATTCAAAAAAAATTTATATAGATTTTTCTGATAATGACATAGCTTCTAGGATAAACCCAAAATTAAAAAAATGTAGTGTTGTCCAAGCTGTAGAGGGAAGAAAAAAAGATAAAATGCTAATTCTTGATTCAACAGCTGGATTAGGTAGAGATTCATTTACACTTGCAGCAAGAGGACATAACGTAGTTTCTATTGAAAAAGACCCTTACATATTTTTACTCTTAAAAAATGCTCTAGAAAGAGCTAAACAGATTGAAGACTTAAAAAACATAGCAGATAAAATAACTCTTATAAACCAAGATGCTAATGATTATATAAAAAACAATAGCTCTCTAATTTTTGACTGTATTTATATTGACCCAATGTTCCCTGAACGTAAAAAAAGTGCCAAAGTAAAACAAAATATGCAAATTATGCATGATATTGCATTTATTGATGAAAAAGGAAACAGCCTTTTGGTTGAAAATTCAATACAGTCACAAAAGACTAAAAAGCTAGTAATAAAACGACCAGTTAATGCTGAATTCTTATCTGCTAAAGCACCCTCTTCACAAATAAAAGGCAAATCAAATAGATTTGATATTTATAGCATTTAGATTAAGTTTTTCTTAGCTCTTGTATATGCTACAACTAAAAATACTCCTGCCAAAATCATACAGCAAGCACTTACAAGAAAATATGGAGTAAATTCTTTTATATGTGCAGGAGCACTACTAATATCAGCTATAGTTTGGCTATAATAAAATGACTTACTAATAAACACTGTAGCTAGAATTATTAACCCTATCGATAATCTAAATGCGACAAATATACATCCCAATACAAACAGCATATATATAAGATAATCAAACCCAAATAGCATTTTTAAATTTAAGATATATGGGTTAACAAAAAAATACATTAATAGTACCCATATAACTAATATTAAGAGGCTTACAATAATTGCAAATATCAGTCTTATTTTATCAACAGCTTCAAACATAGGTTTAATAAACCAGCTAATACCTACTATAAGCACTGCAACTATCTGAGCTGACATGAAAATTAAAGCTGTTGATATACTATATTTTGCCGATAAATAAGTTATTATGAGAATATTTAGTATAGCAAATGACCATGCTAGCCTATTTTGTTTGTAAAGTAAGATGGCAAATATAAAAAACATTAAATTGCCAAAACATTCTAACATTACATCATTAAGTGTAATCATATAAATTTATACCCCGGTATGTTTTGTTTAATCAAAAGAATATATACTACTATTATCTGACAATATATAAAGTAATATTATGAAGTCTTTTAAAAAGCAGCTCACAATTTTTAGTTTATCACTGTTCGTAACTAACAGCTTATATGCTCTTGATAGCGTATACAGTTGGCAAGATTCTCGAGGCAATACTGTTTTTTCTCAAACTGAACCCTTGTTTGATAATGAGTTTGAAGAAATTGGAGTGCATGTTAGTCAAGATGATCATGAATCTTCTCCGATACTAGAACAGCTAAACTCAATAAAAGCTAATAACTTATATATTAAATCTGAAGAAACTCAAGATCAGCCTCAAAAAAGCTCTCAAAGTAGAGAGACTATTAATGTAAGGGTTATATCTCCTGCACAGGGTGATAAGGTATTTGCTCATGGAGCTAAACTACCAATAATACTTGAGCCTACTCTTACTGCTGAAGACCATCCTGTTTTCCTTATTAATGACATTTCCACTCGAGGTCATTATGAAAATGGCGTTTGGATGGTTTATAGACCTAACCCTGGAGGGGTTAGTATAAGTGTCCGAGGTACTACCCACGATCACAAGATCATAAATTCATCAAGTGATAGTCAAATCTACATAAGAAATGTTATGGGAAGATAATTTCTTTATTACTTTCATAACGCTTTCGTAAGCTAAGTATTTTCGTTATAATAAATTTACATAAAGTATAGGTTTATTATCATCTCATGAATAAAATAAATAAAATCTTAATAACTTTAACCATGGCTAGCTCATATTCTATCGCTCTTGCTGATTCTCAACAAGTTTATTCATGGAGATCTGAAAATGGTAATGTAGTGTTTTCAGAAGAAAAGCCCGCTGACAATGTAGACTATAAAACAATAAATGTTGGAAAACCAACCGTAGTTGATACAAAAGCTTCCAAAAAATCGACTAAAGATATTGAAATTGGTCAATCTGATATAGAAAAACTAGCGAACTCTAAGCTTGCTGAAAATAATAAGCAGGAACTAGATAGTGCTCAAAGTCAAATTCTTGAGGTAACAATAACCTCTCCATCAGAAACAGAAAACAAGTTCTCTAAAGAGGAGCAAATTCCTATTACTACAGATCCAGCAATTACTGCTGATGATCATCCTGAATTTCTAGTAAATGGTTCTAAAGTTCCTGGTAATTTCCAAAATGGTTCTTGGACAATACCTAGACCAGAGCCAGGTCAGAACAAAATTACAGTTGCTGGAACTACAGCCGGTGGTCAGCAAATAAAATCCTCAAATGAAGCAACTCTAGGCATATTTAACGGCACGATTCAACAGATGAAAAATACTGGCAACTACCGAAGAGCTGCTGCAAACTAAAAGCTTATTATTAGACAGTTTCAAACAATTAACTTTTTATATTTTATACCAATATGTATGACCATTTATCATGGATTTATATTGGAACTAACATTACTTCTAATTGAACCAATTAACCTCTATAAACTTCTCAGCATTTTTTTCTTTTAAATGATCCAAGTTAGGACACTTCGTAGTATGAATAACTACACCTTTAGATACACTCATATACCCCTCAATAGCATCTGGGTATTCTGGCTGACAACATTTTGCCATTTCATATTTCATACCATCAAAACCTGAAACTAAAATCTTTTTAACGTTAGACTTTGAGTTTGCATTTTTGTTTTGATTTTTCTTGTTTAAGGTCTCTTCTGCCGTATAAACATCAATTATATGATTAACAGCACTCTTAAGCCTAATATTACCATTCTCAATAGCTGCAAATAAACTCTCAACTGATTGAAAATTAAATTTTTGAGCAACTTCAAGGTAATTAACCTCTTCAACATCATAGCCTTTTAACTCTTTAAGAAGCCTCTCCTTTCCAAGAATCACATTATCTTCTTTATTCTGCTCATTAAACCACTTCGTTACACGCGAACGATTTTTAGCTGATGATAAATACCCCAATGATTCAGATGCCCACATTTTGCTTGGATTTGGTTCTTTCTGTGTAAGAATCTCAACCCTATCGCCTGTAACCAATTTTGTTGTTAAAGATACTATTTTCCCATTTATCTTCGCACCTTTAGTTCTATGACCAACCATTGTATGGACAGAATAAGCAAAATCTAAAACTGTAGATCCTTCAGATAAATCAATTAACTCATTTGCTGGAGTAAATACATAAAGTCTATTATTTAATTCTTTTGTAATATTGCTTTCTTCTTCATTGATCTCTTGTTCCCATTCAAGAAGAGATCTAAGCCAAGCTACACGAGCCTCATAAGAAGCATCAAACCTAACACCCTCTTTATAACGCCAGTGAGCGGCAAAACCTAATTCTGACTGCTCATGCATTTCATGAGTTCTAATCTGAATCTCTAGGTTTTTACCATTTTTTCTAACAACAGTATGTATTGATTTATAGCCATTTGGTTTAGGGTTTGAAATATAATCAGTAAACTCTTCATGTACCGGTGAGTATAAATTATTCACTTCAGCAAGAACTTTATAACACTCATCAATATCACTAGTAATAACTCTTACAGCTGTTATATCAAAAAGTGCATCAATGTCCTTATAACCTTTATTGCGGAGCTTTTTATAGATACTATAAATATGTTTAACACGACCTTGCACACCAGCATGAAAATCATATTTTTTGAGGGTTGTTTTTAAGTCTTTAATAACATCTATGAGAAACTGTTCTCGTTGTACCCGAGTCACACCTAGACTTTTTGCTATTTTTTTATACTCTTCTGCTTCAAGAAAGAAAAAAGCTCTATCTTCTAGTTCCCATTTGATACTACCTAAGCCTAATCTATTTGCCAACGGCGCATAAATATCTAGCGTTTCACGAGCTATAACTTGCTGCGTTTCGGCTTTTAATGACTTAAGGTGTCTTATGGTGCAAAGTTTATCTACAATTTTTACTAATACTATCCGTACATCTTCAATAATTGTTAAGAGCATTTTTCTAAAGGTATCTATCTGCTCTAATGATATAGAAGATGATCTATACATTCTAATCGCAGACATTTTACGCGTACCTTGTAAAATATGAAGCACAGTCTTACCACAAGAAGCTTCTACTTCTTCATCTGTTATATCAGCAAAATTATATAGCTCATATAATATGCCTGCAGCAACAGACTCTTCATCAGCACGAATTTTAAATAGTATATACGCCATTTCAATCGCGTATAAAAAAGAGCTAATTCCTGTTGGATGTCTTATACTTTCAGAACTTTTATCTTTGAGTAAATTTAATGCTGAATTTATAATTCCAAACTTATCATCAGAATAGAAATCACTTAACTCAGCTATAAGCAAATCATCCTTTATTTGGCCACTACTATTTAAAAGTTTTGAATCAATAACTTGCATAAATACTCACTAAGTAAAAAATATAAAGTTGGTCTATAAGCCGGGTTCTGTAGTAAACAGTCATTTATCTAGGTATGTTATCACTAACATACTCAAGCAACCTACCCTGCCACAGTACGAGCAGTACTATAGTGACGCTATTTGGTCTTGCTTTAGATGGGGTTTACAATGCCATTGAATGTTACCACCAATGCGGTGCGCTCTTACCACACCTTTTCACCCTTACTCTGCTATGCAAAGCGGTATATTTTCTGCTGCACTTTCCGTAGGCTCACGCCCCCCAGATGTTATCTGGCATCTTGCTCTATAAAGCCCGGACTTTCCTCACTCTCTAAACAAATAGATAAGCGCGACTGCCCGACCAACTTTATAAGTTTTAGCCTTCTCTAAGTCGGGCTAACTCTAACTTATTGTTTGATTTTACAGAATTATATTCTTCCTGCAAAGCAGTTATTCTAGCATTATAGTGTTTTTTTAATTTTATGACCTCTGATTCAAGGTTCATACGATCATTATTAAGCTTTTGCCTAGACTCATTATATAGTTCTTGAAAGTTAGTTCTATCATACCTAACTGCTTGAATCATTTTAAAAAGTTCAATTACATCACCTGATTGAGTTTGCAACTTTTTGTTATCAAACTCACTTGTATAGTCAACAACCGGCTTACCTTTAAAACGACTATTATTGTTATTATGGTATCTTTTCTTGTGTTCAGAATGTGGTTTTTTCATAGGAAATAAAACTATAGAAAATTATAAGTGTTAATCTACCAAAGCCTACTAGTAAATGCAATATTTGTATCCGTTTATATCTTGTTTATTAGTTACTTTTAGTAAAATTTATAGTTTTGAGTAAACATAGCACTTTCAAAAAGTTTAAATCAATAGGAAAAGAATGTATTATCTAACCTATTATATTTTCATAATATTTTATAATTAATGCAGTATAGAAAAGATATAGATGGATTGAGGGCTTTTGCTGTTATTTCAGTAGTTTTATTTCATCTTAATATCAGCTGGGTAAAATCTGGCTTTTTAGGTGTCGATATATTTTTTGTAATTTCTGGTTATTTAATAACAACTATTGTTATTAGAGATTTAGAAAATCAAATGTTTTCTATCAAAAACTTCTATTTAAGAAGAATAAGGAGAATACTACCTGCATTAATAGTTGTATTGTTCTTCTCAACTTTTTTTGCATGGTTAATACTTCTGCCTCAAGACCTAGTCAACTATTCAGAATCAGCTACTAGTGCAATTGCATCATTTTCTAACCTTTTCTTCTTTATTAAGCTTGATTTTGGCTATTTTGGAGCTGATTCAGCAACTATACCTCTCTTACATACCTGGTCATTGGGTGTTGAAGAACAATTTTACATCGTATGGCCAGTGATTTTAGCAGTTATGTATAAGGCTAAGATTTCTGGCAGAAAATCTCTACTTACTATCTCAACGATACTATTTATAATTTCTATATTATTTTTCTTATCAGTAAACTCAAACATCTATATTTTAAATTCTCAAAGATGGTACTATTTCCCTCTCCATAGAGCATTTGAACTACTTTTCGGATGTATATTATCGATAATACTAGTTAAATATAAATCCTATAGCTCAAACAAAATTTTACTAAATACTCTATCTGTAATTGCCGCTATTTGTTTAATCACTCCGGTATACTTTGTGGAAGTACCTTTCCCTAGTTACTGGACAATAGTTGCTTGCTTAGGTGCTAGTTTATTTATATATAGTGGCAGTGGCGAGGTTAAACCTTTTTGCAACAGGTTACTATCTTTTAAGCCTTTTGTAGCTATAGGTCTTATATCTTATTCCCTGTATTTATGGCACTGGCCAATCATAGCTTTTGTTAACTACCTAAGCATAGATAAAACATCTCTAGTTTGTTTTGCTATACTCGTTATTAGCATGCTTATTGCAACATTATCTTACTTGTTTGTAGAGAAACCTTTTAGACATAAATACAAGTTTAGTTTCTCCAAAAGTGTGTTATTTTTATGGATAGTTCCAATTATATTTTTTGCTGTATTTTGTTTGTCAGCAAAGTATCTTAATATTGGTTTTAATCAGCCAAAAACAAATCAAAATACACTAACTTATTCATATAAGTTTGACAGCATTGATAACAATAAATGTTTTTTGATGAGACAATCTGCTGAACTGTACTCAAAACAACTACCTAACCCTAAATACTGTACTTTTGGTGATGCTGATTCTAAACAGACCAATTATCTAATTATAGGTGATTCACATGCAAGATCTGAAGTACCAATGCTTCAAATATGGTTGAAAAATATTAATCAAAAAGCCTTTGTTGTGACTCAAAAAACGACTCCTTTTCTTTACAGCTTAGCTAATATTATTGAGGGCGTATCCGCCCCTGATAGAAATAATGCTATAAAGAACCTGATAAAATCAAAAAAATATAAATACGTTGTATTATCTGGAGAATGGTCTAAAGACATTTATTCTGATTATATAAGTTCATTAAAACAGTCTGTAAAACTAATTATAGATAATGGCTCAATACCAATACTAATACTAGATACTCCTATACTTTCCCCTAGCATGAATAATCTTTGCTCATTAGAAAAACAAAGCTTACCATTTCTTTTCAAAGAAAATGCTTGTCAACTTGATGTTAACTATGTATCTCAGCAACAACAATCTTTTATAAATTTGGTGGGTAAAATTAAAAAAGATTATCCCCAGCTGATAGTTATAGATCCTAAAAAAGCACTATGCAACGATAAATACTGTAATACTGAAATAGATAACACACCGGTATATGCTGACTCAAATCACCTTAACTATATTGGATCTGAATTACTAGGAAAAGAATATCTAAAAAAATTTGGCAATCCGTTGAAAAACCTTTAAACTAGAGTACAAAATTATTAAATTTTAATTAAAAAAATAAGGAAGCAAAATGTTATCAGATAAACTATTAAATGCTCTAAATGATCAGTTCAATTACGAATTAGAATCAGCGAATATTTACTTAGCTATGGCTGGATATACAGAGGACCTTGGACTGGGTGGTTTTACAAATTGGTTTATGGCTCAATATGAAGAAGAGTTATTTCATGCCAAAAAAATAATGAAATATATCAACGATAAAAATGGTCGCATTGAAGTGCAAGCAACTTCGGCACCTCAAAATCATTTTAACTCGCTACTTGAAGTTTTCGAAGAAACATTAAGACATGAGGAAGATATAACATCAAAACTTTATCACCTAATGGATATTGCTTTAGATGAGAAAGAGCATGCAACTAAAAGCTTTTTACAATGGTTTATAGATGAGCAAGTTGAAGAGGAAGCTACAGTCTGTGACATGATTAATAAAATAAAATTAGTGAAAGATAGTGGTTTATACTTACTAGACCAAGAAGCTGCTAAAAGATCTTTCTCTCCTGAAACTTTATAGTTTCACATCTATCTATATTTTCAAAAAACTTATTTCAATACTTATATTTAATACTAACCGCACCTACTATTAAACTAATAGTCCATGTTTTGCAGTATTAATAAATATCACTCAAAACATTGTTAAGGCTACTCTACTTCTAGCATAATTGTTATAATACTTCTCAAGAATTATTTAGCAGATTTAAAACATGAAGCTTTATGTATACCACCACTGTCCTTATTGCATTAAAGTTAGACTTATTGCAGATTTAAGTAGTCTAAGTTATGAGTTAGTCTTTCTAGCTAATGATGATGAAAAATCTCATATAGATAAAATAGGCTCAAAACAAGTTCCATTTATTGAGCTTAATGATGGTAGCTTTATAAAAGAAAGTGATAATATTTGCAAATATATTGCAAAACTTAAAGATTTTAACATTGAGAACTCAAACATTGATAATTCAGTAAAAGAAAACTTAGCATTATTACCAGAACATTATCGCAGAGTAGTATATCCTAGGATCCCTTATCATCCTGCAAATGAGTGTGATTTTCCTACCCAAAGTGCTAGAGAATATTTTATAGCTAAAAAATCTCAATATATTGGCGATATGGATGCATTACTTAAAAATCCTCCGTATGATGCTGTACTAGCTATAAATAAAATACTTAAAGAAATCGACCCTTTTATAAACACTCCCTTTATTAATGGAGATAATTTTTCTTGGGATGATATAAATATTTTTCCGACATTTTTTATACTAACAATGGCAAAAGGAATGATTGAATTTCCTGAAAACATAGCTAAATACATACAAAATATTGAAAGTAAAACAAACATAGAACTATACTAAGATGATAATATCCGTAGAATCAATAGATAAAATACTACCTCAAACTCAGTGCCAAAAATGTACTTACGATGACTGCTATAGTTATGCTAAAGCTATTACAAATGGTGAATCACATAACAAATGTATAACAGGTGGTGAAAAGACATTAAAAGAATTATCACAACTTTTAAACAAACCTGAGATTCCTCTTGATAGCTCTCTTGGAGAGCATAAAGCTCGTGCTAGTGCAGTTGTCGATGAATCAATGTGCATTGGTTGCGAAAAATGCCTTTTAGCCTGCCCTGTAGATGCAATAGTTGGCTCTAAAAAGCTTATGCATACAGTTATTGAAAGTGAGTGTACAGGATGTGAGCTGTGTATAGAACCTTGCCCGATGGATTGTATTTCATTAGTTGATATTGCAACTGAAAGACAACCAGAAAATTTAACCGATAACGAATACGAAAATCAAAAAGATCATTATCGTGATAGATATGTCTATCATAAAGATAAAGAAAAGCATCAAAAAGAACAAAAACGCCAAGCTTATACAAACATAGCAACTGCCAAAGATATGGATAAAAAAGCTTATATTGCTGCTTCATTAGCTAGATATAAAAACAAGAAAAAAGTTACTACTCGCAATGAATAAAGAAAAACGCACTAAAATATTTGAGATTTGGCGTGAAAATGACCCAAAACCAACAACAGAGCTAGAGTTTAACTCTACTTTTGAACTTTTAATTGCCGTGATACTATCTGCTCAAGCGACTGATGTTTCTGTAAATAAAGCTACTGAGGTTTTATATAAAGAGGCAAACACTCCAGAACAAATATTTGCACTTGGTGAACAAAAATTAGCTACATATATAAAATCTATTGGACTATATAAGACAAAAGCCAAAAATGTAATTGCTACCTGCAAAGACCTTATTGATAAATTCAATTCTCAAGTGCCTGATGATTTTGATAGTCTAATATCTCTAGCCGGTGTTGGTCGTAAAACAGCAAATGTAGTTTTAAATACTGCTTTTGGTAAACCTGTTATGGCTGTTGACACACATATTTTTAGGCTTGCAAATCGCATACCTTTAGCTAAAGGAAAGACTGTTAATGAAGTTGAGAAAAGATTAATGCGCGTAATTCCTAAAGAGTTTTTACAAGATGCTCATCATTGGATAATCCTTCATGGTAGATATATTTGCACTGCTCAACGCCCAAAATGCCGTAACTGTATTATATATGACTACTGTGAATTTAAAGATAAGGAAAAATATATATGATATTTTCTAATGATAGAGTTGAATTGCGAGGTATGATAATATCAAGCTGGCAAAAATTTATAGCTAATCAGCAACTTACAGCCATAGAAGAACAAATTGCTAGAATCATAGAGTTACACCCGGAGTATCATAATCAATTTACTATGCAAAATATTGACACTGACTACTCGCCAGATATGGGACAAGTTAATCCTTTTTTGCATATAAGCTTACACCTTGCTATTATTGAACAAGTACAAACAAATCGTCCCGCTGGTATTAATCAGGTTTATAAAGATTTACTGGTAAAATACAACCATGATGAGCATAAGGTTCATCACACTATGATAGACTATCTAGCTGAAGAAATGTGGAGTTCACAAAAATATAACTGCGCTCCTGATGAATCAAAATATTTAGCAAATTTACAAGGATTAATTACTAAGTAAATATGATGAAAAGATTAATCTCAAAAAAAATATCAAAAGCTAATATAGATTTTAAACAGCCTCAAGGCTTACATATTATCGCAATAATTACTTTTTGTATTTGTATGAGTGTTGCTCCATTTATAGCATTACAAACCCAGCATGGTGATATTAACTTTTTTTATAATCGTAATGACCAAATCTTTGTAATTTTCTTTGCTGGTATTTTTGGTTGTATAAGCAACTATTTTCTTGGCTCAACCAAATCCATAGTCCATGGGCTTCAATTTATAGTACTGGCATTATTGCTATCCTTTATTAGAAATATCGAATTATTTAGTTCTGCAGTTTTATGGGTTGGTCTAGCTATTGTAATTGTGAACTTACTTCTCAACCTTAGTTCTTTTTATCTTAAAACTGATTTACGTCGATTATATGGGTTTGTAGGTGTTTATTCGAGTGCCATACTTGGTATTGCATTTGGCATTTTACTTAAGTTTGTTCTGTTTAATAGTTTCTTTCATTTCAAGATATTTTATTTATTATTAACTATTTCATTGTTAATGTTCTTTTTAAAAAATAGTTATAAACTAAACACTTCTTTAACTAGCCAAACTGAAAGAATAGAAATAAGCTTTTATGGGGTATTTGTTATATATTTAACGTTTGCATTGACTCTTTTTTACCTAATGATTCACATAGGGTTATTTAGTATAATAAATCTTCTGATTTTACCTATTTGCCTCATTATCTTACATGTTTTAACCCGTGTAAATAATAAAGAAAATGGTTCAATATTGCTTAAATATGTATATTTTAGCTTAATTCTACTAATTGTTAATAAATTCTTGTTCTTAAGCTTTTTAAGATATGAAACTGGAATTGATCCAGACTACTTAAACTCACCAATTAGCACCTTCTTATTTTTACTTCTAACTTATGTATTATGTTTATGTATCTATGTAGGTTGGAGGTTTAAAATTATAACGCTAAAAGTAGAGTCTATAACAAATTCTAGTCTTATGAAGACTATGCTATATATAGAAGCTATAAGAATAGCAATTTTGGTAATATCAATCCTTACTATAAATGAGCTTGTAAGCAATATTATGATTATCTTTGCAACAGTTTTAGGGCTTATTTTAAATATTTTCATAACTCCAATTTATTTCTCACTAGGAAAAATATTAGCTGGTGGTAAAAATGAAATCTTCACAACCACCCTACTATTTATGATATTTTCATCATTAATATTTGTGTCTCTTCTCTATGATTTTTCATGTAGTGTAAATATGCCTTGTAATTTTTAGGTCTTTAACCCATATATGAATTAAATAGATATGATATAATGCTCATTAATAAGATTTCTAAGTAGTATAAAATGCTACTTAAGTATCTTAATGATTTTAAATGCTGAATAAAACAAAATACCTCAAAGGAGAAAAAAATGAATCAATTTAACAATAACACTCGTGTTATAGACTCACTAAGTCCAGAAATGGCTTTAAGAGCAAATAAAGTACTTAAAAATACTTACTTGCTACTTTCAATGACTTTACTATTTAGTGCTTTCACTGCTTATATAGCTTTTGTACAAGCATCTAATGGTGCTGGCGTTATGCTTAACCCAATCATCATGATTGTAGCTTATATCGGCTTACTATTCGGTATTAATGCAACTAAAAATTCTCCTTGGGGCATAGTGTTAACTTTTGCTCTAACTGGACTTTTAGGCTACTCATTAGGCCCTATATTAAATATGTACATCAAGCAGTTCACAAATGGTGCTGAGCTTATTATGATGGCATTTGGTACTACTGGACTTATCTTCTTAGGACTATCTGCAGTAGCAATGTCTCCAGCGAGAAACTTTAATCGTGTAGGTTCTTTCTGTGCAGTTGGTGCTATTGTTGCTATCGTTGCGATGGTACTTAACATATTCCTACAAATTCCAGCGTTAGGTTTTGTAATATCTTTAGTATTTGCATTTATCTCAGGTGGTTTCATCCTTTGGCAAACAAATGCTATCGTTAGAGGTGAAGAAACTAACTACATATTAGCTACTGTTAATATATTTGTTTCTCTATTTAACATCTTTATTACTTTATTACAAATCTTTGGTGCGGTTGCTGGCAACAGAGACTAATTTATATTAGAATCTAATCTAAACTACTTCTTTCTAATTATTCGCAAATGCTTTCAAATCAAATATCCGAAAAAGATACTATCGTATCTAATGCCTACGGTGCATCTTTTAGTATACTTTTAAATGAATATGCAAAGTCAAATAATGACTTTAACCTAATAATTACAGAAGACTCACAACAAAGCTACAAAGCTTATAAAGAATTGCAGTTTTTAGCTCAAGATTCTAAGCTTGAAATACTCTATTTTCCAGATTTAGAAATTCTTGCTTATGATAGATTTTCAACTTCAATAGATATTATCTCTCAACGTCAACGCATACTTTATAAGCTAACTAAAAACCCTAAAAAAACGATACTAGTAACAAGTATCGCAACAATTTTAAAAAAACTTCCTCCTGCAAACTTTATCAAAGAACATAGTTTTATTTTAAAGGTTGAGGATACTTTAGATATTACAAAACAAAAGACTCAACTTGTAGATGCTGGCTATACTCTAGTAAATAATGTTTTTGAAAAAGGTGAATTTAGTATTCGTGGGAGCATTATAGATATATTTCCAATCGGTGCAAAATGTGCTTACAGAATAGACTTATTTGATGATGAAGTTGATAGTATTAAAGAGCTAAACTTAGAGACTCAACGCTCTGCAAATGAAGTTAAACAGATTGATTTAATGCCTTCTCATGAGTTTATTTATAATAATGAAAACACGGAATTAGCCTTTCAACAATTAGAAAATTTATGCTCAACTGAAGCTCTTAGCTCAACAATATGTAGATACATCGAAGATAATGAGTATTTTAGCGGTATAGAATTTTACCTACCTTTATTTTATAAAGAGTTAGCGAGTATATTTGATTATATTCCAAATAATACAAAAGTACACTTACTTGGAAATACTACAAGCTCAATAAGTGCTTTTTCAGATGAGGTAAAACAAAGATATAATGATCTAAAATTTGATATTGATCGCCCTATTTTACATTTTGATAATCTGTATTTATCACAACAAGAAATTAGTCAATCTGTAGCTAGGTTCAGTCCGATAAAATGGCACATAGAATCTAAATCAAAATCAAAACAATTAGCAATAAAACCTTTAGAGAAGATTTCAGCAAATTATAAACTTAGTAATCCATTTAAAAACCTACAAGAACTTATTGCTAAATCAAAGTTTGAAAAAATAATATTTTCAACAGACTCGAATGGTCGAGCAGATTTACTTTTAGAGCATTTAAATAAACTACATTTAAACATAAAAACTGCCAAAAGTTTTGAGCAAGCGCTAAATAATAACAATCTTTACAACATGATAGTTTCACCATTTGAAGATGGTGTAATTATTGAGGATAAAGTTTTATTTGTAACAGAAACAGATCTTTTTCCAGAGCATATAACCAAATCAAAAGCTAGCGAGCATGATCATCACCCTACGGTTGATCTCAAAGATTTAGCCGAACTAAAACAAGGTATGTATATAGTACATATTGATCATGGGATAGGTAAGTATATTGGTCTTGAAACTATCGAACTCAATAACAAAAAAGATGAGTTTATACTGCTTCTATATGCAAATGATGCCAAGATTTATGTACCAATCACTTCACTAAACCTGATCAGTATATATAATTCTTCTGCTAATGATAGTATTGCATTAAACAGGCTTGGATCTGATAAATGGCGTAAACAAAAAGAAAAAACCATCAAAAAAATTGTCGATACTGCAGCAAATTTACTAGAGATCTATGCCAAACGAGAAATGCGACAAGGCTTTACAAACTCTCTTGATGAAGAAGAATATTTACGCTTTTGTGCTGACTTTCCTTATGATGAAACACCTGATCAATTAAAGGCTATATCTGAAGTATTTAGAGATATGATTTCTGCTAAACCTATGGATAGACTTATATGTGGTGATGTTGGCTTTGGTAAGACAGAGATTGCCATGCGTGCAGCTTTTTTAGCCACTCAAAACCAAAAACAAGTTGCGATACTTGTACCTACAACTATATTAGCACAACAGCATTTTAATAATTTCCGTGATAGATTTGCAAACACTGCTGTAAACATAGATGTTATTACTCGCTCAAAAACTACTAAAGCACAAAATGAGTTATTCGATAATCTCAAAAAAGGCACTGTAGATATAATTATCGGCACACATAAGCTTATATCATCAAAAATTGATTTTAAAAACCTTGGATTACTTATAATAGATGAAGAACATCGCTTTGGTGTAGCTCAAAAAGAGAAACTCAAAGCGTTAAAGGCTGAGATAGATATTTTGACAATGTCTGCGACACCAATTCCTCGAAGTTTGAGTATGGCATTTTCAGCTTTGCGTGATTTGTCGATTATTACATCGGCACCTGCGAAAAGATTATCAGTAAAAACATTTGTCAAAGAATATGACACCTCAATTATCCGTGAAGCTGTAAGTCGTGAAACTATTCGAGGTGGGCAAGTTTTTTATCTTTATAACAATGTTGAGACTATCGAAAAGAAAAAAGAGATTATTCAAGAGATATTTCCTCGCCTGAGAATAGCTGTAGCACATGGGCAAATGAGTGAAAAAGAAATTCAAAAGATTATGTTTGATTTTAAGCATAACAAATATCATATATTACTTTGTACTACGATTATTGAAACGGGTATCGATATACCAAATGCTAATACTCTAATCATTGAAAATGCTAATAACCTAGGTCTTGCCCAACTACATCAAATTCGTGGTAGGGTTGGTCGCTCTCATCACCAAGCTTATGCGTATTTGCTAACTCCTGAACTTGGTATAACTAAAGATGCGACAAAACGCCTACAAGCTATCGGAAGTACAGAGTCACTTGGTGGTGGATTTACATTAGCAAACCATGACCTTGAGATTCGTGGTGCTGGTGAAATACTTGGTAAAGAACAAAGTGGTAATATCAATGGTATTGGACTAAATCTCTACATGGAGCTTTTAGATAAAACTATTGAAAACCTCAGAACAGGTAAAAAACTAGATATTGAGCAAATTGTAAGCTCAAATACTTGTGAAATAGAGTTAAATATTCCTACACTAATACCTGACCACTATATTTATGATGTAAATACTCGTTTGAATGTTTATAAAAGAATCTCTAAAGCTGATCATCAAGAACTCATTAATATCAAAATAGAACTAATAGATAGATTTGGAAAACTTCCTCTTGAAGTATTATATCTACTTAAAACTTCTCATATTCGTCTTGATGCGTTAGCAATTGGCGTTGCTCAGATTAAGATGTTTGCAACAAGCGGCAAGGTCGTATTTGCTGATCCTGAAAAAGTTGATTTACAGAAACTTATTAAGCTAATACAATCAAAATCAACTGATTTTAAACTGACTAAAGATCACGATTTACAAATCACGAAAGCAACCAAAATTGCTGAACAAAGAATAGAATTTATCGAGAAATTTTTAAAAGAACTTAAGTAGTTACAAGTTTTTTAATCATAATTAAGAAAGACACATTATAGTAATTTCCTGATTTTAGTAAATTAAGGTTTTACTATAATAACTCTATATATTTTACTAAATACTATAGCTAACAGCTATAACCTTATGAAAATTTACATCTAGTCATATAGAGTTTTGATTAGCATTTATATTCGCAGCTAAAGATTTTTTAATAATAGTTTCGAGAAGTTCTTTATGTTTGTGTTCAGGGTTATGCCTTAGACAATCAAGAGCATATTGCTGTAATATAACCAGTGGCAAGGTTATATTATCTCTCATCCGAATAGATCTTTCCTTTATTGGATTAGCATGTAAAAACTTCTCATTTTTACCAGTTATTGTAAGTAAAAACTTCTTAGCTAGAGTATATTCATTATATATCTGTTGCCAAAAGTCTTTATATTTAACATCTTTACTTATATGTTTGGTAATATTAAAGTTAGTCTGTTCTATACTTTGTAGAGCATTATCAAAAATCCCCTTAATTATGAGTGAATTTTCATATATTTTCTTTAAAGCTATTAAGTTGTCATCATTTCTGTTTACTATTGTGTTTATAGCAGTGCCAAGACCATGAAATGCTAAAATACTTTGGCGCATTTGTGCCCAAGCTGCACCATACGGAATAGCACGAAGATCATCAAGTCTGATTTTCTCTCCGGAATTACGTTTTGATGGACGAGAACCAACTTTCATTTCACTAATATACTTTAATGGAGTAATTTCTGTAAGATAGTCGATAAATTCTGGATGATTTTTTAGGTCAGAATATGTGTCAAATGATAGTTTACCTAGCTCATCAATAAGTTCTACCTCTATAGGAGTTAATTTTGGAGCATTATGTAGATTTAGCTTTCCGTATAATCCTGAGGTTAAAATCTGCTCGAGATTATATTGTGCGCTATCAGTATTGCCAAATTTCGCAGATATAGTTTGGCCCTGAATAGTCACTTGTACATCATGGTTAGAAACTACATTTGATAGTCCTTTATAGAATAAAAACATATCTCCACCGCCTCGAGAAGGAGGTCCACCTCTACCATCAAAGAATATAGGCTTAATTCCTTTAGAATTAAAATATCTACTAAGCTCTCTTTTGGCTTCAAGAATAGACCAGTTAGCCATAAAATAGCCACCATCTTTTGTCCCATCAGAAAATCCTAGCATAATCGTTTGTGTATTATCCCAAATAATTAGGTTGTCGGTGTAAAGTTTTGTCTTAAGTAGTTCATCAATTATTTTAGTTGAGTTGGTTAAATCTTCCATTGTTTCAAATAAGGGAACAACTTCAATTTTGATTTTTTTATTATTTGTTTTAATATTTTTATTGAAGAGTCTAAATATTGTTAGAACTTCTAATATGCTTGCAGCAGAGTCTGCATTACTAATAATATATCTTTCAATAGCATTATAGCCATTTTGAAGTTGGACATATTGTATTGTATTAATAGTTTCTAGTAGTTCTTTAGCAAGATCACTACTAAAATCTAGTTCAACTAGACTTTTTTCTTTACTTAATTTTGTTAAAAGTTTAATTTTTTCAGCATCATTGAGTGTTTGATAATCAAGGTTATAGTTTTCTTTAAAAATTTCATTAAAGAATAAATTGTGTATTTTAGCATTTTGACGAATATCTAATTTTGTAAAATGAAATCCAAAGATTTTAACCTTTAAAATAAGGCTATCTAGCTTATCAACAAACAAAGAATCATATTTATCATCAACTACATTTTTTACTTTTTTAAGAGAATTTATAAAATCATTAGCGCTAATATATTTATTTTCTTTTAGTTTTTTTCTAATTTTTGTGAGTTCTTCGTGTACACCTTCAAAAGTAAGTTTTTTAATAAGTCTTTTTAGATCTTTATTGTAGCAGCTAAAAATATTGCTTCTTAAATGTTTAGAGACTTTCTTAGTTACATTTGCTGTAACAAATGGGTTTCCATCTCTATCTCCACCAGGCCAAAACCCTATTTCAATATTGGTATTGTTGTTTGTTAATTTATGCTGAACTTTAGGGATGATATTATAAAAAATATTGTTTAAGTACCATATAATAGATATAGCTTCACCTTCAGGAGTTGGTTTGGTTTTATTACTAAATCTAGTTTTTCCCATTTGTAGAAAAATATCTCTTATTTTATTTATATCGTTATCGATGATAGCTTTTTTAAGGTCATGAATGATAGGTAGTACAAGTTTTGCATAGAATTGAGTCGGATGAGCAGTAAGGACAAGTCTCGTTTTATATTCATTTAAAGCACTTGTTAGAGCATTTTCTTTACAATTTCTTTCGACTCTTCTTGTCAGCCTAGTAATACTATATTCACCATTTAAATCATGAGTTTTCGCATAAGCAGCTTCTTCAATAGCATCTATTAGAACTATTTGTCTTTCTATATAACGTATGAATTTTATAAATATTTGGAGTTTTTCTTCTTCGGGCATATCAGGATATAGACTTCTTATAATTTCTATTGGATCTTTACCTTTCGCTAATTCATTCTCACAAATATTAGAAAATGTTGCTAATCTTGAGGTTGCATTATGTTCTTTATCTAAAGGAGTACTTAAAAAAAGTCCATTTAGCATTTTATATTTAAGCTCAACTTCGGATTTATAGTTCTCTAGAAGCTTATTTTGGATAGAGTAGAATGACATCAAAACCTCCTTGAGTCAGGATAATCTTTTATTACTTTTCATGGATCTAGTTAATAATAAAGCTTAAAAAAAACTTATGAAATATATTCTAGCAAACATTTTGGTTAATGTATCAGAAACAGCTAGCAACCCTTATTCTTCTCAGCTAAAAGTTTATCGTAAATCTCTTGTATACCTTCAGCTTCATTTTCAATTTTATATTTTGAAGTAACTAAGTTATAACCATTTTGTGCTATTTGATTTCTTAAACTATCATCACTCATTAAGATTTCTAATTTCTCAACTATCTGCTCAGATGATTTTGTATCTACAAGATAACCATTTTCACCATCTGTAATAAACTCAGGCCAAGCTCCAGCTTTAGTTGCTATAACACTACATTTAGATGCCATTGCTTCTAATGCTGGTAAGCCGAAACCTTCATTATGACTAGCACAAACGACTATATCTATAGCTCTATACCATTTAGGAATTTCTGCAGAGTCTTTCAAAAATCCTGTAAATACTATTCTTGACTCTAACCCTGCTTTCAAAACTTTATCTTCGAGCATTTTTTTAAATTCTAAATCTTTTGATGTAGCTTCACCTATAACAACAGCACCCCAGTTATCACGATGTTGTAAAACTTTTATAACAGCATCAATAAACTCTTCTGTGCCTTTTGACTTTCTTATTCTTCCAAAAATGCCTATTATATTTTCACAAGGCACTACAATATTCTCCAACTGTTTATCTTCACTAGTTGATGGATAAAATATACTAGTATTAACACCATGAGGGACAATATTTGGCTTATGCTCTAGATATGATGCAGAAATATTTGATGGGCAGATAATCTCTGACATTTGATTTATGTAGAATTTAGTCAAACTCTTATGATAACGCTGTGCTACAGAAGTAAATACTAGGACTATCTTATATCTAAAAACATATTTTAAAATAATACCTGTTAACATATCTATATTTCTACGCGCATGCCAAATACGCCATTTATCTCGCCAACAACCAAATAAAAACTGTTTAAATGAAATTACTGGAACTTTATTAGAGTCAAGATTGAACCCAAGCCCTACGATACCAGTTAACTTGGTCTGTTCAGGAATTACTGCCATCATACTAGCATTTATACCAGAAAATCGACGCCCTAAAGAAGGGGCTATTACATCTATTTTTTTAGTGTCTACTTTACTCATTATCTTATATTTTAAGAGACTATTTATTCATTATATAAGATTTGAAACAATTTATTTACTGCTTTTAAAACATTTGTTTATCAAATACAAACTAGGTACCACAAAAAGTAAACTCTACATCTTCATCGTGTGATGCTGATTGATTATAAAATTTAGTTTTTTGATTAATTCCATAAGGTTTTTTTAAAGTCGCAACAAAGTTATTTAAAAAACTATAATTGCCATCTTCAGCAAGTTTTATGGCTTTATTTACTTGATGATTTCTAGGAATAATAGTTGGGTTAGAGTTTTTCATCACTTCCAAAATTGGTTGCCTCGTATGAGTTAAATCAATAAATGAATTTGTATAATCTAACTCTTGTGATTGCATTTTAGCTAAATACTCAGACACTTCTTTATCATCAAAACTTTCAAGACCAAATTTATTTGACATCATTCGTTGCCATTTTTTCGTATATAATCCAGCGTAATTATCTAAGCGTTGTTGAGCAGTTTCTACAGCTTTATCTTGGTTAGAGTCAATCAAAGGCAATACACTTTCTGCTAACCTTGCAATATTCCAACCCGCTATATTTGCCTGATTTGCAAAAGCATAACGCCCTCTTCTATCAATAGAGCTAAAAACTGTTTGAGGGTCATACTTATTTATAAAAGCACATGGACCATAATCTATAGTTTCACCTGATATTGTCATATTATCAGTGTTCATCACCCCATGAATAAAGCCTACTCGTTCCCACTCTGTTATTAGAGTACTTTGTTTATCAATTACAAAATCTAGTAAGCCTAAAGCTTTATTATCTTCATAAGGAATATTATGTCTTTTAATCGTATAGTCTAAAAGCTCTTGAGAGTGATTTTCGCTTAGTGTAGCTGCATATTGAAATGTCCCAACACGAACATGACTGCTTGCAACTCTTACGGCTATAGCTCCTTGCTCTAAAGTATTTCTTTGAATATTTTCACCTGTAGTGATTACAGCTAAAATTCTTGAGGTTGGTATTTCTAAATTATACATTGCTTCACTCACAATATACTCCCTAAGCATCGCTCCTAATGGAGCCTTACCATCTCCACCGCGTGAATATGCTGTTCTACCCGCTCCTTTAAGCTGGATATCTACACTGTCTCCTTCACTATTTTTACACTCTCCTAAAAGTATAGCTCTACCATCACCAAGAGTAGTGAAATGCCCAAACTGATGTCCCGCATAAGCTTGAGCTATTGGCTGTTTTGCAGAATATCCTAATAAAAAATCAAGTTTTTCTTTAGTACTATAATCATCAAATTTTATACCTAATTCTTTTGCAAGTTCATCATTAAATATTACTATTTTTGCATTTGGATACTTATATACACCTTGCGGAGTATAAAACTCTTGTGATAATTCTTTATAACTTTGGTTCAAATCAATCATAACTCTATTAAACTATACTAAATTGGTATAATTGTAACAAAATTTATAAAATCTGATAGTTTTAAGATAAAATATATTTATTGATAGTGCTTGGTATTGTGTATTATGGAATATCTTAAATTAGCTATTGTTGACTCTGAGAACTATAATAAGTTTGATGCTATTGCCGAAGGTAACTTTGATAGAGCTATAGTGTTTACTAATAGTCAAGAACTAGACCCAAACTTCAAAAAGACTCAAATCCATAATAATTTTGAACTTGTGCCTATTATTTATGGTGAAGGTAATAAGGACAACATGGATGGTTACATTTGTGCTAAAGTAGGTGAGTATGTTGAAAGATACAAAGATTATAGAACATACCTGACTATTACAATTTTTAGTAATGATAGAATTTTTAAAGGAATTGCAGCCTACTACACTCGTAAAGGCTTTAACATATCAACATCAGCGCCAAATGCTTGTAATATAGGTACAAGTAACACAAATCCAAAAGTTAGAATAAAACACTTCTTAGAATGCTTTAATGAGGTTGTAAATCAAAAGTTTAAAAGACAGACTAATGAAACTGAAAAAGAGGCTTTTTATAGACTTATCACAAGGAACCTTGATAAAGACATTCCTCAAGCAATAACAGATAGTTTCATTGATAGTGGTATAGTTACTTTTGCGGAGAGATCTCGAAGTATTGTTTTTAATAAACATAAATACTCAGTATAAAGATCCCTCTCAATATTTTATTTGATAATCCTATTATAAACCCCAGCAAAATAATCAAACAATAATAATCAAATAGAATATAATATACATTAATATTAATAAGTATACTCAAACAGTAATACAACATGGTAAATATTGATTTAATTAATAGTAGAATAATAAGAATACTAGGAAATTTAGTTAAGGGTATATCTATAGCTTTTCATAAAATATTTCCCAACAAAAGGTTTACAATTCCTGAGTATAGTGCCCCACTAATAAAATCAAAGAAACAAACAGCAATACCAAAAATCATATGGCAAACAAATTTCACAAATCAGGTGTCATTACCTATTTATGTTAATTATCTATTTAATAGAGTCATTGCTCCAAGTTATGAGTATAGATTTATTTTAGATATTGACCAGTATATCAAAGATAATTATTCATATGCATTTGATGCATACTCTAAGCTAACTGTTGGAGCATCAAAGGCTGACTTGTGGCGTCTTCTAGCTCTACATGAACATGGAGGTATTTATATTGATATGGACGGTTGCTTAGTTGCTAAACCATCAAAAATATTAAAAGGTAAAACTGAAATGTTTATAAAAGCAAAACAGTTATATATTACAAATTATTATTTTGCGGTTGCCCCTAATAATGAAAAAATTAAACAATGTATCAACACTATAATAACAAACATAGAAAGTGGTGATACAAGCTTAGGAGTATGGAACCTCACAGGACCAGGTGTAATGGATAAGATCATGAATGATGAAAATACAACATGGAGGTATGCTAGAGAAACTTGTGTTCAAGGGGCTTTCACCAATGAATATTTTCAATATATAGATAAGTCCGAAGGTAAATGGACAAGAGTAAAAAATGATGATATTTTAAAACGCTAGATATTTTCCTATATATCAAAGACTATTTATTTAACCATATTATTTAACAAAACAAGATGGCTGAGCTAAGTCGAAGCCTCGGAGTTCTTATACGAATCTCAATATAAAATAACACGTTTATCGCAAAAGAGTTTATACCTAATTTAATTTTTTGATATACAAATAATAGAGCAATAACTGTTAGCAGAAATCATAGAGCTAAAGAAGGTAGATAAATAGCAAATAATTTTAATAGGCTAAATAGACTTTTACGATTAAACCAACAGAACTAGGATTTTATAAATCTAATAGTGTAATTATCCACTAGAAACTAGCTTTATACTCACCTAAAACCTTAAAAATTTCAGATTCATTATCAAGCTGATTTAACTTAGCTCTGAACTCTCGTGAGTTTGGCATATCTTGTAAATAAAAACTAGCATGCGTACGAATCTCTCTAACAGCTACTTTTGCAGTTTTTAATTTAATAAGCCTTTTTAAATGCTCTCCTAACACATCAACTCGCTCAAAAGCCGTTGGTGGTGGGATTATCTCACCAGTGTTTAAGTATTCTGCAATTTGCTTAAATATCCAAGGATTTCCACGAGATGCACGCCCTACCATCACAGCATCCACACCTGTATGATCCATCATAGCTTTTGCACTTTGTGGGCAAAATACATCGCCATTTCCTATTACTACTGTATCTACAGCTTTTTTCACATCTCGGATAACATCCCAATTTGCTTTACCAGTATACATCTGCTCACGCGTACGACCATGTAGTGCTATAGCACTCACTCCAGCATCTTCGCAAGCTTTAGCCACCTCTATAGCATTTATACTCTGATCATCCCAACCAATACGCATTTTAATAGTTATAGGCTTATGTACTGCTTTTACTACAGTAGTCAAAATTTCATGAATTCTATCTACATCTTTTAAAAGTGCCGCACCAGCCTGAAGCTTTTTAGCAATTTTAGGCATTGGACAACCCATGTTTATATCAAGAAAATCACACTCAGTATTTTCAGCTATATATTTAGTTGCTTCAACAAAACTATTTAGATCTGTACCAAAAATCTGTACACCAAGAGGCTTTTCCGAGTCCTCCATATATAACATTTCCATGGTTTCCCAATGTTTGTCAACGACACCTTTATTATTTACCATTTCAGTGTATATCAATCCAGCACCATGCTCTTTGCAAAGAGTTCTAAAGGCACTATCGCAAAAGCCTGCCATAGGAGCTAACACTACATTATTTTCTATTTCAATATCAGCTATTTTAAAAGACATGATAAATTAAATACCTTATGGTTAATAGTGGTTTTTATAAATAAAAATTTGCATTGAGAAAGGTTAGAATATTTTGAAGAATTATAGTTTAACTATACATCTAGATTCATTACATTTAGAGCATTTGACTCAATAAAGTCTCTACGAGGCTCAACTTCATCACCCATCAGCGTAGTAAATAAAGAATCTGCCTCAACAGCATCTTTTACAGATACTTGTAACAATATTCTATTATCAGGATCCATAGTAGTTTCCCAAAGTTGCTCGGGATTCATCTCACCAAGACCTTTGTATCGTTGTATATCATGACCACGACGAGCCTCTTTAAGCAACCATGTAATAGCCATCTCAAAATTATCAACAAACTGCTTTTTATTACCTCTTTCAACAAAAGCACCTTCAAAAGATATATCCGATAACACTTCACCGTAAGTGATAAGATCTTCATAATCTTTTGTAGTAAAGAAACTATTTTTCATTACATAATCAGTATCGTAACCATTTATATAATGATTCACTCCATATGCAACTGTTTCAACACCCTCTTCATCAGTAGATCTATTTTCTATAAGTTTAAATTTTTCATAAGAAAGAGACTTTTCATTACATTTCTCAACAATTTCTGTCCACCATTGTGAGATATTATCATCAATAAACTTAGTGTTATAAGCCATTACCCTAAGCAATTTTTCTGGATAAATTTTTGCATACTTATTGATAACTTTTTCTGATTTTTGGTACAACTCATAATAGTTATTTAAAATTTGTCCAGATATAGCTGTATCTTTTGCTTGTATCACAGCACTTTCAAGGCCAATATTACCAAGATACTCTGCTAAAGCATCTTCATCCTTTAAATATGTTTCTTGCTTACCACGTTTTACTTTAAATAGAGGGGGTTGAGCAATATATAGATACCCTCTATCAACTAGCTCAGGCATTTGTCTATAGAAGAATGTCAAAAGCAATGTTCTAATGTGAGAGCCATCGACATCGGCATCCGTCATTAATATGATTTTATGATACCTAGTCTTATCAGGATTATAGTCCTCAACACCTATACCACAACCTAAAGCTTTAATAAGTGTACCAACCTCTGCTGAACCTAGCATTTTATCAAAACGAGCTTTCTCTACATTTAAAATCTTACCTTTAAGAGGTAGTATCGCTTGAGATTTACGATCACGAGCTTGTTTTGCTGAACCTCCTGCTGAATCTCCCTCCACCAGGTATAACTCAGAAGATGCTGGATCTTTTTCTTGGCAATCTGCTAATTTACCAGGAAGCCCTGCGATATCTAAAGCACCTTTACGGCGAGTCATATCACGAGCTTTACGAGCAGCTTCACGAGCTTTACCGGAATCTAATATTTTTTCACAAATAATTTTTGCTTCTTTAGGATTCTCTTGTAAAAACTCCTGTAGCTTCTCATTAACTTGAGATTCAACTGCTGATTTCACATCAGATGAAACTAGTTTATCTTTTGTTTGAGATGAGAATTTTGGATCTGGCACTTTCACTGATAGCACTGCAGCCAAACCTTCACGCATATCTTCACCAGTTAATGATATTTTTAATTTTTTATTGAAACCTTCTGCTTCTATATAAGCATTCATAGTTCTAGTTACAGCTGCTTTCAAGCCAGATAAGTGTGTACCACCATCTCTTTGCGGAATATTGTTTGTAAAGCAAAATATTGATTCTTTATACGAGTCATTCCACTGTAAAGCTAACTCAACAGTGATATCATCTTTTTCACCATTTACAGCAATTACATCTTCATGAATAGGTTTTTTAGCTCTATTTAAGTAAGATACAAACGCTTTAATACCACCATCATATTTGAAAGTTTCTGATCTATCAGCAATCTTATCAATAAGCTCTATTTTTACACCTGAATTTAAGAAAGAAAGCTCTCTAATTCTCTTCATCAAAATGTCATAATCAAAGTCTACAAATGAGAAAGTTTCTTTACTTGGCTTAAATGTAATAATCGAACCACTTTTATCAGTTTCTTCTAGTTGTTTTAATGGATATTGCGGCACACCATGAACATATTCTTGGAAGTATCTGTGACCACTACGACAAATATCTAGAGATAAAGATTCAGATAGTGCGTTCACAACAGATACACCAACACCATGTAAACCACCAGAAACTTTATATGAATTATCATCAAATTTACCACCTGCATGAAGTATCGTCATGATAACTTCCGCTGCAGAGCGACCTTCTTCCTTGTGAATATCTGTTGGAATACCACGACCGTTATCACTAACAGATACAGAGCCATCAGTATTTATAATAACTTTAATATCATCACAATGCCCTGCTAAAGCTTCATCAATTGCATTATCAAGAACCTCAAATACCATATGATGAAGACCACTACCATCATCAGTGTCCCCAATGTACATCCCTGGTCTTTTTCTTACAGCATCTAAACCTTTTAAGACTTTAATACTCGTTGAGTCATAAGCTTGATTTTCAGACATTACATAAACTCCAATTTATTTATGATATTTTAAAAAATAACTAGCAAATATTATACCACATCTTAGTACCCATATATAACAGACTTTAAGACCTCTTATAAACAAAAACTTTAAATTTCATTCAAAAATAGCTAAGATATCTAGTTAATATGGTCTGATAGAACATCACAATGATAAAAAAGAAAAATATTATAGTCATTTCTATAATATCTGTCGTAGTCCTTGGCAGTTTTTTGATAGGCCAAAAACAAGGCGTCAAAAAGGCGATAAACATTCATGAGAATGAGATAAAAATACTAAAAGAAAATCTTGAATCTCAAACACCTGAGAGCTCTATAAACTGTAGACCAGGTGTAAGTTCAAAAAGAACTAATTTTGTAATTGGCTATGGTAGTTTGATGAATAAAAATTCTCGTAATATTACTGTTCCTGATGCTACATATGCGGCTCCCATACTTGTTAAAAACTTTGAAAGAATTTGGGCGTCTCGAGGCAATAAATCAAAAGCCACCTTCCTTTTAGGGATCCCTAACAAAGGTTATGTAATGAATGCCGTGTATTATAAATCTACAGCTAAAGACATTTCCGCAACAGACCTTCGAGAAGCCTCTTATTGCAGGGTTAAAATCCCTAGAAAAGACTTATTACCATTAGGTGTAAAAAGCTTACCTAAGGGTGACTACTGGATGTATGTGAAAGACTTCAAGGATGCTGAGTTCCCTACAGAAAAATTTCCAATTTTACAAACTTATGCAGATGTTTTTATGACAGGCTGTTTACAAACACAAGCTGACTTTAATCTTACTGAGTTTGGTAAGCTATGTTTTAAAACCACCTACAACTGGGATTTAGCAAATTGGGTTAATGATCGACCAGATCCACAATATGCTAGGTACTCTAAAAACACTGAAAAATATCGGAATCAAATTGATAATATAATACATCGACTCGGCTACGATGATGATCCACTTTAAAACTTAAACTTCTATGAATATATCTTCTCGTAAAATTTGTATCGCACCAATGCTTGATTGGACAGATAGACACTATCGCTATATGATGCGTTTAATTACCAAACACACTATGCTTTATACTGAAATGATAACCTTAAATGCAATCATTCATGGTAATAAAAATTTTTTACTAAATTATAATGCCGAGGAGAATCCTGTAACTCTTCAGCTTGGGGGCTGTGTTCCTAAAGACTTTATCTATTGTGGTAAACTAGCTCAAAGCCTAAACTATGATGAGATAAATATAAATGTTGGATGCCCTAGTGAACGAGTCAAAAAAGGTAATTTTGGACTTTCACTAATGGCAGAACCTGATTTAGTAGCTGATTGTGTTAAAGCCATGAAAGATAATCTTGATATCCCAATATCCGTAAAAACACGTATAGGCTATGATTATAACGATAACTATGAAGAACTTTATAACTTTGTCGAAAAGCAAGTAAATGCCGGTGTTGACTACTTATGCTTACATGCACGCAAGGGATGGTTAAGCGGGTTATCGCCTAAAGAAAATCGTACTATTCCAGAGCTAAAATACGATACTGTTTATAACATCAAAAAAGATTTCCCAAATCTTGAGATCGGTATAAATGGTGGTATAACAACTGTTGAGCAATCTCACGAGCATTTACAGCATGTTGACAGTGTTATGATTGGTCGTGAAGCGTATCATAACCCTATTATTTTTAAAAATTTTGATAATGAATTTTATAATACAAATATCCAGCCAACTACACCTTTAGAGGTTGCTCATAAAATGGTTGAGTATATAAAAACGCAAATGAAAAATGACTCTAATCTTAAATTAAACAATATTACGAAGCATACACTAAATTTATTTAATGGTTTACCAAACGCTAAAGTATACCGTAGATATTTAAGTGAAAATGCCAACAAAAAAGGAGCAACTGTTGATGTGTTTTTAGAAGCTTTAAAAGTTTTTGAAAAATAAGGTTTTAATAAAGTAATAAATAGAACCGCTAGACTAGACTAGAAATATCATCCAACTCATAATCATTATATTTATCAAAAATTTCCATTAGCTTTTGAGGTATTTTAGCAGGTCGTGATTTTGCAAGGTTTATCATTATCCATAAAGTTTCAGCTTTACACAAAAGCTTCTTATCTGACTTTTTGTATATATGATACTTACGCAAAGTAGAAATCTTTGTCGCACTTTCAACCCATGTAATAACTGTAATTTCATCACCTAAAAACCCTTGGGACATATATTCAATAGTATGTTTTTTTGCAAACCATGTAAGTCCTAATTCTTCAGTAATTTCAAATACTCCGTTAGCTTTGACATGCTCAATAGCAATATCTTGCATCCATTGTAGATAAACAATATTGTTTAGATGGTTATTTGGGTCAATATGTTCTGGTAAAACTTTTGTTGGACATACAAAGTATTTCAGTTGATTTTTCATTTATTGCCTATCAGCTCAAGTAACTCACTATAACCACCTATTTTTTCGCCATCAATAAGTATTAATGGTGTTGTTTGCAGGTTATGCTTAGCTTTAAACATATCTGTTTCTGCTCTAGTTTTAAGAATAACATCATCAAAACTAAGATTTTTATCTTCTAGTAATGCCTTTGCTTTTAGTCCATATGGACAGATTTTTTCTGGAGTTACCATGCGGTATAATTTTATATTTTGGAAATTTTTTATCATTTTAGCTATCTAGTTTTAAATTATTAAGACATAAAACATTATATAACCCTATAAGGTAAGCACCAAATGTTTTTACTCATCATGCTTTATACTTTTCCATTTTGTCAGGAGTTAAATATAGCTATTCAAAACCTCACAAACCTCCTCAGCCACTCTACTAGGAAATATCCCAACATAACCACCAAGTTTTTTAACCAGATTATCACCAGCTAACCCATGCACATATACTGCTAATCTGCTTGCTGACAATGTATCTAAACCTTGTGCTAAAAATGCTCCTATAATTCCAGATAGCACATCTCCTTGACCTGCTACTGCCATGCCTTGATTACCCGTGGTATTTATGTGGATTTCATCATCTTTACAAATTAAACTACCAGCGCCTTTGAGTATTACCGTTGCATTATAGTCTTTTGCTAATCTTCTTACAGCTTCAAACCTATTATCTTGTATTTCTTTGGTAGTACAATCAAGCAACCTTGCAGCTTCCGCTGGATGAGGTGTTATTATTTTGTTTTTCAGCTTAATAAATTCTTGTTTTATCTCTTCATTTTCAGCAATTATATTTAAAGCATCTGCATCAAATATAGCTACTTGATTTAAACTCTCAATTATTTGCTCAAGAATTTGTTGGGATTTCTTGGTAGTATCAAATCCAACTCCAACAGCTAAACATGAATAAGAATCAATATTCTCAAACACTTTTTCTAAAAGTTTTACCATAAGCTCTGGCAGAGCCATATTAGCTTTAAAACTTTGATCTAAAGGTATCATTGAAACTTTACCACATCCGCTATAAAGAGCCGAAGCACCTGCTAACTGCAATGCTCCATTCATGCCCGCATTACCACCGACAATACCAAGATTGCCGTAAGTACCTTTATTAGTGTTTTTCTTTTTTCTAAGTATAGTAGTCAAATCAATATTTTTTACTGTATTTTTATCAACACAATAATCTGATTCACTAAGCTTGATTTTAGAGCTATCGATGAGTTTAGACACTGTAACCATACCAGCATGATCTAGGCCCGCACCTGTATGCAAACCTTGTTTATTTGATAAAAATGTAATGGTTTCATTAGCTATTATTGCATTACCATAAACCTTCGCATTAAAAGCACCTAACCCACTTGGCACATCTATTGCTAAAGTGTATTTTGACTGTTTATTTATAACACTTATCAACTCTAACATCTCTGTATCTAGATCTCTGTTAAGCCCAATACCAAATAGTCCATCAATCACAACATCATACTTACTAACTTTAGGCAGCTTAAGTAAAGGTTGTTTCAGCTGGCAATATTCATGGTAATATATGTTATTAACTTCACTTGCCTTCTCACCGTAACGATATAGGTCAGCACAGTAGTTTTTATGAATTAATTTAATAGCTGTTGCTATTGCATCACTGCCATTATTACCTGTGCCTGCAACCAGAAGAATTTTGGTTTTTTTATTAAATTTATTCTTTATAAATTTTACAATTTCATCTGAAGCTAGATCTATAAGATTAAGATTTTCACTAATAGCGTAGTCTTCTATTTCTCTATTTTGTTTTTCTGTAAGAAACATTGTATGAAGCAAGATTTATATAACCATTACCGTATTATCGCAGATTTTAAATAACCTTAACAACTCATAAAACAAAATCACCAATAAAATATATGAAAAAACATTCATAATTAAGATAAGCTGGCAAATTACTACATCTAGCGTTTAAATAAAGAATCTTACAAGAAGAAATAAGTTTATCAACAAATAATAAACGTATCGAAAAATTTTTAGAATATATTTTAGTGATAGAAGTTAATAAGATTTAGTTTCCAATCTTATTTAATGTCCTTGTAATTTCTTGACCTTCCCACTTAGCTATGCCAACACTGTCTAAGCCTTTCTTTTCAGCATCTCTATGTGAAATAACAAAGATATCTTTTCTTATGCTATCAGCATTTTGATTTAATTCTGCTTGACTCATTCCAGCAAGCTTAGTAGGCATAATAATAATATCATGAGGACCTTTAAAACCAATTGTTTTGCCAAGTTTTCTTGTTTGTAACTCTTCTGTTTTGGCTTTTTCTAATAGTTCTTTTTTATCAAAATCTATACCCAGATGTCCAGCTACTCCATCAACATCAGACTCTGTAAGCTTACCATTAGCAATGCGCTGATCGAAGATAGCCTTATCATATGCCATAAACAACTCTGATCCACCTTGAAGATATGCTTCACTTGCAATTAGTGATGCATAGTTAGGAACTTTTGCATCTCTTTTTGGTGACGGATATGCTTTAAAGATAAATTTAGTATTAGGATGCTCTTTCGTAAGCTTTGCAACCTGCTTAGAGATTTGAGCACATGTTCCACAGCCAAAATCAAAAAAGACAACAACTGCTTGTTTTGCATCTTTAGGTCCAAATGTTGGAGTTTTTGGATCATTTAGGATTTCATTAATAACTACTGGTGTTGCAATTGTCTCTACAAATCCATTTGCTTGAGTTTGTGTATATGCTTCTGGTGCTACTGGTGGCTCTGATTTATTTGAGCAGCTCACTAATGCTAATGCAGAAACCCCAATAATTGCTGAAAGTATTTTTTTCATACTAAAAACCCTTATCTTAAATTATAAAAATGTTTTCAAGAATGATGATCTTGATGGATGCTTAAGTTTTCTAAGAGCTTTTGCTTCAATTTGACGAATTCTCTCACGAGTTACATTAAACTGCTTACCAACCTCTTCTAAAGTATGGTCTGTGTTCATACCTATACCAAAACGCATCATTAAAACTTTTGCTTCTCTTTCTGTAAGCCCAGTTTCAATAAGCTCTTTTATAGCTTCACGAAGATTTTCTAGGTTTGCTGCTTCTATTGGAGAATAGTTGTTTTTATCTTCAATAAAATCACCAACAGTAGAATCTTCATCATCGCCAATAGGACTTTCCATAGAAATAGGAGTATGTGAGATGTTAAGAATTTTTTTAAGCTTCTCTTTAGTCATATTTGGAGTAAACTCAATAATCTCTTCTTCCGTTGCTTCACGTCCTTTTTCTTGTAAAACTTGGCGTTTAATACGATTAACTTTATTGATAGTCTCTATCATATGTACTGGCACACGAATAGTTCTAGCTTGGTCAGCAATAGATCTTGTGATTGCTTGACGAATCCACCAAGTAGCATAAGTTGAAAACTTAAAACCTTTACGATAATCAAATTTATCAACGGCCTTCATTAGACCAATATTACCCTCTTGGATAATATCTAAGAAGTGTAAACCTCGGTTTGTGTATTTTTTAGCTTCAGAAACAACTAATCTTAAGTTTGCTTCAATCATCTCTTTTTTAGCTTGAGTAATTTTTGCTTCACTCTTAGATATTTCTATATTTACTTTTTTAAGCTCTGCAATATCCATCATCATTAAATCTTGAAACTGGATAACTTGCTTAGTTAAAAGTTCAATTTCTCGAACTATATTATCAGTAAACTTATATTTTTTAGTCAACGGAGCAAGCCAATCAGTCTTACCAATAGTATAAACTTTTATAAACTCCGCTCTAGGAGTTTTTGCTCGTTCAACACTTAGTCGCATAATCTTTCTTTCAAACTCTTTTACTCGCACAAAAGGTTGCTTGATATAGTCAACGAGTTTTTGCAAATGAGTTGTTGAAAGTCTTAGACAATCAAACTCTTTAACTATTTGAGTATATAATTTTTTAGTAGGTTTTTTACGGTACTTATCAAATTGAGTTTCAAGATCAATAAAGAAATTATAAGCCCTTTGTGTATCAATCTTCTCATCATGATCATCTTCAGCAACTTTTTCCTCAGAAACTTGTTCATCACTAAAGCCTGCCATAATTTCATTAAAACGAAGATATTTAGCTACTGGTTCATCCTCTATATCTTGAGAACTCATATAGTCTTTAGCTTTTTCTTCTATCTCACGAAATCTTTCAATATATGTTTTGATAACTATAGGGTATTCTAAAATTGTACTAAAAACCTCTGTCGTACCCTCTTCAATTCTAATAGCAATCTCTGTTTCACCTTTTTTATCTAAAAGGTCAACAATCCCCATTTCACGCATATACATACGGATAGGGTCAGAAGTTTTTCCTTTAAGGTCATCAAGATTAGCCTCACTAACCTTTCTTTCATCTTCTTCTTCTAATTGTGGAGTTCTATCATATACTTCGATACCAGCATCTACTAATATTGCTTCAATTTCTTCATATTTTTTAGGGTCGTCTGAGACATCGCCTGGTAGAGCATCAAGGATATCGGTTCTAGTCAAATAACCTCTTTCTTTACCATCAACTATCAGATCTTTTAAGTCCGAGAGTAAGTCTTCTTTTGTCATTATAATACTCCAATAGGATTTTCTATATTTTATATAATAGGTTTTTATCTTTTATATTTTAAACTAATTACTCATTTTTGCTACCAAATATTTCCTCTCCATCTCCTGAACTTCTGTTCTAAAAGGCAATGTCCCTAGATATTTAAGTCTTTGTCTAATACTACGGCTTTCAGCAACTTTTAAATTACTTAAAAGCTGATGATTATAAGAGCTTTCACAGTTTTTCTTAAAACTATGCTCTAACCCATAACTCATCAATTCAAAAAAATAATCTCTAAAATCTGGATACTCTTCACACAAAAGTTGAATCAATATTACTGGTTGCATATCTATAGATGAGTCTTCTTTTAATATTTTCAAGGCCTTTGATAATATTGCTAATCTTTTTGAGCCTTCAAAAACCTCAACATCTTTGCTTTTTATAGTTTCAATCACATCCTGTGTATTTACAAAAATCTCAGCAAGTAACTTCTCCTCTAACAAAAGATTTTGAGCTATTTTTTTCTGTACTATTTTTGGATGATTTGGATGATTTTCATCGTTCACATCTACGAATTTTTTACGCGATTTTAAAAGCTTCTGTACTTGCTCCACCTTTAAACCGATCCTCTCTGAAATAGTAGCTATAATGCTTTCAGAATATATGTTTGCTTCAACCTCAGAAACAAAATCTTTAAGGCTCTCAACAACTTCAGCCTTTGATTCAGCTTTTGATAAATCTTTGTCAGCAATAAAACTATTAACCAAAAACTCTGCTACTGGTTCAGCATCCTCAATTTTCTCTTGAAACATACTTAAACCATGACTTTTGATAAAATCATCAGGATCTTTACCATCTGCTAAACTAAGTATTTTAAGCTTTTTATTTGCATCTAAAATTGGTAATACAATTTTGATAGTTCTAGTCGCAGCCTTTTGTCCAGCTGAATCACCATCAAAACACAATACAACTGAGTTTGTTTCTCTAAACAATATTTTTGCATGATTCTGTGAAAAAGCTGTTCCTAGCGTTGCAACAGCCCCATAAAAACCAAAGCCGGCCAAACCAACTACATCCATATAGCCCTCAACAACTACAAGGCTTTCACTAACTTGGTGTTGTTTTTTTAATTGGCGATACTCATAAAGCCCGTACAGCACGTTGTTTTTTTGAAAAACTAGTGTCTCAGGTGAATTGATGTATTTAACTCCTTCAACATCTTCAATAACTCTGCCACCATAAGCAATCACACTACCCTGAATATTACGAATTGGAAACATAATCCTGCCGCGAAAACGATCATAAACCCTACCGCTATCATTTTTGATAGCTAGACCACTTTCAAGTAATATCTCTTGAGATATTTTAATACTATTTGCAAAATCCGTAATATATGTCCATCCTTCTGGTGCATATCCAATACCAAAAGTCTTAGCTAAAGCTCCATCCACTTCTCGTTCTTTAAGATATCCAATTGCTTTATCTTTTGTAGGTGCATTACCTAAATTCCAACGATAACATTTCTGTGCTGTTTCTAAGAAGCTTATACATTTTTTATAAAGCTCGTCTTTTTGAATGTCTTCTTTTGAGTAGTTTTCATACTCTATAGGTTTTCCAACTATTTCAGCAAGAGTCTTTACAGCATCTATAAACTCAAGATTATTTATCTTCTTAACAAACGTAAGTGCATCACCAGATTCTTGACAACCAAAACAATGAAAGAAGTTTTTAGAGGCATTTACAGTGAATGATGGTGTTTTTTCATTATGAAAAGGACAACAAGCTTTATAATTTTTACCTGCTTTTTTTAAATTCACAAAACGAGAAACAACTTCAACAATGTCAGCACTTGAAACTAGCTCTTTAATGAAGTTGTTTTGAATCCGCTTTGCCATATATTAGAATTATCGGTTAAACTAAATTTGATTTAACTATAGCGCTTACTTTGCTCATATCTGTTCTGCCAGCTAGCTCATTTTTTACTGCTGCCATAACTTTACCCATCTCTTTCATAGATGTAGCTCCTGCTGACTCTATAGCTTTTTGAACTATCTCGATAACCTCATCGTCACTTAACTGTTTAGGCATATATTTTGTAAGTATTTCTATCTCACTTTTTTCACCTTCAGCTAACTCAGACCTATCCGCTTCAATAAACTGTTTATATGAATCTTGACGTTGCTTGATCATTTTTGTGATTATTGCAATAGTAATATCATCTGTAATCTCAACTTTTTCATCAATCTGCTTTTGCTTGATTGCAGACATTGCCATTCGAATAGTTGTAAGTCTATTTTTATCTTTATTTTTCATTGACTCTTTCATATCTTGAGTCAATTGCTGATATATTTGTGACATTTATTAAAATTGATTCCTAAAAGTAGTAGAAAGAGCTTACCATAAGTAAACCCTTAAGGTCGATTAAATTATTATATTCTTGCTATTATATTGCTTTTATAGGCTCTTTTAACAGCAGCTTGTTTTTTCCTTTTACGCTCACTAGTTGGCTTTTCATAGTACTCTCTTTTGCGTACTTCTGTAACCACTCCAGCACTTTCGCAAGATCTTTTAAATCTTCTAAGCGCTATATCAAAAGGCTCTCGTTCTTTAACTCTAATGCTCGGCATATCTTATCACCTCACTTAAAAATGCCTATATCTAAGTTAATCAAATTTTAGACCATATCTAGCCTAAAAATCATAACTCATGATTCTACCATATAGCATTAAAAAAGCAATTTCTAATTCAGATACAGCAATTTTGATTAAAACCCATAGGTTTGCTATAATGATGACTTCATTAAAACATTTCTAAGCCAATAAAATATTTATGAAATTTAAACTCTTTGACAAGACCTTTCAAGCTGGTGAGTCTGCTACTCTTGCGATGCCTTTACCTAGTATGTATTCATGTGCACCTATGTATTTACCAATAAAAATACTAAATGGGACAAAAGAAGGTCCATGTATATTAGTCTTTGGTATGCTTAATGGCAATGAATTTAACAGCATTGAAATCATAAATAATCTACTTGATGAGGTTAATCCTAAAAACTTAAGCGGTACAATTATTGCTATTCCTGTTTTAAACATATTTAGCCTTGTTCAAACAGTAAAGCATAATACTCCATTAGAACATGCCTTTCCTGGTGATGAAAACGGCTCATATATGCATAGATATGCCAACAGAATCACTCAAGAAATTATTAAAAAGGCTGACTATTCTATCCAACTAAAAACTGGTAACTTAGATTCTGAAATTCTTCCTCAAGTTTACTATAATGACGATGACGATGTTTCTTTGAAGATGGCTCGAGCATTTCAAACACCCGTAATTACAAGTGTAAACATGTCAAGAACCAGTGTTCGCAAGATTCACCAAGATTTAGATATTCCATTCATCTGTTATGAAGCTGGTGAGGCAAATAAGTTTAATGAAGAAGCTATAAACATTGGTGTTTCTGGTGTTAAAAATGTATTTAGAAAACTTGAAGTACTTGATGATGAAGAGTATAAACAGCTAGTCAAACCAGTCGTATCTGAAGATACAGAGTGGACTATTTCTGATCAATCAGGCATTTTGCGTACCGAAATAGAACTAGGAACTAGAGTCAAAGAAAATCAAAAAATTGGTAAATTAATAGACCCTTTTGGTAATAATGAACCTGTAGCATTAAAATCTCCAATCGACGGGATAATTGTTGGTATAAATAACTATCCTCTTATCAAAGAAGGTGATCTAGTTTTTAAAGTTTCATCATTTCATGATGATGAAAAAGCTGAAGCTAAACTAGAAGACTGGGAAAAAATAGCAGAAGAAAACTTCAACGATGAATAATAAATTATCAATACTAAGTATATCAATATGGTTAACTTGTGCCATATTCTTTATGTACGAGTTTTTACTAAGGACTATTCTTGGTACATTTGAACACCAAATTATTTCTGACCTTGATTTAAGTATTCTTACATTCAGTATACTTAGTTCAACTGCGTATCAGCTTACTTACGGTATAATGCAAATACCAGTAGGAATTATCACGGATAAGTTAGGCTTAAAGAAAGCTCTTACTCTAGCAATTTTAGTGTGCGCCTTAGGTGTTGGTTTATTTGGTTTATCAAGTAGTTTTACAGCAGCTCTTGTTTATAGAGTGATGATTGGTTTTGGTGCATCTTTTGGTTTCTTATGCCTTTTAATCGCTGTATATGATTGGTTGCCTCATAGGCACATAGGCCTATTCATAGGATTATCTCAGTTTATTGGAGTATTAGGTCCTATGATGGCGGCTGGGCCTTTAGATTCGTTATCTCAATCTGGCGGTATTGACTGGCGTTATGTCTTTATTATACTTGCTATTGTTGGTGTTATTTTAGCAGCTATCACTATTTTCATAGTTAAGAACAATGATGAATCTACCGATAAATTTGTCATCGTTGAAAGCTCATCAGGGCTTATAGATGGCATTAAAACTTTAATTAAAGATAAGCAAGTATGGTTAATAGCAATATTTTCTGCAACAACATATCTTGCTATAGAATACCTTTCTGAAAATGCCACTAAATCATTTTTACAGCTTAACGGCTATGATGCTAAATTAGGCTCTTATCTTATAACTCTAGCTTGGTTAGGTTACGGTATAGGTTGTCCTACTTTAGGATTCATTTCAGACAGCTTAAAAAGAAGAAAGCCTGTAATGATTGGAGCTGTATCATTAGCATTTGTTTCATTAGCTACTATTATTTATTTACCTATTAATGAATTTATACTTTATACAGCATTTATATGCTTAGGCTTAGGAGCTAGTGGACAAAGCATCGGTTTTGCGATTATTGCAGAACAATGTAAGCCTAATTATAGAGCAGCCGGCCTTGGTGTGAATAACTTCTTAATTATGTTCTCAGTAGCGATAGGAGCCCCATTGGTTAGTAGTGTTTTAGATACATTGGCTGGTGGTAAAAAGGCTTGTATCCATGATTATGAAATAAGTCTAAGCATTTTACTTGGATTTACAGCTCTTGGGATAATCATAAGTACTTTCTTAGTTAAAGAAACTTTTTGCAGATCAACTAAAGAAGTTATAATAGTAGAGTAGTTATAAACCTTTTATACACCTTTTTTATATTTATCTAGAATCAGCTTACTCATAATTATAGTACTAACTAGAAGAGGAAGTAATAAAAATATAAATGCTTTATCAAACACTTTCTCACTTATTTCTCCTGTTAATGGTCCTCCATTAATATAGACACTTATATAACTTATAAAGTACTGGAAAATAGCTCCACATAAACCAATAACCATATTTACAATTGCCAATGCTGTAGCTTTGACTTGGGTTGGGAAGATTTCTTCAACTACTGAAAAAGCTAAGAGCATACTAGAAACACTAAAACCTATTAAAAAGAATATCACATACAGAAAATCTTGAGAGATGAAGTTATTTGCTAAAATCACAGCTGAAAATAAACCAAGCGTTATTATATTACATATAAGCATCCAAACTCTTTTTTCTCCAAATAAGCTTGCTATAAATCCATGACTAGGTCCACCGACTGCTATTCCCACAAACATCATTACACTTATTTTTGCAGCAATATGAGCACTAATACCATAAACTTGCTCAAGAAATAATACATCGTAAAGTTCAGAAAAAGCATTAACAACAATCCCAACCATTAAGCCTGCATAAATAGCCAAAAGCCATAATCTCTTGTTTAATAACAATTTCAAGCTTTCTCCAAAACTCAAATATGTTTTTGAAAGTTTAGAGTCTTGTGGAACTGAGTACTTAAGAAATGCAAGAATGATAATACTCCAAAACACTCCAAAGTATCCAATAACTGCTAATGCTGACTGCCAACCATATATATTAACAAGCTGATGAAGATAAACTTGTCCAAATATACCACCAAGAACACCTATGGTATTTGTAAGTCCCACAGCTATTGGAAATACTTTTTCGGGCAAGACATCCGCAGCGACTTTAAGCGTACCAATAAAGGCTACAGCGGAACCAATAGCTATTAACACCCTACCAATAAGCATTGTATTTAATGATGGATCATATACAAAAAACAATATCCCTAAACTCATTACAAGACACGAAAAGCTCAGCATGACTTTTGAGCCAAACTTATCTAATAAAATACCTGCTGGAACTTGAGATATAGCATAAATGGGAAAATAAATACTCATGATATAAGCAATATCTTCAACACCGACTCCCATTCCATCAGATATAGGTTTTATTAAAACACTTGGTGCTGTATGCTGAAAATAATCCAAACCATAGAATACAGCAGCAATAATCCATATTGCCCAACCAATTAAGAGAGTATGTTTTGTTGACTTCATAATTCAAAATATAACTAAAGACTATTGTATAAGTATATAGCATCTAGAGCTGTTTTAATAATACAGACTTATAAAGTAATTTTATATTTTTAAAAGTTGAAGAAATGACCTAGTAAAAGCCTCATTTTAAATTTCATAATATTTATTTAATATGTCTAGTTTTAAACAACAAGAAATCTTTTACTTCTTGTTCTTGTACTAATGGCAGTACTTCTTTACGAATACGACTATAATAATTATTTATAGTTTTCTTTTCTGTATAAGTGAGCATCCAAGTTTCTATAAGTTTAAACTCATAAGGAATAAGAGTTAAGTCCTCAAAACAGTAGAAAGGTCCATGTCCTGTTGGTGAGTCTTGTTTGCGTTCTTTCACATAACATAGGTTTTCTATTCTAATACCAAATTCACCAGGAAAATATGCTCCAGGCTCATTACTTAAAATCATTCCTGGCATCAATGGTACCTGAGCTTTTGGCCCAATTGATTGTGGTCCCTCATGCACTCCCAAGAAACTACCCACTCCATGACCTGTGCCATGACCATAGTCACTACAGAAATGCCATAGGTGTTCACGTGCCAATATATCTAATTGCGAACCAACTGTTCCTTGTGGAAAAACAGCTCTACCTAACCCTAAGTGTCCTTTTAAAACTAAAGTATAATACCTACGGTGCTCCGACTCTGGACGACCAAAATGTAAAACTCGAGTAATATCTGTAGTACCTTCATTATACTGACCTCCTGAATCACATAGCAAAGGCGCTTTATCGTCAATAGTTTTTAGATTTTCATCATCTTTAGCATTATAGTGAATCACAGCCCCATTTGCACCGTGACCTACAATATATGAAAAACTGTCTTCAACATAACCTTTCTGCTCAGCTCGACATTCTCTAAGTTTTGCCATTGCATCAAGCTCAGTTTTGCCTTCAAAATTATTTTCCATCCACCACCACCATTTGATAAATGCAGCAGCATCTTTTCTATGAGCTTCTTGAGAACCATTTAGTTCCATAGAGTTTTTAAGTGCTTTACTTAGTGTAATCGGCGATTTATCTACTGTTATAGTGCTATTATTATTTTGTGAAATAGCTTGCTTCATCGCAAAATTAGCACTCCGATTATCCAACAAATATTTAGCTTCATACTCTGCCAAATCGATAAAAAACTGACTATAATCCTTTACTGTTATAGCATTTTCACTTAGATAATCTTTAACTTCACTGGTAAGCTTTTGCTCATCCACATAAAAGTAAGTCTGATCTAATGTTACGACTAAATAACTAATACTTACTGGAGTGTTTTGAGTATCTCTACCACGAATATTTAAACTCCATGCAATATCATCTAAGCTTGAAACTACTAATGCCGTTTGATTGTTTTCTTTTAATTCCTTACGAATGTTGCTTAGTTTTGATTTTGTAGACTGTCCTGTATATTGTATTTCATGTAGGAAAACTTCTGATGCTGGAATATCTTTAGTGTCTTTGAGCTCTTGTTGCGCTAAAACAACTAAGTTTTCATTATCAAACACAACTTTAGCATTATGCTTTTCAGCTAACTTTAAAAGATTCTCAGCTCTAGTAATATTTATTTTCTTAGGATCAACCGCCAAAGTTTTACCTGTAAAGTTTTCACCTAACCAGGCTTCTATTTCCGAAGCATATGCCTTTTGCTTTAGTAAGCTAAACTCTTTATTATCCAGCTGATCTAATGCTTGAGTAAAATATCTACCATCTGTGGATAAATACGCATGATCTAAAGTTACTAGCACATCACCAGCAGATCCATCAAATTCGCTTACCCACTCTCTATATGCCCAACATTTTGGTACATATTCGTTATTATGATCATCAATTGATGGCACTAGATAGAAATCATAAGCTTTATCAGTCATTAGCTTTCTTAAAGTATTTAATTTAATAGACATATTTTCTCCAAAATTTTTTAGACATAAAATTAGTTAGAACAGGCATTTGTAAGCCCAACTTAATAACAACTCTAATATTATCCTTTAATAATACTGTCAAATAAGCTATTTTTAAACATAGAAATTAAAATAGATGTCGTTGTTAAATGTATAATCAATTAATAGCCTGTTGTTTGCTGCTAGTATTTTCATCAAACATATATGCTGAGAGCATAAGATATTTTTGCCCATCACCCCATGATTTCAAGCAAATCAATGGTTCTCTAAAAGCAACAACAAACTATAATGGCTTCAAACATGATTGGAATGGTAAAGTCAAATCACCATCACAATATCCGGAGTTTCCAATCACATTTGCTGGAGCAAATCTGACTAACTGTAAAAATAATATTTGTGATGTGAAATGCTATTACTACTCAAATATAGAAAACCACCTTATAACGGCAGATATAAACTCAAATAAACTAATTCAGATATATGAACAACCCAACATTTTCATCAAGAATCTTAACTGTCAATTCTTTGAGCATATTGACTGCCCTTTTTACATAACCTCAGTTATATAACCTTTCATTCTATTCAAACCAAATAAAGCTAGCTTGTCTGCCTGTTTTACCATCTTTACGATACGAGTAAAATTTTTTATTAGAATATGTACATAGTTTTGAATCTACAATATCAACACAGTGGTTATCATTTAAAATATGTTTCGCAATAAACTTCATATCAAATAAATATTTATTATTACCTTTAGGTATAAATGCCTGGGCAAATGATCCATTTTGAGCTGTGAATTGCTCAAATACATCTTCACCAACTTCATAGTAGGTTTGGCTTATACAAGGACCAAACCAAGCGACCATATCTAAACCAATAAAATCTTTAAGAGTCGCTTCAACTATACCTTGAGCTAGTCCTTTCCAACCAGCATGTACTGCAGCAACTTTTGTTAATTTTTTATCAAATATTAATATTGGCAAACAGTCTGCTGTAAGCACTGCACAAACTTGGTTAGGCTTGTCTGTCATTATAGCATCACAAAAACTACCATCGTATTCATCAAAAGCTCTAGCTATATTTGTGTGATTTTGATTCAACCACTTTACTTCATTACCTACATAAGAACTAAAAAGGTTACGGTTTTTTTCAACAGCTAAAGGATTATCTCCAGCCTTATCAGAAAGATTTAGCTTCGCAAATTCACCATTACTAAACCCCTGAGCAATATTGGTATACCCTAGTTTCAAGCCTTTAAACGGTGTATTTATAAAAACTACTGACATCTTATCTTAAACTGCTATCTATTGTGTATATTTGTTTTTGACATAACTCTCAACTATTTCGATGAACTCACCTGAGATATTTTCACCCCTCAGGGTATGAGCCTTTTTACCATCAATAAATACAGGAGCTACAGGAGACTCTCCACTACCAGGCAAACTAATACCTATATCCGCATTTTTTGATTCTCCAGGACCATTTACAATACAGCCCATCACTGCAACCTTCATCTTTTCTACACCTTTGTACTCTTTTTTCCAAGAGTGCATTTTTTCATCAAGATGTTCTTTAACTTGTTGTGTAAGCTCTCTAAAGTATGAGCTTGTAGTACGACCACAACCTGGACAAGATGTCACACTAGGAGTAAATGCTCTAAGCCCTAAACCTTGTAGTATCTCACGGCAAACTCGCACCTCTTCCGTACGCGGTGCATTTGGAGCAGGTGTTAGAGATACTCGTATGGTATTACCAATACCTTGTTGTAAAAGTATGCCAAGACTTACCGCACTAGCAACTATACCCTTAGTACCCATACCTGCTTCTGTAAGCCCAAGATGTAGAGCATAATCACATTCTTTCGCAAGCTTTTGATATACCGTAACTAAATCCTGAACTTCACTGACCTTACATGAGATTATGATTTTATTTTTTGCTAATCCAAGTTCTTCTGCATATTTGGCACTTTCTATCGCTGATGTTATCAAAGCTTTGTGCATAATTTGTTGTAATGGTAGTGGATTTTCTAAAGCCTGATTTTCATCAATCAATTTAGCTAATAATCCTTGATCTAAACTTCCCCAATTTACGCCTATTCTTACAGGTTTATCATTAGCTATAGCTATATTAATTATCTCTGCAAATTGAGTATCTTTCTTCTTACCAAAACCAACATTACCTGGATTTATACGATACTTAGCAAGAGCTTTTGCACACTCTGGATATTTAGTCAAAAGCGTATGACCATTGTAGTGGAAATCTCCTACTAATGGCACATGACAATCATGTTTAGCAAGTTCTGTAACTATAGTTGGTACTGCTGCAGCTGCGGCTTCATCATTTACAGTTAATCTTACTATTTCACTACCTGATTTATGTAGCGCTAAGATTTGCTTTACAGTCTTTTCAATATCGGCCGTATATGTATCAGTCATTGACTGAACTACAACAGGATTTTCACCACCAATTAAGACATTACCAACTTTTACAGTATTTGTTTTGTACATATTAAAACCTAACCAATTGTTCTTATTCAAAATTTTGACATAAATTATATAGCGTAATTATATCATTTTTAAAACAAATTATGAGATGCTCATACATTTATAATTAGATTAAAAAGCTTAAAAACCTATTGAACAACCTGCCAAAACTTTATAGACTCAATAATGACGATAGGTCAACTTGTATAATTTAAAAAGGATATATAACCATGAAAAAAACTTACCAACTTATATTATTAGCAGCGACTTGTATGATTTTGTTAGCATCATGTGGTAAAAGTAAACAGGAAATTGCGTTACAAAACCTAGAACAAGAGCAAACCAACTATTCACAAGATGCCAAGTCTGAGCAACTGGAGTCTGAGACTGCAAAGACTAACGCTAGCAACTTAGATAAAGAGTCTAAAGAAAGTAGTTCAGAAGCCAAATACGATGAAGATAAAGCTGATGTTCTTGAAGCGAAAGCAACTCAAAATTTATCTAAAGCAGCAAGCTTAAATTCTGAAATTGATAAGGCTAAAGTAGCTGCTGGAGAAGAGTAATTATTTTATGGGTATATAATATAACCCTTGCAATATATCATTTCTAGACTCTAACTCATGTTTCTTTATAAGTTTATTTACAATAACATCTGTTTTTTCTTGAGACATTATTGGTAAATTCAACAAAATATATGCTCCATATTTACAACCATTATTGCGAGCACCTTCAACTATTTGTGGTATTTGATCCTGTAACCAACCACCTTGACTAATCCTATCCATATAGTCTGCAAGAAAAAAATTATACCTTACTGGCTGATCATTTGTATAAATAACAACACAACTATCACTTTTTGATAAGATATTCGCTAATGGCTTACCTGTAACTGCACCTCCACCAACTACTGACTGACTTTTTTCTTGGAGTGAATAAATAAAATCATCTGAATTAACTAAAGGGTAAATTGCCCCACATAAAACTATAGCAATAAAGACCTTAATATATCGATTTTTTAGTGAGCTTATATTTAGCTTACTATCAGAAAGCAATATTTTCTGATTAGATCTAAAGCTTTGCGCATACATACTCAATGATAATATTCCAAACATCTGAACCCAGATACTATTGCGGATATCATATGAAAAAGCATATAACCAAATTATTAAACCTAAAATATAACAGTACAGAAATACTGCTTCTAATTTATATGCATTTTTAAATGACTTTTTAACTGAGAAAATAAAAGATATTGGCAATAAAACTATAACTATCGTGTTTGTGATCGCAATTATCCCACTATTTCCTGAAGCGAATTTCAATAGCCTTTGAGGTATATTTTCTAAATTTATGTTTGTTAACTCAACCAGGTAGTCTAGATTCCCTGTAAAATCATTCGCATGATTATAAAAAATAACCAAAAATGATAACTCATAGAGTAAAGATACTAGAGTTAATAATATTGCTATAATAAGCTGTTTCTTTGAAAATCTTTTAATATTAAAAATAGTGTAACCTATAGTAAATAGGTAAAAGAATATGCCTGGTTGTTTGACAATCATAGATATACCAGAGATAACTATCGCAGCATAAAGGTAAGCAAAAAAATATTGGCTATTTATTTTCTTATAATTTTCTGCACAATATATACACATAATGGATACTAACCCGACGTATGCAACAGGATAATCCATATAGCCACTAAATGATTTTGGAGAAACCATATAGCTTATTATCAAAATAATAAAAACTATTGAGAACGACTTACTTATCTCTTTATAAATATTGATTGCAAATAATAAAATTATAATTGAAGGATAAAATAAAAAGGCTTTTGCAAATATATTTATGACAAAATTCCCTTGCATCTTATATATCAACGACCATATTGCAGGAAACAATATTGGATACCCCGTGTTCATTGGATAATATTTATTAGAATAAAGCTCTATTGCCCATCTATTCCATGAAACCAAAGCATCCCAGTCTACAAAAGCTTTAGTGTTAGATATAAATACAACAAAAAATAATAATAAAATCAATAAGGTTTTTGATACTTGACCTATAGTTGGCTTTAGCCTAAAACTAATGATTAAAGCTAAACCTCCAAGTAAGTATATTAAAAAGTGTAATAACTCTGATCCAAACTGTAAGTTTATAGAGAATAAAATTACAAATAAAATCCACGCAAAAGATAGAGTGATTATAAACGAATAAACCAAAGATAAACTTTGTGGTTTATTTTGAAACAACTTCGATGACAATAATCCTGGCAGCACAACTATAGCTAATATAAAAAATATGTTACTGATAAGCATTGTTACTAGTATTCCCCTTTTCTACGAAATAAAAGTCTTACCACACTAAAACCTATAAAAAATAATATTGTTTCGACAAATATCTTAGAAAACAAGAAATTAGCTCCAAGATCTTTAACCAATAACTCCTGGAGAATTACTGATATCGCCCCACTAAAATAAACATACGAAACAAATAGTAAAAAACTATATTTATTCCCTGAGCTTTTAAAAACTATTTTTTTAGAAGCATTATATTGAAATAGTATCGAAGCAGTTCTTGCCAGAAAATTTGCTAACAAAATATTTGCTCCAAGATTAAATGAAAAGACAAACACGGTTATATCTATTAGAAATGTTATTATCGAAATAGAAACATAACGAAGAAGTATAAAATATATTCTTAAAGAATCTTTCAATGGGTTGAAATTACTGCCTGAATTATTTTCTATATAGATAGTTTCTATATCTATCTCATGAATATTTATATTATTTCTTATAGCAACCACAAACTGCTCTGTTTCAAACTCAAATCTATTTGATTTAATACTTAGACAATCAAGCATAAATTTTTTACTCAGTCCTCTAAGACCCGTCTGTGTATCTTTAATCTTCCTACCTAATAAGAACTGATATACTTTTTTTGAGATTTGATTACCAACATAAGATTTCAAGGGAATATCTTTTGTAAAATTACGACACCCTAAAACAAAATCATCCCCATCAGATAAACATTTTAACACTCTTAGTGCATCATCTATACTATGTTGACCATCACTATCAAGCGTAACACTACCATCAATTTCAGGGTATTTTGTAAGAATCTCATTAAATGCTGTTTTTAGTGCTGCACCTTTACCAAGGTTTATTGCATGTCTTAAAACTATTATATTTGATGCTTTTTCAATCTCAGAAAAAAATTCAACTCCAACATCGCTACCATCATCTACAACAAAAATAGGAAATTCTGACTTTTTTCTCAACTTACTTATTAATTTAGGGAACTCACTTGTTGGGTTCTTAGTTGGGATTATGAAGCACTTCTGAGACATTGTAATAAATTTTCTTAATAAAGTTAAATGAGATTATATCACTCTTATAACAAGAATAAACCATGTTCAAACGCCTACTTCAAATATATACTATTTTATATCGCTAGTTATAAAATAGATAAACTCCATATGCACTTTAAAGATTTAGAAAAATACCTAAACGAATATTTTCAAGTTGACTTATTTAAAGATTACGCACCAAATGGTTTACAAATCCAAGGTGATCGTAATATTAAAAAAGTAATTACAGGTGTGACAGCTTGCCAAGAGCTAATAGATAAAGCTATCTTAGAAAATGCTGATGCTATCATTGTACATCATGGCTACTTTTGGAAAGGCGAAAGTTATCCAATAGTTGGCATGAAATACAACCGCATCGCAAAACTTATCAAAAATGGGATTCACCTTTTTGGTTATCACTTACCGCTTGATGGCCATTCTGTTATTGGTAATAACATTTTATTAGCGAAAAAATTAGGTCTTACAAACTTAGAGTTTTTTGATACAGGCTCAAAACCAGATATATCAATTATTGGAGATTGCAACATTGATTTAGATGGATTCACTGATAAGATTAAAACAGAACTAGAGCGTAAACCGATAATTATAAAAGCTACCGATAAAAATCAAAAAGTAGCAATCTGCACAGGTGGGGCTCAAGACTATATTGAAATGGCTTTTGAAGCTGGTGCTGATACTTTTATATCTGGGGAAATCTCAGAACGCACAACTCATACTGCTCGTGAATTAGGTATAAACTACATCGCAGCCGGACATCACGCCACAGAAAAAGAAGGTGTAAAGGCTATAGCTGATTTACTTAGAGAAAAATTTGGGATAGATACAAAGTTTATAGATGTAGATAATCCTGCTTAAAATCATTTACTAGAAATTTCTTTTTTAGCTTGGATAATTAATTGTCTAAATTGATCATTAGCATTTAATGCTGAAAAAACAGTACTACCAACAATATATCCAGCTTGCACATCACTTGGCCAGTGTGCTCCACACACTACTCTACTTTGACCAAATTCATAACCTTTCTTTAGTATTTGTTCTTGATGGTTAGGGTTTATTTCCGCAAGCATAAGTGCTATTGCCCACCCTTCTGTAGTATGCCCTGAGGGATATGATGCAAACTTACCTAAATGTTTTTCTTCAGCAGGGTTACAAGTTTGCTTGTTATAATAAACAAATGGTCTTATACGCTTATGTTCTTTTTTTGCATCTGCCGTAGCTTTTGATGAAACTTTTGTAGCTAAATCTATTAAGCTATAAATAATAGGAGTATTTTCTTTTGATATATTATACCCGAAACTCTTAGAGAAGTTTTTAGCTAAGCTATTTGCTGAATAACCAGTATCAATTATTGCTTGTTCATATCTTTCACTATCTTTTCTTCCTTTTAAAGCAGACTCAGAAATAGCTTTATCATTTAAAAAACCAATACTATTAGCTGTAGGAGGCTCAGGTAAAAGTTTTAGACTATTAGGAATTTTTATTTCCTCTACAGATAATACTTTTTCTGCATAACTATTTGTGATTAATATAACGGATACAACTACCACTGATATAAGTTTAAACATTCTTATTCTCTAAATTATAAAATTTGCCTGAGTATAATATATTTTAGAAAAAAAATCAGATGTTTATATAGCAACAATTATAGAGTTAGCATGAAAAATTATTTCATAAACTCTTTTTCAATATCTTCTAGTGATCTACCAGAAGTCTTTGGTACAAATTTAAATACTATAAAGCAATATAGTAAAGTACAACCACCACAAATAAAGAAAACACTACTATCTCCAAACGCTACAGTAATTGGTAAAAATACCGATGCTAAAATTGCTGATGCCATACTGTTTAAAAATAACGCTATGCCTAAAGCTTTACTTCTAATATTGTTAGGTAACAGCTCTGACATAATAACCCAAACATAAGCACCTGGACCTATAGCAAAAAAGAAAATAAAACTAATAAAGCCTGCTAATAACACACATCCTTTAAGCATGCCCACTGGTAGAACTAAAACCATGAAACCTGTCATAATTAAAGTCAAAGCAACCATCAGTGTCCCAAAAACTACAGTAAATTTTCTTTCAATTTTATCCGCAATAAATACAGCAAGTATAGTTGCCATAAAGTTTATTGCGGTGATAGTTACCCCACCTAATATCGCCACATAATTAGATCCTAAACCGGATTCTTTTAACAAAGTTGATGAAAACTGTAAGATACTATTTATTCCTGTCATTTGAGCTAGTATTGCTATTGCAAATACAATTAATACTGGCATCAAATAATGCCTATTTTTTAAACTAGCTAAAAGACTACCCTCATCATCAGAACTCTTTACTACTTGCTTTATTTTATCAGCTTGAGATTTTGCATTTTCATTACCTACTGTGACCTCTAGCATCTGCTCTGCTTCTTTATCTTTGCCGACCATTATTAACCATCTAGGCGATTTTAATAAGAGGAAACTTCCTGCAAAAAATATGACCGCAGGTATTAATGATGTTAAGAACATTGATCTCCAATCACCGGTACTTTCAAAAAGTAGACCAATATAATTTGATATCAAAATCCCTGCGGTTAAAAAAAGCTGAAAACAAGTTACTGCAACACCTCTAACACTGTCAGGAACTGTTTCTGTTAAATAAAGAGGTACTGTAACCGTAATAAAGCCTACTGAAATACCTTGAACTAGCCTAGAAAAAAGCAACATTTCATAATTATCTGAAATATAAATCAACCCTACAGAAACTATAAATATTAAACCCGCCAATATTAATGTCTTTTTTCGACCAATAGCATCTGCAATTAAACCAGCTACAAGTATCGCAAAAGCTCCACCAAACAGGACTGAGCCACCTAGTAAAGATGTTTGAAATGCGGACATAGGAATATCATTTTCTATAAACAGAAATGCCCCGTTTATTATCCCAATATCATAGCCATAGAGCATACCGCCCATAGCTGCAAAAAATATAATCAAATAAACTCGCGTCTTATTATATTGCATTATTAATCCTCTTTACTTTAATTATTCAAGTTATAGTCTATTATTTATTAAAAGTGGTACAAAACGATAATGAATTAATTCCTGAACTTATTTCAGGATCTCCACAAAATCAATACCTAAAATAAATTCAGTATTTCATTTTCACATGTAGCCGGCTATATTTTACAAACTAAACCGTTTCTGTAACTTTTTTAAGATTGACGGGGCTATCTGGGTCAAACCCTAATTCAACAGCTAAATTATTAACCATTAAATAAAACTCTTGAAGTAAAACGATAGGCTCTAAGATTGGGTGTGTTCTTACATCAACTGCTAAGTGAACTTTAGCATCAGCACAATTTTCTGTACTTGCGAATATGGTATTTACTCCTAGCCCAGTCATTTTTGAGACAATCTCACAAGTACCTTTAGCACTTACATCATTTTGCATAATAGTAAATGTGGTAAAATTTTTATTCATAAGAGCAAATGGACCATGAAGTACTTCTGCTCCACTGAAAGCCTCTGCATGTATTCCACAAGTTTCTTTAAGTTTAAGAGCCATTTCCTGTACGACAGGGAAACCAAACCCTCGACCAATTATAAACATACTTTTGCTTTTTTTAAGCACTTCGACTGCAGTTTGCCAGTTTGACTCTAGAGCTTTTTCTAATACATTTGGTAATAATTGAAGACTATTTAAGAGTTCTTTATCTTGCTTATATTCTGCAATTATATTTACTAAAGCTATTAAAGATGTAATTACACTTTTAGTTGCCGCAACAGCTTTTTCTTCATCAGCTCTTACAGGTAATACTAGATCGGCTACTTCTGCCAAAGGAGAGGCTTCTTTATTAACAATAGCTAATGTTGTACATCCTGCTTTTTTACAACCCTCTAATGCTAAACGCAAATCAGGAGATCCACCAGATTGAGAAATTGCTATTGCAAGAGTGTTTTCATCACCAATATTTTTACCATAAATGGTACTGATTGATGGTGGTAAAGAAGATACGCTAAAACCTAACTGCGTTTCAAACAAGTACTTCGCAAAGTTTGCAACACAATCTGAACTACCTCTAGCTATAGTAATAACTCTCTTAATATTTCTCTGTTTTAATTGAGAAATTATATTTTTGATTATCTCTTGATTGAGGTTAAGCTGATTAGCAACTTTTTCAAAGCTACTACTAGCCTCTTGAAACATTAATGTGTTTTTCATGATTTTGACTAAAATTTACAGGATGTAAGATGATTATATTATTTGAAATCAGTTTTTACACTTTTTTTTACAAAAAAATTGTTTTCTAAATATTCATCCAAATAGATGCACTTTTTTCATCATGAAAAGTTTTAACATCTGCAGATACAATACCTTTAAAAATATTAAGCCCTACCTTCATCCAATCTGCTTCTGTAACAACTGCAACTTTTTCAAAATCTTTTCGATGTTTAACCGCTGTTTTTAGATCATCAAGCATTGCTTTGACTTCAATACCTTCAAAGTTAGACATTATAACTAGTACTTTTAATTTACCTTTACCTGCTAACTCTTCAAACTTAGGGATTAATGTCTCGACATAATCTTTGTGAGTAAGCTTACCTTCAACTTCAATTTTGGTATATCCGCTTTCATCTGTGATATTAAACATTGCAAATCTCCTTTTGTTAGAAACGATTTTCTATATCTAGTATGGCACAAAAACTCTGCTCTCTCAATGCTAGTTTAATACTATACCAAATTAGTAAAGTATGCTATAATCCTCGGATCTTTTTGATATCAATTATCATACTTACAAACTCAAAACATTTAAAAGGTGAGTACATGTTAATAACCCTACTAATCGCATTAGCCCTGTTAATATTTCTTCATATCAAAAAATATAGCTTTAACCTTAGAACTGTTTTAGCTTTAATAATAGGTATATCAATAGGAATACTTTATAACTATACAGGTTCTAAAGATGGTGCTTTTATACAAGCAAACAATATCTTAGCTAACGGATATATTTCTCTATTACAGATGCTAATAATACCAATAGTTTTAACATCCATAATTCATTCTATAACTAGTTTAAGAAACCATAACAGCTCATATATTATAAAAATAGCTGTAAAGACTATCGTTATATTATTAGTACTAACAGGTATAAGTGCTGCAATAGGATCATCTATAGCTATTTTCATGAAACTTGGTCAAAATATAGATATCAGCTCTATTGGCGAAGTTACTAAAGAGATGAAGTCTGCAACAATTTCTGAAAATATTCTTAGCTTTTTACCTAACAATATAGTCCACCAAATGGATAAGAATAATGTCATTGCTATTGTTGTATTTGCAATATTGATTGGTTTTTCTATGCTTATTGCTTACCGTGAAGATAGTAAGTTGGCTAGCCCATTTATAAACTTCATTGATTCAGCTTTTTTTGTGATTAAAAAACTAGCTAGATTAGTGATTGCTACTACTCCTTATGGCGTACTTGGTTTGATGATCCAGATGAGTATTGAGCTAGATAAGGGAAGTATCTCGACTGTCTTTTCATTTATTTTAGCTTGTTATATAGCTATGTTTATAGTTTTGCTTATGCATATAGTATTACTTCTAGTTTTTGGTACAAATTTAATCAAATTCTACAAAAGTATATGGAGAGCTATGCTAGTTGCAGCAACTTCTAGATCCAGTATGGGAACTCTACCGTTATCTATAAATGGTCTTAATAGATACGGCTTATCTGAAACTGTATCTACATTTGCTCCTACTATGGGTACAACTATGGGTATGAATGCATGTGCAGGTGTATTCCCATCAATCTTAGCTATAATGGCTATGGCTGCTACAGGTATGGACATTACATTTGTTACGGTTATATCTATATCTTTAATCTGTATGTTTGCTTCACTTGGAGTTTCAGGCATACCTGGTACGGCTTATGTTGCTGCTGGTGTTGTGTTTACTTACTTTAACTTACCATGGGAAATCATTGGGCTAATACTTGGTGTTGATGCTCTTATTGATAGTTTTAGAACTCCTCTAAATATACATGGAAGTATGACTACTGCTGTGATTGTTGATAAGACTACAAAAACTTAATTGTTAGCTTAACACCTCTACTATAGACTTAGAAAAACTTTCTTCTTCATACTTTACTCCTACAAAATATAAACCATGAGCTTTAGCAGTTTCAGCTGCTTTTGTTCTATCTTTATACTCTAATAATTGCTGTATCCATGATGGGTTTTTCAATCCTAAACCAACCTTTAAAAGTGACCCAACTAAGTTTCTAATCATGTGATGTAAAAAAGCATTCCCAACAACTTCAAACACTATAAAGTTACCATAACGAACAAACTCAGCTTTTTGAATATTTCTAAATGGAGTATTTGCTTGGCACTGTGAAGACCTAAACGAACTAAAATCTTGCTCGCCGATCAGATGCTTGCAAGCTTGATTCATCTTTTCAATATCTAGTGAATTTCGTTCCCATAAGCTATGATTTGCAAATATTGGCGAACTAGTAGGAGCATTATATATAACATAATTATAAGTTCTATTAAGAGCTGAAAATCTTGCATGAAAATCTAGACTTACCTCTTTTAAAATATGCACCTTTATATCTTGTGGTAGTAAAGCATTTACACCCCTATGCCAAGCCTTTATATCCCTATTAGCAGCAGATGAGAAATTCATAACTTGAGAGGTTGCATGAACGCCAGTATCAGTACGGCCAGCACATATAACTTCAACGTGGTGATTTGCTACTTTTGATAAAGCTTTTTCTAGCTCTTCTTGAATACTTGGAGAATGGCTTTGTCTTTGCCAGCCACAATAATCTTTACCAAAATACTCAACTTGCAATAAATAATTCTTCATACCTTAAAAGAATCTAACCTCTATTAGTATTAAATATAATCTAACTTGACTTATCGTTAGTTGTAACAGATATCGTTTTACTATTTCTAAAATAAATTTTATCAAATATATAATTATATACAAAAGCATACACCAAATAGAAAACCACAAAACCAATATCTACAAGTAGCGCTGTTATAAAATCCATACTAAGCCAATATGCTATAAGTGGAATTGTAATTATAAGCAACCCAGCTTCAAACAGCAAAGCATGAAGAATTCGAAGTATGACACCCCTTGTTGATCTATGCCCATCAAATTTATCTTCTACAACATCAAACGCATAGTTATATACAAGATTCCAAACCATAGCTATCAATGAGACTACTACCGCCAAAAACCCGATATGAAATATACTTTCATTTAAAACAAACATCGCAAATGGTGTGAAAATTATCACACCAAAGACTTCAAATCCAATCATATGAACTATACGTGCAGCAAAGCTCATGTTTTTGTTATTATTCATTATTATTTCCTAATTTATACTCAACTATATAGCGTCTTCAGCAGGGGTATTCATATAGCCACCGCCATACATAAGCATATCACCACCCTGCATAAATGGACTATCTACAGCATGCCCTGTTTCTTCATAGTACTCACCTGGGGCAGTGTTTGGATTTGTTATAAATTGCTCAGTTGTCTGATGAAAATATTTATCTGACAAACCACCTGCACTATTTGGGTAGTAATACTCGTCATCATTATACCCATACATTCCTGATAGGCTACAACTTCCAGCAAAAAATATTACTAATATAGATAAAAATAGTTTCTTTATAGAAAACTTTAAGGTTTTTAAATTTTCCATTTTCAACAATAAACACCCTCTTTCCAGTGTTTTCTACAAACAGATACATACTTAGTATCTATCTCTTTAAGTGAGTCATCATCAACTACTATAGGGTTACCTTCTTTGACAGCTACACCATTTTGTACCATCATATTAAAACTAGCTTTTTTACCACAATGGCAGATAGTTTTTACCTCTTCAAGTGTATCTGCTATAGCCAATAATAACGCCGCAGTTTCAAATGGTTGTCCAAGATAGTTTGAACGCAACCCATAGCAAATAACAGGGATATTTAGATCATCAACTATATCTGATAATTGCCATATTTGTTTAGAAGTGAAAAAATGAATTTCATCTATCAGTATGCAATCTATAGCACCTTGCTTAAGCTGGCTTTTCACATAACTATAAATGTCATCTTCTGCAGTTAGAGAATAAGCATCTTGATCTATACCAATACGCGACTTGACCTTATTTGGTCCTGCTCGCTTATCTACAGCTGAAGTAAGTATAAGTGGTGTACGCCCTCTATCTTCGTAATTGTAAGCAACTTTAAGTAAGTCCAGAGTTTTACCCGCATCCATTGATGAATACCTAAAATATAATTTTGCCATAATAGTTATTTCCTACTGCCAACTGCCATACATTGGATTTGGCAATATAAAGTACTTACTACCAAACACATCAAATTGACTATCATCTGCAGTCTTCATTTTTTCTTGACTCATCGCAGGAAAATCTTGAATATTATCACCAAAATAAGCAATTATATCGTGGGCTGGAAGTTTATTGGTATAAATCATCCCATCAGAATACTTGCCTGTAATTACTGCTTTAAAGCGTGGGTTTTTATTGTTATAGCCTTTTTGAATTTTATTTGTAAAAAGTATCTGATCATAGTAAATGCCTTGCTCAGATAGATTCTCTTTTGTAGCTTTAATCAGCTTTTCATCATTACCTGTTCTATTTGTAACTAAACTTACAAAACCACCTTTTTTATGAACAAAGTTGGTAAGCATCTTAGCGCCTGGAACTGCTATAGACTTTTCCTCCTTTAAAGCTTTATCAAACTTATCAGAGTCATATTGATAATTCTTATAGTTATCGTATTCTAACCAAGAGTTATCTAATGTAGTTTCATCTACATCTAGAATCACACCCCATGTACCAGACTGTAGTTTTTCTTTCTTAATTTGCTTAGCAATTTTTATTTTAGCAAGATTATAAACCTCTAAGCTTATAGCCTTTCTTTCAACTGAATCATGGTACCACTTCACACCATCAATATTCTGTGAATCGCAACCTGTTGCAAAGCCTAAACTTACTATACTAAGTTGTCCTATAACTAATGCCAAAATAATTTTTTTGAATTTCATAATATTCCTTTTATAATTTTTTTCTAATGATATTCACACCATGGCGAATAGGTAAAACCAAACTCTCAACATCATCTCGTAGCTTAATATTTTTATTAAAATCATCAAGAGCTTTTGCACGTTTATCTTGAGGGTCTACAACCTCTCCACGCCATAAGATATCATCGACAACTATAATGCCACTATCACTAAGTTTCGGTAATAATATATCAAAATAACTTTGTGTTTGTTTTTTATCTGCATCAATAAATACTACATCTATATTATCAGGCAGTTTTGGTAAAGCTGTTATCGCATCTTCTACTATACACTCTATATTAGCGTATTTTTTCGTATAAAAATCTGCTAGCTCTTGCCCTGCTTGACTAGGTCTATCTATAGTTATCACTTTTGCATTTGGTGAAGCTTCAGCCATTGCTATAGCAGACATACCTGTATATGTACCGACATCTACGCATAGCTTCGCCTGATTAGTAAATACTAACATCTGTAAAAGCTTTGTAACTATCTTTTCTGAAAGCATTTGCGAACCATGTACGCTATCACGCGTTTTATTTGCAAGCTCTAAAAGTGTATCTGATAAATCACTAGTAGTTTCCAGGCAATAGTCCCATATTTTAGAATCTGTAAATTGATTTTGTTGCATTTTTTAAAAAATCATTAAATTAGCTATATATATTCTGCATTAGCGCGAAAGATATTGAAAGTGATTTTAAACTGTTTTTATGATAGAATTTCGGTGATTTTTTGTATGTATTTTAATAAAAAGGTTTCTAATGAAAGAAATAAAGCAAGATAAGAAAGTATTTATCAAAACAATGGGTTGTCAGATGAATGAGTATGATTCATCAAGAATGTATGAAATTCTAAACGAAAGTTACAACACATCAAAGACAGATGATTATAAAGAAGCAGATATTATAATTGTAAATACTTGCTCTATCCGTGAAAAAGCTCAAGAAAAAGTATTTCACCAGTTAGGTAGATGGAAAAAACTTAAAGATAAAAATGAAGATTTAATTATCGGTGTTGGTGGTTGTGTAGCATCTCAAGAAGGTAAAAACATTATCCGCAGAGCTCCATTTGTAGACTTAGTGTTTGGTCCGCAAACTATCCATAGATTACCCGAGCTTATCAAACAAAAAGCTGAAACTCAAAAATCTCAAGTAGATATATCTTTTCCTGAGATAGAAAAATTTGATTACCTACCAGAGCCAAAAGCTGAAGGCGCTAAAGCATTTGTATCAATTATGGAAGGTTGCGATAAATACTGCTCATATTGTGTAGTACCTTATACCCGTGGTCCTGAAGTAAATAGACCTTTTGAAGATGTATTAGCAGAATGTGCAGTATTAGCAGAACAAGGTGTGCGTGAGATCACTCTACTTGGGCAAAATGTAAATCACTACATGGGTCCAATGGAAAACGGTCAAATAGCTGACCTAGCTTTACTAATCCATTTTATAGCTGAAATTGATGGTGTTGACAGAATCAGATTCCAAACTTCACATCCAGTTGAGTTTTCTCAAAACCTAATAGATGCTTATGGTAGCGTACCAGAGCTTGCAAACCATTTACACCTACCTGTACAGCATGGTTCAGATCGTATTCTTACAAATATGAAAAGAAACCATACTATACTTGAGTTTAAGCAAAAAATTAGAAAGCTAAAAGCTCTTCGTCCAAATATTACGATATCATCTGATTTTATCGTTGGTTTCCCCGGTGAGACAGAAGAAGACTTTCAAAAACTTATGAATCTTGTCAAAGATATACAGTTTGATAACTCATTTAGCTTCATCTACAGTAAACGTCCAGGTACTCCAGCTGCAGATTTACCAGACGATACTCCTATGGAAGTTAAAAAAGAACGTCTAGCTAGACTACAAGCACTACTAAAAAGCAATGCTCAAATCATTTCAAGACAAATGGTTGGTAGCGTACAAAATATACTTGTAGAAAGTAAATCTAAAAAGTCAGATAACGTCTTAGCTGGTAGAACAGAAAACAACAGAATTGTAAACTTTATCGGTGATGAATCATTGATTGGCAAGTTCATAGATATTAAGATAATAGAAGCACACCCTAATTCTCTAAAAGGAGAGCTGATCTAACCATATGAATAGAACCAAGTTTACATTAGAACCTTACGACAACGACTCTCTTGGCATTCTTTGTGGTAATTTAGATGAAAATATCCGCGCAATAGAAAATTACTTCAATGTTGAGATTAAGCACCGTGCTGATGAATTTGAAATAGAGAGTAACTCTAGTGCAAATAACACCCAAGCCCGCAGGTTTGTGAAATCTTGTTATGCTGAGATTATCGGCGGGAGCTCTCACCTTGACTTAGAAGAGATCTCAACCATTTTAAATGCAACAGCAAAAGAACAAACAAAAGAAGCTCCTCGCCCTCAAACATCTTCAGAAAGTGAGGTTCAACTTCGTAGTAAAAAACTTAGAGCTCGTACGCCAAATCAGGCAGAATATCTTAGTAACATCAAAAACAACTTTGTAACTTTTGGTGTCGGCCCTGCTGGTACTGGTAAGACATATCTTGCGATTGCTTGTGCTGTAGCTGCTTATGAGCGTGGCGAAGTGCGTAGAATTGTACTTGTCCGTCCTGCTGTAGAAGCTGGTGAGAAACTAGGCTTTTTACCTGGAGATCTTACACAAAAGATTGATCCATATTTACGCCCAATGTACGATGCTTTGTTTGACTTCATGGGTGTTGAAAAAGTTACAAAACTTATAGAAAAACAAGCTATAGAAATTGCACCTCTAGCTTATATGCGTGGTCGAACAATTAATGACTCATTTATAGTACTTGATGAAAGCCAAAACACTACTAAAGAACAGATGAAAATGTTTTTAACAAGAATTGGTTTCAATACAACCGCCGTTATAACAGGTGATGTAACTCAAGTTGATTTACCCAAAAATGTAACATCTGGCATGAAAAATGCTCTAGAAATACTTTCAAATGTTGATGGAATTGGAATTAATTACTTAAAATCAGTAGATATTGTCCGTCATGAAATAGTTCAAAAAATTGTAAATGCTTATGATAAACATGAGAATACTAAGTAATGGCTGATTTAGACCTAAACATCATCAATGATAATGAGTACTCTATACCCTCTACAAATAAACTTCTAAAATGTTTTGAGCTAGTAACAAACCATAACAATATAAAGGTTGCTAGCGTAAATGTAAATATTGTCTCAAATGATGAAATTCAACAAATAAATAATGATTTTCGTAATAAAGATAAACCAACAAATATTATCTCTTTTGAGTTTGAGAAACCTGAAGGGCTTCCTGATGAAATAGCTGATGATTTTTTAGGTGATATAGTTATCGCTCCAGACGTTTTAAAAAAAGAAGCTTTAGAGCAAAATAAATCCCTTGATAATCATTGGTGCCATATATTTATACATGGATTGCTACATCTGTTAGGTTTTGACCATATAGAAGATAAACAAGCTGAAGAGATGGAAAGCTTAGAGATAAAGCTTTTAGCGAAATTAAATATAGCCAACCCTTATAACTACTAAAAAATAATAAAGAGAACAAAATGTCGAGCGATAATGACTTAATAAAAAAAGAAAAAAGTTCATTTATGAAAAAATTTATATCAAGTATTTTCAATATAAAAGATGAAAATGATCTTATTGATATAATCGAAAAAGCCACTGACAATGAGGTCATAGATAAATCGTCTCAAAGCATGATTCTTGGAGCTATGAAAATATCATCTCTTGACGTGGGTGATATTATGATTACTCATACGAAAATGGTTTCTATTAACATGTCGATGTCAGTCAGAGAAATGCTTGAGAAAACTATTGGTTCAACTCATACTCGTATACCTGTTTATTGTGAAAATAAAACAGAAGTTCTAGGGATTTTACACTCAAAAGACCTGTTAAAGTTAATTTTTGACATAGAAATACTTGGCGCTGTAGAGAAACAACTTCAAACTAAAAATATTCAAAATATTCTTCGCCCTGCAATATTTATCCCTGAAACTAAAAAACTTAACTCAATGCTTAAAGATTTTAAAAATAGTCAAAACCACCTAGCAATGGTAGTCGATGAATACGGTGCAATTTCTGGTTTAATAACTATAGAAGATATTTTAGAAGAAATTGTCGGTGATATAGAAGATGAGTTTGATACTATTGATGAAAATATTTCTAAAATAGCAGATGATAAGTTTTTAGTTGATGCTACAACAGCTATTGAAGATTTTAATGAGTATTTTAATACATCCATAAACGATGAGAATGATTTTGATACTATTGCTGGAATGATTATTCAAACACTTGAGTATCTCCCTGCAAAAGGAGATAGCATCGTTGTAGATGGCTTTAAATTTACTGTTCACGAGGCAGATAATCGCAAAATCATAAATGTACTAGTTGAGAAATTTAAAAAATAATGAAAAACAAACTACTTAAATCAATCTTTATAATTTTAAGTGGTGCTGTCTTAACACTCGCTTTTGCACCATTTCGTATTGATATACTTGCTATAGTTGGACTATGTATATTTTTTTATTTACTTAATAACACTACAAGCCTAAAGCAAGCTTTTTTCAACTCGTTGCTTTTTGGCATAGGCTTCTTTGGCACTAGTATTTCTTGGGTTTATGTTTCTATACACTTATTTACAGAATCAATAGCCGCAGGTACAGCAGCAGCTATAGCATTAGTCATACTCCTAAGTTTTTTACATATTATTCCTTTTGCAGTTTGTAGTTACTTACTAACAAAAAGCTCAAAGAACTATATCAAACTTATTGTATACCCTGCTCTTTGGACACTTTTTGAAATTGTAAAAGCAAACCTGCTTTGGGGTGGCTTTCCATGGGTTTCTATTGGGTATTCACAAACAGAATCTCCATTAATATGGTTTGCAAATATTGGTGGCGTTTACCTTGTAAGTTATGTAGTGGCTTTTATCTCATGTTTGATAGTATTTTATATGCTACCAATCATACAAGACAAAAAACTAAAGAAACCTCTAATTGCAATTTTCATAATTGGGTTACTATACTTATCAGGAACTATAATTTCTAGTGTACAACCTGATTACAAGACAAATAAAGAGCAGAAGGTAACTCTTGTGCAAGGAGATTTTGGTCAAGGTTTCAAATGGGAGCGAGATAATTTCATAAAAATGAAAGCATACTACAAGAAAATCGCTGAGCAACATCAAAACTCTCTGATTATTCTTTCTGAAAATGCTGTAACTTCTTTTCGCCAATATCAAGTTCCGTACTTTAATGAGCTTACAGATATAAATATCGAAAACAATAATGCTATGCTAGTTGGTTCATTAAATCTTCAAAAGGTTAGTGATAGTACTTCACACATTTATAATAGCTCTATAATTGTCGGTAATGGTCACGGAGTATACAACAAACATCACCTAGTACCATTTGGTGAATATTTCCCAATCAAATTCTTTGGCTATGTAGACAGTGCAGGTCTTAGTAATTTTAATCAAGGAAAATACATACAACCATTAATGGATGCTTTTGGTACCCCTTTAGCAAACTTCATGTGCTATGAGACAGCTTACCCTGAGCAGATCCGTGACCAATTACAAGGTGCCGGCTATATCTCAATTATAAGTGATGATTCTTGGTTCGGTGACTCTATTGCTCGTTATCAGCAGTTACAAATATCAGAGGTACGAGCGATAGAAAACTCTAAATTTGTACTGTCCACAACAAGTAACGGCATTACAGCGATTATTGCTCCTGATGGTACTATCACTCATCAGATACCTAAAGATATTCGTGCTAATCTTGAAGGTAGTATATATATAAACCATTTTACTACTATATGGACAATATTAGGAATGAGCTTAATATATCTACTTATAATCGGCTCTATCGGCTTAACTGTAATAATAAAAACAGTTGAAAGAAAATCTTAATCTTTTTTATTAACTGCTACATTTGTAAGATATACACCTAAAAACACTACACCACCAAAAAGCAAGGCTAGCATCGAGATTGTTTCCCCACAGAAAATAAAACCGATTAAAATGACTAAAAATGGCAACATATTTTGGAAAACTGCAGTCTTATAAACACCTATCTCTTCTAATGCACCTAAATACCATACATAAGCGATAACAGTAGCGAAAACTGAGATATAAAGTATGCTAGCCCAAAATGTAAAATCAGTATGATCTATTTGCGAAAAATCAGATTTAAATCCACATATCACACCAAACATTAGCATTCCTACTATAGCTCCATAAGTATTTATAGTGATCATCTGAACACCTTCTCGAACACAACACTTACCAAGAATAGCATATGATGCAAAACAACAAACGGCTAATATACTAAGAACTTCTCCAAAATTTATCTCAATACCATTAAGACATTGAGAAACATCTCCACCTGCTGAAAACATCACAACACCTACAGTCCCAAGCAATGCTACTAAAATCCCTGCTTTAGCCTGACTATTTATATATAGTTTAAACACTATACAAGATGCTACTGTAATCAGACAAGGTGAGAAAGCATATATAATTGCAACGATATTCCCAGAAATAAGTTTTTCAGCCCATAAAAATGTAAGGTTGTACAAAAACACACCAAAGAAACCTACAGCTATAACATATAACCATTGCTTTATATTTAGTTTAGGGAAAAAAGTTTTAGTATAGTGATAATGCACCAATAAAAATATAATGGATGCAAAAAGATAGCGGAAGAAGCCAACTAAGTAAAGATCCACATAACCTAATGGAATAGGAGCTATGTGATATAGACTAGCCCAAAAAGTAAGAGCAAGCATTATTTTGCTATAGCCCTTAATTAGATTTTTATTCATGTTATTATACGTGTTATTTATTTTGTATCAGATACTCTACTATATCTGGGTTCAATAGTGTAGAAATATCACCAAAATTATCATAATCAGAAGCAGCGATTTTTCTTAAAATTCTACGCATAATTTTACCTGAACGAGTTTTTGGCAGCTCTGGAGTAAACTGTATAACTTCAGGTGATGCTACTGGACCTATTTCTTGTCGTATGTATTTAGTTAAACTTTTTCTAATTTCAGCAAAATCCTCTTCTGAACACTTACTACTATCTTTTAGTATACAGTAAACATATATTGCTTCGCCTTTAATTTCGTGAGGCATACCTACAACAGCACTTTCTGCTACCTGCGGATGAGTGTTTAATGCAGATTCTATCTCAGCTGTTGCCATTCTATGACCAGAGACATTAATTACATCATCCATGCGACCTTCTATCCAGATGTAACCATCTTCATCACGTCTAGCTGCATCTCCTGAAAAATAAAATCCCTTAAAGCTACTAAAGTAAGTCTGTAAATACCTATCATGGTCACCATAAATAGTTCTGGCCATTCCCGGAGTAGCTCGCCTAATACATAAAGCTCCCTTTCCAATACCTTCTATTTCGTTACCATCAGTATCAAGTAAAGCTACATCAACACCAAAAAATGGCTTTGATGCTGACCCTGCTTTTAATTTATGAGCCCCAGGTAAAGGAGCTATCATATGGCCACCAGTCTCTGTTTGCCACCAAGTATCAACTAATGGTGCTTGATTATTACCACCTTTCTCGACGAACCAATTCCATGCCTCAGGATTTATTGGCTCACCTACAGAACCTAATACTCTAAGTGATTTTCGTGTTGTATTTTCAAGATACTGATCACCAACCTTCAATAGTGATCTAACAAGTGTTGGTGCAGTATAAAGTATGCTAACATTATGCTGATCTACTTCTTGCCATAGTCTTGAAGCATCTGGATAAGTTGGAACACCTTCAAATATAACAGATGTAGCACCATTGGCTAAAGGGCCATAAACCACATAAGTATGTCCTGTTATCCAACCAATATCTGCTGTACACCAATACACATCATGATCTTTATAGTCAAATACAAGCTTATGAGTCATGCTCGCATATACCAAATATCCACCACTAGTATGAACTAGCCCTTTAGGTGCACCTGTTGAACCCGATGTATAAAGCATAAATAATGGTGTTTCAGCCTTAAAAGACTTTGGCTCATGCTCATTAGAAACCTTTTTAAGCTCTTCTGCATAGCAAATATCTTTTTCAGCATTCCATGTAATATTCTCTGTCTCAGTATTTTGTACAACTAGTACTTTTCTGATTCCATCAACTTCCGATACTACTTTATCAACACCAGCTTTCATTGGAATTCTCTTACCAGATCTTACAGCTTCATCTACTGTTATAATAAAGTCACTTTTTGCATTAATAACTCTTTGCTTTAATGATTCTGCTGAAAAACCACCAAACACTACCGAATGTATTGCACCAATTCTTGCACAAGCTAGCATAGCGTAAATCGACTCTGGCACAAGTGGCATATATATAGTAACAACATCACCCTTTTTAACACCATTTGCTTCAAGAATATTCGCCATTTCACAAACACGATGATATAGCTCACGATATGTTATTTTACGAGATTTTTTAGGGTTATCTGCTTGCCAGATAAAAGCCACTTGGTTAGCTCTTTCAGGTAAATGTCTATCTACACAGTTATAACAAACATTTAGCTCACCATCTTCAAACCATTTTATATCGACCTTATCAAAACTGCTATTGCAAGCTTTTGTAAATGGCTTATCCCAATGCATACGATTAGCTTGCTTTGTCCAGAAATGCTCCGGATTTTCAAGAGATTCTTTATAAAGCTTCTCATAAAGATCATTATCTATATATGATTTTTCAATAAATTCTTTTGATACCTGAAATTTTGAATATGACATGTTTATTACTACAAAATAATTTGCACATGATTTCATAGTAGCATATTTATTTTGCTAACTGAAGTTAGTAATGTTAAGGATACTTATATTTTTTTCTTTAGATTTCATAGATGATTTAACCTATTTGCATTAGTGCAATAAGGCTATTGATTTGATGCAAATGTATTTACTTAAAATATAGGCTACCTATTTTCGAGGTAATCTTTAAATTTATCGCCTAATTCTTTATGTTGTAATGCAATTTCATAGTTTGCAATTAAGAAACCAAGCTTATCACCACAATCATAACGAGTGCCTTTAAAATCATGTGCTATAATTTTTTCTTCAAGATCAACAAGCTTAGCAATCGCATCCGTTAATTGTATCTCTCCACCAGCACCTTCTGATGTAGATTCAAGACACTTAAAAATCTTATTTGGCAATAAATAACGTCCAACTACAGCTGTAGTTGAAGGGGCTTTTTCTGGAGCTGGTTTTTCAACTATTGCTTTAATTATATTTTCATCATTTTTAGCAACTATACCATATGAGTCTGTTTTATTTTTAGCTACTTGTTGAGTCGCAATACAACCTCTTATATCTGTACCCTCAACAGTTTTTACCATCTGTTTTAAAGCACCAGTACCACAATTATGATTATAAATAAGATCATCAGGCAATATAACTGCAAAATCTTCTATGCCTACTAATGGTTTTGCACATAGCACTGCATGCCCCAAACCTAAGGCTTCAGGTTGACGAACAAAAAAGAAGCTAATATCTTTAGGAACAATATTTTTAACCATCTCTAATAATTCATATTTTTGCTTTTTTTCTAATGAATATTCTAACTCAAAGTTTCTATCGAAATGATCTTCTAATGACTTTTTATTTGAGCTTGTTACAAATATAAGTTCTTTACATCCTGCCTCAATAGCTTCTTCTACTGCGTACTGAATAAGAGGCTTATCTACTACTGTAAGCATTTCTTTAGGACACGACTTAGTTGCAGGTAAAAACCTAGTACCCCAACCTGCTACTGGAAATACTGCTTTTCTTATTTTCAATATTTTACTCCTTTATAATGGGCAATAAAGATTTACACTAATATTAAACCCTTTAAATTCAAAATTATCAATAATTTGTGAATACTTCTTAAGATCATTTGATCTCTTAACAAAAAGATCGATATTAATGACATCATCAAAATAATAAATTGACATATTTTTTTCTAAAATAAGGCTTTCTTCTAAACCATATTCTTCAAAAAATTCTGCTATAGCAGCATAAATTTCTTTTCTTGATGGTTCAAAATTCTCTAGTTTAATAACTCCATCTTCATGATCTGTAACATCAATATGTACTGTTATATCTTTAATATTCTCAATGTTGTGATAAATATTACTCTTAACAATTTCTGCAAAATAATGCCCCTCTGAAGCTGTACTATATTTATCTACTATTACATGAACATCAAGCATGATTTTGCCTGCCATTTTTCTAGTTCTCAGATAATGAAAATCTTCAACACCTTCAGTATTAGCTATTATTTCTCGGATTTTAGCGTTTGTTTCTTCATCAACACCCTCATCAATAAGTTCAGAAACGGCTGAATATCCCCATTTCACACCCATCTTCACAATCATATAACACACGATAAACGCAGCTAAAGCATCCATCCAAGCGTAGCCATATAATGCACCAGCAAGACCAACTAATACAACAACAGATGACCACATATCTGAACGGCTATGCCATGCATTTGCTCTGAGCATGTCTGAGTCAATTTTATTTGCAGCTCTCATTGTATACTGGTAAATAAACTCGTTTCCAAATACAGAAAATATTGCGGCATATACTGTAAACTTATCTGGTGTAGTGTATCCACCATCAATAAGAACAGACAATGAGTGATAAACTATCATAAAACCTGCAGCTATAAGTAGTGCAGATATAACTAATGTTGCTATCGTTTCAATTCTTTCATGTCCATAAGGATGATTTTCATCCTCTCCAATACTTGCATATTTAGCTGCAAATAGAACCATCACATCACTTATAAGATCTGATAGTGAATGTACGCCATCAGCAAATAATGCTGGTGATCTACCAACTATCCCTATTAACATCTTCACAAATGCTAATAATGCATTTATAAACATTCCAACTATTGTAACTTTTTTCGTAATTTTATATCTATCTTCTGACATGATTTAATTATATTCTCTTGAGTGTTTGTAAATATTTTTTTAGCTTTATTTGTGTTTTTTTTAGTCTTTAGTCATTACAGCTTTAAATAGTATAACATGAGCTACTATAGAAAAAACTATAGTTCCAACCCACCATAGCAAAGGACTAGTCAAACCATGAACTGTAACAAAATATGCAGCATATATTGAAATCAAAAATTGTAGTGTTGCCATCACCAAACCAGGATTCCAACTTTTGCGTTTAACACCTTCTGCTATATGTGTCAGGCAATTCATTATACTAAATATTATGATTAGCAAACCAAAACCTATATTTATAAAACTTAACGCTCCAAATATAGCAAATGCTAGCCATACCATCAAAATATTTATCCAGAAAATTTTCATATCAGTAAGCTTTTCTTTCCCTATAGGAAGATCCATAACTTTTTGATTCATAAAGTCTTTAAACCCACCTGGGATATAATGCTCTTCTGTCTGATGAAATAAGTATAATGGAATATTCAACAAAGCCCAAAAATGAGGATCAGTCAAAGAAAAATTTATAAATAAAAGAGTTATAAAAACTATTCCTGCCCACGGAGTTATTTTTGCCCAATTTTGATTTTTTGCTAAGAAATTAATCATATGAAATCACTGTTCTACAATTTTGGATAAATAATACATTGAAAGGTATATTTAGGCTATATATTTTTAGAGCTTAATAGAGTTTAAATATAAAAAAAATAAAAATAACTATTTACAAATACATTTAAAGAAATATAATACATGAATGAAAATACATAAATAAAAATGTATGTATTAAACCTAAATTATAGAGAGAATTATTATGTCTACCAAAAAACAAACTAACTGGACATTTTTAACAAATCATTCTCATATTCTCTATCTCATTAATAGTAATCCCAAAATTACTATTAGAGATATGGCTATCAAGGTTGGAATCACTGAAAGAGCTGTCCTAAATATTCTAGGTGACCTAACTGAGACTGCCTATCTAAAAGTTACCAAAGAAGGTAGAAATAATTGCTACAGCATAAATAAAGATAAAAACCTTCGTCATCCTATAGAAGAGCATTGCACAATTAAAGATTTTTTTGATGCTATTGGTGAATTATAATTATTTACGAGAAGTCTTTTAACGATACTGTCAATTACAAAAACTATCAATAATAAATACCTAATTTTGCTGAGAAGATACTCTTAAAAGAGTAACTATTATAAAACCTATCTTTTTTCCACTTCAATTTTTGTGATTTTTCTAAACCCTTGTGGTAGAAGAACTCCTCCACCAGAGGCTTTATCAGTTGAGTAAGTATCAATATTTTTATTATCAATACGAATAAATCTTTTGCCTGCTTTTAGGATTACTTCAGTGTTTTGCGGATCAAAGAATTTGATAAACTTAAGTTTATCTTTTTTATCTAATTTAATAATTGACTTACCTTTTCCTCTTTTCATAATAGCAAAACTAGCAAAATCACGAATTACCGCTCGACCCTGAGAACTTAGAAGAAGTACTTTTAGAGAACTATCAAATGGCTCAAATTCACTAACCTCATTAGCATCAAAAATGTTTTTCCCTGTCACTTTATTTACTATCAGATCATTAGCTGGGATAACAAAACCTTTACCCTCAGTACTTGCTAGTAAGAAATACTCAGCAGAATTTACAAATGATACACCTATAATCTCATCATCTTTATCCAATGGAATATAAGTAGTAATATGCTCTCCATAACCACGAGCTGAAGGTAATTTATCTATAAACATAGAGTATGATTTACCTAGCTTAGAGAAAAATACAACCCTAACATTACTGTTGCCTGATGCAGCTAAATAATGACTGTCTTCGGGCTTATAGTTTAAACCTGTTGGATCAATATTTTCACCTTTAGCACATCTCAACCAACCAGCCTTAGAAAGTAATACTGTAACTTTTTCATTAGGTATGAGATCTTTTTCTTCCAGAGCTTGAGCCTTTTCAACAGCAATTATCTTAGAGCGTCGTTCATCACCAAAGTCTTTTAAAATCTGCTTAAACTCTTTTTTCATTAGATTTTTGAATTTAACTTCACTATTTAAATAACCCTCTAAAAGTTGTTTTTCTTTCTCGAGTTCTTGTTGTTCTTTTCTTATTTCAAATTCTTCAATTTTAGCTAACTTTCTCAAACGAATATTTAAAATTGCTTCTGCTTGAATTTCAGATAATGAAAATCTAGTTTGTAATTCGGCACTAGCATCGTCATAATTACGGATTATCTCAATAACTTCATCAATATTTAAAAATGCTATAAGTAAACCTTCTAGGATATGAAGCCTAGCTAGAACCTTATCTAAGCTAGTTTGTAATCTTCTACGTAATGTAAGTTTACGATACTCAAGCCATTCTTGTAGAATAGCTAATAAGTTTTTAACTCTAGGACGATTATCAAGTCCTATCATATTCATATTTACACGAAAACTTTTTTCTAAATCAGTGGTTGCAAGCAAATGCCCCATTAATTTAGCGATATTTTTCTTAGTAGTGCCCGAATAAAGTACAATTTTTATAGGATCTTTATCGTCAGATTCATCTTGAATGTTTTTTATCCAACTAATTTTTTGAGCCTTTAATTGGTTTGCTATCTGCTCCATCACATTTGCACTAGCTACTTGGTGAGGAAGTTTTGAGATAACAACATTTCCATCATTATCAAAATCATAAACTGCTTGTTGCTTTATAGAGCCTGCACCAGCTTTATAAACTTCAGCAATTTCCTCTTTAGAGGAGATGATATTTGCACCACCAGGATAATCTGGAGCTGAAACTATCTCTAAAATTTCATCGATATCTGATTTTGGTTTAGAAAGTAAATGCAAACACGCATTTATAATTTCTGTGATATTATGCGGCGGAATATATGTAGACATTCCTACAGCGATTCCCATTGCACCATTAAGTAAAATATTTGGTACTTGGGCAGGTAACAACTCTGGTTCGTCCATTGTACCATCAAAGTTTTTCTTCCAGTTTACTGTGCCTTTTTTAAGCTCTTCTAAAAGCAAGGTTGCATACTTAGACAAACGCGACTCCGTATAACGCATTGCTGCAAAAGACTTAGGATCATCAACAGAACCCCAGTTACCTTGCCCATCTATAAATGGATAACGGTACGAGAACCCTTGGGCCATAAGCACCATTGCTTCATAACAAGCACTATCACCATGTGGGTGATATTTACCAAGTACATCACCCACTGTACGAGCTGATTTTTTGTACTTAGACAAGTGACTTAAACCAATCTCACTCATTGCGTAAATTATACGCCTTTGTACAGGCTTTAAACCATCTGAGATATGAGGTAGAGCTCTATCTAAGATCACATACATTGAATAATTCAGATACGCTTTCTCAGAAAATTCACCAACTGTTTGCTGATTTTCTAAACTTGAAAATAAATCCATTGATTATTTTACGAAATTTTATATATAGTTGCTGTAGATTATATATTAAGTATAGTTTCGATGCTATGAAATTTGAAACGGTGATTAGCATACCTTCTTACATAAAAGATATAATCATTGTTCTGCTTCTAGAAAAAGTTATACTTTCATTTTATTCAGCTAGCTTAACTCGCACTCTATTATTGCCAATAGTTTGGTTATTTAACTTCTTAATTGCAAACTTTGCATTTTCTGGCTTAACCATATCTACAAAACCAAAACCTTTAGATTCTTTACTAATTGAATCCATGACTAAATCACAAGATTCAACATCTCCAAAAGTACTAAATAATTTATTTAATTCTTCTTCTGTCGTTTTACGATCTAAATTACGTATCAGTATTTTCATATATATCCATTGGTTAAATATTCGTTTTATGAGATATAAGTATACTAAGTATTCTGTAACAAAAGTAATTACTTTTAATTAAAGAAACAAATCGTAATTCTGTCTTCAAAGTAAAAAATTATAAATCTACCAATAGAATTTATTTTTCACTCTAAAGAAAAGTCTTCAGGCCAAATAAAATAACCCCCATAGCGATTTTTCTTGGCTTCAGCTCCTATTTTAAGGCCTTTATCTGTTAAAGTTTGAACTTCATCCTCAGTAGTTATGTATCCTAACAAAACCATCTTATCTAAAAATTCTGGGGTTTTAAGCTTAAGCTTACTTGCTAACTTAGAAGATGTAATTTTAGCTGTCTCATTATCTTCTTCGGCTAAGTTTGAACTAACGACGACATCTTCTTGTTTGGGTTTCTCAATTTTCTGTAATGAAATTCTAACTTCATCACTAATCCTAATAATTCTTTGAGCCTCTTCGTATGTTTCACGATACATATCAGCATCATCTTCTCGTGATATATGTACACCCATTTCATTATTATTAACTTGACTAAATTCATATAGGTTTAAACTAGTAATTATGCAAGAACTTTCATTCATATAACATTTTGCATGTAAATTTTTACAAAAGCTCGTTCTGATAAATGTAAGTTCATTTAACCAGCTTATTTCAGCAGGCTGTAATTCACTTTTACCATATACTATGCGTACATCAATCTTTAACCTATTCTTATCTTCAAGCAACTCTTTAATACGATCATTTAATTCAAGTATGGGCTTATCAAAATAAGACGATCTGATGCGCCTTTTATTAATTCTTCTAAATAGTAATTAGTCGCACTTGTGTTTAAAAATTTTGCCATAAATATGTGTTTCCTATAAGAACAAGTCTATTATAAACAGTATTATTTAAGAAATTATAATAAACAATTAAAGGTATATCAAATAGAAGAATAATTTTTTACTCGGCAGAATTCTTGTTTTGATGATAGACAATAGTTTCAAGCTCTTTAGAAAATACAAATTTATTTCTCTTTAAAAAGTCTAAAGTCTTAGATATATCACTAAACTCAGATAATGCCCATGCCTGAATATTGTAATCATAGACAGCCTTTGCCTTTAAGTAGCGACTTTTACCAGACCTACACTCCTGAGTAAGAAAATCTGTAGCTGGAAATTTGATTATAATCTGACCATTTTTATCATAAACAGCTAGCTTACCATAGCTTTTTAGAGATAGTATCTGATCTTTAACTCCTTTAAAGTCTTCCCAATCAAGTAAAGCTTTCTCAGCATTTTCAATTTCGCGATATTTTGAAGCACTCTTGTTATAGTTTTGTTTAAGAGTGTAAGAATCTTCTTTTAAAGAATTATATTTCTCTAGTAGTTCTTTATAGCGTTTATTTAAAGTAAGCTGTGAAATTTCAAGACTAGCATTTTTATTAGAAACTTCAGATTCTATTTGGCGCAGTTTTTGAGTCTGCTTACTAACCTCACAAGCTATAAAGTCAGTTAATCTATTTCTTAAGCTTACAACAAGCTCTTTTTTATCAATACCAAAATCAGTAAATGACTGTTCGAGCAAGGTTAGCAATTTATCTCGTTTTGGGACTGTTTCAACAACCTGCTCATTTTTAGCAAGATCATAAGCTTTAAATCTTGATTCCTTATATACAGTAACTTTCTCAATCAAATCAATCATCGAAATATTACTACCAATAAGTTTACGAATCTTACTGACAGTTATTTCTTCATTTTGTAATCTTAATAAATCACATTTCTCATTGACCTGTTGTTGAGTTACAAGTTCAGCCATACTACTTTTCTTCTTCTCTTAGAGTTAGTACTTCATAGCCATCTTTAGTAACAAGAATTGTGTGCTCCCATTGAGCAGATAAAGATCTATCTTTTGTAACAGCTGTCCAGCCATCTTTTAAAATAGAAACTTTTCTTTTACCAATATTTATCATCGGCTCAATTGTAAAAGTCATGCCCTCTTTCATCTGGGGACCTGTGCCTGCTTTGCCATGGTGCATAACTTGTGGAGCCTCATGAAATTTTGCTCCAATACCATGACCACAAAACTCATCAACTATAGAGTAACCAAATTTCTTAGCATACTTTTCAATAACAGCGCCAATATCGCCAAACCTAGCTCCAGGCTTTACAACTTCGATACCCTTCCACATACACTCATAAGTAACTTCCACAAGCTTTTTAGCCATAAGTGTCGGCTCACCAATCATAAATGTTTTGCTAGAGTCGCCATGATAGCCATCTTTTTTCACTGTAACATCTATATTTACTATGTCACCTTTTTTAAGTTTTTTGTCAGCAGGAATACCATGGCAAACCACATGGTTTATAGAAGTACAAACAGCCTTTGGAAATGCTCTAGGGTCAGAACTATCGTAACTTGGATAAAAAAGTGGTGCTGGATATGCTTGTTGCTCATTAACGATATAATCATGGCACATTTTATCAAGAGCTTCAGTAGTTACACCTTCTTTTACATATGGTGTTATCATTTCAAGAACTTCTGCAGCAAGCTTCCCAGCTATACGCATTTTTTCTATTTCTTCAGGTGTTTTTATCGTTATATCACTCATTAAACTGCTTTTTATTCTTTTGAATTTAAGATATATATTATAAACCATAGTCCTACTGATATATACTCAAATAATGATAAAATTACCTATTCGCTAGATAAATAAGCATATAAAATGTCGATCAAACAAGCTCAAAAAACAGTTGCTGAACTTTTTAAAGATATACCTCACCCTCGCCTAGCAAGCTATATAGCTCTTACTGAAGAAGTTGGTGAACTTGCTAATGAAATAATGAAAAAAGAAATATATGAAGAAACTAACCATAATGAAAATATAAAAGCTGAGATGACTGATGTATTAGTATGTTTGCTAGAATTAGCAAATCTTTATAATGTTGATTTAGATCAAGAGTTAGATAAAAAGATAACTTCTCTAACTCCACGAGTAAAAGAATGGCAAAGTATCAAAAATTTACTAAAGGCTAAAAGAGATAAACTAGATTAATAGTCTAATATCTAAGGCTAATTTATAATCTTTATATTGATAGCTTATCAACATTAAAGTAAACTCTAGTTTTTATATTATTATATTTCTAGTTCACCTCAAATGAAAAAGCTCTTTTTACTTCCTATTTTGGTTATTATATTATTCTGTGTGGCTTTTTCTGACAAACTTATCGTACTAGGTATATTTTCACTTGTACTGTTTAGCTTTCTAGCTTATATGTTTGTTACTTCAGATAAAAACTCAACAACCAATAACAAACTAACAATAATATATGTACTTTTCAGCTTTGTACTAACTAGCTTCTCACTTTGGAAAGTTTTAAATAGTAGCTACTCGTACCATCCACTTATCACAACATTTATATTAAGCATTGTATTACCAAGTTTCTTTTTATTATGGTACAGAGTTATCATAGCCATACATTGCTTTTTTGATAGCCTTATTAGTAAAAATAAAAACATAGATGATTCTACTGATGGTAATTTGGATTTAAGTTGCTCGATTGTAATAAGTACACGAAATGAACCTTTCGATGTATGTAAGATGACTTTTGATTCAGCACATGAGATAGATTATCCAAGACATCTAAAGGAAATCATAGTTGTAGATAATAGTGACTTATCTTTTAAAGATTTTGATAAATGGCAAGACTATGTCAACTCTCATGCAGACTTTTATAATGGAAAATGTAAGTTTATACATAGAGATGGTACTGAAGGCTTTAAGCCAAGAAACTTAGATTTAGCTACAAAGCATATTAGTAATGACTATGTGCTATTTTTAGATGCAGACTCCACTGTTCCAAAAGAAATCTTACATGTTGGTTTAAAAGAGTTTAAGAAAAATGAAAAACTTGGTTTTCTTAGTTTCTTAATAGAAAGTACAAACTATGGTGTGAACTTAATAACAAAAATATCTAGTATTTTTCAAAACACTATTCGTTATTTTAATGAATTTGTTGGTAAAAATGGTTATTGCAACTATCAAGGGCATAACGGTATTTGGAGTAAGAAAGCTCTTCAAGCAATTTCAAAATGGGAAGAATATCACAAATCTCAAGTAATGGTTACCGAAGACATTGCTGCTAGTTTTCGTTGTTATGCAGCTGGATTTATCAGTAAACCGATATTTTTAAAAACTGGTGAATGGGTTCCAACATCACTTAAAGAATTTGAAAAAATGTGGCTTAGATGGTCTTTCGGAGGTATGCAGATTATGAACAAATACCTCTATAAAATCATAAGCTCACCTAAATTATGCTTTCGAGTTAAGCTAGATATGATGTATCTTTTATTTAAAGTTGTTATATCTATAATGCCTTTATTTGCATTATTACTAGTCATCTTTCCAAAAAATAACTTAGGCTTTGTTTGTATCGTTAACTTATCGCTTTTACCTCTTATAATTCTAAGTATATGGTACTACATCTATGGCGACATTAAAGGAAGTATACTAAGTAAAATTGGGCAAATTTATGCAGCAATGTTTATGCTATCATCATTTGTTTTTTGGTGCTGTATAAAGGCTGAGGTTAATTATTATCTCAACCTAAAACAGGGCTGGAAACCAACGAGTAAAACTTTTGATAAACCAGATAGCTGGTTAGTCGTTTTATACAATAATCAAGGTAAGATACTATTTTCTTTAATAGGTATTATATCTGCGGTGTTATCGATGTTTAGATACTATGATAGCCCTGACTTTTGGCTATACTTTTGGTGTATGGTGCCAAGTATGTCATTGTTTATAAATACTATACTATGTGTATTAATACTGGGAAGAAATAAATCTCAAGCCTAAATATAGCCTGGCAATAACTGATAGACTCTAAAAAATGTAGTTTTTCCTAAATAATTTCAAAGACTGTTGGCTTAATCCTTATTGTGTGATAAAAGAAGATGCTTGAGCGAATTCGAAGTCTCAGTTTTCTTTGGATTGTAACAAACATTTCGACTGTCTCAATGATCTTTTGGTATCAAATCAACAGTCTTTTCATATAGTTCAAACTGCCTTGATGAGATAAGTATACATATCTATATTAGGGGCAATATAGTTCTTACACTTAACTAAAACTAGGTAATAATTTAAACTCTGTTGCAAACTGCAAAAATATCATCAATACACCAGCTAAAATTATAAATGATAAATATAGCTTACTAACTAAAGTGTTTGTTCCCTTATCATTACGAACCTTCCACGCCATCATCGCAGGTAAACTAATAAGTAGTACTGCTACAAATATACTTGCATACCCTAAAGCCATCACAAAGCCATGAGGATAGTAAACAGCAAAAATAAATGGTGGCAAATAAGTAATTATAAATACTAATATCTTAGAGCTATGATTTGGTTTATTTAACTTATATGTATCTTGATTGAAATTAAATAACGCAAGTGTCACACCTAAAAATGATGTTGTAACAGCTATTGATGTAAATGTAGTTGCAAAAGTATCTACAGCCAATAAATTATACGAGCTATGATAAGCCTCAACTAATGCTGTAATATCATTACCATGATTTACTATATAATGAAAGCTACCATTGCTCTGTGAATGTAGGGGAATAGTCCCTAAAGTGATAACCTCCCATATAATATACACAATAAATGGCACTACAAAGCCACCAAGTATAATAGCCGTATGCAGATCTTTTTTGTTAGATTTTAAATATGATCGCATACTAGGTAAAACAGTATGATAACCAAAAGATGTTATCAATAATGGTAATGTTATCCATACAAAGTTGATATCTGTAGTCTCTGTCATTATTAGTACTTTCTGCACATATGGAGATATACACATGACTAAAGCTATAAAAGCTAAAAATTTAAATGCAATAAAAATTTTATTCAAACAGTCAACGGCAAAAGCCCCTTTATAGACAAAACTACCAAGTATAAGTATAAATATAATACTGTTAAGCCATAAAGGCATTGATATATCTATATTAGATAATAAAGATTTTAGTAGTGATGAACCTTGAGAAGTATATGCTGCTGTAAGAGCATACATTAGCAATAAAAAACTAAGCCAAGCTATAATCTGACCAAATCTACCAAGAGTTTCTCGAGCCATAGTACTAAAATTTGAACCATCAGGCATTTCTAAATTAACCTCAGCGATCAAGTAACCTGTTGCCATCATCAAAAGAGCGATTACCAATAATACTACCGATGATAATACAAACCCCAAAGATGCTGTAATTAATGGAATAACAAGCATACCCGCTCCAACACAGGTCCCTGCTATAATTAGTGCTGCACCAATTCTTCTTGTGAATGAAGCTCTTTCGATCATAAAACTTTTTTCCAAAAGTATTTTTAAAAAAATAATGTAATCAATGATTATATTGCATATTCAATGCTAATTAAAACAATTTCACATAATTACTGACCTTACTCTCGATCGCTAAAATACAAGAACTCTAAATAAGGCTAAGACATTTAGTTGATGTTTGATTCTCATATCAGTATATTTAATTAGTAGTGATAAATATAAAAACATAAAAATAACGCATGAAAAAACTTTCTACATGGTCAATAATTTTCATCTCAACTGGTGGCATGATCGGGAGTGGCTGGCTCTTTGCACCATACTATGGCTATCAAACTGCTGGTGTAGGCGTTATATTTTCATGGCTTATAACAGCGTTATTAACTTTCTTTGTCGCGTTATGTTTTGCTGAGGTTGCATCAATGCTTCCTATAGTTTCTGGAGCAATGAGGTTTCTAAAGATAACTCATTCACGCTCTTTAGGGTTCTTATTTGTAGTATTAGGGTGGGTAAGTTATTTAGTATACCTACCATTGGAAGCTCAATCTGTAGTGCAATACTTAGGTTTTTGGTTTCCTAGTCTAGTTGATGATAGCAGTAGCACTGGAGTATTACTTTCATATTTTGGTGTTAGTATCGCATTTTTTATTATGGTTGGAATTACTATTTTAAATACTTACCAACTAAAAAATGTTGCTAAAGTAAACAATGTTGTGAGTGTTTGGAAAATCTTTTTACCTATAGCTATAGCCCTTGGTATGCTAACATTTTATGGATCATTTGATAACTTCACACACAACACTTCTTCTACAAGTATAAGTTTTGAAACAATACTTTTAGCTATAACCGGCTCAGGGTTAGCATTTGCATTTTCAGGGTTTCAAAATGGTTTAGTTGTTGCAAACTCTGCAAAGAATCCCAAACTAGCTATTCCACTATCCTTATTTGCTCCGGTTGTAGTTGGCTTAACAATGTATTTATCACTCTCTTTGTTATTTATGTTTTGCTTACCAGCAAGTGCTGATCATTTAGCTGTAAATGTCGCTCCACTGTTAGGGTTATTGAGTTTGTTTGGATTACACTTTATCTATACAGTCTTATTTATAGATGCAATTGTAGCACCACTAGGTACTTCAAATGTATATGCAGCAGTAACAGGCCGTGTCTTACAAGCATTTGGCTTAGAGTTTTTTAAGACATCTATACTTACAAAGCTTAACAAACATGCTGTACCGATCTATTGTGTATGGATCAATTTCTTTATTGGTTTAATATTTCTACTTCAATTTCCAACATGGTCACAGCTAGTATCTTTCTTATCTTCTTTAGTTTTATTTAGCTGCTTGTCTGGTCCGGTTGTACTAATTATTTTTAGAGATAAATTCCCTCAAATGGATAGAAAGTTTAAATTACCATTTCATAAGTTTTTTGGGTATTTAGGTTTTATTTCATGTAGTTATTTTGTGTATTGGTCTGGTACTGATAATCTTAAATATTTATCGATTTTAGTAGTTATCATTATAGCGTTCTATTGGTTTGTATTTGAGCGCAATAATTTCATTAAGATTTTTAAACAAGTGTGGTTTGTCTGCGGCTATATCATCACTTTATGGTTTATCTCTTTTATTCATGAATTAGGATGTATTGCTTTCCCATACGATAACTTGTTAGTCGCAATTATGGGCATACTTTTTTTAAGAATATTTATATCCCATCAAGCTCCCATAGAAATTATAGATAGTAATTTAAAGCTAACTATTGATGAGATAAATAAACTTGAAAGTTGCTAAAACTATATGAATAATCAACTAATATGTTTAAAATGTCTTATATAAGATAAAATAATATAATAAGTAATCATGAAAATTTTTAATCAAACTATCATCGTTCTATTTGTAAGTCTTTTTACAATAGGTTTTGTTAGTGCTGCAGAGATAGATACAAATAATAACATATCCACTAATCCTAGTGATCAATCAAGACATCATCTGTTAGATAAAGATAAAAAGTCTCGAAAAAAAGTAGCTCCCTTCAGAGAAGAAAGACTTGATAGCAGGCATGATAGAAGATCTAAACTACATAACCAACTTGAAGGAAATAATTAGTTCCCAGATTATTAATATAATAAAAAACAATCTATTTAAAATAAAGGAATATATAATGCCAAAATTAAAACCTCAAATAGATACATCTCCATCGGTGTACGCTAAATTTGCTACAATGGCAAATGAACATAATGCTGTTAACTTTACTCAAGGAGCTCCTGATTTTGATACACCTGAGTGGCTTATTGATAGAGCTAATTTTTATATGAAAAATGGCAAAAACCAATACTCGCCTATTGCTGGAACTCCTGCCTTACGTAAAGCTATGATTCATAAAACTAAACTGTGCTATGGAGTTGATATTGAGGTTGATAATATAGCTATCACTGCTGGTGCTCAAGAAGGTCTTTTTACTACTATTTCAAGCTATATCGGAAAAGATGATGAAGTGATTATGTTTGATCCAATTTTTGACACTTATGCTGGTGTTACAAATTTTAATCAAGGAAAATGTGTAAGACTGAGCTTATTGCCAAACGGTAAAATAGATACTCAAGCTATTGCAAATGCTATTACTAATAAAACAAAAATAATAATCCTAAACTCTCCACACAACCCAATGGGAACTGTTATATCAAAAGAAGAATTTAAAGAGATTGCTAATATCATTAAAGATAAAGACATTTTAGTACTTTCTGACGAGGTGTATGAGCATATTTATGCTGGAGATAGCTTTACTAGTGCTATAGAAATTCCTGAGCTATGGGATAAGCTTATAGTGCTACAATCATTAGGCAAAACTTATAACCTAACAGGATGGCGTCTTGGTGTTGCTATTGCTCCAAGTAAAATTATTAAAGAAATATTGTCTATTAAGCAATTCTCTACATTTTCAGCTGTCCACCCAACACAGTTAGCTTTAGCTGAGGGTATAGTTGAGCATCCAGAGTACTATCAAAACCTACATAAACTTTATAAAAAACAAAATCAGTTACTTTCTGAAGGCCTAAAAAACTCAAGATTTAAAGTACTTGAGTGGCAAGGCTCACCCTTTCAAGTATTAGACTATAGCAACATAAGTAATGAAGACGATCATAAGTTTGCAACTAATCTTATCAAAGAGCATGGTGTTGGTTTAATCCCTATATCTACTCTATTTGAAAAACCTAAAAATGGTTTATTAAGATTATGCTTTGCTAAGAAAGATAAAGATATTATAGAAGGGACAAAGAAATTATCTTTGATTTAGTTATCCTGATATACAAAAATTTTAAAGAGTTTTATTTAAACCTTTTTGAATATATTGCTATAAACATTGTTATTAGGAGAAGAAATTACTTTTTCAAGCATTGGCATAAATTCTTCTATCGTCATATTCTTATAATCTAAATCAAATGATGGGCAGTCATATTTTTTACAAAATTGATCAGTATAATCATAATACGGACTATCTACATACTTATCTCTAGCGTTTTCATCTAAACCAATCTTACCCCAGAAATAATATCCTTGAAATACACCGTGATGCTCTATCATAAAGTAGTTTTTTTCTAATATATATGGTTGCAATAATTTAGCAGCAAGTTCACCGTGATTATACGGTGCCAGAGTATCCCCAATATCGTGCAGTAAAGCACAAACAACATACTCATCATCCATACCATCACGGAAAGCTCTTGTGGCAGTCTGCAAGCAATGGTCATACCTATCTATAGGAAATCCTGCAAAATCACCTTTTAACAGGTCTAAGTGAGACACAATATGCTCAATAACTTTACTTGCTGCTTTTTTTTGTTCTAGGGCAATATTCTCTAACTCTTCAGATTCTGCATTTTTTAGATTTGTAAATGACATAATAGTACCCCTTTTATTGATTAAAATAGTGACTACAAAACTATACTTTAGCTTATGCAAAACCCAGTGTCAAGTAACAAAAAATAAACTCTCCCGCCAATTATCAAAGTGAATTGAACCTAAAATTTCATCAAATATAGACTATGACTGATTTTTAACCACATGATCATTTGCAAGGTGCTTAGACCCACGAATATTTGCTTTTATTATATCAATTAAAGCCGAAGATCTTATTGTATCGCCTTGTTTACCGTACTTAATTGAGATTCTTGTCGTGTCATCTGATGTTTTTGCCATCACAACTTCAACAAAATCTGAAGGATTATTTTCACTAATAGCACCTACTACTGCCTTACTATCAGTCTTCTCATTTATTCTTAAATCATAAGCACTATTATTTGCATCATAAGTTTGCCCCTTATTTATGGCCTCTATAGTAGCAGAATACACTTCCTCAAATTTCTCATGTAAGGTAACCATCAAAAATCCACCTTTATACTCCGTACCATTATTATTTCCAAACATAGCACAGCCTGACACGAGGATTAATATAGCTGACAAAATTAATATATTAGTTTTTAATCTTAATGTTTTCATTGTTTATATAATTGTAAGCATTTAATAACTTTGATTATCTTATTAGATTATTTATTTGTCAAACAATTTTGAGGACTATTGCCTAGTTACACTATATATAGAATAACCCTTCATTTTTTACAAAAAAAAATGTTAAAATTCAGACAGTATAAAATATATAGGTAGACATTAATGAACACTTTAAAAACAGCCATCATCCAAACAGATATCATCTGGAGTAACAAAGAAGCTAACTATAAGAATTTTGAAAATAAAATAAAAGATATTAGTGATGAAACTGACTTGATTGTACTACCTGAAATGTTTAATACTGGCTTTATAATGAACCCAACAAAAGATGCTAGCAATGAGGCTGATGTTATAGACTGGATGAAAACTCAAGTTAAAGATAAAAATTGTGCTATAACGGGAAGTGCTGCAACTTTTACCGATAGTAAAGTAGTAAACCGTCTATATTTTGTCACATCTAATGGTGAAGTACATACTTATGATAAAAACCATCTTTTTCTCCATGCTGGAGAAGGTAAGAAGTATCGTGGTGGTAATGATAGAAAAATTATTTCCTATAAGGGCTTTAAAATACTTTTGACAGTTTGTTTTGATCTTCGTTTCCCTGTGTTTAATTGTAATGCTAATGAGTACGACATACTTCTAAATGTCGCTTGTTGGCCTGAGTCTCGCCGTGAGCATTGGATGGCATTACTAAAAGCTCGTGCAATTGAAAATCAAGTATATGTGATAGCATGTAATAGAGTCGGTAACGATCCTAATTTCAGCTATTCTGGAGATAGTATGATTATAGACTATAATGGTGATGTGTTAACACACCAAGAATTTATTGAAACTATACTGTATGCTGATCTAAATAAAAATACTCAAATAGAGCATCGTGAGAAATTTAACTTCTTAAAATCGCAAGATAAGTTTACTCTGCACCTCGAATAATCTTCGATAGCTTCTGCAACATTGCATTTATAAATTTAAAGCCTTCTTCTGTTCCCATACTAAAATCAATCTCTACATATTCTTTTATAATAATTTGATAAGGATTTTCTAAGCATTCGATAAGCTCAGCAATCGCAACTTGAAGCACTGCAAGATCAACGTGGTTAGTAAACTCTATTCCATCTCTTGAGTTATCAACAATGTATTGATTTATTTGTTCTTCATTTGTCTCAACAGCATCTATCAGCCTATTAAAGAAGTTCCAATCAGTTTGATGCCTTTCAGCATTATCTGCATAAAATTGTACTTTTAATTCTGAATAAGTGTTGCCTGCTACTTTTTTTTGATACAAAGCTTGCACTGCATAAAGTCTTGCATTATTTCTAGCTTTAGCGGTAGTTTTCATTGATTGCCTTTAGTGTTTTTTTTAGATGATTTGGTATATCATTATTTACAATCTCCTATTATACCTAACAATTTTAAAATATGCATAAATGGTGGCAAGAAATTAACTTAAAAGATATGTCTAGTGAGCAATGGGAATCTATTTGTGATAGATGTGGTCTTTGTTGTCTTAATAAACTCCAAGATGACGAGTCTGATGAAGTTTTCTATACAACGGTTAGTTGTAAGCTTTTAGACACTGGTAAATGTCAATGTAGCTCATACGCTAAAAGAAAACAAATTGTGCCTGACTGCATAAACCTAACTTACAAACAACTAAAAAACCATGCTCATAAATGGCTTCCAAATAGTTGTAGCTATAAGCTTCTATATGATGGTAATGATTTACCAAGTTGGCATCATCTAAACAACGATGGTTCAACTGAGCAAATGCACGCACAGAAAAAATCAGCTAAGCACTTTGCAATATCTGAATACGAACTTGGCGAAGATGACTATTTAGAAGATTTTATTATTAAGTTAGATTAATCTCATCGAGAAATATAAAGTGATTTTTTTATTTGTTATAGTCTTTTTGAAATAGTAACGCTATATATAAAACAATAGTAATAGCAAAGAATAAAGTTATTACAAGAGTACTATTAAACATTCCGTTATCATTTAGTATCCCAAAAATATAAACAAAAGTCATGTATGCAAATAAACTCCAAGAAGACATTATCGCAAGTTTTGCTTTTCCAAGATTAAACCCATAAAAGTTAAATAGATAAAGAACAAAGAAAATTACATGTAATAATAATCCCCACAACAAAGCTTTTTCTCCAGCTTCAACCAGTAGATATGTCAAAACTATAAACATAATAAAGCTTAAAATAGAACCTCCCGGCATTTTGAAAAGTCTTTTTTCTTGATCTTGTTTTGTCATTCTAAGCTTTGCAAATGCTACAGGAATAGCTACACATGAGATTATCTGAAATACAGTTACGATAATCATTATTTCTTGCCAATTCTTAAACGACATCGGAATTGCACAGGCTACTATTAAAGAAAATATTAATGCTCTTCTTGGGTTATTATTTTTTGTTACTTTTGCAAAATATTTTGGTACTTGATTGTCTTTTGCCATACCATTAAACATTCTCGCACCTGAACCAAGATACAAGATACCAGCACCAGAAGGACTCACAGCAGCATCTGCATATAAAATCATAGCCCAAACATTTATATTTAGTAAGATTAATAGCTGAGCTAATGGCGAGGTGAAATTCATATTCTCCCAGCCTTTACTAATAATATCAGTAGGTAATGCTCCAATAAATGCTGCCTGAAGTAAAAGGTATATACTCAAACTTATTACAACAGATAGTACTAGAGCGATTGGGATATTTCTTTGTGGATTTTTTATCTCACTACCAAATGTCGCTATCATACCAAAGCCATAAAAAGCATAGAAGATACCGCATACAACTACAGCACCTACAATTCTGTTAGCTCCCATCGGTGCAAAACCATAGTCTGTAAAGTTGCTAGGATTAAATGCTACATACATCAAAATCAAAGCTGTTGTTATTGGGATGATAACTTTAAAGCAAGTAATAATATTGTTGATTCTTGCAAGAGCTTTAATCCCCCAAAAGTTCACAAAACCATATATTACCATCAGTACAAACATTGCACCTAAACCGTATGCTGTAAGCTCATGACTTGAATAAAAGATATGCTCTATATTTGGAAAAGTTGCACTTAAGTATTGCACTGTTGCTGAAGCTTCAGATGGAATTATGATAACCAACCCTAGCCAGTTTGAAATTGCAATCACATAACCGAAATCTCTATTTCTATGACTTATTGTCAATAGTCTTGAAAAAAGAGCAGTTTCTTTGTACATTGTCGCAATTTCTGCAAGTAATAAAGCGAGTATAAGAGCTAAAGTAGCACCTATTATCCAAGAGATAAATGCTGAAGGCCCTGTATATTGAGCTGCGTAATATGCTGCAAAAAGCCAGCCACTTCCGATCATACAACCAAGACCAATACCTACAGCGGTAAATAGACTTGGTTGTTTATTGAGATTTGATAAATCTGCTGCCATTGTTTTAAACTCCAAATAAATTTTAATTAATTTAATACAGTCTACGATGCAATAAATAAACATCGTAAATACTCTTATGATTTCTTGATTCTAAAAAGATTAAACTTTATGAATACTTCTTAAAAGTTTAACATTATCAACTAAACTTTTAATTAACTTATGCACATCTTCATCTGTAGTAAAACATCCAAAAGATATACGTAAAGTACTAGCTGCCTGCTTTGCATCTAATCCTAAAGCAGTCAAAACATGAGAGGGTTTATCAGCTGCAGCTGTACATGCTGAGCTCATTGATAAAGCAAATTCGGGCATTAGCGTAAACAAGATATCACCCGCTACACCCTCAATAGTTACACTTAGTATCCCAACATAACTTTCATCTAAAGGTGTATTTATGATTACATTATCAAGATTTCTAAGATTTTTAATTACAGTTTCTCTATAGCTTTCTATTTTTGCTAAATCTGTTTTTTGTTCTAACAATTCTACAGCTTTTGCAAAGGCTGCTATCTGCTGAGTTGAAAGCGTACCAGAACGCATAGCATTTTGATGACCTCCGCCATGAATCTGCTCTGCTAGCTCTATCCCTTCACGCACATACAAGGCACCAACACCTTTAGGACCGTAACACTTGTGTGCAGACATAGATAATAAGTCGATATTCATCTTCTCAACATCAACCTCTACTTTACCTATACCTTGAGCAGCATCAACATGAAAAACTATATCATGTTCTCTTGTAATTCTACCAATCTGCTCTATAGGGTTTGCTGTACCAACTTCATTATTGACAGCCATAACTGACACCATAATAGTATCTTCTGTTATAAAGCTTTTTAATTGCTCAATATCCATCCTACCATGCTCATCCACATCAAGATAACTTACGGATATATTCTCATCTTTTGCAGAAAGATACTTACACACATCCAAAACAGCTTTATGCTCAATAGATGTCGTAATAATATGCTTTTTAGTTCTATCACTTGCCTCAATTAAACCTTTGATAGCAAGGTTATTTGACTCTGTTGCTCCTGATGTCCAAATGATATTACCATTTTTAGCATTTATAAAATCGCTAATATTTTTTTCAGAATCTACGATTTTTAGCTTAGCAACTCTACCTGGATAATGTGTAGAGGCTGGATTTGCAAAATATGTATCTATCTCCATATACTTACGCATTTCATCAACCACTTCAGAATATACCGGAGTAGTTGCAGCATAATTAAAAAAGGCAATTTTATCAGTATCAAAATACTCTAGCTTCTTAGGTATAACCGTTTTATAACCATTTTCTCGCCAAGAACTAATACCACCCTCTAAACAATTTGCTTTTTCAAATAAGTTCACAAAAAAATTATGTGTTTTACCAGACCTATTAGCAGTTTCACAATAAATAATTACAGAATTATAGTGCCTGTACTTATCAAAATTTATTAGAAGTTCACTAATATGAATAGCTCCCGGGATCATATCTATTAAATATTCATGATAACTACGAATATCTACAACTAAACCTCTATTTTTAAGAGTCTTCTTCAAAGACTCATGACTTATCATTGCCATATTTTACTTTATCCTTATGAAAATTAATAAATATCCAAGGTCTATAATTTACTCTTTTCTGAAGTAATACCAATTTGTATTAAGATTGATATAAAACAGGCTAACCTTAATGAGTTAGTGTATTTTTTAGTGTTTTTCTAAGTGAAAAAACAGTAAATTAAAAAAATGACCTTTATGATAAAAATACTATAAGAAAATAGATAAAGCTATATTTTATTTTTAAAAAAAATATAAAAATTTAGTTTACGAAATAAATAGTAATTCCCAGAACTACTAACATAATAGAAAATATTAATTGAAGGATTTTGTCATTTAATTTGGATTTTAGTTTGTTGGCTACAAACATTCCTATCATTCCACCAACAATAAATAGACTAGCCACATACCAGCTCATACTTGCATCATCATAGTGGGAAATAAAGCCTGATATTGAAACTACAAATATCACTAATAGCGAAGTGCTTATAGCTTTTTTAATCGGCATTGCAGTTATGAAAATAAGTGCTGGTACAATCAAGAAACCACCACCTACACCAAAGAAACCTGTTAGAGTACCAACGATAGCTCCACCAATGAGTAAAGATACTATGTATTTGATGTTTACACTGTCACTCTTAGATTCTTGAGAGTTTGGCACAAACCTTGATTTGATTAGACTCCAAACACCAATTATTACCATCAGCATAGAGAAGCTAGTCATAAGAGTTTCATCTGCTATTGATTGCGATACATAAGTACCAATAGGTGCAAATATAACACCTGTGACAATCATAACAGCCGCTGCTAAAAAGTTTATATCAAGATTTTTGTAGTTCATTGCTATACCAAAGATAGCTGTAAATCCGACTACTAGTAAAGATATTGTTACCGCACTATGAAAATCTAAACCCACACCATAAGTCAAAAGAGGCACAGCTAATATAGAACCACCTCCCCCTGTTAAGCCAAGAGCGATTCCACAGATTAGTCCGAATATTATAAGTGTCATTACTTGACAAGACCACATTTCAGATTAGCTGGTACGGCTACATCCATATACTTAGGATGTGGAAGATTTAAACCTGCCATAAGTTCAGCATACTCTTGAGCATTTTTTACCTGAAGTCTTGGGTTAAATCTTTTTTCTTCACCAATAGTACTTGTTGTAGCACCATTATAATCATGTCCTGGTAATACAATAGTATCCTCTGGTAACTTAAATAATTTATTTGTAATACTATCGTACTGAGCAAATGAATCACCATGCTGAAAATCTGTCCTACCTGTTCCTCTTATAAAAAGAGTATCTCCTGTGAAAAGCTTATCATCTAAGATAAAGCTATAAGAATCATCTGTATGACCTGGAGTATAGATAGCCTTTAGCTTCATACCATCAAAATCTACTGTTTCATCTTCTTTAATTTTTACAGAAACACATTCAGCTTTCGTATGAGCACCCATAATTGAATTACAATCAGTATCATTTCTTAGCTGACCAATTGCTGTGATGTGATCTGCATGTACATGAGTATCTATAGCAGCTATTAGCTTTATATCAAGCTCATTTAACAATTTATGATACTTTGCTATTTGAGTATCTACAGGGTCGATAATAATAGCCTCACGCCCTACGCCAGATGCTAAAATGTAAGTATATGTCCAAGTATCTTGATCGAATAATTGTCTTAAAATCATAATTTTCTCCTGTTGGATTATTGCTTATTTTCTTTTGTTGTATGGTAAAAACTCTAAGAATATTGCTAAGCCACAAGTTCCTGACAAGCCTGCAAATAAGAGTCCTGCACCAAAGAATCCACTCAATATTGCAAAATACTGAGATACTGTAAATGATAATATAACACCTAAAAGTACCATAAAGCCAACGATAATTTGTACCTGACGCATAATTGGTAACGGTTCTTTTAAATTTTTTTGAGTTGGCTGCTTATGCTGTTTCCAAGCTGAAATACCACCTTCAAGTAGATAAACGGTTTTAGCATTTAATCCTGCAACTTTACTCGCTGCTTGATTTGTTCTATTACCAGACTGACAATGTAGCACTACAACCTCATCAGCTTTTATATCTGCATCATAAATATCATCAACTAAAATATTTTCTGCACAATCTATGCATTCCCTATTATGTTCTTGAGAACTCCTAATATCGATCAACTTAACTTTTTCTTTTTTTTGTAGGTCAAGAAACTCTTTTACTGAAATATTTTTTACATTATGCATTTTTATTCTCCTTTAGTTTTCTCTAATTTAGTTTTTTCTAATATTATTTACAAATTTTTTATCCGCAATATATACTATATAAGGCTTCTAATATTTTCTTCACGGCAGGATCTTTTAAGCTATAAAAAACCGTTTGTGCTTCTTTTCTAGTCTGTACGAGACCTTCTTTACGCAATACAGATAAATGCTGTGAAAATGCTGATTGACTAAGATCAGAATACTCTGCAAGCTGACTAACAGTCATCTCTTCTCTTAAAAGCAAACACAGTATCAATAATCTTGACTCATGAGATATTGCTTTTAATAATGTTGATGCTTTACTAGCATTGTCTTTCATCTGCATCAGATCCATTTTAACGACCATTAAATCCTTCAATATAATTATATTAGCAAAAACTAATTTAGAGATCAATAATATAGGCTGCTTAATTATAGAAATACAAGAAGTCACAAAACGAAAAGAAGAGAACTTTGTATATAATAGACTATCAATTTAATACACGCTGTCGTTTTACGAAGCTGGGAATCTATCAAATAGTATGAGGATGATTAGGATTAGTAACGTTTTTTGATTTGCTTTGTAATAAACGATTAAATTAACTGTATTTTATATAGAAAAGAGAGAAAACTATGAATTTTTTAAATATTTTCAGACGAACCCTCTTCTAGAGCCAACTCAACAAGCTCAGTTTTTAGCTCTTTCTTAGGCTTGATATTAGAAACCACTTTAAGTTTTTCAACTTGACCGATTAGATTTCCATTACCTGATTTTAGTTTGCTAAAAGCGTTATCATAAGATTTGCTAGCATCACCTAAAGATTTACCAACTTTTTCTAAGTCATCAACAAAGCCCACAAACTTCTTATACAACTCTTCTGCTCTGCTATATATAACTGTTATGCTTTTGGCTTGTTTTTCATACTTCCAAGTATTTTCAATAACTTTTAATGCAAGCAGTAGTGTTGTTGGGCTAACTAATATTATTTTCTTTTGGAAAGCATACTCGTAGAGATTTTTATCTAGGTTGGGGACATTTTTACTCAATGCTAAAGTTAAGGCATTTTCAATCGGTACAAATATAAATATAAAATCTAATGAGTTCACACCTTCTAGCTTCTCATATTCCTTAAGAGATAATCCATCTATATGGTTCTTTAAAGCGTTAATATGCTCATTTGTATGCTTGGTTTTTTCAACTTCAGTATCAGCACCTATAAAGTTATCGTAAGCTATAAGTGAAGTTTTAGCATCTACTATAATATCGCGATTTTCAGGTAGTTTGATAATCACATCAGGCCTAAATTTTGTATTTTCATCAGCCTTTAGTGTAAATTCTCTAAGATATTCTTCACCCTTTCTAAGTCCTGAGCTTTCTAGTACTTTTTCAAGCACCATTTCTCCCCAGTTACCTTGCTGTTTTTTATCACCTTTGAGAGCTGTTGTAAGATTATGAGCTTCCTCAGACATTTTCTGGTTAAGCTCTTTTAGATTTTGTAGTTCATGTTTTAGCTCTACTCTTCCAGCAGTATCTTTTTCATATATAGTATCGACTCTACTTCTAAAATCTTTTAACTGTTCACGCACAGGATTAAGAACATTGCTTAGACTTTCTTGATTTTTTTGATTGAGCTTTTGGCTATTGTCTTCAAATATTTTATTAGCAAGATTTTCAAATTCTGCCTTTAATTTAGCTTCACTGTTTTGTAATAACTCAAACTTATCTTGCATTGCGATATTTTGCTCTTTAAGTTGAGTTGCTAGTGTTGAGTTTTCAGACTTATAATTTTTTATCTCTTCAATAAGATTGTCAACTTTACCTCTTGCTATAGATAACTCTTGTTTTAACTCATCTATGCGTTGAGTTTTATCTTCTTTTAAATCTATATTTTTTTGTTTTTCTTGCTCAAACAAAGCATTAAATGTCGCCTCTTTAGTGCGTAATTGCATAAGCTCATTTTGAGTTGAATTTTTATATTCATCAGATGATTTTGCTATATCTTGAACTTGTTTTGCCTTCTTTGATAATAACATAAAAAATATTACTATCATTATTGCAATTGCTAAAACCAAAGCTAAAACTATTATCATTTATCTATCCTTTAAATTTTTTATAATGATTGGCTGTATAAGTGGCTACTATAGTCCCAAGCAATGCGCCAGCAATTAGATCACTTGCAAAATGAAAGTACTGTAACAACTGAGCTGAAATAACCAAAAATGCTAATATAGCATATATCAACCTATATTTAGGAAATAAAATCCACAAAGCAACAATGAATGAAAAAATAAATGTTGCATGCCCAGAAGGAAATGACGCATAGTTACCATCAAACTTAAACCAGTTAAATCCATAAGCGTTATCATGAATTAAAGATAAATTATTATTCTTAAATGTGGCTGCCCAATACCTACCGAAAATACCTTTCAATATTTCTTTGATAAACTGTCCAATCACAACTGCATTAGCTACTAATACAAACTTTGCATCAAAATCTGAAATATTTTTTGATAGCAATTTTCCAAAATAATAAATATAAAAACCAAATATTAGAAAATTAATCAAATCAACTAAATAATCAGAGAAAACATATAATATAGAGTACTGTCTTAAATCATGCCCATAAACAAACCAAACCACTTGTCGATCAACAAAAAAATAGCATATTACTATAAAAACCAGGCTTACTAAGCTTAATAATATTAAATTTTTATTTTTCATAACTCTCCTAATGAAAACATTCCCAAATCTCTTGGGCTAACTTTTTACTTATACCTTTAACCTTAGCAATCTCATCAACCGAAGCTTGTGAAAGTTGCTGCCAACCACCAAAATACATTATAAGTGCTTTGCGTCTCTTAGGTCCAACACCTTCTATCTCTTCTAAAATAGATGATTGCCTATTTGAGCCCACTTTTTTGCGCTGTCCTTTTATCGCATGATCATGTGCTGAATCTCGTACTTGGCGTAATAGTAAAAAACCTGGGTTATGCTCATCTAAAGTATACTCAGTATCATCAAAACCTTTATAGATTTTCTCTTTACCACTTATACGCTCAACCCCTTTACCTAGGCTTACAAGCTGAATTCGCTCTTTAGCTCCTAACTGCTTAAGTACAGCTTCTGCTTGATGGATCTGCCCTTTTCCACCGTCTATTATCATTACATCCGGCAAATTATCTGCCTCTAATCCAGAGCTAACTCGGCGTGATACAGCTTGTGCAATAGCTGCATAGTCATCACCAGCTTTTACATCTTTTATATTATATCTACGATGAGATTTTCTATCTTCTCCTTCATCTGTATATACTACACACGATGCTATAGTTGCCTCACCTTGAAAATGTGAGATATCAAAACATTCTATACGCTTAATGTCCTTACCAAGATGCAAAAACTCTCGTAAAGAATCTAAGCGTTTTTGATATTGTGATTTTGAGCTTGTGTAAATATTTAGTTTTTGGCAAGCATTCACCTCAGCTAGTTTAAGCCATTTAAGATTATCGGCTGCTGGGGTTAGTATCCAGTTTACAGCATGACCTATTCGTTTTGAGATACTCTGCATCAGATCTGTAATTTCAGCAAAATCTACTTTAGAAAGTATAATGTTTTTTGGCCAAATATTGCGAATCTCATCACCTAAATAAAAATGCGACAAAAAGGCATGCATAATACTAGTTTTATCTTGGCCTTTTGCATCTATACTCCAATGTTTATCTGCAACGACATCACCATTTTGAATCTGTAACAAAGCTATACTTGCATAATTATCCTGTAGATGAATAGCAATTACATCAAATGTTTTATCAGCCTGAATATCAACGATCTGTTGTTGCTGTAACTTACGCAAAACTACTAGTTGATCTCGATAAACTTGAGCTTTCTCATACTCCATATTTTCTGAAGCATTGTGCATTTTACTAGATATATCTTCCAACACACTACTGAACTTACCCGCTAAAAATTTCTTTAAAACTACTATCTGCTCATTATACTGCTCTTGTGAAACTAAGCCAACACACGGAGCAAGACAGCGTTTTATCTGATACTGCAAACATGGTCGTATTCTTGAATTATAATAAGAGTTTTCACATTGCCTAATCGGAAATATTTTTTGAATAATATTTAGCGTAAATTTCACAGATGAAATAGACACAAAAGGCCCAAAGCATTGTCCTTTTTTATAGGCTGATTTTCCTCTATAAAATGCAACGCGTGGAAACTTATCATGAGAAATCACCAAATATGGGTAACTTTTATCATCTTTAAATAAAATATTGTACTTAGGGCGATGTTGCTTAATTAGATTATTCTCTAAAAGATATGCTTCATAATCACTTGGAGTGATAGTTATCTCTATTTTCACAACTTGTGATGCCATTAGTAAAGTTTTACTATCTTTTGCACCTTTTGAGAAGTAACTATTTACACGATTCTTGAGGTTTTTTGCTTTACCTACATAAATTATCTCTCCAGTACCATCAATCATCCGATAAACACCAGAATGAGTGGTTAGATTTGCTAAAAAACTCTTTAAATCAAAATCTTTGGACTGATTGACAATCATAGCTAAGAAAAAATCTTTTTTAATACTTATAAATATACAAAAATGATAACATAGATATAAGTTGATTTATCCTAGGTATTTTTTATATGTATGAAATAAAGACTTTCATTAACGATAAAATATGGATTATTGAATACCCCGTTAAATACTCAGGAATAAATTTTTACTCTCGGACTACAATTATTAAACTAGATGATAATAGTTTAGCTATTCATTCTCCATGTAAGATAGATGATAAACTCAAGGCAGAAATTTTAAAACTTGGCAGTATAAGCTATATTATCGCACCGGGTAATTTTCATCATCTATATGTTGAATCTGCTCAAGTAGCTTTTACAAATGCAAAGACATATATTGCAAAAGGAATAATCAAAAAAAACCCCAATATAAAATACGATGGAATTCTAACTGACGCTCCTATACTATCGGAATTTGAGCAACAGCCTGTTTTAGGATCTAGAATTATGAATGAAGTAGCTTTTTTCCATAAAGAAACTAAAACCTTAATTCTTGTTGATTTAATCGAAAATATTGGAAAAAATACCGAAGGAACAGGCATTGGTATAAAAATATGGTGGATAATTCTAAGAATGTGGAACAAACCAAAAACTGCTCCAGAGTATCAATTTGGTTGGAAGGATAAGCCCTTAGCAGCAAAAAGTTTACAAGCAATTTTAAATTGGGATTTTGATAAAATCATTCTAGCTCATGGTGACCTAATAACATCAAATGCTAAAGAAATAGCCACAAAGGCTTGGTATAAACCTTTAAAATATTCTTAACAACCCTAAAGTAACCAAAAGTCAGTTTTTATATAATAAAGTAAAACCTTCCATACAAAATATCGATAAAAATGTTAGTATAAGGTAAATAGATACTACATATTGCAAAATGCTTATATCAACACAATCTGCTTTAAACAATGCTATTGCAGATATTTCTCAAAATACTCATATCGCTGTAGATACAGAATTCTACTGGATGCGTACTTACTACCCAGAACTTTGTCTAATACAGATAGCAACTACAAACGATATTTACCTTATTGATACACTTATTAATGAGCTTGATTTTAGTGGCTTAAATATTATTTTTGAAAATAATAATATCCAAAAAATAATCCACTCAGCACCTAATGATGTACCAATCATAAAAAGATTTTTGAACTGTGAAATAAACAATATCTTTGACACACAACTTGCAGCAACTTTCTTAGGGTTTCAAAATCAACTATCGCTTAAAAACTTACTTCAAGAAATGCTAGATATTGAGATGGAGAAAGAATCACAATTTTCTGACTGGCGTAAAAGACCATTATCTACTAAACAGATAAACTATGCTAAAAAAGATGTTGAGTTCCTTATTACATTACAAAAAACACTTGAGCAAAAGCTAAATGAGATTGGCTATAAATATTTTTTTGAAGAAGAACTTATAGAAATAACACAAATAGGCTTCAATAACCTTGAAGTTATCCACACAAAAGTTGGTAACTTACAAAAGTTTAGCACCTCAACTCAAGAAAATATCTTAAAGATTGCTGTATGGCGTGAAAATTTAGCTCAGCAAAAAGATCTTCCGGTCAGATTTTTATTTGACAATAAAGTCTTATACGATTTAGCACACCTAAACCCTCGTACTCTTGATGACTTTGAAACTAGTAATTATCAAAAACTTAAGGCTTGGTTAAAAACTGGTGTTATTAGTGCTCTAAAGACGAAGACTTCATATAAACATCTTACTTTAGATAAAAAATATACTTCAAAAGTTGATAATGAAACTATTGATAAAATTATTGAATGCTTCAATACTATTCTTGATAGTTATAAGTTTGATAACTCTTCGGTAGCATCTAAAAAAGATATTCGCTCACTTACTTACAACCTAAAACTTGAAAACTCAAATATAAACAACAAACTACTTAAAGGTTGGCGTTATGAAGTAGTTGGTAAAAAGTTAAAAGAGTATATACTAGAGACTATAAAATAACTCTATTCTAAATATTTCTACAGCATGAATTATATAACTCGAGAATCTAAACTTTTTCCAATTATCTTAGCTCTGTTTGCAGCTTTACCTCCTCTTGCAATAAACACTTACGCACCGGCTATTTCACTTATCGCTAAAGACTTTGGTGTAGCTAATAGCGCAGTTTTGACAACATTTGCCACCTACTTTGTTGGCTTTTCATTTGGGATGCTATTTTGGGGAGCTATATCGGATAAATATGGTCGTAAAAAAGTAATTATAGTTGGTAGCTTGATATATATCTTAAGTACTGTGCTTTGCTCTATGAGTTTTAATTTTCAGATGCTGGAAATTCTTAGATTAATCCAAGGCTTAGCTGATTCTGTTGGAGCTGTAATATCTTTTTCAATAGCTAGAGATTGCTATAAAGGCGCTAAGCTAACTAGTATGCTTGCTACTATTATTATTATATTGCTTATCGCTCCAATGGTTGCTCCTATAATCGGTTCTGTTTTAGTTTCATTAACACATACTTGGCAAAGTACTTTTCATTTTCTAACAGCTTATGGAGTACTTATGATTATGGCTGCTTTTTTGATTGAGGAAACCCTTGAGCAAAAAGACCGACAAGAAGACTTACGCAAGGTGATACCCAGCTACTTTCACCACTTCAAAAACCCTGGGTTTATGCTAGGTACAGTTGCATCATGTACACTATTTACACCACTATTTATATATATATCATCATCAGCCTTGATATACCTTGATGAGTATAAAACTAGTATAACTCTGTATTGTGTGTACTATGCTATAACTTGTATGGCAGCGATTTTTGCGAACTTATATATCAAGAAATATTCTGAAAGTATTCAAAAACTGCATAATATATATTATACGGTTTCAGCTGTAGCTATAAGCAGTATTGTTTTAGTAATATTTAACTTCTTTCATATTGATAATGCTCTTATATACACTACTGCAATGTTTGTACTGTGTGGTTCTGTAGCCTTTAGTTCAACTATTGTTTACTCTTTTTCTTTAAATCAAGTCAATGATAATTTTGGAACTGCAAATGCTATTTCAAACTTTTCTAAAAACATGGTAGCAGCTCTTGGTAGTTTTATTGTGAGTTTTTATCATGGTAGAAACTTAATTATCGCATCTCCTATAGTACAAACAATCTTTACTATAATTACGATAGCAGTCTTAATAATCATATACAAAATGAAAATTGAAAATACTGAAAGCAAATAGTTAAAACTTTTATATATAAAATCTAATGTTCTGATTTTTTATAAATCAAACCTAAATATGTGGCAATATTGTTAAGCTCATCTATCTTATCACAGCCACCTGTATAGCTAGCACAACTACCTTCATCTCTTATATAGAGTCTATTATTGTCATTACAATTGCCAGCAATAATACAGTCTAACCCATCTGGCATAGCATATATCTGACCACTATCATCACGTAAAATTTGTGCTTTAGAATCATTCTCGGGGATATTGTTTACCAATACAGAGGTGCTATAATCAAAATCATCAACATAGATATTTGTATCTGTAACTATAAATAATGCTCCAAATTTCGGAATAAGTTTCTGTATAGTTCCTGAAACAGGTTCACTTATAATAGCTGTAGCATTTAATGAACTATTTACATTTTTAGATTCATCACTGTCTGATGTTGTACCATGAGTGTATACATGTGTATAATAATTGCTCTTATCGTAATAAATAAGATAACTTTGCAACTCATTTTTTCTAACCAGTATAGGTTCCGCTTGAACTAGAGCGCTACCATTATTGCCTAAATCCCCTAAAGATGTTATACCAGCAGACCCATGAGTGTTAAATTGAATAACCTTTGTAACACCATCATCTTGGAAAAATACTAAAGGCCTTTCATCTGTTGTCTCAACAGCAGCTGGTATTTTGGCACTATAAACATTTGTACCTATATTATGAGTAGTTCCATATATAACTAGATTAAATGTTCCTGAACCCGCTGTTCTTTCTTGTTTACGAACAACTACAAGTTTAGGTGTTGCTGTAATGCTGTTGTCTAGATCATCATTATCAGCGTCATGAATCCATTTTGTTAAAATCACACTACCACTAGGTATACTACTCCCACTTGGTAAACTTGCAACTTGACTCCAGTTATTAAGATCTGTTTGTGCCTGACCGGAATTATCCACTAAGTTTCTAAGAGTAGTTGATGATGTATATACTTTATTTGTATCATAAGTTGCTAATAATAAATTCCAGAGACCATCTTTTAGATTCCAACCTATACTAAATTTATAATCATCTTCTGATAGATCACCTGGTACACCGACTGTAGAACTAGTATTCATAGCAACTATATCAAGATTATCTCCATCTTTACTTATACTCCCTATATAACCTCTTTCATTATCGAGAATCATACTACTACCGCTACTTAATTTATATATAGCAGCATCTCCTGTAATTCCATCAACATTTACAAATGGTACATTTATAGGCTTTACACTTTCATCATAACTAGTATATGTATCTGCTGGAAGACTGTTAAATATAAGCTCTTTAGTATATTCTGTAACCCCATTATTGATAAAGTTATGAGTAGACCTATAACTCATAAGATAAGGATCTGCTTGGTATAAAGCGCCATTAGTATGTTCAAACTGAAATCCTGGAGCAATAAAATCCACAACTGTGCTAAATGTAAAATCACCGACTGTTTCTTGGATATCGCTATTGATATCGTTTGTAGCAAACATATCATTTAAATAGCCCTCATCAACATTCACATTAATTTCATCATCTACTAGTGATTCTATTGTCAGCATGCTAACTCTATAATTATATGCTAGAGCAGACATTATAACCATCAGAACAAATGAAAATAATAAAGCTGTAAATAAAGCTGAGCCTTTTTGTTTGGAAAATTTCATTTTCATATTACAAAACCACTATCTTACTAAATGATTGTCCACCAACTTCAAAAGAAACTTTTACAGCTGAAGTAAGGGAGCTATTAAGATCAGTATCTGATGTTATGTCATTCCAAGTAATCACATTACCACTTACAGTTGAGTACTGAACCTGAAAATCACTCACTCCTCTAACTAGCTCATAAGAAATTCCTCGAGCTGAAGATGATTTTATGAACACATATAGAGCAAAAATATCATTACCTTCATCATCTTGTTCGCCAGTATCTCTAACGTACATTATTTGAAAATTATACTTGCCAGCATAATCTCCTTTATAGTATATAGCGTTTTGTGGGCTCGTATCTAATGTGATAATACCACTACCAGAGTTTATTGAGACTATCTTAACTAAATTTGCATCATCTTTATTTGACAATAATAGATAATCATCTGCTTCAAGACCCGTGGTTGACTCTAACTCTAAAGAGGTTTCTAAACTATTATTTGCAATAAGACTTGTATGACTATCTTCTTTTCTTATCATTATATAGTCTGTATCAGACTGAAAACATTCGCCCGTACAATCATTCTCCAATGCTTCTGATATATGATCTGATGTTGCTATCGGAAGCGCTCCTACTCTTACTGCCGAACCACTTGGTAAGAAGAAGCTATCTAAAGAATCTCCTGTACGATCTTGGTATTGCTGGCTAGCGGAGCCAAATTTAGATGCAAATCCTGCACTAGTAACAAAGTCTTGTAATAACCTTTTTGCAGCTAATTGTTTAACTTCAAGACTAGTTCTTTCCTTTAATGAATCATACTGATCTCTAGCGTTAATATATATAGAGATAGCCATTGAAAGCACAATTATAATAATTGTTGTTGATATTAAGAGTTCAACTAATGTTAAACCTTTAATAAAATTTAAACTTTTGCTACTTTTCATAAAAAAATTATGACAACACCTTATTTATTTTTATTCTTGTTTTTATTGCCATTTCCATTGCCATTGCTGTTGCCGTTATTACCATTTTCATCATCGACATCACCAGATGGGTCAACTTCACCATTAGGGCCTCCATTTCCTTGACCTGGATTTGATGAGTCAACGCCATCAGCATTATTACCATGACCATTATTGCTGTTGCCATTGCCATTGCCATTGCCATTGCCATTGCTGTTGCTGTTGCCATTGCCATTGCTGTTGCTGTTGCTGTTGCTGTTGCTGTTGCTGTCGTTATTATCGTTGTCATTGTTACTATTCTCATCATCAACATCACCAGATGGATCAACTTCACCATTAGGACCTCCATTTCCTTGACCTGGATTTGATGAGTCAACGCCATCAGCATTATTACCATGACCATTATTGCCATTGCCATTGCCATTGCCATTGCCATTATCGTTATCGTTATCGTTATCGTTGTTTCCATCTTCTTCAACAGTGTTTGTCTCAAAAGCTCTTTTTGTTACACTTATATCAAAGTCACTATTCGTTGCACTAAACTCAACAATATTATTAGCATCTGTTTGCTTTGCAAATGTCATACCATTATTCGTAGTACTATCAAAAACTCCTGATATAACATATTCATTAATTCTGTTATCAAGCTCATCAGCCATTTCTACTTTCTTTTCAGTCAAGACAGAACCAGTTAAAACATTTCCTATAGCATAAAATACAGCAAATAATAAAAATATAACTAACATCACTGCTATCATAACCTCTAACAATGTAAACCCTTTATTTTTTTTCATAGCTATCAATCCCTCTCAAAAACCTTCTTATTGGTTGTTATATCATAATTAGAATCAGTCGCTGTAAACTTATACAAGTTATAGTCAACACCTGTAGCACTACCAGTTTCGCCCCCAGACTGGTTACCTTCTGTTGAAGAGTTGCCATTACCATTATTGCCTTCATTTGTAATATCTGTTTGAATATAGGTTCTACCACTAGAGCCACTATCATCAAAACTATGTGAAATAATGTATTCACTTACCTTATCATCTAATAAATCTACTAAATCCACTTTGTTTGTCATCAAAACTCCTTTTGATGAGCTGGTCCCTAGTAGCATTAACCCTGCATAAGACACAAAAAGAAGCACAACGATAGAGAACATCACTTCTACTATACTTACTCCTGTCATCTTTTTTTGCTTCATTTAGACGATAATCCTAAAACACCAATATAGCTATATATTAACATAATCTGAGATATAATTCTGAAAACAGGAAGGCTAAATATAAAGCAAATAAATAAAAAAATTATCAGTAACTGAATCAATCATTACTTTCATAAATTAACCCTAATATATTTGAAAGGCTATTAAGTTCTGCTACGGCATCACAGTCAAACCCTGTACAACCACTACTTATATAGATACGATTATTACTATTACAATTATCATCAATCATACACTCTAGTCCATCTGGCATTATATAAATACCACCTGAACCATCTCTTAATACCTGGTAGTTTTTATCACTAGCTATCGACAATCTACTTAAAGTTTGAGCATTATCATCCAAATTTGTCACATAACAATAATTATCTGTAAAAATAAACAATGCCCCAAACCTAACTATAACCTTACGAATATCTCCTCCTGCATAGCTGGCTAAAGGAGTTATAGCAAGTACAGGATTATTTGCTGGACTATATACATATCTGTATAAATGGTCTGTGTCATACAAGATCAAATATAAATCCGTTGAGCTTTTTCTCACCAAAAGCGGCTCAAACTCACCTGCATATTGTAGCTGAGTGTTAGTTGAACCTGTACCGTCTCCAAAACGATAGTTACCATCTCGATTAAAATCTAGTAGATTTTTATTTTCAATAACTAATGGAGGTGCTGAGCCGAGGTTTGCATCCCAGTCAGGAGACACTATAAAAACAGAGCCTGAGCTAAAATCAGTGTCTGAAGTAAAGGTGTCAAATAAACTTGCTTCATAGCTATTATTTCCACTATTATAGGCAGGACTATAAGCATCTAACTCATGATCTCCTGACCTATCTATCTTCCTTAAAATTAAAGGCTTAGGCACAGCTTGGGAGTTATCGTGATACCATTTAGTAAGAATTATACTACCACTTGCTATAGTACTACCACTAGGTATACCTGTTATCAATTCAAAATTACCAAGATCAGTAGTTGCTTGACCACCATGATTCAAAAGATTATCTAATGTGGTTGATGAAGTATATACTTTGTCGGTATTGTAAACTGCCAAAAAAAAGCTTCTCAATCCATCTACAATATCCCAACCAGCTGAAAACTTATAATCTGTATTAATGTCATTAGGTACAGCGAGACTTCCTGTATTACCAGATACATTATAATCGAGATTAGTACCATCTTTCATAAGATAGCCAATATATCCGATCTGTGACTCATTTATTTCACCATTATCTAGCTTATGAGTTGCATCTTGTGAAGATAATGCCGATCTATTTAAGTAAGGAACATTTATAGGGTAAATATCTTCTTCATATTGAGTATAAAAATTATTGTACTCAACTTCATTAATGATCATATTAACTGTGCGTTGTAACACAGTTTCATAAAAAAAGTTATGCTCTAGCTCATAGCTTGTAAAAAATGGCTCACCCTCATACAGCTTAGCACTAGAGTTAGATAAAAAAGGAAACTCTACTCGAGTGGGGGTGGTTACAAACCTAGCATCATCGATATTTTCATCTATAGTTTGAGTATAATCTTGCTCAAATAAATTGTCATGAATATAACCCTCATCAATTTGAGTATTTATATTTTGATTAGCAAGACTATTTATAGATAATGTTCCTGTTCTGAAGTTATATGCTAGACTCGAAATAACTATCATTATAACAAATGCAAATATCAGCGAAGTCAATAAAGCTGAGCCTCTATTTTTAACTGATAATTGCTTCATTTAAATACCTCGCTTTAGAGTATTATTATTTTGTTGTAACTTACTCCATCTATTTCAAATGAAATTTCTAAAGCCCTATATGTATTTTTATCGATATTTAAGTCTCCTACAACTTGATTCCAAGTTTCTCCATCTAATGAAGCTGAAACCTTCAAGTTTTCAACACCTCTTACAAGCTCGTACAAGTCATCATTTACACCATCACCAGATGCATCATCACCTTTGATATAAACATATAGTCCAAAGATCGCATTGCCTTGTAAATCTACTTCGCCTGTGTCCTTTATGTAAAATATATCTAAACTATAATCACCTACATAATCACCTGTATAATAAGGAAATCCTCCATAAGAAGAATCAAGCGTAACTGTACTAGACCCGGAGTTTATCGTTAAAGCTTTAACCAGATTAATAGCCCCAGCATTACATAATAATAAGTGATCATTAGCACTAATACTATCAACTGAATCTAGCTCTAGTGTCGTATTACTTGTATCGTTAATTAAATGATGGTGTGCTACATCATGTTTTATGAGTATATAATCACTACCAGCCTGAAAGCACTCAGAATCACAGTTTGATTCAAGTGAAATTGGAAGCGTAGAGCCCGAACTTAATGGTAAATTTCCAACTTGAATATCTGTTGAGCCTAGAAAAAAACTCTCTAACCCTTCACCTGTAGCATCACTTTGTGTTTGAAAAGAAGTACCAAAATTACATGCAAAACCTGAGTTTCTAATTGAGTTAGATATTATGTTCTTAACTATTAGTTGACTAACTTCCTGGTCTAATTTATTTCTATTATCTTCAAATTGTCTTTTTATAGTGCTGTATATATTTATAGCTATAGAAAATGCAAGTATCGCTATCAGTGACGCAACCATCAACTCCACAAGAGAAAATCCATTGTTTTTATTTTTATTAAAACAATACATTTAGTGATTTTTCCTAAACACCCTTATAAACACAGTAATTTATTATATCATAGACTACCGATAGACATTAAGCTTAGTAATTAAATTTAGTTAATCTAAAAATTACACCAACTAGGCAATAAATCACTATCAAAATTATATGGTGTACACTTCCATGTAACACCTGTAGTAGGATCGATATCTGCATTTGTCATTGGACCAACAATCACATACGGCCCATAAGAATCAAACGGTGGATCATCCATTGGCATAGTAATATTCAACTGTGTATTGCCAAGGTTCAACATCACCATTGTAGTAGATGAATGTTTCATTGTACTGTGAGATAAATACTGATCTCTAGCTGCATTAATATCATCAAGTATTTCAGCCTGATCTATCACTGTTGCTCCAGCATCTATATACAATTTATTAACTGCTTTCATATATGGGCCAAGCTCGGTAGTCATAGCCAAAGCAGCTGGTCCTAATGGTGAAAGAGTCCTTTTAAGTACACTAAGACCTGATGAAACATTGTATGCTTTAAAAACCTCTGTAGAACCAATAGTTTCTCTTGAAAATGTTATATCACCACTAGCACTTTCATCAAAATTACCTGTAAGCATGTAGTCATTTACATGAAAATCAAGAGCATTTATCAATTGTGTTTTTTTTTCAGTAAGCACAGTACCACCAAGTATATTACCTAGCGTATAAAATGCAGCAAAAAATAAAAATAATAATATACTAATAGCTATCAGCGATTCTATTATTGAGATACCTTTTATTCTTTTTAATACCATAACTTGCAATCCTAAAGTGCTATTAACACTATTAAACATTCTACCACAAGTGAAGATATAAAGAGTAATTATAGCTATTGAAATTTAATCTTCTTTAACTTTAACCCAACTTTGCATTGTGTTTATAAGCTCGGCGAAAAGATCTGCCATCAGCAACAAGTCAGTTTCATGTCCGCCATTATCATCTTTATTAAGATCGTTTATACCTTCCAAAAACTTTACAGACTTAAACTGTAGCTTTGTATTTGCCGTCATTGCTACTTGTTCATTCCAAATAATTGCAAGTTCCGTAATGTAACCACCACTTTCAATGAATGATTTGATATTATCCGTAAGCATAGTACTACCTTGACATGAAATATTTGCCACACTATCACCTATCGCACTAGTAAGCTTGCACCTTTCAGCTATTTCAACTTCTAGCGGATTTGTACCATCAACTAGCCATTCTGTAAGAATATCTGTTTCTTCTTTGATTACAGGATCAAATCTTGCTTCACATCTTTGTAGTAGATCAACAATCTCTAAAATTTGCTTTTCAGATACGCTATCCACCACTAGATAATTATTTACTAAATCTAAATAACCATAAGTTTTCTTAAACTTACTAAAAGCCATAGGAAGTAGTCTCTGCTCCATATCTTCCTTTATCTCAGCTTTTTCTTTTTTGCTAACATATCTAGTTAGTTCCAGCTCTTCGATATGTTCTTCTGCTTGTTGTTTTACAACTTGAGCAGGTAAAATCTTTTCTTCACTGAGTAGACAAAACGCTGCTAAATGATTAAATTTAAAGAGAGCATTTTCACTATCTTTAACAAAAGGGTTTACAAAGCCACGCGTTGATTTCTGCGACTTACTACACGGTATAAATGCTAACTTATTCATAGACTCTTCAAAAATATCTATATCTATATCTGTGATTTTGAAAGCTGTTAGGTTTTTAAAAAACATTGTTTAAATTCTTCTAAAATAATTAAAGTAGTAAAATAATAAAGCATCTAAGTAAAAAGTAATACTACAAATACAGAAAAAAACTTCTATTTTTTTACACAATTGGAAATAGTATAATGTTTATGTTAATCATTAATCTAAATATTTCAAGGATACTTATATGTCTCAAATAGTTGTCTGTGCTATGTATAAATTCGTTACGCTAGAAGATTTTGAAGATATGCGTCAGCCTATATTAAACACTATGATTCAAAACAAAGTCAAAGGTACTTTGCTTATAGCCAATGAAGGGATAAACGGTACTGTTGCAGGTACTCAAGAAGGTATAACTGCTTTACTTAACTATCTAAAATCTGACCCAAGACTAGCTGATATCGACTATAAAGAATCCTATCATGATGATATGCCATTTTACCGCTCAAAAGTGAAGTTAAAAAAAGAAATAGTAACTTTAGGTGTAGAAGACATCGATCCAAATAAAGTATGTGGCAAACATGTAAAACCTAAAGATTGGAATGAACTAATATCTGATCCAGATGTACTTTTAGTTGATACCCGTAATGAGTATGAAATTGAGATTGGTACATTTAAAAATGCGGTAAACCCCCATACAGATAATTTTCGTGAATTCCCAGAATATGTTGATGAAAACCTAGATCCTAAAAAACAAAAGAAAGTTGCGATGTTTTGTACTGGTGGCATTAGATGTGAGAAATCTACAGCATTAATGCTAGAAAAAGGCTTTGAAGAAGTTTATCACCTCGAAGGTGGAATCTTAAAATACTTAGAAGAAGTACCAAAAGAAGAAACTATGTGGGAAGGTGAATGCTTTGTATTTGACTCTCGTGTAGCTGTAAATCACGATCTTGAAAAAGGTAATTACGACCAGTGTTTTGCTTGTCGTATGCCGATAACAGAAGAGGACAAATCTCGCCCCGAATATGTTAAAGGAATGAGTTGTCATCATTGTCATGGTAAGATAACAGATGAGCAGAGAGCTAGATTTGCTGAACGTGAAAAGCAATCTCAACTGGCTGCTGAAAGAGGTTTTTCTCATGTTGGTGATGAAGCAAAACAACTTGCAGAATTAAATAAACTACAAAAACAAAAAATAAAAGAAGAAGCTAGAGAAAAAGCATTAGCGAAGTAGTTTGAATAAATTATAAAGGTCTCTATTTATCGTGGTCTATATTTAATCTAAAGATTAATCATTATGGTAATCACACATTGCGGCAAGCTGTTAAAGATTAAAATAAAGAGACTAACTATTTAGATATATTCCATCAGGTTTGATGACTATTTTCTTTTGCCTGAATAATCCACCAATAGCTTTTTTAAAGTTTGCTTTACTCAAGCCAAAAACTCTTTTTATCTCGACAGGGTCTGATTTATCATGAAATGGTGCAAAACCATCATTCTTTCGTAAATAATCTTCTATCTTTTGAGCATTTTTATCTAAACTTTTGTATGCCTCCAATTGTAAGGTTAAGTCTATCTTACCATCATTACGGATAGCTTTAATGTATCCTGTTATAGACTGCCCAAAGCTTAGCCTTTGAAAGACTTCATTATTATAAAGTACACCCCAGTGAGTATTATTTACAATTGCTTTATAGCCTATATCTGTAGTCCCACCAATGATTAGATTAACCTCTTGTCCTACTTTAAAATCTCCATCATCAAAGTCTGATATAAACTTATTTATTTTAGAAGATGCTGTAAGTCTACCATTTAGTTTATCAAGATATATTTTTACAAGATATGATTTACCATTCTCAAAAGGTCTATGTTGCTCTGCTAACGGTACAAGCAAATCTTTATCTAAACCCCAATCTAAAAACGCACCGATGCCAATTATAGATTTTACTGGTAGAAAAGCTATCTCGCCAACAGCTGGCACTTTTTTTGTAGTTGCCATAAGTTCAGATTTAGAGTTTTCATACAAAAGTACGCTTATTTCATCACCAATTTTTAAACTGGTTTTATCTTCTTCCGAAAGCTCTTTTTTAACTAAAGTTGCTATACCTAAATTCTTCGCATCTAAATGAATTATAAACTCACTTACATCCACTACCTGCAAGTTATAATAACTTCCTATTGTAATCAAAATAATTAACCTTTCTTATAAAATTTAATACCCAATAATTTTACCACAGTTAACTTCAATCAAGTAATCAAGCCACAGCTTTTATAAACTGAGTCCAAATAAATCTGTAAGGAAATATTTACATACAGCTTTTTAGTCGTGTACTATTTTAATAACCTAACCAGTAATTTAATATTTTCATGAAAAAAATAATTAAAACTCTAATCTTTTGTAGCTTAGCTGTTACAGTGATAAATGCAAATGCTAGTCCCAATACTACTTTACTCTCAGATACAAATACAACTCGTTTAACCCTACCCAAAAATGTAGTTGGCTTCTCAACACCTCAAGGACAAGAACTTCTAAAAACATCACCAGAGAAATATTCACAACAATACTGGAAGCTTGCTGAGTACTTTACAACAGAAAACGGAATAAGCTTTTGTGGGCCAGCTGCAGATGTTATGGTTCTTAATGCTCTAGGTCTCGAGCCAGCACTCGCTCCTGCTCATAGAGAGTTTACTATTTTTGACCAAACCAATATTTTTTACAACAAAGATCTAATTAAAGATAGTATTACTCCTGCTAGAATTTATATGCATGGGTTACCATTAGATGAAACAGCTGAAATTATCAATAAACAGGAAACAATAGGCGCAAAAGCCGAAGCTAAAGTTTATCATGCAAACAAGTTTAAAGATGAAGCTCAACTCAAAAACACTCTACTAAGCAGTATGAAGGATGGCAAATATATAATCATTAACTACAATCGAGCTGATATGGGTGCCTCTGGTGGGGGACATTTTTCTCCTTTAGCTGCCTATAATCCTAAAGCCGATATGTGGTTACTTATGGATGTTGCTAGGTATAAATATGAACCAGCTTGGATTAAAACTTCGGACCTATACAAAGCCATACAAGCTAAAGATTCAGAATCACTAAAACCTCGTGGAATTATTGTAGTTTCTAAGGTTGATGGTTAATTGAGCCTTTAAGGTTTCCAATCTAACTGTGTAAATTTCACTCAATATCGCTGCATCTTTATCTGTTAACTTATATGTACTCATTTTCATATCCCCTTTTTATTTATTACTTAATTTTGATTCTAGTATTTTTTTAACTGGCTGATAGTATTTTGTCTCCTTTATAAAAGACATATTACTTCTATTTGAATTTGTTATATTAACAAACTCAAATATATTTGAATTTGTTATAGATATGTATTTGTAATATTTTTGCGGAGAAATGTTTATGTTAAATGAATCGTTTAATGAAAAATAAAAATTGAACCTACTATCATTTAAATGCTCTTTTGAAAAATTGATTTTACCTACCAACCCACCTTTTTTTTGCATTTCTTGACTAGTTAAGTCGGTCATGTATATATAAATACCATTTATCTTATGACTAGTTGTCAAATTACGTAAATACTTATCAAGCTCATAACCAAACTTCATTGCTTTAGCTATATTTTGAGCATTTTTAGGCTGTTCGTAGATGTTTATAGAAACTGTATCAATTTGTATTTTATTTTTATATTTAGCTAACCAATCTTTTGCGCTAAGTTCCCAATTATTATCTTGATTAAATATTTCATAACTATCATTATCAATATACCCCCATCTTTTACTAGGAGGCATATTCTCAAAAGTGTTATATCCTATTTTTATACTAAAATCTATTTTAGATAAATCATAATAATCAGATATAAAATTAGTCTCTATATACTTCTTTACTTTAGGCATTAATATATTTTCACCACAAGTATCGCTATTTATATTAAACTTACCTGCTACATTTGATACTGTAGGATTTTCATTGGCAAAACCAGTATCTATTACTTTTACAAAAAACACTCTACATTCATATAATTTTTTGCTTGTAAACCAACCTGTACTCTTATAAGCTCCTAAAATAATGGACAATCCATTATCATAAATTTCTTCTACTTTGAAATCTTCATTATACTTTTTATCTGCATAGTTCTTTGCCATGTCTTGGAATTGACCTGTATAACTCCATACAAAGCTATATCCAGCTTGTATTAGTATTGTAGATACAATTATGCTTAGTAATAGTTTTTTCATTTTCTGAACCTAAATTGAGTAAAAAATAAGATACCTAGATTTATCTTAAGATTTGAAAGCTACAAATACAATAAATAATTTGAGTTATGTAAAATTTAACTTATTAAGTTGGTATAGTTATGTACTACAAGGAATATTTTTAGAAATTTATTTGATAGTTTTAATACTAAGCACATTTATTCTCAATATTTATTTTTATATAGGTTCCCATATTAATAAGGATTCGAATTTGATCAACTCATCCAAACATATCCTTCAACGCAGATAGACTTTGTTTTGAACTCTCTTTACGAGCTTCAGGGTTTTCTTTTGCACCACCAACCCAATGTAAGTCTGTATCTGGTAGCTCTTCGATAAACCTACTTGATTGGGTTTTGATCTTTTCACCAAATTTATTGCGATACTTAGTAAGTGTGATTGTGAGATTTTCTTTTGCTCTTGTAATGGCTACATAGGCAAGCCTTCGCTCATCCTCGATAGAGTCTTCTTCTATACTTTGCTGATGTGGTAAGATGCCCTCTTCCATACCCATTATATAAACTTTTTTATACTCTAATCCTTTAGATGCATGCATTGTGATTATTTGCACCTGGTTATCATTTTTATCTTCGCTGTCACGATCAAGTATATCTATAAGTAGCATTTTATTTAACACACTAGATAATGAATCTAAAGCATTATAAGACTCATCTTCAAGTTGATTTGTTATCCATTTAACTAGCTCAATCACGTTTGCATACTTAAACTCTGCTTGCTTTTCAGATGAGCTAGAATCTATCAACCAAAGTTTATAAGATATTTGCTCAATAAAATCACCTAATATCTTCTTTAGTTCGTTTATAGATATACTTGCGATTATCTCTTGTTGTATTGCTATTATTAGTTCTTTAAAACTGTTCAACCTAGACTTTGTTGAATCACGCAAATCTATCTCATCAAGATGGTATAACGAATTAAAAAAACTACAATGATGCTTGCTAGTGTATTCACCTAATTTATGAATAGTTGCACTACCTATCTCTCGCTTTGGTATATTTACAACTCGCAAAAATGCTCTATCATCATCAGGATTCACTATCAATCTCATATACGAGATCATATCTTTTATTTCAGTCTTTGAGAAAAATGAAGTTCCACCATTTACAACATAAGGTATCTTATGCATTTGCATATATCTTTCGAGTAAAAACGCCTGATAATTACTACGAATCAAAATCGCATAGTCATTATTTTTAGTATTAGTTTTTATCTTATCAAAAAATATATCACTAGCTATAAACTGTGCTTCATCTTCATCATTTAGTAGACTTATAATCTTTATCTGATCGCCATATCCCTTTGCTGACCACAGTTTTTTCTCAAATATATGACTGTTATTTTCTATAAGTTTATTTGCAACATTCAAAATCCTACCAGTCGAACGATAATTCTGCTCAAGCTTAATAACTTTTAAGCTATTAAAATCTTCTTGTAAATGGCGTAAGTTTTCTGGTCGTGAACCACGCCAAGCATAGATTGACTGATCATCATCACCCACTACTGTAAATTTGTTTTTCCCCATCGTTAGATACTTTAACAGCTGATATTGTGACTCATTTGTATCTTGATACTCATCTATCAATATATATCTAAACTTATCTGACCAAAGTTTTTGGATATTTTCATTATTTTTAAAAAGTTGCATCGGCTGAAATATCAAATCATCAAAATCAAATGCATTATATGATTTCAAATACTTTTGGTATTCCTCATATACAAACTGTGCTTTAGTATCTAAATCATTTTTTATATCTACTTGATCAGGATTTAGTAAAGATGATTTCCAGTAAGATATTTTCGATTGAATAAATTTAGTATCTTGCTTAGGCATCTGAAACCCTTCATAAGCAATATCCGCGATCAAAGTAAGTGAGTCGTTACCATCAAAAAGTGTAAAGTTTTTCTTATAACCTAGTTCAAGAAAATGCTTTTTCAAAATAGTTAAACCAAGCGAATGAAATGTCGATATAGTCAAACCTTTTGATCTATCTTTATCTAATCTAGATTTAACTCGCTCTTGCATTTCTTTAGCAGCTTTATTTGTAAATGTAACAGCTAATATACTTTTTGCCGGGTATAACAACTCTTCGATAAGATAAGATATTTTCTCAATAATAACACTGGTTTTACCACTTCCAGCCCCTGCTAGCACAAGCAATGGCGAACCAATGTATCTTACAGCATTTTGCTGCTCAGGATTTAGTCTGTCTAGCATTTAGTGATAATCTCACCAGACTCTAGCTTGTATTCGGTATCTACTGCTTCTTTATGAAAAACCACAAGCATATAACATTTATCATCAACAAATACCCTATTTACAACTACAGCTAGAGGCTTACCATCTGCATTTTTCAAATCCTGAGTCTGAATATCGCTACTAGAGCTTACTACTGCCAGCTCTTTTTTAAGCTTTGCTTTGTAGTGCATTCTAGCTATAACTTCTTGTCCCATATAGCAACCTTTTGTGTAGCACACTACATTTTCAAGATTATCTAGCTCAAGTTCTGCTGGTAGAAATTTCTCAAAATTATCAGCGTTTATAAATGCTAGCTTATTGATTATATTTCTCTTTTGAATCTCTTCAAAGCTTATATTTGATTGATCACTATCTTTGACTATATCATGATTTAAAAAACCTTCTTTACGATACATCAAACTATAATCAGTATTTACCTCAAAACTAACTTTTGAAAACATACCATACTTTTTAAGCCAAGAGATCAGACCTTCAACCACACCCTCATCAACAGATAAAAGCAAAGTATTATCATCAATAAACTTCACAAAACATAATGATATTATACGACCTTTTAAATTAGCAAACGCTGTAAAAAGAATATCTTTATTTTCGGTTAAAAGGTTTAAATCAGCGGTAGTTAAGCCTTGTAGAAATTTTTTAGTATCTATACCACTTACTTGTAATATTTGAATATTTTTATATTGATAATTAGTCATAGAGAAACCTTATAAAGTGTTTATAGATGGATATTTTTAGATAGTAGATTTTAGTATATTTATGAGTATCTTGCAAAGTTATTAATACTGCGATGGGTTACCAATCCCTCGAGGTCCTGTATTTTGAATACCTCCTTGAGCTCCATCAAGTTGCATTTGACGACTCATTCTTTGTTCTTCATCTGTTGGCATACTAAGATTTCTTTGGATATTTGGTGCAGGCTGAGAAAGGTTAGCTAAATTTGGATTCTCATCTTCGTCATCATCTGAGTCTTTAGAATTATCTTTAGTTCTATTTTTATTAAATATATTATCATTTGCAGGAGCTTTTTGTTCTTTAAATGAGTTTAATTTTTTTTCTTGCTCACCAATGTCTATTCTACTTTCTGATGAGTTTGAAACTCGAGTTTTATCATCAACTTCATAGTCTCTTTCATCTAAAGCGAAGCCACCCACCGCAAAAGATAAAGTAATCGCTGGCGCTAATATTAATTTCTTCATTCTTCTCTCCTATAAATAACCTTTTATAATCTGTTCTAATTCAACTGTATCTTTGGTAAAAGAGTTTATGCCTTCTGCTAGCTTATGATTTGCCATAATATTTTGATTCATGCTTAATCTAAATCTCTCTTCATTAAGAGATTCCTGCTTTAAATGTACATCACATGAATCATAAAGTTTAGTATCTAATGAACCATTCATATTTGCCATTTCTTCTAATAAAGCTGGAGAAATTGTAAGAGCATCGCAGCCTGCCAAAGCTAGTACTTGCCCAGCATTCCTAAAGCTTGCTCCCATAACTATAGTTTTAAAGTTATGACTTTTATAAAAACTATAAATTTCTTTAACAGATTTAACACCCTCATCATCTTCTACAGCAGGGAAACTTACAAGCTTTTGCTGTTGCATCTGCCAATCTGTAATTCTACCAACAAATGGTGATATTAAAAAAACACCAACTTCAGCACATGCCTGAGCTTGGGACTTATCAAAAATTAAAGTCAAATTACAGTTTACACCTTCTTTTTGTAAAACTTCAGCAGCTTTGATACCTTCCCAAGTAGCCGCAACCTTAATTAAGACTCTATCTTTAGATATGCCTTTGCTCGCGTAAGAAGACACTATTTCCTTTGCATAGTTAATCGTCTCAGATGTGCTAAAAGACATCCTAGCATCAACTTCACTTGAAACTTTACCATCAATTACTTCAAGAATTTTCTGACCAAATGTGACCAATATTTCTATTACACATTTAGTAACTAATTCTTCATTAGTTAGCTCAGAGTTCGATCGTTTTACACTCTCAATTACATCTTTAACTAATTGCGTATATCGCTCATCTTTGACAGCTTTTAATATAAGGCTAGGGTTCGTTGTTGCATCCACTGGCTTATACTGTTTTATAAGTTCAAAATCACCAGTATCGGCAACGACCATAGAAACTTGCTTTAGTTGCTCTAAAATTGTTTTATTCATTATTTAGAAATAGTTATTTTACATAGAATAAGTATACAAACTCTAGCTTAAATATAGAAACTTATTTGATTTAAATAGTTATTTTTTTGAAGTAATTACTTATATTTATCACTTAACATCGCAAAAGTTGTTCTAACCGCCATCATCTCACCACCTTTAGGCTTACCAGCAGTTGAAGAAACATTCCAACCCATAAGGTCGAAATGCACCCATTTTGGTGCTTTTTTAAGTCCTACAAAATACTCTAAAAATAGCGCTGCTTTAGTCGCTCCCGCAAATGGAGATAAATCACAGTGTGAAATATCTGCAAAATCAGTTTTTAGTGCTTTTCTATAACAATCAGATAATGGTAATCTCCAAACCTTATCTTGTGTACATTGGCTATATTTATAAAGCTCATTAGCAGTTTCATCATCATTACAGAATAACGCTGATATTTCAGGGCCAACTGCTACTCTAGCAGCTCCTGTTAGCGTAGTAAAATCTATCAGATAATCTGGGTTTGTTTTTGCTTCTTCATGTAATGGTTCCGCAAGTATTAGCCTACCTTCAGCATCTGTGTTTGTTACCTGTACTGTTGTACCATTTTTCATCGTGATAATATCACTAGGTCTATATGATTTTGCATCTATTGCATTTTCTACAGTTGGAATAACTAGACTTAAATTTACTGGTAACTTATGTTTCATAATCATATATGCTAGGCCTATAGCATTTGCTGCTCCGCCCATATCTTTAATCATTAGCATCATACCAGCACCAGGCTTGATATTTAATCCACCTGTATCAAATGCAACACCTTTACCAACTACAGATATCTTAGGGTGTTTTTTATCCCCCCAATTTAGACGAACTAATCTCGGTGGACGATGACTACCTTTACCAACAGTATAGACTCCCATATAATCATTTTCCACAAGCTCTTGACCAACAAGCTCACTACATTGTGCATCAAACTTTATAGCAAGATCTTTTATGACCTTAGCAAGATCTTCAGGTCCCATATCTTCTGCTGTAGTGGTTATCATATCTCTAACTAAGAATGTCGCTTCAACCTCTGGTAAGATCAATTTATATTCTTTAGGTAAATAAAGTTTTACCTGCTTAGATTTAGGTTTTGAACGATACTTATCAAAACTATAGCTGCCTAAAGCAAAAGCTATGTAGTATAACTTTAAATCTTCAATCTCAGATTTTTGTATATGGTAATTTCCAGCTTCAAGAGTATTTGCTAGATCAGCGATACTATACATATCATTATCAATAAGGTAAACAACTCTTTCAAGCTCACCTGTCTTTTCACTAGGGACTTTAAAAAGTTTATTATTTTCGCCAAAATCTATAGTCTTCGCAAGGTTTTGTACAAAATCATTTTGTTTTTTTAGCCATTGAGAGCAATTTTCATTCAAAACTAACTCTATAGCTATCGAGTCAGCATGTTTATCACTAGAAAAGCACTTTAATTCAGTTTCAAGAAAATACATTTTAATTAATAATTTTTATTAAGTAGTGAATAAATTATAACAAATTTCTAAGCTGTAGTTCTCAAATATTTGGTAATGCAGAATACACATAAAAAAACACCTCTATGACTGTTTAACTTAATACTTTCAGCCACTTTTGCAAAAGAGATAACCTATAAAATATTACAAAGACTAGTGCCAGGTATAAAGATGATAGTGTTTAATGAAAATCTTTTATAGATCAACTTTTTGATTAAATAATACCCAGTTATTAACATCTTTAACAGTCTTAGTAGTCAGTATTCCTGCTGTTTTATAAAGACTTAAAAACCCTAAAATATAATCAAATTCAGCATTGTTTAAGTTTATAAGAAATTGATAGTATTGATTCAGTAGTATAAAGTACTGTGTAATTGTAGTAGTACCTTGAAGATATTTTTCTTCATATTTTTCATATGCAATTTTAGCTGCTGCCACTGACTTTCTTAGCTCTGTAATCTGCTTCTTCTTAAGCTCCACAAATCTGTACGCATACATTGCATCATTTTGTGCTACCCTTCCTGTTTGAATCATATCAAACTCGGAAGACTGATAATCATAAGCAGCTTTTTTAAGCTCTGCATAGTCAGTTCCACCAGATAGGAAATTCCACTCAATATTAAGACCAAAGTAAAATGCATTTACAGTACCTTTAGCTGGTAAAAACTGATCAAAAACAGGGTTTCCTAGAGTACTCACCTGATTTATACCTGGTGAATATTTCAACTCAAAATTGATCTTTGGCATAAATGGACTTGTAGCTGATTGATAATCATAATACTTACTTTCTTTAAAATGTGCAGAACCTAAATACGATGGATTACTTCTTAAAGTAAGCTGTTCCCAACCTTCTTCATCATTAGGAGATGGATCTTTTAATTCAAAGTTATTATCATATAAAATCACATCATCATTATTGTTTGTGAATTTTTTTAATTCTGCTCTTGCTACTTTTTCTTCTCTTTTAGCTGCAGCATAGTCAGCTTGCGCAATATAGTAGTTAGCTCGAGCTGTTTCATAGTCAGCTGTATCAGCAACACCTGCGTTAAACTTATTTTCTAACTCATTATCACTTCTTCTGTTAGCTTTTAGGTTGTATGAATTATACTCAACATTTTTAATCGCTTTAACTAGATTAAAATATGCAAAACTTACATCATATAAAAACTGCTGGTAATTTGTACGATAATCTTGTTGTCCAAACTGAGCTGTTTCTTGGGCAGATTGAAGGTCTTTATATGCACCATAATCATATAGAGGTTGTGTTAATGATACTAAACCATTACCTGAACCAAAAGATCCACCGGCTATATCCCCACCAGCACTATCTACGCCATCAATAATATCTACATGCGAAATTTCTGCACCTACATCAACTCTAGGTAATAATCGACCTAACTGTACCGCAGGATCCATCTGCCTAGATTCAAGCTGGAAACCGATATATTTATACTGCGGTGAATTACTTGTTGCCTTAGCTATAGTTTGATCGAAGTCAGCTATAGCAGTAGATCCATAGCAACTAAAAGAGCTAATAACACCAACAATCAAAAATAGCTTACGACTTAAAAAATTCAAAACTCTACTCTTAGCTTATTTTACTGATAACAAATTGCTCTGTTATACCTAAAGCATTCTCAATATCAGTAGAATTATTACCACCACCTTGAGCCATATCTGGTCGGCCTCCGCCTTTACCATCTATGTGAGAACTTAACTCTTTAGCTATATCACCAGCTTTAATTGTAGCTATTATAGACTTACTTACGCCAATTACAAACTGTACTTTACCTGCAACTATAGTACTTAGTACTACGACCACTTTCTCTTTCTTAGATTTATAGTCGTCTACCTTATCTCGTAACGTCTTAACATCAACGCCTTCTATGTTAGCTATAACAACAGTTACGCCATTATTTTCAACTTCTTTTATCGCAGTACTTGAACCAGATAATAAATCTTTTTTAAGCTTAGTAATTTGTTTTTCTTGAGACTTTAATTGTTCTTGCAATGATGCAAGCTTATCAAATAAATTGTTATCACTAGCTTTTAGCTTATCTTTAACAGCAAAAATTGTTTTTTCAGAGTTTTGAATGTTTATGATCGCTTTTTCAGCTGTCACCGCCTCTATTCTCCTAATACCAGATGCTACACCACCCTCAGATACAATTTTAAAAAGACCTATATCGCCTGTACGATACACATGTGTACCACCACAAAACTCTACTGAAAAATCTCCCATAGATATTACACGAACTATATCACCATACTTCTCACCAAAAAGAGCTTCCGCTCCCATCGTTTTTGCTTTTTCTTGAGTGGTTTCAATCGTCATCACATCAAAGTTCGCTCTAACTTGAGCATTTACTAATTCTTCAACTTTTCTCAAATCTTGCAAAGAAATACTACCTTCATGAGTAAAGTCAAACCTTAATCTATTAGCATCCACTAACGAACCTTTTTGCTCAACATGCTCTCCTAAAACCACTTTTAAAGCCTTATGAAGCAAATGAGTTGCACTGTGATTTGCAGCTGTTGCTAGTCTTGTATCTGTGTTAACTGTAGCCGTTAACTCATCATTGATATTTACTAACCCTTTAGAAAGTTTGCCTATATGTAGTATTGCCTCACCAGATTTTTGCACATCCTCAACAACAAATTCAAAGCCAACTCCCTCAAATACACCTTTATCTCCAGCCTGCCCACCAGATTCTGCATAAAAGGGTGATTGGTTTAAAACTATTACTGCTTGTTCATTATTCTCAAGTCTTACCATAGAATTACCATTTTGATATATCTCAAGAACCTTCGCATCCTCAATCAAAGAGGAATATCCTTTAAATATAGACTTTACATTAGAGTTAATACTATCGTTATAATCAACACCAAATTTACCTGCATCTTTCGAACGTTGCTTTTGCTCAGTCATAAGCTTGTCAAATTCCACTTGATCTATCTCAAGGTTTCTTTCTCGTGCCATATCTGCAGTCAAATCTATAGGAAAACCATAAGTATCATATAACTTAAATGCCACTTCACCACTTATCACACCACTTTTGAGATCTTTAATTTCAGCTTCAAATACCTTTATACCATTCTCAACTGTTTTAGAAAATAGTTCTTCTTCTTTTATTAAAGTTTTCTCAATTAAATTTCTTTTTTCTACTAGCTCTGGATATGCTTCACCCATTTGATTGATTAATTCATCAACAAGCTTATAAAAAAATACTTCTTTAGCTCCCAGCTTATTACCGTGCCTAACTGCTCTACGGATAATTCTACGAAGTACATAGCCCCTACCTTCATTTGATGGCAATACGCCATCTGCAATCAAAAATGCGCATGATCTAATATGATCTGCAACTACTTTTAAAGATGCTGAATCTTTATCATTAGCATTAGTCACTTCATAGGCTTTTTTGATTAATGCTTGAAATAGATCAATCTCATAGTTTGTATGTACTTCTTGTAAGATTGCGGCAATTCTTTCCAAACCCATACCCGTATCTACTGATGGTTTTGGTAAATTTGTAGTAGTTCCATCTGCATGGCGATTATATTGCATAAAAACTATATTCCAAATTTCAATATACCTGTCGCCATCCTCTTCAGGTGTCCCAGGCAAACCACCCTCTATTTCTTTGCCATGATCATAAAAAATCTCAGTACAAGGTCCACAAGGTCCAGTATCTCCCATTGACCAAAAGTTATCTGCACTATCAATACGGATAATTCTTTCTTTAGCTAGACCTATATGATTATGCCAAACATCAAAAGCCTCATCATCGGTAGCATAAATAGTCACCCAAAGCTTATCCTCTGGAAGCCTTATTTCTTTAGTTAAAAACTCCCACGCAAAACTTATCGCTTCTTTCTTAAAATAATCACCAAAACTAAAATTACCTAACATCTCAAAAAAAGTATGGTGCCTGGCAGTATAACCAACATTGTCTAAATCATTATGTTTACCACCAGCTCGTAAACATTTCTGTACAGAAACTGCTTTTGAAAAGTCTCTCTTTTCATTACCTAAAAACACATCTTTAAACTGCACCATTCCTGCATTTGTGAAAAGTAGGGTATCATCACCAAATGGTATTAAAGGCGAGCTTAATTGATGGCTATGACCTTGTGAAGTAAAATAATTAATAAATTTATTACGCAACTCTTTAGTTGTAATCATGACTTACCTTAAATATAAAAAATCAAGTTTAATGAAATTAACATCAAATAAAAAACATTCTATTATAAACCATTTTAACAAATAAAATAAACCTACTAATTATATTTGAGTTCATTTAGTATATAATTGAGGCAATCATTATATGATCACATTAGTTTATGAAGAAAAAAATCACGATTCTTATTGTAATTTTTGCAATAATCTTTCTTACTATATTTGCATATTACCAGGTTTCAAAAAGTAAAAATGAAGTTAAGACTGAAAAAAAACCAGTTGAAAAAGTAAAAATAAATGAGCCTAACAACTATTGCTATATAACATACCAAGTTTCTACTGATAATGGTAAAAGCTGGCACAAAGCGATTTTAAATAAAGGAATAAAACCTTTAAGCAAGGCTGAATGTTGGAAACGGTATATAAACAAATTAAAAAACTTTCCAACTCAAGCTACTAAAGATGGCAAATGGGAAAGTAAAAACATAAAAAACAAAATCCTCGCAAACCCAGCCATGAAATTTTCAGATAAGCCTTTTGAGCAAATCTCTAAAGAAAAGAAACCTAAAAATACCAAAGATACAGATAAACCAACAACGACTAAATAGCCTCTAGAGTACTATTTCACTTCAAGCTTACTGTGATAATTTTTAAACATTTTATTTTCTATATCTGAAAATTTCAATGTCTTTATATTTGAGATATAACCTTCACATTCAACTAGATTACCTTCATATAAAAACCTCAAACTATTTTTACATTTCAAATCTTTTGGATAACTATTAGTTTTAACCTTATACCATGATGATACTCTACTTATATCATCAGCTGAGACTATAAATAAATGTTTTTTAACTCGCGTAATTGCCACATAAAAAAGTCTTCTTTCCTCTTCAATAGTTTCTTCATCTACTTTTGTGTTTTTTTCGCCAAAAAAACCGCCCTCTGTAGCATCATGTACAACTACATAATCCCACTCAAGGCCTTTTGCTCTATGCATTGACATTATCTGAATTTGACCTTCATCTATATAAGAATCTTTTAACGACTTACTATACAAATCATAAAGCAGGTCAATAAATTCATTGATACTCGATTTTCTGCTTTTTGCAAAACTTTCTATACCTTCAATAATTTGTAACTTAGATTTGCTTGAATATGTATCGCTAGAAGACTTCGCGACTGCTTTTTCTAATCCTGCTATATCTATAATATACTCTATAGCTTTATCCGCTTTTTTAAGTCTCGTATTGTTAAAAATAGCTCTCCAATGATGGGCAATAGCTAAAATATTTTTCTCTTTAAAAGACTTATCTGCTTTAGCAGCTAAATCTACTAAAATCTGATGTGCATTAGAAACATCATTAGCAATATCTGTAGCAACTTTCTGTTTAACATCTTTTTTAAGATAAAGAGATGGGTAATCTAGCATCGATTTTATAAACTCAACCCTTTGTTCAAAAGAATGTTTCGTAAAACCATAGCCCTTATTAATGAGCATTAAATACCCATATACCGCTTTAAAAAGTCCTTCACTAAAGATATTTTTATCAGCAACCACACTATATGATAAATCATTGTATAAACAGCTAAGCTCGAAAACTGTTGTTGAATTATATTTCCTAACTAATATAACTATATCTTTTGCTTTTACTCCAGAATCAATAAGGGCTTTTAGCTTTAATACAGCCTTATTTGTACTATCTAAGATACTTACATCTGTTGCTCTTTTGATTTTAGGATATGTCACACAAAGATTATCGTAACGATTCTTATTGTTTGTAATAATGTTATTTGCCATTAATGAGATTAAATCACCATAACGAAATGTGTACGATAACTGATATTGTTTTGTATTTTTAAAATCCTTCTTAAAACCTTCCAACATATAGTATGGAGTTGAACCACGCCACTGGTATATAGTTTGATCGACATCTCCAACAACCATCGCATAAGTATTTTCACCAACTAAACAACGCAAAAAATGTTGCTGAACCTGATTAATATCTTGGTATTCATCAACTATAATATGCGAGTAAATATTATTAGCCTTAGCAACTGTAGAGCTATCTTTATCAAAAAACTTAGCTGGAAGATAAATCATATCATCATAAGTTATTGCCTTTTGATTCTCACACTCTTTATTAAAAGCTTCAAAAACCTTATCCAGTAATTTTTTATCTTTACTATTTATAGCAAGAATTTTTTTATTTGAAAGGCTTAGGTCAGATTTTAAAAGAGATATATATTCTTTAAAAGTTTCAACTCTTTCAGTATCAATATCTTTGACTATCTTCAGCTCTTTTTGATAGCTTTTAAGCAGCCTTTGAACGATAGCTTCAACCTCATATTCGCGCAGAATCTTATCAAACTTAACAAAACCCGCTTTTGCAAATGCTTGTAAAAAACTATTACCTAAAGAATGCATTGTACGGACATTTATAGCTTTAGCTTTTAAAGGTGAAATAACTTTAGCAAGCCTTTCTGCAAAATCAACCTGAGCAGATTTATTGTACATAAGTACTAAAATTTTATGTGGCGAGATATTTTGACTTAATAAATACTCAATTCGAGCTATTAGAGTTTGTGTTTTACCACTTCCAGCCACAGCTGACACTATTGCATGAGCTTTAATATCATGCTCAATTATTTTTTTCTGCTCAGCGGTATATTTCATTAGGAATTAAAACTTATATCACTCTATAGTTTCTTTAATCACACCTTTAGTCTTTTTTGAAAAGAATCTCGAGAATATAAACACTAAAGTCAAAACTGATTCTTTAGCAATAAGGCCTATAACTTTAGCGATGTTTAATAAAGTAATTCCCATAAACTTAAAATAAGCTAATACACTAATAGTTCCTTTTTTATCCTTAATCAACTTAAATGGTGCAAATATCAGCATTAAAAAACTTATTATAACTATATATGCAAATAATGCTCCTAGCGTTTGCTCATACCATGACGCAAACTTATAGAACCAATATGCTCCAAAAATACCGACAATTAAAATCACTAAAAATAAAAATAAATTCTTTTTTTTCATAACTGCTTTCCATATAAAAAACCACTTACTATAATAATATCATTATTTTATACCCATACCACCTGAAAGTTATGGAGATACCGTAAAATATTTATCTTTCATAAAGCCACTAAAACCATATAATCTGTATTTCCAAATAATTTGATAATAAGTTATGCTATAATCTTAGATTCAAAACTATTATTAAAAAAATACAAGTTAGAAAAGTTATGACTACAGATCAAAGATTAGAGTTTATTGTTGACAAAATAGACGACTTAAAAGCAATTGACATACAAACAATAGATGTTGAACATCTGACAAATATGATGGATAAAATTGTAATATGTACAGCTTCATCTTCTACTCACGCAAAAGCTATAGCTAAAAACCTTGAATTGGAACTTAAAGCAAATAAAATATCTATTTTAGGTATCGAGGGTGGTAATAAAGCTGATTGGGTTTTAGTAGATATTGGCGATGTTGTAGCTCATATTATGCTTGAAGAAACAAGAGAGCTTTATGCACTTGAAAAGCTTTGGGACATCAAACGCGAAGACTCTAATAACTAATTCTCAAATCTTTTATGCAGATAAAGCTTTCATTAGAGCAATGGCAAAAAATCCAAGATTACGCTACTAATGAACTAGGTATATCATCAATATCTAAAGCTGATTGTGACCTTTCCGAATACATCCCTTACTATGATAAATGGATAGAAAACAACTATCATGCCGACCTAGGCTATATGACAAAGCATGGTAGCAAAAGGTTTGTACCAGATGAGCTTGTACCAGGCACAAACAGCGTTATTGTAACTACACTTAACTATTCAAATCGTCCTATCTCAACAAAAAATGAAGTTAAAAGACTTCGTTCAGAGTCAAATATTGCTGATATTTCAATTTATGCTCATGGTCGTGATTACCACAAAGTCATGAAGAAAAAACTTCAAAAGCTTGGTGAATATATCAACGACATTATAGATACTCATGAATTTAGAGTATTTACAGATAGTGCTCCAGTTTTAGAAAAACCATTAGCTGAAAAGGCAGGGCTTGGTTGGATGGGTAAAAATTCAATGCTAATGAACAAATCTCAAGGCTCATTTTTCTTCATAGGCGTCATATATAGTAACTTAGACTTATCTCATTTACCGAATAATCCCAAACATCTTGATGCTTGTGGGAAATGCCAAGCCTGCATTAAACTATGTCCGACTAATGCAATAACGCCTGGCAAAATGATAGATTCTCGTAGATGTATTTCTTATCTCACTATAGAAAATAAAGGCACTATAGCCCAAGAATTTAGAGATGCTATCGGCACTAGAATTTATGGCTGTGATGATTGTCAGCTTGTTTGCCCATTCAATAACTCTGCACCTCAAACGAAAGAAAAAGATTTCCAACTCCGCGAATTTCTAGTAAATCGACCATTACTAGAGCTTTACAGTTGGGACTCTAATGATTTTGATAAAAACACCCAAGGTTCGGCTATCAGAAGAATAGGCTATAATGCCTGGGTTAGAAATATTAGTATTGCTATAGGAAATTCACCCTATTCGCTAAACAATATTTTAGCTCTAGAAAACAAAAAACTTGAATTTAAAGATAACGACCTCATATTAGAACACATAGACTGGGCAGTTAACAAACAAAAAAATAGCCAATAAACATTGTGCTTTACCTATATAGTTTGTAGAATGACAAAGGATAATACTTTCAAATCAAAAGGAGAATAAAATGAAATTCACTAAAACTCTACTTGTAGCTCCATTAATAGCTGGTGCTTTAATTACTAGTTCTTTTGCAGCAGCAGACAGCAATGATGATGTTAGCTACTCTGTTGGTTATGAAATGGGTAGTAATCTAAAAGCTCAATTGGCGCAAGGCAATGTTGAAACTGATAATGCTGAATTAATTTCAGGCCTTAAAGATGGTATAGCTGATAAGAAAGCTAAACTTAATGAAAAACAGATGCAAACAGCTATGATGGATTTCCAAAAACAAGCAATGGCTGCTCAACAAAAAGCTCAAGCATAATTAAGGAGTAACAATGACTAAGAAAAAATTACTTAAAGCTCTAACAATAGCTGGGGTTGCTACTACTCTAGTAGCTTGTTCTGGTAACAGCTCTGATTCTAAAGATACTACAGATACTGCAAATGCAACACCTAGCTCTTCAGTTGTAGACACTGCTGCAGCTAAAGTTGCTGATGCAACAACAGCCGACTCTGCTGACACTTCAAATGTAAAAGCTAATGCTAGCTACACTATTGGCTACGGTATGGGCAAAGGTATCTCCCAAGATCCCAACCTAAAAGAATTTGGTTTAAATAGCGATAAAATAGTAACTGGTTTTGAAAATGCTATTAATTCTAAAGATCCTGCTATAGACCAAGCAGACATAGATAAAAACATGGATCAACTTCGTGAAAAAATGACAACTAAAATGAACGAAGAAAAAGTATCTAGCTTCCTAAAAGTAAAAGATAAAATTTACAACTCTGATTTAACTCCTAAATCAGAAGCTACAAACCCTGAAGTAATAGTCTATGGCTTCTTTGATTACCAGTGTATGTATTGCTCAAAAGTAGCTCCTGAAATTGATAAAGCTATGGCTGATCACTTAAAAACTCAGTTTGTATTTGTAGAGTTCCCAATATTTGGTGAAAGAGCACCTGCATCAGAATATGCTGCTGAAGTTGGTACAGCTATTTACAAGCTTTATGGTTCAGATGCTTATATTCAGTACCATGACGGTATATTTGATACAGGTGAAGATGAAGGTAAGCTTAAAAATGAAACTGTTGATAAGGTAGCATTAAAATCTATATCTAAAGTAAAAGGTGCTAGCCTAGATAAAATCAAAGCTGCTATAAAAGATAATAAAATACCAGAGCACCTAAAAGAAACTTTAACTATGGGCTTTAAAGATCTTGGCATTCAAGGTACTCCTTATTTGGTAGTGACTCCTGCTAAAGATGCTAATGCTAGCAATACTACTGTAATTGGTGGATACGCAGACTATAAAACCATCGAAAATGCTATAGTAAAAGCTAAAACAGCTGATGCTAAAAACTAATTTCTCTTAACTTTCCTAAAAATCACCCATCTAAAAACATATAATTTTTAAAATATTAATTTTTATACGCTTTTCTTTAGATACTCATAAAGCTTACATCTTAACTTTTACTATGTAGAATCTTGGTTTGAGTATGAAAATGCTAGAATTTATCTTATATTTTAAGTATATTGTTGATAATAACGAAAGTAATATTAATCCCAATACAAAAATGAGATTAGTATAAATATAAAATAACTAGTAGAACTAACTAGCAGGAGATTATCGTGAAAAAAATATATAACATGTTTATGAGGATTATTTTTAGTCCTTCAACACCAGCTCAACTGATACTTGTGTCATTATTAGGCTTCATATTTGGATTTATCCCTGGTTTTGGATACTCACCCTTTTTATTTGTAGGTGTGATACTTCTAGTACTTCTATTAAGAGTAAACATTGGGTTATTTGTAATACTCGCTTTTATTGCCAAACTACTTTCATACCCCTTAGAAGTTGTTAGTTTCAATGCTGGTAGATTTTTAGTAGATGGCTTTACCCAACCTATTTTTAAAGCCGCAGTAAATACACCAGTATTAGCATATGCTGGGTTTGAGTACTACCTAGTTACAGGTGCTCTTTTTGTTGCTATAGTTCTAGGGTTAATATTTGGATTTATAATAGCCAAAATATATAAAAAGTTTATTTCTAAACTTGCTAATGTACAGGCAGGTAGTGAACTTTATCAGAAAATGACTAACAAGCTTAGTGTTAAAATCGCATCTAAAATAATCTTTGGGAAAAACATCTCAAAAGTTGACTGGCAAAAAATTCAATCAAGAAAGTTTCGCCAGCCAATAAGAATATGGGGGCTTGCACTAGTCATTCTAGCTGTTGTTGGTTTAGCTTTTGCTCCAAGTATACTAGAAACTGCTATGGTCTCTAATATAATAAAGCAACAACTAACCAAAGCTAACGGTGCTACTGTAGACTATGATTCTTTAAAGCTTGATTTAGGAGATGCTAAACTACAAATAAATGGTCTTGGTGCAGCTGATCCAAAAAATCTAGATAAAGATAGATTCTACGCCTCAAATATAAGTGCTAGTTTAGATATTTCTGGCTTACTAGTTAAACAAATAGCTCTAAAAGATGTAGTTGTTGATGGAGTCAGCCTAGATAAGCAAAGAGCATCAAAAGGAGAGCTATACTCTAACCCTGAACAAGCAAATATTGTTGATTCAAAAGATAATACTCAAACAGCTGATGAGTTTATGAAATATGCTGGAGACAAATTCCAGCAAGTAAATATTAATGACATCAATAAAGAAGCAACAAAAACGGCTGATACCGCTAAGAGTATTAAGCAAGCTGTTGAGGTATTAGCTAAGTTTAGACCTGCTTCTAGTGAAGATACATCTGATGAAAAGCAAAAGGCTGTAGTTAAGCAAGAAGCTGAAGTTTATGGCTATGCTGATGTTAAAAATGATACTTTACGTGATAAAGCCCCTGAATTCACTATATATAACATGGATATTAAAAACTACGTGAACGATGGTGTTACTTATGAAGCTAAAGTCATGAACTTATCTACAGCTCCTGAAATTTTAGCAAAACCTACAAGTATAGATGTAAAGTCTGTAAGTAATAATGATTTAGATGTAAAAGTTGTAATATCTAATCAACCCAAAGTTGATAATACAGTATCGTTTGATTTTAAAAATCTTGCAGGTGATGCTCTTAAAGGTCTTACAGTCAAGGGAGCTGGCATAAATGCTGATAGCTTAGATGTTTCAGGTAATGGTAAATGGCATTTTGCAGGTGTAAATAATGTTGGGTTCAATATTCCACTGAATTTAAATCTAAATAATGTTGCTATAAGTTTTGGCAAAGTTAAGCAAAAACTATCGACCCTTTCACTAAAAGCGATACTATCAGGTGATTTAAATAATGTTGGTTTTGCAATTGATGCTTCATCTGTAACTCAACTGTTTAGTACTGATAATATAAAAAATACAGCTAGTCAATTGATTGACCAATCTGGGCTCAATAGTCAAGCTAAAGAAGCACTTAATAAAGCTACTCAAGGTAAATCATTAAACTCTGAGGATGTGAAAAATACTGTCAATCAACTCGTTGATAATAGTAATTTAGATAACCACACAAAAGAGTTACTTAACAACGCTACAGTAAATGGTAAGTCTCTTAAAGAGATGAATACGAAAGATGTAAAAGATCTTGCTTCTAAATTTGGTGTTAGTTTCTAACAATTCATATAAAACAAATACTCCTTCTAAGAAAACATATAACTTACTTACCATATCGAAGCATCAGCTTTCTTGAGCTTGTAACAAACATTTCAATAAGCTCAACCAACTTTTGCCACTAAATCAGTAACCTTTTGTTTCATGGAAATCTGGCTATATCTGAAGAGTGATAAACTTTTAAAGTTATAAAATCTATAATATATGAAAAATGGAAAATATTGATTCAGAATTAAACTTAAAGACTTATTGTTCTCTAATTAGCTCACCATCTACAAGCCTGTAGATTTTATTCATTCTAGCGGCAAGATTTTCATCATGTGTTACGATTACAAAGCTAGTACCAAAATCTTCACTTAGATGCTGCATTAATTCAAATATACTATTTGAGCGTTTGCTATCAAGATTCCCCGTAGGCTCATCTGCAAGTATACAACCAGGGTTAGTAACTAATGCTCTAGCTATAGCAACTCGCTGTCTTTCTCCACCAGAAAGCTCTGCTGGCTTATGGTTAGCTCTATGCTCAAGCCCAACTTTTTCAAGTATTTTTATTGCCATTTCTATAGAGTCTTTCTTAGAGTACTTTTTAGTAATAGCAAGTGGTATCATTATATTTTCAATAGCAGTAAATTCAGGTAATAAATGATGTAACTGATATATAAACCCTAAGTGCTTATTACGCATTTTTGCACGCTTATTTACAGATTGATTATCAAATCTCTCCCCAGCTAGATGTACCTCACCTGAGCTACATTTATCTAGCCCTCCAAGTACATTTAGTAGCGTAGTTTTACCTGAGCCTGACAAACCAATTATTGCAACTTTTTCACCTTTTAATATATCTATATTTATATCTTTTAGAATCTCAATATCTGTTTTAAATTCGGTATATTTTTTAGAGACATTTTTACAACTTAGAACTATATTACTCATATCTTAAAGCCTCCACAGGTTGTACTTTTGAAGCACTCCAAGCAGGATAAAGTGTTGCCAAAAAGCTTAAAATCATTGATACAATTGTTACTTTAACCACATCACTCCACATTAACTGTGATGGAATATAGTCAATCATATATACACTTGCACTTATCATCTGATGACCTGATAAATTCTGTATGAAATTAACAATCTCTGTGGCATAGGTAGAAAGCACTATTCCAAGAAGTACACCGATTATAGTACCTATAAGACCTATTATAAATCCTTGATAAATAAATACCGTAATAATCTGTCTTGATGACATCCCCATAGTACGTAAAATAGCTATATCACTGCGTTTATCTGTTACAACCATCACTAGTGACGATAAAAGATTAAACACTGCTACAGTGATGATTAAAAGCAATATGAAGAACATCATTGTTTTTTCCATTTTCAGAGCATCAAAGAATGATTTATTTTCATCAGTCCAGTCTCTTGCAAAATAGTACGATGGTATAGCTCCATCATTTAGTTTATTTTTAATTATTGGAGCATCATAAACATTTGGTGTACTAAGCTGTAGCGAAGAAATACTATTACCCATTTCAAAGACTTTTTGAGCTTTCCTGATATTTATCATCGCATAATAAGCATCATACTGATAACTAACAGAAAATATCCCTGTGACTTTAAATTGCTTAATTCTAGGGATCATACCTGCTGGAGTTAGATTAATCTTCGGCACAATAAGAGTCACTTTGTCACCAATAGTTACTCCTAAGCTGTCGGCTAACGCACTCCCAAGTACTATATTGTAGCCATCTCCATCATCTAGTGATGATAGATTCCCTTGGACTATATGATCTGCTATTGGTAATACTTTGGTTTGGTACTTTGGCTCTATACCCTGCACTTGCACAAACGCAGTTGTACTAGCTCCCCTATTAGCACTTAATAACCCTTGAGACTCAATAAGTGGTGCTGCATTTTTTGCTTTAGGCACTTTAGATTCTATAGTTTTTGCGATATGTTGCCAATGCTCTAACTTACCACCCATCTGATAAACTTTTACAGGAGGAACCATCATTAAAATACGGCTTTTAATCTGATTATCAAACCCATTCATCACTGACATGACAGTTATTAATACAGCTACACCCAATGAAATACCTAAAAATGATATTGCAGAGATAATAGATATAAATCTGTTACGCTTTTTTGCTCGAATATATCTAAGACCTATAAATAAAGGAAGACTTCTAAACATTTAATTTTTCAGCTAGTAAAACTGTAGTATAGGATAGCATATTATGCAAAGAAAACCATTGACCTAAGCTCAAAACACTTGCAAACTAACAATGTTCTAAACTTTCTACAATATAAAATAAAAATGACTATACAGCGCAAAGCCATAATTGCTTTATTTATAATGACAGTTTTTTGGGGAGTTACTTTTCCTCTTATCAAAATATCTCTTGAGTATATTTCACCAGGACTATTTGTAACTATACGATTGCTACTATCTTGCTTGTTATTTTTGCCTATTATTCTCAAATCAAAGTTTATAGATAAACTATACATCATCAAAGTTGCAGCAATTTTTGGCTCTCTAGAAGGAATGAGCTTTTTCTTTCAAACACATAGTTTGTATACTATATCATCAAGTGAATCAGCCTTTCTAACAGCACTAAGTGTAGTGATGATTCCCTTTATTGGTAGTGTTTTTAAGCTTGATAGACTTACTATTTATGGCGTAATTGCATCAGTTATATCTTTATTCGGCATATATATATTATCTGGAGCTAGTTTTAAATACTTTACAATTGGTTATTTTTGGGCAATTATGTGTGCGTTAGCATATGCTTGCTCGGTTGTATATTTAAGTTATGAAACTAGAAAAACTACTAAAACAGATACATTTAAAGATTTACGCCCATTAATATTTTTACAAATAGCATTTGGAATACCACTACCTTTAATGGCTGATATTTCAGTAATACATGTTACATTTAGCTATACTCTTGTTATAGCTCTGCTATTTTGCTCAATCTCGACTATTGTTTGTTATTCGCTACAAAGCACCTACCAAAAATATCTAAGTATGTCTCAAGTTGCTGTTATATTCTCATTTGAACCTATATTTGCAACAGTTTTTGGTAGAGTTTTAAATAATGAAACTATATATACATCAACCATAATTGGTGGGGCCTTGATTCTAACTAGTTACTTTATAATTGAGATTGGAAACAAGAAAAGAGTTGGAGAGTAAGTTAAAAAAATAAACTATAAAACCTCATAAACAACAGTTGGTGTATCAAAGCGAATTGTTTCACTTAGACTATTAGATACAACAGCAAATTTTTTATTATCTCTAACAAATACTTTAGCATCTGTACCACCATAAGTATCGTATGTTTCAACCACCTCACAACTGTCATTAAACTTATATATTACTGATTTAAGCTTTGCAACAGGCTCTTGCCTTGTACCACTGATAAAATTTGTTCTAAATAGATATGTATTGCCATTATCTTGATAAGCATAAAAACTTCTCGCTGCTACACCATCAAGACTTTGAACTTTGGTAAATACACCATTATCCCACTTATATATTGAGCTATCATGTAGTAAGTTTGCAAATGCTAAATAATGAGATCCTTCATGGATAAAATGACAAAAATCTCGCCCACCACCTTGTGCATCAATTTCTTGAAATAATTCAAACTTTGTTCCATCCCACTGGAGTATTTTAGATGCTTCTAGGTTATCCGCTAGTGCTAGAAAGAACTTATCCTCTATAGAAAAAAAACAAGTTTCATACCCCCATGAAACAGGTATGTTTTGAAAAAGTTCAAAGCTAGAGCCATTCCATCTAAATATCTGTGTGTAACATTGCTTTTCAATATTTACACCAGGCTCTTTTACACCTTGAGAATATATAAGATAATGCTGAGAATCTATCTCAAAAAAATCACAACTCTTTGCAGCAAAAGTATCAAAAGCTTGAAAGTATACAAAAGCTCCATCAATCCACTCATACACTTTTGAATCAATATCCATGGTAAAATTAGGATTTGCTCCACCTCGAATAGAAGCTACCGCGAGAAAGTGTCTATCTGCTATAGTATAAAAGCTTGTATGCTCATTTCCTGGGGATGAAATCTTCTGATACTCAACAAACTTATTATCTTGCCATTTATAAATCAAAACATAAGTTTCACTATTGCCTCCATTCATATTCGGTGTATCGCTACTAATATCTTCAGATAGTTGAGGGATTGCTAAATATTGTTCGCCTTTTATCTCAAAAAGCTCGACACCTCTTGCCCCACTTGATGGGATATTTTGATATGATTTTAACTTCATCTTAAATCCTTATTTTGGAGCATTTATAGGATAAGTATTTATGCCATCAGGAAAACCATTTGTTAACCCTGGTAAATCCATTTCATCAAATTGCCATTTTTTAGCTACAGCCTCACCAGCTAGCCAAAAACCGACAGTATTTGACAACATTTGTTTAGGGCTTGTTATAGAAAATTTTAGCCTCTGTACAAAATGTTCAATTTGATTTGCATTAGTAAATCCATAATCACCAGGTAACGGTTCTCTATATGGTATTTTAATATCATCGACATGAGAAAATGCAGCCTGTGAAATAAATGGTCTAGCATAAATACCACCCCAAACTCTATTTGATAAATTTTCAAAATCTTTTTCTGGTAAACTATCAGCACCTAAACTATCAGGCAAACCTGCATACGGAAGTATAAGTATACGCTTTGAATTTAGTATATCTCCAGCTATTGATTCGATAACAGGAACTAACCAGTTTGAACCTGCCGTTAGACCTGACCCATAGTTTGTACCAGCTAAATTATGTAAAATGATTTTAGCATTTTGCCAATCTATATCTTCATTAGATAGTGCTTGATAAAGCTCGTAAACACTCATTAAACCAACACACGCAAAAGTGCCGATCATTACTGTATCAAAAGATATTGGATATTCTTCACTAGAAACATTTAAAAAATTCTCAATAACATCTTCACTAGAAAAGTTTTGCTTATTCTCTTTAACAGCAATTAAATAGTTCGCAGCTAATGAACAACCATAGTCGACCATGTTTTTAACCAAGTCTTCTTTACCTTCCAAGGCAGGTATTGATAACTGATTTAACCAATGACTATCACCTTCTACTCTATTTAGCTCTCGCACTTCTACCAAATGCTCTATCATCGGATCAAGATGCTTTTCCCATGAGTCATCACCTATTGATTTTAAAGCACCTAAATAAGCAATTGCCGGACCAACATGAGAAAGACTCGTTAGTTCATAAAAACCAGAATTTGGAGCTGCTCGATAAGATGCTGATGCAACTAGCTTATGCTCTTTTTCACCACTATACACATATATACCAACAGAATCTGCTACCACTAAAGGACCAGGCTTTACTGAAGTCTCTTTTGCTACAGCTTTTCCTAAATCTTGAGCTATCGCAGTTCTATCTTGCGGGTAATCTGGCTTTGTGTAACCTGTAAAGTCATAATACAAATCATAAAATGCTTTTGGTGTAGTATATTCTGCCATTAATATTCCTTTGTGAATTTTGGTATGTTTATAGAAGTTGAAGGATCTATAAACTGCTCTATAGTCTGATTTACTAATTTAGATTGTGTAGCAAATACAAAGTGACCTACCCCATTAATCTCATAGTATTGTGAGTTAGCTATATTTTGCCTTAAATACAAACCAACATCTGTCGGAACCTCTTCACCTAGTATACCATTTATAATTAAAGTCGGAGTTGTTATATCAGATAGTAACTTTCTATCATCATCAAGAGCAATATTATTAAAAAATGCTAAAATAGTTTCTTTTTTTGCCTTAGCTAACATTTCATCAAACCAACTCTTCATTTTATCTAGTTCATCGCTATGCTGTTCTTTAATTGCTGGTGTATATAACACATCAGACAATTCTTCATTAGAAGTCGTTTCCTCTATCTTTTTAGTAAAACTCTTTAATGTTTCAGCACTAAATCCCCACTGCCAATCACTCTGTTTTTTAAAACATGGCGAAGCATTAATCACAATCAATTTACTAATCAGCTGACCATACTGAGCTGCAAACTTTAGTGCCACATGACCACCAGATGCAAAGCCGACTAGTATCGGTTTATCTAAATTCAATGACTCTATAGATTGTTTGATATCAGCCATATAAAGGTCTGTAATGGAATCAAAATTATCAGGTAATGCACTAGAATTACCATAACCTCTCAAATCAATTGCGACATTATGGTAATTACTCTTGAAATACTCAAACTGTGCAAACCAGCTATTTGAGTTTAATGGTAAACCGTGAATCCATAACATAGCTGGCCCACTACCACATTCTTGATAATATAAATGCCCATTTTTCAGCTTAATGCTTTTCATAGTTAATATTACACACCTAATGCCATGTTTGCTATTTTACGATTTATAATAGAGTTTTTATTTGCCACAGTTAAACCAATCTTTGCAAGCTGGTATTTAAATACATTTTCTGAGCCAATAAACCTTCTAACTTTTTCACTCTGCTTAATTATTGCAGAACCTTCTGGGTGTCTCACTGATGTATATTTATCTTGGGTATTATTAGTTAACATTTCTGCAAGACAAGCCGAGTCTGCTATACCTAAGTTCATCCCTCTACCACCTACAGGTGAATGACAATGAGCACTATCTCCAGCCAAGAATACTCTACCTTTCTGATAAGTGGTTGCCTGCCTTACTGAGATAGAAAACTGTCCTTCTCTAAATGTCTCATCAACACTAACTTCAAATGGTAATGCTTTTAATGCATTTTCTGTATTTGATATAACTCTGTAACGGTTTTTTGCAATAGGAGCAACTACAGCCAAAGTGCTTTTATTTACTCTATAAACACTAAAAGTATTAGTCGCTTGCCAGTTTTTGATAACAACATCAGCTATTGACCAAGTTTTTTCTAGCTCATAACCAATATAGTCAATCTCTAGCTGTTCTCTTACAGAGCTTTTTATACCATCTGCTCCTATAACATAGTCATAATCCTTAATAGCTCCATCTTTAAACTTGACTACAACCTTATCTAGATTGTCAGATAAACTTTCAAATTCGGTATCAAAAAAAACTCTTACTCCAATTTTTTCTAATGTTTCACGCAATATCTCTTCGGTTTCATTTTGTGGCAAAGCAAGTACAAATGGGTAAGTAGATGTAGCGGCTGATAAATCAATTTTTGCATATTCGTGTTCATCAAAATTTATACTTACATCTGAAAGTTTTACGCCATATTTGATGAGCTCACTAGTTACTCCACTAGCTTCAAATAGGTGAAGACTGTTAGGCATTATTCCAACAGCTTTTGATAAGTTTGATGGCTGTGCATGCTTCTCAATTATTTCAACATCATGCCCTTTTCTTGCTAACTCTATTGCTGCTGTTAAACCGGTTGGTCCTGCTCCTACGATTAAAATTCTCATATCAGTTACACCCTATATAATATACCTATAAAATAATCATAACATCACTACTTAGTTTAGAGTTATATTTTTGTAATACTACAACACAATTCTAATTAACTAAGACTGTTATTTTAATCTTATCATCTAAGTTAACAAGGTAGTTGAGTAGAGTTGGAATCTCGGTTTTCTCTGGGTTGCAACAGACATTTTGACAGGTGTTACTGAACTTACTGAAGTTTACAATGATACTTCAGTATATTTAAAGAATAATTATAGAATGAATGATAAATACCAAGTCGCTGATAGCAATAGTTTTCTAGGTTCTAGGATCAAAATCCATAGCTTCTTTCATTTTTTGATAAAACTCTTTTTTCTCATCAGTATCTGCTAATGGTAGTTTTACATCATACACAACATAAAAATCAGCACCACCAAGACCCTTACCTTTTATACGCATTTTACGCCCAGATTGACTACCTTCTGGTACTTTCATTTTCTTTTTACCAAAAGGAGTATCTATCTCAAGTGTAGTTCCTAATGCTGCTTCCCAAGGAGCTATGGCTATATGCTCATATACATCATTGTTATCTACTTTATAGTTTTTGTGACTTACAACTTCAATTTTTATATAAAGATCGCCAGCTGGAGCATTCTGACCAACTCCAGCACTACCTTTACCCTTCAATCGTAACTTTTTACCATTACCTATAGCTTGTGGAATATTTACATCAACACTCTTATGTTGCATGCTCGGTATACCATTTACTCCTGCTTCTTGGAAACTGTAAGATACTGACCTTTTACCTCCAGCAATAGCTTCTTCAACATTCAATTTTAGTGAAATAGTTATATCTTCACCCTTACGAGCTCTAGGTTGGCCCTGACTGAAACCTCTACCACCAGCAGATGCTCCACCGCCACCAAAAAGGTCACCAAAAATATCTCCGATATCTTCAAAGTTAAAACTTTGTGAACCTCCCCCACCTTGAGAGAAGCCTCCAAAACCGCCGCCTTGACCTCCGCCGAAGCCTCCTTGTTGGACTTTATCCCAATTCTCACCATAGCTATCATATAAAGGTCTTTTTTCTTTATCACCTAATACATCATAAGCTGTTTGGATTTCTTTAAACTTATCTTCTGCACCAGCATCTTTATTTACATCTGGGTGATACTTCTTAGCTAAACGCCTATATGCTTTTTTTAAATCTGCATCTGAAGCATCTCTACTTACTCCAAGTAGTGAATAATAATCTGCCATTAATTTCTCCTAATCAATATAATCAAAGTATCCTAAAGCTATAAAATATACTAGCTTTACAACAATTTGATCTCATACCAAGGTTTATTATAGTTGGTATTATTTATCTTAAACATTATCTAACTAGATTTTAATATGGTGATTATATAAATAAATACAAGGAATTTATTGAGCAATATATACAATTTTCAGAAAAGTATAAGTGAAAAGTATAAATAAAAAAATTGAAAAAGGTCTGACGATTACCTACTTTCACCTAGCGAATGCTAAACTATCATCGGCGTAAGTCCGTTTCACTTCTGAGTTCGGAATGGGATCAGGTGGTGCCAAACTGCTATTATCGTCAGTGGTGTATATAATACGCTTGTTTATATGAATGTCAAGAAACAATTCCAGATTGATCGAATAAATATAATGAGATTGGTCTTAGATATCTTGCGATAATGCTATAAGCTTTTTAGCCTGAAGTAGCTGGTACTCATCCGTTTCATCTTTTAAGTTTAGATTTAAGTGCCCCACTTTACGCCCTTTTCTTCCTTCTTTATTATAACTGTGTATTTTAACGCAATCTAAGGCAGCTAGATCTTTTGTACTTGGCATATTACCAATGCAATTTAGCATAATAGTTTTCCTACTATCTGTTGCACCTAATATCAGTCCAGCTATAGCTCTTACATGGTTTTCAAACTGTGAAGTTGTTGCACCATCAATACTCCAATGTCCACTATTGTGTACTCGAGGAGCTATCTCATTAACAACTAACTCATCATCCTTTACGAAAAATTCTATTGCAAGCGTACCAATATAACCGAGTTCTTTAACTAAAGTTTTTGCAACTTTTTGAGCTTTCTCTTCAAGAGCTTTATTTTCAAAAGGAGCAACTGATTCAACTAAGATTCCTTGCTGATGGATGTTTCTTGCTAATGGATAAAACACCACATTACCCTTAACATCCGCACTACAAACTTGAGAAACTTCATAATCAAAATCAACAAAAGCTTCATAGATTAATCCATCTGGAGCACCTTTAAGAGCATCCCATGCCTTAGTAACATCTTCTTTTGATTTAATTACAAACTGGCCTTTGCCATCATAGCCGAATCTACGCGTTTTAATAATAGCAGGTAGACCATGTTGCTCAACAGCTTTTTCCAAGGCTTCAAGACTAACAACATTTACAAACTTCGCCGTAGCAATATCGTGGTCTTGCATAAATGATTTTTCTAATAAACGATCTTGAGAGACAGCTATAGCTTTAGCTGACGGATATACACTTACCTCATGATTTATCGCTTTGATAAGCTCATGAGATATATTTTCATTCTCAAATGTAATCACATCAAATTGCTTAGCCCAATTTACAACTGCATTTACATCTTCAAGAGATATATCTGTTACGCTTCTTACAACTTCTGTAGCACATTCATCAAGCTTACCCAGACAATGGAATTCTAAACCTAATGGAGTACCAGCTATACTTAACATTCTAGCAAGTTGTCCAGCTCCAACAATTCCTATTCTCATATTATTATTGCTCCCTGGGATTTGGATTATCTAATACTGTTTGAGTTTGATTTACTCTAAATTTAGCTAATGCTTTAGCTACTTCACTATCTGTATGCTGAAGTATACTACCGGCAAAAAGTGCTGAGTTTTTAGCTCCTGCAATACCTATTGCAAATGTAGCTACTGGTATACCCGCCGGCATTTGTACTATAGACAGCAAGCTGTCATTACCACTAAGAACACTCGATTTTACTGGTACGCCTAGTACTGGTAAATCAGTCTTTGCAGCAACCATACCAGGTAAATGAGCAGCGCCACCTGCTCCAGCAATTATGACTTTTATACCTCTAGCTTTTGCAGTTTCTGCATACTCAAACATTTTATCAGGAGTACGGTGAGCAGATACAACCTCGCATTCATAGCCTATACCTAATTGTTCTAAAATATCACAGCACTCTTTCATAGTACTCCAATCAGATTTAGAGCCCATTATTACACCAACTACTATACTCATACTTTACTCCAATCTCTTATAACCTTAACCCAGGCCTTGCTTTCTAAAGCCTGCACTCTTTCCTTTAAGCTCTCAGCAGTATCATTATCCATAACATCACACTCAAGCTGTAAAATAATATCTCCACCATCTACCTTTTCACTAACTTGGTGAATAGTACATCCAGATTTTTTATCTTTAGCATCAATAACAGATTGATGCACTGCTAAATCCATAAGCCCAGCATGTTTTGGTAAAAGTGACGGATGAATATTTAAAATCCTACCATCAAAAGCATCTATAAACTCACCACTCAAAATCCTCATAAAACCTATTAATAATACAATATCTGGATTATGCTTCGTTATTTCTTGAATAAGCTCTAAGTCATAATCTTCACGAGTTTTATCTTTAGCACTAATAAATTTATTTAAGATCTTATGCTCATTTGCTCTCTCAAGAATATAAGCATTTTTACGATTAGAGATAACTAGCTCTATACTAGCATCTAGCTGAGAATCTGCAATAGCATCAATAATAGCCTGCATATTAGTACCACGAGTTGAGCCTAATACTACAAGTTTTAATTTTGACATTACTAACCTATTTCCTGATACTTACTACCACGCAAAAAGTTCATATATTTAACTCGTTCATTTATTAGCTCTTTTGTGCCAATATCTCTACGATGAAACATTTTTCCGTAAATATTTTTTACACCATTTTCAGCTTTTTGCTCTGCTTGTAAAATAGTATCACCCATTCCAAGTACTGCAATTGCTCTTGATCCTGTACCTATCAAACTGCCATCTTTAAAATCAACCGCACCTAAGAATAACTCAATATTTTCAGGGCATTGCGAAATATCTATTTTAAAGTTTTTAACTGAATTATTTGGATAACCAAGTGGTACTAAGTACTTACAAACAGTAGCTTGTTTTTTAAATCTAGCTTTGATTTTATCAAGTGAACCATTCGTTACTGCTTTTGCAATCTCAACAAAATCAGTTTCTAATAAGCTTAACAAATTCATTGCTTCTGGATCACCAAACCTGGCATTGTACTCAACAACTTTAGTATCAAATTTTGTAGCCATAAAGCCACCATAAAGTACACCCTGATAAGGTGTTCCAAACTTATCTTTCAAAGCATGAGCAACTTTTTCATTTATTTCTTTCGCTCTTTCGACATCGCTGTCAGACAGAAATGGTAAACTATGGTTAGCATCAGAATAGGTTCCCATTCCACCAGTATTTGGTCCCATGTCTTGTTCATGTGCACGTTTATGATCTTGCACCGCTGGCATATGTATAAAATTTTCACCATCTGTTAATGAAATCAGCGAAAACTCTTGCCCTACTAGCTTTTCTTCGATAACAAACTCTTTACCTGCATCAACTAAAGATTGGCAATGCTTAATAGCTTCACTCATAGAATGTAAATGATCACCCCATACAAGCACTCCCTTACCACCGCAAAGTCCATCAGCTTTTATCACGAATTGCTTTTCGTACTTTTTAAGAGTCTCTTCCACACCATCCATAGTTGTGAAAGTTTTAAAAAATGGATTTGCATTAATACCGTAATCATGGATCAACTGTCTTGTAAAACCTTTTGATGTTTCAAGCTGAGCATGATCTTTTGTAGGACCTACTACTGCTATACCCTCTTTTTTTAGCGCATCTGCTACACCAACCTCAAGAGGTGCTTCTGGACCAACTATCGCAAGCGTTATATTTTTATCATTCGCATATTCACATATTGCTTTAGCATCACAAACATCGGCAATATGATAGCCATCGGCAATCTTATCAATACCAGGATTTGTTGCCCCACTTAGACAATAAAGTTTATTATCAAGCGAGCTCCTTTTAACAGCTTTAGCAATAGCATGTTCTCTACTACCTGAACCAATTAAAAGAATATTCATATTTTGCTCCATTTTTAAATACTGACTAATATTTTTTACTATGCGCTGATTTATATCTTCTTTTTCTACCGGTGGGTTAAATTTTTCACCAGTTATCATCTCGTAAAGAGTTATATATTTTTGTGATAGCTCTACTACTAGCTCTTCAGGAGCTTGAGGTAAAACCTCATCATTATATGGGTCACAGTTTTTAGCAAACCATAATCTAAAAAATTCTTTATCTATATTTTCAGGCTCTTCACCATTTGCAAATCTTTCTTCATAACTATCTGCCAACCAAAATCTTGAACTATCTGGAGTATGTATCTCATCTATTAAAATAATCTCACCAGTTTGTTCATCAATACCAAATTCATACTTGGTATCAGCTAATATTAAACCATTCTCAGCAGCCTTTTCTTGCCCAAATGCAAAAAGCTCTAACGCCTTTTGTGATGCAAAATTCCATTGCTCTTGAGTTAACCAACCTTCTTTGACAATATCTCCCACAGATATAGGTCTATCATGATCTAACTCTTTTGTTGTTGGCGTAAGAATGTTTTTAGGTAATTTTTGATTTTTCTTTAACTCTTCAGCAAGTAAGTTACCACAATAATCGCGACTACCTTTTTCATAATGCGTCCAAAGTGAAGTACTTGTTGATCCTGTAATATATCCACGCACAACAAATTCTATTGGTAATACTTTGGCTTTCCTAGCGATAACCACATTTTTATCTGGAGAAGCTATAAAATGATTTTTAACGATATGAGAAGTATTTTTAAACCACCATACCGAAGACTGTGCTAGAACTTCACCTTTAAAGGGAATAAACCCAAGCGATCTATCAAAAGCTGACTGTCTATCTGTAGAGATCAAGATACTTTTATCACCAACAAAATACATATCACGGACCTTGCCGATATATTTATCTTTGATGTCAAGATTTGTAGTTTTTAATACATTTTTGATGTTATTTTGAATGATTTGTTTGTCAATCATTAGAGCATTTCCACCTTACCTGAAGTTGTAATAGTTCCAATCTTAGAAAGCTTAGTATTTGTATGTTTTTTAGCTAACTCTTGCATCTTAGCGTACTGCTCTTGGCTTGCAATAACTGTCATACCAATACCCATATTAAACGAGCGATACATCTCAAACTCGCTAATATCACCTATCTGTTGCATCACTTTAAATACCGCAGGAGTCTCAAAGCTATTTTTGTCTATTTTAGCTCCTAATCCTTGTGGTAGTACTCTAGGAATATTTTCAATAAATCCACCACCAGTGATATGAGCAATACCTTTAATATCGACGCCATTATCTAAAAAGTCATGAATAATATTTGTATAATTAATATGTGGCTCAAGTAGTACATCACCAATAGTTTTACCATTAAATTCAGGATAAGTGTCAGTGTGACTTTTACCAGCCACATCAAAGAAAAGCTTGCGTGCAAATGAATATCCATTTGTATGAAGGCCAGATGAACTAAGCCCAAACACTACGTCACCCTCTTTGATATTTTCTCCATTGATAACTTTATTCTTATCAACTACACCCGTAATCACACCAACCATATCTATCTCACCAGCTTGGTATACCCCTGGCATTTCAGCAGTTTCACCACCGACAAGAGACACCCCTGATTCAGCACAAGCTTTACTCATGCCTTTTACAAGCTCTTCCATAATATCTGCATCAAGCTTATCATGAGCAACATAGTCTAAAAATGTAATCGGCTTAGCACCCATAACCACAATGTCATTCGTAGCAGCAGAAAAAAGATCATAACCTAAATTCTCAAACTTACCACACATTACAGCAACTTTTGTCTTAGTACCTACACCATCTATAGATTGGACTAAAACGGGTTCTTCATAATTATTGATAATATCTTTTAAAGAGTAAAGAGAACCAAAGCTTCCCAAACCTGTAAGCACATCCTTTGTAAATGTTTTTTTGACATGATTTTTCATTCTATCAACAGCTTCATTTCCAGCTTCGATATTCACTCCAGCATCTTCGTATTTTAAGCTCGCCATTTTACTTCCTTATAGCATTATTCTTAAATTATTCAAGCTAATGAATATTCCATAACTTGCTAGTGAAACTGCAAACTATAGTTCATTAAAAAGCTTATAAATTACCACGCTATTATTATAGCATAGCCAACATAATGTTTAATAGATTGATAACACATACTAAGTATTTTAATAAAATACTATCCCTTAATTAGAGAAACACAGTATTCATTAAGGCTTTGAGCCTTCTCTTCTGAAAATGATTCTGTATAGCATCTTAACTCTGGAGCATTACCAGAAGGTCTTAGATGAATAACATCTTGATTTGCCAAGGTTACTCTAACGCCATCTGTAGTATCTATACTTTCCACACTGCTTTTACCTTCAAAATATTCTGAGATAATATTGTCCAACAAATCAGACTCTCCTACTAAAATTGCTTTCAATATCTCTTGACTATCTTCTGTTGCAAAATCATCAATTTTACTACTAGCAGTATATCTAGCGGGTAATTCTGCTAAAAGCCCAGAGACAGTACAGTTTGCCTCAACCGACATTAGAATAACTGCTAAAATTGGTAACACTGCATCTCTAGTTGGTAGAGCTGTCATTTTATTACCATTTACAGAGGTAATATCGTTTGCTGTTAAGAAACCACCATTAGCCTCATATCCAGCAACATTATTAGCTTTATCTTCTAATAGTGAGTTCATTGCCTCAATCACAAACGGTGAACCAATCTTTGTTCTTTCAATATTTTTGAAATGCTCAATTTTTTCAGCTACTGTATTACTACTAACAGGAGTCGCAATAGAATCTATACCCATGTGTTTAGCAACTAAAACGCCAACTATATCACCTTTAAGCCAATTACCAAACTCATCACTGACTAATGGTCTATCACCATCACCATCAGTAGAAACTATGCTATCAATGCTCTTATATTCTTCTGCCCATTTTTTTGCTAATTTAATATCTTCAGCACGAATCGCCTCTGTATCAACGGAAACAAATTTCGGTGAAAAACCTAGCAAAATCACCTTTGCACCAAGCCCTTCTAAAATCTCTTTCAATAATCCTCTTGCAACCGATGAATGCTCATATAAACCAATAGTTTTACCTTTCAAAGAGTCTGTCCCAAAAAAGTTTATAAATCTTTGGACATATTGAGTATGTGCCGATGCTTCAATGCTCGGTAGTTTTTGAGCTTCTAAAAATGTTCCATCTTTATCAAAAAAACCATCATCAATTGTTATTTCTTGACTAACAATCATTTTTTCATCTTCTTTGAGAACCTCACCATAAGGAGTATTAAACTTAATACCATTCCTATCTTCTGGGATGTGACTACCTGTAACCATTACAGATGGAATCTGATTAGATATGCCGTATAACATAACAGCTGGTGAAGATATTTCTCCACAATACACAGGCTCATAACCACTATCTAATACAGCTTTTATAACAGCTTTTGTAATTCTTGGGCTACTACTACGCAAATCATTTGCTATTGCAACTTTAGAGCCTTTTTGAATCTTATATTTTTGTTCCAAAAACTGAATAAATGCCTTAGTATATAACCAGCATATTTCGTCAGTCATTTTTACGACTAAGCCTCTTACTCCACTAGTACCAAATTTAACACCACTAGATACGATAACATCATTTACAGTTGCTTTTCTCATGTAACTCTCCTGATTTAATTTTATAATTCAAGCTATCTATTTAAGCTTTATTTGAAAAAGACTCATTAGGCGTCCTTTTATTATTTCAAATATTTTTGTTGGATATTTTCTAAATATATTTAAATAACTGACACTTATACCATTAACACTAAGTGCTTTTATAGTTTCTATATTGATTGTTTTTTTACTATCAAAATTACTTGTACTAACTCCACCAACAGTCATTTTAATTATGCACTTATTTATATAAAAGTATGATAATTGTTTAACAAGCAAAAGCCTCACAAACATTTCATAATCTGCCGCAATCTTAAAATCCAACCTATAATTACCATACTCTTGATAAACCTCTTTTTTAACATATAGCGTCGGATGAGGTGGCATGATCCCACATTTTAATTTTTTTGGGGTAAACCTCTTTGCACTATAGTATCGCAATATATTATTCTGATTACCTGCTGAAACATATGCTAAATCTGCAAATACCAAGTCTGGAGATTTTTCATCAAAAGCTTTAACTATATGGCTAACAACTTCACTATCGACATAATAATCATCACTATTTAATATCCCGACAATATCACCTGTAGCGACTTTTATGCCTTTATTCATAGCATCATAAATGCCTTGATCAGGCTCACTAATAACTTTAGCTATTTTATCTTGGTATTTATTTACTATCTCTAACGTATTATCACCACTTTTACCATCGACTATTATATATTCAATATCACTATGTGTTTGCGAAATAACTGACTTTATAGTATTTTCAATTGTTGCTTGTGAATTATAGCAAACTGTAATTATAGATACTTTCAACCTACACTCTCCAAAATATCTCTATAGATTTCAATCTGCTTGGCTATAATATAATCATTTTCATAAAGCTTGGCTGTCTTCATAGCGTTTACTGATAGTTTGTCATAATCATTATAATTATACGACTTTTTTATAATATCTTGTAAGTTATTATCCGTAACTAAAAATCCATTTTCTTGGTTTTTAATAAAATCTTTTCTAGTACCCACATCAAATCCTATAACAGGAACTCCATAACTCATAGCCTCTATGATAGTCAGTCCAAATGATTCATATAATAATGACGGTTGGATAAGGTATTTTGATTTTGATATATAAGACAAAGTATCTTGCCTTGAGCATTTGCCCTTAAAAATGATATTCTCAGCGTTATATTTAGTTTTCAACTCAGTTGTTATATCACCATCTCCAACAATAGTTAAGACATACTCGTTGCTAAGCTCGCTCAAAGCATCTAGCAAAGCATATATTCCTTTTGATTCCTCGAGCCTGCCTACATAAATATATCCATGCTTTGGTATATCTACAACATTTTCAGAAATTTTCATACCATTAGGTTTAAGCTTAATTTTATTCTCGTCGACACCTAATGACTTAACTTTTTCTCGTTGAAAATTAGTCAAAACAAAGAAGTAATCAATGTTCTTAAACGCCCCCATTAACTTGTAAAATGAAAAAGCTAATTGAGCAAGTAGACTTTGTATAGATGACTTCCTGTAACACTTATTTAAAACTCCAGCACTCGGAAGAGTTTTTTTAACACACAGCTCACAAACACCATGGCCATCTCGATAGAGTATCCCAGATATACACCATAATCTATAATTATGTAGCGTATGTATAGCCGTTGCACCTGCTTGCTTTGCAGCCTTAAAAACACTGGGGGTCAATAGTGGGAAAAAATTATGTACATGAACAATATCTATACCATTCTCTTTAACAATTTTCTTAACATTTCTAAAATGTTTTAACGAAAACCATATCCCATACAATAATTTTACTTTACTGATATCATCATTAGAAACTTCGTAAGACAGTACACAATCCTTACCAAGAGTTTTTTGTAGTGATTCTAATTCGTTTTGAAAGACTATATCTTCACCACCGACATTATTTGACTGATATCTATTATGTATAATGAGTATTTTCATAAGTATGCGTTTACCTGCTTACAGTCTTTAGCTTCTATAGAAAACTCAGACACTCCATTTAAAAGCCTTTGATATACCTTAGCATCAATACCTGAAATAATCTCTTGTAATTGCTGACTATTATTTGGATCAATCAAATAACCATTTACCTGATTATTAACTACCTCGCTAGCACCACATTTCTCACTAACAATTATTGGCATACCAAAATATAAAGCTTCCTCAACAACCAAACCCCAAGGTTCTATTTTACTTGGCAATATAAACACATCATGATTTAAAAATTCTTCTCTTAATTGAGAGTTTGCAATAGAGCCCTTAAAAGAGATATTTTTACCTGCAACACCTTCAAGATAATCTCTCTGCTCACCTTCTCCGACGATAGTTAAGCTACAATCACTCAATTCACTAAATATAGATATTAGTTGCTCTAAATTTTTAATTTCAGAAAGTCTACCAACATATAAAAACTTACGATTATATTGCCTATTTTGCTTATCAAAAGTAGGTTTATTGATAATACCAACACCTTCAGTAATTACAGAATAACCTTTAAAAGCTAATTCATTCAACAGAGATATGTGCAAACTTCCCGAAGCAAAAACTTTTGAGATTCGAGATAAAAATATTTTTTTAATAAAACCTGAAACCCCATTGGTTTTACTCTCATAAACTGTAGATTCTAAAACCATACAATTTTTTGATTTACTATTAGTAAACACTGTATACCAAAATTCTGGTAAGTCCCACCCACCAACTATTACATTTTTATATTTTGAAGACTTAAAAATAGATCTTAACTTCTTAATGCTTTTAAAAGCTTGCCTATCTTGAAAATTACCATCATGAAGTACTTTATAGTCAAAGTTACAGTTTTCTAAAGAAGTAAAATCGGCAGATCTTTTCTCGCAAGTATCTGTAGCAATAAAGGTGACTAAAATATTTAATTTTTTAGCAAGCTCATTGTATAAGTTAACTTTATAAAACACTGGTATATGAGTAATGATAATATAGTCATACATAACTTTTAATGCCCTCTACAAAATTTACGGACTTTAACTAAAACAGATACAATATAACTCTTGATTATCGGACCATATGGCAAGTTATACGACTTATTTATAAGAAATTTTTCTTTTAAGATTTTATTTAAACTTTGAGATGAAATACCTTCAAGGTCATATTTAGATATAGTTATATCTAAGTATTTTGCTTGCTTATCATTATAAAAATACTGCATAGTGAAATCTTGATCTCCACATATTTTATAAGTTAGATTATATCGAATTGCCTCACTTAATCTATAAAATGTTGATTGATGGCAGAGCATCATACCCAAAGCCATACTCTTAAGATCCAAACCTTGTTTGTATTTAAGTATTTTATGCCCGATATCAGTATTGCCGTAAACAATTCCTACACTTTCAGGAAAACTATTTTCAAAAACATTTTGTAGCACTTGATTAGAATAGAAACTATCGCCTGCATTCATAAAATTTAACCAACGACCACTAGCCAACTCTATACCTTTATTCATGGCATCATAAATACCATTATCAGGCTCACTAACCCACTTAGATATAGAGGATTCATATTTTCTTATAATATCTGTAGTACCATCAGTAGAACCACCATCAACAACTATATATTCAAAATTCTTAAACGATTGGTTAATAATACTTTTTATGGTTTCTTCGAGAAACTCTACACCATTATAAACTACTGTTATTATAGTTATTAAAGGAATACTAGAATTCGATTTGTTTTCACTAACAGATGGGCTAATAGACAAGACATTCTCCTATTTGTGTATAAGAATTACTAAGCTTTCTTGCCTCTTTTTTCCTTTAATTTAACGCCTATGTGCCTAAATATTCTCACATATTCATTATATCTTCTAATCACATGATCAGATGTATAATTAACATAAAACTTATACATAATAATATATGCAAAATCTAATACATTCTTTCGAACTTTAGGAGCTCCAACAATATCATAGAACTCTTCCATATAACCGCCAAGATCATGGCTCTTATTATCTTCATGAGTTCTAAAGCCTGATATCGTACTATTACAAATATGTAAATTAGCATGCTTAGCGAACTGATGCCACATAAAGAAATCACCTGCCATTTTATACTCGGCAAATTTCTTTAAGTCCATTTTATCTTGCAAAGATTTAGTCCAAAAAGTCGATTCTTGCTGAATTGATGGCAAACTAGTACCATGTATTCCTTTTAAAATTCTTTTTCTTGATGGCATCAGTGGCAACATTGTATTTTCAATAATTCCCTCTTTGTTATACCATACATTTTTAGCATTTATCCATTGAGCTTTATCACCGAACTTTTTCATCTCAGCAACAATTGTTTTAAATGCACTTGGCAGATAAAAATCATCAGAATTTATATATGCAACTATATTTCCAGTAGCTTTTGACAAACCTTTTGCTAGAGCATCATACATACCATTATCGGGCTCAGATATAAATCTCATTTCAAGGCTATTACAGAATATATCAAGCTCACCTTTTTCATGCTTTTGAATATATTTATTTACTATGTCACAAGTACTATCTTTTGAAGCTCCATCAACGAGTATATACTCCAAATCAAAGTCACCTCGCTGAGATAAAACACTCAACATAGTTTGCTCTATATACTTTTCTGAATTATATGATGGTGTTATTATTGATATTTTCATTTTTTTCTCTTTTTATTAGAAACAAAACAGAGTATTAAAGCTTCTTAACTTTAATAATATTCTCTTTACCTATGACGCCAACATCAAATTTAAATTTATTATCAGATGTTTTTAAAGAATCATCATAACGCTCATCACTTATATCTATAAAATTAACGTCAATAGAGTATTGGCCATTAAATATATTACATTTAAACTGATTGGTAATACTATACCTTTCTAAAGAATTTATATTTCTTATTATGTTATCTTCTGAATAAGGATTAAAAATTGATATCTTTCTACCAGTAATATCCATAACAGAAAAATCGACCTTAACCTCCTCATAGCTATTTTTAAAGACCACATCTACTTCAATAGTATATTCTGATCCAGTCTCTAAAAAGCTTGCATTCCCACCACCTGCATCATTCCAAACACAAATATTATTAATCAACACATCATTTTCTTCAACATTGTGATCTTTATCAGATGGAATATTCTCACAATTCATCTGATCAACACTTCCATTTAATACTTTAATTTCCTTTATTACACTTTCTTTATCAGAACTAAATAATGCCCTTTGATAGTAATATGCAACCTCCTTTGGTTCCCCATCAAGAAGTATTTGTCTTTCATGTAAGAAAATTGCTCTATTACAAAACTCTATCATTAAGGGAACGTTATGTGACACAAAAATAACTGTGGTTCCACCCTTCAATAACTCTCTAATTTTAATAAAACATTTATTCTGAAAAATAGCATCTCCAACAGCTAATACTTCATCAACTATTAATATTTCTGGTTTTACCGCAGTAGCTATGCCAAATGCCAACCTAGCTGTCATACCACTACTATAAGTCTTAACTGGCTGATTAATGTAATCTCCAATCTCTGCGAAGTTAATAATTTTTTCAACAGTTTGTTCTCTCTCTACCCCTTTCACCTTATTCAAATCTAAACTAAAACTAATGTTTTGCAAACCTGTCAACTCGGGGTTTATGCTACCTCCAAGCTCCAACATAGCATTTATATGACCATTAACATGAACTTTTCCTGATGATGGCGTCACGACTCCAGCAATCATTTTTAATAAAGTCGATTTACCAGCACCATTTAAACCAAAAATACCAAGCACTTCACCTTTTTTAATCTCTAGAGATACATCTTCTACAGCACAAAAATTTTTATAATACTTTTTACGAAACGGATTAAATGCCTCTTTTACTCTATCTCTAGCTCTTTCATAAATTTTATAATACTTTGAAACACCTTCTAAGCTTATTACTACATTTTTTTCCATTTAAATAACATCTCCAAAATGAGGGGTTAATCTCTTAAATATTAAAGCACCAATAAAAAGTATAAAAATCATCATCAACAAAAATATTACTGTTTGTGTTGGCTGTTGCCAAAACCATACACCATCGATAAATGTATTACGAAACCCTTGTATAATATAAGCCATCGGATTAAAGTCAAGGATAAATCTAAACCTTTCAGGAACAGCTTCTGGGCTCCAAAATACTGGCGTAAACCAAAAACCAAACTGAGTAATAAGTCCAACAACTTCAGAAGTATCTTTAACAAAAACTCTCAAAGCAGATGCCAACCAACCCAAACCTAATAGTAGTGTTACACTACAGAAAAGATAGTAAGGTAACTGCAACCAATATAAACTCGGAAAGTGCCCATTTAAAATAAAAACAAACATTAGTATAAATATCAGTACCAAATGTATTATAAAACATGAGAACACACTTATTAGAGGCAATATATTTATACTAAACGATACTTTTTTCACCAAAAATTCATTAGCAACAATAGCTTCACAACTCTTTGTAAAAGCTTCTGAAAAGAAAAACCATGGAATCATACCTGTTAAAAGAAATAATATCATGGAAGAACTGCCTCCAGAACCTCCAGGCCTAATACCATAAGTAAAAACAACCCATATTACTAGAATAAATGTAATTGGCCTTATAACTGCCCAAACAATACCCAGGTACGAACCAAGAAACTCTTCTTTGAAGTCATTATATGATAAAATAGCTATAAGTTTACTATTATTCTTTAAATGCTCAAGAAACCGATAGAACTCTTTTAAATACTTCATATTAGATTCAATACCTTACTGATATGTAAACACACTAAGAATTATAGCAAAGTTTCAAATAATAAGACAAGTAATTTACATAGACATCTTTGTCTTATTTAAACCCTCTTTTCAACAGTATATTCAAATTTTTATCAATTAGGCTCTCATTAATAATTTTTTTATTTTTGTAGTAGCTTCCCGACATTTAAGCATGGTTGTTTTTTTGGATCAATACTTTAATAGGTTTCCATATTTCTTTAGATATAGTGATCCAATTAATGCCGAACCATACTGATTTAAGTGTGCATTGTTTAGACCATCCATTTCTTGACTATCCATATAAACAACACTATTATCAACAGTGTTTGAACAATACCCATTAGCACAAACAATTTTTTTAGGATCTATTATTTCTAAACCCTGATATTTCTTCTGTAATGATCTTATATATTTAAGCTCAATATTTTGTGACTTTTCTACTGCACTTAATGATCTGCCACATGCTTGTGTCGCTGTAAATATTGTGTTTACACGAGTCATGCCACATGTTGGTCTAATGCCTTTTAACGATGGCCAGTCTAACAGGATGATCGGTTTTACATTTCTTTTCTTTAAAATTTTTATAACATTATCCATAAAATATAGTGATTTGTTATTTTTTAGATATTCATTATGAGTAGTGTAAGAATTCCACCAGCCTACGAGTATAAAATATTTAGGACGAGCTTCGTCTATTATAGCATTTATAATACCATCTATTTTTTTAGCTTGAATCATATTGTATACAACAATAACTTGAGTGCCTCCAACAGCTAATGTGCTAAGCTTTAGATTTTTAGTCCACTCATCAATCATTGATGCAGCGACTTCAGCATGAGAGTCTCCAAACACTACCACATCATAATTCTTATTGATTAGACCTTTAAGCTCTTCATCATTTTTATAACCATTTTCAGCCCAAATACTTTTATATTCATATAAGTTGTTTAGATTTTTTTGCCAGTTTAGATACTGGTAAACTAGAGAGCCATCCTGCCTTTGCGTAACAGCCTTAAAACCGCCAACAGTTTCATTAAACCCAAAATTGTTTATATATTTACTAGATAGTGCAAAACAACATGCAAATATTATTGGTACAACCCATAGTGCTAAAAATATTTTAAATAACCGAGCTTTGATACCGTACCTAAATGGTTTTTCGACAAGAAAGTAAGATATTATTGCAAGTATAATAAATAATATAAAAGCAAATAATTTTACAACATATGTCTTTTCAATACCGAGATAGTTTAGATAAGCAATTATTGGCCAGTGCCATAAGTATAAAGAATATGATATTAACCCAATAGCGACTAATGGTTTTATTGAGAAAAATTCATGTACAATGGAGTTTTTATTGCAATTTAAACCTACAAACATAAATAATGTAGCTCCCAAACATGCCATTACAGCACCAATACTTGGGTATTGAGATTTTAGGAATAATATTGGGTAGAGCATTAAAACTAATGATACTACCCCGAGTATGTTGGCTATCACCCGATTCAGAAAAAAACTTTTCTTAGTTACTACAATAGCTAGAATACAGCCAAACAATAATTCAAAGGCTCTTGTAATAGGGAAATAATAGTATGCGGGATTATCTTTATAAAAAAAATAAACAATAGAAATTATAAACAATATAGAGCTTGATATTAATAATCTGCGATACTTAGTTATAAAACTTTGATTCTTCCAGCCAATAGTTATATTAAATGCAAACATTAGACTAAGCGGCCATATTAGGTAAAATTGCTCCTCACCCCCCCCCAGAGACTATGTATGCAATAGAGGGATCAAAGATGAGTCTGTACTAAAGTACCCAAAAGATAGAAATTTAAAAAAGTATAGGTTAGATACTGATGCTATTGTAGCTACCAAAGATTTTGAATACTGTCTAAGATCTGCAGGCAATAATATTAACCATGCAAGAATTCTTTTCATTCTGCGAACATAGAAGTTTATAATAGAGAATGTCTCTTGATTTAACTCTCTTACAATAATAGAGGTTATAAGATATCTAGATATAACAAAGAATATATCACCTCCTAAAAAACCAGATTTAACCCAACTAAAATTCAGATGAAAAAATACTACTGATAAAACGGCTAAAGCTCTTAGACCATCGATATCTTTTCGATATTTTATATTGCTCATAAATTTTATAGATATTTATATAGGTATTGAAATTTAATGATAACCTATTTTTTTCTAAAGACTATTTACGAATAAGCTTAACGAGCTTATATGCACCGATTACTTTCAAGAATTTAATAACTAGTGATTTAAAGCTATTGTCGTTCACCTGTTTTTCCAGAAAACTTATATACTCACTACACTCTTTTATCATAGCATTATCTTCTCTTTTAATTCGAGCAAAACTTTCTATAACCGTCTTATGATCCTTCTCTGAAAGTTCTTTCAAAACATCTGATAAAAAAGATTCTGAGCTACCTTTTATACTTTCACTAAAAGTATTTGCAAACGAGTAAAGAAATTTCTCTTTATATCCGTCACCAAAAATGTAGCTAAAGTCGACACAACCATGTAAAAACATAACTAGCTGAGCTTCTTGATCAGCTCCGCTCCATATCCCACCATCATTCATCCTATAAACAGACATTGTTTTATCAATATATCTTATAGGACCAAATTTTGAAAACACTAATAACATATAAACATCATTACGCTTTACAGATGAATATTTACTCAAATAATCATTGATTTGACATTTATTTTTTGAGTCATATCTGAAAACTAAAGATGTAGTGTGTAAATAAGCAGAATCTATAAAATCCTCAAAAACATAACTGTCTTTTTTATTAGCCGAACTCACAAACAGTTTATCCGTCAACTCTCCATTGACTAAAAATTTCGTATTATGACCACAACCCATATATTCTGAGTTTTGCTCCAAAAAATCTATTTGTTGTTGCAGCTTATTTATATCTGTCCAATAATCATCCCCTTCACAAAGAGCTACATATTTACCTTTAACCTCTGGAAGAATAAAGTCTCTAATAGGTAAAGCACCTTTTGAATATTGATTTTCTTTTTGATAAATTAACCTAATGATATTAGGGTATTGCTTTGCATAACTATTTAAAATTTCTGTAGTTTTATCTGTTGAGCAATCATCACTTATAATTATCTCAAATGGGAAGTTCGTTTCTTGAGACAAAAAACCATTTAAAGCATCCTCTATATATTTCTCTTGATTATATGCTGTACAGCAGATGCTCACTAACATATCTTTGCTTTGCCATTGCCCAATAATTTCTTGTTCTGTTCTCATACACATAAAGCCTTTATTTTTTCTTTCAGCTTATTTTCTAAGTAATATTTACCAAATTCTATATCTACCTTATGGTCTGATATAAATTTTTTCATAACTTCTAAATTTAAAGTATATTCATCAGTTTTTTTAATTAAATCAAAATTAGCTTTTTTATCTAGAAGCTTTTCAAACATCTGAACTATTTCACTTATTGCATATCTATGTGTGTTTGCAATATCGATAGTACTGCACCCTGCACCATACTCTAAATATGAAGTAACTAGCTTAACAACATCATTAATTTCTATTACATATCTGTACGCATTATCATAAACACTAAAATGCTTATTATCCTCTATCGCACCATATATATAATTGATGAGCGTCCCATGAGGTATAAGCTTTCCAAAAAGCTGTGGTATTCTAAAAATATAGTATTTATTTGAAAGTTGACGCACACAATCTTCCATCTTAGCCTTGTGTAGATAGTATTCATTTTTAGGGTAATCATTTGACGACAATGCACAGCTACTGAAATAAACAATTTTTTTATCTGTATTATTTTTCAAGGTCGCTAATAAGAGATCTTTTTCTCTTTTAAATTGAAAGGGATCAATACAGTTAGAGTTTGATACACCGCTAGCAAATATAACTACTTTATTATCATTATTATAACTAAAAAACGCCTTAGCTAGTTGACCATTACCAACTACCATGATGTTCCATTTTTATATACTGTTACATAATTATAGCCATTTTTTTCAACTAACGCAGGTGTTATTCTCTCTAATGCATGCATATAGCTGCCATCATAAGGAAGGGGTTCTTCTTGGATTACTATATCTTTATCCAATGAAAACATATCTTTGATAGCATCAACTCTAGCCCAAAACATATTGCCCAAAGGAAACAAAGGAGTCTCATCAATTTCAGATACTCCTAAAAGCTTACACAATTCATCAAGATACGGCTTATTATCACCCAAATCCATAAAGTGTCGATCCTCAGCAAAAACCAAACCTACTTTTTCGTTACTAAACAGATTTAGTACAGAACTTGCTACACCTTTGGTACCGACGAGATTATCCAATAAGTATTTTCTCCATCTATCTCCTAGACTATTTGCAACACCTACAGATTTTTTACTATGAAAATGTCCTATAAGATCATAGTTACCACCTAATATTGAGTCTTTAAGACCAAATATCATTGGGGCAACATCACGCCCAATATTTTCAACAGCAATAACTTCTATATTATTAGCACCACTGTCTTTAAATAACTCTTTTATACTCAAGGTATCTTCGTTATCCACAGTAGTAACATACAAATCATAACCAGCAGGTAGGTTTTTGAAATAATCATTAAACTCTTGAGCAAGATCAACATAATATAGATGAAGATGTATAGCAACTTTCCCTTCAAACTGACTATCATTATTAGTCGGAGTTATATGGCATTCATGTGTAGCATGTATATCTTTTTTTAGAGCTTCATAAAGAGGTACCTTATCATAAGAGTTATTTTCTAATACCCATTTGCAAGTTGAAAAACCAGCTGAAGGGTTCGGTGTTAACCTATATAAACCTTTACGCTGACTCAAAACATAATGATAAGGTGACTGAACATAACAAAACTCATAGTTATCTTCTAACTCTGAAAGCTTAATATATTCACGATCAAAATATTTTGAACTTTCAACATCACCTAAAATTTGCAAGTTTTCAATATTATATTTCTCGCACACCTCTACTTGCTCGATTATAAAATCTATATATTTATCAAAATCGAGATGCTTCTTGACTATTGCTGAATTAAGATTGTTGGTCTTAGCTGGTTTTTTCAAATATTCAGCAATTTCAAAACCTAATTGATGAGTATCTAAATAATCAACAATGATCGCTTCAGCATTATGCTTTTCTAAAAACTCAACTGATCCCGACGCTCTATCAAAGCAAGCTATAGGAACATCAGCCTCAAGAGCATCAACCACAACATTTGGAAAAGGATCCATTCTTGATGTCAAACAAAAAACATCTGCTATTGATAAGATGCCATCTAAGTTTTGTTGATGCCCTAAGAATACAAAATCATCCTCTAACCCTAAGGTTTTCACTTCTCTCTTTAATAAAAACGAAAATGAACAATCATAATCTTTAAGTCCATCGCCAACCCATACAAACTTACATTTACCATCATAGTAATTTTTTATATATCTCGAAAGATATATAAATAAATCCACCCCTTTTCTTATATGAACAGAACCTGCAGCAACTATTATTTTATAATCACCTTTATTAGAGAGACCTATCTTTTTTAATATTTGCTCAACAGTGTCTGGGCTTCCGTAAGTATTTGGAATAAATGACAGCTTACCTTGAGGCTGTACTACAATATTAGATGGTTCATTAAAGATCATCGCAGCTTTAGCTAATTGATCCATTATAGATTCTTTAATAATATTTGCAGGAACTATAACTCTATCTGCTTCAATTATTGTATCTAGCATTATCTTTGCAGACTCTACATACCCTGCAAACTCATGAATTAATGACAGAGTTGGTAACCTTAATTTACTAGCACTACTTAAAACCGAATAAGTCGTCACAGAATTACCAATAACTGCTTTTATAGATAAGTCATTACTTATTTCTTTCAAAATATTATGTGAAGTAGTTTTAGTGCTTTCACCTAACTCTTCAACAAGTAAGAAACAATCTTCTATAAACACATCATGGATATCAGATTTATCCATAACATAATTAATCACATTATACTTTTTATTCAGTAATCTTGCTATATTAAGCCCTAATAATGGTGCTCCAGTAGCCGATGATTGATGAGAAACTAATATTATAGTTTCTTTATTTTCATCAAACTCTTTTAAGCCAGCTATAAAACCTTGCCGAATTATTTCAGACTCACTTCTAGGTCTCATTTTACGATATATCTTACTAATAATTTCTCTTCTAGCACTTCCGATGGGAAACAATGATGCTAATTTCGTTTTACTCATTTACACTTCCTATCTGTAAATCTATTTTCACAATCTTCTTTATTCTTTTTTAAGTTAATCAACACAATATTCTACCTTAAAGAATATAAGTAAATAAAAAATGATTACCCTCACCTCAGAATAATTTTACTAGCAAATAACTTAATGGCTTTCATCATCATTCGAAACGGTCTCATTAACTTCCAACCCAAGGAATCATATATTTCATTAATTTCTGTTTTATAACTTTCCAAATCAGATTCATACACTAAAATCATTGAATTATACTTCTCTAATTGCACATTTAAACTATTTATTTCATGTGAAAGTTTTTTAATCTCATAAACAGCATCTTCAGGGAACAGTTTAAATAATTCAATCAATACATCACAATACAACTCATTTTTAATGAATAATTTTAACAATGCATGAAATCCAAGCTCTTTCTTTGCATAGATCAACTGTGTATTTAATGTTTCAACCGTTGCTTTAAGCATCTTTTCACTCTGATGCGAGGTGTTTGTGTTATGCCATCGATAAGCTGCTAAAGGCCTATCAATAAACTTATATTTACCATACCTTGATAAGTATAAATGTAAACCTAAATCCTCAAGTTGACAGTTCGTGGGATACCCTCCCATAAGATCAACTAAAATATTTTTTCTAATCATATAACCATTAGGAATATAATTACCACTAAGAAAACTTTCATATTTACCGAAATCATTAGAGGAAAAATCTACATCTTTTCTAAGCTGTCTAAGATAACTACCAAATGTTTTATAAGAGGCTTTTAACCTATCATATATTATTTTTTCATCACTTGTCCAATAACCAACAACCCCCCTGTTATCAACAATTTCATTATCACCAACAGCGAGTACATAATCATCATTTTCAGCTAGAAATGATACTAACACTTCGATATTATTTGGTTTTAAAATATCATCTGATGCTATAATATTTATAAACTCACCAGTAACATACTCTAAACCTATATTTAAAGTCTTGACAACCCCTTCATTTATTTTTTTATCTATAAATACAATGTTTTCAAATCTATAAGTAATTTCTGGGATTAGTGAATTTATACTCTGTAGTGTTGAGTCTTTAGACCCATCATCTACTATTATTAACTCAATTTTTTTATGAGTTTGATTAACTACCGAGTTTACACAGTCTAATATGTACTTTTCATGATTATACGATGGTATAATAACTGAAACCAATATATCATCGATATTCATTAATAACCTCTACTATTCTGGTAATATCATTCTCAGACAAATGCTGACCTATAGGCAAGCTTAAAACTTGCTTATGAATTTGCTCTGAAATAGGGTGATCTTGTTTGGATAATTCTCCATAAGCAGCTTGATTATGTGGTGCTATAGGGTAGTGAATAACAGTTTCAATACCATTTTTCAATAGATATCTCTGCAACTTATCACGATCTTCTGTTTTAATAACAAACACATGCCAAACATGGTTATCTTGCTTTCTAACCATTGGAAGTATTATTTTTTCATTTTTAATATTAGTTTGATAATGATTCGCGATACCTCTTCTAGCTTGAATATCATCTGGTAAATACGCGAGCTTTACTCTTAACATAGCTGCCTGAATTTCATCTAAACGGCTATTAGTCCCTTTATATAGATTTTTATATTTTTCATGACTACCATAATTTGCTAAAGCTCTAATAGTACCTGCTAAATCTTTATTGTTAGTGGTAACTGCTCCACCATCACCCAGAGCTCCTAAATTTTTACCAGGATAAAAACTAAATCCACTAGCATCACCAAGATTACCCGACCTCTTATCAGCAAAAAATGCCCCATGAGACTGGGCTGAGTCCTCTATAATCTTTAAACCATGTAATTTAGCTATAGTATTTACCATATTCATTTGACAAGTCTGGCCATACAAGTGTACAGGCATAATAGCTACTGTTTTATCAGTAATAGCAACCTCTATTTTAGAAGCATCTAACAAATAATCTTCTGGACTTGGTTCAACTAGTATCGGAACTAGATCATTAGCAGATATAGCTAATATACTAGCTATATATGTATTGGCTGGCACTATTATTTCATCACCAGTTTTAAATATGCCTAACTCTTTATATGCTCGTATAATAAGTATTAAAGCATCTAAGCCGTTTGCGACACCAACACAATATTTAGTACCACAATACTTTGCAAACTCTTGTTCAAAAGCTTCACATTCTTTTCCACGAATATACCACCCACTGTCTATAACTCTAGAACAAGCTTCTTTTAATTCTTTCTCATAGATACCATTTACTTTTTGTAAGTCTAAGAATTTAATCATTTGCAACACTCTCCTATGGCATGAATAGTTCGGCAGTACCATCAATAACAATTTTATTCTTCACAGTACATACCGTATTAAAAAAAACTCTTTTTCTCACAACATCTATATCTTTGACTGTTACTATAGCCGTAACGGTATCACCCAAATATACAGGTCTCTTAAAATTTAAGTTTTGCCCAACATAAACACATCCTTCCCCAGGTAGCTGAGTGCCAAAAAGAGATGAAAAAAAACTAGAACTTAAAAGTCCGTGAGCAATTCTTTTTTTATACCTAGAATTTTCTGCATATACCTCATCCATATGAACAGGATTTCTATCACCTGAAATACCCGCAAACTGTTTAACGTCTGTATCAGTTATAGTTTGTGAATATGATGCACTCATCCCCACTGATATCTCATCTATTTTATATAGCTTTTTCATTAAGCCTCCCTCCATGATTCAATAATATCTAAAGGATACCCTCTGTTAAAATGATTTATCCAAGGGTAAGCTGGCTTTCTACTGCCATCTTTTAATTTTATTTTTGATGCTGGGCAGATTTTTTTTGCTGGATTACCGCTATACAGCATCCCTTCTTCTGTTCTAATACCCAATAATGAGTTAGCCCCAATTAAACAGCCTTTAGCAATCTTAACGCCTGGTAAAATAACACTCATGGTTGAGATAACAGCAAAATCATCAACGGTTACACCAAGCAGTGTATTGCTTGGTGGGTGTGGATCATTTGTCAAAACAACATATGGAAATATCCAAATAAAACTACCTATTATAGATTTTTGCCCAATATGAACATTACTATGAAGTCTAACATAATCGCCTATTTGACAGTGTCCTTGAATATCTGAAAGTGTTCCTATCTGAAGGTTCTTCCCAGCTATAGTTTTTTCTCTAACGGTAACATTATGTCCCGTAGTTAAATTTTCTCCAAACTTAGACCCTTCATAGAAAATACTTTTAGAACGAATATGAGAATTGGGACCAATACTTAACATATCTCCATCGGACAATCCATTGCTAACACCTATTTCACAATTAGACTCTACAATAGTGTTATCAGATATTTCAACATTATCATAAATAATGCTAAAAGGGCCTATTGTAACATTTTTCCCTAGCTTTGCTTTTTCAGAAACTATAGCCGTTCTATGTATTAAATCAACCATTCTTAATTTCCCTCAAATAACCATCATAACATCTAATATAGTCACTCTCATCATAATATTCACTAGCTAACACCATTAACACACAATCATTAGAGAAATCAAACATTTCTCGCCACACTAATCCTGATATTAACAAGCCTTTATCAGGACTATCAAGCAATATATTCTCTCTAGATTTACCATCATCCACAAGAATTTTACAACTACCTGATACGCATACCAAAACTTGCTCTAGACTCGTGTGAGCATGAAAGCCTCTTCTTACATCAGACTTTGTATCAAAAATGTAATATACTCTTTTAACCTCAAAAGGAATATTCTTATTTTCTTCTAATGATACAAGAGAACCTCTTTGATCCCCGTAAACTTTAAATTTCAGTAACTTTGTCATCCAACTACCTTTTGGTGAGATTATATAGCACAGATTAAATACTATAATATTGATAATATAATGAATTACACCCTTCTCATAATCCTATTATAAAACTTACGCAATACTAACTTTATATGCATATACAAAGTTATTGACCTCTCATAGTCTAAAGACTCCTCTAACACTTTTATATAATTATTACATTCTTTAATAGTATTTGTATATTCATTTATATCAGTTTGCATGTCACTAATGGAGTCAAATAAAACTCTCAACATTTTCTCTACGTTATCAGTACTAAGATTTTCCACTAATAACTCTGAAAGCTTATCTACGCTCATATCATTACGCTTAATAGACTTCAAAATTATTCCATAAAAGTTCTGTTGATATTTATCAGCAAAAACATCTATAGCCTTGACACATAGCAACACATTAGCAAGCTCCTTATATTCTTTGCTTTTTGCACTCCACATTCCTTGACTATGAATCCTATACACAGACATCATTTCATTAATATATTTTATCGGACCAAAACTAGAAAACACCATTGAAAAATACCAATCACCACAAGCATGTTTAAAGTATTCATCAACTTGTTGTTTATATTTACCTTCATATCTATACACACAAGAGCTAGTATGGAAATAACACTCCGCCTTTGAGTAGTTCTCAAAAGTAAACACATCCTTTCCATAGGTGTTATGTGGAATTACCTCTGATGTTTCCTCAAACTCTTTAACTAGCTTAGTTGCATGAACACAGCCCATGAAGTTTGGGTTTTCCTCGAGAAAATCCACTTGCTTTTGCAGTTTCAAGGGATCTATCCAATAATCATCCCCCTCACATGTTGCGATATATTTGCCCTTTGATATTGGCATCATAATATCAACAAAAGGTGTTATTCCTTTATCATTTTGATTTTCTACTTGAAATATTGGTTTTATAATATTTGGATATTTCTCTTGATATTCAGAAATTATTTTGACCGTATCATCTGTAGAACAATCGTCATTTATAAGTACCTCAAAGGGAAAATCAGTTTCTTGCATTAAAAAACTATCAATTGATTGCCTAATATACTTCTCATGATTATAGGTAGCACAATACACACTTAGCAAAGGCTTATCACTACCCCACTCTTTTATGATCTCACACTCTGTCCTCATACCACAATATCCTTTCTCAATATTTAAACCAAAATTCACTTATCATCACATTATTTGTTTTCCACTTACTTATAATTTTGAACTCCTCCCTTTTATTTCTATTCATGGAAGCTCTCCTGCTCTAAAGCTGCTTTATCAACTTTACCATTAGCATTTCTAGGGAGTTTATTTTTTATAACTACAATATTAGGAATCATATAGCTGGGTAAAATGCTAAAAAGTTCATTCTTTATCTGAGACTCTGAAATGCTTTTTTGTGTCGATATAAAAGCAATAATTTTCCCATAGCTCACTCGCTCTCTGATATATAAGGCTGCTGACTGATTAACATAATCTAAACTATTTAAAGCAGACTCAATTTCTTCTAGTTCAATTCTATATCCCATATGCTTTATCTGATTATCGACACGTCCAGCAAACCACAATAATCCTCCTTTTTCATAAACTATATCACCAGTTTTATAAACAGTGTCTTTATATGTTGCTATTAAAGGATTTTGTACAAAGCTTTGCTCTGTTCTTTCTATATCATTGTAATATCCAGTAGCAACATTTGGTCCTAATAAACAAAGCTCCCCTTTTTCACCTCTACTGGTAATTTGCATATTTTCATCAACTATTAAATATTCAAAATTTGAATTAATTATGCCAAGTGGTGCTAAAGTATTCATATCTTCAAAATCTTTTTCTGTTATATCATGGGAAGAGCATATACAAGTTCCTTCTGTTGGACCATATACATTTATAATCCTGGCATGATCTCTATAAAGATTATAGAGCTTTTTCAGCTCTCCTTTGGGAAAACCTTCTCCACCAAACGTAAATACTCGTATACTCTTAAAACTATTTTCGTTTAAAACTCTCATTGTAAGTAGATAAACTAGCAATGAAGGTACGCTAAACCATATAGTACACTCATTTGCATCAATGAACTTAACAAGTTCAAGAGGTTTTTGAGTTAATTCCTTTTTTATTGGTACCAAACAAGCACCACCATATATAGCCGTATAAAAATCAAAAACTGAATTATCAAAATACATGGGACTAAGTTGAGCAAATCTATCTTTACTTGAAACACTATATCTTTTTATACTCCATTGCAAAAAGCTTAAGATATTACTATGAGAGATCGCAACTCCTTTTGGATTACCTGTACTTCCTGAAGTGAACATTATATACGCAATAGTATTTCCCGTAACTTTTGATGAAATATCAATGTTTTCACCACCGAAACCATTAAAAAGACTTCCATCACTAAGATCAGTAACATGCACATTCATATCATCAGCAATATTTTGTATTAATATTGAAGGAGGATGATCACTTACAAGTAATCGAGGCGAACAAGTCGTTAATATCTTTTCTAGTCTAAGGGGAGGAGTTTCTTCATCTATATTAGTATAAGCTGCACCTATTTTGAGACATGCCAGCATGCTTGCATATCCTTCAATTTCTTTTGTATTGAAAATTCCTACCACATCATGAGGCTTTACTCCTAAAGATAGGAAATAGTTGGCAATCCTGTTAGATAAACTATTTAACTCGTTATAACTTAGTTTTTCCCTTTCATAAATCAGTACAGTTTCTTCACTATTTTCATACACTATATCGTAAAAATAATCTGCCAAATTAAAATAAGCCATTACTCCTCCAAAACCGCATAGCCAAAGCCACTCTGCCCAAAACCATTTCCATTATAAAACATATACGTTCCATATGGCGTTTCTACAACATGAGGGTATGCCATCATTTTACTATCCCAACCTTCCTCACTTACATTAATACCGGCCCTCTCATCATCTCTATTCCAATTTTCAAGATCTTTAGACCATGCATAACCAATTCTATAAGCATCACTACCGTTTCTAAAATCTTCAACCCCTCTATAACAGAACCACATATGATAAATACCATTCTTATAAATGACCGATGGTCTGTGAGTTGCTTCAAAATGATTTTCGGATGTTGGAATAATTTGCTTACTATCTCTACACCAAGTTATTCCATCTTTTGAGGTAGCAGTTTTAATCACATAAAGTTCTTCATATTTATTGTTTTTCTTTATCCAACCTATACCTGATGCATAAAAAGCATGTAACATATTTTTAGCTTTCATTGCATAAAAACCTGTTGCTGAGTATAATTCAATCGGAGTCCTATCAAAAACAGGTCCTTCGAAAACTTTTTCAAATGTTTCTCCACTATCATAGCTTTCTGCTAAACCTGTCCAATTACTATAAGGGATTGACTCTCTTCTACTCCACCCTCCAATATACATACAAACTTTATCATCATACTTTACTATTGATTGTGGCATAACACCATGCTCATCATACATTCCATCATTACCAAGTTCAAAAACTGGCTTATCATGTATATATAATATCTTTTTTGGATCTTTTATGTCTAAATCCATGTAAGCTGTCATACTTACCCCCTGCTTTGGACGAGTAGCAAAATACACTCTTAGTCTGTCTTCTAAAACAAGTACTGTTGGAATTTGAGCATGGCTCTTAATAAAATCATTCCGTATATCATCTGCTTTAAATATTAAGCCTCTTTTTGTCCATTTCATACATATACCTAAATATTTATATTATAAAAATCATACTCAAACACCCTCTTAAATTCAGTTTTATTTGCTAAATTTACAGAAGCATGATTATTCGAATAACAATCCCATACAGGAATAACATTATTACTTACACATTTATCAACAAAACATTTAACTAATCTTGTAGCTAATCCTTTTCCTCGAACTTTTTCATTAACAAAAATATCGATCTCTGCATAGCCGTGCGAAATAGCAGCGGCATAGCAAATACCCATATTATATTCATCAACAATACCAAGACTATTCTTCTTAAATTCTAAACAAGTGCTCCAATAGCGACTACCAAGCTCTAAATCAAAAAAGTCACACTTTCTGAAATCTTTACTTTGAACATCAAAAAAATCAACTTGATAATTACAACTCTTATCAATATCAAGAGGATGGGTATACTTTATTCTAGTACACCTATCATTAAAGAAACAACTACTTCCCTTGAACTTCTCATTAGGATCATATAGTCTAAGCTTTGGTACTAGGCCTTTAAGCTTTTCACTGATTTCATCTACCAACTCAGCATAATCACAATATTCCCCTAGAATATAACAAAACCCAAACTTATGCACTATAATAAAAGTCGATTCTTTTTGAAAAACATAACCATCTTGTTTATTATCAACAACAGACAAAATGATGGGGAAATATATAATAAAATTATCAAATTTACTACAAATTTTAATATATTCAGACTTCTCTAGTAATTTCATTTTCTTTAAAATACCAACCCACCATCTATTTGTAAAGTTTTACCATTCATATAGTCACTTTGTATTACAAATTTTACTGCATCAGCGATATCTTCTGCTTTCCCTAGTCTTCTTATCGGCGTCTCTTTTTTTACATGATCTAACACTTCTTGTGTCACAGCATCATTAGTTGATTCAGTATTCATAAACCCTGGAGCAACTGCAACGCATCGGATACCAAAACTACCAAGCTCTTTTGCCCAGACAACAGTCATGGATTCCAAGCCAGCTTTTGCAGCGCTATATGCACTTTGCCCTGCATTACCTCTAGCACTAATAGAGCTAATATTTATAATTACACCCTTTGTTCTTGTCATAATCATCTGTTCCGCCACATATGAGCCTAAAACAAAAGGCGCTGTCAGATTTATGTCTATGACTTTCTGCCACATTGCTACACTATGTTTTTTTTCTTTTGATGTTATATTAATAAGCGGTTCGCTGTATAAAATACCTGCATTATTTACTAAAATATCTATCTTCGAAAACTGTTCTTTTACTTTTTGTATAGCATTTAATATTTGATTTTCCTTTGTTATATCACAAGGTATTTTAAACAAATTCTTATCTTCATTTAAACCTTCAAGAGCATCCTTATTTATATCAAGCACACAAACTATTGTATCATTAGATAGGAGCATTTCCACTATTGCCTTACCAAGACCACTTGCACCACCTGTAACAATAGCAACTTTATTCGCTAATTCCATATTACACCAACTTTTCACTAACTATTTTTTTTATAGTTCCTACATCTCTCATGTTCATAATATCATCTATTGTTAACTGAATACTCAATTCTTGCTCAATAGAAGTTACAAGATCCATATGAGTCAAAGAATCCCATACATGCACATCACTCATAGTTAATTCATCTTTCACTTCATCCTCTTTCAGCCTAAAAACTTGGCATAAAATTTTCTCTAACTCTTTCATATATTAAACTCCTGTAAATTGTAAAAACATCTGACTATCAAGCCTAAATTTCTCACCTTCTCTTGAAATAAAAACATCTTTAGGGATCGTATTTTTTGTAACTAAAGTGTTCGCACCAATGAAATTTTCACGCTCAATCACTGTATTGTGACCTATAGTAGCGTTAACACCCAAGAAGCACTTAGATTTTATGATAGCATCACCCGAAATAACAACTCCAGAGGTTATCCAACTTGTATCTTCAATCACAGAACCATGAGCAATAACAGCATTACTCCACACAAGATTACTACTTCCTATTTTCACATATGGTTGAATTGTCACATGATCTAAGATTATATTATTCTCTCCTATCTCTACATTGTCATGCATTTCTACTGACGGATGGATATAGTTTATAAAACCATACCCCTTCTCCTTTGCTTCTTGGTATTTTTTCTCTCTTATATCATTCATTTGCACATAGCCAACAGCTATGAGCATCTTATGATCATCAGGGCCATACTGGTTTTGAATATCCTCAAACTCAATTAAAGGCACTCCCTCGATGGTGTCTGTATTTTTATATTTTTTTTCAACTGCAAATGCTACCACATCAAACTTTTTTTTCACAAATTGATAAATTACTTTTGCTATTTTCCCATTACCATATATTACAAGCTTCATATATATTAGCTCCTTAAATTAAAATACAATTATTGAGTATTTCTTTAACACTTCCAACACTATTAAACATTAAAACATCTATAATTGAAAGATGTGGATGGAACTCTTCACCAAACTGCTGATACTTTATAATGCTAGGCTCTATAAAGTTCAACCTTATCTTTTTATCAGAAAAACTTTTTTTGTCATAAAGCTGCCTACCTCCTACTGGATTTATATAAATATCAGCGCCCAGGATTTCACAGATTTGCAATATCTTATCTTGACCTCTAAGACTGTTATCTTTTTGAAGCTCACTAGACTTTATGAACTTAGTATTTATACCAATATAGTTAGATACGCTTTTGATTAAATTTTCTAAAAACAATGATAAATTATTTTCTTCAGTGATTACAACACCCTCTAACATATCATAAACATGATGAAAATGTGGTGCTTTAGAATATGCTTGCTTGACTGTCTTCAGCAAGTTTTGTCTATTATCTCCTAAAGAAATTTCATTAATTAGCTTATTCTGACTAGCCCCTAAAAGTCCTAAAGTAATTCTATATGACTTATTGTTAAGCAAAATATTATTTCTATTTATATAACCTTTTTTAATAAAATTAACATCATCATATATCACAAAAACATCTACGGCATTGATGAGTTGCCAATAACCTATATAAGGAAAAAAGTAAGGTTGCATTATTGCAACTTTCATAAAGCCTCCTTCACAGTTGATATTATATGCTCTTGATCATTTTTCTCAAGCCCATGATAAATAGGCAAACACATTATCCTTTTTGATATATCTCTAGATATTGGCATATACTGCTTAGGCTCAATATAACTAAGAGTATCTAAAGAAGGATAGAAGTATCTCCTAGGAAAAATATTTTGCTTATTTAAAGCCTCTTGTACCCTAAGTAAGTCAACCTCTGACTTAAACAATATAGGAAAATAACTATAGTTTTCAGTTGCATTTAAATTAAACTCTTGGAATCCAACTAAGTCATATAATTCTGACTTATACCTTTCGGCGATATCTTTTCTAGAAGCATGAATAATGCTAATATCATCCAAAACACATAACCCCATAGCCGCCTCAAACTCATTCATCTTTGCATTAGTTCCTAAATGAGGTATTTCCTCAGCATTTTTAATGCCAAAATTTATCAAAAACCTTGCTTTCTCAGCTATTTCATCACTATTAGTAATAAGAGCACCTCCTTCAATAGTATGAAAAAGTTTAGTAGCATGAAAACTTAAGGTTGATATATCACCAAAGTTTAGCACGCTTGCACTCTTATATTTAACATCAAAAGCATGTGCTGCATCATATATTACCTTCAATCCATATTCTTTAGCGATCCTATCTATTACATTGACATTACAAGGATTACCAAATACTTGCGTAGCAACTATTGCCGATGTGTTTGGAGTTATTTGATCCACTATTTTATTTTCATCAATATTAAATGTTTTTTCATCAACATCAACAAATATTGGTTTAATATTGTTTGCTACTAACGAGCTCGTAGTTGCAACAAATGAAAATGGTGTGGTAATAGCAAACCCTTTAATTTCCAAAGCCCTATAAGCTATCTCTAATGCTATAGTTCCATTTGACACTAAAATTATATTCTTAACACCGAGATGTTTTGCCAAGCGATGCTCTAGCTCCTCAACCAATTGCCCCCTATTAGTAATTTGCCCAGAATCATATATTTGATCGATATATTCCTTATATTTTTTAATACTCGGCAAATATGTTTTTGTTACATTTATCATTCAGAAGCTAAAAACCTTTTTTTAAACAATTAATCTTATGCATTAATTTTATCACTTTCTAATCAGTATAGCTAATTACTTCAAAAGCTTTGTTACTCTTGATTTAACAATTCTTAACAAACTTCTACTCTTCTCTGCCTCTAATAATCCTTCAAGTAATTTTATATATTCATTACACTCTTTAATAGTAGAGTCTCGAGACTCTATTTCAATATCTTTTGATTTAATATTTTTGGCTATTGGGCTTTCGTCACTAACAACAACTTCAGCTAGCATACTTATAATTTCCTGAGCTTCTTCAACCTTATAGTTATTCAACAAAAGGCTTGAAAATTTGATAGGAGAAATTTTTTTCACATTTTCATAAAACATCTCATAAAATTTTGACCTATACTTATCATCTAAAATATTTGCTGTTTTAGATGAAGCTGCTAAGTTTTGCATAACTTGCACATCACTTGAGTTCTTATGCCACTCTCCCTGCTCATTAACTCGCCACACTGACATTACTTCATCAAAATACTTAATGGGCCCCAATGTCATAAAAACTAATGACATATAAACATCTCCCCCACATTTCTTATAAAAGTACTTATCAATCAAACACCTAACGTTAGTGTCATAACGGTAAACCCAAGAACTTGTCTGAAAATAACAGCTACCTAAATATTCTTCAAATGTATACTCTGTCTTCCCTTCAGGTGGAACTGACACAAGTTCTGCCACCTCACTACCTCTAAGATATCTACTTGCATGTGCAGAACCCATGAATACTGGGTTTTGCTCAAGAAAATCTATTTGCTTTTGAAGCTTATAAGGAGTTGTCCAGTAATCATCTCCATCACAAAAAGCTATATATTTAGCTACACGGCCTTTCATAACCTGAGGCAATTTCCCAGGAATCATTCCAAGCCCCTTAGTCATTTGATTCTCTATTTCGTATATGGGTTTAATAATTCTTGGATATTTCTCCTGATATTCTCTAATAATTTCAGCAGTGCCGTCTGACGATGCATCATCTCTTATTATCACCTCAAAAGCAAAGTTTGTCTCCTGCATGAGCAGACTGTCCAAAGCATCTCTTATGAAGTTTTTTTGGTTATATGTTTGACACAGTATAGATACAACGACCTCTCCACCCCAATTTTTAACAACATCTTTCTCTCTTTTAAAAGCCAATTCAACACCTCCTCTTACCTATCACTAACCTGAGTTATTTGGTCCACCTACCAATTGCTTGCCTTTATTTACTATATTATTGATCAAATTATGAGTTCAACATCCAAGCTTCACAAACCTACTATATGACTATTTTCTAACAAATGAATCTCATTGCTATCAACCTAAACAACATCCTACAATAATACATAAATAATTAGAACTAGTATAGGCTTTAAATGATTAGTATAGCTGATAAAAACTGACTAAACACCAAGTATTATTTAGACAATAAGGATGATTTTACTAATAAAAACTAGTATTATTTACTCTATAAAAGAGATGAGTTTGCAAAAAACATTACTTTCTGCAATTTACAAGCGCTTTTGATAAAGCTAAGGTATAAAATATCATGAAAAAAATAGCTATTTTACAGTCAAACTATATTCCATGGAAGGGATATTTTGATCTTATAAATATGGTCGACGAATTTATTCTATATGATGATGTACAATATACTAAAAATGACTGGCGAAATCGAAATAAAATAAAAACATCTCAAGGACTGCAGTGGCTCACTATCCCAGTCTACCATAAAAACTTAGAGCAAAAAATAAATGAAACACAAATAGCAAAAAATAATTGGAGTAGAAAACACTGGAACACAATAATAAACAATTATTCAAAAGCAAAATACTTCAAAGATTATAAAGATATATTTGAAGATTTTTACATGAACTGCAATGAAAACCACCTAAGCCAAGTTAATTATAGATTGATCACTATAATTAATAAAATACTCAGTATCAAAACTAAAATAAGATGGTCAAGTGAATTTAACCTTGCTGGTGGCCAAACTGAAAGACTCATAAACATATGCAAACAATGTGAGGCTGATATCTATATAAGTGGTCCAGCAGCTAAAGATTATTTTGAAGAAAATCTGGCTCAAAAAGAAAACATAAAAGTCGAATGGATGAATTATAGTAGATATAGGGAATATCAACAGCTACATCCACCATTTGAGCATGGAGTAAGTATTCTTGATTTAATTTTTAATGAAGGTGATAATGCTAAGAGCTATTTAAAAAGTTTCGATTTGGAATATAAAAATGATAAATTTTAACATACCATACTCATTTGAAAATAATTTTGATGAGAAGCAAACCTGTGGTGACAATAAGTTTACTAAGCTATGCCATAAATGGTTTGAAAACAACTTTAAATGCAAAAAAACTCTACTAACAACATCATGCACTCATTCTCTAGAAATGGCAGCTATTTTACTAGACATAAAAAAAGATGATGAAATAATTATGCCTTCATATACCTTTGTATCTACCGCAAATGCATTTGTCTTACGAGGTGCGAAAGTGGTGTTTGTTGATATTCGTCCAGATACCATGAATATTGACGAAACAAAAATAGAAGCAGCAATTACATCAAAAACTAAAGTTATTGTCCCAGTTCATTATGCTGGAGTTGCTTGTGAGATGGACATTATCATGAATATAGCTAAAAAGCATAATCTCTTCGTTGTTGAAGATGCTGCTCAAGGTGTTATGTCTAGCTACAAAGGTAAAGCATTGGGCACTATAGGAGATATTGGTTGCTATAGTTTCCATGAGACAAAGAACTATTCTATGGGTGAAGGTGGCGCGATTATCATCAACAATGATAAATTCATTGAACGAGCTGAAATCATAAGAGAAAAAGGAACAAATAGATCTAAATTTTTTAGAGGCCAAGTTGATAAGTATAGCTGGGTTGATATAGGCTCGTCTTATTTACCAAGCGATATACTAGCTTATTACTTATACACTCAACTTCTAGTAGCTAATCAAATTAATGATAAACGCTTACTATTATGGGAAAACTATTACAATGGTCTATCGCCTCTTAGTGAAAAAGGATTCATTCAATTACCAACTATCCCTTCTAGTTGTATTCATAATGGACATATGTTTTACATAAAAGTAAAAAAAGCAAAAATAAGAAATAAATTAATCAAATATTTGAAAGGTAAAAATATAACAGCTCCTTTTCATTATATTCCACTACATAGTTCTGAATATGGTAAAAAACTGACTACATTTGCTGGTGAAGACATTTACACAACAGTAGAGAGTGAAAAATTATTAAGACTCCCTTTATACTATGACCTTAAATCACAAACGATCAAGTGTATAATTAATCAAATAGAGAGTTTTTTTAGCTAAATAAAAACCTAATTCACCCTATACTTGGAACAGTTTTGAATCTCATTTTTTATTATACCTTCAAGCTGATTTGGAGTTATACAGTTAGTGATAGAATATTTACTTTTGTTATTATACAAAACCCAATATACTCAAACATTTGAAATTTCAACTGGATTTTTTTATAAACTCTACTAGTTATCTTTTTCACCCTATTTCTTTATCTTTTCTCTGACATATTAAAAAGATTGTTGATTTAATCATTTATTTCTGATAGCTTCTAACATTTTAAAATAGTAAGCTTTCATTAAAGCTTATGCATGAACTTTTACTGTAGAGAAGTAACTAGCTCTAGAAAAATTAAACTTTCTTTTTAATGTAGCAAGCACCTTTCAACTTTGTACCTAGTTTTTGAGATGAGTATATTTCTTCGTTTTGCCTTTTAGTAAGAGGTTTATTCCTTTGTGCTTTTTGTAATCTACGACTCCTAATCTTTAGTGCTTTTAGCATTCTTTATTTGCTTTAATGTCATAAGCTTTATAGCTAGTATAGAAGCTGCATCCATATTGTTTAACATAGTTTTGAAGTCTATGAGTTTCATAAGCTTCTGCTGACTCCGTATGTACTATTTGTATAAACCCATGATTATCATCAGCACTTGTAAATACTTGATAGCCATAATGGCTTTTTTACCTTTTTTAATCCACTTAGCACCTTTATATTCACCGTATAAAATATCTGATGTACTGCCTTGATCTTCAGTTCTATCTTCTAAAGGGTTATCTAGATACTTATTCGGACGACCAGCCGACTCTACCAATCTAGCATCTATAATTACTCCCCTAGTATTATCTATGCATAAGCCTAATTCATTAAGCGGCTTATTAAATGTCTTGAATAGTTTCTTAAGCTTATTCTTTTGAATTAGAATATTTTTATTTATTTATAGTATTACTGTAATCAGGTAGATCATCCGTAGGAGCAAAGCCTGTGAAATAAAGGAACTCTAATCTTAGTTTACGCTACTTGCTAGCTCTCTATCACTTAAGCTATACCATTGATCTAATAACACAGTTTAAAAATCACCAAACTGTTATAACTAGGCTTTCCTTAGTTCGTTATATCTTGTATGTAAGTACCTTTAACTATTTTATTGAACTTACTAAAGTCTAATAACTTATTTAATTTCACAAACTTATTATCATCACCAAGAGATTCTTCTAAGCTTAAAAAGAAAAAATCCATAATATAAAATATAAATATTTACCAGCATAGATTATTGTAAGGAAATTATACTTAACCAACTTTAGAAAAACACAATTATCATAGAAATATAATGAAGTCATCACAAATAAAAATCAATAATCTGCTTAAACATTTTCTACAATTTTGTGTTTACATAATGAATCAAAGATGTCAAAGTTTGTACTTGCTCTATATCAGTATCTGGAATTTTAATATCGTATTTTTCTTCAACTAATAGAAAAACTGTAACTGCATCCAAAGAGTCAAGGCCCTGCTCTTCTAAACTCAAATCATCAACTACATTTTCTAGATCAAACATTACATCTGCTTCTTTTATTACATTTATTATATCTTCTCGTGTTACCATATTATTTATTCCTTATATTTTTTTAATTATAGCACTAGCCCATGAAAGGCCAACACCAAAGCCTGATAGAATTATCAGATGATTATTACTATCAGTTATTTCTTCCTCTAAAATTATAGGTATCGATGAAGATATTGTATTACCATAATTATCCATACTAAATGGCACCTTAAAGGCATCAATCTTCAACCGTTTTTGTATTGTATCAACTATATACTTACTACCTTGATGAAGTATATATTTGCTAACATCTTCATCTAGAATGTTATTTTTATCCATTAGAGATTTAATATGTCTTGGTATCATTGTAGCAGTAAATGTAAAAACAGCCCTACCATTCATATACAACCTATCATTACAACATATCAGCTCCTTATAGTTACTACCGTCGGTGCCAAACATAACATCACCTAAAGAGTACTTAGGATTTTCACTAACATATGTAACGGTCGCAGCATCTCCGAATAACAATGCTGTATTTTTATCATCTTGGTTGACTATTTCAGAATATGGATCAGCTGTAAATAATAAGCCATTCTTTAGATTATTATTTTTCATAAATGAAATTATATTAGACAACCCATATACATAACCACTACACCCTAAAGAAATATCAAAACAAGCGCAATTCATCGATAAACCTAACTTATTATGAACTATAGCTGATGTGTGAGGAATATTGTAGTCAGGGTTTTGTGTCACCACAATACAGCAGTCTATTTCACTTTTATCAATACTATTTTTTTCCACCAATGCTTCAAATGCTTTAACACACAAGTCTGATGATTTTTCATCCTCATGTTTAACACTATGATACTCAACACCTATTTTATCTACTATAAATTTATCATCTATATCAAATTTTTCTTTCTTGTTGTAGTTTGATATTCTTTGATTAGGCACATAGCTTGCAATTTCTTCAATTCCTATCATACAGTATTCCTTTTATACCAAACTAAAATATATAAACCCTACAGATATATTATCTATAAAAATTTCCGTCTTAATAAGCTTAAAGTTAAAATTACTTCTAAAACACAACTTAATTTCACCATCAGAGACTATAGCTTTATTCAACTGAAGTCTAGAAAAATACCACTTCCCATGAGCATCTAAATAAATGTTTTCTAGTAAATGCTTATTTAGAGCAACTATATTTTCTATAAAAGAGTAACCTGTTATTTTAGATAGTATTATCTCTTTTTTTTGCATCACAATATTTGAAGCTTTACATATAATACTTTCATCATATTCATATTTACAGTTTATATCTATATTATTCTCAAAGCCATAGTATATATATGTGTGTTGACTATCTTTGAGTTTAAATACAAACTTTATATCATCTTTATTATCTGGCATCACTTTTGAAATTGATAAATTTCTCTCAGAAATCCCATGAAACGATACATCCATACCTTCAAAGTCAATATCAAACATACCGCAAACTTGATTGAAAATATCCGTACCATGCACATACTTTCTATTCCCTTTAAAACAAAATTTTAAATCGTGTTTTTTCATTTTAGACTTTCCCTGATAAAATTACGTATTCTTTTGGCATGGCTATATGCAAAATTCCCAGAAACTACTTCATTTTCTTTTACATCCTTAACTACAACACTCCCTACCTTTATATTTGCATTGCTCCCTATAGTTACATAATCTGCAATTACGGAGGATGTACCAACCCAACAATTATCACCTATACTTGACCAACCTGCAACCTGCACCTTACCTGTTATAATATTATTTTCCCCAATTTTACAGCTGTGCCCAATATTAACATTTACACTGATTTTAGTTCCACTACCTATTGTTGTAAATTCAGCATCATGAGCTCTTTGAACCATACTTCCTGTCATTATCTCTACATTTTTATGCAAATGCACACCACCCGCATGTAAAAACTTAATAACTTCTCCATTTTTCTTTCTTCGAAAGTAAAAACCCTCACACCCCAACACTACATTATCACCAATTATACAACCATCTTCTATTATTGTATATTCGTGTATAATCACATTTTTCCCTATAGTGACATTGTTACCAATATAGCACTTTGAACTAATAAATGCACTTTTATCTATTATGGCCGATTTACTTATTTTGTAGCTCATAAAGGGCTTAATCAATCCTTTATTTATAAAAACATTAAGAATTTCGCCATACAAGAAAACTGGCTCGTCACACATCGCAACGGCTTTTGTACATCTATCTTTTAGGTCTTTAGTTGTGATAATTGCCGAGATATTGCTATTTTCCTCAGCTATTTCCAAGAACTTGGAGTTTGAGGCGTAACACAGAACATTATCTCTGTCTTTTATATTAGCACTTCCTACAGTTTCGAAAACGCCATCTTTTATGATTGCTGAATTATCAACAAACTCACTCAACCTATATGTTTTTCCCATACTCCAAGCCCTAATTCACTTTATTTAGTATTTACTCTTTTAACAACACAGCGACATTTATATAAATTTTTCAATCTATTTTTTTGTTGATATAAAACTCTATAGTTTGCTTAAACATCTTCTCAAAATCTTGAGATGGCTTCCAGCCTAACTCATTTTGGATTTTACTATTATCAATAGCATATCTCCAGTCATGTCCTTTTCTATCTTCAACAAAGGATATTAAGTTTTTATGCGGAGCATTTTCAGGTTTATACTCATCCATTAATTTACAGATTGTATTGATTAATGTGAGGTTATCAACCTCATTGATACCACCAACATTATAAACTTCACCTATAACACCTTTCTCTACAACTGTTTGAATAGCGTCACAATGATCTTCAACATATAACCAATCTCTTATATTAGAACCATCACCATATACAGGGATTGATTTTTGATTAATACAACTACCAATAACTACTGGTATCAACTTCTCTGGGTGCTGATATGGACCATAATTATTTGAACAATTTGATATAGTCACAGGTAGTTTGTATGTATGTAAATATGCTCTAACTATATGATCAGAGCCTGCTTTACTAGCTGAGTATGGTGAGTTTGGCTCATAAGCTTTATCTTCTGTAAACGCTGGATCATCCTTTTCAAGAGTACCATACACCTCGTCTGTTGACACATGGTGAAATTTACAACTAGTATGATCTAAACCCTGCTCATCTAACCAATATCTTTTAGCTTGATTAAGTAAATTAAATGTACCAATGACATTTGTCTCTAAAAACACTTTAGGATTAGCAATAGAGTTATCAACATGTGATTCAGCTGCAAAATGTACAACCGTATCGATATTATGACCTTTTAAGGTTTCATAAACTTGTTTTTCATCACAAATATCACCTTTCACAAATGTATGGTTAGACTCGTTATTTAAATCTTTCAAATTTTCTAAGCTACCAGCGTATGTGAGCTTATCGTAAGAGACTATTTTCACATCATCGTATCTAGTCAACATCATACGCACATAATTACTACCAATAAAACCAGCTGCACCAGTTACTAATATATTTTTAGCTTTATAACTCATTTTATAAATCCTTTTGTAATCTTTTTAGACAATCTTCTAGTGAATCTTTCCAATATGGAACATTTATACTGTAGGAATCTTTTATTTTCTTCTTATTAAGTAAACTATAATGGGGTCTTTTCGCTGGTGTTTGATAGTCAGAAGTTTCTATAGGATTAACTACACAATTTATTTGTGCTATACCTATAATTTCTTTAGCAAAATCATACCACGATGCTACACCCTCATTTGAATAATGGTAAATCTCAACTGCTTCATTACTTATCTTTGGCAAAATATCTAATATAGCTACTGCTAAATCTCTTGCATATGTTGGAGTACCAACTTGATCAAATATAACACCTAAAGAATCTCTTTCTTTACCGAGTCGAAGCATCGTTTTCACGAAATTTGAACCAAAACTAGAATAAACCCATGATGTTCTAATTATTATAGAATTTCTAGGATTTACTTTTAGCATAACATTATCACCAGCTAACTTAGTTTCACCATATACACCTTGAGGATTTGTTACATCAGACTCAACATATGGTTTATAGTTTTCACCATCAAAGACATAATCAGTCGAAATATGTATAAGCTTTATATTTAACTCTTTTGAAACTATAGCTAGCTTCTCTACTGATTTTTTGTTTATCAGGTCTGCATTCTCAACATCAGTTTCTGCTTTATCGACAGCTGTATATGCTGCACAATTAATTATTGTATTAATCTTATTAGATTCACAGAAGTTTTTTATACTATCCTTAGAAGTAATATCTATATTTGTTCTATCTGTAAAAAAGAAATTATAAAAACATTTCTCTTCTAACTCTCTTATTTCACTTCCTAGTTGACCATTTGAGCCTGTTATTAATATATTAAATACACTATTAGGCATAATAATCTACTCCAAAATCAAATATCTCTTTGTCATCAGTTATGCTAAATAGTTTCGGCTGCTTTTTATCTTTTTCAGAAAGTTTTAGACTTTCAGTATCAACCTGCCAATCGATACCTAAGTCTATATCGTCAAATGCTATCCCTCTATCACACTCTGGTGAATAGTAGTTATCAACCTTGTATGCAAATATTGTATCATCCTCTAAGACCACAAATCCATGTGCAAAGCCTCTAGGAACCAATATTTGTTTTTTATTTTCTGCGCTTAACTCAACTGCTACATGCTGACCAAAGGTAGAACTCCCTTTACGAATATCTACAGCAACATCTAAAACCTTACCTTTAATAACTCTAACTAATTTTGTCTGAGCGTGAGGGGCTAATTGATAATGCAATCCCCTAAGAACACCTCTTAAACTTTTAGACTCATTATCTTGACAGAAGTTAACTTTATACCCAATATAATCAAATAACTTATCTTCACGAAAAGTCTCAACAAAATACCCTCTATCATCTCCATGTACCATTGGATCGCAGATGACTACGTCTGGTATTGATGTTCTTATAAATTTCATCTTTTAACAACACCTTCACTAGCTCTTTTAATTAAGTATTGTCCATACTGATTCTTTTTGAGTGGTTGAGCAAGCTCCAATAAATGTTGTTTAGATATATAGTCCATTTCATAAGCTATCTCTTCTAAGCAAGCAACTTTTAATCCCTGTCTATCCTCTATAGTTTGTATAAAGTTACTAGCTGCTAGCATACTCTCATGAGTTCCTGTATCAAGCCATGCGTAGCCTCTACCCATTGTTTTAACTTTTAGTCTTGATTCTTTTAAATATATTTCATTTAAAGTAGATATCTCCAACTCACCGCGCTCTGATGGCTCTACTTGCTTAGCTTTCTCTACCACATCATTTGGATAAAAATACAAGCCTACAACTGCATAATTAGACTTTGGTTTAATAGGCTTTTCTTCAATACTGACAACATTACCTTTGCTGTCAAAATCAGCCACGCCATATCTTTCAGGGTCATTTACATAATAGCCAAATATACTTGCACTATTATGTTCCGTTACATTGCGAATACTTTTGGCAAACATTTTAGGAAGATCATGTCCATAAAAAATATTATCTCCCAAAACTAAACATGCTGAATCACCATCAAGAAAATCTTCTGCCAATATAAATGCTTGAGCAAGACCATCAGGACTTGGTTGAACTATATATTCCAAATTAATACCAAGATCTGAGCCATCACCTAACAAACTCTTAAAGCTTGGTTGATCAACCTCTGTAGTAATTATCAATATATCTTTTAAACCAGCTAACATAAGAACCGATAGTGGATAATATATCAAAGGCTTATCATAAATAGGAGTAAGCTGTTTACTAACTCCTTTGGTAATTGGATAAAGTCTAGTACCACTTCCACCAGCTAGTATTATTCCTTTCATAAAAAGCACACTCTCATAAATATTAAAACATATCTGTCAATTATAGAGGATATAAAACAAAGGTTAAAGTAATTTATTATAGATAGGGGGAGTTAGAAACAAATATTTGAAGTTAAGAATGAGTGTTTAGATACCATTGATAAATCTTATTAACACCCTCTTCAAGCTCAACTTTATGCTTCCAACCTAAACCATGAAGTTTTGATGGATCCGTAAGCTTAACCATTGTGCCATCAGGTTTATCAGCATTAAACACCAACTCACCTTTAAAACCAACCACAGTCTTAATAAGTTCAGCGAGTTCTTTTATTGATATATCAACACCTGTCCCTATATTAATATGTGTATTTCTTACCTCTGGAACATCGTTTGAATAAGTATCTTTAAAATCTCTATTTTCTAATAGAAATACACATGCATCCGCCATATCCTCAGAATACAAAAACTCTCTTCTTGGTTTACCCGTCCCCCATATCTCTACAGAGTTTTCAGATACACCAAAATCTCTCAAATACTCTAAAGCTTCTTGCTCAGAAGGCATGTCAAGATTAGCAACAACATCAGTTACCTTGCCTTGATTCAAAAGCTTAGCTAAGTGAATTTTTCTAATTAATGCAGGTAAAACATGAGATTTTTCTAAATCAAAATTATCATTAGGGCCATAAAGATTAGTAGGCATTACAGATATAAAATTAGTGCCATATTGAAGATTATAACTTTCACACATTTTAATACCTGCAATCTTTGCTATTGCATAAGGCTCATTAGTATATTCTAAAGGACTTGTTAGTAAACAATCCTCTGGCATTGGTTGTGGTGCATTTTTAGGATAAATACAAGTGCTACCCAAAAATAGAAGCTTTTTAACGCCATAAACATAACTCTGATGAATTACATTATTTTGAATCTGAAGATTATCATATATAAAATCAGCTCTATAAGTATTATTTGCAACAATACCACCAACTTTAGCAGCTGCTAAAATCACATATTCCGGTTTTTCAACTGCAAAAAAATCTTCAACCGCTATTTTATCTGTTAGATCTAGCTCTTTATGAGTCTTATAAACAAGATTAGTATAACCCTTGTTTTGAAGATTTTTAACTATCGCAGAGCCAACCAAACCTCTATGGCCAGCCACATATATTTTACTATCTTTATTCATTACAATCTCTCTATTCAAAGTAGCTCATAGTTTTGTAACCACCCTTTTGAAGGTAAACATCTTTAGTCATCATTTTTAAGTCAGATTGCATCATATCATCAACTAAATCTTTTAAATCATACTCCCTATTCCAACCAAGTTTAGTCTCAGCTTTTGTTGGATCACCAATCAAAAGATCAACCTCTGTAGGTCTAAAGTATCTAGGGTCTACAAGCACAACTGTTTGACCAACTTTCAAGTGTGATAAATCAAGGTTAAGCTCAGATGCTCTAGCATTATCAACAGATGCTACAACACCAGTCTCATCAACACCTTCACCTTCAAACTTTAACTCTATGCCTGCGTAGTTAAATGCCAGTTTAACAAAATCCCTAACCGTCGTAGTTTGACCTGTCGCAATAACCCAATCTTCTGGCTGTTCTGCTTGCAAGATCATCCACATCATTCTTACATAGTCCTTAGCATGACCCCAGTCTCTTTTAGCATCTAAGTTACCAAGATATAATTTATCTTGTAGATTAAGAGCTACTTTAGAAGCTGCTCGCGTAATCTTTCTCGTTACAAAAGTCTCACCCCTAACAGGTGATTCATGGTTAAATAAAATACCATTACAAGCATACATACCATAAGCTTCTCTATAGTTAACTGTGATCCAGTAAGCGTACATCTTTGCTACAGCATAAGGAGATCTTGGATAAAATGGCGTAGTTTCAGTTTGTGGTATTTCTTGAACTTTACCATAAAGCTCTGAAGTACTTGCTTGATAGATTCTAGTCTTTTTCTCTAAACCTAAAAGTCTCACTGCTTCAAGTACTCTCAAAGTACCAGCGGCATCAGCATTACACACATACTCAGGTGTTTCAAAACTCACATGAACATGGCTCATAGCAGCAAGATTATAAATCTCATCAGGCTGAGTATCCGCTATAATTTTAGTTAGATTCATAGAGTCTGTCATATCACCAAAGTGAAGAATAAAATCAGCATTTTCAACATGAGGGTCTTGATATAAATGATCTATTCTATCCGTATTAAAAAGTGAGCTTCTTCTTTTCACACCATGAACAACATAGCCTTTTTTTAATAAAAACTCTGCTAAATAAGATCCATCTTGACCCGTAATACCTGTAATTAATGCTACTTTTTTTTCCATTTCATTCATTCCTTTTGTTTTAGATTTTAAAATAAATATTAAGCTCTATTATAATCATCTTCTAAGCGAACAATATCATCTTCGCCAGTATATTCACCAACTTGCGCTTCTATTAACACTATTGGTATTCTACCATTATTTTCCAGCCTATGAATATCACCCATTCGTATATAAACAGACTCGTTAGGTCTCACCGTAGTAATCTCATCACCATTGGTTACTGTTGCAGTACCTGACAAAACCACCCAATGCTCACTTCGATGAAAATGTTTCTGTAGTGATAACCTTTTACCAGGCGCGACCTCAATTTTCTTGATTTTGTAACCAGGCTTATCTTCTAATACAGTGTATGACCCCCAAGGTCTATAAGCCTTCAAATGAATATTTTTCAGTCCATCATCAAGCATACTCACAACTTCTTTTACCCTTTGTGAACTACCTTTCTTAGATATTAAAAGAGCATCTCCTGTATCTACTATTATTAGATCATCAACGCCCACTGTAGCAATTTTTTTCTCGCCACCGTAAATAAGGTTATTACTACTATCTATACATATGTGATTATCATTCAATGCATTACCATTCTCATCTTTAGACATATGATCATAAAGAGAGTCAAAACTTCCCACATCACTCCATGTAATATTTGCAGCAACCATCTTAATTTTATCGGATTTCTCCATCACAGCATAGTCAATAGAGTCTTCAGGAATATTAGCCATATCTTCTAAACTAACATCTCCATCAATAGCTTTAGCATTATCAAATGCAATTTTAGTTGCATTGTAAATCTCAGGAGAGTGCTTTTTCAACTCATCAAGAAAAACTCCTGCTTTAAACATAAACATTCCTGAATTCCAAAAATATTTACCACTATCAAGGTATTTCTGTGCTTTATCTAATGTCGGCTTTTCATGAAAACTTTCAACACTATTGTTCTTGCCTGCCTGGATATATCCAAAACCAGTGTTTGGATGATCAGGCGTTATCCCAAATGTTACTAAACCACCATCTTGAGCTAGCTTCTTAGCTTCAAGCATGACCCTTTCATACTCATCATCACAATCAATAATATGGTCTGCTGGTGTTATAAATACAACATCGTCACTCGCAGCTTCCATACAGGCCAAAGCTACTGCTGGAGCAGTGTTACGCCCAACAGGTTCAACTATAAAGGTTCCTGTGTCTGATTTATTAAGATCACACAATTGATCTTTAGCTAAAAATAATTGTTCCGTGTTAGATACTATATAACTACCAGAGCAAAATTTTGCATTTCTTTTAACAGTAAGTTGAAAAAGCGATTCATTATCAAACATTCTCACAAACTGTTTAGGCAATAACTTCCTACTAATTGGCCAAAGCCTAGTCCCACTACCACCACATAAAATTACGTTTATCACGCTGTTTCTCACTCTGACTTTAAATAATCACTATAAATATAGTATATTATTTTTTAAAGTGTTTCTCTAGATATTTGATTAGTAAAACACTTTTAATATACTTACTTTTTATAAATTAAGCTACCAAACATTTTCCTTAGCATAACCACTTTCTTAGAAGCTATCCTGATAAAAGGATTAAAAACACTAACTAACAATGTTTTTTTCCCTAAAGTAGCCCGATAATCTTTAATAAATTGAGATGTACAAAAATAGTTTTCATCTTGAAGGTTAAATAAACCGTTTTGATTTTTGAGAATTATTTCTCTTAACTCTTGAGATAACTTATCTATATGCAAAACACTTCTTTGGTTTTTAATATTAGGAAATATTAGTGAATATTTTGCAAGTTTTACCAGTTTAGAATAGTTCCCTTTCGAGCCTTCACCATATATCATCGGAGGTCTAATAATAGCTATTTTAAATTTAGTATCTTCGATAGATTTCAAGTCATTTTCAGCTTGTAGCTTGCTATCACCATAAAAATCATCTGGATTTGGTTTTGTATCCTTATCTATGACCTTTGTAGTACCAACAGGTGAATTATTATCACCGTAAACTATTATACTACTTAAAAACACGAATTGACTAACACCATCTCGCTTAGCCTTTTCAGCAATCTTAATCGTCAAATCAACATTCACATTATAGTAAAGACTTTCAAGATTTGCATTTCTAGATGTATGAGCTATACCTGCTACATGCAAAATACTATCATACACAGAAAAATCTAGTTTTTGCCAACCACCATCTCGAAGAGATATTTTCTCAACAGTAAAATCATCTTTGCAAAACTCTGCGAATGAGTTACCTATATAACTACTTAACCCTGTAACTAGTACTTTTTTCACTTTAAATCCTCTTTTTCACCTAAAGATCCTGTACCACCTTCAACCACACCTTTTTTAGCAAACACTGAAAATGCTGTCAAAAAAATACATTTCATATCTAACCAAGTGCTTTTATTTTTGACATAATCGCCGTCAAGCTTAGCTTTATCTGGTATCGGTAATTCATCACGACCATTTATTTGAGCCCAACCAGTTAAACCAACAGGGACATCGTTAGCATTATACTTATCACGCTCTGCAATTAAATCCTCCTGGTTCCACAAAGCAGGTCTAGGCCCAACTATACTCATATCACCTTTTAGAATGTTGATAATCTGAGGCAATTCATCCAATGAGGTTTTGCGTAAAAATGCACCTACTTTTGTAATACATTTTGTAGGATCTTCTAAAAGATGAGTTGGCATATCTTTAGGAGTATCAATATACATTGTTCTAAACTTGTATATATAAAAAAAACTCTTATTAATACCGTAGCGTTTTTGCTTAAAAAATATCGGTCCTCGTGAATCAAGTTTTATAAACAGAATCACCAAGATAAAAATGGGAAGTAATAAAATGCTTCCAACTAAAGACAACACTATATCTAAAAATCTTTTAAAAAAAACATACATAACAACTACCCATTTAACCTATGTTCAAACTCTGGAACAATTTTCTTTAACATATCTATTGGACTATTTTTCTCAGAAAGTAACTTTTCAATATCTATTGCTAGACTCTCAATTTCATAAAATGTTTTACGGCCAACAAAAATATCTTTATAAATTGTTCTTGCATCAGTTTTTTCTATAAGAAGCTCTTCATAAAGTTTTTCACCAGGTCTTAAACCTGTTATTTTTATTTCAACATCTTCTCTCCCACAAAGCTTTCTAAACTGTTCAGCTAAATCTAAAATTTTAACTGGAGCACCCATATCTAAGACAAAAACCTCTGAGTTCTTTGCTATTGCACCTGCTTGTAAAACAAGCTCACAAGCCTCGGGGATAAGCATAAAATACCTGGTAATCTCTGGATGTGTCACAGTCAATGGGCCACCTAATTTCAGCTGTCTCTCAAACTTAGGTATCACACTACCACTACTACCTAAGACATTCCCGAATCTTACAGCTGCTAGCTTAGTAGATTTAGGATCTACATTTTGCAAGTAAAGCTCACAAACCCTCTTAGTTGCTCCCATAATATTAGTAGGACGAACGGCTTTATCAGTTGAAATTAATATAAACGACTCAACATTTTTTTCTATAGAAACATCAATTACATTTTTTGTTCCCAAAACATTATTTTTTATAGCATTTACAGCATTACCCTCTACAAGAGGAACATGCTTATAAGCTGCGGCATGAAATACCACGCTAGGCTGATACTTATCGAAAATTTTACGAATTTTATCAATATCACATACAGATGCTAATTTATAACGAAGTCCATCTAGACCAAGCTCCTCAGAAACTTTATATAAATTATATTCACTATGATCAACTAGAATGATTTTTTTAGCCTTATATTTGGTACATTGCCTAACAATCTCAGAGCCAATACTCCCCCCACCTCCGGTAACTAATACAGTTTTATCTTTAATAAATCCAGAAATTGCTGTTTCATCTAAACTTTTAGAGTCTCGAGAAAGTAAGTCATATAACGATACTGGTTTTAATTGCGCAGTATAACTTTCATCTTGAAGCACATCCTCTAAGGGTGGCATAATCTTAATTTGTTTAAAATCTTTCTGAAAACTTTTATAGGTTTTTTTTATTCTCTTGTTTGCTTCTTTTGGCAAAGCAATAATCAACAAATCATATTCGTTGGTTAAAAGCTTATGCTTAAGCTGAGCTACTGATAAAATCTTCCTGCCATCTACACTTCTCTTTTGTAAGGTTGAGCTATCATCAACAAAATATTTAACCATATACTCGGTATTATAAAGCTCTTCCGCTATCTTAACCCCTGCAACACCTGCTCCATAAACAATTGCCTTCTTAGTTTTTTGTACTCTACTTTTATTTGTAGCATACCAATAACAATAAACACTAAGATTTAATAAAAGTAAGTATGACAAAAATTCAGAAAATATAAGAGCAAATCTAATTTCACCATAAAAGCTAATAGCAACTATTACAAACACAGGAATATTGACAAAAACTTTGCGCAAAAAAGTCTTCTGTGTCGATTTCCGCCAGCTTGCCATATAATCCCGTAACAAGGAAAATGAAGATATGCATCTAAGGGCAATCACAATAGATAGAAAGCTTAGACTTACATCTTCTTTAAAGATATAGAAAGTCCAATTGACTGAGATTATAGTTATAAAAATTATAACTAAAAAATTCAGAAGTCTTTTGTCGTAAAGTCTTTTTAACATTTAAGATAAAATCATAAAAATAATTAAAATTATAACAAAGTATACGAACCTTAACTATAATTCTTTAATATAGCTTGAGATTTTCTTCATTGATACAGACTCAATAGTTTTAACACTTTGCAAATACCAAGAAATCCATAGCTCTTTTATCAGAAATTTAATTCTCACAACAGACTCGGACTTATTATCTAAATGCTTACTCGATATTACTTTGCTAAGCTTTGCTTCTAACTCTTCAACCTCAATCTTAAAACCTCGATCTTTTTGCAAGTTTTGTTTTGCTTTTTCAAGTCGAGTATCAAATGCCTGTACATAGTATTTAAATCTCTGCAAATAAGTATAAGGAACATTTAGATAGTTAGCTTCAAAAAGTTTTTCCAACTCAACTCTTATATCAGCAAAAAGCTCAATAAAGTTTAGAGGTATTTTCTTTTGTGATAACTTTTTATCAAGCAGCTTTTTATATTTAGATATTTCTTCAACGAGCTTTTCTATATTTGCTCTATTATACATAAAGCTTTGCAAACCATTTTCATAAAACTTTTGATAATCTACTTTTGTAAATGGCAATGATTGGAGGTTATTGAAAAAACTCAATTCAATCGCTTTATTTACAATCATATCTTTTGAATCATTTAGTTTTAGAGCTATTGATAGACTTGCTAAATCATTATTTTTTGAACTTTTTAGCATATCTTCTTCAAGCCTAATTTCTACTAATCTAGCTAAAGCTACTTTCATTGATTGAAACGCCTCTTTTTCAGTAGCTTTGTAACTTAATTTCACTCCATTCTTATAAATCTCAAGGCAATTATAGACTTCTACAGTTACACCGTATTCTTTTATTTGTTGAGTTTTCGCTATTCGATCCCATTGCCATTCTAAAACCTCTTTTTCTTGAATTTGGCTTTTAGGTTTTACAACTATTTGCCCAAGCTTTTCTTTAAGCTTACTAATATCTTTATCAACACCTAAAACCTTACCATTAGCATCTACTACTTTAATGTTTAATATAAGATGTTTATCTAAACTTTCATCTTGCCAAATAGTTTCATCTACAGGCATTCCGATAATACGGGTGACTTGCTTGGCAACTATACTTTTTAGAGAAATAAATCTATCTTTCTCAAAATCTATTGATTCAAATATAGCTTGAGCATAAGTTGGTACAGGAACACAACTCTTACGAATATTTTTTGGTAATGCTCTCAACAATCCAACTATTTTCTCATATAAAAAGCCATAAACACCCCACTCTAAAACTATCGGATTAATATCATTCAGAAAGGCTAGTGGTAAAGTTAAAGTCGCACCATCATTTTCAGATAATGGATCAAACTCATACTCTAGAGGCAGATGCATATTACCGACACTAAAAGTATCTGGATACTTCTCTTGTGTAACATCATCAGCATTGTGTTGCATTAGTTTATCTATATCGAAAAGCAATGACTGTTGTTGGCTTTTATCAAGTTTTTTAGCCCACTTTTCAAAAGTTACTTTACTACAAACATCTTCCGGCATTAAAGAGTTGTAATGATCGAACATCGCCTGCTCATCAACAAGAATATCTTTGCGACGAGATTTATTTTCTAAATCTTCAATATCTGTTATTAATTTAAGATTCTCATTAAAAAAATATGCTTTAGTATCAAATTCACCATTAACCAAAGCCTCCCGAATAAACATCTCTCTTGCTAATTCTTCGTTTATTTTAGCAAACTGTATTGATCTTTTAGCAACTATCTCAAGACCATAAATAGAGACTCTTTCATTAGCTACTACAACACCTCTTTTTTTACTCCAAACAGGCTCATCATGATTTTTCTTAATAAGATGAGATGCTAAGCTTTCAATCCATTCAGGTTCAATTTTAGCAATATTTCTTGCAAAGACTTTTGTTGTTTCAACAATCTCTGAGCTAAACATCCATTTAGGCTTCCTCTTAAACTGTGATGACCCTGGAAATATAAAAAACTTTAACCCTCTAGCACCTAAATATTCTGTAAGCTCATAGTTAAAACCAATATTACCTATAAAACCACTTATTAATGCTTTATGGAGTTTTTCATAACTCACACCTAAAGAACTACTTCCATATACATTCTTACTATTAGGCTTTAGGTCAGTACAAGAAGTGGCAGAGGTGCTATTAAGCTTCCATTTAAATTTATGAACAACCTCTATTATTTGCCTATAAATGTCGTTCCATTCATTAAACCTCACGGGTGAGATAAAGTTCTTACGAAAATAATCTTTTTTCTGACTATTAGTCAAATCTTTTAAATCACTAGTAAGCCTATTTGCCAAATTTAAAATAGTTATAAAGTCTGAATTTTTATCTTTATCAACAGCATGTGCTGTATCTGATTTTTGCTGATAATTTAATGGTCTTTCCCTAGGATCTTGAATACTCAAAAAACTAACAATAGAAATAGCCTCTTTTAAACACCCTTGTCTTTGCGCTTCAATAACAATTTTGGCAAGTTTTGGGTCTAGTGGCATTGTCGCCATTTTTGAACCATCTTGTGTTATAGTAGCTTTTGAGTAGTTAAGCTCTGATATAGCTTTTAATTCAAACAAAAGCTTGTAGCCATCTCGAACAAACCTAGTATCAGGCTCATCTATAAATGGAAAATCATCTATACTTCCAAGTCGCAAAAATAACATTTGTAAAATCACTGATGCCAAATTTGTGCGTAAAATCTCAGGATCAGTAAACTCTTTACGATTATTGAAATCCTCTTCACTGTAAAGCCTAATACAAACTCCAGCTGATAATCTACCACAACGACCTGCTCGCTGATTTGCACTTGCTTGAGATATTTTCTCAATTGGTAAGCGCTGAACTTTTGTTCGATAGCTATAACGACTAATCCTGACAAGTCCAGAATCTATCACAGATTTAATGCGTGGCACAGTTAAAGAAGTTTCTGCTACATTTGTTGCTAAGATAATTCTACGAATACTACCTTCTGGGTTAAATATCTTATTTTGATCTTTATTTGAGAGTCTTGAAAAAAGCGGTAAAACTTCTGTAAAGCGTAAATCTTGTTTATTTAGATAAGCTAGCGTTTCATGAATATCTCGTTCAGTTGGCAAAAAAACTAATACATCACCACACCCTAGTTCATCTATTGCATAAAGAATTCTTTCCTGCATTGAAAAGCTTTCAAAATCAATATCATCTTGATAGCGAATCTCTACAGGATAAGTTCTACCTGATACTGTTATATCTTTAGCATTAGCGAAATAACTGGTGAATTTATTATGATCGATTGTTGCTGAAGTTATAATAATTTTCAAATCTGGGCGAAAAGGCAGAATCTTTTTGATACAACCCATTAAAAAATCAATATTTAAACTTCTTTCATGTGCTTCATCAATAATAATAACTTCATATTGTGATAAAAATCTATCGTTTTTAATCTCTGATAGTAATACTCCGTCAGTCATTACTTTAACCAAAGTATTATCATCAGTTTTATCAGAGAATCTAATCTTATAAGACACCTTTGACTGATCACCAATCTCACTAGCAACTCTACTCGCTATAGATCTAGCTGCTAACCTTCTTGGTTGAGTATGCCCAATTAGGCCTCTTTTACCCAAACCCATATCAAGACAAATTTTAGGAAGCTGCGTTGATTTCCCTGAACCTGTTTCCCCAGCTACTACTATTACTTGATTCTCAGAGATAAGTTTTTTTATATCATCAACTTTTTCAGCAACAGGCAGGTCAGGATAAGATATTTTAGGAAGTTTTTTTGTACTTGCTTCATCTGCTAATAACTCTAACTCAAGAAACAAATCCTCTTTAGATATTTTATTATTACGAAAAGCAGGAATGTATTTACCACGAAACTTAGTTGGTATCTGATTTAAAAGTAAATCAAACTGTAATTTAGAATTCTTCATAAGATTTAAGAATGTTTTTTTGAGATTATGTCATCGGTTCAGAAGAAGACTTTTTAAGTCCTAACAACTTAAAAATTTTATTTATCAACCTTAAAACACCAATAATAGCCTTACTCACAAAAACATAAATAGCCACCATAAAAAGAACACCTATATGGATAACTATATCAACAGCAAGAGCTAGTAAAGAAATAACGCTTTTAATTTTCATATTTTCAAATGATTTCAAAATGAATTAATTAGATAGATTATAGCACATTGGCTATTATTTATTATTGTAGTTTTTTATAACTGATATCACGCACTAAACACAAACTTGAGTGGTACAAGTTGCATTGAAGTGCTAGGCAGTAAGGTGTAGGAGCTACTAGTAGCTTCAAATCTTACTAACAACGCAATTTGATGTAAACTATAACATCCTTTTAAGGACAAATAGAAAATGCATCATCTGACTGCGTTAGAACTTTACCACCATAGCCACTGCTATGCTGATAAAAACCTGCCTTGCATATAACGCATTCTCTTTTTGCTCAAATTGTGTTTAGCTCGTAACATCAGTTAATAATTAGATTTTAGCTAAGATAGAGTTTAATGTTTTGCTTGGTTGCATAACACTTTTAAGTTTTTTCATATCAGGATAATAGTATCCACCTATATCAACTTTTTTACCTTGAACAGTTGCTAGCTCTTTAACAATTTTATCTTCATTCTCTGCTAACTCGCTATATATAAGAGAAAATTTATCTTTTAGCTCTTGATCACTAGTCTGGTTAGCTAATGCTTTAATCCAATAGAAAGCTAAGTAAAAATGGCTTCCTCTTGTATCAAGCTCACCAATTTTACGGCGAGGTGATTTATCATTATCTAAGAAATCTTTGTTTGCTTGCTCTAAACATTCAGCTAAAACTTTGACCTTAGCGTCTCTAGTTTTAATAGCTAAATCTTCAAGTGAAGCACCTAATGCTAAAAACTCACCTAATGAATCCCACCTTAAGTGGTTTTCTTCGATAAGCTGTTCTACATGCTTAGGAGCAGAACCACCAGCACCAGTTTCAAACAAACCACCACCTGCAAGCAATGGTACTATCGAAAGCATCTTAGCAGAAGTACCAAGCTCTAAAATAGGGAACAAATCTGTAAGATAATCTCTTAAAACATTACCTGTAACTGAGATAGTATTTTTTCCTTCTTTTACTCTCTTTAATGAGTACTTAGTTGCTTCAATTGGCGATAAGATTTGAATATCTAAGCCAGTAGTGTCATGATTTGCAAGGTATTCTTGAACCTTTGAAATAAGGTTTCTATCATGAGCACGATTAGAGTCTAACCAAAAAATTGCAGGGTTTTGAGTTATTCTAGCTCTATTTACCGCAAGTTTAACCCAATCTTTTACTGCCACATCTTTTGTTTGACATGCTCTCCAAATATCACCTGCTTCTACAGTATGCTCCAAAATAACTTTACCATCAGCATCGATAACTTGAACCTTACCTTCAGCAGCTATTTCAAAAGTTTTATCATGTGAACCATATTCTTGAGCTTTTTTAGCCATTAAACCTACATTTGAAACATCTCCCATAGTAGATACATCAAAAGCACCGTTTTCTCTACAGAAATCTATAGTAGCAGCATATACACCTGCATAACATCTATCAGGAATTATAGCTTTCATATCCTGAAGCTCGTCATTTTTGTTCCACATCTTACCAGAAGAACGAATAGCTGCAGGCATAGAAGCATCAATAATCACATCACTAGGCACATTTAAGTTTGTAATACCTTTGTGAGAATTAACCATTGCAATATCAGGCTGTTTAGCAAATACTTTTTCAATATCAGCATTGATACTATCTTGTAAATCTTGAGGAAGTTGCTTGATTTTTTCAACAACATCTCCCCAACCGTTACGAACATTCACACCTAACTCTTTAAACTCTTTCGCATACTTTTTGAAAACATCTGCAAAAAATATCTCAACGGCATGACCAAATAAAATCGGATCAGAAACTTTCATCATTGTTGCTTTCAAATGAAGTGAAAGAAGTGTACCTTCTTTTTTAGCATTAGCAATTTCAGTTTTATAGAAATCTCTTAACGCTTTTACTGATATTTTCGTAGCGTCGACTATTTCTTTAGCTTCTAAAGCCAAACCTGCTTTTAACACTGTTTCATTACCAGCTTTATCAGTATGAACGATATTTACAGTAGTTGCTTTTGGTACAATATATGATTTCTCATTTGCATAAAAATCATCATCAGACATACTAGCTACATGAGACTTAGAGTCTTTTGACCACTCGCCCATAGAATGTGGATGTTTTTCAGCATATTCTTTAACTGCTGCAGCAACTCTACGATCTGAATTACCCTCTCTTAAAACAGGATTTACTGCACTTCCTAAAATCTTACCGAAACGAGCTTTAACTTCCTTTTCTTCATCATTTTTTGGTTCTGCTGGATAACTTGGGATAGCATATCCCTTCGCTTGAAGCTCTTCTATAGCAGCCACAAGTTGCGGAACTGATGCACTAATATTTGGTAACTTAATAATATTAGCATCTGGAGTCTTTGCTAAACTTCCTAACATTGCCAAATCATCAGATATTTTTTGATCTTCCTTAAGGTAATCACTAAAATTAGATAATATTCTAGCTGCTAAAGAAATATCTTTAGTCTCAACAGAAATACCTGTTGTTTTAGTAAGTTTTTCTACCATTGGTAAAAAAGAGCCCGTTGCTAATGCTGGTGCTTCATCTGTAATTGTATAAATAATTTTTTGCATAAGAATATCTCCTAATAGATAAGTTTAACTTGCCAAATACTAACTCTACGCTAGTAGGTATTTAAAATTTCAGTAATTTTTTCATCAGACCTTGCAACTACTGCAAAATCTTTATGTTCTATAATCGGTCGCTCCAACAGTCTTGGATTATCTGCTACTATCTTAATAAGTTCTTGATCACTATATACTCTATCTTTAAAGTTTTCTTTCCAGATAGCCTCTTTAGTGCGAATAATATCTTTAATATTCAAACCTAACTTGCCCAATAAACCCTGTAAATCTTCTTGTGATAAGGGATCATCCAAATAAAGGTGTGTAGTGTAATCTATAGATTTCTCATCAAGGTTTTTTTTTGCTTGACGCGACTTCGAACATTTTGGATTATGGTATATTTTCATTGAGAAGTAATATTATGCTGTTTATTAATGACTCAATTATAAATGATAAATATAGTCGTATACATAGTTTTTTTCGCATAAGCTACAAATTATAAAAAACCATACACTTATTTTCATAGTTCCTCGCAACAATCATAGATAAAAGTCATTAATTCTAATATAATTGAAATATTAGCTATCTCTTTTCTTTAGAGTTAAGCTTGTTAAGGAGAGTTATATGAATAATTCAAATAACAACAGTAATTATCCTGATGAAGTTACTAGTAATATTGAAATTCCTAACATTACAATACGTGATTTACTCAAGATGTCTACAAATGATTTTTCCTCCAAAGAAGCTTTAAGCTGCCATGGTGAAAAACTAACTTTCTGTGATGTAGATATATACTCAGATCACTTAGCTGGGTACTTTCAAAATAAGTGGCAATTAAAAAAAGGGGACCATATTGCTATAGTCCTACCTAACCTACTCCAGTTTCCAACAACTATTTTTGCTCTTATAAAGTTAGGATGTGTCTTTGTAAATATTAACCCATTATACACTAGCACTGAAATTAGAGGTATTTTAAAAGACTCTAAGGCAAAAGGGGTTATTGTCCTTTCATCACTAGCTCACAATGTTGAAGCAATTGCTGATGAATGCGATGATCTTAAACATATGATGATTACAAATATCTCAGACCTATATTCACCTCCAAGAAAACAAATAGTTTCATTTGTAGCAAAATATATTAAAGGTATGAAATCAAACTATTCGAAGAGTAAATTTGAGAGTTTCAAAAACGCACTCTTAGAAAAACATATTCCGGATTACTCCCAAATCATAATATCTCCAGACGATATGGCTGCTTTACAATACTCTAGTGGAACTACAGGAACACCTAAAGGCACTATTTTACTGCATCAAAACATAGTAGCGAACATATATCAAATAAAAGCTTGGACAACAGGTTTTTCTATTGAGCCAAGTAAACAGATAGCTATAAATGCTTTACCTATTTACCACATATTTAGCCTAACAGCGAACCTCTTCCTTTTTTATTTTTCAGGAGCTTTACAGGTTTTAATTCCAAACCCACGAGATACCTCTTCACTAATCAAAGAAATGAAGAAAAGCAACTTCACTACACTTTTTGGAGTTAATACTTTATATGCTGCTTTATTGAAAAACAAGAAGTTCAAACAAAGTAAGTTTCCCGATTTCAAGCTCTCTATTAGTGGCGGAATGTCGACCATAGACTCTGTAGCTAAGCAATGGAAAGATTTAACTGGTGTTGAAATAAAAGAAGGTTATGGTCTTTCTGAAATGTCCCCAGTAGTAACTGTAAACTCTCTTAATAGTGAACCTTTTAATGGTACTGTAGGTTTTCCTCTACCAAACACAGGTATTGCGATATATGACGATAAAGGTAATGAGGTTCCTCAAGGTGAAAATGGTGAGATATGGGTTACTGGACCTCAAAAATCTCCAGGTTTTTGGAATTTACCTGAAGTTAATAAAGAGCATTTCTCTGATGATGGTTGGTTAAAAACTGGTGATATTGGCTATTTAGATGATCAAGGACGATTGGTTATCTCTAGTCGCATAAAACATATGATTATAGTTTCTGGATTTAATGTATTTCCTAAAGAGATTGAACTGGCTCTATTTGCCAGAGAAGAAATAGAAGATGCTGCCGTAATAAAAGCTCCTTCAGAAGAAACTGGTGAAATGCCTGTAGCATTTGTAGTGCTAAAACAAGATCAAAAATTAACTGAAAAAGAAATCAAAGCATATTGTGCTACTAGGCTTGCTCACTATAAAATCCCTGAGAAAATCATCTTTAAAGATGAGCTTCCTAAAAATACTGTTGGAAAAATAGATGTAAGTTCTTTGCAAAAAGAATATGCTAATAAGTATGGACAATAATAATTAAACAGCTCTCTACTTAAGGAGCCATCAAAATGTTCGATAAAATTTATAAAACAGCGAAAAAATCAACTCCTGCAATCTCAAAAACTGAGCAAACTGCTTTAGATGCTGGTGAAAACTGGTTTGAACAAGAGCTTTTCCAAGGCAAGCCTGATTTTGACAAACTTCATAATCTTAAAAAATTTGAGTTCTCTGATGAAGAGCAGGCATTTTTAGATAATGAAACTACCGAGCTTTGTAATATGATTGATGATTGGAAAATCAATTATGAAGATAAAGACTTAACTGTAGAAGCTTGGAATTTTATTCGTAAAAAAGGTTTTTTAGGATTAGTAATAGATAAAGAGCATGGTGGTAAAGGCTTCTCTGCTGCCGCCCACTCTGAGATCGTAATGAAACTAGCGACAAAAAGTGTCACTGCAGCAATTTCTGTAATGGTACCAAATTCACTCGGTCCAGGGGAGCTTCTAGCACATTATGGTACAGATGAACAAAAAAAACACTATCTACCAAGGCTTGCAGCTGGTGACGAAATACCTTGTTTTGCTTTAACAGGACCAACAGCAGGATCTGATGCGACTTCACTTCCTGATAAAGGCGTTGTTTGCTATGAAAATTTCCAAGGTAAAAAAACTCTAGGTATCAAACTAAAAAACATTAATAAGCGTTATATCACGCTAGCACCAATTGCGACTCTAGTTGGCTTAGCGTTTCAACTACAAGACCCTGATGGGTTATTAGCAGAAACTGGAGCTGAGGGTATCACTTGTGCTTTACTACCTCATGATCATAAAGGTTTAGAAATCGGTAAAAGAGGTTTCCCTTTAGCTCAAGCATTTATGAATGGATATATTAAAGCTAATGATGTCTTTATTCCTATGGACTGGATTATCGGTGGACAAAAGATGACTGGCGAAGGTTGGCGTATGCTAGTTGAGTGCCTATCTATTGGTAGAGCAATATCTCTACCTGCTTGCGGTACAGCAAATACGCTGATGTCAAGTGTTATAACTTCAGCTTATGCAAGTGTTAGAGAACAGTTTAAAGTCCCAATTGCACACTTTGAAGGTGTCCAGGAAAAACTAGCCGAAACTGCAGGGCTTGCATACATTGCTAATGCGACACGCCAATTTACAGTAGCTGCTGTAGATAGTGGTATTCGCCCTTCTGTTGCCTCTGCAATTGCAAAATATCATCTAACAGAAATGGGACGCACTACGATTAATAACTCTATGGATATCCATGGTGGTCGTGCGATTATTATGGGGCCAAATAACTACTTAGCTATTCCATATATGGCTACACCAATTGGTATTACTGTAGAGGGTGCAAATATCATGACTCGTAATCTTATGATATTTGGTCAAGGAGCTATGAAATGCCACCCTTATATTCGCAAAGAAATAGAAAGTCTAATGAATGATGATGAAAAAAAATTCACAGACAATTTTAAAGGTCATTTTAAATACATGGCTCATAATGGTGCGCGTACTTTATGGTATGGTCTAAGTGGTGGTTTTACAGCTCCTAGCTATAATTCAAAATTTAAACGCTACTATAGATATATTTCACACATGAGTACCGCTTACTCTTATGTTAACGATATTTCAATTACAGTACTTGGTGCGGGTATAAAACGCAAAGAAAGACTATCTGCTAGACTAGGCGATATTATGAGTTATCTATATATGGGATCAGCCATTTTAAAATATTACAAAGATGCTGGTGAGCCTGCAAGCGATGATATCTTTGTTGATTGGGGTATTCAACACTGTCTATATCAAGCTCAACAAGCAATGCTAGATTTATTCAGAAACTTCCCAAACAGGTTGTTTGCAACAAAAATGAAGCTTTTTGTATTTCCGTATGGTAAAAAATTTAGAAGACCATCAGATAAGCTTGAAGCACAAATATGTAAATCATTAATTTCAAACAGTGAAACCCGACAAGCAATGAAAGCTCAATGCCATATCCCTAACGATGATAATGACCCTGTAGGTAGAGTTGAAAATGCTTATTTAGCATCACTAGAGATTGCAGATATTAAGAAAAAAATCATCGAAGCAATAAAAGTTGGAAAACTTCCTAAAGCTAATTGGTCAAACTGTGTTGATGACGCTATGGAAAGCAAAATCATCTCAGAAAAAGAGGCTTCAAGTGTCAATGAGATGTTAGCTAAGGTTAATAGTATTATCCAAACAGATGAGTTTGATGATTATGCTCTAGGACCTAAAAATGCTCAACCTGAATGGCAGGAAAAAATACGGGAGAATAATTAATATATCGACTCTCAAGGAGACAATATGACAGAACTAGAGAAGAAATTTGAAGAAATGCTAACGGCTGTTAAAGACGCTACGATAGACTTCAACCCCGACAATAGCCAAAAGCTAAAGCTCTATGCTTTTTATAAACAAGTTAAAGAAGGCGATAACGATACAAAGAAACCTTCTGCAATAAAGATGGTTGAGCGTGCTAAATGGATGGCTTGGGATGCTATCAAAGGTATGTCAAAAGAAGATGCTATGCGTGGTTATCTAAAAGTTTTTGGTGATGAATACCTTCCTGAAGGTGAAGATGATAACCAAAAACCTGACATAGCGAAAAAACTAGAACCTGTAAAACGAGAATCACAACGCTTAAATAAGCGTGAAGCTATTGATAAAATTGCTGTATTAGGTGCTGGGATAATGGGCGCTCAAATAGCTGCTCACTTTGCTAATGCAAGATTCCCTGTTGTGCTTTTTGATCTAAAATCTGACAAAGACAATCCAAACTCGATAATAGAAGAATCTCTAACAAGTCTTGAAAAGCTCAACCCGGCCCCTTTTGGATCAGAAAAATCAATAAACTATATTACACCCGCGAATTATGAAGATAATCTAGAACTTTTAGAAGATTGTGATCTAGTTATTGAAGCTGTAGCTGAACGTTTAGATATTAAAGAAAGCTTGTATACAAATATTGCAGGGCATATAAAGGAAAACGCTATATTCGCATCTAATACTTCTGGTCTAAGTATCACTAAATTAGCTGGCGTTTTACCTGAAAACCTAAAAGTTAACTTCTGTGGTATTCACTTCTTCAATCCTCCCAGATATATGCCATTAGTTGAGCTAATACCTCACAATAATACTAACCTTGAGATTTTTGATACGTTAGAAACTTTCCTAGTGGAAAAACTTGGTAAAAGTGTTATAAGAACAAAAGATACTCCAAATTTTATAGCAAATAGATTAGGTGTATTCTCAATGCTTATAACTTGCTACTACACTGAAAAAATGGGCATCCCATTAGAAATAGTAGATGAGCTTACCGGTAAAAAATTAGGTCGTGCTAAGAGTGCTACCTATCGGACCGCTGACTTAGTTGGGCTAGATATACTCTCTCATGTAGTAAATACAATGAAAGACAACTTAGATGATGGCTGGGAAAATTTCTATGAAACACCAAGCTGGATTCAAAATTTGATCGATAATGGCTCACTAGGGCAAAAAACCAAAAAAGGCTTATACATAAAAGAATCAGATGGTATAAAAGTTCTTGATTTAGATACCAAAGAATATCGCCCTTCTGATAAAAAAGCTGACGATGAAGTTTTAGAAATCTTAGCTGAAAAAGATTGGGCTAAAAAGCTTGAAAGTTTGCGTAATTGTGACAATACTCAAGCTCAATTTTTATGGGCAACATTTAGAGAAATGTTTTTATATGCAGCTCACCTTGTTGGTGATATTTCTAACTTTCCTAAAGATATGGATTTAGCAATTCGTTGGGGTTTTGGCTGGAAGCAAGGTATATTTGAGATCTGGCAACTAGCAGGTTGGCATAAGGTTGCTAAATGGTTAAAAGAAGATATTTCTGCAAGTAAATCTTTATCTGAAAACACTTTACCAAATTGGGTAGATGAGCTAGATATCGGTGTATATCAAGATAACAGAGAGTTTAGCTTTACAGATAACGAGCTTATATCTCGAGATAAACTCAAAGTATACGATCGTCAACTTTTCCCTGATACTGTAATTGAGCAAACAAATACTTTACAAACTGAAATCCTTTATGAAAATGATGGTGTTAAATTATGGCAGGTAGATGACTATCAAGGTATTGGTATATTGTCATTTAAAAGTAAAATGTGTTCTATCGGTGATGATGTTTTAGATGGTATTTATGACGCTATAAACTATGCTGAAGAAAAACTAGATGCAATAGTTATATGGCAATATGATGATGTGTTCTCAGTTGGTGCTAACCTTGAAGAGTTTGGTGTTAAATTTACAATGAATGGCGAGGCTGCTATTGAAGAAGTTATTCGCAAAGGTCATCAAATAATCTCTCAAAAACTTCGCTATAGTAAAATCCCTGTGGTTACAGCTGTAAAAGGTTTTGCCTTTGGCGGTGGCTGTGAAACTATCTTACATAGTGATGCTGCTGTTGCTGCTCATGAAAGCTATATTGGCTTAGTTGAAGCAGGTGTTGGAATTATCCCTGGTTGGGGTGGCTCTAAAGAAATGGCTCAACGAGCGTCTAATGCACAAGATCCATGGAAAGATTTTGAAAAACGCTACAAAAACTTAGCCCTCGCACAAGTTGCAAAAAGTGGTTATGAAGCACAAGAAATGGGGTTTTTACGCGAAAGTGATACTATTGTAATGAACACTAAAGAAGTGCTTGCAGTTGCTCTTAAAAAAGCTCAACTACTTGCTTTCAGTCAATATCAGCCGCCAATAAAACAAAACATTAAAGTTTTTGGAGAAACTGGCATTGCAACAGTTAAAGCACTACTTGTAAATATGCGTGATGGTCAGCAAATATCTGAACATGACTATAAGATAGCTGTAAACCTAGCTAATGCAATGTGTGGTGGAGAGATTGAAAAAGATACACAAGTTTCTGAAGATTGGCTTCTAGAAAAAGAATTAGAAAACTTCACAGAACTAGCGATGTCTGAAAAGACTGAAGCAAGAATGAAACATATACTAGAAACTGGTAAACCACTGAGAAACTAACAAGGAGCAGACAATGAGTGAAAATATATATATAGTCGCTGCAAAACGCTCAGCGGTAACAAAAGCTAAGAAAGGTGGATTTGCAAAAAAACGCCCTGATGAACTACTTGCTGAAATCTTAAAACAAACAATTTCTGAGTCAGGAGTCAATCCTGAAGATATTGGAGATATTGTCGTTGGCTGTGCCATGCCAGAAGCTGAGCAAGGCATGAATGTCGCAAGGATTTCTACTCTACTTGCAGGATTACCAAATAAAGTCCCAGCCTTTACAATCAATCGCTATTGTAGTTCTGGATTGCAATCTATTGCTATTGCAGCAAATGAAATAGCGCAAGGTAATATGAATGTAGCAATTGGTGCTGGTATTGAGAGTATGAGCATGATCCCTATGGGTGGCAATAAAATTTCTTTTTCTAAAGAGGTTTTTTCCAAGGATGAGAATGTAGCTATTGCCTATGGTATGGGAATCACCGCTGAAAACGTAGCTAAAGACTGGAATGTCTCTCGCCAATCTCAAGATGAATTTGCTCTAAAAAGTCATCAAAAAGCTATAAACGCAATAGAGAATGGTTATTTTGATGATGAAATATTAGCTGTAGAAGTTGATCACTGTTTACCAGATGAAAATACAAATAAAATAGTAAATCATAAACAAACCATCACAAAAGATGAAGGTGCAAGAAGTGATACATCTTTAGAAGCTCTAGCAAAATTAAAGCCTGCCTTTGCTACTAAAGGTTCTGTTACTGCTGGTAATAGCTCACAGGTTTCTGATGGAGCTGGTGCTGTTGTATTAGTAAGTGAATCATACCTAAAAAAGCATAACCTAAAACCTTTAGGTAAATTCTTAGGATTTGCTGTCGCTGGCGTTGATCCTCGTATTATGGGTATTGGCCCTGTTGAGGCTATCCCTAAAGTACTTAAACAAACAGGCTTAACAATTGAAGATATTGATTGGATTGAATTAAACGAAGCATTTGCTGCTCAATCTATAGCTGTAATTAACGATTTAAAACTTGATCAGACAAAAGTAAATCCTTGTGGTGGAGCTATTGCACTTGGACACCCTCTTGGTGCAACTGGTACAATACTCACAGTCAAAGCTCTTCACGGTTTGCAGCGTACTGGTAAAAAATACGGGATGATTACAATGTGTATAGGTACTGGTATGGGTGCTGCTGGTATTATTGAAGCTTGTTAAAATTAATAACATGGATTTAAAATGATAGATTTAGATGATTATACTCCTATTGATTTTCCTTGGGATTTCACTTGTTTTAGTAGCAAGGATAAAAACCCTATTGGCATACAACTTCCCTTGTACCATATAGCTGATCATATGTATACAAAATTCAAATGCTTACCAAATCATGTAGGCTGGGAAAATGTTATACATGGTGGGATTATAGCCTTAATATGTGATGATATTCTTGGTAAACATGTTTTAATGGTAGCAAAGTCATTTTGCGTAACACGCAATCTCAATGTAAAGTATTTAAAACCCATGTATAGTAAATGCTTCTACACATTCAAAACTACAATCATCCGTAAAAGCAAAACAACTGTTTGGATAAAAGTTGATATTTATGATGAGAAAAACAGCTTATGTGCTTATGCCGATGCTGACTTTGCGATTATAAGCGAAGAAGATGCTAAGAGCAAAAATATAGCTAGTTACGATATCACTGAATTAGCATCAAAAGTTTAAAAAATTCATAGAATAATCAGTGCTATCTTGATCAAGAATTTTCTTCATTAGAACTGTAAATAATACTAATCACTATATAATTTGTATTTCTCATCTTTTTTAAACCCTTTGATATCAATCTGGTAATTGGGATAATTAATTTGACATAGAAGAAATTACTAATGAAATTAAAGATATGTTTTTATAACGGGTAAAGTTTCAAAATAAGTTTTTATATTTTTTTCCATACACCACTATTGGCTGGGCTATTACCTTTAGTCCACCACTTAGCTTGATATTTCTCACCTTGATAAGAAACTACTTGACCACTTGTATAGCTATCAGATATTTTCCATTGAGATCCAGCTACATATGGTTTTGACCAAGCACTACTGCTTTCAGGGTTTTGTCCTTGACTCCACCATTTTGCAGTATATGTAATACCATTTACAACAACCTTATCTCCAGTATTATATATCTTCTGAGCAGTCCAAGCTTGATTAACTACAGGGGTATCTTGATTATCCGAAGGATTATCTGTACCTGTGTCTGCATTATTATCACCATTTTGGTTAGGATCTACACCTAGTTGACGCCAAACACCCCATTGCCCTGAGTCTGAAGGATTTTCACCTTGAGTCCACCATTGAGCCTCGTAAGTTTTACCATCTATAATAACAGTATCACCTTTATTATAGACTCCATCTGTAGTCCAACTACCATTAGTAGTAGGTTCTTGATCTTCAGTCTGCTGATCATCTTCATTTGACTGATCTTGTTGATTCTGATCATCTGCTTGATCTTCTTGATTTTGATCGTCAGATTGATCTTGGTCATCGACTGGATCTTGTACATCTTCAACAATTGCACCTAATGTTTCAAATACAAGACTATCCTCTCTAGTGGCTAAAGTATTTCCATTAGAAGCAGTAGCTATAACTTGTACTTGGTATTGCTTCGCCTTGTCAAGATTCGTTAATACATATTCCTGACTAGTAATATTTTCAGCGACAACTTCGCCATCAAGTACAACCTTATATGTAATAGAACCATCAAGCTCAGGCTTATTCCATGAAACTTTAGCTGAGGTTTCAGTTACACTGTTTACTGAAGCATTGATAGTATCAGCAGCATATACTTTTGCAACAGCATTAATTAGAGATTTATTAGGATCTACAGAATCGTTATCTGCCTGCCAAAACATTGTTCCACCAAGATTTCTACTCTTAGTGTATTTAGTTTTTTCACTAACTGACCAAACATCATCAAAAGTTATAAATGATTTTGTTGACGGACTATATGCCCATGGTTGCATAGCCTCTTTACCATACTTGTTAAAGATATCAATATTTGAACTAGTATCATAGAAAACTAAATCAGACAATGCACTAATAGGTTTTGCCGTTCCACATCCTGTTGCAGGATCATTTACTGGATTCACTAAACATTTATAGTCAAAAACACCTTTTTCATAATCGCCAATACCAGGTGCCGTAATAGTTTGGAATAAACCACCATTAGTGTCATTATCTACAGTCATTGATCTAGCATACAATGGCAAACCTACAATTAGCTTTTTAGCTGGAACACCAGCTTCAATATATGCATCCATTGAATCTTTAATCGACCAACCACCTTCTTTACCAATAGCTTGATCTAGCGAAACTCCACCAGTACCGGCATTAGTGACATTGTCTTGGGCATCTACTGGAGAAGCTCCTGCCGTATATATTCTATTTGAATATGGTGTTTGATCAGGGAAGGTTGTAGATGCTTGGAAATATGCAGGGAAACCTGTACCCCAGCCACCCTGATAATCATAGTTCATCACATTGATCTCATCCATCAGCTCACCAGTTTGCTTCCAAAAATCTGGCACTCTATTAACATTACTAGAGCTTTCCATAGCTTCAATACGACTTTTCGCACCATTAACTGCTATTGCTAAGTAGTACTTTTTACCATCTTCTTTTCCAGCTTTATCAAGCTCAGCTCTTAACACTTTAAAGAAGGCTAACATTTTCTTAGATGGTGCTTCATTATCGCCATAATCTGACCACCACTCCCAGTCAATATCAATACCATTAAAGCCAAGCTTACGCATTAACTCAATAGACTGTTTAGCAAAATTTTGCATACTTTGCTGACTTGAAGCTAGCTTTTCAAACATTGGAGCTGTAGTTATACCATTATTTGTCCAACCTCCGAATGATAAATATGATTTCAAGTAAGGATACTTTTTAGCTGCTCTAGCTGCTGCTGAAAGTCCCCATGAATCTGCAGATGCATCAAGAGTTTTGATATTACCTGTATTCTTATCAAAACCTATGAAAGCATATATGATAGTATTTAACTTATCGTATTTAAAATCATAAGGGTTGTATTTTCTACCCCAAACAGCCCATTGAGCATAGTAAGAAGCATTAGTGTAGCCTGGTGCAGGATCTTCACAAACATTATTATCACATGGTCTTTCGATTGGTAACTCTTTGCCATCAACCTTAACACTATCAACCAAAGGCACTACCACTCCTGGTAATACAATAGCATTTCCGGAATCAGTTCCCATAATATCGCATGATTGAGATAAATCAAAAGTAGACTCAGGATCTTGTAGAGTCATTTTAGTTACATACTGACCTTTAGAGTTCTGTGATGTAACATAGTTAACTAAATCTGCTCTCGTTCCGAAACAAGTACCCCAACCTGTTTTAGGCTTGAAATTACTTACAAATTCAATAGTCTTTGCAGTTGATGCATTATTTATTTTAAAAGTTATCTTATTATTATAATCTTTAAAAGGAGCTTTAAAATCGTAGCTCTCAACATTATTAGAAACATCTGCAAAGCCAAAGCCACTCATTCCCATAAGTGCACATATAGTCGCTGATATTAATCTAGTTTTATTTTTCATGTGATTATTTCCTCATAAGTATATTTATCACCTAGTAAACTTACTCAAAGATCTTGATGATAGCTAAAATCATGTATTACTTCGAGTGATATAGATATTAACAGAATTAGTTTTGATACGAATTATCAAAAATTAATGACACTATTTAAAAATTAATAGGTATTGTAGAGCAACAAAACAATCATCTATAGAATGCCTATTCATATAGGGTAAACGCAATAAAACCATTAAATCAAAAGTATGACGCTTAAAAAACACTGGCAACTATGAATTTATTAACGGCTTTAAAGTTATAAATGAGAAACCCACTAAGATCAAGCTGTACTGGATTACAGCATAAATCTATCAAAGAAGTTCTTTATTTGTCATCTCGGGTAAGAATTTATATACCATAAATATAAAAATAAGCGTGCAAATTCCCATAAAGTAAAATATCGGTGCAAAACCATAACCATTAGTAAGCTCTAAGAAGCTTGATATAAACATACTTTCAATTAAAGCCTTAGATACTAACGCTATTGATATCCCCATTGCTCGTATTTGCACGGGTAAAACTTCTGAAAGAATAAGCCAAATACCAACACCTGGACCCACTGCACCACCAAATACGACAAATACTAGTAATACCAATGTTATGCTACTATTTCCTCCAATCTTAATATAAGCAGCAAATATAATGGATATAAACGAGATAACTAATCCTCCTATAATAAGCTTACGGCGACCAATAACATCAACTAAAAGTAATCCTATAACAGTAGCAATAAGGTTGACTAATGTCATTGCAGTCCCATAATAGCTAGCTCCACACTGTGTGCATCCAGATAATTCATCAAATATAGTAGGCCCAAAGCTTATGAATGTATTTATACCAACAAAGCCATTTAAGACTGCCATTGCACTTATCATAGCAATAGATAAATAGTACTTATTTTTGAACACTACTCTGACTAGTTCCATAAAGCCTATTTTGTCTTTAGCTATTGGCGAACTAATATTTAAAGCCAATTGCTCGCCTATACTTAGAGCAAGCTTGCTACGGCCTTTTAACATTAACCATGACGGTGAGAATGGTGCAAATAAACTTACAATAAACAATCCTATAGAGAAAGGTAGAGCACAGCCAAATATAAATCTCCAGCCAAACTCATATACAAACATACTAGCAAAGACATTTGCAATAAATATCCCTGAAACTAAAGATAGTTGAAATATAGCAATCGCTCTACCACGAAACCTAGCAATACTTGTTTCTGCTATATATATTGGCACAACAGTTAGCAAGAAGCCTATAGAAACACCCTGTAAAAGTCTTGACAACATAAGTGTTGTAAAAGTATCTGATAACATCATCAAAACCATAGACACTGAAAACACAAAAGAACCAATAGCTATAACATTTTTTCTACTTAAAAAATCCATTAAAATGCCTGAGACTAGTTTTGATATAAGTGCACCAAAAAAAACAATTCCAGCTATCTCTGATAATTGAACATAGTTTAAAGAAAGCTCTTGTTTTATCGCAGGTAATGTCCCAGATATAACACCTATATCGAATCCTGAGCACACACCGGTTAAAACGATAAGTGCCATTACTAACTTCTGGTATCTTGTTTCTAACATCTTGAGTTTTGAAAATAAATAAAGCTATTCTGATACTAACATTAAATACATTATTTTTATATCAAAACGAATAATTTTTTCATTATGAATTTGGTAGCGTTATATCACTCAGTTAAGTTAATAATACCAAACGCGTATAATTAAAGATTATACATAATATTTGTTGAGGTAAGAGTGTTTATATTTTCCTTACCTGGAACTACCAATGTTGTACCGTTTAACTGAAATGTAAGTTGTAAACTAAAGTTTTTATATAACTCAACAGATAATGCTGAAATACTTTGATAAACAGATCTATTTTTCTGATCATAGTTATATAAAAGGTTTTGCTTAAAGTTAGACTTATCTGTGAAGTTCCAAACATAATCAAAAGTAGCCTGAAAACCAGGCTCACTTGCTTGAAAATCTTTTCCAGTAATTCTACTTTGCATAAAACTAGGGCCAGCAGATATATCAATATACATAGTTTTCTTTTCATTATCAAAAAGTCTTCTTTTATAACCTACGGACTCAGTGAAAATATAATCATAAGAACTCAATTCATCATTTAAATAAGTTAATCGCCCATAAGCTCCATTTAATTTTGTAAAATCCCAAGATGTTTCAGCTCTCACTTGAGCTTTATTAATTTTCACAGCTCTTGTCTCAGCACGGTTATCTCTACTATAAACATAGTTAAAAAATAGCTTATTATTCCACTTTTCCATTGGTTTATAGTTAACATTAGCAAGAGCATTAATATTTGTTGTAGCACTGTCGCCTGTTGCTATAGTTCCACCAAGACCAAAATTTGTTCCTTTCCATGGTTCAGTAATAGCATCTGATACTATTTCTTTTGGTGTAGACACCTCTTTTTTAACTGGTTCAATTGGTTTCTTTTCTGTGGCTTTATTTTCTACAGCCTCTTTAGACTCAGCTTTTGAAGTTTTAGCAGTATCTTTTTTATTTGATTCATCTGCTAACTTTTGATATTTTTCATATAGTTTCTTATATTTTTCAGCTTCTTTTTGGTAATCAATATTCTGAGCATCACTATTTGTATCAGCACTTACAAAACCATAGCTTAAAAAACATCCAACAAATAATATTATTTTTTTATTTGAAAAAAACATTTAGTAGCTACCCTAATAAAAAAATGCTTACACTATAAAATAAATGCTTTAGTGCATCTATCCTTTCCATTAAGGTCTTTGATAGTTTGTATATTACAAAAACCATGCTGAGCAAATATCTCCCTAACTGCTTTAGCTTGCATATATCCATGCTCTATATACAGGCTCCCTTTTTGCTTCAAATGAAAAGCTGCTCCTTTAACTATAGTTATAATATCAGCTAAACCATCATCCTCTGAAAACAATGCCTTCGCAGGCTCAAAAGCTTCCACACACTTATCAATATCCCCATCATTTATATCGATATATGGAGGATTTGATACGATAACATCAAATTTAGTATTCTTCAAACTTTCGTACCAATCACTTTGAATAAACTCAACATTTGGTAAGTCATTTTTTACTGCATTTTTCTTAGCTACTGCTAAAGTTTTAGATAAATAATCAACAGCTATAATCTTAGCATTAGATAATTCTCCTGCGAGTGCTAAAGCTATAGCTCCTGTACCTGTACCAAGGTCAAGTATCTTTAGTTTAACCTTTTTATCGCCAATATCACTTAAAATAGCTTCTATAATAACCTCAGTATCTGCTCTAGGTATAAGAGTATCTTGCGTTACAAAAAGTTTTTGATCCCAAAAATACTTATATCCTAATATATAAGCTAAAGGCTCACCTGATTCCAGTCGAAAAATCTTTAATTTCAAACTATTAACAATATCACTGCTAAGAATTTTATCCGCATTAATATATAAATAGGTTCTATCGACATCAAGCTCATCACAGATTAGAGTTTGTATATCTTGTTTTAATGTAGCTTTTGAGGAAGCTTCCGAACATTCAAAATTATCAACGGAAGATTTAATAAATTGAGATATTGCGAGGTTACTCATCAGACATTGTAGCTAAAAGATCTGCTTGATGTTCAAGTATTAGTGGTTGAATTATACTGTCAACAGAACCTTCCATAACCTCATCAAGCTTATAAAGAGTAAGATTTATACGATGATCTGTAACCCTACCTTGTGGGTAGTTATAAGTTCTGATTCTTTCAGACCTATCACCACTACCGACTAAGCTTTTTCTAGCATCTGATTGCTCTTGGTTTTGCTTATCAATCTGAGCTTGCATAAGTCTAGATTTAAGCATCCCCATTGCCGCTGCACGGTTTTTATGCTGAGATCTTTGATCTTGACACTCTATAACCACTCCTGTCGGAATATGTGTGATACGAATTGCAGAATCTGTTTTATTGACATGCTGTCCACCAGCCCCCGAAGCCCTAAAAGTATCTACTTTAAGATCAGCTGGATTTATATCTATGCCTTCTACTTCATCAACTTCTGGCATAACAGCTACAGTACAAGCTGATGTATGAACCCTGCCTTGTGATTCTGTTGCTGGAACACGTTGCACCCTATGGGCTCCAGATTCAAACTTAAGCTGTGAATAAGCTCCATCTCCATTGATTTTAGTTATAACTTCTTTATAACCACCGTGCTCACCTTCACTAGCCGAAATCACCTCAATTCTCCAACCTCTTTGTTCTGCATATTTTGTATACATCTTAAATAAGTCACCAGAAAAAATTGAAGCCTCATCACCACCAGTACCAGCTCTTATCTCTAAAAACACATTCGCATCATCATTAGGGTCACGAGGTAAAAGTAGCACTTGCAATTCTTTTTCAAGGTTTTCAATAGCTTCATTAGCAAACTTCAGTTCTTCTTTAGCCATTTCAACCATTTCAGCATCATTTTCTCCCATCATTTCAAGAGCTGCTGCTTTATCATCAATCGCTTGCGTATAGTCTTTAAAGGCCTTAACTATAGGTTCTAAATTAGAGTACTCTTTTGATAGCTCTCTAAATTTGTTTTGATCAGTAATTACATCAGCATCACTAAGTAAAGCACTTACCTCTTCATGTCTTTCGACTAAGCTTTGTAATTTTGCTTTTATAGAATCTTTCATTTATTTTTCCAAATTTAAACCAAACATGCGCTTCATACACACTAAGCATTCATTTCTACCTTGCTTTGAGGCTTCTTTCATTCCTACTATTGGGTAATGTAAAACTTTCTTCTTAATCTCGTGAGCAAATCTTTTCATTATTTCTTCTGCATCTTTGCCATTTCTGATCTTAGTCAAATTTTTCTCCAATGAAAAATCAACCATATTATCAGCCTTCTGAAAAAGTTCATATATAGCGTTGTTAGAAATAATCTCTTTTTCTTTTTCGAGATACTCTTCAAGAGATTTTACGATTATTTTGTGTGCTCTTTTACTCTCTTGCTCCCTTCTTCCCTTGCCTTCTTCTACAGCATTATTAATATCATCAACACAGTAGTAAATACTATTTTCGCTCAATGCAGGGTCTAATACTTGAGGAATAGATAAATCAATAAACACTCTAGCTCTATCCCCAGCATTTGCTGGTGTGACTATATATTCATTTAAAGATACTGCAGCAATCACAATATCAGCATCATTAATTAAATCATTCAAGATATCAAGGCTATAGCTTTCAGCATTCTTAAAATTACTGGTGATTTTTTCAGCTTTTTCAATACTTCTATTAGCTAGCATTATTCTTTTAGGGCTCAAGGCTGTGATATGTCTAAAGAGTAACTCACCTGTTTGACCAGCCCCAATTATCAATACATTTTTAGTATTTATATGTTCAAGCTGTTTCTTAGCTAATGAAATTGCAGAAAAAGCTACAGATACTGGACAATGGCCAATCTTAGTCCCACTTCTTACAGCTTTAGCTGTTGAAAACACCTTTTGAAAAACCCTATCCAATTCTTTACCAAGTGCTTCATTCTCTTTACTTTGCGTATATGAGTCTTTGACTTGACCAAGTATTTGAGGTTCACCTAATACCATTGATTCAAGTCCGCAGGCTAGTTTCATAAGGTGCTTTATAACCTCTGTACCTTGACGAAGTTTAAAATAATCTTTTAATAAGTGTTTTGTCTTGCCGACTCGGTCTTGCCACCATACCAACACATCATCCACAACTCGCAAATCTGCTATTTCAAGATAGATTTCTGTACGGTTACAGGTAGAAAGTATCACAGCATAATCAACATCTTTAATCTCTAAAACTGATGTATATAAGTCTGCGACATTAAAACTAGACAGAGCAAACTCGCTTCTTACTTCTGTTGCTGATTTTTTGTAGTCAATTGCTAAAGATATTAATGCCATAATAATAATTTAATTTGTAGTAATTTCAGTAATTTCAACTAGGAATGAGAAGAGATATTTTAACATAAAAGTTATTGGTTTTATATCATAAATATTTCTAGCACAGGCAGAATCGCTGTAACAATAAAATTTAACATCGAAAATACTTTTATGATAATATGTTGTAAGTTTATATAAATTAAAAATAATTCTCGAAATGAGCATAAAAGATTTATCACCTAAGCACAAGCAAGCTGTCTATTTAGTATTAATAATTGTAGCTGTTGCTATAATTATAGTAGGCATACTTCAATATTCTAAATCTAAAAATAGTGAAAACATGCTTGAAGCTTCTTCACTATACCAAAAAGCTTTAATTACAAATGAAAACCCTAGTATTTCAAATTCTCAAAAAATAGCAAGTTTTGATAGCGTTACGACAATGTACCCTAATACTAGCTACGGGATTCTTGCTAGCTGGCAGGTTGCCGATCTCTACATAACAGCAAAAAGATTAGACTCAAACAGACCTGTTTCAAAGAATGATTATAACAAAGCTATATTAGCACTAGTCAATAGTGCTAACAACAATCCAAAAGATAATTTGACTAATATTACAAATACGAAGTTAGCTAGTCTTTACATACAAACTAACCAGACTGATAATGCAATTAAAATATTACAAAACATTCCTGATTTAGATAATAATGCTTATCCTCTTATGATACTAGGCCAAGCCTATGCTCAAAAAGGAGACAAATCAAAGGCGTTGAAAGTCTGGAAAGAAGCTTCTCAAGATCCAAACAGTACTCCAGAATTTAAACAAATCATTTCTCAGCTTATAAACAATACTAATTAAATATGAAAATAATTCGTTTTTGCTTAATTGCTTCTCTCTTAGCATTTTTAATAAGTAGTTGCTCAAAGAGTAATGTACCACCTCCAACTCCTCTTGATAAGTTTCCTCCTCGTGATGTTACAGTTCATGTAAAATGGCGAACTAAAACAGGAAATGGAAATGGTGGACTTGCAAACTATCAAGTAGCTCCTGTCTTTAAAAATGATACTGTCTTTGTACCTAATCAAAATGGTCAAATCTTTGCTCTTGGCATAACAAATGGTAAAGTTATATGGCAGAAAAATGTTGATATGAATATATCTGCTCAACCAAACACCATTGCCAATGCTCTAGTATTTGGCTCAATAAAAGGTGATTTAGAGGCTTTAGAAATTCAAACAGGTGAAACACTATGGCATACAACTATGCCAAGTAGCTTGTTTGCTCAACCAACCATCTATGATAGTGTTATTTACACTCATACTCATGATGGTTCAGTTGCTTCATTTGATGCTAAAGATGGTAGTAAAAACTGGAGTGTTTCAAACAATGTCCCAGAGATTTCACTTCCAGGCAACTCTTCGCCAATTGTATTAAACAACACAGTGATGATTGGTTCTGAATTTGGTACTGTGCTTGGCTTTACTGTAGATGAAGGCGATAGAACTATAAACATACCAATAGCTATAGCTCACGGCTCCTCTCCTGCTGATAAAATGGTAGATATAAATGCTAACCCTATGCTATACGGCGACTATCTTATATTCGCTACTTATCAAGGAGCTATTGTCGCTTTAGATAAAGATAACGGTAAAATGTTATGGGCTAAAAAATCATCTATCATAAATAATATGGTTATAAATGATAATGTGATTTTCTCCACTCAAGCTGACAGCCTCTTGAAAGCTTTTGATATCGAAAATGGCAAAACGATTTGGACAAATGATACTTTAAAATGGCGCAAACTAACGGAGCCTGTTTATTATAAGGGTTTAATTGTAGTTAGCGATTATCAAGGCTATCTACATTTTTTCAACTCTCTTAATGGTGAGTACTTAGGGCGTTATAAGCTAACCCCTAAAAGCAAAATATTTAACCATGGGATATCAGCTAAACTAGTTCCTACTGAAAAAGGAATCATTATCCAGTCTGATAATGGCAACGCATATTTAGTTGATGCCTATAGTGATAAAGTAATATATGATACTATATTAGGTGATTATAAAGTTGACAGAGGTTCTGAAATTAAACATATAAATCAAGCCAAAGAATTTATATCTAAAAATCCTATTCCTGTGACAAAAGATAAAGTCAAAAGACTTAAAAAAGCAACTATAGTAATCGGTGATTTCACTAAAGATGACAAGTAGAGGATAAATGTATAAAGCAGCAAAACCATCGATTTTCATTTTAATTTTAATGGTTTCATTGGGTCCATTTGGAGACACTATTTATGCACCTGCTCTGCCTGAACTAAAAAAAATACTTGCTACAGATTATTCGCATGTACAGCTTACAATTACATCTTATTTGGTTGGATACTCAGTAAGCCAAATACTATATGGACCTTTATCTGATAGGTTTGGACGTAAGCCTCTTATCTTGATTGGCTCTGCACTTTTTATTTTAAGTTCTGTTATTTGTATCATAAGCCCAAATGTTGACACTTTAATCTACGCAAGGCTTCTACAAGGATTCGGAGCTGCTGCTGGAGGTGTAATTGCAACAGTTGCTGTTAAAGATGTTTTTAAACTCAAAGATCAAGGTTCTGTATTCGCAATTATGAATATAGCATTTGCTCTTGCACCTGCCGTAGGAGCTATTTTAGGCATATTTTTAACTCCAGAATTAATCTTCTGGGTTTTATTTGCTGCTGCAACAATGTTATTTATAAAGGTTTCTATTTTCTTCCCAGAAACTATTCAAGAAAAGAACTATGAAGCCCTAACACCAAGAAACTTATTCAAAACATATCTATCTCTATTTAAAGATCATCAATTCTTTTTTGCAACATTTGTTTTAGGAATAAATATTAGTGTAATTTATGCTTGTCTAATAGAGGCTCCAGATATATTTGTCAATATTCTTCGGTTAGAAAAAACAAGCTTCTTATACCTGCTTATTATAATGGTTGTAGCTGTAGTTCTTGGTTCACTTTTTTGTGCTAAGATAAGTAAAGTAGTCCGTTATAAATTCCTAATAAACTTTGGTATGATCTGCACTCTTATTTCTGGGATACTTTGCGTCTATGCGTTCAAGTTACTTACAGGAACAGAACTTTCAATAGCCTTAACATTCATACTATCATTAACTTTCATAGGAGTATCTTTTAGTGTTCCTTTACTAACACCTATAGCATTAGAGAATTTTTCAACTACTGCAGGAGCGGCTTCTTCTATAATGGGTTTTATGCAAATGGGCATAGCTTCTATAACTACAGCCATCATGAGCCAACTCAACTTTGGTAGTGAATTTTGCTTAGCTTTTGCTTTTGTAATACTACCAACTATTGGCCTAGCGATATTTTTACCCTACAGTTGCTATTTTTTAAAAAAATAGACTTTAAACTTTATTATCTTTAAGCCAAATAGATTGATATTACCTATAACCAATATTCTATGATAAAATTTGATTCATAAATATTTATCTGCTTAAATTTTAAAAATGCAAAATTATAATGCTAAATCTATTGAAGTTTTAACGGGTCTTGATCCAGTTAAAAAAAGACCTGGTATGTACACTAATACTGAAAGTCCAAATCATTTGGTTCAAGAAATAGTTGACAACAGTGTTGATGAAGTTTTAGCAGGTTTTGCAAGTAACATTGAAATAAATCTTTATGAAGACAATAGTATTGAAGTTATAGATAATGGTCGAGGAATGCCTGTTGATATCCATCCTGAACACCAAATTTCAGGAATAGAACTTATCATGACTAAATTACACTCTGGTGGTAAATTCAATAATAAGAACTATACTCACTCTGGTGGTTTACATGGTGTTGGTGTATCTGTAGTAAATGCTCTTTCATCAAAACTTGAAGCTGAAATAAAACGAGACGGCAAACTTCACCATATAGTTTTTGAAGATGGTATCAAAACTCAAGAATTACAAATAATAGGAACAGTTGGCAAAAAAAATACAGGAACAAAGGTAAGGTTCTGGCCAGATAAAAAATATTTTGATGATATTAAAATAAATATTAAAGCATTAAAGAATTTATTAGAAGCAAAAGCCATCCTTTGCAAAGATTTGACAATCAAGTACTCTAACATTGCAAAGAAAGAGAAAATAACTTGGCATTTTAATGCTGGGCTAAAAGGATATTTAGACCATAAGTTAGATGCTGCAACTTTACCTGCAGAACCTTTCTTTATCGACAATTTCTCAAATGGCGAGTCTTTTTTAGATGCTGTATTTTGCTGGTGTGATGCCCCTCTTGAACAAATTAAAAACAGCTATGTAAACCTTATTCCCACCCCTCAAGATGGTACGCATGTTGCTGGTCTTAAAAATGGTGTTTACGATGCCATTAAAACATATATTGATAAAAACTCTTTAGCTCTTAAGAATATTAAAGTCACAGCTAATGATTCTTTTGCTCAACTAAACTATGTAATTTCTGTAAAAATCACTAACCCTCAGTTTGCTGGTCAAACCAAAGAAAAACTTTCTAATAAGGATGTAACAGCATTTGTAGCAACTACAGTTAAAGACTTACTTACAATATGGTTAAATCAGCATCCAGATGAAGCTACAGAAATAATTGAAAACATCAACAAAATTGCTCAAAAGCGTGTTAATGCTGATAAAAAAACTGCACGTAAACGTATTATGAACACAACCATTCGTTTACCAGGGAAACTTACTGACTGTATTAGCTCAGATATAAACTCTACTGAGCTTTTTATCGTTGAAGGAGACTCTGCTGGAGGTTCAGCAAAACAAGCTCGTGATAAAAATTTTCAAGCTGTAATGCCTTTAAAAGGCAAAATACTAAATAGTTGGGAGCTTGATGCTGATACTATCATGAACTCTCAAGAGGTGCACAACATTGCAACTGCAATTGGAGTTGACCCTGATAGTGATGACACATCAGGACTTAGATATAATAAAATTTGCGTATTAGCCGATGCTGACTCAGACGGGCTTCATATAGCAACACTCCTGTGTGCAATGTTCTTAAAGCATTTTAGAAAGCTTATAAAGGAGGGGCATATTTATATCGCTCAACCTCCTTTATTTAGAATCGATATTGGCAAAAGTACCTTCTATGCTCTTGATGAGTTAGAAAAAGATAATATTCTTAGAGAAAATTCTAAGCTTACTGGTAAGATAAATATTATGCGTTTTAAAGGTCTAGGTGAGATGAATCCCACTCAATTGCGTGAATCTGCAATGGATGTGTCATCTCGTCGACTTCTACAACTAACATTATCTGCAGAAGATAATGATAATGAAACTCTTGATAGACTTTTAGCTAAAAAACGCTCTAAAGATCGTCGTGATTGGCTAGAAGTACATGGAGACAAAGCTGAAATTGAATAGCTTATAACTAAGACAATGGCTTAAAAATCATTGTTGATGGGTCTGACTTAAACTGATTGTAAAGTTCTATAATATACCTATCTGTCATCGAAGATATATAATCACTTATAATCCTAGCTTTCACTTGCGGTGTTTTAGCACTATAAAATATAGCTCCAATGTCATCAGGCAACAAACTTTCTGATGGTGTTGATTCTATCAAAATATCAAAGATTTCTGAGATTATCTCTCTACCCCGGTAACGCAGAACATTAAGCTTTGGTGACTTTATAACTTTAAAAAGAATATATTTTTTAAGCACTTCAACTTGTTTAGAGATTTCATCACTCAAATAAACCTTAGAAAGTATTGGTTCTTCCTCATTGAAATCAAAAGAGATGTTTTGAATACAACTATCAACAAGCTTAGATGTAAGCTTTGTTCTTAAAAGACTATTATTTGCAATATTTTTAGAAGCTTGATAGATATCTCGACAATCTCCATCAAAATCTATTTTTTCGGCGAAAATATTTTTTAAAATATTTTTTACATCCTCTGCTGTGATGTTTAAATTATCCGGCACAGCATCTAATATTTTAGCTATAAGCTTATCATCAATACTCGCCATAGATAATGGGTCTATAAAGCCACCTTTTAATGCATCTTCGACATCATAAGTTGAGTAAGCAATATCATCTGCTACATCCATAATATAACACTCTATAGTCTTAAAACTTTTATCAGAAGCTATACTTTTATTTGAAAGCAAACTCTTCTTGATACTCTCAACTAGTCTTAATTCTTCTTGATAATACCCTTTTGTGACTTTACCAGCTTTCTCTGGAATTAAATTATCATACTTTATAGTTGCAGCAAGAGTTCTATAAGTAAGGTTTAAACCAAAACTTTGTTTCTGATCAATATCTTTTTTTGCAGTGTGAGAAATAAGTCTTAGAGTCTGTGCATTACTCTCAAAGCCACCAAATTTTTTCATTTTTTCATTTAAGGCAACTTCGCCATTATGTCCAAATGGAGGATGCCCAATATCATGACAAAGTGCAGCTGTCTCAATCAAATCATAATCTAAGTTCAAACCATAGTCATAGTTAAGTTTAACAGCTATTGATTTCGCTATTTGTGCAACTTCTAGAGAATGAGTTAGCCTATTACGAAAAAAATCATTTTCAAAACTTGGGAATATTTGTGTTTTTGATTGTAATCTTCGAAAAGATGATGAATGTATAACTCTTGCGTAGTCACGCCTAAAAGGTGAGAAATTTTCCTTTACCTTAATATTATTATCTTGTCTAAGATAGTCATTTTCGTAATACAGATCTATAGTCATTACATTAGTTGAACATAAGTTAGCATAGCTATATTATAACTGTTATTAGACAAATATTTGACTCTTATATTAGAAATATAAATTAAGCCTTATCTGCTATACCTAAAATGAGCAAAACTTGAAATATTTGTTTCAAATGTTAGCCTATGTTATCTATTTAAAAATAATCTGGAGAAAACTTAGTAGTTCAGCAGTATAAGAAATAACTGTTATTTATAAATCAAAATACTTTGATTCATTTTCAAACTACAATTGTTATGTTCAAACAAATCAAAACAACCTTTAAACACTCATTTGGCAATATTATTGAATGGTATGACTTTTCATTATATGGCTATTTTGCAACAATCATTTCTGTGCAATTTTTTCCTAACTCTAATCCTTTTATAGCACTAATCGCGACTTTTGGTGCTTTTGCTGCTGGTTTTGTAGCAAGACCAATCGGCTCAATATTCTTTGGTAGACTCGGTGATCGGCTTGGTAGACACTACGCAATGAATCTAGCTATCATCATGATGGCTGTGCCAACAGTCGTAATGGCTTTTTTACCTGATTATAACCTGATTGGTATTTGGGCTCCAATATTACTAATAGTAGTGAGAATATTCCAAGGACTTTCAGCTGGTGGTCAGTTTGGTAATTTAATGACTATAACATCCGAAGAAGACAATCAAACACACACCGGCTTTAATCTTGCAATTGCTTACTCGACATCTGTAGTTGGGTTTCTACTAGCCTCTGGTGTTAGCTTTCTATCTATAAACTTACTACCAGAAAATCTACAATACTATGCTTGGAGAGTTCCTTTTGCCTTAGGCTTTTTACTGTTGTTGTTGCACTTTTTCTTTAGAGAAGACGATAAAATTCAAGAAGAAATAAAAGAAGATGAAAATAGTACTCTTGAAATTAAGCCTATGCAAGAACTCCTCAAACATTATCGTTGGAGACTTTCATTAATTGTAGTTTTATCTACAACCGCAATGATTTTATACTATCTAGACATAACATATATGGTTACTTATATGGAGCAGGAATTAGGCTTAAGTCTGTCTACAGCTCTCGCGATAAATACTATAAGTATAGTTGCGATGTGTATAGTTATGCCTATTTTTGGGTATCTGTCAGATATATATGGTAGAAAACTAACTCATATAATTGGCTACCTATTATTACTTATATTTACTGTTCCGATGGTTATGCTAATGCAACTACAAGGAGTTTTCATAGTAGCTAGTATGGTTATATCCATGGCAGTTCTAACATCTATTATACAAGGTGTTTCTACACCGTACTATACTGAGATTTTTCCACCCCGAGTAAGAGCCACAGGTTGCTCTATTGGGTTTGGATTCGGCGCATCACTTTCTGGATTTGCCCCAATGATTGCAACTATAATTATGGGATACACATCTGCTACAGTCGGCTTATGTATTCTTTTAATCACTGTTGGAATTATCGGTCTAATAATTGCAATAATTATTCCTAATGCCCAAGTAGAAACAAGAAGACTCAATAGTCTAACAAATGACTAAAGCATAGTAGATAAGGTCATAATTCTTCTATCTAAGATTTAACATAAACAAATCTTTCAACTAGTATTTTTAGGAAAAATTCTTATACTTAATACTAGTTCTTTATGATGGATTTAAAATTGCTTTTTAAAATACTTTCAGCTACAACAGACTCACAGTTCTCACTAAAAAAAGAATGTCTTGGTGGAATAACCACATTCCTCTCAATGATGTATATAATAGTTGTTAACCCAATGATTTTATCTCAAGCTGGTGTGCCATATGATGGAGCCTTAACTGCTACACTTTTAGTATCTTTTATAGGTTGTGTATCAATGGGAATTTTTTCAAACAATCCTATTGCTGTTGCTCCGGGAATGGGAATTAATGCTTTTTTCACTTATGCTATTGTTCAGCACATGAATGTTAGCTGGCAAATAGCACTAGGGGTTGTTTTCTGGTCAGGCATATTATTTACACTGATGTCACTATCAAATATTAGAGCTATCCTAATAATGGCTATTCCAAAACAGATAAGACATGCAGTTGTCGTAGGTATTGGTCTATTGATTGCTGTAATTGCTTTAAAATCTGCAAATATAATATCATCAGACCCTGTAAATATGATTCAAATGTCTAAACTCAATATTTCATTTGCTTTATTTCTAGGTGGATTATTATTCACTGGATTCTTAATATATTTAAGATACTCAAGTGCAATGATTTTAGGTGTTGCTCTTATAACTATTATTTATTTACTAATAGATTTTCTATTTCCAAATCTAGCTCTTTCAACTCATTTTAATGGCATTTTATCGATGCCAAACTTCTCTACATTTGCTCAACTAGACCTTATCAACTCTCTATCCATTGCTCTTTGGCCAGCAATATTTGCTTTCATTTTTACAATTTTGTTTGATAGTATGGCAGGAGCTATAGGAGTTTGTGAGGCTGGTGGACTAGTAGATAAAAATGGCGACCCAAGAAACTTCAAGGAAATACTAGCTGTTGATGGTATTTCAGGTGTCATATCAGGTATTCTGGGTACTAGTTCAGCTATAGGCTATATCGAGTCTGTTGCAGGTATTGAGGTTGGGGCTAGAACAGGTATTAGCGCTATTGTTACAGGTTTTTTATTCCTTCCATTTTTATTCTTATCACCTCTACTTGCTTTAGTTCCAGCTGTAGCTACGGCACCTGTACTTTTTATAGTAGGTATACATATGGTAAAAACTGTTCGAGATATTGAATGGGAAAATATCCAAGAAGCAATACCTGCATTACTCACTATCTTAATAATCCCCTTAACGGGGTCTATAACTCACGGAGTTATTTTAGGGTTACTACTTTGGAGTGGATTTAGAATAATGACTGTCGGCATTAAAGGTGTTTCTAAAACTCTTTTAGTTATAAATATTTTATCTATAGTACTTCTTGCATTAGATGTTATATCTTAACCTAGAAATTTATATGCTTAGATCACGACCTTACTATATATCACAGCAACTTTTTTCCCACAAAAAACACAAAATTTCGTTATAATATAGCAATTAAAATATAAGACTTATAGTTTATGATTTTTTATAACTCTCTTTCTGGTAAAAAAGAAGAATTTAAACCCATAAAACCTAACAAAATCAGCATGTATGCTTGTGGTGTAACTGTTTATGATGATTGCCATATTGGTCATGCCCGTACTTACATCGCTTTTGATGTAATTAACAGATACTTCAAATACCGTGGTTATGATGTAACTTTAGTACGAAATATCACAGATATTGATGACAAAATCATCAAAAGAGCTAACGAAAATGGCGAGTCTACAGAAGCACTAGTTACTAGAAATATCAAAGCTATGCATGATGTATTTGCTAGTTTAAATATTCTAGCTCCAGATCATGAGCCTAAAGCTACCGAAACAATTTCTGAAATGGTTGAGATGATTGAAACCCTAATAAATAAAGGTTTTGCATATCAAGGAGCTAATGGTGATGTTTTTTATCGTGTAGATAAGTTTGATGGCTATGGTAAGCTTAGCAAGCAAAATATCGAAGCACTTCAACAAGGTGCTAGAGTCGAAGTATCTGATATCAAAGAAAATCCTATGGACTTTGTTCTTTGGAAAATGGCTAAAGAAGGTGAGCCTGCTTGGGACTCTCCATGGGGAGCTGGCCGCCCAGGTTGGCATATAGAGTGCTCTGCAATGTCTAAAAAACTACTTGGCGAAACTTTTGATATTCATGCAGGTGGTTCTGATCTTAGATTCCCACACCATGAAAATGAAATAGCTCAATCAGAAGCTTGTAATGAATGCACATTCGCTAATTATTGGCTACATTCTGGTATGGTGAAAGTGAATGCTGAAAAAATGTCTAAATCACTAAACAACTTCTTCACTATTATTGAGGTTTTAAAAGAGTATCATCCAGAAGTTGTGAGATACTTTTTAGCATCAAATGTATATAGAAGTGAGATTAACTACTCTCAAGAAAATCTTGATAATGCTAAAGCATCGATTGAAAGACTATTTACTGCTATGCGTGGTGTTGAACCAGTAGAAGTAAACTTACCTGAAGATGCGAGTGAGTATGAAGATAAATTCATCAAAGCAATGGACAATGATTTCAACACTCCTGAAGCATTAGCCGTGTTATTTAGCTTAGCAAAAGAGATTAATACCCTAAAAACCACAAACAAATTCAAAGCTAGTGGTTATGCCTTTTTATTGCGTAAATTGTGTGATGTTTTAGGCATATTGTTTACGGATGTAGAAGAATATTTCACTCAAGATAATAGCATTGATGCTACTGAAATCGAAAAACTTATCACTGAACGAGCACAAGCAAAAAAAGATAAAAACTATGCTCGAGCTGATGAAATTAGAGATGAATTAACTGAGCAAGGTATCATCTTAGAAGATAGTGCAACAGGTACAATTTGGAAAAAAGGTTAGTAAATGTATAGTATAGAAAAACAACAAGATATTTTAGAAAATCTACACACAATTAGAGATTTCATTCGTTGGACAATGACAGAAATGACTGCTGAAAAAGTTTATTTTGGACATGGTTCTGACAGTATGTGGGATGAGGCTGTACATTTAGTGCTTTCAGCAATACATATGTCTCATGATATAGATACAAGCATGGTAAGTGCAAATCTTCTTTTAGAAGAAAAGAAAGCCATAGTTAGCTATGTATATCAACGAGCTCATGAGCGCAAGCCACTTTCATATATCCTAAAAAAGGCTTGGTTTGTAGATATGGAGTTTGACATAGATGAAAGAGTAATTATACCTCGTTCTCCTATTGCTGAACTTATTCGCAATGATTACTCTCCTTGGGTTAGTGATATTGATAGTGTCAGAAATGTGCTTGATCTTTGCACTGGTAGTGGCTGTATTGGTATAGCTTCTTCTTTTGTATTTGAGAATGCTGATATTACACTGGTGGATATTTCTGATGATGCTTTAGAAATAGCCAATCATAATATTAAAAAACACCAACTTAGTGATAGAGTAACAGCAATTAAATCTGACTTGTTTAACAGTCTTGAAGGTAAAAAATTTGATGTAATAATTTCAAATCCTCCCTATGTCGATAGCCAAGATTTAGCAAGCATGCCTACTGAATACCATTTTGAGCCAAAACTAGCTCTTGAAGCTGGCAAAGATGGGTTAGATTTAGCAAAAAGAATAATCTTAGAAGCTGATAAGCACCTTACAGAAAATGGTGTATTAATTGTTGAGGTTGGCAATAGTCAATATGCACTAATGGAAATGTGTCCAGATATTCCATTTACATGGTTAAGCTTTGCTGAAGGTGGTGATGGCGTATTTTTACTAACTTATAATGAGCTAGTTCAATATAAAGATTTATTTAAAAAATATTTTAATAAGTAAAACCTTCCTATTATTATCTCAGTACCTTCTTACTAGATCACTTATTTATAATATCATCAATATAGATAGAAAAAACTCGATGCGAATATGAGGTTGGGTGTACTTGACCTTCAAAAAGGTATTTATCATATATTCCTGAAATATAATTTTTAGGAATACACATTAAAGAATTATCGCCATAAAAATCACATGCTGATTGAGTTACATTTAAAAATGAATACTTAGTGCTATTTATTTTTATAGCCTTGTTTTTTACAATTCGATCAAAAAACTTTTCAGCATCAATAATATGTGCATTAGTTTTAGAAATATCATTTTGTAACTGTTGGTTAAACGCTTTTGATAGCGATTCAAAAAGCTTAACTTTAAAACTATTCATATTTTGCCCATTATCTGTAGCTTCTGGAGTTACACCTAAATTGGGTAAATTAATGATATAGATATTATTAGCGTTTGCACCATGCTTCACTAGATACTCAACATCATAAGCTATATCGTCTGCTGCACTCTGCATTTTAGAAATTTCTTGCACTGGAGATACTTTATTAACTATCAAGTATTTGGCAAACAGATATAGTTTGCTTAATGTGGAAGTATTATTAGAGAAATCTCCAAGAGCTAGAAATGCATTATTAGCTCCACCCCATATTATGTATATAGTCTTTGAGTTAGCCTGATTATTATTTTGATTTAAGTAACTATCTATTTGATTATGTTCTTGAATACTAACTTCACTTTCATCACAGTACTCTCCTTTTCGCAATGGTCCTATTGGAGGAGGAGCATAATCACCATCTTCGCCAATCCCCTTACAAACTGTAGCTGAACCTCCAGCCGCATAATTATTCCCTATAAGTTTTGGTATTACAGATTGATTTATATTTAGCTCAGGCGTATTAATATTGTTTGAGATACCGATGTTCCCATTTCTGTACTTTAGGGCTAAAAACTGAGGCCATACAGTTTCTCCAACCTTCGGGCTTGTGTATGTAGCCTGCTTAATAATAGTAGGGGTTTCTGGTATATCTGGCCAATTCTTTTTTATTTTATGGAAATTATTTGCATAACCGACATCACTTAAACTATCTCCAAAAATCACGATATCTTTAGAAGTGACTGTAGAATAACCAGTTTTGATACCACTAAATAAAACCAAAAAAATACCAAAGAAAATAACATATATTAGTGATAATGATTTTTTCATTTTTAGAAATTATCTACTATTTACTAATTTGATATTTATAAAGGATACACATCTAAACTAGAATTATAAACATTATTTTTGTAAGCAAAACATATTCGATAAATCCACCTATATACTGACAATCTTATTTTGTTTTCTCTCTGTATAAATAAGCAACGTCAAAACAAATATCAGCAATATATTCATAAATATAATTACAGTAAATACGCCTGTCCAAGAATAACTAACCTTAACTAATGCAATTGGTAAACCTGCCATTGCCGCACCTAAATATGTAATAAACCCCTTAAGCCCTGTTGCAGCCCCTGCAGCATTTTTATGAACTGACTCTATAATACCTAAAGCAAACAATAATTGTGGGCCATATATACCTGCACCAATAGCCATAAAAATAAGAGATGTTAATAGGTATGATGTAGCTATAGCAAACGGTAATAAAATAAAACTGATAAAAAGAATTAACACATATACAGTACAGCTAGTCCACCTATTTGATTTAAAGAAAATATCAGATATAAAACCACCTAATAAACCACCGACAATACCACCAACCTCAAACCAGAAATTAAGAGAATTTGATTTATCTAACCCCCAATGGGCAACTTGAGTAAAATAAATAGCAGACCAGTCATTTACAGAAGTTCTAACGACATATATACAAAGGTCACCAAAAATGGCAAATAAAACTACAGGGTTTAATAAAACATATTTTATAAACATCTGCCAAGTAGACATAATGACTGAGCTTTTTGCTTCCACTTGAATTTCAGCCTTATCCTGCTTCCACTGCCCAATCGAAGGTAACCCATACTTTTCAGGCCTATCTTTCATAAAAATCAAGGCCGTAATACCCATAGCAATTGCAATAACTGCAGGAACATAAAATGCCATTCTCCAATTACCAGTCATCACAATAGCTTGACTAGCAATCAACGGTGCAAGTGCTCCACCAATATTGTGAGATGAGTTCCAAATACTATACCACATCCCCCTTTCCTTCTTAGAAAACCAAAAATTTAAAGATTTAGCTATTGGTGGAAAACCTGAGCCTTGAAGTATTGCAGTAAGCCAATATAAACCAGTCAGTATAATAATACTAGACGAGCTGCCTAACAGAATATTCACTATACCGATTAAAATAAGCACAGGGCCCAACATAAAGCGTACATTTACATTATCGGCAACAAAACCACTACCAAACTTAGAAAATCCATAAACAATATAAAATCCTGAAGACATAAGCCCAAACTGAGTATCAGTCATACCTATACTACTCATAAGAGCAGGTGCTGCAGCTGCAAAATTTTTCCTCGCAATATAAAATACTATGTAACTAAAAAAAGTAATACTAATTACTTCCATTCGCATTTTTTTATATGAGGCATCAACTCTTGATAGCGCGTTACTTTTCATAGCAAAAATATTTGAAAAATAGAGATAAATTAATTTTAATAAAATGTCACAGAAATAACCACAAAAAAACCTACTTTAGAGTTCTTTTGAAGTTTTATAAGAATTAAATTTTTTTTGAGAGATTTATCAGAAAAATTTAGAGAATTACTTCTTCTTTCTTTGAGGAGGAAGATCTGTTGCAGTTCCTTCAAATACTTCTGTCGCCATCATTAAGCTTTCAGAAAGTGTAGGATGCGGATGTACTGTAAGAGCTATATCTTCAGCATCACAACCCATTTCTATAGCTAATGCAGATTCAGCAATAAGCTCACCGGCATTTGTACCGACAATTGAAGTACCGATAATTTTATGATTCTCATCATAAAGTACTTTAGTCATACCTTCAGTACGATCAATACTTAGTGATCTACCACTAGCTGCCCATGGAAATACACCTTTTTCATACTTGATGCCTTTTGCTTTAGCAGAAGTTTCAGTTTCACCAACCCAAGCAACTTCAGGATCAGTATAAGCAACTGATGGGATTACTAGCGGATCAAAACTATGATTAAGACCAGAGATAACCTCAGCAGCAGTTCTACCTTCCGGCACAGCTTTATGAGCAAGCATAGGTTGACCAATCACATCGCCGATTGCAAATATATGCGGTACATTCGTACGAAGCTGTTTATCTGCAGGAATAAATCCTCTCTCATCAACTTTAACACCAGCTTTCTCAGCATCTATAAGCTTACCATTTGGCTTACGGCCAATAGCCATAAGCACACGATCGTAACGCTCATTCTTAGCAGCATGGTCGCCTTCCATAGTTACATAGATACCATCTTTTTTAGCTTCCATAGCCGTTACACCCGTCTTCAGGCGAACTTCATAGCGAGCATTCATTTTTTGGTATGCTTTAACAATATCCTTGTCAACACCGCTCATTAACTGATCAGCAAACTCTACAACTGTGATTTTAGTACCAAGCTCAGAGTAAACTTGAGCCATCTCAAGACCTATAATACCACCGCCCACTACAAGCATAGTTTCAGGAATTTCTTTCATCTGCAAAGCGCCAGTAGAGTCAATAATTCTGTCATCTTCGGGTACAAATGGCAGATTTATCACACTTGAGCCAACTGCAATAATACAGTTATCAAATGATATAGTTTTTGTGCCTTCAGCAGTTTCTACAGCAATCTCTTTATCAGAAGTAAACTTACCATAACCCTGTACGATATCAACTTTACGAGCTTTTGCCATGCCTTTTAGACCAGTAGTTAACTTACTGATCACACCATTCTTATAATCAACGATCTTGTCTTTATTGATATCCATATCGCCAACTTTCACGATACCTAAAGACTCAAGGTGACGAGCCTCGTTGATAACTTTTGCAATATGTAACATAGCTTTAGATGGGATACAGCCCACATTTAAACATACGCCACCAATTTCACTATATTTTTCAACTAAAGTTACTTTTAAACCTAAATCTGCTGCTCTAAAAGCTGCACTATATCCACCAGGGCCACTACCCAATACTACTAATTGTGTTTTAATATCACTCATTTTTTTAAACTCCGCTAATATTGAATTTACATTATAATTTCGCGTAAATCAGAAAGAATCTGATTATATCTAGTCAAGAACTTAGCAGCTAACGCTCCATCAATTACTCTATGATCTGCTGACATAGAAAGTGGAAGCATAGTTCTTGGCTCAAACTCTTTACCATTCCAAACTGGTTTAACAGCAGCTTTAGATACACCCATAATAGCCACTTCTGGCATATTGATAATAGGCGTAAATGCTGTGGTACCTAGTACACCAATACTTGAGATTGTAAATGTAGCACCAGACATGTCTTTACTACCAAGCTTACCATCTCTAGCCTTACCTGCTAGTTCCATAATATCTTTAGAAATCTCAATAATACCTTTTTTATCGGCATCTTTGATGACTGGGACCATAAGGCCCGCTGGTGTATCTGCAGCAAAACCAATATTATAATATTTCTTCAAGATTAGATCTTCACCATCATTTGAAAGAGAACTATTCATTCTAGGGAATTCTTGCAACGCTACTGCAGCTGCTTTCACTAAGAATGATAATGGAGTAATTTTTACACCCATCTTTTCAGCAAATGCTTTTTTAGATTTCCTAAACTCTTCAAGATCAGAAATATCTGCATCATCATAGAAAGTTACATGAGGTATTTTCACCCAGTTTCTATGCAAGTTTTTAGCAGAGATTTTATTTATACGAGTTAATGGTTGTGTCTCAATTTCACCAAACTTAGAGAAATCAACCACAGGATCAGCTAACAAATCAAGACCTGACCCACTTGCAGCAATTTTACCTGTTTGAACTTGTGTTACAGCATTTTTAATATAGTTATAACAATCTTCTTTTGAAACTCTACCTTTGCGACCAGTAGCTTTTACTTTGCTTAGGTCTACATTCAAGATTCTTGCAAGCTTTCTAACTGCAGGTGATGCATGGGCATTTGAATTATCAACTTCATACTGGTTTACAGTATTTTGAGTTGATGTTACAGGTTTAGACTCTTGCTTCTTAGGTGTTTCCTGCTTGGCTGGTTGACTAGACGCTGGAGCTACAGAAGCAGATCCCTCTGTTTTAACCTTTAATATAAGCTTACCTTCACCAACTTTATCACCAATATTTACTAGAACCTCAACTACTTCTCCTGCTACAGGTGATGGCACATCCATACTAGCTTTGTCAGTTTCAAGTGTAATAAGAGCGTCTTCTTCTGCAATTTTATCACCAGCTTTAACAGCTATTTCAATAATTTCTGCTGCATCATAGTCACCAATATCTGGAACTTCAACATCAATTACTTCACTAGCTAATGATTGTGTCGCTGGAGCATCATTAGAACTAGTATCGCTAGAACCTTCAACAGTAGCGCTACCAGTTTCTACTTTAAGAATTAAATTACCTTCACCAACTTTATCACCGATATTAACTAAAATTTCTACTACCTTACCATTAACAGGAGATGGCACATCCATACTAGCTTTATCAGTTTCTAATGTAATTAAAGGATCTTCTTCTGAAATTTCATCACCAACTTTTACAGCCATTTCAATAATTTCTGCTGCATCATAATCACCAATATCTGGCACAGCCACATCAACGACTTCTGTAGAAGAAGACGTAGTTGTTTGAGTTTCTGCAGGTTTAGCTTCTTCAATAGTACTCGCTCCTTCAAGCTCAACTTCTAATATCACATCACCTTCACCAACTTTATCGCCAGTATTTACTGTAATTTTAGTTACTTTACCTGCAACAGGTGATGGAACTTCCATACTAGCTTTGTCAGTCTCTAATGTAATTAGAGCATCTTCTTCAGCAATACTATCACCGACAGCAACATTTATTTCAATAATCTCTGCTGCATCATAATCACCAATATCTGGTACTTTAACTATTTCTATAGACATCATTATCTCCTTTAATTAGCTATATAATGGCGCTAAACGCTCTGGGTCTATATTGTACTTTTTGATAGCTTTCTCAACTTCAGCGTCTTTCACCTTGCCTTCTTTAGCAAGACCATAAAGAGCAGCTACTACCACATGGTATCTATCAACCTCAAAGAAGCTTCTTAATGCTGCACGAGTATCTGATCGACCAAAACCATCTGTACCTAAGTTTACAAGCGTATTTGGGATAAATTCTCTTAACTGATCTGTATAAAGCTTGATATAGTCAGTAGATGCAATTACAGGACCTTGCTCACCCTTAAAGCACTTAGTTACATAGCTTTCTTTAGGCTTAGCTGTAGGATGTAACATATTTTCTCTAGCAACATCTTTTGCTTCTCTATAAAGTTCATTTGAACTAGTCATGCTCCAGATGTTTGAAGTAACACCGTACTCATCTTTAAGCATTACAGCAGCAGCTTCAACTTCTTTCAGAATAGTACCAGAGCCCATAAGCTGTACATGCTTCTCAGCAGGTTTATTATCTTCAAGCTTATATAAACCTTTAATAATACCTTCTTCGCTACCTTCCGGCATAGCTCTATGAGTATAGTTTTCATTCATAACTGTAATGTAATAATAAACTTTATCACCATCAACATACATTCTCTTCATACCTGAATCTAAGATCACAGCTAGCTCGTAAGCATAGGTAGGATCATAAGATACACAGTTTGGAATCAAAGATGCTTGAACTAAACTATGACCATCTTCATGCTGTAGACCTTCACCATTTAGAGTTGTACGACCAGCAGTACCTCCTATCACAAAACCTTTTGCCATAGAGTCACCGGCTGCCCAAGCCAAGTCACCAAATCTTTGGAAACCAAACATTGAGTAGTAAATCATAAATGGAATCATTGGCACATTATGCACACTATAAGAAGTCGCTGCTGCTATCCATGAACAGAAACCGCCTTGTTCGTTAATACCTTCTTGTAAAATTTGACCATCAACGGCTTCTTTATAAAACATTACTTGTTTTTTGTCTTCTGGAACATACTGTTGACCTTTAGGATTATAAATACCTAATTGCCTAAATAAACCTTCCATACCAAAAGTACGCGACTCATCAACTGTAATTGGCACTAAATGCTTACCAAGCTTCTTATCTTTTGCTAAATGAGTTAACATTCTTACAAAAGCTGTAGTAGTTGAGAACTCTCTTTCACCACTATCTTCTAAGAGCTTACCTGCAAAATCCTGATAATTTGGAATTTCTAAAGCTTGGTTATTTTCTCTTCTTGCTGGGATATAACCACCAAGAGTTTTTCTCTTAGAATGAAGATATTTCATTTCTTCAGAGTTTTCATCTAGCTTAATAAGCCTATAATTATCAATATCCTCTTTTGTAGCAGGCACATCAAACCTTTCTTTAATATACTCAAGAGCATCTGTGTCTAATTTTTTAACATTATGAGCAATGTTTTTAGACTCACCGTATTCACCTAAACCATAACCTTTTACAGTCATTGGTAAAATGAGTGTAGGCTTACCGTTAGCTTCTTCAGTAGCTTTTTTGTATGCTGCAAATACTTTAAGAGGATCATGTCCACCACGGCGAAGTGCTGCGATATCAGCATCAGACATATCTTTAGCTAAAGCTTCCAAATCTTCATCACCACTAAATACAACTTTACGGCACTCTTCGGCACCATGAGCTTTAATAGTATGGAACTGTCCATCATTTAGTGAGCTCAATCTATCTGCTAATTTTTTACCAGCTTTTTGGTCAGCAAGAAGCTTATCCCAATCACTACTCCATAACACCTTGATAACATTCCAACCAGCACCTTCAAACACACCTGCTAATTCTTCAACAATATTACCATTACCATTTACAAGACCATCTAGTCTTTGTAAATTACAGTTCACTACAAATATAAGGTTATCTAAACCTTCTCGACCAGCTCTTGTGATAGAACCAATTGACTCTGGCTCATCCATTTCACCATCACCACAGAAAGCCCACACTCTACGATCAGAAGTTTTAGCTAAACCTCTTGCCTCTAAATACTTCATGAATCTAGCTTGATAAATAGCCTGTAACGGACCAAGACCCATAGAAACTGTTGGGAATTGCCAGTAAGTTGGCTGTAAATAAGGGTGCGGGTAAGATGAAACAGCATTATCACCATCAAATGCTTGCTTACGGAAATTATCTAATTGCTTCGATGATATACGACCTTCAAGGAATGAACGAGCATATACAATTGGAGATAAATGTCCTTGATAGAATATCAAATCACCTGCATGGTTTTCATTTGGAGCCTTCCAGAAATGGTTAAAACCAATTTCATACAGAGTCATAGCACCGGCACCAGTACCGATATGCCCACCAATAGAGCCATCCTTTTTATTTGCAGCTGCAACAATAACTGTAGAGTTCCATCTATTTATTGCTTCAATGCGTTTCTCAAGTTCTATATCACCTGGATATGCTGGTTGATTACTCACATCAATTGAGTTTATATAGCTTTTTACTTTAGCGCCAGCATAAGAATTTTCTATACCAAGCTCACTACTTTTAGTAAGTAACTGCTCAAACAAAAACTTAGCGCGATCTGCACCTTCTCTACTGACAACATCTTCAAAAGCCTCAAGCCACTCTTGGGTTTCTAAAACATCTATATCTTTAGTGAAATCCGACATCGTATATCCTCCGAATTTATCGAACATTGTTAAATGAAATTACATATAAGTGAGATTATAAGTTAATAGCTTATCAACATCAACAAATAACACACTAAGTGAATTAATATTATTAATTCAATGAGACACTAACTCTTAACGAAAATAAACCCTTAAAATAAAGAATTTATAGAAAATTATCACCTATCATTATCTTTACACTATCTTTTAGGTTTTTTTTATACTATTATTGTCTGGGTAAGGATAACTTGTGACTATAAATATATTTTCCAGATATTCAATTACAAATGGTGTAAACAACTTCGTTTACTACTAAATTTAAATAAACAAAATAAGAGAATAAAATAATGAGTAATCAAGAAAAAGGTACAGTAAAATTTTTCAATGAACAAAAAGGTTTTGGTTTCATAACTCCAGAATCTGGTAGCAAAGATATCTTTGTTCATATCACAAACCTAAATGGCGGAAGTCTTTCAGAAGGTCAAACAGTTGCATTTGAAACTCAAGAAGGCAGAAAAGGTCCTGAAGCTATAAATATAGAGGTACTATAATGCCAAGTATTAGAGTTGACGAGCGTAAGCCTTTTGATATAAGCCTAAGAAACTTTAAGCGTGCTTGTGAAAAAGCAGGCATTAAGCAAGAGCTAAGAGATAGACAACACTATACTAAGCCTACTGAAAAAAGAAAAATAGCTAAGCGTTTAGCTGTTAAAAGAGCAAGAATTGCTACTCGTAGAGCTTTTGCGTCTTAATAACTTTTTTCAATCTATCTATCTCTAAAAACCATTCTTAAACATAACATTTCAGTTATAAAATTCTTACAAATAAAACAATATCTACATATGCGGATTAACCGTATATTTTGCTATATATTAAACATATGTTTAATAACTACTCATTTAAAAACCTTGATTTAGCTATGCACCCATTTTATAAACACATATTAGAGGTATTGGCTTTTCTAGGGCTTTCAACAAAAATTATTAATAGGTTTAATAGCTTTTTTATAAATTCTGTTCAAGTAAAATATTTTCTGAGCCACCTTCTTTCACAACCCATAACAGCATTGTTTTATATGGCTTGATAGATATGGTTTCAAGCTTATCATTAACTCTTACAGTATATACACCTTTATCTAAATCAGCTGAAAAGACTGATACTGCCTGCGGCAATAAATTCCAACTTCTTTGATCCGCTTGAGTCGTTGCCATATTGTAAATTGATGTCCCTATTGCGGCAAGCGCTGTGTAATCACCCGAGCTCTGAATTGCTGCTGCTGATATAGCTGTTTTTGTAATAAGTCTCAAAACCTCTCTTGTAACTATAGCTGGATACCTATCAGATAATGATTTAGCTGCCATTGCAGTAGTATCAACTAAAATTTCAGTTTCACCTTTTTTAACTGACCTACCTGACTTCATCACATCTATACTTGCAGGGCTTCCAAGTGTATAAGTTTTATAGTAAGGCAGAGAAATTTTCTGCATTCCAGCTACCTGGAAAAACAATATAATTGGTAAATCAAACTTTTGAAGAGATTCAACCCAGTCATTCTCGTAGAGGATTACTAATCTTCCTTGATTGTTATCATAGAGCTTACCCGCTCCATCAAATGCCTGCTTAACTCTCTCAGCATCATGCTTCACATAAGAGTTATTAGGAACCACACTTAATGCATTCTGCATAGAAAGATTAGTATTATTAAGATCGGTATCATAAGCTTGGTATATCATTGCAGCTAAATAGTATCCAAAAGCATTCTCATACGAGTTGTTTATTTTACTGGCGATACTTGATAACTGGCGATACTGATTAGAAGTATTTATTTCTGAAGATATTTTCGTAGTATTAACGTGTCGCATCTGACTATAGTTAGCTCTAGATACAGTATTAGATAACTGCTTAGTCTGATATGTTGCATATTGTGCATACGAAAGATTTCTTATACTTACGGCTGCATTCTCTAGATCATTCATTTTTAAATAATTCAATGACTGATATGCATATAAAAATGTGACCTCATAATCAGAAAGATAATAATATCTCTCTTTATCACTTAATAGCGTAGCCTGTACATTTTTTATAACATTTCTAACTCGAATTTTAGCTTCAGCTTCTGATTTAGTAACATAAGCTGTGGCTTTAGAATATTTATTTAAAGAAGTATCAACATTACCAACAAGCTGTTCAAACCTACCTGTTTCTAAGAAACCAAGAGATGCATTGACACCATCCTCTGCAAAAGAATGCAAAAACTTATTCTCGATAATACTTGCAGAGTTGTTTTGAAGAGCTTGCTTTGCATTATCAACCTTACTAGGGTGGCTACCACTAAAAGTTGCACACCCTGAAAGACTTGAAAGTATAATAGCTACACTAATGATCTTAGTTTTCATTTGTTTAAGAACTCTGTTATTTGACTAAATAAGATCTCGCGCCCTTTTGAATCTTGCTAAGACTGCCGTCAACAACTATACCTATGGAGTACTTAGGCATAACATCAGTAATTCTTACCTTAGCTAAGACTTTCGCATCTAGCACAATATGTTGTCCAGTAGCCTCATCAACCGTAGTACCCCCACTCTGGCGTACCTCATAGATACTACCTTCTTTAACTCTATTACCACCTTGGTTAAAATAAATTTCTCCATCAATAACTTTTAGTACTTGAAGAGGGTATATTGCTCCAATAGCTTCATCAGCAATTCTTGAACCAATCTGTTCATCAAGATAAGTAGCTATCGCAGAAAACTGTCCATCATTTGATTGCATTGTTTCATTTGCAACATTAGTTGGCACATTAATTTTCACAACGTTAGACCATTTAACTTCCATAGTCGCAAGCTCTAACACTCTATAAGCAACTGTTGCAGAGACACTCCATGTAGTAAAATGCTCACCATAGTACGATGTTTTCTTTTGATGTGAATTAACTGACAATACATTTCCAGTCAAAATAAAATCTGCACCTATTTTCTTATTTAACTTAGTTCTATCATCCTTAGAATCACTATTTATAATCTTTTCTATCTCTTTTTGATAAGCCTTATCGTCAGTATCATCCCTGCTTGCCACTCTAAATTTACGTGACTGCGTAAATTCAGCAACAATAGCTTGGTTCAGGCCTCTTTGAAAAACTTTAGCATTTGTGTCTTTAGGCAATTTAGATTCATCAACCTCAAATGGTTGAATAGCAATACTAAACATTTCCAATTTATCACGCTCATCGACACTCTTATAAGTACTTCCTGAGTTTAATTGCGCTTTATTAGTTGTATCAGCAAAACCGCCTGTCAGACTCAATAAAGCTGCAATACTTGAGGTTATTATCTTTTTCATATCAACTACTTAAAACTGATTTAAATACTGATTATCATCACTTTGTCTAATAATAACCTTGCCATCTAAAGAACTTTCGCCTTGTTGTTCTTTTTTAGTATGTTTACTACGATATTCATCATAGTTGAAATTCTTGATTTTATTAGCAGTTGCAACTTGTTTTGGATCCCATTTCAAAACCACTCCGTAAACTGTATTTTCAGTACTTGGAAGTTTGTATCTCCATCTTTTAACTGTTTTCAAACCGATAATATCAAGCTTAGCTTTTGTTTGATAGTAAGTAGATAAACTCTTCTCAATGTTAGAGCTATCTATACGACGAGTCTGGTTTGTTTTTGTATTTTTAGCTAGTGTGCTAGAGATGTCTTCAGATAAAGTTAGCGCCTCTTTAGTTGACATTTGTCCAGCTATTAAAGTCACAATATTTGCTCTAGCTTGTATAGCTGCTTGCTTATAACCATAATCTCCTGCTGAAACTCCTTGAATTGATGGTCCAGTATACGAGCCTTGCCCATAAGATAATATATACGGCTTACTATCTTCACCAAAACCTACACGAATACCATAGTCACCCATCATATCTTCACCTGATTTATCTTTATAGAGATCAGATGGAGCTTTACCACCATTACCAACTATAACAGGCTCATTTCCATGCTTAATGTCTTCAAACATGCCTTTTATTTTATCCGAATAAATAACCACAACACCAATAGCTGCATTACCATTTTTCTCAACGACAAAAGTTTTAATTGGTAATAAGCCAGATAAATTACCAAAACCAGTTGTTAAACTCTTAACTGTCATTTGCTGACTTAGAAGTGCTTTCTTCTTTTCATCAACAGAAGTAAAGCTATCAGGATCTAAACCTTGCTCTTTTAACTGTTCATTAAGCTTAGCTTCTTCAAGTGCAGTTTTCTTAGCATCAACAGCTTCTTGCGTACCTTCTTTTGGCTTGTTGTTACTATCTTCTATAGTATTTGCCTTAGTACCTTGATTACTATCAATGCTCATACTCTTATCAACTTGAGTATCTGCTGATATAAATGATATATATTCTGCTTGAGCTTTAATTAAAGCTTTCTCAAACGCTAATTGAGCACTATCAACATAATTTGAGTTAGTCTGATTTTGTGATGATACTCCAATAGCTGAGCCAACATAATCATACCTATCACGCAAATTATTTTCATCAATATAGCCTTCCATCACATCATTTAGAATTTCTTCTGCTGATCTTTTATCTTCAGATGCTTGAGCAACTGGCTTTGACTCAGCTGAAATGGCTGAATTTAAATTTGCTACATCTGCACCCATATCTACTTTAGATGTCGTTGCTTCACCTTGCTGTTCTGCCTGATTTTTTGCTACAGAAGTTCCTTTGACCTCATATGCGAAAACGCTGGTCGCCATAATTGACGACAAAATTATAGTACTTAAAATATTCTTTTTCATATCATATCTCCTAATAGTTCAACAGCTACTCATAAAAGAGCAATTACCTAAAACAATCGCCTACCAACCAAATGTTGATTTAGTTTGTGATTTACGAATTTGCTTATCATCCTGCCAAATAACAAGACCAGTTTTTAAATCCATCATTTTCAATGTCGCCAAGAAAAACTTAGATCTTTTATCTTTATCAACACTCGTATTATCTATATCTTGAATACTACCATAAACCATATATCTAGCACCTATATGCTGACCTATCTTCGTAGCCGTACTTTGATCAACCATACCACTATTTGCCTGATACCCAAGCTGCTCTTTCACATTTTTAATTTGTGTCATATCTGTAACTTGAAAAAGCCCAGACTTAATAATTTGTGTTTGCACAGTGTTTGAAAGCATGGTTGTATTTATATGCTCACGAGTTTCATTTCTAATATTACTAAAGAATAACGTTGGCGTATCCATCGCTGTGATTTTCTTAACTGATCTTGAATTCAACATATCTTCGGACATATCTTTCGTCATAGCTTGTAAATCTGTAGAACTAAAGTCTATCGATGTAGTATCTATTCCATTAGCATCCTCATAAGCGACTGTTGTTTTACCGCATGAAGCTAAAGATATAACCAGTCCTGCTGCAAATGCAGTTGTAAGCATTTTATTTTTCATTTATTTAATAAATCTAAATTCCTTATAACTTCGATTATACATAATGCAAATCAAAATGTGGAATTTATATCGAGGTATTGAAAAATTTACTCTAAGGTTATTAATCCTTAATTATTAGCTATAAAGCCATATTTAACCAAAAAAATACTGATAAATGGAAGTGATGTAAACTAGAGTGGTTATTTTATAGGGTTCGACATAGAAAAAATACAAACTGATCCTACTTGGCTTATTTCATGATTTTCAAAATTTTTTTTTATGTATTGCTCAATTTTTTCGTAAGAATCATTTTCGTTATCAAAAATACCCTTTTTATTAAACTTATCTGCAACATTTATAGCCATTTTTGAATCATACCCATTAATAATAGTAGAACCAAAAGCCACGCCTGTAGACTTCAGCATCTTAGCAAGATTTTTAAAGACCATATCTTTAGTATTATTATCTGGCAAACAATGTATAAGGTAATTTGCACCAATTGAATCAAACTGATTATGAAATGATTCTGGCACATTCACAAGTATGTCCGTCTGAACTTTGCTAACTTCTTTATCTTTTAACACATTTTCAACATAATCAAGGCATGTCGGGTTTAAATCCATTAAAGTAACTTTATCTAATTTATTTCTAACTTTATTAAGTAAATAACCAGAGCCAACACCAACATCCAAATGATTACGGCTAACATTCTTACTATAAAGATCAACTAAGTTAGAGGTTTTGCATTTCCAGAGAAACCTATTATTAAAAAATAAAACCCAAAAATTATAGATTTTTAATACTGTTTTAGAATAAATCTTTTGTCCTGCATCAGAGCTTTTATTAGACATATAAACCTCTTATAGAATGATTTCTTTAATCTCATATACTAGCATATAGACTATATTCTGGATAGAACTTTAATCGTTATAACTTCAAATCATCAAGCTTATCAGCTGGAACTTCTTTCTCGACAGTTTTTACACTACCATTATTATTGGTTGTTTTAATAACCTTAGCCGTTTTACCATTTGAGTTTATAGTTATAGAACTAGACTTCTCACTAACTTGGGTCTTAGCTGTCGAACCACTACTAGGAATATTCGTAGAAATATCTGCATCAGCATCTATGCTATCCATCATTTTTTGAAAATGCTGTTGCATCTTTTGCTGTCTTTCTTGAAACCTTGCAAAGACTTTATCTACCATTCCTTGCTTACTAGCTTTTTCAGCTGCTGTACCTTGTTCAATCCAACCAACTTGGCCCGTAGTTTTGTCTACTATTTCAACCCAGCTATTTTTTACAAAAATAGCCTCATATTTAGGACTATTATTATCAACCCTAGCCACTTTTTTTGATGAGGTATCAGGTTTTTCATATACGGTATATGTTTCTGCAAAACCACTTGTTACTAAGCCTAAACCTAGAATTATCATAAGTGCCTTTTTCATAGTCTAATCTCCACTATCTTATTTAAGGAATTCAATTACAACATATAAAGTAATTTCTATTATTATTTTTTTCAAGATTTTTCATTGCGACTGATATAATTATCTTGATATCCATAAACAATACTTTTTTATGTCCGATAAGATAAATGTGCTAGTAGCTGACGATGATAAAGAAACTGCTAACTTCATAAAAACTAGATTTGTAAGAAATAACATCAATGTAACTGTAGCTCATGATGGTAAAGAGGCTCTATTTCTGATAAACACTAATGAATACGATGTAATTGTTATTGATTGGATGATGCCTTATCTTGATGGTATTTCTCTACTTAAAATATTACGCAAACAACAAGTAACCACACCAGTCATAGTACTTAGCGCTCTTGACAGTACCGAAAATAAAATCGCAGGTCTTACAGCAGGTAGTGATGATTATCTAACTAAACCTTTTTCTATAGATGAGCTAATGATTAGAGTGAATATTTTACATAATAGAACCAAACAATTATCACAGCCTACTACACACAAGATAACCTGTAATGATATAGTTCTTGATGAGTTAGCTCATGAGGTTCACCGTAATGGAATATTAATTCCTCTTCAACAAAGAGAATACAAAGTACTACACTTACTTCTAAAGCATCAGAATGAAGTCATAAGTAAAAATATGATACTTAAAGAAGTGTGGGACTATGATTTTGATCCACAAACAAATGTTGTTGAAGTACACATCTCAAGACTTCGTAACAAACTCACAGAGAATGGTGGTTTTGACCCAATAAAAACTGTACGAGGCTTTGGCTATGTCATACAGGACCAATCATAACCAACCAATTCAACGACAATATATAATCAGCTCTAGCTTTAAAATGGCAATACTTTTCACCATATTACTTGCCATGAGTATAATGTCTTGGGGTTATGTAATATACTCTTCAGTTGGTGGCAAAATACTTGAGCATATCGTTCCATTAAGTATCGGGATATTCTCAACTTTAAGTGTAGTTATTATAAGTTTTGCTATAAGTATATTTGTGGTAAGAACTATTAACCATATATCAAGCTCAGCAGCATCTATTGTAAATACTGAAGATTTTAGTCGCCGAATTAAATCTATTTCTAATTGGGATGATTTGAGTAACCTTTCAAGTGTGCTTAATATCCTTTTTGGAAGTATTGATACACTTCTAAAAGATATAAAAAGTGTAACAGATAATATAGCTCATGACTTAAAAACCCCTCTTACACGTCTAAAAAACAAACTTGAAAATATCCATGAAACTAACCCAAACAAAGAAATACTAGATGCTATGGATGAGTGTGATAAATTACTGGAAGTTTTCAATAGCCTACTTAAATTAAACAGACTTGAACATGGTCGTGAAAAACTTCAAAAAAAGCGTATAGAAATATCTTATCTTATAAATGATGCGACTGAACTTTATACACCAATTTTAGAGGAAAAAAATATTACAATAAAATCCCAACTGGCTCAAAAAACCTTAAACATTGATAAAAACCTAATATTTCAGAGTATTGTAAACATCTTAGATAATTGTTATAAATATTCTGGAGAAAATACTTGCGTTTCGATTAAAGGTTTTATAAAAGGTTCTAGTTATAACCTAAAAATCTCGGATTCTGGAAATGGAGTTAATTCTGACAATAGTGATAAAATTTTTGAAAGGTTTTTTCGTGAAGATACTAGCAGAACTCAGGTCGGTAACGGCTTAGGATTAGCTCTTGTTAAAAATATTATTGAGCTACATGGTGGTAGCATTGAAGCTAAAGCAAATATCCCTCAAGGTTTAACTATGACTATCAAACTTCCCTTACATTAACAAACTTTAACTCGCCTCTTAACCCTCTAACATATATTATTTCTAGCATAATAGATATAGAACTCAAATATCATGAAAAAAATTGCAATTATAGGTAGTGGAATATCAGGTCTAGCTTCTGCTTACCTCTTAAAAGATAAATTTGAAGTAACTCTGTATGAAAAAAATAACTATTTTGGTGGTCATGCTCGTACTTTAGATGTAAGTGATACACCTGTTGATACAGGGTTTATAGTTTTCAACCATGAGACTTACTATCATCTTACAAGATTTTTCAACCATCTTAATATCCCTACTGCTAAAAGCAATATGTCTTTTGGTGTTTCAATTAAAAATGGTGCTTTAGAATATGGTTCAAATGCACTATCAAGTTTAATAGCTCAAAAATCGAACTTACTAAAACCTAGCTTTTATAAAATGCTTAAGGATATTTTTAAATTTAACAGAATATCCAAACAACACCTTGAGAACGACACTCTTGATGCTAATATTTCATTAGCAGAATATCTTGAACAAATAAAAGCCGGTAAATGGTTTAAAGACTACTATTTGCTAGCAATGGGAGCTTGTATATGGAGTACCCCTCTTAAAAAGATGTATGAATTTCCTGCTCTTAGTTTTATTAGGTTTTTCAACAACCACGGTTTACTGACTGTAACAATGCCTGTGCAATGGTATACAGTTCAAGGTGGTAGTAAAACTTATGTCACTAAAGTAGTTGAAGAGCTTAAAAAAAGTGGCGTAAAATTTAAATATGGAGCATCTAAAGTTTTGCGTGATAAAACTATCGAAGTGACTAACTCAGATAATAGCACGAGATCCTTTGATAAAGTAATATTTGCTTGTCACTCAGATGAGGCACTTAAACTACTTGATAACCCAACAACTGATGAAAACAATCTAATTGGTGCTATCAAATATCAACCAAACAAAGTAATACTTCATACCGATAAAAATATCATGCCAAAGCGTAAAAAAGCTTGGTCAAGTTGGAATTATTTGAGTAAAGATTTAGATGACTCTCGCAAAGTGGTTTCATTAAGCTATTGGATGAATAATTTACAACCTTTAAACACTACCATCGACTATTTTGTGACGGTAAACCCAGACCAAAAACCAGATACAAGTAAAATAATTAATGAGCATGACTTCTCTCACCCAGTGTTTGATAAAAAAGCTATAGATGCTCAAGCTAAGATTCCAAGCATCCAAGGCGATAATAATACTTATTTTTGTGGAGCATATTTGCGTTATGGTTTTCATGAAGATGGTATACTTAGTGCAGTAAATGTAGCGAAAATATTAGGAGCTAATACTCCGTGGTAAAAAACTTTATTTTAAATTCTGAGGTGTTTCATAAAAGGCACCATCCAAAAGTTAACTCTTTTAAGTATAAGTCTTATTATATCGTCTTAGATATGCTTAACTCAAAAGCAAAAGCAAACCTTTTCAGTATCAACAAATCTAATATATTTAGTTTTCATGATAAAGATCATGGTAATCACGAAAGTTCTAAAAGTGTTGAATGGGCAATAAATCTGCTCAATGAAAACAATCTAACATTTGATGAGATTAAACTGATAACAATGCCAAGAATTTTAGGCTATCTTTTTAACCCAGTAAGTTTTTGGCTTTGCTATCATCAAAAGAAGCTCATTTCAGTAATCGCAGAAGTAAATAATACTTTTAAAGAAACTCATAGTTATATCTGCCATAAAAATGGTGATGAAATATCTGATAAGTGCTGGTTTAAAGCACAAAAGGACTTTCATGTATCACCCTTTTATCCAAGACAGGGTCACTATAAATTCAACTTTAAACTTAATTTTTCAGATAACGCTAAAAATCAAATTATCATAAACTACTACGATGATGATAAATTACAGCTTGGCACATCGATTTCAGCTAACGCAAAAGAATTAGCCAGCTCAAACTTGATAAAACAATTTTTTAGATGTCCCCTTTTAACTTTTAAAGTAATGTATTTGATACATTGGCAAGCTTTGAAAATTGTATTTAAGAAAATCAAATATATACCAAAACCCGAGCAAAAGAGTTTTAATATTTCTAAAGCAAAATATATTGAAAATAACCAAGCTGATAATTTCTAACTGAAGTTACAAACTTAATTCTTAATACTATTTAACCATTAAATCTATTTTATTAACAGCAGTTTATGTGTATATTCAAATCTAGGCAGATTATTAATTTTCTCAAAGGATAGTTCAATGGATACCGAAAATGCAAAAAAAATGACTTTGTTCAGTGCTGTTTTAATTGGCGTAACATCTATGGTTGGCTCGGGTTGGCTATTTAGTGCTCAGCTCACTGCTAAAGCTGCTGGTAATTGGGCTTTTTTATCATGGAGTTTAGCTGCGATCATGATAATGATGGTCGGACTATGTTTGGCAAAAGTTGTCTCAGTATATCCTGTTAGGGGAGCTACCACTAGGTCAAGTGCATTATCACACAATAGTGTTTTTGCTATGCCTTTTGCTTTTGCGAACTGGTTTGGAATAGTGGTAATGATTTCAACAGAAGCCCAAGCAACTACTCAATACCTCGCAGGTTTGGAGAGCTTTCACGGGCTTATGCAAAATGGTGTAATGTCAAACTATGGAGTTATGCTTTCATTATCTATACTTATGATTTATCTTATAATAAATTTCTATGGAGTTAAACTTCTTGCAGGCGTGAATAATGGCATTACAATATTCAAAATGTTTGTTCCAGCAATTATTGTAATTATATTTTTAATATATGCATTCACTCACACAGGTAATCATCACAGTCTCATATCCACAGAAATTCCCAACAATAATTTCACAATATCAAATGCTCTAACAGCGATTGTAGCTGGTGGGTTAGTATACACATTTAATGGCTTTCAAATTGTAGTAGCCTATAGTAGTGAGATTAAAAATCCTTCTAGAAATGTTCCTCTTGCAATAATATTTTCTTTACTACTGGTACTTGTACTATACCTTGGACTTCAATATGCTTTTATGCAGGCTGTACCTCATGATTACCTAGTTTCAAAAGGTGGTTGGGCTGGACTAGATTTTGAATCGCCATTATTGCAAGTTGCAACACTTATTGGCCTTGGCTATATTGCTATATTGCTAATCATTGATAGTATCATTAGTCCATCTGCTACGGGATATAGTTACCTAGGAGCATCTTCAAGAATGCTTTATGCTATGTCTGCAGAAGGCCAAATGCCTCGCTACTTTGCTAAATTAAACCAAAAAGTAAATATCTCTCGCAGAGCTCTTATTGCAAACTTCTTAATTTGTGCAGTTTTCCTAATATTTTCAGATAGCTGGGCTGCATTGATGCTAATAGTTACAGGTTTCAATATAATAGGTTATATGGCAGCTCCAGTGAGTATGGGTGCGATAGCTCCTAAAACGCGTATTTTTGGTGTGATAGTTTTTGCTCTATTAACAATGCTTCTAAATACTGTAGAGGTTGAAACAAATATTCATTTGAGCATCATATTAGTAGTTCTTATGACAATATTTGGTGCTTTTGAATTTCGTAGGATTGGATTAAAGAACCTCATGGTACTTGTAATTCCATTTATAATTTTCGTATGTATAGTTTCTCCTATGGACCACACTCTTTTTGAAGGATTAATTGGAGCTATATTTTACTTAATAGTTACAGATAAACGCTATGTGGCTTTTTGTAAAAAAACTGCTAATGCTGCCAACAAGATTGAAGATTAATACAAAACTAGTATTACAATTACCTTTATTTATATTGATTATGTCACTAATATTGCTTGCTTTTATAAAACTATGAAAGAATAATCCAACAAATTAAGAAAATATTATTTTGAAGCTTCTTAAGCAATTTAGAACTTTGAATCATCTTATAACCACAAATATTATCGTGTTTGTTTTTTGGCTTAGTCTAATCGCCGTATGTTTAAATGGTTTAGCTCAACATTCTCTAAAAATATCATATACGATATTATTGAGATAATCTTCATAGCTATTTTTACTAAAGTTTTTATAAAACGCTTATGGTACTTTTCAAAATAAATAGTAGTCTTAAAAAAATTACTCATTTTGTAAAAAATAAACCCTTATCTTGAATAAGGTTTTGAAAAAACAATAAATCACCTAAATTTTAACACACTAACTTAGGGTAGTATTTATACTATAAATGCTACTTAAACTTAGATATACTAAACTCAATACCTTTATTAATTGCCTCTAGGTTTATGAAAGAAAATACTCTGTCTTTCTTAAAAGTATCCTATGGAAATATACTTGAATGGTACGATTTTTCATTATACATTTTTTTTGCAACATATATATCTTCAAACTTCTTTCCTTCTGATAACCATCAACTGTCATTATTGTTGACTTTTTCAGTATTCTTTATCGGCACTATTATTAGACCTGTAGGTGCTTTAGTTATGGGTTATCTAGCAGATATCTTCTCATATGCTTATGTCGTTAATGCTTGTACTATAGCAATGGGGATTTCTACAGTACTTATTGGATTAATTCCTAGTTACTCCGAGATAGGGATATTAGCACCCATTTTACTTATAATATTTAGGATCATCCAGGGCTTATCTGTAGGTGGGCAGTTTCCAATATTAATAACACTAGGGGTGAGTGATTCCAAGAGAAAACCAGGCGTTTCTGTAGGTTTGATCTTTTCAATTTCTTCAATGGGTTTCCTATTAGCTTCAATCGTTGGAGCAATCTCTGAATTATTATTTGAAAATCATAATCAGCTTATATGGAGAATACCTTTTATTTTTAGCGGTGTGCTTTTTGTTATATATTTATATATAAATAGAAATGAAAACCATATGCATCAACCAACTCACAAAAACAACCAAAGTGGATTATTTTTTTCTCTTAAAAACCAATATAAACAGATAATTATTGTCTCATTAATTACATGTATGTGCGCATCTCTATACTATATGGTATTTACTTATTTAGTAAACTATCAAATAGAATATTTGAAAGTTTCTGAAAGTTATGCTTTATTACTCAATAGTTTTATACTATTGTTCGCATGCATATTATACCCATTATTTGGCTATTTGGCAGATAGAGTTGGTTACATGAAAGTATTCTATGTATCGTTAGTTCTGCTAGGTATAACTTTTTATCCACTAATAATGTTGCTTGAAGTTAATAACTTCATAGTAACTTTCTTTTCCATGCTGGTGTTTTGTGCCTTAATGGCTGCTATACAAGGCTCAGTATCTCCGTATTTTTCGTTAGTGTTTGATGAAAAGTGGCGAGCTACTGGGTGCGCTATTAGCTATAGTATTGGTAATGGTTTCAGCGGGGCAGCCCCATTGATTGCTAGTATCTTCACTGCAAAGTATGGTATCTCAGGACTAGGAATCTATACTTTGATTTTAATAATTGCTGGAATACTAGGCGCTATAGGAATATATAAAACTATGCGCTTGAACGTCATTTAATAGAATTTTTTAGTTTATTTTCTATAATAGCTTTTCTGAGGTCTTTTCAAATCTTCATAATCCAAAACTGACATCCAAAAAACTAAAGTCCTGTATTAAATACTTTTTTGAAAAACGAAATCTCTGCTATAATAGTCCGCTATCTAATAAAATTAAAAGATTATTCTTATGTGGAAATACTCCCCTTTAAAAACGATTTTTATTCTTGGCCCAATGGTCTTCTCATTTGCATTAGCTATGGATATATATATGCCTGTATTACCAGAAATGCAAAAAGCATTACATACTTCTCAGCAAATGGTACAAGTTACATTGTCACTATTCCTAATTGTAACCGGTGTCGGGCAATTGATTTTAGGGCCTCTATCAGATCAGTTTGGTAGATTTAAAATAGTCCTAATATCATCTTTGCTTTTTTTAATTGGTTCAATTTTATGTGCTATATCAACAACTATAGATTTTCTAATATTCTCTAGAGTAGTCCAAGCTATAGGATGTTGCGGACTTTCTGTATCTGCATTTGCAATAATCAGAGATGTTTTTTCCGGGAAAACTAGCTCTATGATTTATAGCCTTATAAATGCTATTATCTCGGTCTCTCCAATTGTTGGACCCTTAATTGGCGTACAATTAGCAACTCACTTTGAATGGAACTCTGCTTTTATACTACTATCTGCCATGGCTTCTATAGTTCTCCTAACTGTAATTTTTCTAGTTAAAGAAAGCTTACCTATAGAAAGACGCAAGAAAGTATCATGGAATGTCTTTCTAAGGTATTTTGAGGTTTTAAAATCACTACAGTTCTGGGCATACTCACTAACTGCTGTATCGGGAATGTCTGCATTCTTTATATTATTCTCAATGACTCCATATATTATCACTTATCTAGGGTTCCCTATATCTAAAATATACATAATGTTCGGCTCTGCTGGTGTAGCATTTTTATTTGGTTCATTATTTGCTGGAGGAATTGTGAATGCACTAGGTGTTCATAAAACTGCTTTACTTGGCGTAGTTTTAGTATTTATAGCAGGTTCACTATCACTTGGGATATACCTTGTATATGGTTTAAGCTTATGGGGCTTTTTTGCACCTTGTTTTTTTGCAACATTTGGCTGTGCTTTAGTCGTAGGAACAGGTGCTAGTGGTGCTATGGAACCCTTCTATGAAATGGCTGGCGTGGCTGCGGCATTATTTGGTACTATGGAGTTTGCATTAAGTGGTGTTATAGGAAGTATAGCTATGCTTTTCCCTGCAACAAGTTCTCTTCCAATTGCCATAGCTATGCTTCTAATGTCTAGCTTATCATTCATCTTATTGCTTCTGGTAAAAAATAAAGCCTAGAAAACTACAAGTATACTGCAAGATCTAGCGTTAATGTGTTCATATGCCTACCATCATAAAAACGCTGATATGCATATTCTGGACCAAATAAAACATAATCATCAAAATATGCACGCTGAGCTGAAAATATTAGCTGTTTTTCTATGCCTGTTTGAGCAAGACCATCTTGTAATGGACTAGCTGCTATACCCATAGGTATAGCAGCTGCATTATAGCTTTGCCCGTATGTTGCATTGAAGTTCGTACTTCTACCAGCAAGACTTAAACTGTAGTTTGTACCAACATACCAAGCCCCTGTTAGCACATCATTACCATCACCATTAAAGTTATCTTTACCGGTTGTAGTTCCCCAACCAGTATTAATCTGAAAGACTCCTCCTCCAATAGTATAAGCTATGTTAGTATCAATATTAAAAACACCAACTGTTTTACCATCTGATACAACTGATTCAATAGTAAAGTTTTCCGCACCATTAAGATCATAAACATAACCGGCATTAAAACCAACAGACAAATTATCTGTCCATGAGTCCGCATAAAAAAGACCTGTAGAAAAGTTTGCTTTTTTATCATCAGTACCAAAAACTGCAATACTGGCATTTAAAGTACTTGTCTTATAGTTTAATGAAATATTTGTTGCTCGACCTGTACCAAGAAAATCAGCAATAGACCCTGTTGATGATCCTCCCCCCCCAATTGAAGCCACTGAGAGAGTACTCCTACCAACTGTCACAAAAAATGGTGACGCAGACATATTACCAAAAATAACAAATGCATTTCCAATAAAAAATTGCTGTAACTCATTTGTACTAACATCATATTCAGCAGTAACATAATCACCAAGATTAGATAAGAAATATAATCGCGATGAAGTCAAATAAATGTTTTGCCCACTACCGTTAAAAGATGAGGTAGGTGTACCATCAAAATTCATCCTTGGAATATTATCACCATACCAAGTTTGAGCATCCATACCAATAAAGCCACCCAAAAATATCGAATAATCGTCAAATTTTTCTTTTTGCGTTACTAAACTAGAGGCAAAAAGCTTTGATGGTAACATCCCTATAGGTATATTGTTATTACCAGAATAGGAACCCAAATAAGAAACTTCTCCACGAGTTGTAATTGGTGCAGAATTAGAAACATCTACACCATCTCCATTACCAAATATATTATTTACACCACCATCTGTAAGATTTATTATATCTCCATCAACACTTATATTTTTCATAAGGTCGATGTTTTTTAATGCCCTTCTTTCTTTTAACAATTGCTCAGCATTTTTATCATCATCAACAACTGAGCTATATGTATATAAAGTAGGAGAGTTATTATCAGAATCAATCGTGTTTATTTCTTGTTGTAAATCTTGTATTTGCTCTTGTAATGCAATTATGGGGTTCTGTGAATCAATCTTTTCATCACTAGCATACAACGATGACGAAGCTGAAAGGCATAGCAATAAAACTTTTGGCAAATGCTTCTTCATGTAAGATCTAGTTTATAAAATATAGAATAATTTTAATCTATTATAATACTATGCTAACATTTAATCTAATCTATTTTTTTAAAAGAAAAAAACTACGCAACCAATATCAAATAAAGTAAAAGTATAAGCAGTACATATATGATCGGAAAAATAATTCTAAAGAAAATATCAAGGTTTCGGGCTGCTTTATCTTTGTTGAGTTTAACCAACCAATAAACTCCTAAACTTTCAACAATAGTTGAAAATAGAATTGCAAACGATAAGAGTAAGAAACCATCAACAAAAGTAAAGTAGTCGATCCTTGGCATATCTCCCTCTACAAGAAATTGATAAGCAATTACAGATAAAATACCTATGAAAGAAATATTTAACCTATCAGATAAAGCATCTTTACTCATCCAAAAAATTGACCACATTGCTAGTACAAGAAGCGTTAATGGCAGTAAAACCTTCCAAATAATGTTCATTGGTTTTCTATCTAAAGATATTGTTAAAGTAAGCATTGAGATTTGATCAGAGTCGCCATAATACTGTTTTATTGGCTCATCCACACTAAGTTGATAATCTTTAAGTTTCCACTCGGCGATATCAACTTTAGGATTGTTTTTTATATAATCTTTAACAAGAATCAGATACTTAGGATTAACTCTAAGTTGAACTTCATCACTATTGAAACCAAATGGGATAAGATAAGCTTTCAAAGCCTGTTTATCAAAAGGAAACTTCTGCAAAGCCATAGGGGTTTCTAACGACAGAGTACGATGCTCTTTAAGTATTACATGCCCATCAGGATAAACCCTAACTTGTCTTTCTTTTATTTGAGGACTCCCCACTTCATTTATTATAGATACTTGTGGGCGCCAACCTTCATAGACTTCATCATATTGAAAATCACCCTGGTACAATTGATATTTTTTACCAACTTTTTGCTCATTATAGGTTAAACGAGAATCTTCCCACTCATACTGGAATATAGCATCAACTTGAACCTCCTCATTTAATTCATCAAGGTTTTGAATATCTGTTATAAATGCTGTTACATCAATGATTGTTGGTGATGCTGGGGGTGGATCCCCCGCATAAGATAGAGATGAAACCATAATAGATAAAATTAGCATTAAAAAACTATATATTTTCATAAAAATGTTTTTAAAATTTGGTACCTAAAATTAGTATACTAAACTCATATAACCTTTCAAAGAGTTAAGCAAATATCTTTTATTACAAATGATACAGGTAGTTTCAAAAAGATATTGCTTGAACAATATCTAAAATAATCGAAATAAAAGGTCTCATTATTTGTGATAGTAAATTGCCTCCATTTAGAGGGATTATTATTAATGCAATTAATATCATAAAACCATACCTTTCGATACTATTATATTGAAAGGCCATTTTAGCGCTCATAAATGAAGAAACTATCTTACTGCCATCTAATGGAGGAATAGGTAAAAGATTTAATACCATCAATACGATATTTATCATTACCCCATAAAGTGCCATAGTTGATACATAAGCATGTAAGTCTATATGATTATAAACAGCAGCCCAAATTACAGCCATAAGAAAATTTGCCATTGGGCCCGCTAGAGCTACTAAAGCCATATCTAATCGTGGTTTTTTAAGCTGCCTATAATCAACTGGCACAGGCTTAGCCCAACCAAAAACAAATGGAAAGCCTGTAGAAAGTGTTGATAGGAGCATCACCCCTGGAACTAAAATAGTACCTACTAAATCAATATGTGATACTGGGTTTAATGTTACTCGACCAAGCTTATATGCAGTACTATCTCCTCGTAATTTAGCAACCAAGCCATGCGCTGCTTCATGTAAAGTAATTGCAAATATAAGAGGAATACCAAACATCAGTAAAGTTATGAGTATCTGATACACATCCATAAGATATCTCTATTTTTTGTTTTATTATACTAAAAATTTTTAAACTTATTTTTTATTTTTTCAGCCAAACAGGTTGTGTTGTAATATCTGCTATGCTATAAATTATAGTGCTTAAGGCAAAAAACTTTTAAAAGTTTACATTTTAAACTATAAACTATATGAGGATTTAAACTATGAAAAAAATTATTGCAACAATTATTGCGGTTAGCTTATTAGCTTCATGTGTCAGTACTTATAAGCCTATACCTCAAGACAATAATCAAACAGCTAGCGAAGCAAGCTAAAAGGAGATTGATATGAAAAAAATAGCCGTAATTGTACTATGTTCAATGGCTTTAATGTCATGTGTTACATCTAATAAATGTGCAACAGCTACAGATGCTCAAGGAAATAAATATCTTGATAAAAATAGTTGTACTCAGCAAACTTATTTAGCTGGTTTAATTCCTGTCGGTTAAATAATTTTTCTTCTAATTTTCTACGGACCATATATTTATGGTAACTTAAAATAAAAATATGGGACAACTTTTCATAGCACCATATCAAAAGTACAGTAAACGTATTGTTATCTTGTCTATCTGCTAAATATTAAATCAGGATTTATTTAAACCCTATATCTGAAAACTATTTTTTATCATAATTAGCTTTATTTAGTTAACTCTTTTTTAAAATATTTCCTTATAAAAATTGCACTAACCTAACACAAAAATTAAAGTAAAAAATCTGCTGTATAAAAGCTTGTGAGAGCTTTTACAAGGTGTATTATAAAAGATTCATGTGAATTAAATAATGGAGGGCTTGATATGGCAAATCAATATACAGGCAATTTTGAACAAATCATGACACGAAAATTTAACTGCTCCGCAAAAGAAGCTCTTTTAATATGTCAGTCAAAAGGACTAAGCTATGAAGATGCTGAAGAATTTTTAGGTTTTAAGCATGTAACTATCAGAAAATGGGCTAAACGACTTGATGTTAAACTTTCACCAACATCAAAAACATACAAGTCTGAAAATATCTCTAATAAAGGGACTGAATATATAAGAAACTGTAAATCTAAAACGCTAAGCGCTAAAAATTTACTTAGTAGATGTTGGATAAATATGAGCCTTTACTCTACTATTAAAGCCAAATCCTGATTAACCTGAACTACAGAATCTTTTTCATCAAATTGAAATTTTATTTTATTATTAGGTGCTAAAAAAATCACAGTTGAACCAAAGTTAAACAAGCCAATTTCTTCTCCTTTTTTATAATCCAACTGAAATTTATCACAATCATATGACCACTCTTGTACTCGGCTATAGTAGTTAGGTGCAATTTTTCCATGCCATTTAGTTTCTATTCCAGCAACTAATAAAGCCCCAACAAAAATCACAGCCACTTCGCCTATAGCAGTTTCAAAATAGCAAACTAGTCGCTCATTTTTCGCAAACAAACTATTTATATTATTTGCTGTAGTCTTATTAACAGAAAAGAGCTTACCTGGTATGTAGACCATTTTAGTGAGTTTACCATCTATTGGCATATGCACACGATGATAATCTCTTGGAGATAAATACACTGTCGCAAAATCCGTAAACTTTGTCTCAGAACTACCTGCGACAAGAGACTCTAAAGAGAAACCTTTTCCTTTAGCTTGAATCAATGTATTATTTTTAATTTTACCAAACTCACTCAAAACACCATCTGCTGGTGAACTGATCGTATTTGAGTCAATATTTAACGGTCTAAGACCATCTTTCAACTCTCTTATAAAAAACTCATTAAAACTTGCATAATCATCAAGATTTGATGACTTAGCCTCTTCAATATTTATATTAAACTTTTTTATTGCTAGCTTTATCAAGTAATTTTTTAAAGCCTTATTTCTAGACTCCGCCAACTTACTAACTAACCGAGAAGTTACAGCTTGTGGGATCATATACTGAAAATATATAAATAAATCATCTTTCATAATTGTTTTACTCAAAAATATTACAATTTGGTTTGTGATATTTAGTATATCACTGTGTTATAATATTTAGCCAACTTAATTGGCAAATATCTTTTAATGAAAAACATAGTCAAAACATTAATTTTGATAAATTTTATTGCCTTAATACAAGGCTGCTCATCTAATAATGTTGAGAATGACTTCACCTATGAAAGTCTTACTGACACTGTTGATGGAACACCTTTCAGAAATAGAAAGTTTGATTACGCAAGAGCTAAGGTTGAAGAAGCTCCATCCTTAAAGATACCTGTAGGTCTTAATGGTCAGTCAATAAAACCAAGATTCAAATTACCAAGTGGTAACAATAATTTTGCTAAATCTCAGGTTCCTGAAGCAGAAAAAGAAATGTTACCTCCTAACTATGTTGATAAATTTGACATAAATAAAATTATTAATGAGCAAATATCTAAAGTTGCTATAAATGTTGTCTATGATGATAAGGGAGCTTTAAAACTTGTTTTCCGTGAGCCATTAACCATATCCATCAAGCTATTAGATGAGTATTTTGAAGGCCTCCCTAAACAATTTAAGATTAATTCCGAAACAGATAAAATGCTTTCTGGACATATTATCTCAGTCAACGATATCCAGAATAAACAAATATTCAATATTAAAGTAAGAAAAATTGATAATCTATCTAGTTTGGTTACCGTAATTTCAGTGCTTGAAGAAGATGGAGATACCATTGTTCCTGACCATATAAATCAAGGGGTTAAACTTTTAAATGGTGTAAGAAAATCTATAAATGGTAAATCCATATCAACTAGAGATCTAAAATCTGTGGAGCAAACCACACAACAGGTAGCTGTTCAAGACAGTCAACCGAAAAAGAAATCTAGTCTGGGAGGATTATCAGGATCTGCCGGATCATTCGGGTTTGGTTCATACGATAGAGCAATTAAACAAGATAAAGAAAATCAGGTAAGCAACTCTCAAACAGCAGATTATCAAAATATTACAACACCTTCTTCTGGAAGTAGTGTTTATGATAGTAATGCAGAGGCTCAGGTCTTAAATACCGAAGCTCAAGCTCTAAGTACAGGTAAGTCTTCTTAATATGTATAATTTAGCTGTTTTTGTTGGTCGATTCCAACCGTTCCATAAAGGCCATCTTCATAATGTTATAGAAGCTTTAAATGTTAGCGAGAAATTGCTAATAATTATTGGAAGCTCATTTAATTCTCCTAATATCAAAAACCCCTTTTCTTTTGAACAAAGAAAAAAAATGATCAAAGAAGATTTAAAATATTCTTCTATAGACTTAAATCGAATAAAAATAGAGCCTTTAGCTGATTACTTTTATCAAGAAGAGAAATGGGAACAAGCTCTGCGCAATAATGTATCAAAGCACTCAGACCCAAAAGATAAAGTTGCAATTATTGGTCATGATAAAGATGAGTCGAGCTATTATTTAAAAAGTTTTAGTGAATGGGGATTTGTCCCTGTTACAAACTACAAAAATTATAATGCCACAGACTTCAGGCAAGAATTTTATCAAGGCAATATCTTAATTGAGTATATGTGTGCTAATACAAACGAGTACGGAACACATAAATTTTTATCAGCCTTTCTAAAAACAGATGCTTACAATGATTTGATTACAGAAAACCAATATGTTATCGAGTATAAAAAATCATGGCAAAATGCTCCCTACAAACCTAATCTAGTTACTGTAGATGCCTTAGTTATGGTTAACAACCATATATTACTAGTTCAAAGAAAAAACTCCCCAGGGAAAAATCAATGGGCGATGCCTGGTGGATTTTTAGAGTGTCATGAAACCATTTTATCTGCAATATTAAGAGAGCTAAAAGAAGAAACAAGTATAGAACTAACTATAGAACAACTTGAATTGGCAAAAAACTCCCAAGAAGTATTTGACTATCCTTCTCGATCTGTCCGAGGTCGCACTATAAGCCATGCCGCTATATTTATCTTAGATGAGTGGCCTGACTTACCAAATGTTAAGGCAGCTGATGATGCAAAAGATGTCAAATGGTTTTCTCTTGCAACAATCACCACACAAATGTATGATAAAATGTTAGAAGATCATTATCAAATGATTAATGTTTTATTAGAAAGATGTAATAGAAATATATAAGGGGATCTCATGGGATTATCAGTAGTGATTTTAGCGGCTGGGAAAGGCTCTAGAATGAATTCAAATAAGCCAAAAGTACTACAAACACTAGCAGCGAAAACGCTTATTGAAAGAGTCGTTGAGAGTGTTGAAAAGCTCAATGCCGACAACATTATCGTTGTAACTGGCCACTTAAAAGAACAAGTTGAAGTTGCCTTATCTGGACACAACATAACATTTGTTCATCAAACAGAGCAGCTCGGAACAGGTCATGCTGTACTGCAAGCATTACCTCATCTTGAAGAGCAGAAAGTCTTAATTCTATATGGTGATGTCCCACTTATATCTTCAGAAGTTTTAGATAACCTTGTAAAAACTACACATGATGATGATCTTGGTATTTTAACAGCGTTTATGGATAATCCAACTGGTCTTGGTAGAATAGTTAGAGATAAGTTTGGGGCAGTTTCAGATATTGTTGAAGAGAAAGATGCTACTGATGCACAGAAACAAATTAAAGAGATAAATACGGGTATTTACTGTGCACACAAAACTAGCCTTACTAAGTGGCTACCAAACCTAAACTCAAACAATGCTCAAAATGAGTATTACTTAACAGACATCGTTAGGTTTGCAAAAGATGATTCTTTATCAATAAATGTTTCACACCCTATTAATGAGTTTGAGATTCTAGGGGTAAATGATCGCATGCAATTAGCAAACCTTGAGCGAGTTTGGCAAAGAAATGTTGCTGAAAAAATCATGGCTCAAGGTGTGAGTATTGCTGACCCAAATAGGTTTGATGTTAGAGGTGATTTGCGTGTAGGAAAAGATTGCTGGATTGACATTAATGTTATTGCAAAAGGTAGTGTTAAAATAGGCAATAATGTTGTAATTGGTGCAAACTGTATTTTAAAAAACTGCACTATAGAAGATAATGTAAAAATAAAAGCAAATAGTATGGTTGATGGCTCTATAATTAGAAATGGTGCTATAGTTGGACCATTTGCTAGAATTAGACCAGAATGTGATATAAAAGAAAATGCGGTAATTGGCAATTTTGTTGAAACAAAAAAAACCACAGTTGGTAAAGGCTCAAAAGCATCTCACTTAACATATCTAGGGGATGCTGAGATTGGTGAGTTATGCAATATAGGCGCTGGGGTTATTACTTGTAATTATGATGGCATTAATAAACATAAAACCTCTATAAAAGATGAGGCATTTATTGGTTCTGACTCTCAATTAATTGCTCCTGTTACTATTGGCAAAGGAGCTTTTGTTGGTGCAGGATCAACAATAGCTAAAGATGTCCCAGATCAACAACTAGCGGTATCTAGAGCAAGACAAAGACATATTGAAAGCTGGGATAAACCCGTAAAGAAGACTAATAAGTAATTTAAAAGTAAAAGGAATAGATATGTGCGGAATAGTTGGAGCAAACTCAACCAGAAATGTCACAAACATTTTAATTGAGGGCTTAAAAAAACTTGAGTATCGTGGTTATGATTCAGCAGGGCTAGCTATTTTAAACAAAAAAATAGAGATCTGTAAAGAAGTTGGCAAAGTAGTTGAACTAGAAAAATCTGTCAATAAGAAAGATAATTTTGTTGGGAATATTGGTATAGCTCACACACGTTGGGCAACACATGGCAAACCATCTCAAGCTAATTCACACCCACATAGATCTGAAAAATTTTGTATAGTTCATAATGGTGTTATCGAAAACTTTGAAGAGTTAAAAAACTCACTAAAAACAGATGGATATAACTTTGTCTCAGATACTGATACTGAAGTTGTTGTTCATTTATTAGATAGAGATTGGGATGATAATAAATCAATAATAAATAACATTTCAATCATCACAAAAAACTTAAAAGGTGCTTATGCTCTAGCAGTCATTTCTGAAAAATTTCCAGATAAAATAATTGCCATAAGATCGGGGTCTCCTTTGGTTATTGGACTGGGTATTGATGAAAACTTTATTTCTTCCGATGCCCTTTCGTTACTTCCTGTTACAAATAAATTCGCATACCTTGATGAAGGTGATGTCGCTATTGTTGAAAAAAATAATGTAGAAGTATTTGATAATAATGGAATCTCTAAAACATTAGAACCAGAAGAGTATAACTACAGCTCCGGTAGCGTTACAAAAGATGGTTACAAACACTATATGCTCAAAGAAATATATGAGCAGCCAGAAGCCGTTTCTAACACCATAGCAGCGAATTTAAATAGTGATGGTCAACTATCTTTAGAAAATTTTAACAAAAGTACTATTAACCTTCTAGAAAAAACTAAACATATTTGTATAGTTGCATGTGGTACTAGCTATAATGCAGGACTAACTGCCAAATACTGGTTAGAGAAATATGCAAAAGTTTCTTGTAGCGTTGAAATAGCAAGTGAACTTAGGTATCGTGACAATGTTGTAGTTGATGACTCACTTTTTGTAAGTATTTCTCAATCAGGTGAAACCGCCGATACTTTAGAGTCTTTACGCAAAAGTAAAAAACAAAACTACATAGGTAGTATGTGTATTTGCAATGTGCCAAATAGCTCACTTGTAAGAGAATCTGATATTTCATTTATGACAAAGGCTGGGGTTGAAATAGGTGTAGCTTCAACTAAAGCTTTTACTACTCAACTTGTAGCTTTAGCAATGTTTAGCTTAACTGTCGCACGCATTAAAGAAGTTCTAACTGAAGAATCTATATCTAAGCATATGAATGAAATAAAAAACATTCGTTCTTTGATAATGGGATCACTGAAATTAGATTCGGAAATTGATGAAATTAGTGAATACTTTACTGATAAAGAACATACTTTATTTTTAGGTAGAGGTCTTTATTATCCAATCGCAGTAGAGGGGTCTCTAAAGCTTAAAGAGATTTCATATATCCATGCTGAGGCATATCCTTCAGGTGAGCTTAAACATGGCCCTCTTGCTCTTGTAGATAAGAGTATGCCTATAGTTGCAGTAGTACCTAATGATAACTTGCTTGATAAAACCTTATCAAACCTGCAAGAAGTTCATGCACGAGGAGGCAAATTAATTCTATTTGTTGATTCTGCTATAAAACATAGGGTGAACTTTGATAACAGTATTGTATTAGAAATTAATGCTGGTAGTGACTTTAGTGCTCCTGTAGTATTTACTATTCCACTACAGCTACTTTCATATCACGTAGCCATTATCAAAGGGACGGATGTTGATCAACCCCGTAACCTAGCAAAATCTGTAACAGTAGAATAGTTATATAGTGATTAGAATTTCAGATAATATTTGTTTAGAAAAACTTTTATTAACTGATGCAGATAAAATTTTTCAATTGGTTGAAGAAAATAGAGAGACATTTCATTATCTAGACTGGGTTAGTAATGTTAGATGTGTAATATCCGCTCAAGAATATATATCTAAGCGAATACTAAATACAAGTGTAAATTCTGAATGGTTCAAGATAACTCTAAATGGCAAAGTTGTTGGAGTTTTTGGTATAAAATATATTTGTTATGATAAGTCCGAATCAGAGATTGGCTATTGGTTAGCTAAGAAAGCACAGGGTTATGGTGTTATTTCTCAATCTATAAGTTCAATTAAAAAACATTTAAGAAAGAAAAGAGTTAAAACAATAAAAATCTCGTGTATTAGTGAAAATAAAAATGCTATTGCTGTGGCCATTAAAGCTGAAGGTGTTAGAGTTAATGTCGTGAAAAATTATAAATCTATAAATGGAAAAATATTTAATTTAAATGTATATTCTATAAGACTGTAGGCACAATCTTTTTAGTTAATTTATATAATCAATTCGGTATATATAAGGTGAAATTATGAATTTTAATAAATCTCTTTCACATGAAGATGTACATCTTCAGATAATGACAAAAGGTGATTTTGATAGGTTATTTGATGTTGCTAAAGACCCTGAAGTTTGGGATCAACATAATGATAAGGAACGATACAAACCAAATGGGTTTAAGAAGTTTTTCGATAGTGGAATAAATAATCTTCAAAACTGTTATTTGATATTCTATAAAGATGATTTGGTTGGATCTACAAGATATTATGAATATGATTTAGCAACTTCATCAATAAAGATAGGTTATACTTTTTATGCAAAAAAATGCTGGGGCACAGGATTAAATAAAAAGGTTAAGAACTTAATGTTGGACTATGCCTTTAAATTTACTGATAATGTATTTTTTGATGTTTGGTCTAAAAATTTTCGTTCACAGCAAGCTGTTCAAAAACTAGGTGCAAAACTCATAGAGAAAAATAAACTTAATGACAAATATGTTTTCCTATTAAAGAAAAAAGTTTGGATAAGATAAATAATAAAACTTCTAAAAGCTCTTAAAAGAAAATACTCTTTTTCATTATGGCTACACACTATAGCTTTATTTTATTTCAGAAAATACTGATTATTATAAATAGAGAGATATTATGTAAAGATATTATTTTGAGTTTAAGCTACGATACTAGCTTTATATTTTTTCTTAGCATCGATGAATTCGATTTTAAGATCTTTATATTTAGATTTAATAGCTTTAATGTCGGCTTTAGAAAGTACATTATCTTTTTTAGCTTTAACATATTCTTGCTTAGCACTATACATGCTTTTAACATTAGCAACTAATTTGGCATACTTTTCTTCTATACCAAAATGTGAAGTCTTTGTTTTTCTTAAAAGAGCCTCATCTAGTTTAACTCTTGCTTTTGCAATTTCAATCAAATGCTTAGGAGTTCTTTTAAGGTCAGTACACCAGCCTATTTTAGCTAAACCTGCGATAAGCCATTTAGAAGGATCAAAATCAAACCATCTAATACCATTTCTATAGTCACCAGCAAATGCATGATGATAATTATGATAACCTTCACCACCAGTAACTAAAGCAGTTATAAAACTATCTCTAGCAGTATTTTTAGTATTATATGGCTGTCTACCTAGTATGTGAGCTAATGAGTTGATACAAAAAGTAGCATGATGCACCAATATAACTCTAACAAGACCACCTAAAAGTATAAAACTTAAAGTTCTCCACAAAGCTGCAGAAAGAGTACCTTCGCTTGCAAAGCCATATATAAAACCAGCTAATGCAGGCAAACCAAGACAAGCTAATGTCGCAAGTATTGTATAATGCTGATGCTGAAATACTACAGCCTTATCTTTCAAAAGATCATTAACGCCACGGATTTCTTGTACATCTGCATTGTTATACTTGAACAACCAAGTAAAATGAGAGTACCAAAAACCACGCGTAGCCGCATAAGGGTCTTTGATAGGATCATCAACGTCTTTATGATGTTTTCTATGATCTGACGCCCACTGTAAAACACTGTTTTGAAGTGCTGCAGTACCAAACACAAGCAGTATATAAGATACTACCTTATTTGCTTTATATGTCTTATGAGACCACAATCTATGGTAACCCATAGTTATAGATATACCCGTTAGGACATAAAAAGCAAGTAAACACATATAGTCCGCTTTTGTAAAGCCAACGCTATAAGCGAACCAAGGTACAACAACTAGAGCCACTATTGGGAGTATTAAGAGTCCAACAATACTCTTCCAGACGATGCTGCCTTCTTTTTCTATTTCTTGATTTATTATTTCGTTATTCATTTAAGTATTTTATCCCTTTTTTATGAAGTCATATTCAAACAACCAGAAGAACATTTAATCTACAGTCGCTTGGCATTTAGTTTTTGCAGTGTAACACACTTAATGAAAAATAGCTAATCGGTCTTCACCCACCCACAAAAATATTATCTAAAAAACCATTAAAACACAAGGCTTTCAGCCCTACTAACAAAAAGTCATTAATTTAAAAATAGTTTTTTAATGCTATCTAATTTTGTTTTTATCTTACTTTCAAAACCGTGACTCGTTGGGTTATAAAATGTTTTACTTATGTTGCTTGGCAAATATTTCTGCTTTACAAAAGAATTTGGATAGTCATGGGGGTAGATATATTTACTATCTTTATAATTCTTAAGGTGCTGAGGAACTTCTATATAAGTAAGTTTTTTTACAGTTTGTGAAGCCTCTGCTAAAGCTTTATAGCACGCATTACTTTTAGGTGCTACAGCAAGATAAATAGCTGCCTGAGAAAGTACAAGTCTACCTTCTGGCATCCCTAATTTTTCATAAGCATTCCAAGCATCCATAGCTATTCGTAAAGCTTGAGGATCCGCATTACCTATATCTTCAGAAGCTATACAAAGCATTCTTCTAGCAACCACAAGAGGGTCCACTCCGTTATCAAGCATTAAACTTAACCAAAATATTGCTGCATCAGGATCTGTCCCTCTTATAGATTTATGAAAAGCTGATAGTTGCTCATAAAACTCTTTGCCTTCTCTATGAAAATCTTTTGAAGCTTCGCCAACAGCTGTATCAAACAACTCTTTACTAAAACTTATAGTCCCAGATTTAGTACTTAAAAGATACATTCTTTCTAAGAGATTCAAAACCTTACGACAATCTCCTTGACTATAGCTAAAAATTGCTGAATAAATACAATCATCAATCACAATTTCTTGCTCCGATAAAATCTCATCAGTATTTATTGCAGATTTAACTAATTGCTCTACTGCATGGTGATTAAGTCTTTTCAATCGTAAAATAAATAGCCGAGAGATTAAGGCATCATTTAGATAGTAAGTAGGATTTTCAGTAGTTGCTCCTATTAGGATTATCTTACCTGATTCGACATAAGGCAAAAGTAAATCTTGTTGCGATTTATTAAAACGATGTATTTCATCTAAGAAAAGTACAAAACTGTCTAAAGCTTGGTTTTCAGCTATAATTTTTTTTACTTCCTTAACCCCTGAATCAACAGCTGATAATTCAAAAAATTCAAGATCTTTTGATTTTGCTATTATTCTCGCTAATGTTGTTTTGCCAACCCCTGGTTTACCACATAAAACTAATGAGCAAATCCCTTGACTTTGAAGTATCTTAGTTAGCACTCCATTACTTGAAAGGAGATGTTCTTGACCAATTACATCTTCAATTTTTTGCGGTCTTAGTCTCGCTGCTAATGGGATATACTTCATGAAATTGTTATCTTATATTTGTTTTTAACTAACTCATAAAGCATCCCTTCTCGTACCGCCCCATTAGACAAAGACATCTGTGATATGCCCAAACTTTCAAACACTGCATACAAGATTGCAACACCTCCGGCAAGAACACTTTCACGATCCTCACGAAGCCCTTCAAATTGTATATGCTCAACAAACTTTTTATCCATCATTTTTGTAATAAGGTCATTTAGAAATTCTTTAGTGATAATTGGGCTACCAGTCATCTCTTGGCAGATTCCTGTAACAGAAGTAATCGTCCCAGAAGACCCTAACACTGTATTCCACGAAATGCGCTTATATTTGGTAGCTATTGGATCAAGTATCTTTTTAGCCTTACTCACAGCATTATGAAAATTATTAAAATTAAGCTTTTCATCTACAAAGCATTCTTTCTGAGCTCCAACACAACCCATATCCAAGCTTTTAGCAATAAGTATTTTATCTCCCTTACCAATGACACATTCCGTAGAGCCTCCACCAATATCTATTACTAAGGTTTTTTTCTTTATATCATGATTATCTCTAGCTCCAACATACACAAGCCTAGCCTCTTCTGGTCCTGATATAATCTTGATCTTAGTCCCAAGAGCTTTATCTAATTTTCTTTTAAACCCTTTAATTTTATTTTTAGCTTTTCTAAGAGTGTAAGTACCAACAGCTTTTACATGTTCAACATTATAGTTTTCTATCTCTTTCGCAAAAAACTCTAAACATCGTATAGCTCTTTCTTGAACATCTTTGCTGATAGTTAGATTATTGTTCAAACCAGCTCTTAACTGAACCTTTTGCTTTTGTTTTGATAGTGTAACAACCTCACCATCAGACATAATCTCACTTATTAGCATGTGAAAACTATTAGATCCTAGATCTATTGTAGCTACAATTTTTGACATCAACGCACAACCAAACACTTAAAAGATGTACCAATTATAAAAAAAAAGCGTATAAATAGCTAAAATAATTTTGTCTAGCCGTAATTATTTGTTTATAATAACTCTCAGTTAGTTAAATCCTTATAATCAACATTTAGCAAAATTCTTGCAAAATCAAATTAAAAAATCACACAAGGAAAAATCAAAGCATGTCAAAATGTATAGATATATCAGATAGCCAGTTTCAAGATGAAGTAATTAATAGCTCTACTCCTGTAGTTTTAGATTTTTGGGCACCTTGGTGTGGTCCTTGTAAAATGATTACCCCTATACTTGAGCAAGTTGCCGAACATTATGGTGATAAAGTTAAAATCTGTAAAATCAACATTGATGATAACGAAGATACTGCAATGAAATTTGCTGTACGCGGAGTACCAACACTTATGATTTTCAAAGACGGCGAAAATAAAGAAACTAAAGTTGGTGTTGTTCAAAAGAGCCAATTAATTTCTACAGTAGACAAATATTTATAAACTCATATTAACCCCTCCCCCTTTACACAATAGAGAATCCTCATGAATTTAAATGAATTAAAGTACAAATCAGTTAATGAGTTAATGGATATTGCACAAAGCTTAGACTTAGATTCTTTGCGTGCAAGAAAACAAGAACTTATATTTTCAATCTTAAAATACCATGCAGATAAAGGTGAAGACATTTATGGTGAAGGTATATTAGAAGTACTTCAAGATGGTTATGGTTTTTTAAGATCTTCTGATAGTTCATACTTTGCATCACCTGATGATATATATGTATCCCCAGCATTTATAAGAAAGTTAAATCTAAGAACAGGCGATAGCATTCTTGGTAAAATTCGACCTCCTCGTGATAATGAAAAATATTTTGCTGTTAAACATATTGATAGTGTTAACTTCGACTCTCCTGAGCTAGCAAGAAAGAAGATACTTTTTGAAAACCTAACTCCAGAATATGCTAAAGAAAGACTTACCATGGAAATTGGTAATGGTTCAAATGAAGACATTACAGCTAGAGTTATTGATTTAGCAGCTCCATTTGGTAAAGGTCAGCGTGGACTAATCGTAGCACCTCCAAAGACTGGTAAAACAATCATGATGCAAAATATCGCAACTTCAATTGCAAAAAATCATCCTGAATGTAACCTAATCATGCTTTTAATTGATGAAAGACCAGAGGAAGTAACAGAAATGCAACGCTCTGTGCGTGGTGAAGTTGTTGCATCTACATTTGATGAGCCTGCGGCTCGTCATGTACAATTAGCTGAGATTGTTATCGAAAAAGCCAAAAGATTGGTTGAGCATAAGCAAGATGTTGTGATACTTCTTGACTCAATCACTAGACTTGCTCGCGCATACAATACTGTATCTCCAGCATCTGGAAGAGTACTTTCTGGTGGTGTAGAAGCAAATGCTCTACAAAAGCCAAAAAGATTCTTTGGTGCAGCTAGAAATACTGGTGAAGGTGGTAGCTTAACTATCATTGCAACAGCTCTAGTTGAAACAGGCTCAAAAATGGATGAGGTTATCTTTGAAGAATTTAAAGGTACTGGTAACATGGAGCTTCATCTTGACCGTAAAATATCAGAACGCCGTGTTTATCCAGCTATTAGCTTTGACAGATCTGGTACGCGTAGAGAAGAGCTTCTTACATCTCCGGAAGAATTACAAAAGCTTTGGGTATTGCGTAAGATTCTTGGTGGTATGGAAGATGTACAGGCTATGGAATTCCTTACAGAAAAAATGAAAGGCTCTCTTACTAATGAAGAATTTTTCCAGACAATGAAGAAAGGCTAATTTTAAACTATTAATCTTTTTTAGCTATATAAGCCCCTGTAGCCCCACCGACAACACCTGCTGCCATAATCCAACAACTATTAAGTGAAAGTGCAAGGAAGCACGCTAGTGATATATAAATGATTTTTTTCATAATTGACCTATATAATAAAAATGATTATTTTATATGATACATGCTTAATGCACTTTTTTGTACACTCAATTTACTCTCAAGAATAGTTATATTTTAATTGAAGTTATGACTACTCCTACATATAATGAAAAGCACCTTAATTTTTTCATACATAACCTATGTACTTCGGCGTCGACTATTACCCAGAACAATGGGATTACTCTCTTATTGATGAAGATCTAAATCGCATAGCTAACTCAGAACTAAATTGTATCCGTGTTGCTGAGTTTGCTTGGCATCTTATGGAGCCAAAAGATGGTGAGTTTGACTTTAGCTTTTTTGCTATGGTTTTAGATAAAGCTCATAAACTAGGTTTAAAAGTTATGCTTGGAACTCCTACAGCTACAGCTCCTGCATGGCTTTATAAAAAAGATCCCAAGATATTCGAAATTGATGAAAACCTTATTCAAAAACATTTTGGTGGCAGAAGACAAGCTTGTTTAAACTCACCCACTTATAACAAATATGCTAATCGTATAACACAAAAGATGGTTGAAGCATATAAAGATCACCCTGCTGTTTTATTATGGCATATAGATAATGAGCTTGGTCATGAAACAAGTGATATGTGTTATTGTGATCAGTGTGAAGTTGAGTTTAAAAAGTACTTAAAAGAAAAGTTTAACAATGATATACACTCTTTTAATGATGCTATTGGTAGTGTTTTTTGGTCACAAACTTATAATGATTTTGATGAAATAAATATTCCTCGTTTAACAATTCCGGCAACCAACCCTGGGATGATTTTATACTTCAATCGCTTTAGAGCAGATACTACAACTAACTTTCTTGCTCGACAAGCTAAGATAATAAAAGACATAGATCCTGCCAAAGAAGTTTTACATAATTATACAGGTGATTACTTCTCAAAAGCTCAAGACCATACAGACTTATCGGAAAAACTTGATGTTGTAGCACTAAACAACTACCCTGTTTGGGGTGGTCAACATACTCCAGTAGAGTCATATAAAACTGCCTTAAAACTAGATCAAACAAGAGGCTTTTTAAATAAAAACTATTGGATAACTGAGCAACTAATTGGTGCTCAAGCTCATAATATAATGGGCTTTGTGCCACGCCCTGGCCACGCTAAACTCTGGTCATTTCAAGCTATGGGTAGAGGATGCGATAATCTAATATATTTCAGATGGCGTACAGCTACAAAAGGTGCTGAGCAGTTTTGCTATGGTGTGTTAGATCATGACAACAAGTACAATCACCGTTACAATGAAATGTTAGAAATTATTAAGCTCGCAAAACAACATAAAGAAGCTATAAAATCTCCAACAAAATCTAAGGTTGCTCTTTTATACTCTATGGATAATATCTATAGCTGGCGTATTCAACAGCAATCAACTGCTTTTGATATTCAAAATGAACATACTCGCCTTTACAAACCATTTTATGATAATAATATTAGTGTTGATGTGTTAGATATTCGTCATGATTTTAGTGATTATTCTGTAATACTTCTTCCGGTAGCAATGCTTATAACAGATAAAAATATCTCTAGGCTTGAAAAGTTCATTAAAAATGGTGGTACAGTTATTGCAAGCTTTAGAGCAGGCTTAAAAGAGTATCATAATGAAATTCGCTTTGGTGTTGAAAATCCTATTCATAAATTAGCAAACGTTAGTGTAAATTACTTCGAACCATTACCAACGGATACTAACTGTATCGTGAATTATAAAGATCAAGAGCTCCACGCAACTGTTTGGCGCGACATGTTAACACCAAAAGAAAATACTCAATCGCTATGTAACTATACAGATGAATTTAAAGATTATAGTGGTGCAGTAAAATCAAAAGTTGGCAGTGGCGAGATTTACTATATTGGTACAGGTATTGATGATGATTTATTTTGGCATGATATTACTCTTCAAATAGCCAAAGAAAAAGAGCTTCAATACTTCAAATCTCCAGATAGTCTTGAGATCATAGTTAAAGGTGAAGGCGCTAATAAGATAGTCATGCTACTAAATCACAACCGTTTTGATGTTGGGTATCTTGGTAAAACCATTACGGCACTCGATACACAAATTATAAGCTTTGATACTTTCCAAAACGAGTACTTAAAGCACTATAGTTAAGACACTTTTTATACTTATAAGCCAATCCGTTTAAATATGAAATTCTAGTTTTTATATTTAGGGATCTAAGATCATCTAGGAGAAAATAATGAACATAATATGTCTAAATGGGAAAAATTCTTCTTTTATAATTAGCTGTAACGATAAAAACCCTCCTCAATGTATCTATTGGGGAGAAAAACTTCAGCTTAATCAGGATGAAATCAAGCAACTTTTAGCACAAAATTCTGCCATACCTCAGGGTACAATAGATGAACCTAGTCACGGATCACTAATCCCTAGTCTTGCTCAAGGTGACTTTCATATAAATGCTATTGAAATAATCTCTAGCACTCATTGGTCACCAAATTTTGAACTTATAAATACAAAGCTTAGTTCTCAGTCAGCTAAGCTAACTCTAAAAGATGATATTGCCAAGCTAAGTATAGAAATAAATATCTCTATTGATAACAATGATATATTACAAAAGAACATCAAATTAACTAACCTAAGTGATGAGAAAATCATAGTTTCAAAACTTTTAAACACCCTTACACTCCCTAATACTATAAATGAAATTACGCAATACCATGGGAGATGGATTCAAGAAGCACAAGAGCAGACAAGCCACTGGGATCAGCCTAACTATATAGTTGAAAATATTCGAGGGCGTAGTTCTCACGACAACCCTCCTATATTAAGACTACAAGAAACTGGTAGCAACAATAACGCCGGAAACTGTTATGGGTTTAGTCTAGCTTGGAGTGGTAATCATAGCTATATTCTTCGCAAATTAGATGATGGCAATAAAGTTGTTCAATGGGGTGAAAAGCTTATTTCAGATGAAATATCTTTAGAAAAAAATCAAAGTTATACTACTCCTACTCTATTAGCTACTTTTAGTAGTAAAGGATTCAATAGTCTTCGTCATAATTGGCACAACTTTATTCGTAAAGACAACAATCTTGCAATTCATACTAACAAATACCGCCCAATCCAGATAAATACTTGGGAAGCTGTGTACTTTGAACATGACATTGACACCTTCAAAAAGATGATTGATAAATCAGCTGACCTTGGCATTGAAAGATTTGTGCTTGATGATGGCTGGTTTAACGGTAGAAATAACGATAGAGTCGGACTTGGTGACTGGTTTGTAGATAGAGCTAAATATCCACAAGGACTACACCCACTAGTTGACTACACTATCTCAAAAGGCTTAGAGTTTGGTTTATGGTTTGAGCCTGAGATGTTTAACCCTGACTCTAACTTATATCGCAAGCATCCTGATTGGGCGTTACAGATTAATGGCTATAAGCAAAAACTTGGGCGATATCAATATGTGCTAAATCTAACTAACCCCCAAGCCTTTAAATATATCTTAAAATGTATGCAAGATATTCTATCTGAATACCAAGTTTCTTATGTCAAATGGGATATGAATCGTGACTTGATACAAGCTGGTGGTACAAATGGTAAAGCTTGCTACCACGACCAAGTACTAGCCACACATAAACTTCTTGGTGAACTTAAAAAATTATTTCCAAATATTGAGTTTGAGAGTTGCTCATCAGGTGGTGCTAGAACTGATTTTAAAATACTAGAGCATACTAATCGTTTTTGGAGCTCCGACTGTAATGACCCTCTTGAAAGACAAAATATTCATAAAGGTTTGAGTCAATTTTTCCCACCAGAAATGCTAGGAGCTCATGTTGGACCTACAGAAGCTCATACAACATCTAGGCTCAACAAACTTGAGTATTCTTTAATAACTTGTTTTGCAGGTCATTTAGGTTTTGAAAGAAATGTGATTGAGTTAAACAACAATGAGTCCGAAGTAGTGAAAAAACATACCAAGCTATATAAAAAATATAGAAGTTTACTTCATAACTCGAAACAGTATTATCTTGATACTAATAACTCAAGCTCTGCACAAACTTTCATATCAGATGATAGATCTCAAGCATTATTAATGTACTGTCAAAATACAATGCCTGAAAATATGCTTCCGCAAAAACTAAAAATACTAGGCTTAAATGCTAGCAAAACATATTGTTTAAAAATGCTAAATGAGATTGATAATGTTGGCTATGTGATGAAAGCTCTTCCTAGCTTATGTAATAGTGATATAAGGTTAACTGGTAACATTTTGGCTAATATTGGCTTAGACATTCCTTTACTGCACCCACAAAGTGCCATTTTAGTAGAAATTAATGAGGTTAAAAATGATTAAATACAATACACGCCGTTGGAACCCTTTCCTAATAGCTATACCAGATATTGGTATTGGTATGTTTTGGTCTTTAACAGGAACTATTGGCTCTTGGATTGCATATCAACATACAAGCTCAGCTCTACTTGTGGGCTTACTTTTATCTATGGCTGCTTTCACTGGGATATTCATGCAAACTATTGCCGGCATAGTTTCTGATAAAACACCAACTAACTTTATGTTTGGTAAAAGGACTACTTGGTTGTTGTTTGGACTTATACTAACTTGTATTTTTCAAATGCTTTGGGCTTTTGCTCCAAATTATGCAACTCTATTTATCATTGCTTTTTGCACCTATGCAAGTATTAACTTTTTTCAAGGACCTTACTATACTCTTGTGGTTGAGGTTGTAGATTTTGATCAAGTTCCTTTTGCAATACTCTTAGCTCGTACTACTGCTCAAATTGGCACAATATTAATTGGTCTTATTGCAGCATTTATGTGGAATGCTGGCGGTGATCTTATAAGCTGTATAGTTATATGTCTTATACTTATTATCCCTACAGTAGCCATATTGCCAACCATCGTAAAAGAAAGACCTGAAAATCAGACTAAGAATGAGTCAAAGTTAAGTCTTAATGTATTTAAAAACAAAAATAATAATATGCTTTTTCTTGCAACATTTTGTGCAATGACAGGTTTTGGTGCTTTTATGCCGATGATGGGTGGCTATATGAATGAATACTTATCATTTAACATAAACTTTACCGGTTCATTAGTAGTAGCATTTGGTGTTAGCTCAGTAATTATTGGCTTTTGTACAGCAATAGCTTTAAAAAGACTCAATATCACTATAAAGAAGCTTTTCGGTGGTGGAATGTTAATATTTGCAATATCTCTTTTTGGAGCATCCTTTTTGAAAGAAGATTGTTATTGTTGGTATACAGTTACAGTTTTTGTAGCACTTGGGTTTATCTTGACACAAGTTTCTAGTTATACAATCATTGCAAGACTTGCACCTGATGGTAAACTTGGTGAATATATGGGATGGTTAAATATGTTTTTCTCACTACCTCAACTTCTAATACTTATCTCTGGAGGATGGCTAATAGATGCTGGGTTTGGTTCTTATCTATATATTATAGCTAGCATAATTCTATTTATAGGCTTTATTGCTGTGACACAAATAAAACTACCTACAGAAACTATCCATCAAGAAAGCTAGTCTCTTTCTTCGCTTCTCTTTTATAAAGATTCCGATGCTTTAAAATTTCTTTTTTTTGTGCTTCTGATTTTTGAGGATTTGTTTTATCAAACTCTTTTAAGAATTTACCTGCTTCACTCACATACTCTCTATCTTTTTTATTATCAAAAAGATGTGCTAGCCTTAAAATTATTTTCATCATAGCGAAACCTCTTATTAGTATTTTATCTTGTAGCTTGAAGGTAATTATACTAAACTAAATGACAAAGTCACCTTTTAACTGTTAAAGCTTTAAGCACAATTATGGGATTAAGCCAAAAGCCAAAAATTATTGGAATTTTCTTAATGTTTTTGAGCATTACTATGCTAAGTCCTGTAGTTATCGATCATATTTATGAAGAAAATACATCGTACCCTTTTTTAGTAAGTTTCGTAATCACTTTTCTTTCTGGGTTTATGATGTGGTTTATAGCTCGAAAATCAACAAAAAAACTTTCAAATAGGGATGGCTTCCTTATAGTTGCTTTAGTATGGGGGTTTGTGACATTATATGGTGCGATTCCCTACCTAACCTTTCCTGGACTAAACCTTACATTCACTCATGCTGTATTTGAATCAGCTTCTGGGTTTACAACTACTGGTGGTACTGTTATATCTGGTCTTGAGTATTTGCCTCACAGCATATTATTTTACCGTCAGCAGACTGAATTTTTTGGTGGTATGGGTATTATTGTACTATCAGTCGCGATACTACCTCTTCTTGGTGTTGGTGGAATGCAGCTATATAAAGCTGAGATCTCTGGTCAATGGAAAGATGAAAAGATAGCCCCTAAAATATCAAGTACAGCTAAAGCACTTTGGTTAGTATATTTACTCTTTACATTTTTATGTTTCTTATCGTACTTACTCGTAGGCATGAACCCATTTGATGCAATTTGCTATACATTCTCAACTGTATCTACCGGAGGCTTTGCCCCAACAGATGCTAGCATGACTGACAAATCTACTGGCGTGCTTATAGTTTGTGGGATATTTTTATTTCTTGGTGCTACAAGCTTTAAAGCTCACTATATAGCTCTATCACGACTAAGCATCAAACATTACTTTAAAAATGTTGAGTTTAAAGCGTATTGCTATCTGCTTTTTTTCTCATCTGTAATTGTTGCTATAACAATGATTTCATTCTCTAATGATCTTGCAAATATTCCTAAGACAATAACAGATAGTATCTTCCAAGTAGTAGCTCTTAGCTCCAGTGCAGGATTTGTTTCTGATAACAACTTCTATCTATGGCCTAGCTTCTTACCTATTATGCTGATGTTTTTAGCTATTGTAGGTGGTTGTGGAGGCTCAACTGCCGGTGGCCTAAAAATGATACGAGCAATATTATTTAAAGAGAAAGCGGTATTAGAAGCAAAAAGAGTAATCCACCCTCAAGGTGTTTTCACTGCTAAACTTGGTGATATTCATATATCTGAGCAAGCTTTAAATAGAGTTTCTGGCTATATCTCTGTATACATAATAATTTTTGGTGCTGCTTGGCTTGCCTTACTTGGTTGTGGGCTTGATGTTACAACAGCTTTCTCAACAGCCGCTACTACTCTTTCAAATGTAGGTCCAGGACTAGGTGAAATCGGCACAAGCTTTAGCTCTTTACCTGATAAAGCATTATGGATATGTGACTTAACAATGATCGCTGGAAGACTTGAAATATTTACTATACTAGTTTTATTTATGCCTGAGTTTTGGAGAAAATAATTCATACCAGTCACACTCACTCTTCCACAAAAGTGTTTATAACCTTCTCTAGAATCAATATATAATGCTGAAAAGTGCTAAATAATTAAAGAAAGCATGAAAGATATCAATGCATTCTAAGATGAGTATAAGATTTTAAAAAAATTAGAATTCTGATGCTTCTGCCATATATGATAAATTGCCAATTCGAGAATAAGTAACACCTTTAGCAATTGCTGTTATTTTATAATCTATATTTGACTCTTTACCAACACAGATTACTTTCACAAGTGTATCTTTAGGTGATAAATATGCTTTGAAACTTGAAGTGTTAGTCTCCTGACCTTCTTTACCATCTTCTGATGCCGTATAAATCACTTTACAGTCTTTGTTATCACCTACATATAGTTTAACTAAAAATTCTGTTGGTGATGCTTTATCTATATTATTTATTCCTGAAGGGACTGCATCATAGTCAAAACCTAAGGTCTTATATGCTGTAGCTTTAGAACTTATAAACTGATGATCTGTTAAAGTCAGACCTTTATACTTATTTTTAACATCTTCACTAATACAACCAATTAATAATACTATCAAAGAAATTAATGTAAATATAATGCCTATTTTTTTCAATTTAACTATTTTTTTTCCCATTTTTATATCACCTAAAACACTTAAATCCTTGTGTTGTAAGTAAATATACCCCCTAAGTACTATTATTTCAATAGTTAAAAATTAATTTTTAAAGAAATTATTACTAATCTTCTGATTTGACTTCTTCTTCGTTCTTTTGTTTTTTGTGTTCATAGTAATCTTTCATACTAAGACCTTTAGCTCTAAACTCAGCCTTTTCAGCGATTTCATCAAGCCTTCTCTTAGAGTATTCAATATGCTCTGGAGCATAATCTTCAACTGGTTGACCATGTAGATTAAACCTTTGTTTTAATTCAAATACAGCCTTATGATAACGAGTATCTCCAACATAGCGACGCAGTACATTTCTTAAAACCATCTTATCTAAAGGTGAAAAATGCTCATTTTGATAAATTATTTCAATTTCTTCACTTATTCCAACTTTTAACGGCTTCTTATTGATAGGATCAAAACATTTAGAAAAGCGAGTACATAACCATTTAAAAAGTCTTGCCTCTTCTTTCTCTCTCTCTTTTGCAACATCAACCTTGATCACTAACTCGTCATTATCTACACTAGTTGGATTTTCTAGCTCGTTAATAACCTTGTTGTTTATTCTATGGCCATACTGAGGGATACGAATAAAAGTTTCATCATCTGTAGCTCTAGTATTTGTTTTATTCACATTTTTACTAGTTTTATTTCTTGAGATATTTTTATCTCTAGCCTGCTTCATTCTTGAAGTTTTTTCTTCTATTTTAGAAGAACCACCCAATAAAGATTGTAATAAAGAGAAGTCGTTTAATTTATTTCTACCGTCAGACATATTTTTATACTTTTGTTTTAAGCTTTTGCTTTAGTTAAATTAATTAGCTATATCGTACTACAAACTAATCCCTTTTGGCAAGTAATAAACCCCTTTGAGATATTTTTTCATAACAGTGCTCAATTATCATTGACAATATCCATATTTTAAATATAATATTCTACATCTTTGTGGCTATGTAGCTCAGCTGGTTAGAGCACAGCATTCATAATGCTGGGGTCGATGGTTCAAGTCCATTCATAGCTACCACGAAGATTTCCATAGACAGTAAGCCTTCAAAAAAACAAGCATATACCTATAAAATAAACACTATTAAATATAAAGAAGATAACTAATTGATATATTTCTTTGACCTACTATATATAACGAAAAGTTTTAATTATAGTACATAATCTCTACCTTTTAGAACAGTTAAGATTTATAAGTCATATATAAGTTTATTTTATAATTTCTGCAACACGTTCAATGGAGTCAGCCTTAGCAAGTGATAATCTAACAATACTGTTTTCAATGGCATATAGACTGTGTTTTACATGTGCTTCTAAATAAATCAAGTCACCAATTTCTAAGTGAATTTTTTCATCATTTACATAAAAATCAAGATCACCCGCAACTAGCATAACTGTTATTGGTTGAGGAGCAGAATGCTCTTTCATGGTAAGAGCTTTAGGTAAACTTATCTGTATTTCTTTGGTAATTGGTGTTTCAATCAACTTTTTAATTACGACTTTATTTTGGCTAAAATCTGCATTTTTAGCAAAATTCACTAACTGTGACATAATTATTCCTCTTTGTGATTAATTTAAATTATATTCCTTCAACACACCAAGCTTGAGTGAGCTGGCAATATTTGATGCTTTAGCAATAATATTTTTAGCTGCATCATCATCAAAATGTAATTTTGCTTGCTCTTCAAAGAGGTTTAACCATCGCTTAAAATGTATCTCTTGGATATCTGCATGACTAGCTAAGACAACATGTTTTTGGTAAGCATTGCCACTATATTCACCAGTCTTTAATAAAACAGAGTTCCAAAATTTGATTAATTTAGGAATATGTTCTAACCAGTCAACTTTAGCAACATCATTAAATATAGGGCTAAGCAAAGTATCTTCATTTACTTTTACATAAAATTGTTTAATAAATATTTCAATTTGTTGCGATGATATATTCATAACTAATCTCTGTTTCAAATTAAGTCTAAACTTTTAAAAATGATTCTCTGTTCATTGTTGTTAGATGGCAATACATCTTTTAGCTTATATTTTTGTAATACCGATGTATAAGCACCAGATGCTTCAGCTAAAATAGCTTCGAGTTTACACATGCCTGCAATCGGGCAATTGATCCCAGTACAATCAATAGATTTGAATGATGATTCAAATTTACTCATAATCTCGAACAAATTTAATTCCAGTGCATTAGGATGAATCTTTATTCCACCACCATTACCTCTTTGAGTGATGATGTATTGGAGCTTAGCTAGTTTTGCAATTATTTTAGTTAAATGATTTCTTACGATATTAAATTTTCTTGAGATTTCATCTAACTTTACTAAATCATCATGAGACTTAAGGGTAAGAAATATCAGTACTCTTAGTGCATAGTCAGTTTGACGGTTTAATTGCATTTATAGTTACTCCGATTAAGATATGATTTTTTCCTTTCTATCTATTCTATCAGCTAAATCATGATTTACACCTCTATGTTCTTCTTCATCTGCTTTTACTACAATAACAGCTTCTTCTAGCTAACCAACAAATATAATAAAGCGCTCAAACCAGTTTGGTTGGGCAATATGAATAAATGTCATCAAATGCATGCGTTCATTTTCAGTTTCATCAAGTAACGTTCTAATCCAACCTTCATCATTTTTAATTTTTCTAAGGCATTTAAAGAGAAAATTAGCCGCTCCAATCATACCTGGTATAGATGCAACAGTTTCCAAAAAAAAATAGCATGATTGCCGTAGCGTTTTCTGAAAAAAGTGTCTGCAAAAAACCTAAAGAATTTAACTAAACTATAAGCGACCTTATCACTTATTTTTTTCTGGTCGATGTTTAATGCTCATATTAACTCCTGTAATCTAATTTATTTGTTTTAGTAAATAAAGGCATCACTATAGATATTGCTGGAAGCTATCCCTGCTAAAAATGCTGCGGTTTTTAGTTTCTTCGTAATTTCTACAGGCCCACATACATATGCTTTTGCTGTTTTATATTTAGCGGCATGCTGTAGAAAAATTTTATCTATAGTCCTGCTATCTTTGTCATCCAACACACTAGAGTAGTATTCTATGTTTGAATAAGCTTTAGCAAAAGCTTGTAGTTGATCATTATAGTAAAGATCTTGGTTACTACAACCACCATGCATTATTATCATTTTACCTTGATGATTTTGTTTGATTGCATCTTTTATAATACCTATCAATGGGGCTAACCCTGTACCTGTGCCAGCTAATAGTAACGGATAGCTTTCTTTTTTTGGATTATAATAAAAACAATCACCACTAGGGCCTCTTAACTTTACAGTGGAGTTAACTTTAGCATCATTCTTTAGCCAATTGCCAATCTTGCCATTATCTATAATTTTTATATGTAACTCTATATAATTATCACTGTAAGGAATATTCGCAATAGAGTAACTCCTAGAATCTCCATCATTATTTATTAAATTAATGTATTGTCCAGCTATCCAAGCCGAAAAATCACCGACAATAAGCTTCACGCTCATAACATTGTAATTTAGATAGTCTAATTCTTTGATTGTAGCTGTAGTTTCAATAACATCATTTTCAGAAGTACTAAATGTGATGCTAGATTCTAGCTTAGCAATACATGGTAAGAAATAACCTTGTGATTGAAGTGTTTCTTTTAAGCCTTTTTGCCATAAAGAATTGATATCGCCAGTCGAAATTCTGGCAATACAAGATTGGCATATGCCAGATTTACAAGAATGATTGTATGAAACATTATTTCTTAATAAACAATCTAATACTGTTTCATCATTTTGAAGTTTGTAGGCTTGACCTTCATAATAAAAAACCATAATTAAGTTACCTATCTAGTACATCATCCCTAACACTATTAGCTATATTAGCTACTTGCTGGATATCTTCATCACCTACGCCAAGCTCACTCAGGGTAGTGCCTAGATGTTCTATAATAATATCAACATGAGTATCATTCAATCCACGAGCTACTAAATGCTTGTGGCCTTGACGCATGTCTTTGCCTGTGTAGCTATTAGGTCCACCGAAAACCATTGTTAAAAAAGCTTTTTGCTTTGGAATCTGTTTATCCATATCAACATCATCAAAAAAGAAGTTAACTCTTTCATCAACCAAAACCTTGCGATAAAAAATATCAACTGCTGCATCAACTGCTACTTGTCCGCCCAATTTTTCATAAAGTGTTTTTTTCATAATTACTCCTGTTGTTTAAAGATGCATTCTAAATACACCTTTAATTGTACGGTATAACTTTTATTAAAGCAATGTCTTTGAAAAACTTAAATACAAACAGCTAAAACACCTTAAGTCGCATTGCAATTGGAAAGATATGTTAACCTGTTAAAAAACATGATTAGTTAGTTCCTAACTAGGCGTTTAATTAGAAACTAAACAGTTGGCGCATTTCAAATTACAATCTATGTATTGAGAGTTTTGTTTTTCAATGTTTTGATAAGACTACTCTTATCAGTATCATAAGGATACAAAATAGACACTTTTTTATTATTCAAAGCATTATTCAAACCTTCTCTATATTTTTATTTGGAATCAAGAATCTATACTGATTTATTTAACTCAAGTTTATTTGCTAGACTTAAACACCTATCTATAGTGCCTATAGTTAATAATACTAAGAGTATATCTTGATATGTAGGCGAAAATAGTGATTTTTTTTGAAGGATTAAATAAGTATATTGTTAAGGAAAACTAATCAACTATAACCATATCCCTTGTGGAACGAATCTCTATATTTGTAAACTTACCAGTTTTTTTAATTCTACCAAACACTGCAAACTTAGCGATTTTACTTTTATCAAAATCCAAGTATTGCACTTGATTTGGTGCTATAAATATAGAAAACCTTGCATCTTGATTAACCTTAAAAAGCATTTTTACACTATCTCCCATTAAGGATTTAGATATACCGGAGATACCATATATAAGTCTATATTTACCATTTAAGCTAGCTGCATTTTCTTCTGTTAATTCAAGAGCATTTATTGTTGCAATGTCTTGTTTAACATATTCTTTGATTTTATTATTAGCTAAGTGTTGTTTTTTTTGTGGCATTAGCTCAAGAGTTTCATCACCTCTTAGCTCACCTCCAACCTCTAGCTTTGTTAGTAAATTTATAGTCTTCTCAAGATTTTTATTTACAAGAAAGTTTATCTTGCTCATATCTTTTTTAGAGTCACTATTAAGTAGCTCTTTAATTCTTGCTTCATCTACTAGCTTAGCTACTCTTGGGCAAGCATCGTCGTGTAGATTATCTTCATCCTTAATAACTTCAAAAAATGATCCTTGATTTGCCTTTCTAATTATTTTAACTTTTGCTTTACCACAATCTAAACAATAGATATTTCCCGAGTGAAGCTTACTGCTATATTCGCTTGTATTTATAAAGCCTTTCTTATATCTAGCTATGTTCATTTTTTACCTTAACTTTCTCAAAAAGTATATCTGAAATTGTATGATCTAAATTTTGTCCTCTTTTCTCAAACTTAGTTAGCGGTCGCCATTCTGGACGAGGTGCATAACCATTATGTAGGTTTTGATAATTTTTATCTTTTTCTAACAAATCAAGAACATCTTCGGCATATGGCAGCCAGTCACTCGCATAATGAAGTACCCCACCTTTTTTAAGCTTCTTAGCAAAAAGGTCTAAGTTATCCTGATTTACAAGTCGGCGTTTATTATGTTTCTTTTTATGCCAAGGGTCAGGGAAATATATTTGAACCCCACTTAGAGTTCCATCATCGATCATTTTGGTTAATATTTCAACAGCATCATAACTCATAATTTTTAGATTATTAATATCTTGATGTTCGATTTCATACAAAATATTACCAACACCTGCTTGATGTACTTCGATACCAAAATAGTTTTTATCAGGGTTTTCTAAAGCCATCTGCACAAGAGAGCCACCCATTCCAAAACCTATCTCTAAAATTACAGGGTTAGTATTACCAAAAAGCTCATCAAAATTTAACTTTTTTTCAGAGTATTTGATAGCATGTTTATCTGCATAATTATCTAATGCTTGTTGTTGTTTTTTGGTAACTCTACCGGCTCTTTGTACGAAACTTTTTATCTGTCTCAAGTTTTCTTGTTCGTTTTCTGACATTTTTGTAGATTTATGGCTTATTTATTACTACTATTCTATATCAACTAGACAAAAAATAAGAGTCTAACAGTGCTAATCTTTCTAACAATCCTTGTTTTGCAAGTAAGTTGTCTTATCTTACCAGGGCCAGATTTTTTTATAACGATAAGTAATTCAGTAAAATTTGGCTATAAAGAAGGACTTACTACCGCCTTTGGTGTATCTAGTGGAATACTTATAAACACACTAATAGTCTATTGGTGTGGCTCGTTTTTGCTATATAAAGAACCTCAATTATTTAATATACTGATACTAGCCGGTGTAGCATATCTAGCTTATATTGCTTTTAACTTATACAAAGATATATTTACATCTACTCCTGAACTAAATCCTAATGCAAGTGAACATATAAAAAATATAAAATCTTTTGAAAAACCAACAAACATACAACTATATGTTAAGGGAGTTTTCACAAATCTAGCTAACCCTAAGGTTATGGTATTTTTTAGCTCAATGCTTAGCTTGGTTGAAGAGTTGCCTAGTTTTGGTAAAGTAGCTATATGGCTAGCTATTGGAATTACAACACTCATGTGGTTTTGTACTGTAGCAATATTTTTTGGTAACAATAAATTACGACAATTATTTTTTAGGAATATTAAAAAAATTGAGTTTGTATCGGCAATATTTATAACCGGATTTGTAATAATAATCTTAGTTGAACACTTCTTCTAAAATAACACCTTACCCCAGCCCAACTTTTCTCTAAGTGTCGCATAATAGTTATAATCTTCTAAGTGAAGTATTTTTACGCTCTTTTGTGCTTTTCTAATTGTTATTTTTTGATGTGCATTAAGAATTGTATCATGTCGACCATCTATACTAAGTACCGGCTCAGGATTATTATATTCTGTGATATAAATGTCTATAACACTACTATCAGAAATAACTAAAGGTCTACTATTTAAAGAGTGAGAACAAATAGGAACTAAAACCATACTATCATGATTTCGACATAAAATTGGGCCTCCTGCTGACATAGCATGAGCTGTTGAACCTGTTGGTGTTGATATTATAAGCCCATCACCACGTTGATCAAAAGCGTACTGACCATTAATATACACTGTTAAGCCAAACATCAAACCTCGAGATGATGTTATTGCGATTTCATTAAGAGCTATTGATTTTTCAAGAGGATAACGAGTTTTATCATCTACCTTACATTTCAACATAGACATTGATGATTGAACACTTTCGCCATTTAATATAGATAGCAATGACTTCTTAAGAACTCTTCTATCGGGACTTATTGTTGTTAAAAATCCTAGTTTACCCTTATTTACACCAACTATATCGATATCACTATACAAAGCTAAAACTCTTGATGCTTGTAAAAAATTTCCATCACCACCGACTATTATCGCAAGATCACAATCTGCTGCAATTTCATGTAATGTTTTAGTTTTTAGGTTTTTTATAGTTAAATCACCTGCCGATACAGTCTCCACACAAGCCTCTATACCAAACTTGTATAAAATCTTATATACAGCAACTACTGATTCACTTATTTCTTTATTATAGTGCTTACCTATAATAGCAACTTTGTTATATGCAAACGACATCTGTACTTTTTTAGAACCCACCTAATAATAATTATAACAAATCATAAATTACTAAAGTAATATTCTTTTATGGATTTTTTATGATGAAAAAGCTAAAGTATCTTTTATATAGAAGTAAAATAACAAATACTATGAATAAAAATGAAATGGTAAGCATAATAATCCCTGTTAAAGATGAATCTGAAGGTGTTAACTACCTATTCGATCGTTTAAATGTAGTTTTAGAAAAACTACCCGTTAATTACGAGCTTGTTTTTGTTAATGATGGTAGTACTGATAATACTCTTGATTTACTTTTAGAAAAACAGCAACAAATCCCTCAAATTAAAATTGTTGATCTCTCTAGAAATTTTGGTAAAGAGTCAGCTTTATATGCTGGATTTGCTAACTGTAATGGTGATGCTGCTATTTCCATTGATGCTGACTTACAAGATCCTCCAGAACTTATTCTTGATATGGTTAAATACTGGCAAGAAGGCTATGAAGTTGTTACTGCTGTTAGAGAAAATAGAGATTCTGACACTAAAACCAAAAGAAAATCTGCCGGACTTTTTTATAAGCTGATGAATAGTATAAGCGATACTAAACTTACGCCTAATGCTGGTGATTACAGACTGCTTAATAGAGCTGCTATAAATGCCTTTTTAGAACTCAAAGAAAAAGTTCGTTTCAATAAAGGTCTGCTTAGTTGGATAGGTTTCAAAGAAAAAACCTTATATCATGCTCGTGAGGAAAGAGCTGCTGGCCAAACAAAGTGGAACTACTGGAAGCTTTTTAAATTCTCTATCGATGGTATTACAAGCTTTAGTAAAACTCCTCTTGAGATATGGTCTTACCTGGGTGTACTTATTGCACTAAGTGGGTTTGTTTATGGATCATGGTTTATATTAAAGACCATTCTCTTTGGTGCTGATTTACCAGGTTACCCATCATTAATAACATTTATCTTATTTTTCAGTGGATTACAAATGATAGGTATTGGCATGCTTGGCAGCTATATTGGTAGAATTTTCATAGAAACAAAACAAAGACCTTTATATATTGTTAGAAAAGTTTATTCAAAAGAAAATACCAAATAAACTTAGAAATTATTTATCTAATATAACTTTACTCGTATTGATTGGAATTTCAATACCTAGTCTTTCAAACTCTTTCACAATAGCTTGTCTTAAATTACTCTCAATAACTAACCTATCTACTCTTAAGCAATACGCTCTTAATGTAAAATCTAATGTATACTCACTATATCCTTCAAATATAACAAAAGGTTCTGGATAATTGACTATACCCTTGTATGTTTTAGTAATAGACATTAGTAATTCAAATATCTGCTCTACATCTTGATTCAAATTAACACTAATTTTGAGATTCATCCGAGAAAGTGGATTATATGTCTCATTCTTTATCGAGCTATTCATAAATTGACTATTAGGCACTACGATAGTATTTAGATTAAAATCTTGAACTATTGTTGATCTCAAGCGTATTTTTTTTACCTCATTTAATATACCATCAAGCATAACATAATCACCTATTCTAATTGGTCGCTCAACTAACATCATAAATCCAGCAAAAAAGTTTTTCATAAGATCTTGTAAAGCAAAACCTACACCTACAGACAAGCCACTAACTATAAATGCTAATGCTGTTCCACTTATCCCCATTGATGCTATGAAAAAGATAATAGATAAAAATAAACCCATATACCACACAGCTGTAGAAATTGCTTTTTGGGTACCTTTGCCCATCATTGTATACGGAAGAATATTTTTAGCAAAAACTCGTTCCACTACTTTTGAAAGTGATAATCCTATAAGAATTACCAATAAAGACTTTAACAATGCTGCAATAGCAAAATAATTCGTTCCACCAACTCGAATACCAGTAAAAAATATTGTATAGAAAAAATCTCTAATTTCTTGATATGGAATTCCTAGTATTACTAAAGAAATAACTATCGCAATAACTATAAAAATCATCTTGATTATAGTCCTTACCCAATATTCTGGTAAAGTTTCTTTTTCTTGATTTTTTAAACGGTTTATTAATGAGGTTTGACTCCCTTTATTATGAAGAGTCTTTGAAGCAATATAATGTAAAAGTATTACTATGACACTATACATAGAATGAGAAATTATAGCTACAACAAATATTTGTAAGAAATTAACCATCAATAACGTTGCTAAGCTATTTAACCCCATAAATGTTAGCACACAATAAATCAATGAAAATATGATTAATGCCATTCTTAATATATTAAGTTTTTTATTTCTATGCGTGAGCTTTCCAAGCTGAAAATATATAATATAAGCTATAAATAATTGCATTATTGAAATAATAAAAGTAACAACTATATTTCCATAAAGTCCAAATACAGGCTGAATTATAGTAACTGCCGAAAAGAAATTCACTCCCTGCAGAAAGATTAAAAGCATTAATATAAATACATAGCTTTTAAGCCAAATTTGCACTTTATTTCCTGGTGAAACTTTCAAAAATCTTAAGAAAATAACCAAACTATTCTGTAAAATAAAGTAAACACATATTGTATACGCCGCAAAAAATTCTTCTATTCTATGATATTCAAAAAGTTTCCCAAGAATCAGTACCAAAACTGTTGCAATTAAAACATTCCAAAAAACTCTCAAGAAAAAGCTTAAGCTACTAATAATAACTCGATAACGACTAAATTTTAAACGAACTAATTTAAGACTGATATAAAAAGCTATAGAGCAAACCTTATAAATAACAAAAACTAACGCTATCGAAAATAAATATTTTAAAAGAGATATAAAGCTTATTTTATACTCTATCTGACTAAGCCCTTTTTCCCATGAACTATAATGACCAAGGAATGCTCCTTTCGTAAAGAAATCTCTATTCCGAATCTTTATTCTAGTATCTAAAATTAATTTAAGATCTTTACTCAAGGTCTTCTTAACATCTCCAACATAAGATAATGCTTGCTTTGTTTCAAGATAGCTTTCAACAAGATACTGATACCTTTTCTGGATTATGTTCGAATCAAAATCAATATCCTTATAGTTTTGTTCTGTATGGTGGTTTTCTTTTGATGGCTTATTTCCAGCAACAACTTTATAAAGGAAATTATCACTTAGCTCAAAACTGCCTTTATTTTTATCAGAATCTAAAGAGATATATTCTCTAAGACTGTCTTTTGTCTGCTTAATTTTAGTTTCAAGAGCATTTTCTATTAATGTTAATTTATCATACTGTTCAAGGAGTTTGACCTTATAATCTGATAACTTCTCATCAGATAAGTTTTTTTGTTCATAACTATTTTGAACATAGGTCTCTAATTTTGAGCTGGTTCTCATGACTTCAGCTGTTTGTTTTATATATTGTTGTATAGAGAAGTCACTTGCATAAATTGATGTAAATGAACAAAAAATTACCAAGAAACAAAATAGCAGCTTTATTATATAATTATTTTTTTTCATATCAACTCTAGTTAAAATAAGGTGTTTACAAAATTATCTGCAATAAATATTATACAGAAACACTAATTCTCTAAAGTTGTTATTATAACATTTGTGAAAAATAAATTTGAATGAATCATTTTTTGATTACTTAAGGCCTTTTAGCTAAATATCTTTCTTAATAAATATTCCAAAAAATATAGAAACTAATAGAGTTACTAATGTTTTGATAATTATTAAAGATAATACTAGCTCTAGAACTATACCGTATGGAAACATTCCCACGAAAGCTAAGTGTGTAAAAATGATTGAATCTATAAGTATTCCCATTACCGCAGCAAAAAATATTTGAACGGCTAGATTAAGCTTAGTTTTTTTAAAAAGACTTGTACAAAAGCTTGTTGTGTTTTCACTTAACAAATACGACATAAAAGAAGCTAATGCTATTCTAAGCTCTGTAATGCCAAATACTTCTCTGTAGGCTTCTGTAAGAGAGCTGTTAACCTGTATATTAGAGAGCAAACTTAAAAGAGCTGCTACAATCACAAGTGCAACTAGTGTCACAAGAATCAAGCTACGCATAATTTTATAGCCATATCTTTGTGTAATCACTGAGTTTAATGGGAATGTCGATGCCATAAAAAACACCCCACCTGATGCAGTTATGCCAAATATAACAACTGTTTTAGAGGCCATAACTTGCCCACAAATTGATAGCACTCCATAAAGCATAGCTAAAGTTGCGAGCATTATCATTTTAGAATTAATTTCTGAGTTTTGCATATAAATAAATTAAGTTTTTTAAAAATTAGAGTTTATGTTTATATTACGGCTTTAAGCGAATACCTCTGCTTAACAGATACCAAGCAAGATAATAAAGCATTAGTGTAAAGGTAATAATAGCTCCAAATGCTATATAAGGGTTTACTGTTGAAACTCCAATAAAACCAAACCTAACAAAATCAACTATATAAAAAAGTGGGTTACATGATGATATGAAATGCCAAAAACCTGTTAGATTATTTATATCATAAAAAACTCCACCCAAGTATATGAGTGGTGTCAAAATAAATGTTGGAAATATTGTGGTATCATCAAACTTTTGTGAAAATATAGCATTTATCAAACCACCTAAAGAAAACAACGCTCCACAAAACACAAAACCAAACAATACTAATGGTAAGTCATGTATAGTCGAGAAACCTCCTAAAAAGAAAGCTGCGATACTAACTAAAATACCAACAATAAAGCCTCTAAATATACCTCCAGAGATATATCCTAAAATAATTATATGGTTACTAACTGGAGATACTAAAAGCTCTTCAATAGCCTTACTAAATCGCAATCCAAAAAATGAACTTACAACATTACCATAAGAGTTTTGGATCACCGCCATAATTATCAAACCTGGAGTGATATACTGCATATAAGTAATACCCCCCTCCATCGTACCTATTCTTGAGCCAACTACTTTACCAAATATTAAGAAATACAGTATTATAGTTATAACTGATGGTAGTAGTGTTTGTGCCCATATTCTAAATATTCTTTTACTTTCTCGATTAAAAATCGTGGTATACATTATCCAATTATCTTTAAGACTCATTTTTCCACCTATTTATTTTTAGCTATATCTATAAACAGCTTTTCAAGTTTAGCTGCTTTAGTACGCACATCTAAAACTTCTAAATTATACTTCGAAGTCAGTTCCGCAAAGATATCGTTTAATACAATACCACTTTCGACCTCTATTTCTAGAGTATTCTCATCAATTGCTTTAACTAGCCCTGCATTTAAAATAATTTGCTCTTTAATATTATTTTTAAGATCAAAAATATAGGTATGCTTATCTGATGATTTCAAAAATGATTTCATATCTGTATTTACATGAACTTTACCCTTATGTATAAGGGCTATACGATTACACATAGACTCTGCTTCTTCTAAATAGTGAGTAGTCAATATAACTGTTAAACCATCTTTATGGAAACCTGAAATCATCTCCCAAAGAGAGTTTCTCAACTCAACATCTACACCTGCAGTTGGCTCATCTAATATGAGAAGTTTTGGCTTATGTATAAGTGCTCTTATAACCATTAATCTTCTCTTCATTCCTCCAGATAAAAACCTTACCTGTGTGTTTTTTTTATCGTATAGGTCAACTTTTTTTAACAACTCCTCAGCATAAGGTTTTGATTCTTTTTTAGGTATTCCAAAAAAACCTGCTTGAGTTATTAATATATCCATAGGTGTATCAAATATATTAAGATTAATCTCTTGAGCCATAACACCTAAATGTCTTCTAGCCTGATTGAAATCATTATCAATATTATGATCAAAGATCTTAATCTGACCTGAAGTTTTATTAACAAGAGAAGATATCATCCCCAAAATAGTAGATTTACCAGCACCATTAGGCCCAAGCAAAGCAAAGAAATCGCCTTTATTTACTGTGAAACTAATGTCATCAACGGCTTTAAAACCACCTTTGTAGACCTTATTGAGATTATTTATTTCGAGAGCTTTTTGCACTTGCATATACAATAAACCTTTTTTAGAAAAACTTAGATGATTATACCACTTTAGTTGTAATGGTTAAGGATTATTTCTATATGATATAAACTAAAAATCAACCATATTCCAATCAAATCCAACACCGGGGTCTGTCTTTCTTCCAGGAGCAATATTTTCATGTCCTGTAATGTTTTTTATAGATGGATAGTTTTTCTTAATATCTAAAAGAAGTCTATTTAAACTTTTATATTGCTCTGACTGATAAGAATCCCTATCTGTACCCTGCATTTCAATTCCTACTGAAAAATCATTACATCCTTGTCTACCTTGATACTCACTTACACCAGCATGCCAAGCTCTATCATCAACAGAAACAAACTGAACTACCTCACCGTTTCTTTTTATATAAAAATGTGCTGAAACTCTTACATTCTCCAGACTTTCTAAACTATCATCTATAGAAATATCTAACTTATTTTGAAAGAACTGTTCAACATTATCATTTTCATAATCTCCTTCTGGCAAACTGATACAGTGAATAACTACCAAATCAATACCAGATTCTGTAGGCCTTGAATTATGATTGCAACTTTTAATATGTTTTGCTTTTTGATACCAACCATCTTTAAACATTAATATTTCAAATTTCTTTATGCTAAGATATACTTTAACAGCTAACAAAATATATTTGAATAATAATATGAACTGTATAGATTGCAAGCTTGCTAAAAGAACTATTTTTTATGCTGTTTTAACTCTAGTACTAACAGCTTTGTGCTATAACTTTCTCGACAAGAAAGTCACTGATACTATATACAGCAGCGACCTCTTCGGTACAGGTATAAATACTTTTGCTTCTCTTTTCTCAAACCTGTTCTCACCAAAAATCTGGGCTATTATCACGGTACTAGCTACAATTGCATGTATATACAAATATATAAAGAAACAACAGTCTAAAAACCTATATATATTATCCTTATCTCTAATTGTGACATTCTTTGTAGCAGGAACATTAAAAGTACTATTAGCAAGATCTCGACCAGAACTTTGGCTTTTCGACCAACAATTTGGTTTTCATTTCTTCTCTTTTAAAAGTGTTTATAATTCTATGCCATCAGGGCATACTACTTTTACATTTGCTGGACTTTTAGCAATTGCTAATTTTTTCAAAAATAAACGGATTACTGTGATTGCAATAATTATTGCAGCTATAGTGGGTGTTAGTAGAATACTAATACTTGATCATTTTGCTTCAGATATTTTAATATCTGCATATATTGGTACATTTTGTTATCTTTGGTCAAAAGCTTTTGTTGAGCATAGACTAGCTGACTAATACAAATACTAATCTTATAAAAAATCTTTAAAATAAGTTAATGCTTCTCTATAAACTTCTTGTTTAAAATTCACAACATGATTTATAGGGTACCAATAGTTAACCCAGCGCCAATTATCAAACTCTGGTGAATCAGTAGCTTCTAGATCTATATTTCTTTCTACTGTTTTAAGGCGTAACAAAAACCATTTTTGCTTCTGACCTATACATATAGGTTCTTTATTTCTAACCAAGTTATCTGGAATGTTGTACTTAATCCAATTACGTGTAGAACCAATAACTTCAACATCATGAGGCCTTAAACCAATTTCCTCATGTAATTCTCTATACATTGATTGAAGTGGTGATTCACCCTTTGATACTCCTCCTTGAGGGAATTGCCAAGAAGTTCTATTGCGACGCTTAGCCCAAAAAACCCTGTTTTGTTTATTGATTAGGATTATTGCAACATTAGCTCTATAACCATTTTTATCTATCATTATCAAAGAAAAATTTCTTCTACCTAAAATCTATTGTAAACTAATTTCTCTAAGTTTGATATTAATGCGATTAGATAATTTATAAATTAATTATCTTCATTATAGTGACCGATGGCGGCTTCCTTGCCTCCTCCAACAACAGCACCACTTTCCCCTGGGCAGTTTTCGATTGATTCGCATATAATTGTCACTATAGAGGTCATTAAACTTACTATAAAATGACATTTAAATATTAATTAAAGATTACCAATCAATTTTTTCCTTTGACACCCATTTATTTAACAAGCCTTTATACTTTGCCTCTAAAACTTCTTTTGGTGGAAGTTCAGGAAGCTTTGAATAAAGATCCGCTTTTTGGAAAGTCTTTAATAATGGCAATAACAACCAATCTTTTTCGCCAGCTAACTCTTGATAAGCTAAACCACCATTTTGCGGTGTGTGCCATGGATAAAAAGAATGATACCTAAGCAAATACAACCCCTCATAAGGAATATCACTACCTTGCTCAAAAACTTTATAAACATATTCATCATGCCCAAAACTCATTTGTACATCATCAAAGCCACAGTTTTTTTTATATAAGCCGTGGTGAGTAGCTGTAGAACTGTTATAAGCAATATAGTCACTAGCTTCTTTATAAAAACTGCTATCATAAAAGACATTTGCTTCTGCAAATGGACAAGCAACTGGGTATGTATCTCCTACTGTAGACCATTGAGGTAATTCACCATATTGAGGCAAAGTCATAATCTTACCTAAATCATGAATAAAGCCCACTAATGGCAACCATGACCAATCTTTTATATGCGAGTATAGATTAGCCAGAGTTTCTTTCTCTGTATAAAACTTCTGCCACTCTGTTGGAATACTTTGCCATTCATGTTCTCTAAATAAAGTTCTAATCATCGCATTATCTCTAATCTCTGTATCACTTTTTAGAAATTTATTCTGGCAAGCTTCTGCAGTTTGGTAAGCATGCTCTATCTGAGGTAAGTCATTATCTGGATCACTCTCATCATGTACATCTTCTAAAAGCTTAAAAACATCATAGACATCCATATTACCAAGCTCTAGCTTAAAGTACTTTTCTTTCATACTTTTCACATACTCTAAAGACTGATTTATATGCATTTCTCTATAAGTTCTTTCGACTCTGTCTTGAAACTTACTATCTGTATAGTTACGAAATTCTCCAAATGAATTTTCTGCTGATTGAGACATAATTTTACTCCTTTAAATACTTTTCACAATTTGATAATCTTCTACACCCAGGTGCCTAGTTGATACACCTCTATTGAGGTTATTTTCAATAGTTTCAAGATGTACACCCTTTGTTTCTGGCACAAAAAAGTATGTAATAACAAAAGCTAGTGTGGCTACACATGCATATATTCCAAATGTGAATGAAACACCTAGGGTTGTCAATATACTTAAGAAAGTTGCTGCTACTACAAAATTTGCTAACCACTGAATAGATGCTACAAAACTCATAGCAGATCCGCGAACATTTAATGGGAATATCTCTGAAATTATCAACCAGAATAATGAACCCACACTTACGCAGTAACCAATAATATAAACTAACAGACAAATCAAAGCTAAAACTGCTGTAGAACCATTTGAAGTATCTTTTAGTAGATAAATCATAGAAAATAAGCTTATAGCAGCCATTGCTGAACCAATTAATAAGAACCTTCTTCTACCAAGCTTATCTATAAACATAATAGTTACAATAGTTGCCACAAAATTTACAAGTCCTAGAGATAAAGTCATAAGCATGTTCGTCTCATCACCCTCAAAACCAATACTAGACATAATATGAGGGCCATAGTACATAACTGTATTAATACCAAAAAACTGCTGAAATATACCCAAAGCTAAACCAATATAAAGTACAGGTCGTACTTTTTTATTAAAAATAGCAGAAAATTTTGCTTTAGTTGATTTCTCCAAGTTATCTTGAATAGCATTTAACTCTTCTGATACATCTTGCTCTGTTTCACGAATCTTTGTTAATGTCTCACGAGCCTCTACTTTCCTACCTTTAGAAAATAACCATTTAGGTGAATAAGGCATAAAACACATACCTACAAATAACATTACAGCAGGCACAAGACCTGTAGCAATCATCATTCGCCAATCACCACTTGCTGTAAGTGAATAGTTAACTCCAAATGCTATAACCTGCCCCCCAGTAAGGAATGCACCATTCCACAACACTAAAGAACCTCTTTTACTCGCTGGAGCTACTTCTGCTATAAATAACGGTACAGCATAAGATGCTACACCAATTGCAGATCCAAGTAAAAACCTACCAAATGCTAGTATTTCTATATTTGGTGCAAATGCTGCAACTAAGGTACCAACAATAAAAAGCAGACTTGTAGCTATCATTACACGCTTTCTACCGAATCTATCTGTAAAAAATCCGCTTAAAATAGCACCAAAGAACGCTCCTAACACACAGAAACTCACAACCATTTCAATCTGCCAGTTTTGTGCCGTAAACTCTTTTTGGATAAACGGTGTTGCACCAGCTATGATAGATGTATCAAAACCAAACAATAATCCTCCAATTGCAGCAACAGCTACAATCACCAAAACATATAGTTTAGTAGACTTTTTAGTTTGCATTTTTTGTCTCCACCAATCTATCAAAATTAAAAACCTTAATATTTTGTGTATAAGTCAAATCATAAGCTACTTCAAATGCATCTGTTTTTGATAATCTACCTGCTAAAACCATCTCAGCTAAATAAGTAGCATCTACACGACGAGCTATGTCATGCCTTACTGGTATAGAAAGTAATGCCCTAGTATCATCAATAAATCCAGAGCAGTTATAAAAACCTGCAACCTCTGTCACAGCATAACGAAATCTTTTCATACCTTCAGGAGAGTCATTAAACCACCATGGTGGACCTAGAAACACACTAGGATAATGCCCTGCAAGTGGTGCTAACTCACGGGTATACACAGTTTCATCCATTGTAAATAAAACCACTTTAAAATTGCGATTATTACCTACTTTTGTAAGAAGTGGATGTAAACCATTTACATAGTCACATTTCACAGGAATATCACATCCTTTATCATTACCAAACTTACGCTGTATTGACTGATTATGGTTCCTAAACACACCTGCATGAATTTGCATTACAAGACCATCATTTGTTGCCATTTTTGCCATTTCAGTAAGCATTTGACCACTAAAAATTCTTTTCTCAGTATCAGTAGCTGTATTTGAAATTATTTTCTTAAACAAATCTTTACATTCCGATTTATTAAGATCATAAGTCTCTGGCACAGTTACTCCATGATCTGAAGCTGTTGCACCATTTGCTTTAAAGAACTCTCTTCGTTCTGCTAATATTTTTAGAAAATCACTATAAGTATCTATCTTAGTATTTAGTTTTTTTGCTAGTTTTTTTATGTTCTTATGAACTGGGTGTAGCTCAGGATTAGTAACACTATCAGGTCTAAATGTTGGTACAATTTTACAATCAAAATTAGATTTTGCGATATTTTTATGATGCTGTAAATCATCACCAACATCATCTGTTGTAGCAATTGCTTTTATATTAAATTTTTTACAGATCTCTCTAGGCAAAAATTCTTTCTGTTTTAAACAATTATCTATGTGATCATATAACTCATCAGCTGTTACTGGAGTAAATGATTTATCAAAACCAAATACATCTTTTAGTTGGGCATCAAACCATAAGCCAACTTGAGTACCTCGAAACAAATACCAGTTTTCTGCGACTTTTTGCCATATTTTTCTTGGATCAGTTTCTACTTGCTTACCATCTTTGCGATCTATACCGAAATCCTCTAGTCGTAACCCTTGAGAATAAAACATTCTAAAAATATAATGATCAGGCTTAATCAAAAGCTCTACAGGATTTTCAAAAGGCTTATTTTCATCAAACCACGCTGGATCTGTATGTCCATGTGGGCTAATGATTGGCAACTCTTTAATATGATTATATATTTCTAAAGCTAAACCTCTTGTTTGCTTATCTGTAGGCATTAAAACATTTTCATCTAACATTACTCACTCCCTTTAGATTAGTGATGAACTTCCGATTGCTATAATATTCTTTTGATCTAAATATTCTTGTTGGTTAGAAGCAGTAATACCTCCTGTAGCACAAAATTTGATATCAGAAAATACACTGCTATAGTTTTTAAGCAACTTAACACCTCCCATAGCCTCGGCTGGGAAAAATTTAATTATCTTAAAGCGGTACTGTATTGCTGTCATAATTTCAAATGGTGTAACTGCTCCAGGAAGGTAGTCAAGATTATGCTCTCTTGCAAACTCTAAAAGCTCGACATTTGACCCTGGAGATACATAAAAATCAACTTCTAAAAATCTTGCCTTACGAAACTGCTCTATAGTCACAATAGTTCCAATTCCTATTACAAAATCTCTATTTTCTTTTTTAATTTGCTCTATCACATCAAAAGCATTTGGAGTTCGTAATGTGAATTCGACTATTTTTATCTTTTTAGCTCGCAACTTTTCTAAAACTAAATTAGCTTCCTCTATTGTATCTGCTGAAACTACGGGGATTAGTTGATTATCTTCTAAAATTTTTTCTAAATGCATTTTGATAGCTCCTGTAACTTCTGGGTATATTTTATAGTATATTGTTTATCTATAATGGCTCCTCGATGCTGAATAATTTCTGCAGCAAATTCTTGAGCAAATTTAATTGACTCTAGCATACTCATACCATTTTCAATAGATGCTAAAAATGCTGCATTAAAGCTATCGCCTGCAGCTGTTGTATCTGTTGGGTTTGAGATATTTAATGGTGTAAGTTTTGTGACATCATTATCATTTAAAACAATAGTCGGATTACTACCATGTTTTATTATAATAGTACCTACATTGTGCTTGATATATCTCTCTAGAGTTTGAGTATAGTCAATATCATCAAAAAGTAACTGTTCATCATCAAAAGTTGTAATAACTGTAGTTACAAATGGTAATATTTTAGCTAAGTATTCTTTAGCTTGTTGAGTATCACCCCAACATCTAGGACGATAATTTAAATCAAAGATAATTTCTTTATCTTGTGAGTTTTCCCTAAATTGCTTAAGCCAATTACTAAAGACTTCAAGTTGCTTTACATCCCATCGTGATATAGATATCCCAGAGAAATAAATATATTTATATTGATTTGTAAGAGCTACTAAAATATTTTTATCTAAGTAGTTAAACAAATCTTTAATCGGAGCTTCTTCACGCCAGTAATGAAAACTTCTTTCACCTTTCTCATCAGTTTGAATAGCATATAATCCAGGAACTCTATTTTGTAGCTGTAGTACTGTTTTAGTATCAATATTTTCATCATCCCAAGCTTTTATTACTTGATTAGAAAAATCATCTTGCCCCATTGCCGTTAAAAATGATACGCTACCACCAAGCCTTGCATAATAAACTGCTGTATTTAAAACATCTCCACCAAAATTTAGCTTTGTTTGTGAACCTAGTTGCATATTACCACTAAGCTCAAGCATACATTCTCCTATAGCTAAAAGTTTACTATGCATTTTTTAATTCTCTTTTCACAGCATAAGCTACTCCACGCACTTCTGCTAGACCTTTCATCCTACCTATGCATGAATAACCTGGATTAGTTTTTTTATCTAAATCACTAAGCATTTGTTGACCATGATCAGGTCGCATATATACATCTTGTCCTGTTTGCTCAACCTTTAAAATTTCTTTGATAAGTGCATACATATCTGTATTACCACAAAGGTGCTCTGCTTCATAGAAGCTACGGTTATCTGGATCTAAAGCAACATTTCTTAAATGAGTGAAATATATTCTTTTACCAATTTTCTTTGCCATAAGTGGTAGGTTATTATCCCATCTTGAACCTAGAGACCCTGCACAAAATGTAATTCCATTTGCCATAGATGGCATGTTTTCAAACAACCAATCATAGTCTTCTATAGTACTGATAATTCTTGGTAAACCGAATAATTCAAATGGAGGATCATCTGGGTGAATAGCTAATTTAGCTCCAACTTCTTCAGCTACGGGTATTACTTTCTCTAAGAAATAAACCAAATTCTCACGTAAAACTTCTTTTGTGACATTTTCATACTCATCTAAAGCTGCTTGAAATTGCTCTAATGAAAAACTCTCTTCTGCTCCAGGTAAACCCGCGATTATATTAGCTGTCAAACCATCAATCTGCTTTTGACTCATGTTATCAAAATACTCTTTTGCTTGAGATACTACACTAGTCTTATAAGCATTTTTTGCCCCAGCTCTCTTAAGGATGTGAATATCAAATGCTGCAAATGCTACCTCATCAAAAGAAAGTGTTTTTGCACCTGTTGCTGTCTGCTTACCAAGATCTGTACGTGTCCAATCAAGCACTGGCATAAAATTATAAATAACCAGTTTAATACCACATTGAGCAAGATTTCTTATACTTTGACAATAGTTCTCAATTAGCTTATCTCGGCTTGATTTACCTTTTTTTATATCCTCATGAATCGGTACACTTTCAACAACTGACCAAGTCAGATTTGTCTTACCTAACTTAGAAGAGTTCTCAACTTCATGCTGTCGTTTTTTTATATCTTCAATTGGCCAAACTTCACCATTTGGAATATGGTGTAAAGCTGTAACAATATCTGTAACGCCAGTTTGCATAATATCTTCTATACATACAGGATCATTTGGTCCAAACCATCTCCATGACTCTATCATTCTATTCTCCTACTTTTGAAAGAGTTTTTATAACACCATTATTTTTTATTTCTATTATAAAAAATTCTACTTTATCTACAAGATTGCTATCTTTAATAAGTTTTTCAGTAAAGATACTGTCAATAGCTAAAAAGCCTTTTACAATGTCTTTAGTTGAGCTATTTTGAGCATATATTCCTTGATATTTTTCTTGTAACGGGTCACTTACTTGTAGTAAATTATCATTTTCATCACGACCACCACAGAATAAAATCCAACCTGCCAACCCTATAGCTAAGATATCATAATTACGATTATTATCTAAAAGATACTCCAGCGAACCCAACCACCTTTGTGGAACTTTTTTAGATCCATCCATCGCTATTTGTTCAGTCCTATGTTTTAGATGTGGATTTGCAAATCTATGTAAAAGCTTATCCGCATAATCAGTTGTAGAGACTTCTTTAGGTAAACCATCAACTAATGGTGCTGCTATTTCAAGCATATATTTTTTTATAAAGTTATAAAATCCTTTGTTTGTTATTACATCATCAACTGTCTTTAACCCAGCATAAGCACCTAAATAGGCAATCAAACTATGGCTACCGTTTAGCATGGTAAGCTTTAACTTTTCAAAAGGCTCAATATCCTTCACAAATTCGACGCCTACTTTTTCAAGACTAGGTCTACCATTTGCAAAGTCATCTTCTATCACCCACTGACTAAACTCTTCAGTAGATATTGCAGACTTATCTCTCATACCTACAAGTTTTTCGATGTTTTCAAGAGTTTCATCAGTAACTGCAGGAACGATTCTATCTACCATTGAACTAGGAAAAGTACAATTTTTTTCTATCCATGTAGCAAGCTCTTTATCTATTTTATATGCGAAATCTAAAATTGCTTGCTTTAAAATTGCTCCATTATTTGGCATGTTATCACAACTCAAAAGTGTGATTGCCCCAGCATTTTGCTGCTTTCTCGCATGCAAGCCCGCTACTGTTATCCCTATTGCCGTCTTAGGTGAGTTAAAATTCTCGATATCATAAATTATTTCATCATCTAGTAAGTTTAGTTTCTGAGTTGATAAATCAACAAAGTACCCTTTTTCTGTAACAGTATATGTAATAATTTTGATATCAGATGTTGCTATATATTTTATAAGTTCATCGGAGTGGCCTTCACCTGCGAAGTAGACATCTTTTAAAGCTCCAATAACACTATTAGTCGTACCTGACTCTGAATTAGCTGAAAGGATATATTGGCAATCATTCTCTTTTAAATCATTAATCAATTTTTGATTAGTTCGGATAGTCCCACTTATATAACCCCACTTAAGTGCCTCTTTATCACCCAAATTTAAAAGCTTATCAATATAACATACTTGATGAGCTCGATGAAAAGCTCCTATTCCTATGTGTAAAATACCGGCTTTTAATTGCGACTTATCATAACTTGGTAGACTACAATTCTTTAGATTACTCACATCAAACATTGTATTTTAAATCCTTATTCATATTTATAGTTTCTAAATCTAACACCTTAAATTTATCACAACCCTTATAGTGCCATTCTACTTCTAGCATACCATCATTATTAGCAACTTCAATTAGCAAAATACCATTTTCTCCATCAAGATATTCATTAGTTTTACCATCATCTATATAGATGTTATGCGTTGTTATGCTCTCACTTAAACTTGGATAAATTTTGTATGCTATATCTTTTTCAAAGTTATTAAAGCCGGCAGTTAATTTATTAATAGAGATAACGGCTCCTTCTCTGACAAACACGAGGATACTTTCAAGACTTACATCTACTTTTATGGTTTGTCCACCTGCAAAAACCTCTCCAGTATAATAATCATACCAATGAGAATCTTTCGGTAAATAAACTTCTCTGATTTTTGCATCTTTTTCTAGAATGTTTGCAATCAGCAAATCTCCAACCATAAAATCTTGATTAGCTTCGAAAGTTTTCTCATCTTCTTCAAAGTCATAAAAAGTTGGCTTAATAATTGGCTTAGCATTTGCATGAGCTTGGTAACATAACTGATAAATATAAGGTATTATTTCATTACGTAAACTAAAGGCTTTTTGGATTATTGGTAATCCCTTTAAATGCATCCATGGAGTATTCACAGATTCATCATCATTCCAAGAATGTATAGTAAACCTAGGATAAAAAATACCATGTTGGACCCAACGAACAAACAACTCCAAGTCAGGAGCTGGCCCACTAAAACCACCTATATCATGACCAAAATTGTAAATTCCAGATAGTGATAGACCTTTTGCCATCTCAAGGTTATATTTAAGAGTTTTCCACTCAGTGCGGTTATCACCTGTCCATGTTTGTGCATATCTTTGCAAACCTGCACAGCCTGATCTGGTTATAAGATAAGGTCGTTTATTAGGAGTAAATTTCAATTGTGCTTCATAGCTTGCTTTTGTCATAAGTAAAGCTTGAACTGGTTTAATATGCTTTATAGATATTTTATTACCAAAACCATTACAGCTCGCTTCACCGTTATAGACTTCAAACTCATTATTATCGTTCCAAGTTGACTCTATACCTTTTTCTAACAATTGTTTTGTAACATTATCTTGCCACCAATCAATAGTTTTAGGATTCGTAAAATCAAGATAATACCCAAGCTCATCCCAAAACTGTACAAGCTCAGGCTGTTTGTATTGCTCATTATTTATCAGACCATTAAAGCTTTTAATCTCGCCCAATTTAGGGTGATCTTGAAGTAAACATGGTTTAATATTTGCACAGAGCTTTATGCCATTATCACTATAATGTTTAGTGAATTTTGACACATCTGGAAATTTTGTATCATTCCAATTGAAAACATAGCGCTTATCTCCAATCGAAGTGTAACCAGAACTTAGCTGAAATGATCCACATTGGATATTATACTGCTGACAATCATCTATGAAATTTGACATTTGATGTTGTGCATCAGGTAAATCAGTATAAGTCATTGTTGAACCAGAATAATACAAACTCCAATATGGCGGAAGAATTGTCTTACCTGTTATTCGGCTGAATGTTTCTGTTACTTCTGCTATCTTTTCTCCAGCAATAAAATAATAATCTAGATCTCCAGCTTTTGCCTCATAACTGATATATGGCCCATGATAATTATCTATTTCTTTGCCAAAATTAAAAGCACTATCACTTAAATTATCGTAAAAAAGACCAAAGGATGTTTTTTGTTTTGAATTGTGAGTTATAAAAAAAGGAATGTGTTTATACAAGGGATCTGAACTTTCTGCATCATAGCCCATTGGATCGATAGACTTCATTTCGTAGCGTTTTTTATCACGATTAAGCTCACCAGCCTTCTCACCTAAACCAAAAAACCTCCAATCAGGATCTTTCTTTATAGCATGATAAGCTCCTCTATCAGACCAAAAACCTAAGTTATAAGCCTGTGTATTAAGATCTTCAGATATTTTAACCCAGTTTTTCAAATCCTTCTTATACCAAGTAAAATGTAATCCTTGTAGCTTTATTTCTGCTCTTAGTTCATTAGTTTCTATTGTCAGTAACCCATCATCCAAATCAACATTGAAATCCGGACAACTAAAACTAGAAGTATCTAGTCTATCAACACCTTCAAATGGTATATCACCCCTTGTAATTGACCATGTCTTCGCAAGTTCTAGCTTATTTGACTTAGTAAATAATACTCTAAAGATATTTTCCTCTAAAACAAAAACTTTAACAAATATAGCTTTTTCAACCAACTCTAGTTCTACAGAGTTTTCTCTAACTTCCTTGAGCCTAAATGTACAAATATTTAGCATCGACACTCCCCATTTAAAGATTAATTTATAGCTACTGAGTTATTTCCCCAGGTCTGTTTATGCTCCCAGCCTGTAAGTTCTTCGACAACTTTAATTGCATCTAAAGGTGCTTCAGTAAGATTACCGCCAGCTCTCAATCTTTCTAACTCTAACACCAAAATAGTATGCTTAGTTTGATTTAGTCTAAACCTAGATGCTGCAATAGCTCCCACCACACAAAAGAATATAGTTCCTCCTACAAAACATAAATTCACACCCAATAATGCTGTAGATGACTGTACAGTTTGACCAGCTTCAAAACCAAATATGGATAAAGTAAAACCAACTAAAGCAAAAGCTAAAGCTTGGACTAGTTTACGCGAAACTGTCATTGTACTAGCAAAAGTACCTTCACGCCTTTGGGTCGTAAGAGCCTCATCTATATCTGCAATAAAATTATAGATATTCCAGGGAGTAAAATAGCATCCAGCTCGTGCAAATCCTAAAACAAAAACTATCAACACAAATGCAACAAAAGCAACTACTGGACTAAAAGTAGGTATAATTATAAAACTTAACATACTAAAAATTAAACAACAAACAGCTAATCTATAGCTCATCACACTACCCAATCTTATACATAAAAATGCAAATATAGGTACAGAGATAACTTGTATAACTGAAAAGCAAGTATAGATAATTGAAGCAGAACTAATATTATAGTGAAGAATAAAGGTAAAGTAATACGCGAAACTAGCACCAAACACATCTAGAGCAACAAAAGCTCCTATATACATCAATAGAGTAAGCCTAAAAGCTCGCACTTTAAGAGTTGAAAATATATTTTTAAAAATGTTTTTAAACTCACCCAAAAGAGTTGTATCTAGTTTCTTTGAAATCACAACATCTCTTTCCCAAGTATATTTATATACAAAGAACCATGGAAGCATAAACAAAATTGCACAGATTATACCCATAATAGCAAAAGAGGTCTGCTCACTAGCAAAAAAGTACATAATTGCTGCAGGTAAAAATCCAGCCACAATATTTGAGCTTTGTGAGAACAGCATCCTAATACCAGTCATTTTTGAACGAATTTTATAGTCATCACTCATCTCAGCTGCAAGTGTTTCATAAGGTACTTGGATCATTGTGAATATGAAATTAAATGCAATATACCCAAACAAATAATACCAAAAGCTAAGGCCCGGCAACCAAAGTAAAGCAAAAACCAATACTAAAGGGGCTCCTACCACAAAGAAAAATCTTCTTCGACCAATGGGTCCACGCCAGTTATCAGAAACATACCCCATAATAGGGTCAGCAAACACATCAAGTCCACGACCAATAGCTACAATCATTCCAGCCTCTGCAGGAGATAATCCGGCAACATTAGTATAAAAATACATAAGCCATAAACCAAGTATGGTAAATGCTCCTCCACCAAAAAAATCGCCTGATCCATAGGCAATCATATTAGATAACTTAACTTGTTTCTGGGACATTTATAATGATTTACTGAATGAACAACATAATTAAAATATAAACTATTATAAGAGAAATTAGAATAACTAAATAAGCTTAACAAAGGATTAGGGTAACTAATAAAACCTTTAAAATTACTTATTGAATAATAATATCAACAGCTCTCTCAGCAACCATAATAGTCGGAGCGTTTAGATTGGCATTTGGTATAGTTGGAAATACTGAAGAATCTACCACTCGAATATTTTCCAGACCGTGAACCTTTAGATTTTCATCAACTACTGCCATCTCATCAAAACCAATCTTACAAGTACAAGATGGGTGATAAGCACTCTCGACATTTGCTCGTACAAAAGCATCTATCTCTTCTTCAGACTGTACACTACTACCAGGCTGAATCTCATCACCACGATATTCATCAAATGCCTGTTGATTGATGATTTTACGCGTAAGCTTCACACAATCTCTAAAACCGATCACATCATCAGGATGCTGTAAGTAATTAAATCTAATTTCTGGAGCATTGTTTATATCTGCTGATAATGCTCTTATATAACCTGTGCTTTTAGGCTTATTTTGACCCACATGAACTTGGAAACCATGTCCTTTAAAAGCAGCTTTACCATCATATCGCATTGCCGCAGGTAAGAAATGATACTGAATATCAGGCCAACTCTCATCACTCAAACTAGATGGTATAAATGCACACGCTTCAAAATGATTTGTAATACCTAAACCTTTTTTGCGTAATATCCAATTTACACCAATTTTAAACTTTGACCATAAGTCTATCTTGCCATTTAGCGTAATTGGCTTTTTGCATTTAAACTGAAAATAAAACTCTAAATGGTCTTGTAAATTTTTACCTACACCAGGTAAGTTGTGAATAACTTCAATTCCTGCAGCAACTAACTCTCTCTTATCGCCTATACCAGATACTTGCAACAGATGAGGTGAGCCGATTGAGCCTGCACTTAAAATCACTTCTTTTTGAGCTCTGACTACTTCGATATTACCTTTACGATTTATCTCTACTCCAATAGCTTTTTTACCTTCAAAAATAACTTTTTGAGTGGTTGCCTTAGTAAGTATAGTTAAATTTTCTCGATTTTTTATAGGATCTAAATAAGCATGACTTGTAGAGCATCTGACACCATTTTTAACAGTCATTTGCATCGGACTAAAGCCGTATTGTTCTTTAGCGTTATAATCATCAACTTTAGGGTAGCCGGCTTGCACACCAGCATCTATAAACGCTGTGTACAGTGGATTAGTCATATTGTTACCATTAGTGACAGTTATCGGTCCTGTTGCACCACGGTACTCATTACCACCAGCATAGTAACTTTCCATTTTTTTAAAATACGGTAGGCAATTACCATAATTCCAACCATTTGCACCATGCTCTTGCCATTCATCAAAATCTTTTTTATGCCCACGAACAAAAACCATACCATTGATAGATGATGAGCCACCTAAAACCTTACCACGCGGACAATGCATTATACGATTATCAAGATATCTCTCTTTCACAGTATGAAATTGCCAAGCGTATTTTTCGGTATTCATTGGGTATGAAAGAGCTGTCGGCATTTTTATAAATATACTTTTATCACTTCCACCACTTTCTATAAGTAGCACACTTGCATCAGGATTTTCGCTAAGTCTATTTGCTAGTACACAACCCGCTGAGCCTGCCCCTACGATTATATAGTCGTATTTTTTTGACATTTAAAATGGGCCTTCTAATTTCGCCATTCCCACATATATAGATTTAGTTTGAGTATAATGATTTAAGGCTTCTATACCATTCTCACGACCCACACCAGATAACTTATAACCACCCACAGGCATCTCGCTTGGCGAAGCTCCATACGCATTTATCCAGCAGATTCCTGCTTCTATCTGATGAATTACTCTATGAGCTTTGCGAATATCATTTGTAAAGACCCCTGCAGCAAGGCCTAGCTTAGTGTCATTTGCACGAGAAATAACCTCATCTTCACTACTAAATTTTAAGATACTCATCACAGGACCAAATATCTCTTCTTTAACGATAGTCATATCATCCGTACAATCAGCAAATATAGTCGGCTCTACAAAGTAACCGTTTAATGAACTTATTCTTTGACCACCAGTTAGAAGTTTAGCACCTTCTTTTTTACCTGTTTCGATATAGCCAAGTACTAGCTCCATGTGCTTTTTACTAATCAATGCACCAAAATTTGTATTCATATCAAGAGTATCACCAGCAATGATATTCTCTTTTGTGCGTTTAACTAACTTTTCGATAAACTGCTCATAAGCATTCTCATGGACAAATACTCGCGTACAGTTTGTACAAACCTCACCTTGTGTGTAGAAATTCCCAAGCATAGCAGCTGTTACAGCTTCATCGATATTTGCATCATCAAAAACTATCAATGGTGACTTACCACCTAGCTCCATTGTCACTTCTTTTAAGCTTGCTGCTGCCGCTGACATCACTTTTTTACCAGTACCAACCTCACCTGTGAATGAAACCTTTTCTATCTCTGGAACATTTACTAAAGCCTTACCAACCTCAGCTGCACCTTGTACTACATTAAATACACCTGCAGGCATACCCGCTTCGATGAAAACTTCTGCAAGCTTTATAGCTCCTAACGGAGTCTCTTCTGATGGCTTAAATATCATCACATTACCACTAGCTAATGCAGGTGCCGCTTTCCAACAAGCAATCTGTAGTGGATAATTCCATGCCCCTATACCTAAAGCTATGCCTAATGGTTCACGACGAGTATAGAAAAAATCATCTCCTACTTGTTGTTGAGTACCTGTAGTACTATGAGCAAGGTTAGCAAAGTACTCAATAGCATCTGCACCTGTTTGAATATCTACTTCTATAGCTTCTTGTAAAGGCTTACCTGTATCTAAAACCTCAACTTTTGCTAATTCATCATTTTTTTTACGCAAATGATTTGCCACTTTTTGTAGCAGCCTTGTTCTTTCTATCTGGGGTAAGGATGACCATTTTTTAAATGCTTCTTGAGATGACTTTATTGCCAAATCAATTACAAAATCATCAGCTTCTTGCATCTTGTAAATCACGTCACCAGTAGCAGGATTTACTACATCAAACGTGTTTCCTGATTTATTATCAATAAATTTACCATTTATGAAACTTTTATAAGTCTTCATCTTTAACCCTTAATAAACATTATTATTATCACTATAACCAACCTTTGATTATCATTAATCTAAATATAAAAATCAATATTATATCCACCTATATATATTTATTGTTATATAAGCTTGTAAACTACTATTATATGCTCTATCGTTACTAATTAAAATTATTTACTACAATCAGTTAAAGATATATGCAATGTAAAAAGCGAGCTTTCATATTTGGGACAATGTCAGGAGTATTTTGGGGATTAGACTATACACTAGCCGGACAAATCCATACACTTCTAGCCATGACTTTTTTAGTATCAATGTGGCTCACATCAATTCATGACTTAGGCGTAGCTGCCACTGTTAGCGTAGTATCAAAATCATCAGTAAAAAAAGCTAAAGACCTAAAACTATGGCAGTTTATAAGCATCTGCTGTATTCCCCTCTTAGGTGGCTTAGCCATGACGATGTATATGCTTTCAACTAGAGACATCTCAACAGGAACGGCAATAATTATCTCATCTTGTTACCCAGCAGTTGGAATGATTGGGGCTAGGATTTTCCTCAAAGAAAGTCTCAGCTCACTTAAAATCACTGGGTTTTTAATCGTTGTAGTTGGTATTACACTTACAGCTTACAATGGTCTTTTTGATCATGCAAATGGTCTTCTAGGCTTAACCTTTGCAATACTTGCAGCTATATTTTGGGGATTAGAAGGTGTAATTTATAAAATGGTTTTAAATGCTGACGTCTCACCAAACACCCTTTTATTCTTACGTAAGTTATCGACTATTGTGATTTTCTTACCCTTTACCCTGATAATAATTCCTACTGTTAGCGTTAATGTCTTACTACTAATGGCAGCTGTTGGTATTATTGGCTATGTTGCTGACCTTGCGTATATGCAAGCATTTAAATTTTCAGATGTTACTCTAGCAATGTCACTAAACATTACATATATTATATGGGGACCACTTTTTGCATTTATACTATTTGATCAAAGCATTAGCATAATACTACTAATCATTTGTGCCATACTAATATTCTTAGGTAACTTCTTAATATTTAAATCAAAATCGGTTTATTAATGACTTTAAGAGCTGCTTTCATCTTTTGGACCAAATTCCTTAAAGTTTCCAAAAATAATCGCTCCTTTTAAATAAAATAGAAAATATCTATATCTAAATAACTAAAATGCCTAATTGTTCAGCCATTGCCAACTCATTTCTTTCAACTATTTCCTCTATAATAAATCCATCATTATCAAATTTAAAATAAGTAAGACTAGTCCATTGAACATCTTTCCCACTAACTTCATGGCCTTTCCAAGTGTTTGATCCTGTTGCAAAATGAGTTAATGCTACAACAACTTCATTACCAGAAACAATTTCTTTTTGAAATGTAGTATTTATAGTTTCATAACGATCTGTTACACATCCTCTTAATGATTTCTCAAAAATATCTAAACCTATTAAAGGTGCACTACAGTCTGGGCGATGTATCACTACATTTTCATGAAAATATTTTGGTATTAGATTAGTCTGCTTACCATCAACACAATATTTAAAATACTCTTTAACTTTACTCAAATTATCACTCATTTATATTTCCTCATGTTCTTGTTTGTTTACATGAGAAATATTAACATGTACTTTTATGTAAACAATGCCCCGTATTGTTGATACAATGTATACATTTATGAAACAATAATGATTATGATAGATATACTAACATGCATTAAAGCATTTAGAGCCGTGGTAGAAGAGAAAAGCTTTACTGCCGCAGCAAAAAGATTAAACTTGTCAAAAGTTCTAGTCAGTCGCTACATTGCAAACCTAGAAAAACATTTAAACTCTCAGCTACTAAATAGAACAACAAGATCTATTAGTCTAACATCAGTTGGGCAAACGTATTATAGTCGTTGTGTTCCGCTAGCTGATGAGATTTTGAATATCAATAATTCAATTTATGAAGATAAAGAAAACCTAACAGGTACATTAAATGTACTAGCACCTAGCTCACTTACTGAAATGTATTTAATGCCTAGCATATGTAGTTTTAGAGATAAACATCCAGATATAAGCATCAACTTATGCCTAAACAATAAAGTTATGGATTTGTTTACAGAAGGTTTTGATGTTGCAATTAGATCTGGGAACTTTGTGAATCGCGACTTAAACCTCATATCTGTAAAACTCATGGATAACGATGTGATTACTTGTGCATCAGCTAAATATTTAAAAACCAATAAAATCATAAAAATACCAGCAGATCTTTTGGATCAATCATTAATTGTTGATAACAATCTACACAACCAAGACTTTTGGGAATTTAAAAAAGATAATAAGGTAGAATCAATCAAAGTGAATAGTAAACTATCTATTGACAGTATACAAGCAATTAAAAAAGCTCTACTTTTAGATCAAGGAATAGCAATGATGCCTAAATTTGCTGTTGAGGAAGAACTTAAGCAAGGAAGTTTAATTCACATCTTAAATGATTATAGTATTGAGAAAAGAAGTGTTTATGCATTGTACCCAAGTAAAAGATATGTACCATCAAAGGTCAAGCTTTTCATTAAAGAACTAAAACTGAATAGTCAGCAATCAACAAAAACCGACTTATTACCATAAAGATAATTTGTCAATTCGCAAGTGTATTTTGTAAATCCACCTATTAAGTCTGAAGGCTGATCACCTACAGATATCAATATCTTAAACCCCAAAGATTCAATATAAGCTCGTCGTTCTGATTTGAAATTTGTAAACTGATCAGGGTTGTAATTAGTAATTTCTTTTGGAAACACAAACACATCTTCAAACTGGGTATAGCCTGCATCTTTTAGAGCTAATTTAGTAACATCAATACTATCAGCAACCCTCGCACTTACAAAAAAAACTTTCAGCCCTTTGTCTAAACAAAATTTATAGAAATCTAAAGTAGCTTGAATTGGCGTACCCGTATCTGCAAATATACATTCATTCCAAACTTTATGATTATCACCTTGAGGGAAATCATATTCTTTTAAAGCCTTATAATGATTCAAAGATGTCTCATCAATATCTAAAACTAAAGCAGTTTTCTCTAATATATCCACAGAATTCACAATATCCCGAGCTTGTTCTAGGATACAAGATATCTCTTGTTCATGAGCACCACCCTCATAATAATCAATAACTTCAAGCTTAGTCATATCTTTTTATTTTAACCCCAACTCTTTAAGTCTTTCATTTAAAAATAATTCTGCAGTTGAGTATTTTTCTGACAAATAAGTTTCAGACTTTGCATGAATAAAACATGGTGTAGATACTCTATCAATATTTTTTGTTTCGCTCTCTGGCTTAACAACCCTATGCTTAGTCGCTATATATTCACCATTAGTCATTTCCTGTAGCATATCACCGATATTTACAATTATAGACTCACTATCGCATGGCACATCATACCATTGATCTGTTACTGGAGATAAAACCTGCAAACCTGGTGAAGATGCTATAGGTAACAGCGTGATAAGGTTTATATCCTCATGTGCTGCAGCTCTTACAGCACCAACTTCCTCATCACCTTCTAGAGCAGGATAATGAAGTATTCTTAACAGTGTATTTTCTGGAGATAAAGTATCTTTAAGCCTTTGTGATAGTTTACTAGCAACCTCTGGATTCATATGCTTATCAATCCACTCAAGTAGCGTTTCACCAAGTGCTATCATTGCTTGATACATTTCTCTAGCGGCATTACTAACTTCATTAGGGTATCTACCATTAGGAAAGTACAAATGGTAAAAGTGTTTAATATCTTTAACCTTTTCACCCTTAGCAACTTCCGATACATCTTTAGGAAAATATCCATCTTGATTCTCTTTATCAAAAAGATATTTATCAGCTTCACCAGACTTTAGAAAATCCTGCCATTCTTTGTAAACAGTTTGAATAAGATTCCAGTCAATTGGATGCGTTTTTAAAACAGCAAAACCCGTTTCTTTTAATGATGTTGTAAAATCTTTAGCTGCATTTTCTGCATAGTAATCTACACTTAGGATATTCATTTTTACTCCAATTTTTTATAAGAAAAGATATGTGAAATTCATAGGTATTATATCAACAATAATTTTCTGATGCATTAGTTTAAACTTTTCAGACATAAAATTCCTAGAAAAGATTATTTACTACGCTTTTTCTTATCTACTTTATATTTTTCAAACTTTTTCCTAAAAGCAATTTCTACTTTATCTAGCAGCTTAGCAAAGCGATTACTTATTGCTATAAATGGTAGGAGAGATAAACAGATAAAAAATAATCCAGGTCCTGGCATAAATAACATAATTAACCCAAGTATAAACGCTACACAAGAAAATATTATTGATACTAATGAAAGCAAAGGACTTGATAACTTTCTTCGAGAATACCTATGTAGCAAATAGAACCTTTTTCCTGCCTTTAATTTAACTATCCTCTTAGAAAAAGCATAAAACTTACCCATATTCATATTTTCTTATTAGCCTCGTGGATGATGCTTTTGATAAATCTTTTGGAGCCTATTTTGTGAGATATGTGTATAGATTGTCGTTGTAGATACACTACTATGCCCCAACAACATTTGCACAGAACGCAAATCTGCACCATGATTTAAAAGATGTGTAGCGAAAGCATGACGAAGTGTATGTGGCGATATATCTGTACTTATTCCAGCAGATAAAGCATAATTTTTTATCCGATGCCAAAAAGATTGTCGTGTAATCCTCTTAAAGTGTTTACTTATAAATACTGCTTGCTCTTTAAATCCAGTTACAAGATTTGGGCGAACTTCAACTAAATATTTATCTAAATACTCATGTGCATATTCACCAATAGGTACTATGCGCTCTTTTGAGCCTTTGCCTATAACTTGAATCACACCTATATTAGTATCCATATCATCAAGATTAAGACCTACCAACTCACTAACCCGTAGACCTGTTGCGTACATCAGTTCTAGCATTGCTTTATCTCTAATACCCACATCTACAGTCAAGTCAGGAGCTTGAAGAAGCTTTTCTATATCATCTTCTGTCATATCTTTTGGTAAACTTTTCGCAAGTTTTGGCAATGTAAGTTTAATAGTTGGATCTTGAGAAATCTCTTTAGAAGCAAGTAGCCATCCATAGAATTTTCTCATTGTTGATATCATACGAGCATTAGAGCGAGCACTATAACCTTTACGAGAACGATAAGATATAAACGCATACAACTGATCAAATCCAAGATTAGATACTTCTAACTTGGTGTAATATTTTTGTAAAAATTTAAGATCAGTTCGATAAGATGAGATAGTGTTTTGACTAAGACCGTGCTCAAGCCAAAGATTGTCTAGAAAAGTATCTATATGAGCAGACACTCTCTAAGATCCTAGAATTATACTTTTTCTTTAATTCTAGCAGCCTTACCAGTAAGACCACGCATGTAGTAAAGCTTAGCTCTACGCACATCAGCTCTTTTCTCTACAGTGATGCTATCGATCAATGGAGAATGAGTTTGGAATGTTCTTTCAACACCCATACCTGAAGACATCTTTCTTACAGTAAATGCAGAATGAAGACCACGATTTCTTTTTCTTAATACAAAACCTTTAAAAGCCTGTACTCTTTGCTTATCGCCTTCTCTAATCCAAAGATTTACAGTGATAGAGTCACCAGGATTAAATTCTGGAAGATCTGTTCTATACTGCTCTTTTTCTACTAATTCTACAAATTTGTTTTTCATTTTTTTGCTCCTTTTGTGCTTACCTTATCTTTATTATTATCTTCCAATAATTGCTTATCTTCTGGTGATAGGCATAGGCACTTCATTAAATCTTTACGACGTTCATAAGTTCTTATTAACTTTTGTTTACGCCTCCATTTTGCTATATTTTTATGGTTGCCCGATAACAAAACTTCTGGTGCTGATTTACCATTAGGTAATACCGCAGGTTTTGTATAATGCGGATAATCTAAAAGACCATCATAAAAAGAATCTTCTATCAAAGAATCTTTGTTACCCAGCACATCTGGCAATAGCCTTATTAAGCTATCCATTACTAACATAGCAGGGAATTCACCACCACTTAATACAAAATCACCGATAGAAATTTCTTCATCGACATAATCTTCTATTAAGCGTTCATCAACCCCTTCATACCTACCACAAAGAAGTATCAAAGAATCATTTTTCAAAAGCTCTAAAGCCTTAGTATGATTAAAGACACCACCTTGAGGTGACAAGTATACTACTTTTGCATTACAACCTAAAGTCTTTTTTGCATCTGTAATTGCATCGGCTAATGGCTGATACTTCATAACCATTCCAGCACCACCGCCAAAGCTAGTATCATCGACAGTTGAGTGCTTATCTGTAGTATAACTACGAGGATTAAAAAAACTCATCGAAACTTTAGATCGCTTAAATGCTCTAGATGTGATGCCAAAATCACCTAAAGCCTTAAACATTTCAGGAAAAATAGATACTATACCGAATTTCATTATATCACCTATGATCAGCTACAGTTCTTTAGCAGCAGATAAAGCACTAATCATCTCAGTTGACAGATTATTAAAGCCCTTCGGCGAATTTGGTGTAAATATAACATTAGATTTACCATTCTTAGTCATATTTTCAAGAGTATCAAGGTACTGATACATCATCACAAGAGAAGATACATACTCATTAGACATACCATCTTCGGCACCCTCTTTCACATCCTCTATAGATTTACGCAGACCACGAGCTATTGCTTTTCTCTGCTCAGCAATACCCTCACCTAAAAGCTTCATAGATTCTTTTTGACCTTCAGCTTCTTTGATTTTTACAATCTTATCAGCTTCAGCTTTTGCCTTTGTAGCTTCTAGTTGGCGTTGAGCTGCGTTAATTTCATTCATCGAGCGTTTTACATTTTCTTCAGGGTTTATATCTACAACCAATGATTTGATAATCGTATAACCATAGTTACTCATCTCTTCTGAAAGCTCTTTTTTTATGTCCATCGCAATACTATCTTTATTTTCAAAAGAATCATCTAAACTCATGCGTGGCAATGATGATCTAATAACATCAAAAACATATGATTCCATTTGAGCTCTTGCATTAGTAAGCTTATAAAAAGCATCTGTAGCTTTCGCTTCTTCGACTAGAAACTGTACAGAAACTTTCATATGCACAAAAACATTATCTCGAGTTTTTGTTTCAGCAACTATATCTAACTGCTGTATTCTTAAACTCACACGACCAGCAACTCTTTCAATAAAAGGAATCTTAAAATTAAGGCCAGCCTTTTGGATACGAACGAATTTACCAAATCGCTCAACTATATTCACAGACTGGGTTTCAACCAAATTGACTGAAAAAGCTAGTAAAAATATAGTTACAAAAACCACAAACATTAAAAAAATCATAAACATTTAAGCTCCAAATTTGATTATTAAAGTAAAAACTACTTATTGTTGAGGAAAATCTACAATAATTTTATTACCATTTTTTTTATCTTTCTCCCAAATGAGTAAGTCATGCCCCTTAACAACCTTGCCACTTGGACTATTCCATACAAACTCTAAGACCACTAATTGATGCTTTTCATCAATTTCACGACAATACTGATAGTTAAGTTTTATTTTACCCATATCTTTTTTACCATCAGCGGCAGTAGAAAAACCATCAACATAATGTTTTAGAACATCTTGTTTATCTGTATATAGTTTGCCATCTCCCATATAAATAAAATCATTATCATAAAAAGATACTACTTTTTTTAAGTCTGCAGCATCCCAAGCTTTTTCCATTTGTACAGCCTTAGACTTAATATCATCAAACTTCTTGTCTGAGCAATTACCTGTTGCAAATACACTTGAAAAAACACTTAAACTTAAGATCAATATCCAGATTTTTTTCATAACACACATATACTCCCTGTTAAATTTAGTTTGACAATATTACCACTTTCTTTACAAGAGGCTTCACGTTCTTCTTAAAAGGCTGAAAACATTCAAATCTCAAAACTATCTTCTGAGGTACATCTTCAAATTCCGGCTTTGTTTTAAATTTAAAACGATCAACCCCACCCCATTTTGAGTTTTCAACATCAAGACTATCATGCTTAAAGCTTATTGCATTTACATAACCATATTCAGGAGATACTAAGAACCACTTATACCCTTCCGTTGAATCAACAGGTAAATCAATATTGAAAGTATGCTGTTTTTCACTTAGAACTATTGGATCAGCATATACACCTTTAAAATCTTTTTGAGTCATACTCGCATATCCAAACAATGGCAAAATAACGAACATCAACAAAAGCTTACGCATATTTTAACAATACAAACTTATCATCTTGATAAATTTATTATACAATTAGTGTTGTTACAAATATACACATTAATTGAGCTAATATGGCAATAGAAAGATTTGAATTAGAATTAGTATCTTTTAAAGATATTACAGATACCGTAAGACACCTAGTATTTAAAAGAACTGATGGGAAACCATTAAACTTTATTGCAGGACAATTTATCACTTTCACATTTGATGGCGAAGATGGCAAAGTTAAGCGAAGAAGCTATAGCTTAGGGTCTCTTCCTACTGATAACGAATTACTTGAAATAGCAATAACATATGTAAAAGGTGGTATTGCTTCTGAAGCTTTCTTCAACATGCAAGTAGGTGATATAACTCCAGCAATGGGCCCTGCTGGTAGACTTATCTTAAAAGATGAGGATGTCAAAAAAATTGTTCTTGTTGGAACTGGTACCGGTATTGTCCCTTATAAATCAATGTTTCCAGAACTTTTAGAAAGGGCTGATAATACAGAGGTTCATATATTGCTTGGTGTGCAATATCGTAAAGACGGTTTATACCAAAATGATTTTATCGAGTTTGCAAATAAACACCCAAATATAAGTTTCAAACTTTGTTTAAGCCGTGAAATCGAAAATCTTAAGGATTATGAAATATCAGGATATGTTCAGCACCAATTTGAAAGCTTAAATCTAAATCCTGAAACAGACGTTGTATATATCTGCGGCAACCCTAACATGATTGACCAATCCTTTGAAATGCTTACAAATGCTGGGTTTGGTATTAAAAGTGTGCGTAGAGAAAAGTATATTTCTTCCAATTAGACCAGATTTTGGCTTGCAGGATAGGCAAATATAAACTATAATCTTTGGGCTATTCTATTTATTAGAAAATAAAGGGATATGGTGCTTAAATGAGATAGTTTAAGTGGCGATGTCAAATTATAAATATCAAGGAAATAAAAAAATGAAAAACGAAATTCATCCTAAATATAACGAAGTTGCTGTAACTTGCAGCTGTGGTAACAAATTCACTACAAAATCTACTATTGGTAAAGAAGCTATGAACGTAGATATATGTTCACAGTGTCATCCTTTCTACACAGGTAAGCAAAGAGTTGTAGATACTGCAGGCCGTGTTGATAGATTCAACAAGCGTTTTGGTGGCATGAAGAAAGTATAATTTACTTTTAGAAAAACCAAATAATTAAAACCAGCCTTGTGTTGGTTTTTTTATGCCTATAGAAAACTTACCTTTTGAATGAAGTTACGCACTAAACATACATTTGTACGATTATGCAACCTTGTCTTAAGAGTTTTACAAGATATTGATTATATCAGCAACAATCTCCAGACTCATAATACCTTCTAATATATTCATCAAGAGAAATACTATCGTCTGCTCTAAGAATCTCTTCTGCTTTAAATGAATCTTTAACTTGATTCTTTAATTTATCACTTGTCTCAGTAGAAAGCTTATTATTTCTAAATTTAGTTGTTATAACTTCAGAAAGACCTAATACAGCTTTTTTGTAACCATGTTCTTTAGCTAAGCCGATTAGTTTAGCTGATGGTGTTTTAGTACTATCTAAAACCTTCTCTTTTTCAAAGGATACAGCTCTTACAAATTCATCTCCCATTTGCTCAGCTACCTCTTCAATTTTTACAAATAGCTCTAAAGCATAATCTTTAAGTTTAACTTCTTTACCCAATAAATTTTGAAGTTTTAAACTAGGGTTTCTACCATCAATGGCTACTTTATTTAGGTTTTGTTTAGCTCTAGAAACATGTTCTTTAGAATAATTGTTAAACTTACTATCAAAACAAGTCATAAGCATTGCTTCTATAAAAAGAGAAGTGTTTTTACTAACCCCATTAGCATCAAAAGGATCAACATCAAGAACACGAACTTCAATATACTCAACTCCTCTGTTTATTAAAGCACAAGCAGGTCTTTCACATCTTTTAGCTATTTGTTTTGGTCTTATAGGACTATAGTATTCATTTTCAATCTGCAGAATACTTTCGTTGAGCTGAATTCTTTGCCCACTATCGTCATATAAACCAATTTGCTTATAATCTTCAAATACTTCTGCTGTCGCACCTATTAAATCTGTCACGTAGGGTTTAACACCTTCATATGAGATATGTAAATCTTTTTGGGCTGGACTAGTATAACCTAAATCACTCATTCTCAAACTAGTAGCATGTTCACCAATATAAAATTCATCATCTAAACTTTTCAAATAGTCCGGTTTATCTTGAACTGAAGTCTTTGCACAGATAGGGCTAGCTCCAAATAAATATGGTAACAACCACATATACTCAAAATAATTATTTATAACTCCAAAATATACTGCTGACTTAGAAACACCCAAATCTTTAGATTTTTGTAACATTAAGGATTCATCAATTGAGAAGTTATAGTGTATTCCTGATATTATTTGCATAACTTTACCATAGCGTGCAGATAAGCCCTTACGGTAAGTTTGCTTCATCATACCGGAGTTTGAGCTACCAAAATTAGCCTCAGATATTTCGTTCTCTTCTGCTGATAATGGCATACTAGTATTTAAAATAATCTCATCTTGAGAAATATTTTGTAGAGTAAAAGCAGTTAAACTATTAAGTTCTTCAAGTGTAGCATCAACAGTAGTATGAGGACTAGTAATAAGTTCTAATAAGTCCTCTGAAAAATCCACAGTGACACTATCGTTAGTAAGCTTATGCCCTAAATTAATACTATGAGGGGTTTTAGCTAAACTACCATCTCTTTTAATTCGTAAAGTTTCTCTCTCTACACCTCGAAGATTCGTGATCTTTTTATAATCATACATATTTCAAACCTTAAAATTAAATTTAAGCTTTAAGTTTTAATGAGCTTTTAACACCCAACAACCACAAAACTCCAATAAAGCTTATAATTCCAGATAGTATCACTATCACTATATGCTCTACTCTACCAAAGAATGACAAACTTATCCAATAACTATCACTAAGATCAAACATTTTTAATACAACAAACATACAGATACAGCCTATTAGTATTTTACATAAGAACCTAAACGGTAAATAGGCTTCTACAAACTTATTAAAATTAAACTCTACCATAAGTAACATTTGTGATAATAAATTCACTAAAGCAATAAATGAACTAGAGTATGCTAAGTATAGAAAGGCATTTTTATCACCCGCAAATACTTTAATAATATAAATATCAACCAACACACTGATTACCAAACAAGTAACACCTATATAAAACACCTTATGAGCCTGATTTTGCACATATAAGCCAGAAACTATAACTCTTACTACTACAAAACAAAATAATGCCAACAAATAGCCTAACAGTGCTAACTGAGTCGCATTAACATCTGTGACACTAAATTTACCATAATAAAAAAGTGTTATGACAATAGGCTTTGATAATACACATAGCCCAACAATAGCAGGTATTGTTATAAGCATAGTTACCTTCAAGATCCATGCTAAATTCTTATAGAAGGTTTTAGCATCTGTTTTACATTTAACTAGGTAAGGTATCATTACAGTAGCAATCGCTGTACCAAACACACCATATAAGAACTGATTCACCCTATCTGCATAATAAAGCCATGCTAAACTTCCTGAAACCAAAAATGAAGCAAAAAATGTTTCTACTAGACCATTAATCTGTAAAATAGCACTACCAAAAAATGCCATCGGCATTTTCCTGAGAAAAGACTTCGCTTCAATATTTTTTAATAAAAATATATCTCTTGATAAAGACAACTTTCCCGCCAACCTATATAATGCCCACAAAGCCACAATCAGCTGAATTACACCAGCAACCAAGACACTATAAGCTACAGCATATATAGCAACATTAAAGTATTTAGAGCATACTATGCCAGCAATCATAACCAAGTTTAGAATAATTGGTAACATTGATGAAACAAAATATTTCCGGTGACTATTAAGTACCGCTGATATAAGTCCAACCATGAAATTAAATAATACATAAGGTATCATAATAACAAACATTATTTGGATAAGGCTTTGTAGACTAGTATCTTTTGAAAAACCATATGCATATAAATCAACAATAAAATCACTAAAAGCAATCATTAATATAACTATTAGCAATAACACTACAGCTATAAAGTATAATACCGTAGCAATAAACTCTCTTTGCTTAGTCGAGATACTATCCTCTAGATGAGGATTCATGATCTGCGTAATAATTCCTGAAGATGTTACTTTACGAATAAACTCAGGAAATCTGAATGCAATTAAAAAAGCTTGCATTGCTCCACTACTGCCAAAGAACATTGCCAATAGCATATCTCTTAAAAAGCCAAGTATTTTTGATAGCAAAAGAAAACTAGAGACTAGAAGACTTTTAGAGAAGAATTTTTTCATAATAAAGCTCAACTAAGAGTGAAGGAAAAACTATTTAATAATTTTTAATAACAATAAACATTGATTATTTTTTATTAGTTTGTGGCCTATGCCATTGATCTATAATTTGTCTAGTTAGCTCGTTTCCTTTAACTTTTTCTTCATTAGTCAGCTCAATCTGCTTAATATTTTTCTTAGCATAGTTAATGCCTTTCTCTGATAGGTCTGGGAGACAATATTCATTAAATTGTTCCCAATATTTTATGTCAGGTCTTTCAAACAAAGATATAGCAACAGATAAATATGCATATTGTTTAACTTTATCATTCTTCTCTAATTCATACATTTCAACAAAAGCTGGGGCATAAGGCTGAGTAATGGCCTCTTTCGTATACATCATAGCCTTTTCCATGTCACCCCTTTCTAAATATACTTTAGCAAGCCCAACTTCAACTGGAGATATATGATCTACTTCATAAGCCTTAGTATACCACTCTAGAGCTTTGTCATGATTTTTACGCAACCCACCAAATCCTTCAAAGTATGCATCACCTATATATGTTCTGCCTTGGGATATACAATATGGATACTCTCCAATGAACTTCTCTTCATTGTTTAAAATAAAAGCTTTTCTTGCATCTAAAGAACCATTAGCTATAGCTAACTTATACCATCTGTAAGCTTTTGCAAAGTTTGTAGCAGGGACATCACCAACTCTGACATAAAGATTTGCTAATTGATTTTGTGCAATATCATATCCTAAATGTGCAGCTTCACGAATATACAGATACCCTTTATCTTGATCAACAGGAATATCATCACTACCAAAATAGTATAATTCCCCAATTAAGTAAATGAGATAAACATACGCCTTCATCCCTTCAACAGTATTAGGAGTTCCATTCTTTTTATAAAAATCGACAGCCCATTCAGCGTCATCAAGTGCTAACTTATCATCTTCATCAAGTTGGACATTAGCTTCTGCGATAAGTCCTGTTGCTCGTGCGTCTTTCTTTTGATAAGGCTTACATGTATCAAGTACTTTTTCGTACTCTTCATCAGCTCCGTCTTTATAACACTGCTCAAGTGTAGCAAAAGATGAGTTATAAAATAATACTCCAAGCAAAGCAAATAAAATTTTAACTCTCATTAATACTCCAATAGTTTTTAAGATTTCTTATGTAGAAAAGATGGTAATAGTATATGTTTAATAATAACTTTTTTATAGTACTTTTCCACTGAAAACTATGAAAATATTAATTCTCTACCATCATGTAAATAATTAATATAAATATTACTACTTGGCTGAGATAAAAAACCTTTTCCTTTTTCAGGCCACTCAATAAAACAAATACTATTTTCATTAAAATAATCTCTAAGACCAATCCACTCCAACTCTTCTGGATCTGCTAGCCTATAAAGGTCAAAATGATGAATTGTCACACTTTCAAACTCATAACTCTCAACCAAAGTGTAGGTTGGACTTTTAACATTACCATTATAACCTAAGGAGCGTAATACACCTTTCACAAAAGTAGTTTTACCTGCACCTAGATTACCATGTAAAAAAACCACATCACTAGTTTTTAGTCTACCAGCATATTCAGTAGCAAGTTCTAGCATTTGCTGTTCATTATTAGCTATTTTTATTATATTCTTCAAGAAACTTACCTGCCATTACAAACGATCCAAACACGACTGTTACCGTATTTTTTTTCGCTAAATATAAACTAGTTAAATCCTGATGATAATCAGCCATAACTATATTTTGCTTTTCAAATTCAGCCCTAATATCATCAATATCAAGTGCACGAGCATCTACACACTTAAGATTGACAACATTCCACTTATTCACATACTGTTTTGAAATATCCAAAACCTTTTCAATATCTTTAGACCCCAATATCCCAAACACAGCTTCATATTTAAGATTATGAAATTCTGCCTTTTTCTCTAAAAGAGAAAACAAATGTTTAACTGAAGCAGGATTATGTGCGACATCAACTATAACATAGCTTTTAGAAGCACTGTCACTTTTAAGCTGATAAAATCTTGCTGGGGCTTTAATATGCTCTAACCTTGGTGCGTAATTAATTGCTAAACTATGAAGTAAGTATTCAGCTATTGCCATTGCTATATTGTGACTATGAGTAAAACATTCTACCGACTCATATTCATAGTTTTTCTCATAAATAATAGCTCCAACTTCTTTTGCATATAAATATACACTCTCAGGCATTTTAGAACCTAAAAACAATGGTATTTGTGACCTGCAAATACCAACCTTTTCACGACCAATTTTATCAAGAGTATCTCCTAGTATTTCACAATGATCAAAATCTATATTTGTAATTGCTGTAATATCAGGCTCTAAAAGATTAGCCGCATCTAATCTACCACCTATGCCAACCTCTAAAATTAAATAATCAACATGAATCTTTTGACTATACATACAAGCTGATAAAAAAGCTATTTGATAGTAAGAAAGCTTATATTCATGACTAATTTCCGCAAGTCGTTCTAAAATCTCCAGTAAAACAACCTCATCAATAGGTTTTTTATTTAATGAAATTCTTTCATTGAATTTAAAGACATGAGGTGATGTATGAGATAAAACGGATTTATTATTAGCTACCAATAACTCTTCAAGCATTGTTACCGCTGTGCCTTTACCATTTGTGCCAGCAACAGTTATTATTTTGAATTTTTTATGAAAATTAAATTCTTGAAGAAGATCTTTTAACTCATGCAAAGCACAAATTTGAGCATCATTAGCCATTATATTAGCTATCTTGAGATCGACGCTCATTTTAGTATTATGCTTCTGCTTGTGCAGATTTATGTTCTAAAGCTTGATTATGGTTAATTTTAGTAAGATTAGGCATTAATTTATCTATCAATTTAGAAATTTCTGATCTTAAATTTCTACGATCAACAATCATATCAACCATACCTTTCTCAACCAAGAACTCACTTCTTTGGAACCCTTCTGGTAGCTGCTCTCTAACAGTTTGTTCAATTACTCTAGGACCTGCAAAGCCAATTAACGCTTTAGGTTCAGCAATATGAACATCACCAAGCATAGCTAATGATGCTGATACACCACCCGTAGTTGGATCTGTAAGAACCACTAAGTATGGAAGCTTGGCTTCTGCTAATTTTTGTAATGCTGCACTAGTTTTAGACATCTGCATTAATGAGAATAATGATTCTTGCATTCTTGCTCCACCACTTGCTGTAAAACAAATGAAAGGAACTTTCTTTTCCATAGCAAGTTTAACGCCACGAATAAACTTTTCACCAACAACAGAACCCATTGAGCCACCCAAAAACATAAAGTTAAATGCAGCAGCTACTACTGGAAAACCTTCAACAGTTCCCTCCATAACAACTAATGCATCTTGCTCTTCTGTTTTCTTTTGAGCTTGAGATAGTCTATCTTTATATGCTTTAGTATCTTTAAACTTTAACATATCTACCGGAGAGATATTTTCAAAGTGTTCAGTCATAGAATTTTCATCAAAAAATATGCTTAATCTATGTCTAGCTGAGATTCTGTAATGATAGTTACAACTTGGGCATACAGAATTATTATTTGCTAGCTCTTCTGAGTATACAGTTATCTGACACTGTGGGCATTGACTCCATACACCTGAAGGTAAATCTTTCTTTTGGGCACTCATACCCAAACTCTTTCCAATTACTCTAGTTAACCAACTCATTTACTAATCTCCTATAAATATATAGTTTAAGCACAAAGCTTATATCTTATGCGAATATCTCTATATCACTAAAGAAATATCCGATCTCTCTAGCAGCTGATTTTTCAGCATCTGAACCATGTACAGCATTAGCATCAATACTATCAGCAAAATCTGCACGAATAGTACCTGCGTCAGCTTCTTTAGGGTTTGTAGCACCCATTAAATCACGATTCTTAAGGATTGCGTTTTCACCTTCAAGGACTTGTATCATTACAGGGCCTGAACTCATAAACTCTACTAAAGCACTAAAAAATGGTCTTTCACTATGTTCAGCATAAAAACCTTCTGCTTCAACTCTAGACAAATGCTTCATTTTTGCAGCAACTACTTTAAGGCCTGCTTTCTCAAAACGACTATAAATATCACCAATTACATTTTTAGCTACAGCATCTGGCTTTATTATTGATAACGTACTTTGTTTACCCATTTTATTTTATTCTCCTGTATTTAGTTAAATCAAATTATAGCATTATTATTTATGAAATATCAAAACAACAAGCTTATAATTCATTATTTTTGCATTGCAGCCTCTATATAAGACTCAAATAATTTATGTCCATATCTAGGTGTTGATGTGAATTCTGGGTGAGCTTGACAAGCTACAAACCACTTATGTTCTGGCAACTCCACTATTTCCATTAGACTTTTATCCTCTGATTTGCCTGAGAAAATCAAACCAGCTTGTTCTAAAGCTTCGACATACTTATTATTCACCTCATAGCGATGACGATGTCTTTCCACCACTTCCGCTTTTTTATAAATATCTCTCACTCTTGAACCTTCATCCAATACAGCTTTATAACCACCTAAACGCATTGTGCCACCAAGATCTGAATTTACAGTTCTTTGATGAATCTCACCAAACTCATCCTGCCACTCTGTTATAAGGGCTATAACAGGATTCATAGTTTTTGAATCAAGTTCACTAGAATGCGCATCTTTTATGTTAAGGACATTTCGAGCATACTCGATAACAGCTAGCTGCATACCTAAACAAATACCCATAAATGGTACATTATTCTCTCTAGCATATTTAATAGCAATTATTTTACCCTCAACACCTCTATGTCCAAAGCCACCAGGAACAAGTATTGCGTTTATATTTAAAAACTGTTTTTTTACATTTTCAGTTGTAAGTTTTTCAGAGTCAACAAATTTTATTTTTACTTTAACACCTTTTTTATAGCCAGCGTTATAAAGAGCTTCATTTAGAGATTTGTACGCTTCTGTTAAAGACACATATTTACCAACCATCGCAATAGTAACTTCACCTTTAGTCTCTTTTATTGCTTCAACTACACCTTGCCATTCAGATAAATCTGCATCCTGTGCACCTAGGTTCAAAAGCTCAACTAATTTAGAATCAAAACCTTGCTCATGGTATCTAAGAGGCACTTCGTAGATAGTTTTCACATCTTCAGCAGTAAATATAGAATCTTGACTTACATTTGTGAAAAGTGCTATTTTACGCTTCTCGTCTTCACTAAATATTTTTTCACACCTACATACTAATATATCTGCCTGAATTCCTATACCTCTAAGTTCTTTTACTGAATGCTGAGTAGGTTTAGTTTTCATCTCACCTGCAACTCTAATATAAGGTAGAAGCGTTAGGTGAACAAACAAGGTTCTATTTCTTCCTAGCTCAATTCGTAGCTGTCGAATAGCTTCAAGAAATGGTAAAGACTCTATATCACCAACTGTACCGCCAATTTCTACTATTGCAACATCAATATCATCGGCAATGCCAGAACAAACTCGGTTTTTTATCTCATCAGTGATATGTGGAATAACTTGGATCGTTGCTCCTAGATAGTCACCTTTCCTTTCTTTTTTAAGCACACTTTGATAAACCTTACCTGTAGTAAAATTACTAGCTTGAGTCATTTTATTACGAATAAATCTTTCGTAATGCCCCAAATCAAGATCAGTTTCCGCACCATCTTCTGTTACATAGACCTCTCCATGTTGTAGAGGACTCATAGTACCAGGGTCAACATTTATATAAGGGTCTAGTTTCATCATCGTTACATTTAAACCTCTGCTTTCCAGCAAAGTTGCTAATGATGCAGCTGTTACACCTTTACCAAGCGAAGATACAACCCCACCTGTAACAAAAATAATTTTAGTCTTTGGATTCATTTTGAACACATGAAAATATAGAAAATCATGGAGTCTAAGTATAACATACTTAACTAATATTTCTATTGAAAATAAGTAAACATCTAGGTCTAAATGCTCAATATTAAGACTTTATCTTACCACTGCCTTTAACTTTGGCCAGAAACTTCTTCTTATAATCTCTTAATGTGTATTTTCTTAATTCAGAAGGTACTTTAACGATATACTCTTGGTAATCACTATAAGGAACTGGCATCCTCCATGGCTTACCTGGCTTGCCTGCATAATGCACTATAGCAGGGTTTTCTTTAGCATATAAAAGCTCTTCATCAGTGTATACATTTTTTATATACTCGTACTCTTCAGATTCAGACAAATTGTCTAAGTAATAGACACTCTGCAAAGTACAGTAATCAAAAGGTACATCCTTAATCTTACTCGAAACAAGATTTAATGTATCTAAGTCAAAAAACTTTAATCTATCATTATATGTATTAATAACATCAAAACATCTATCAACAAATTCATTTTCACGCATTAATTTTGTGTTCATGACAATAAAACCAGACCAATAGATAAATTCATTATCATTTTCTTTGAAGTACTTATGACCAATCATTTCAGATGAATTTCTTTCAGCTCTTACTGCTGCAAATTCATACCCACATAGATTTAACTCATAAACTTCTCTCATATCTTTCATAAACAGCACATCAACATCTGAATATATAACACAATCATATTGAGGTAATAGTTCAGCTATCAAAAGTCGATAATAAACAATCTCCGTCCAACTTCCACCTTTATTTATTGGTGCATGCTTAAATCTTGATTTATCTATAAATTCAAACGATATTTTATGCTGGGTATTAGCTAACATTTTCTCAAAGCATAAAATAGTCTTATCATCTATATCAGGATGAAAAACATAAATATCATAAACAGTATCATCATTAGCTGTTTCAATTAAACTTTTTATCGCTACTGCAGCACCTAGAACTATTCTTTTATCAAATGTAAAAACTATTGGAATATTTTTATTCATTATTTTAATACCTTTAAATCACTTCTTAGCTATTAATTTCTGTAAATTGTCTTTTGATGATAGAAAAAGTTGTGAAGCATATTCATCAAGTTTGTTTTGCATATTTCTATAATTTTCTTGAGTCATCTCAATAGCCTTTATCATTTCTAATGAATACTCGCTATCGTCACTGTATATAAGACTGTTTTGATCATCAAAACCGTTAATTTCAGCAAATTCAGTCCGAATAATAATAGGCTTTAAAAAACCATAAACTAGCTGAAATGTTCCACTAGTTTTTACTGTTATATATTTTCTGTGAATATCAGTGTTTTCATATGCTGAAAGAATAAAATCAGCCTTTTCTATTTGATCATACATCTCATCAAAGTTCAGTCTACCTTTAATATCAAAATATTGTCGCAAACTTTGAGGTAAACTAGAAAGTTTACCTTTACCAATAACCGTAACTTTAAAGTTAGTAAACCCTTTAGTAACCATATCACTTACTGCATCAACAAGAATCTTAGTATTCTTTCTTTTTTCAGAGAGCTCGCCAATTGTGACAAAATTAGTTAGTTTATTTTTTGGATTTGACTTTATAACTCCAAAATAATGAGGATTTACAACAGTCGTCTTAGCGCCTTTATAGTCGATTTCACGCAGTGTAATTATTGATTCCTTTAACTTTCCATTATCGACTAACTTATCAATCTCATGCTCAACAAAAAATATTTTTGATTTATCTACATTAGGATGAAAACTTTTGTATGCTGATTCAATATCTTGAGTGCTAAGTTTACCAAGAGTAGTAACTAAAATGCCTTTAACATTACTAATCTCATTATTTAAGAAAAATTTTCTGATCTGTTTTTGAGTCATCACATTATATGAAATATTCTCATTTTCAAAGCGACAAAAAAGTCCTTCATCATATCTTTCCGGGGTTACTAATATAGAGACATGGAAGCCTAACTCAAGCAAATACTTTGCAAATCCAGGAACAATTTCAGCATGGCTACTTGAGCATGGTTCCCAAACTATAAAAGTATTTTCTTTTATTTCAGGCTCTTTCTTTTGACAAAATAGGTTTTTCAAAGTTTTCAAACAATTCATACAAAAAGTTTTTATAAGGAATATAATATTCATTATCGCATACATATATATATGATACATAATAAATTTTTAAACTTAAGTGCTCAATATTTACATAATTAAACTTAAACCCGAGTAAGTCTTGATACAGATGATTAATGGTAGTATAAATACTAGAATGAATATAGATTGAATCAAAATAAATGAGCAAATCAAAAACCATAAAAATGCCAGATACATTGCTAATACTCTTTTGTATAGCAATATTAGTTTCCATCACCAGTTATTTTGTTCCTGTCGGAAAATTTGATACTCAAACCATCAAATATCAGTCTAATGAACAGACACTCTCAAAGGAAGTCTTGTTAGCAAATAGTTTCCAATTCAAAGTCGATTCAAGTAATAATCCTAAAACGTCTCCAGTAAAAGTATTTTCAGCTAATGAGTCAGAAAAAGGATTTACAAATTTCGTATATGAAGGATTAACCTCAGGATCTAGAGATGGTGGTGCTATTTCAATTATTGCATTCCTGTTGATCATAGGAGGCTCATTTGGCGTACTATTAAAAACAAAAGTAATCGATCAATCAATCTTGAGAGTAGTCAGTAAATTTCAAAATAACAAAATCTTTTTACTTCCTGCTTTATGCTTTATTTTTTCATTAGGTGGTGCTGTTTTTGGCATGGGTGAAGAAACTATCCCTTTCATTATGCTTTTAGTTCCGATATTTGTTCTTATTGGCTTTGATGCAATAACCTGTACACTAGCAATTTATCTGGCTACTCAGATTGGTTTTGCAACATCGTGGATGAATCCTTTCTCTGTGAGTATTGCCCAAGGTATAGCGCAAATACCAATTCTATCAGGAAGCTTATTTAGAATAATTCTTTGGCTTATTTTTACTCTTTCAATATCAATTTTTACTGTATTTTATGCTTTGAGAATACAAAAAAAACCATCATTATCTCCAATGTATCAGCATGATAATGTCTATAGAGATTCTAGTGATTATAGTTTAGAACAAACTCAAAAAATATGCACTTACTCATGGCTGATATTATTAAGTCTCTTTATAACAATTATATGGCTAGTCTATGGTGTAGTAGAACTAGGTTACTACATCCCACAAATAGCTACTTTATTTACTATTCTTGGTCTAGTCACAGGCTTTCTAGCTGTGGTTGGTAAAGTAAATGGTATGACACTATCAACAGCCATAAACGCCTTTAAAGAAGGTGCCAAAGATTTATTACCGGTTTGCTTAATTATCTCGTTTGCTTACGGTCTTATATATCTAATGGGTGGATCAAACCCAAAAGATTATACTATGCTAAATACACTGCTAGAATATGCAAGTAAAAGCATTTCCGGTACAAATGAATATGTTTCTGCTCTTGGAATGTTTTACTTCCAATCAATATTTAATTTCTTTATAACTTCAGGCTCTGGTCAAGCAGCCTTAACAATGCCTATTATGTCACCTCTAGCAGATTTAACTGGTATAAGTCGACAAATTGCTGTTTTAGCATTTCAATTAGGTGATGGTTGGACTCATTGTCTAATGCCAACATCAGCAACCTTAATGGCTGTACTTGGTGTTGCAAGGATACCTTACGGTGTATGGTTAAAATTTATCTTTAAATTCTACTTATACCTTATGGCACTAAGCTCTTTTATGATTATAGTAGCCGTATACATAGGCTATAACTAAGCTATTCAATTAAACTTGCATCTCAAACTTATAGTGCTTATCGAAATATTTACCTCTGAACATAATAAACTAAAACTTCAATCTCATGGTTATTAAATGTAATCGAATGTATTCACTCATTTTATTTACTAAGTATAAATAATATAGATATAAACCATCAGAAACAAAAAAACCCAGAAAACTGGGCTTTTAATAATTATTTAAAGAAAATAAAAGATTTTAAGATTTAGAAATCTAATGATTCAAGAGCATTTCTTAATGATTCTTCAATATCTTCATTGATGTCTTTCTCTTCTTCTACTTGAGCTTCTTCAGCAGAATTTTCACTAACACCAAATGAAGAAGACACATCAGAAAGTAGTAGATTATCATCTACCCCAAGTTCTTCACGCATTTTCTCAATTTTGTCAGTTTCTTTTCTTACTGCAAGACCTGTACCAGTAGGTATTAATCTACCTATAAGTACATTCTCTTTAAGGCCTCTTAAGTTATCCACTTGAGAGTGAATAGAAGCTTCTGTAAGAACTCTAGTAGTTTCTTGGAAAGATGCTGCTGACAAGAATGATTCTGTAGATAGAGAAGATCTTGTAATACCCATTAACATAGGCTCAAAAATTACTTCTTTCTTATCTTCACTACGAAGCTTATCATTCTCTTCGAAAATTCTAACAAGCTCAGCAACTTCATTCTTAACAAACTTACTATCACCTTGATCAAGAACCCTAGCTTTTCTCATCATCTGTCTAACAATAGTTTCAATATGCTTGTCATTAATTACAACGCCTTGCATACGATAAACTGATTGTGCTTCAAACATTATATAATCAGCAAATGCTTTCAAACCACGGTACTTAAGTAAGTCATGTGGATCAGTAGGGCCATCAGCCAATACATCACCTTTAACAACTTTCTCGCCATCAAACACAACTAAATGTCTTGATTTATGCATTAAGATTTCATCAATAAGATGACCATCTTTATCTAAAAGCTCAATTCTTTGCTTCTCTTTAGTATCTCTATTACCAAGTCTTACTGTACCATCACAAGGTGAAAGTACTGCAGCTTCTTTAGGTCTTCTAGCTTCAAAAAGTTCAGCAACTCGTGGAAGACCACCAGTAATATCTTTGTTTTTTGAGCCTTCTAAAGGAATCTTAGCAATTACATCACCTATATCAACCATTGCATCATCAGCAACACTTAATACTGCTCCAATAGCTAGAGATATAGACTTAATAACCTCACCTTTTTCATCAACAATATTAACTACTGGCTTTAAGTTTTTAGCTGTAGTTCTTTGTGAAATAGAAGTTATCTCAATAGTTAGCTGACCAGTTAAATCATCATAAGTATGCTTAGAAGTAATACCATCGATAATATCTTCCATTGCAATTTTACCTGCAACATCAGTAATTAACGGCTGAGCATGTGGATCCCAAGTAGCAATTACATCACCTATCTCTACTGCTTTACCTGATTTTAATGGTAAAGACGCACCCATAGGGATCTTATGTTGCTCACGAATACGACCCATACTGTCAGATACAATAATTTCACCAGCACGAGATATAACAATCTCATTGCCTTCTCTATTTGTAACTGTACGGATGTTTTTATGCTTAATCTTACCTGCAGTTTTAACCTTGATGTCAGAAACTGTAACACCAAGTGATGCAGCACCACCTGTATGGAAAGTACGCATTGTAAGCTGTGTACCTGGCTCACCAATTGATTGGGCAGCGATTACACCTACAGATTCACCAACGTTTACTTTTCTCTCACGAGCCAAGTCACGACCATAACAAGTAGCACATAGTCCACGACGAGTATTACAGCTAATTGGCGATCTAAGTTTGATCATATCAATAGCATTATCATCAAGTAACTCAACAAGATTTTCATCAAGTAAAGTACCTGCTTCTAATAAAACATCGCCTTTTTCAGTGATAACATCAGCAGCTAAAGTTCTACCTAACGCTCTTTCAGCTAGAGGTACTTTAACTTCACCGTCTTCAACAATAGCTGAGAACATAAGTCCGTCTTCTGTACCACAATCTTCTTCGATGATAACTAAATCTTGAGCTACATCTACTAGTCTACGCGTTAAGTAACCTGCGTTAGCAGTCTTAAGAGCTGTATCGGCAAGACCTTTACGAGCACCATGCGTAGATGTAAAGTATTGAAGTACTGACAAGCCTTCTCTAAAGTTTGCAGTAATAGCAGTCTCGATCATCGTACCATCTGGTTTAGCCATCAATCCACGCATACCTGCTAACTGACGCATTTGGTTATAAGAACCCCTTGCACCAGAATTAGCCATCATATACACAGAGTTAAATGACTCAATGTCTTTTTTCTCACCATTTACTGTAATAGTATCTTTAGAAATCTCATCCATCATCAAAGCACCAACCTCATCAGAGACTTTGCTCCAGATGTTAATGATGTTGTTATATCTTTCATTTTCAGTAATTAATGAAGACTGATATTGTTCAGTTACTTGTTTAATCTCTTCTTCAGCAGCTTCTACTTTAGCTTCTTTAATATCTGGAATAGTCATATCGTTGACACCCACAGAAATACCTGAAATAGTAGAGTATTTGAAACCAGCATACATAAGTTTATCAGCAAGAACTACAGTAGCTTTACCACCTAATACTCTAAATGCTTGGTTAATTACTTTAGAAATTTCTTTCTTAGCTAAAACTTTGTTTATAAATGAGAAAGATATACCATCTGGTAAGATGTTTATTAGTAAAGCTCTACCAACAGTAGTATTTACCACACCCTTTTCATTATAAGTATTACCTTTAGTATCAAAAACTTGTCTATCAATTCTTAGCTTAATTTTTGTATGAATTTCAATAGTACCAGAATTATACGCTCTTGCTACATCATCATAACTAGCAAATAACTTGCCTTCGCCTTTAGCACCCTCTTTTTCACGAGTGATATAGTACAATCCTAGTACGATATCCTGTGTAGGAGTGATAATCGGCTGACCAGATGCTGGAGAAAGGATGTTATTTGTAGACATCATCAACACACGAGACTCTAACTGAGATTCTACAGTTAAAGGTACATGCACAGCCATTTGGTCACCATCGAAATCGGCGTTAAATGCCGCACAAACTAATGGATGAAGCTGGATAGCTTTACCTTCAATCAGCTTAGGTTCAAATGCTTGAATACCTAATCTATGAAGTGTAGGAGCACGGTTAAGAAGTACTGGATGTTCATTGATCACAACTTCTAAAATATCCCATACTACAGCTTCTTCAAGCTCAACCATACGCTTAGCTTGTTTGATAGTAGTAGCATAGCCACCTAATCTTAACTTAGAGTATACAAATGGTTTAAACAATTCTAGTGCCATCTTCTTAGGTAAGCCACACTCATGTAACCTAAGTGAAGGTCCTACCGTAATTACCGAACGACCAGAATAGTCAACACGCTTACCTAAAAGGTTTTGACGGAAACGACCTTGCTTACCTTTAATCATATCTGCTAAAGATTTAAGTGGGCGCTTGTTAGAACCTGTTACAGCTCTACCGCGTCTACCATTATCTAGTAAGGCATCTACAGATTCTTGTAGCATTCTCTTTTCATTTCGCACAATAATATCTGGTGCATTAAGATCAACTAGCTTTCTAAGTCTGTTATTTCTGTTGATAACTCTTCTATAAAGATCATTAAGATCAGAAGTAGCAAAACGACCACCTTCAATTGGTACAAGTGGTCTTAAATCAGGTGGTAGTACAGGCAACACTGTCATTACCATCCACTCAGGTTTATTACCAGATGCTAAGAAAGTCTCAAGAAGTCTAATTCTTTTAATTGCTTTTTCTCTTTTAGCAGTGGATTTACTTCCTTCATATTCTGCTTGTAAAGTTTCAATTTCAGTTTCAATGTCAGTTTCTGACAACAGCTCACGGATTGCTTCAGCACCCATTGCTGCTTCAAATTCATAACCATAGTTTTCTAAAGCTTCAGCATACTCATCATCTGTAAGAAGTTGTTTCTTTTCTAATGGAGTCATACCAGGATCTGTAACTATATATGACTCAAAATATAGAACTTTCTCTACATTTTTAAGAGGCATATCTAAAAACAGACCTATTCTTGATGGTAAGGATTTTAAGTACCAAATATGTACAACAGGACAAACTAGATCAATATGACCCATTCTCTCTCTACGCACTTTAGCTTGCTCGACTTCTACGCCACAACGCTCACAAACTACACCACGGTGCTTAAGTCTTTTATACTTACCACAAAGACATTCATAATCTTTTACTGGGCCAAAAATTTTAGCACAGAATAAACCATCTCTTTCAGGCTTAAATGTTCTATAGTTAATAGTTTCAGGTTTTTTAACTTCACCATGTGACCATGATCTTACGACCTCAGGTGATGCTAAAGATATTTTGATTATATCAAACTTTTTACCATTGTAATCTTGCTGTAGGATACCGTTATTCACAGGTAATTCTCCTATACTTTATATTTATAATAACAAAATAAGTAGCTTTAATAGATGCTTATTCTTCCTCTGACGAATGATCGAAGTCCATATCAATACCTAATGCTCTAACTTCATTTCTTAGTACATTAAATGATTCTGGAACATCAACATTCATAGTCAACTTACCATCAACGATATTCTTATACATCTTAGACCTACCTGTAATATCATCTGACTTCACAGTTAACATCTCTCTTAATGTATAAGCAGCACCGTATGCTTGTAATGCCCAAACCTCCATTTCACCGAATCTTTGGCCACCAAACTGTGCTTTACCACCTAATGGTTGCTGTGTCACAAGACTATATGAACCTGTTGATCTAGCATGCATCTTATCATCAACCAAATGGTCAAGTTTAAGCATATACATATAACCAACAGTCACAGCTCTATCAAATGCTTTACCAGTACGACCATCAAATAATTTCATCTGACCATTACTAGCAAATCCACCAATTTTTAGAAGCTCTTTAATATCTTCTTCTTTTGCACCATCAAATACTGGTGTTGCAATTGGCACACCATCAGTTAAGTTTTCAGCCATAGCTATAACTTCACTGTCACTTAATGATTTAATATCTGCTTTCTTATCGCCTACAGTGTTGTAAACTTCTTCTAATGTTTTTCTTAGATCATCAGCTTTTTTAGTTTGTTCTAAAGTTTTCTCAATCTTTTTACCAAGGCCATAAGACGCTAGTCCCATATGAGCCTCAAGTATCTGACCGATGTTCATACGCGAAGGAATACCTAATGGGTTCAGACACACATCTACAGGTGTACCATCTTCCATATAAGGCATATCTTCAATTGGTAATACACGTGAAACCACACCTTTGTTACCATGACGACCAGCCATTTTATCACCTGGCTGAATACGCTTCTTGATAGCTACAAAAACTTTTACAGTTTGTAACACACCAGGAGAAAGCTCACTTGACTGCATAATAGAACGGCGCTTAGTTTCAAACTTACCATCTACAGCAATTTTTGCTTCATCATAGTATTCTTGAGCTTTACGAACTTTTTCATCAAGCTTTTCATCTTCAAAAGAGATTTCCAACCATTTTGAAAACGGTAATGTTTCTAAAAATTCTTTAGTTAAAATAGCGCCTTTTTTAAGCCCTTTTGCTTTAGAAATCTTAGAACCAACTATATCTTTTTCTACAGAAGATCTTACAACAGATTCTACTACTGCAAATTCTTCATCAAAGTCTTTACGAGCCTTATCAATAAGTTGTTTTTCAATCTCTAATGCTCTTTGACTCTTGCCGCCTTTATCGTTTTCAAATACTTGAACTCCGATAACAGTACCACCAGTACTACTTGGCATTCTTAATGAACTATCAGCAACGTTTGAAGCTTTTTCATTAAAAATTGCTCTTAGAAGTCTTTCTTCTGGAGTTAACTGTTGTTCAGCTTTAGGAGTAATCTTAGCAACTAAGATATCACCAGCTTCTACATTTGCACCTATATGAACAATACCAGACTCATCTAATTTAGATAATCCAGATTCACTCACATTCGGAATATCTGAAGTTATTTCTTCAGGGCCAAGCTTAGTATCACGAGCTACACAAGTAAACTCTTCGATATGGATACTTGTATACTTATCATCTTTTACAATTCTTTCAGATAATAAAATTGAATCCTCAAAGTTATAACCATTCCATGGCATAAATGCAACCATCAGGTTATGACCAAGTGACAACTCACCAAAGTCAGTAGCAAAACCATCAGCTAATATATCACCAGCTTCAATCTTATCACCAATATTTACGATTGGGCGTTGATTGATACAAGTGTTTTTGTTTGATCTTTTGAACTTAGTTAAGCTATAAATATCTACTAAGTTATTGTTCTTAGATTTTTTAGTATTTACCTTAACTACAATTCTATTTGAATCAACTTCTGCAATAGTACCAGGGTTTCTAGCAACAATACAGTTACCTGAATCTCTAGCAACAATCTTCTCCATACCAGTACCAACCATTGGCTTCTCTGATTTTAGAGTAGGTACAGCTTGTCGTTGCATGTTTGCACCCATTAGTACCCTGTTAGCATCATCATGCTCAAGGAACGGGATTAATGCTGCAGCAGCTGAAACCATTTGTTTTGCAGATACATCCATGTACTGAACACGACTTGATTCTGTAAATATAGCTTCACCACCAGAACGACACTGAATTAGCTCATCAACAAAATGGTTTTTATCATCAAGCCTAGTTGAAGCTTGTGCAATTACGAAATTACCTTCATCAATTGCTGATAAATATTCTATTTTATCTGTAACTTTTCCGTTTATAACTTTTCTATAAGGTGCTTCTAAGAAACCATAATCATTTACACGAGCATAACTTGCCAATGAGTTGATTAGACCAATATTTGGACCCTCTGGAGTTTCAATCGGACATAATCTACCATAGTGAGTAGCATGTACATCACGTACTTCAAAGCCTGCTCTATCTCTAGATAAACCACCTGGGCCTAAAGCTGAAATTCTACGCTTATGCGTAACTTCTGACAATGGATTATCTTGATCCATAAATTGTGACAATGCACCAGAAGTAAAGAATTCTTTGATAGCTGCTGTAATTGGTTTAGAGTTTACGATATCTTTAGGCATAAGCTTTTCTTTATTAACTAAAGTCATGCTTTCACGAATACCTTTTTCAACTCTATATAAACCAACTCTAAATTGGTTCTCAACCATTTCACCAACAGATCTTACTCTTCTGTTGCCTAAGTGATCGATATCATCAACACTGCCCTTACCATCACGAATCTTCATCAATTCTTCAAGAACGCCCATAATGTCGCTGTTTTCAAGCGTATACACATCTTTAGCTACTGAATCATTTCCAAGTCTTGCATTTAGTTTCATTCTACCGATATCAGATAAACTATATCTACTTTCAATAAAGAACAAACCTTCAAATAAAGCCTTCACAGAAGCTGCTGCTGGAGGATCACCAGGTCTTAATACCTTATATATTTCAACCAAAGCTTCATCAGTGTTTTTTGTCAAATCATGCTTAAGCGTATCAGATATATATCTACCTCTTTCAGTAGTAATAAAATCTATAACATCTATTTCAAGCATACCGTTAGTAACACAGTTCTCTAATAAAGACTCTGTCACATCATCGTTTGCATATGCAATAACTTCACCCGTTGCTTCATTTACCATGTCTTTAGCAATACGGAGCGTACTTACCAGATCAAGATCAATAGCAGCTGAATCAACACCTGCATCTGTAATCTTTTTAATATCTCTAGTAGTTAGTTTTTTATTTTTCTTAACTAAAATCTTGTCATCTTTATCAAAGATGTCAAATTTAAGAACTTCACCTTTCATTTGTGAAAGATTATCAAGCTTAAGACCAAAACCTTTTGAATCAATCTTGATAGTTTTAGTATCAGAATAATACTTAAGTATATCTTCTTGTGTTAAACCTAAAGCTTTTAACACAACTGTAGCACATATCTTTCTCTTTCTATCTATACGCGCCCATACAATACCTTTTGAGTCAAATTCAAAGTCTAACCATGAACCTCTGTATGGAATTATGCGAGCAGAAAAAGCTCCTTCTTCTGAATCATCTTTACTAAAGAATACACCAGGAGATCTATGTAATTGTGATACCACAACTCTTTCAGTACCATTAATAATAAAAGTACCATTTGTTGTCATTAATGGGATATCACCCATATAAACATATTCTTCGCGAATATCTTCGACAACCTTTTCATTTGGAAGTGCCTCTTTATTATATACAACCAATCTCAGCTTCACATTAAGAGGCGCATCATAAGTAGCTCCACGAATCTGACATTCATCTCCGTCAAATGTTGGTAAACCTACTTGATAGTCAACATAATGAAGTTCATACTGACCATTTTTGCTCTCAACAGGAAAAGACTGTTTTAGCACTGTTTCTAAACCGGAATGCACTTTACCTTTAGCTTCATCAGCATTAAGGAACTTTTTATAAGACTCTGTCTGTATAGAAAGTAAATAAGGAACATCCAAAATATGAGGTAAAACCCCAAACTCTTTACGAATTCTTTTTTTCTCAGCGTATGAGTAAGACATCAAAAAACCCTTAAGATTTTGTTTACAAAAAACAAAAAGCAAATACGACTATATTTGCACCAATTTATATTTAAATCACTAAAAACATCTTCTTAATTCGACATTATCTAGCGACTTAAATACATGTATCTTTCAATACTAGAAAGACTAGGGGCCAAACTAATGACCACTAGCCTATATTTCTAAAAACTAATTTTTAGAATATTCTTATTTAAGCTCAACAGTTGCGCCAGCTTCTTCAAGTTGCTTTTTAAGCTCTTCAGCTTCTTCTTTAGCAGCACCTTCTTTTACTGTGAAAGGAGTACCTTCTACAGCAGCTTTAGCTTCTTTAAGACCTAAGCCAGTTGCAGCTCTTACTGCTTTAATAGCAGCAATTTTGTTTGATCCAGCACCAGTTAAAACAACGTCAAAGTCAGTTTTCTCTTCTACAGCTTCAGCAGCCGCAGGTCCAGCAACTGCAACAGCAGCCGCTGCAGATACACCAAACTTCTCTTCCATCATTGAAACTAAGTCACATACATCCATTACACTCATGTCTGCAACAGCGTTTAAAATATCTTCTTTTGTTATAGCCATTTTATAAGCTCCTTTATTTATTTATCAACTAATATTATTTACCATCTTCAACAGTAGCAAGCCGTTATTCAGCCTGTATTGAAACCTCTTTAAGAGTTCTAGCAAGCTTAGTAACTGGCGCCTGCATAACATTAAGCAATATTGCAAGAGCCTCATCCTTAGTAGGAATTTTAGCAAAGTCATCCAATTTCTCTGGACCATATAGTTCACCTTCCATTACTAAATTCTTAACTTCGAAAGACTTGTGGTCTTTTTGGAAGTTTTTGAATAGCTTGGCTGATGCACCTGGCGATTCCATAGAAAGAGCAAGAACAAGAGGACCTACCAAAGCATCATCAAGACACTCTAGTTCAGTTCCCTTAATTGCTAAACGTGCTAAGTTGTTGCGTACAACTCTTAAATAAACTCCAGATTTACGCGCTTCAACTCTTAATGAAGTCATTTCATTAACTGTTAAACCACGATAATCTGCTACTGCTGCAGACAATGCTGAGGATACTTTTTCAGCAACTTCAGCAACAATCGCTTTTTTGTCCTCTATTCTAAGTGCCATAATCGACTCCTTATTTTATTGTCTACACACTTTATTTACTTATTAACACGATATTTAAAAAACCAAATTGGTTGATTCAACATCGTCTGCGTAGGATAACTATTAAGCCAAGCAAGCTCAGCTCCTACGGTCTCTGAACGCTGTATTTTCATACAACCCAAAGAAATGCAAAGCACTATTCTATATAGTTAAATCCGAAAAGTCAAGAGATATTCCTGGACCCATAGTACTAGATACAGAAACTTTTTTCAGATAAACACCCTTAGAAACAGCTGGCTTCGCTTTTTTTAAATCAACTAACAAATGCTCTAGGTTTTGAACTAGCGCCTCTGTGCTGAAATTAACTTTACCAATAGTAGTATGTACGATACCCGCCTTGTCAACACGATATCTAACTTGGCCAGCTTTAGCATCTTTAACAGCCTTAGCTACATCCATAGTTACCGTACCAACTTTAGGGTTAGGCATAAGACCTTTAGGACCAAGAATTTGACCTAATTGACCCACAACTCTCATCGCATCTGGAGATGCTACTACAACATCAAAATCCATATTACCTTTTTTAACTTCATCAGCTAAATCTTCCATGCCAACAACTTCAGCACCAGCTTCTTTAGCTGCTTCTGCTGCAGGGCCTTTAGCAAATACAGCAACTCTTACTGATTTACCAGTACCATTAGGAAGAACAGAAGCTCCTCTAACAACTTGATCAGATTTACGTGGATCTACACCCAAAGCAACTGAAACATCTACTGCTTCAACAAACTTCACAGAAGTAAGTTCTTTTAGAATACCAAAAGCTTCATTAGCAGAGTATTTCTTTTCAGCTTCAACTTTAGCTGCAATATTTTTCATTCTTTTAGATAGCTTAGACATTATTCAACTCCCTCAACTTTTACACCCATACTACGAGCAGAACCTGCAATAATTCTTACAGCAGCATCTACATCAGCAGCTGTTAAATCAGGATCTTTTACTTTAGCAATTTCTTCTAATTGCTCACGAGTAATAGTACCAACCCATTCTTTTGAAGGTGTTGAAGAACCAGACTTCACATTGATCGCTTTTTTGATCAAGAAAGAAGCAGGTGGAGTTTTCATCTCAAATGTAAAACTGCGATCACTGTATACAGAGATCTCTACTGGTACTGGCGCGCCTGGCTCCATACCTTGAGTTTTAGCATTGAACTCTTTACAGAATCCCATGATATTAACACCATGTTGCCCTAAAGCAGGACCAATCGGTGGGCTAGGGTTCGCTTTACCAGCTGCAACCTGTAATTTAATAATAGCTTCTATTTTTTTCTTAGCCATTTTTTTCTCCATTTAGTAGGTTAATAGCGCTTATGTCAATGCATAAGCTCCCTGTGCCTTAGTCAATAAAACTAAGACTCTTTTTCAACTTGTGAAAACTCAAGCTCTACTGGCGTAGATCTACCAAAGATAGACACTGCAACCCTCAACCTTGACTTCTCGTAGTTAACTTCCTCTACCACACCTGTAAAGTCATTAAATGGCCCCTCAAGAACCCTAACAACCTCACCGACTTGGTAAGATTTTCTTAGACGCGGCTCCGCATCTTCAACATTTGCTTGCATGAAACCAAATATTCTTTCAACCTCTGGCTTACTCAAAGGAATAGGCTTCCCTCTAGAACCAATAACAGTTAAAACTCTAGGAACAGCCTTCACAACATCCCAGGCTTCCGTAGTTAGCTTAGCTTCAATCAAAACATACCCTGGAAAGTATTTCCTTTCAGACTTACGCTTTTGACCACCACGCATCTCTACCACATGCTCTGTTGGCACTAAAATACGGCCAAAACTATGCTGCAACTCATTTATCTCTATGTTTTCTTCAAGCTGAGTTTTAACTCTTTTCTCATAACCTGAATGAACTTGAACAACATACCACAACATACCTGGCTTTGTCATCGGTTCAGAATTATCTTCATTTTGAGCAGAATCCACTACAATATTTTTATTATTTTCTTCAGACATTATATAAAACCCTTAATTAACCTAAGAAATATTGGATGAAGTTTTCAAAAATCATACCAAATATAGATATCAATATTGCAAAAATGATAACTACCACAATCACCATTGCACTAATTGTCATAGTCTCCCTTCTTGTAGGCCAAACAACTTTTGCCAACTCTAACTTAGAAGCATTAAAGAACGACCAAAAACGACGTCCTTGATTAGTAAACCTAGCAACAACCAACGAAACTAAAACAACCACTACAGCTATAGATGTATTATATGTACCAAGATTAAGACCTAATACCTCAGAATACATTGTTATAGCAACACCAAAAACTACTATTGCCATAGTTATTAACCAAAGAAACGTATTAGCTCCCTTTGAAATAGTAGAGAGCTCAGTAGGCTTAGTTGCACCACTAACCCACACCTTATCATTAATGTTTTGACTTTTTTTCACTAAATAAATCCTTTATAGAGAGTTTTGTAAATTTAGATTATTAAAATTTGTAGCCTATAAAATACCATAATGAGAATATAATAGCAAGAAAATAAAAAAGGCGGTGTACAAATAAATGCACACCGCCTTAATTATTTGGCAGGCCAGGAGGGACTCGAACCCCCAACTTGCGGTTTTGGAGACCGCTGCTCTACCAATTGAACTACTGACCTTATGTTTTTTAAATCCCAGCGATTAAGCAAGAATTTTAGCAACAACACCAGCACCAACTGTTCTTCCGCCTTCACGGATTGCGAAACGAAGACCTTCTTCCATCGCGATAGAGTTGATTAGTGTTACTTCCATTTTAATGTTATCACCAGGCATAACCATTTCAACACCTTCTGGAAGCTCACAAGCACCAGTTACATCCGTAGTACGGAAGTAGAATTGAGGTCTATAACCTTTAAAGAATGGAGTATGTCTACCACCTTCTTCTTTTGACAACACATATACTTCAGCTTCGAACTTAGTATGTGGAGTGATTGAACCTGGCTTACATAAAACTTGACCACGCTCAACATCATCTCTCTTAAGACCACGAACTAGTACACCAACGTTATCACCAGCTTCTCCACGATCAAGAAGCTTACGGAACATTTCAACACCAGTTACAGTAGTTTTTTGAGTTGGACGAATACCAACAACTTCTACTTCGTCACCAACGTTTACAACACCACGCTCAACACGGCCAGTAACAACAGTACCACGACCTGAAATTGAGAACACATCTTCTATTGGAAGAATGAATGGCTTATCTGTATCACGCTCTGGAGCTGGGAAGTAGTCATCCATCGCTGCTACAAGATCAACGATTTTGTTTACATACTCTTCTTCGCCTTCTAATGCTTTAAGCGCAGAACCCATTACGATTGGAGTATCGTCACCAGGGAACTCATATTGATCAAGAAGTTCACGAACTTCCATTTCAACTAACTCTAAAAGCTCTTCATCATCAACCATGTCACATTTGTTTAAGAAAACAACGATATATGGTACACCAACCTGACGAGATAAAAGGATATGCTCACGAGTTTGTGGCATAGGTCCATCTGCAGCAGAACATACTAAGATAGCGCCATCCATTTGAGCAGCACCAGTAATCATGTTTTTTACGTAATCCGCGTGACCAGGACAGTCAACGTGAGCGTAGTGTCTGTTTGGAGACTCATACTCTACGTGAGATGTATTAATTGTTATACCACGCGCTTTTTCTTCCGGTGCGTTATCGATTTCAGCAAAATCTCTAACTTCTGAACCGTTTTTCTCAGCCATTACTTTAGTAATCGCGGCAGTAAGAGTAGTTTTACCATGGTCAACGTGACCAATTGTACCTACGTTTACATGCGGCTTTAGACGTTCAAACTTAGCTTTAGCCATTTTTATTTACTCCATTTTTTTTCAACAAAAAATAAAAATCAAAAAAGTGGTGCTCACAACCAGACTCGAACTGGTGACCTCTCCCTTACCAAGGGAGTGCTCTACCGCTGAGCCATGCAAGCACAATCTCAAGCTTTTTTGATCTACAAATTATACAATATATGTTTAGGTGGAGCGGGTGATGGGAATCGAACCCACACTATCGGCTTGGAAGGCCGAAGTTCTACCATTGAACTACACCCGCATGGTGGAGGGAGCAGGATTCGAACCTGCGAAGGCGGAGCCGTCAGATTTACAGTCTGATCCCTTTGGCCACTCGGGAATCCCTCCCCTAAACTTTGTAATACTATAAGCGTTATTAAATTAAAAATCAAGTATTTTATACACGATTTTTATTTAAAAGCCATAGGATAGTTTCTAGGGTGCTTTTATAAAAAAAGTAACCATATAATAGCTTTAGTTTCTGCAAATGTAAAGAGGTTCATTAAAAATAAAACATAAAAAATAATTTCATAAAGAATTCTAGTGCCTTTGTGAAATTACACTAACACTATAGCTGTTTTCTTAGGGCGTGTTAATGCCACATAAAACATTTGATTTCTTTCTTTGTGGTTTCGATTAATCTTAAAATCTTTAGTTAAAATAAATACATGATCATATGTTGATCCTTGAACCTTATGACAAGTTACAGCATACCCATAATCCAAATCTTTTGCAATTTGCTTATCTTTTGTACGAGGGTGACCTTCTCGATATGTATACACACTTTGCATCATCAGATTATCTCTACGGAAATTGTAGTACGCTGCCCACTGTTTTTTATCTCCACGAGCAACTTCAACTAAACTGTCATGCAACTCAGCATAATCATGCAAGTTTTTATGATCTTTATAATCTACTACAAATATTTTTTTCTCATCAAAGCCTTTTAAAAACTTTGATTTTTCTAATATTTTAATAGTGTAACCATAAATACCATGCTTGTTTTTTTGGCGACGCGATACAGCAGAAACACGATAATCCGTACAGTTATTTACATAAAAAGGAACCGTTCGAGTACCTTTAACTGTCCGATATCCTGTTAGAATATCTCCTTTTTGTAGTATTTTTTTAGATTCACCAAAAACAATATTCCTAATGATAATATTTGATTGATTGACAGTTTTATTTCGCCAAGCAATAAGTTTTGCATGATTAATATCGTCAAGATACTCTTTAGAAGTAAAAATCTCTACAAGCTTTGCCCTAAAGTCTTCATTTGATGAAAGAGCTAAAACACCTTCTTCAGCATGATTTAAATCAGTTGATAGATCTAATTCAAAGCTTTCATTATCAATATTATCACGAAGATTGTCATAGATTGAAATTAAAGGATTTGTCTCAGCCTGTCTAACTAAGGTGGTTAGCTCTCGATGATAAATAGTATCAAACGCAAAAACCATACTAGATTCTTGAGAGATTGGAGGTAATTGCGCCTTATCTCCCATAAATATAACCTTAACCCTTGAAAGATTATTTAGTTCTGACTCTATCAATTCAAACAATGCATCATTAATCATACTAGCTTCATCTATTACGATAAGGTTATAATCCTGTATTGTAGATGGCTTGATTTGACCAAACTGCGGTTCATTAGGGTTAAAATCTTCTAGACTCACATCAGGCTGTAAACCCAGCAAAGCATGAATTGTTACACCCTCATACATTGCTGAGCTTGATATAACCTGAAGAGCCTTATTAGTAGGTGCTGAAACAACAGCTCTACCAGCATAATTATCTAAGATTTTTTTTATAACAGTAGTTTTACCAGTGCCTGCATGACCAGATAAAACAAATATTTTTGAAGTGCTTTTTAGAAATTGATGAATATGCTTAATCGCATCTAGCTGCTGGGAGTTTAAGTCAATCTTAGTTCCATTAGCCAGATACAGAACTTCTAAGCTATCAAGTATTTTAGTCTGCACTTACACTCTCTTTACTGGTAGGTAATTTTGTAATAACTTTTGTCAATATAAGATTATTTGCCAAAACTATCTCTCCGCCATCAGCAGTAGCTAAACGAGTATATAAAAACCCAATTGAACTTACCACGCCTACAATTCCACCAAAATCAACATTTTCACCAACCTCAAAAGGCTTACTAAATGCAAGCATTATTCCAGAGGCAATTATGTTATATGAACTCTTCAAAGAAATCGAAACACCGAATACTATACCAGTTAGCATCCCTGTAATAGGTGAGATTGGCACACCCAGCCTAGCTAACGCAACGACTATCACAAGCATTAAAAACACAATATTTACAAAACTTGCTATCAACTGTGAAACTGTTGAATCATATTCCTTAAGAATTTTGTAGACAAATGACTTAATATATTTTGAGGCAATATAACCCAAAACTAAAATAATTCCCGCTACGACGAGATTAACCCATAAAGAATCACTAATTTCCGCTACTATCATTTCCTTCTTCCCTTATATATTTTTTTGTTTTAGTAAGCACTAGTATAGCAAACACGCTCAAAACTATCGAGATTGAAGAACAAATCATCTCTTCTACTAGTACATCATAACTGTGTTGAAATGTTAAAGCACGAAACATAAATACTATATTATGAACTATAGATAATGCCATGCAAATTGCAAATGCAGAAATACATATTGTAAACCTATATAAAAATGCAGATATGGTAAACAATAATAAAAGTGGATATACATAAATATGAAGTATATCTATCGATAATTGGTAAACATTCGCTACACAATCAGCATCATAGTCTACTGTTGATAGGTATATCAACCCAAAAACTATGAAAGTCGCAAATAATATTGGACTATCCTTAGAGAATACTGTAGTTGAAAAGGCTAGATAGCGTCTCTTAGAAAATAACAATCCCAATATAGTAATAATAGCTGCACCAGAAATAAAACCATCATATGAGAATGTATTTTGTAGAAATATATGATTAACAATATGTCCGTAAATAGCCAAAGAACTCAAAAAGCCAACAAGACAAAACCAAAACGGAATATCCCAAGCTTTTCTTTTAACTACGATAAAATATAATATCACACATGAAGAACACAAAAAAAATGTCAGTATCAATCTTATAAAATCATCTGCAACCATTAGACTATATTGAGTCTCACACATATATTAAAATACCCCCTTCAATCTAAGTAATAAGTATACACCTGTTGCAATCGAACAACCTATCACAGGTCCAACAATCGGCACCCACGCATAGCCCCACTGTGAAGAGCCTTTACCTTGTATTGGCATAATAGCATGAAAAAGCCTAGGACCGAAATCACGAGCTGGATTTATCGCATAGCCTGTAGTACCTCCAAGTGACATACCTATCACAATAACCACAAACGCAACAGGTAGACCACCTAAAGCACCCATATCTATAGGGTAAGCAGTTACAACACTTGGGTCTCCCACATGCATTACCACTCCGTGCATTGTCAGTATAGCAAACACAAGTACAAAAGTTCCTATAATTTCACTGGCTAAATTTGATGGTAAATGCTTGATAGCTGGTGAAGTGCAAAAAGTTGCAAGCTTTAAATCAGTATCATCAGTAGCACTATAATGCGGATAATACACTGCCCATACTAAAGCTTGCCCAAGCATAGCTCCAAGTATTTGGCTAACTATAAAAGGTGCCACCCACGCCCAAGAAAATTTACCTGCTAATGCAAGTGCAATAGTTACAGCTGGGTTTAGATGAGCTCCACTTATAGGACCTGCAACAAGCACCCCTAAAAATACTGCCAACCCCCATGCAAATGTGATAACTATCCAGCCACTATTGTGCGATTTAGTTTTGTTCAACACAGCTCCAGCAACTACTCCATTACCAAGAAGTATCAAAATCATTGTACCGATTAGTTCGGCTATGCAAGCTTCTAGCATTTGCGCTCCTTATTTATACAAACTATCCACATCAAAATTCTCGGCAAACTTTTTAAATTGAGCGACTTGCTCTTTTTGCCAAGCTCCGCCTTTGCCTAATTCATTTGCGATTAGCTCTGCAACTAGTGGTGCAGCTTCAATACTTGCTTTAATGTCTAAGAATGCTGCTCTAGTTCTGCGAGCAAGTACATCCTCTACAGTCTTTGCTTTTTCTACTCTAGCTTGGTAAATAACTTCTGCTTGATAGTAAGGTAAATCTTCATGCAATAATTCAAAGTTATTTAGTTCCTTTTGAATAGTTTTAACTTCATCAGCCATACTACCGTATACACTCAAAGGATAACTCTCTTTTGTTTCGCAAGCATCTACAAGCAGCTCATCTGAAGTCTTGGATATTTTCTGTGCTATCTTGCCACTCTCGATATGATCAAGTACATCTTGCCCCATGCGTCTGAAAATAGTCCATTTACCACCAACAACTGTTATCAAACCATTATCTGACTCGACGATCTCATGCTTACGCGAAATCTTAGCAGAATTTTTAGCTTTCTTAGGAGAAACTAATGGTCGTTGCCCACAATAAACTGATTTAATATCATCAACTGTAGCCTTTTTTTTAGCATACTGATTGAATGTCTCTAAGATAAAATCAATCTCTGACTTTTCTGCTCTTGGCTCTAAGCTTGGGGTTTCTTTTTTAATATCTGTAGTACCAATTATTAGATGCTCATGCCATGGTAATATAAACAACACTCTACCATCATCTGTCTCTGGGATTAAGATTGCGTGTTCTGTTGGGAATTTCTCACGAGCTAAAACAATATGCGTGCCTTGAGCAACAGATACAAATTTATGAGACTCTTTACTTTTTGCAAGACTAATAGTTACATCACTAAAAGTACCTGTAGCATTTATAATATGTTTAGCAGTAAATTCTGTAGTTTCACCACTCAAAGTATCTTCTGCTTTTACAGTATCGACCTTGCCATTTTCTGAGCTAGTTATGCTTTTGACTTTACTATAGTTAAGAGCTGTGCCACCCTTAGACTCAAATGTCTTCATCAAAGAAACTAGCAATCTAGTATCATCAAATTGTCCATCATAATACACAAGACTCTTCATAAGCTTAGAGTCATCTATGTTTGGTAGTTGCGCTAAAGTTTGTTTCTTGTTGAGATTGTAACTTTTGCCTATCTTGTATTTACCTGATAAAAACTCATATAGTTTTACACCAATAGTGTATTTGATGGTTTCAAAATAACTACGCGTTGGTATAAGGTAAGACTGTCTATTTGTAAGGTGTGGAGCATTATGTAAGAATGAATATCTCTCTTCAAGCCCTTCTTTCACCAAAGCAAAATCAAAGTTTTCAAGATAGCGTAAACCACCATGTATAAGCTTTGTAGATTTGGAAGAAGTACCTTTACCAAAGTCCTGAGCTTCTAAAAGAAGGGTTTTATAGCCTCGTGAAACTGCTTCTACAGCACAACCAAAGCCTGTTGCTCCACCACCAATTATTATTATGTCGTAATTGTTTTTCATTTGTTTATTATTTTCCGTTATATCCGATCATTTTAAAAAGAGTCTTGTCATTCCCACAAAGGTGGGAATCTCTATAATTCGGCTCAAGGCAATTCTAAATATAGATCCTATGGTCAATCCATAGGATGACAACCTTTTTGTATTACTCAGCCCAAGCCATACTTCTTTGTACTGCTTTTTTCCAGCCTTTATAATCGTGAGTTACAGTATCTTCATCACGCTCTGGCCTGAATACTTTGTCTGTAGTTAATATAGTTTTTAGTTCTTCCTTGTCTTTCCAAAAACCAGTAGCAAGACCAGCTAAAAATACCGCTCCAAGACCTGTAATCTCATTAATCTTCGGTTTAGTGATATTTGACTGTAAAATATCTGCTTGGAATTGCATTAGGAAACTATTCTGTACTGCACCACCATCTACGCGCAAACCTTGTAAATCAAGACCCGTGTCTTTTTTCATACAATCAAGTACATCTTTTGCCTGATATGCAACCGCTTCAAGTGCTGCTCTGATGATATGCTCTCGCCTTGTATCTCGAGTAATACCCACAATAGTGCCTCGAGCATACATATCCCAATATGGTGTCCCAAGACCTACAAAAGCTGGCACTAAATACACACCATCTGTAGAGTCAATTTTTGTCGCATAGTACTCACTATCTTCTGCAGAACGAATAAGTCCTAGCCCATCACGAATCCACTGAATAACTGCGCCAGCTATAAATACACTACCTTCAAGTGCATAAGTTGGCTTACCATCTTCTGCCCATGCAATAGTTGTAAGAAGTCCCGCATCAGAGAAAACTGGCTTGTCGCCAACATTCATAAGCGCAAAACACCCTGTACCATAGGTATTTTTTGCCGAACCTTTTTCAAAACAACAGTGTCCAAAAAGTGCTGCTTGTTGGTCTCCTGCAACACCTGCTATAGGAATCCTTGCCCCACCTAAAGTACTTTCATGAGTATAACCAAAATCACCACTTGAAGATCTAACCTCTGGTAACATTGATTCTGGAATACCAAGATGTTCTAAAATTTTCTTATCCCACTTAAGCGTATTGATATTAAAAAGCATAGTTCTTGAAGCATTTGAATAATCTGTGGCGTGAACCTCACCTTTTGTTAGGTTCCAAATTAGCCAAGTATCAATTGTTCCAAATAGCAAATCTCCATTTTCAGCTTTTTCTCTAGCTCCTTCAACATTGTCCAATATCCATTTAACTTTTGTCGCAGAGAAATAAGCATCTACAAGTAAACCCGTGTTTTTGCGTATATATTCGGCGAACTCTTTATCTTTGTTTATTTCATCACAGATACGAGATGTTCTACGGCACTGCCATACAATTGCATTATATACTGGTTGACCGGTATTTTTATCCCAAACAACAGTAGTCTCTCTTTGGTTTGTAATACCTATAGCCGCAATATCTCTAGGAGAAACTCTAGCATACTCTAATGCTTCTCGAACAATACTACTTTGAGATGCCCATATCTCCATAGGATCATGCTCTACCCAACTACTTTGCGGGTATATCTGGGTGAACTCTTTTTGAGCTATCTTTCTTATGTTACCTTGCTTATCAAATATAATTGCTCGTGAACTAGTAGTTCCCTGATCAATTGCTAGAATAAATTTTTCTGACATGAAATTACCTTTTGAATATTGTATAAACTATATAGATTATATAACTATGGTCTTAAAAAACCGAATAAAAAAAATTATTTTATTGTTTTTCTTCCTTAATAAAGAAAGCAAGTAGTAACGATATAGCCATTAATATCGGCAAAATTAAAAGAGCTATCTTAAATGATTGAAGCTCCCCAAAGCCATAATCTTTTAGCGTTGAAACCATAAACCCAACAAACGGCTGTAATACAGCCCCGCTTAATGGAATAAAAAGATTTACTATTGCTAGGCCTGTAGCTATATACATTGGACTAACTTGAGAGCGTAAAATTGTGAAATTAAGCACATGTACAGCCTGCATTCCACCCCACAATACACAAAGTAGGCACATCAAAACTGGATTTACATGAAGGTAAACAATTGCAATAACTATAAAAAACCCAAGAATAGATGCTACGATAAGTAACAACTTTTCTTTATTGAGAATAGTTGCTATCACTCCCCACAATGGGCTAAATATAGCAATGCCCACAAACACCATAGAAGCAGCAAGACCTGCATATTGCTCAGAGTAGCCATCTAAACTCAAAAACCTATAACTCCACAAGTCAGCAAAAAGTGCTGTTGTACCATAGATTGTAAAACAGAAAAAACCATTTAGTAAAATCTGTTTGATTTTAAATACAACAGGAATATCTTCTACTTTAGTGTGTGTATCAGCCAAAATATCTGTGTCTTTTTGGTTATGAGGCTCTTCTCTTGGAATGAAGAGAAACACACAAACAAATAAAATCATCGATACAATGAATATGCCAGCCATAATCACTTGAATACTATAATGACTTGCTAATATTACAAGAGGTAATCCTGTCAAAGTCCCTGCTCCATACATAAGCATTTGAGTAGCACCAGTAAACATTGGGAATAGTCTTGATGGAAGCCAAATAGCTATAGCCTTTAATGAGCATAAAAATGCAAATCCTGCGCCAAATCCAGCTAAAACTCTGTATAGTATTAAGTACTGCTCAGATGTGGAAAGTGTAGCTACTAGTAAACCCATAGAAAACAAAAATGTACTACCGAGCATCACCTTTTTGATACCAAACTTATCTATAAGAATACCCGCGGGTAATTGTGATGCCACATAAGCCCAGTAAAATGCCGAACTAAAAACTCCTATTTCGCCTGGTGAAAGACTATACGGAGCCATAGAATAGCTGTGAAATAGTGAATTACCTGATGCTCTGACTATAAATTCAAGCGCATAAAAAAATGCACATAAAAACCAAACTATAAAGCCTATCTTTGTAACCTTTTGCATTTAAGCTTCCAATCAATAAAATATTGTAGTGATTATGCTGTAAAAACTGGTATATGTAAATAATACTAAAACCTAAAAATTCCACTCAAACCCAGCTTTCAGCATTTTAGAACCCTGATATTGAGCTCCATCAAACCCTGAAAACATATTTGTATTTTCTGCCATCTCTCCAGTGAGGTTATATTGTTCCTCAAAAAGCAGTCCAAAACTATCTGATACATTATATCTAGCTCCAGCTCTAGTTCCAGCAAAAGCGGCGATACGATCTCCTGGATCATATACTCCGCCTGTGTTATTTAACTCATAAGGTGATGCCCCTAAAACTGTACCACCATAAAGCTCAAATTTGTCATCCAATATTTTCTTAGTAAGTTTTGTTTCTTGGGTATAAAACTTAGAACTTTTAATTCCACCACTAGAACCTTTTGCAACCAAATTAGTTGAACTCGTATAACTATCAAGAACCAAATCATCAGCGATATCAACACCTTCAGAATCAACATCACCCATAAATATTGAAGAATTGTCTCTATCTATAACCTCATTACCTCTTTCATCACTACTACGATAAAAAGAATTATTTCCTGAAAGATAATATTTCCCAGTTTTAGGATTGTAATTATTCTCACCAAATCCATTTGCAAAAAATATAGTTACAGAAAATAAATATATAATTTTTTTCATGAAATCCCAATTACTCCAATATTAGAGATAAGTTATATTATAAAACATTAATCATGAAAATAAATTTTTTAGACAAATTAAATAGAAATATTAGATGACAATCGGCATAAAGATTATCGATTAATAAAAATTAATTAGACAAAAATACTTTAAAAAGATAAGTTTAAAGATAGTTATTACTTTAGTGCCTTTATCTTATTATGCACAAGATTAGAATATTTTTCATACTACTTATTGGAATAAGCTTTTATTGTTATGAGTTTTTTTTAAGAATTCTTACAGGAGCATATCAAGAACAAATAGTAGAATATTTCCACATTCAGAGTCATATTGGGTTTTCATTTCTAGTATCAAGCTACAACATTACATATTTACTTATGCAGATACCTGCTGGAATACTGCTTGATAGATTTGGCAGTAAGAAGGTCTTAATCGTAGCTACACTAATCTGTGGGATTGGTAACATATTATTTATTGTAGGAGGTTTTGAGCTAGCTATAGTTGGTAGATTGCTTGTAGGTATCGGTTCATCATTTGCTTTTATTGGTGTATTAAAACTAACCCTAGAGAACTTTGATAGCAAACATTTTGCACTAGTAACAAGTATTATCATCTCACTAGGCACCCTTGCTGCTGCTTTTTCACAAAACATTAGTGTCTATATTTCAAACTATGATATTTCATGGTTAAGTATTTTCATCTACTCCGGTGTATTTGCTATACCTTTAGCAATACTATTTCAAATCTTACTACCAAAACAAAACCAGTCTATACAGATGATGCCAAACTTTTCAAAGATATTTACTATAAGTAAAAAGTTATTGGCCAGTAAACCTTTGTGGAGTAATGCTACATGGGCAGGTCTTGTTTATATACCTACCGTAGTGCTAACATCTCAGTACGGTGTGCTTTATTTCAAGAACATTTATGGTTTTGACACTTTTTATAGCGCCAGTTTAATTACTGCTTTATTTATGGGTTGGGTAGTATTCTCCCCACTAAAAATTGTCTTGTGTGAAAGATTCTCTACAACTAGAATAATTAACATCTCTATGCTTTTAGCTATAGCTGTTACTATAATTTTTAGCTTGGGATTACTAAAAAATCATGTTTTGATTATAACTTTTTTATTTGGAGCTTTTTCAGCTTCTCAGGTATTAGTCTGGTACTACTTTGGTAAGATTTGTCCAAAAAATGTTGCAGCTGTTGGAATTGCAATCACAAATATGATAATCACACTAGTAACAGAATTAGGCCAATTAAGCACTGGTGCTTTTATGGACTTAGGAAATAAATTAAACATCAGCAATAGCACATCTATATCAATAACTTTTATGGTGTTTTTCATATTAGGGTTAGTTATGCTGACATATATGACTAAGAAATATATAAAAGACTAGCTGTTCATTTTATTAAAAGATGTAGCTATATCTAATATTTCATCAAGCCTTTCATCAGTATCTGCAATTACTAAAATCATGATTTTCTGGTTTAAGTCCAAATTACCTATACAGGTAATAATCACACCTTCTTCATCACCATACTTATAATCAATACCATTTGCTTTAAGATAATCATAGTAATCATTAATACCAGCACCTTTTGGAACTGGAACATTATTATGACCAACCCATGGTTTACTCTCACCATTGCGTAATTCATGAGCTAAAAACCCAGCATATATAGCGCCTGTTTGGCGAGCATTTACTTCTAAAACATAAGGCACTATTTCTCCATTAATCTCCCTTATTAGAAGATCAACACCCATAACACCTCTAGCTCCCATGTCGCGTAAAATCTCTGTAACTTGATCACAAACCTTTATCACCGCAGGTTCATCACTAAACTGTGACTTATACTTGTTACCTAAGTGAGTTTGACCATCAAGCATTTGATCACTTAGTCCCAGGCAAATATCCTGTTCTTTAGTATCGCCTATACATACTTGGAATGCTGGTGATCCTAGATTGTCTAACCACGGATCTATCATAAACACCTCTACCCTATGCATTAGCTCAAGAATATCTTTTAACTCTTTCTCACTCTCAAACCTATGAATCCCATATCCTGAGCAAGCTCTAGGCATTATTACTGCACACTCATATATACCTTGGTTCTCAAACTTTCTGTACATTTTAAGAGCTTTTTTAACATAATTGTCTGTTATAGTTGAAACTATATTTACACTTGGGACTAAAATATCTTTTTCATGTAACATTTGTCTTAAAAAAGATTTATCATTTAAAAATAAAGATAATGACTCTTGTAATCCATATTGTTTAGCGTATTTTATTCCCATAAGCTCAATTGCTGTAGCCGATGTGAATGGCACTAAACTTGTATAGCTTCGATCACTAAATTCTGGAATCTGATCTGCGTAACTCATAACTACAGTTGAAAAACTATGGCGTCCTACACCCTCTAGATATATAAAATTTTCGTCTGTAATATAATCTAATCCAATATCTGAGAAATAATCCAGCATCTGAGTAACTTCATGTTTAGCTGTATCTGGAAGGATTATCTTATGGTCTTTTGCTAAAAGGCAAAGTGTACGTGTAACATAACTACTTACAAATGAACTAACTAAGTCTGCACCATATATATCAGTGGTGTTAGGTATATGAATGGCTTTTTGCCCCCACATCTTTTCAGCTATTGTATTAGTGGTTTTTATGCTCATTTCTCACACCTCTTTTAGTTTTAATAAATCACGTGCTTTGACAACAGAGCTAGTAAATATGCTTGCCATAATTTCCAGCTTACCATCATCTATTTCTAGATTAGCAATGTCATAGTCTTCATCTTCGGTAGTAACTCTTGAAACTAAGTCTTTAGGGATATCAATACATACCGCTGATAACTCACATACCAAGTAATGTGCCACCAAATGCTCTGCTAAAATATATGGCTTATCAAACTGAACCATTATATCTCGAGCCTGAATTTCTCTATATAAACTCTTAAGAAGTTCTGTTGATGCAAAAATACCATTCCTTGCATCTCCACTAAAAAGTTCTATACTTCTTTTTTCTCCATCTTTATGACTATTTTTGTATAAGCTTATATATTTTAAAAGGTTATCTGGTGTTTCACTTATAGCCTCAGAATATCTCTCTTGAACCACATCTGGTGAATAGCTTGACATTGTATGTAAATCAATAGCTAAAGCATTATAGTTTTTTGCAACTGCTACTACATGGCATAGTTTAGCCATATATGCCTCATACAAATTCACTAATGATTCCTTAAGGTCGGGATGCTTTTCATAGTCAACGATGTTGCGAATACAGTTTGGATATAATCTACCAGCATCTAGCACTGACCTTGGAAATGACGGCTCAAACACAAGTGTACAAATACCATGCTCACGAAAAAGTTTGGCAGCTATTTGATGACTTAAAGTATGAGTCCCAAAGTCATACTCTATCGATAAAAAATCTTCAAAATCTTTTTTCTTCAAACCTACTTTATCGATAAGCTCTGGATAATCAACCTCAATAAAGTTTTTACCAAGCTCTGCATGAGGACAAGTGATTAAAAGATCGAATCTCAAATCCTCTCTTGTATAAAAAGACAATGTCGATGCTTCATAGTGCTTAGTATAAAATGGGGTATTATTTCCAGTCATATAAGATAGTGTCTCAATTTTTATTATTTCAGCTAACTTAAATTGATTATAACAACTATAAAACTAATAATAAATTTTAAAATTATCTATAATACAAACATACAAATATCTAAAATATAAAAAACATGGCTATAAAAAAGAAAAAAGAAGGATCAATACTGAGCTTTCTAGTAGTTTCATTTGCAAGTTTCTTTGCTGTTTTTATGTTAGTAATATCAATTTTTAGTTTTTATCAAATAAAGCATCAAAACGATGCCTTATTTGATTATCAACTAAAAACTGCTGCTCAAGTTATTGAGACTATTTTAAAAGTCTATCCTTTAGAGGAGCATGAAGATGCTAAACATATGATGATTGATAAAATTTCGACATCATTCCTAAATATTAAAAACTACAATCAAAGTGTAGGCTTTATTGTGTATAACCGTAAACAGAGAAAGTTAATTCTTAAAACATCCAACCTTCCTGTATTTAGAAAAAATTATGATGGAATTACTTCAACAACTGGGTTTGAATGGGTTTATACTGATAGCGATGGCAACCAAAAACACTGGTATACATACAGCTTAAAAACAGATAATGGTAATTTCATCACAGTCTTTGCTAATAATGCAGTAAAAGATAAAATTTCTCGACAAATAATTCTCAAATTTGCAGTGCTTCTTGCATCCACTTATATAATATTAATTGCTTTTATATATTACATACTAAGAACAGCTCTTCATCCACTTGAGCGTATAAATCGTAGAGTTGGACGCATAAATCCACGTAAAAATGAAAAGTTAGATGATGACATTGTCCCCTATGAGATTAAACCTCTTGTTGAGCAAATTAACTCTTTGATAAGCAAGTTCCACCAAACTCTTGAACGAGAAAAGAGGTTTTCGGGAGATGCTGCACATGAGCTTAAAACACCGATCGCTGGTGTAAAGACTCTTGTCGAGATAGCTTTAGGTTCTGATGATATCGATGAAATAAAAGTCAGATTAAATAGAATTAAAAGCTCAACAAATAGATATTCTCACATTATTGACCAGCTTTTAACTTTAACTAGAATTCAGCCAAATGAGCAAATCACTTTTGCCAAAAAGCTAATGATAAATAAAGTACTTGAAATACTTATTGCTGAAAATGCCATAAAAGCTATAGAAAAAGACATAGAAATATCTTTCCACCCTAGTGAGCATGATATTTACTGCTATAGTAATGACTACCTGCTTGGAATTCTCTTTAAAAACCTGATTTCAAACGCAATAAAATATACTGAAAATGGTGGTCTTGTTGAGGTTTATTCTCACCTTGAAAACAATGAAATAGTTGTCGAAGTCAAAGATAACGGAATTGGTGTACCTCCAGAAAATATTAATCGAATCTTTGATAGATTTTATCGTGAAACTGGAACGGGAGAAGAAGGTAGTGGTCTTGGGCTTGCTATTGTCACAGAGATTGTCCGACTACATCATGGACATATAGTAGTTAAGAACAACCCAGACAAAGGCATAACTGTAACTGTTAGAATACCTGTTGAACATAATAATATAGTAGACGAAGATGAAAACCTACAAGATAATCTAAAGTAGGGGGAATATAATAAAACTCTGTGTCATGATTTATTAGTCACATATTATTACACTAAATCCAAATCATCTTTCAACCTCTCCTTAAAATAACAAATTGGTCAGAATATAATAGGGTTCTTAAGAATAGAGATTGTATTGATTTTTGGTTAATTGATGATGCTAATCATGTGATTCAAAAGAATATTAGGAAATAAACTATATGCTAGAGAACTAAGCAGATAAAAACTTTTGTTCGTGTAATATAAGTAGATAAACTATCTATATATTTAATAGAAAAATATGAAAAATATATTACTGGTTAAAGAAAGTAATGCCAATGAAACTAGAATTGCTTTATTACCCCAAGATATTCATATATTAGTAACAAAAGGGCTAAATATATATGTGGAATCAGGAGCAGGAAATGGGGTTAATATAGATGATTCTGATTTTAAAAAGGCCGGAGCTACAATTAGAGAGTCAAAACTGCAAACCCTTTTTGAAAATATAGACATTATAGTGCGGGCTAAAAGAGCTAATAGCGATAGGGAGCTAGAAGAATTAACATATATTTGTCCAGGAACAATCATTATTGGAACACTAGATCCAAAAGAAAAAGATAGCAATCATTTAGTAAAATATAAAAAAGCTGGTTTAAAAGCATTTAGCTTAGATTACTTAGAAACAGAAAAAGGTGACCCTCTTAATCTTTTAGAGAAAATGAGTAAGCTTACGGGAGAGCTAGCTTTAGAAGATGCAATAACTAAATCTAATAAGATCAATAAGATAGTAATAATCGGTTATGGTATCGCAGGAAAATCTGCTTACACAAAAGCTCAGCAGCTAGGCTATGATATTACAGTATTTTGCACTCAAAAAGTTGATGCTTTAGCTATTAAACAAGATAATAATAAAGCATTCTTATTAGATAAAAGTCTAGACAAGTTAGAAAATAATCAGAGGACAATTTTAGTAGAAATTATGGATGCCGATATAGTTATTACTTCAGCAAGGTCTAAGTTAGGCGCGCCTCTTTTTATCACACAAGAAATGCTTCAGCAACTAAAAGATATTATAATAGTTGATTTAGCAATATCAGATGGAGGTAACGTTGAGGGAAGTAAACATGATAGAGATAGAGTTTTGGAGAATGGTGTTATAATTTCAAACGTTAGTGGGTACCCTAAAAAGAAACCTCTAATATCTAGCCAGCTTTGGAGTGAAAGCTCAAGATTGTTTCTTGAGAAACTTATTATGGGTAAAACGCCCATAATAGCTAGTGCGCGAGTAGTTTAACATAAGCTTCTATTAAAAAGTAAAGTACTCACTCTATGCTACAGTTTTCCTCAGTTTTGTTGCAAAAAACAAAATTCGCCACTAAATATATTTATTTATAAAATATGAACAAAATACAGCAGCATCAAGTTAACTAATTAATTTGTAAAAAAATTTTTTGGCTAGGGAATGTAATAAACTCTGTGTCAGGATTTATTAGTCACACATCATTGTATTAAATCTAAACCCAATTTAACTACGAAATAGTTAGACTCCAATTTGGCATAGGAATAGTCCATTTTTTCTCAGCATTCATAATTTCTGCATATAACAGTTTATCTTTCAATCTCTCCTTAAAGTGAATAGTAGGCTATTATCGTTAGAAAATCATCTTTAGTTTTTGTAAGAGTTCTGTACAGATTCAATAATATTGGTTGTATATAATCTTTTTAATCAGTTGAGTATATTTAAAATATTACAAGTATCTTTCTAGAGCTTTTTCAATATTATCATCATCAAATCTAAAGCCATTTCCTAGCAACCTCTTAGGTTTGATGTTTTGACTAGAAAGTAAAAGCTCTTCGCCCATCTGACCAAACATTAGTTTTATCATAATCTCAGGCATCGACATTACAAGCTTAGCTTTAGTAAGTTGTTTTATAACTTTGACCATATCACTATTAGAAGTAGCATTTGGTGCTGTGAGATTGAAAGTTTGATATTTAGAGTGATTATTTTCTATAACGAACTCAAAAGCTTTTACCAAGTCGTGTATGCTGATCCAGCTCATAAGCTGCTCGCCGTTACCAAACTTACTTAGCACGCCTAGCTTAGCTGTCATTGTCATTTTATCTAGCACTCCGCCATCACCGATAACCACACCAAACCTTAGTATAGAATATTTCTGTAATTTAGATGATTTCACTGTTGCTTCCCACTGATTTACAATACTTTGACTAAAGCCTTGTTCCGTAGTGTTATCAAAATATTCATCCTCATTTTGAGGCTTTGTGGAGAAGCTATAAAACCCTATTGCACTAGCATTTATAAGCCATATATCCTTATCTCCAATAAGCTCGATAAGTTTTTGGGTTGGTTCAATTCTACTAGAGATAATTTTATCTTTTACTTTATCACTCCAGCGTTTCTCCCCTATATTATAGCCACAAAGATTTATCACAATATCAAAGTTTGAAATATTATATTCATTTAAATCCTGCCAAACTATAGTGTTTTGATAGCCTTTTATGTTCTGCTTTGTGCGCGAAAGTAAAGTTAAACTATACTTTTCAGAAAGTGCTTTAGCCAAGTTTGCACCAACAAATCCTGAACCACCTGCAATTAGTATCTTCATAACATACCCCTTTTTAATTTAAAAACAAATACTTCTTATTACTTAATTATAAGCTATATAAATATTTTAAATATTACAATGCGTTAATATTACTGTGAGAAAGTTGCAATAAGGCTCTCATTATAAGAGAATATGTCTAGCTAACAAACATGGAAGGATAATCACATGGATTGGGTGGAAATTTTATCAAGAATACAGTTCGCATTTACAGTGAGTTTTCATATTCTATTCCCGGCATTTAGTATCGGACTCTCAACTTTTTTGATGATTTTTGAAGCACTCTGGCTAATCACAAAAAAAGAGAAATACTTACTCATAGTTAAATTCTGGACTAAAGTTTTTGCACTAACCTTCGGGATGGGCGTAGTTTCAGGTATTGTGATGGAATTCCAGCTTGGTGCAAACTGGGCTGGATTTGCCAAAACTGTTGGGCCTGTATTAGGCTCATTATTTACTTATGAAGTGCTTACTGCTTTCTTTATAGAGGCTGGCGCTTTGGGGATTATGATATTCGGCTGGGGCAGAATTAATAAATACATTCACTTCTCAGCAAACTTTGTTATTTTTGTTGGTGTAACACTATCTGCATTTTGGATACTATCAGCAAACTCATGGATGCAAACTCCTGATGGTGTGAATTTTGTAAACGGTCAGTTTGAAGTTTATAGTTGGTATCATGTGATATTTAATCCATCTGTAATACCTAGATTTATTCACATGCTTATCGCTTCATATCTAAGCACTTTAATGGTTATACTTGGTGTTAGTTGTTACTACATGCTTATAGATAAGTTTCATTTATTTGCAAAAACTTGTATCAAATTTAGTTTATTGACAATGCTATTCCTAAGTTTTGCTCAGCTTTTTGTCGGTGATGAGGTTGGTATAGAAGTACACAAACATCAGCCACTTAAAACTGCAGCAATGGAAGGTGTATGGGATACTCAAGAAGGTGCACCATTAGTACTATTTGCCTACCCAAGTGAAACCCAAGAGAAAAACCTCTTCGCAATTGAGATACCAAAACTTGCATCTTTAGTAAACACCCATGAACTAAACGGTGAAATGCTGGGATTAAAATCTGTAGCAAAAGAAGATAGACCTTTAGTTGCTGTAGTATTCTATAGTTTTAGAATTATGGTTGGAATTGGATTGCTGATGGTATTTATAGGTGTTGTTGGCTCATTACTTCTAGCAAAACAACGAATATATGGGCAAAAATGGTTCTTATGGTTATGTAGGCTTGCAACGCCTTTAGGTTTTGTTGCTATTATCACAGGATGGTTTACGGCTGAATTTGGTAGACAGCCATGGGTAGTTTACAATCTTGTTAAAACTCAATACTCAGTTAGTGATATTAGTGCATGGCAAGTAGCTTTATCTTTAGGTTCAATATTTGTTGTTTACTTTATTATATTTGGATATTTTTACTTCAAATACTTAGTAAAACTTATTAAAGCAGGTCCAGGAACGAATGGGGAAGAAAGGATGCCGTACTCATATTTCCAGTCTGTTGAAAAAACAAGCAAAGATAAGGAGTAAATTATGGACTTAGGATTAATTTGGCTCGGTATAATAGCTTTTGGTTTACTTTTATATGTAATACTAGATGGTTTTGCTCTTGGAGTTGGCATACTCTTCCCATTTTTCAATTCAAACCAAAGAGATATTGCAACAAGTGTACTTTTACCTACCTGGGATGGTAACCAAACTTGGCTAGTACTATCATTAGCTTGTTTCTATGGCATGTTCCCAATAGCATTTGCTTTTATATTTCCAAAGATTTATATGTCTGCAGTGCTACTTGTAGTAATGTTGCTGTTTAGAGGTATATGTTTTGAATTTAGGCTTAAAGCTTCAGAGGAAGGTATCAAAAACTGGGATAAGCTATTTTTTATATCATCAATTACAGCTACATTTTTAGAGGGCTTTATCGTTGGTGGCCTTATAGTTGGCTATCCAAAAGACTCTGTCACTTATGGCTTAATTTTTCAGGTTTTAACAGGTATTACACTTATAGCAGGTTATGCTTTACTTGGAGCTACTAGGCTTATCCTAAAAACAGAAGGAGCACTTTTTGAAAAAGCTAAACTGTATGCTAGAAAATCTTGCAGAATACTAGCTATACTAATGTTGGTTATTGGTCTTATGACTCCTCTATATATCACATTACCATTAGATAATATTTACAAAATGTTTATATTAGGTGAGTTTTTTGTACTTACAATAATCAGCTTTTTTATACTATGGAAAATCATAGACTCTAAGATTCATGCTTTACCATATTGGCTAGCTGTTACAGTTTTTATACTTACTTACCTAAGTATGCTTACGTTAATGTTCCCTTATGTAATACCTTATCACTTAACTTACATGGAAGCTCAAGCTAGTCAAACTACCCTACTATTTACGCTAATCCCAGCAATTATAATGATACCTTTACTACTACTTTACACAGGTTATGCATACTTTGTATTTAAGGGTAAAGTCAAAGAAAAACTGAGCTATTAGGGAATTTATGCAAAATATTGTAATATTTGGTATAACAGGTGCAATTGGAAATGCTGTATTAACAAAACTTTCTAAAACTTACCCTAATGCTAATATCTACGGCATATCTCAAAAACCACCCGCTTCAAAACTTGCTAACATCAATTATTTACAGTCTAATTACTCAGATGAAAAAAACATTGAAGCTTTAGCAGATAACTTTGATGAAAATTTAGACTTAGTCTTTGTAACTACAGGTATACTTCATACAGACACCATATCACCTGAAAAATCGCTAAAACAAATCTCAACTACAAATTTTGAACAAATCTTCGCAGCAAACACAATATTTCCAGCATTAATAGCTAAGTACTTCACACCTAAACTAAACAAAGCATCAAAATCAGTATTTGCTAGCATATCCGCTCGTGTAGGTAGTATTTCTGATAATAGACTTGGTGGTTGGTATGCTTATAGAATGTCTAAAGCTGCATTGAATATGTTTACAAAAACAGCAAGTATTGAACTCGCTAGAACCAACAAAAACGTTATCATAATAACCTTACACCCCGGTACGGTAGATAGCGGATTATCTAAGCCGTTCCAAGCTAATGTGCCTGATGGCAAACTTTTTACACCGACTTATTCTGCTAGCAAACTTATAGAGGTTATTGAAAGCTTAAAGCTAGAAGACTCAGGAAAATGCTTTGATTGGGATAATAAAGAAATACAACCATAAAAACATTTACATATGCATGGATGTCATTTACAATACAACATATTTACAAATATAAATATGTAAATACATGAAAGAAACCATCTCTTTTTTAAAAGTCATCTCCGATAAAAATAGGCTACGCATACTATACTCTTTGCAAGACAAAGAATTATGTGTGTGTGACTTAATGGACTTCATACCGCTGACACAAGGAGCCTTATCAATCCAACTCAAAAACCTATCAAAAGAGAGTCTTTTAGAGTCAAGAAAAGATGGAAAGTGGATTTTTTATAAGCTATCCAAAGAAATTAAGCCTTGTTATAAAAAAATACTGGATGAAGTTTTCAAAGAGATAAACGATGATGATGAAATAAAGCAACTAAGCAAAATCAGGAGAAAATCATGCAAAAATTAAGTTTTTTAGACAGATATTTAACACTATGGATTTTTATAGCGATGGGGGCTGGTATAGCATTAGGGCATTTTGTACCTCAAACTCAAGACTTTATAAATCAGTTTAGTTCTGGCTCAGGAAACTGGTTAATTGGGCTTGGACTAATAATCATGATGTATCCACCTCTAGCTAAAGTTAAATACTCAAGCTTACCGAAAATATTCGAAAATAAGAAAATTCTAGGTTTATCACTAGTACAGAACTGGCTAATTGGCCCTATACTTATGTTTATCCTTGCTATTATCTTCTTCCATAATGAGCCTGCTGTGATGACTGGGCTTATCATGATTGGTTTAGCTAGATGTATTGCTATGGTGATTGTTTGGAATGAGCTAGCAAATGGTGATAATGAATATTGTGCTGCCCTTGTAGCATTCAACTCTATATTTCAAATTTTACTATATGCTGCATACGCTTATATATTCGTTACAATTATACCTAAAATGCTTGGGCTAGAGTCACAAGTAGTTAACATTAGCATGAGTGATATAGCTAAAAATGTAGCTATATATCTTGGTATACCATTCTTAGCTGGTGCATTAACAAGATTTATACTCATAAATAAAAAATCTGAGCAATGGTACAATGAAGTTTTCATACCTAGAATATCTCCATTAACATTAGTTGCTTTACTTTTCACTATACTTCTTATGTTTGGAACTAAGGGTAATGAAATTATCGAACTACCACTTCAAGTTATAAAAATTGCTATTCCACTAGCTATATACTTTGTACTAATGTTTTTTATATCATTTTGGTTATCATACAGATTTAAAGCATCTTATGAGCAATCTGTAGCCTTAAGCTTCACCGCAGCATCAAACAACTTTGAACTTGCAATAGCTGTATCAATAGCTGTGTTTGGCATTGGCTCTATGCAAGCATTTGTTGGAGTAATTGGACCACTAGTTGAAGTACCTGTACTTATATCTCTTGTAAATGTATCTCTATGGATTCAAAAAAAATATTTCAGAAAGTAAATTTTAATCAATCTTTAAATATAAGACTATATCCTTAACCTTTTTATTCTTCACTTTATTTATCGTCAATGAAAATTTTTCATGCTCATAGTGAGCACCTGTTCTTAATGGCTCATTTATCAACAATGGCAATAAGTCTAAAATATTATCCGCATCGTATTCAGATAAATCAACATCTGCTAGTTTTTCAATCGCATAAACAGGTGCATTTGTTTTTATTAGAAATTTATTTTTTGATAAAACAATCCAAGGCTCTTTCACTAAATTAAATTCATCTGACATTCTACCTAACAATATACTCAAAAGATTATCAAGTGTGATAAAGCCGACCAAATCATTACTGTTATAAACTAATGCAAAATGTGGTTTACCTTGCTGAAACTTTCTAAGTACATCAATGAGCTGATCATGATGAGAAACTTTTAAAACAGCTCTTAAAACTTCGTCTTGATGATAATCTTCGTTAAGTTTAGACAAAATATCTTTAGTATGAATAATCCCAACAATATTTGTAGGGTCACCTCTATAAACAGGGTATCTGGTAAAGAGATGCTCTTTAATAATATTTATTTTAGCATTATTGTCCGTATCATAACCAAGACTAACCATATTTTCAACAGGTTGCATTGCATCAACTGCTTGTAGTTTTGAAAATTCAACCATTCTTAAAAGAATATCTCTATGCTCTTCTCTTAAGGGTTTTTTGAGATGACTACTTTTCAAAATAAGCTTAATCTCTTCTGCAGTATACTCAAAATCTTTATCTGTACGCTTATCTAATCTAAAAAGCTTTAACAAACCATTTGCTGTAGTATTTAAAACCCAAATAAAGGGCAACATAACCCAGTAAAATACATATAAAGGAATACAGGTTACTAGCGACCATTTTTCTGTTTGGCGTATTGCCATAGATTTTGGCATTAACTCACCAATAACTATATGTAAAAATGATATAATCAAAAATCCAATAGCAAAAGCTATAAGTCTTGTAAGCTTTACCGACTCAACTCCAAGACTAGACAGTAGTGGTTCTAGGATTTCTGAAAATGCGGGCTCTCCAATCCAACCTAATGCAAGAGATGCAAGTGTTATACCAAGTTGGCAAGCTGACAGATAAGTGTCTAAACTTGAATGAACTTTATAAAGAATTCGACCTCTCAAGCCTTTTTTCTTTTTAAGAACTTCAACTCGCGAGTATCTCAATTTAACCATCGAAAACTCAGCGACAACAAAGAAACCATTCAAAATCACAAAAGCAAATGCTATTGCTATAAAAAGAAAATTATCGTACTCGAGTGTCATTTATTGGTTTTTAAAACCTAATCCTTACATAAAATGATAAGTATATAATAACTGATTGTTGCTAAATTATTAACTAAAGTTACCGAGAAAAAAGTGTCAATAAGCTAGAGTTTCTGATTTATATCTTCAATCTCAGCATTACCCTTAGTTGTATTGATAATTTCTTGAATAAATTCAAATTTATCTATCGCATTAATTTTAACTGTCATTGTAATGAAGATATCATAACTTTGACTCACTATTTCAGCATCAAAATGCTTTATAACAGTCTCAACACTTGCTGTCTCTGTATAATCATACTTTATACAAACACTACTACATGGTTGAACCTCTATAATCTCCGCTGACTCTATAACCTTTTTTGTAGCCTGTCCATAAGCTCGTATCAAACCACCAATACCTAACTTAGTACCACCAAAATATCTCACGATAACAACTAAGACATTTGTTAAATCATGTCCTTGGATATGGGAGAATATTGGCTTGCCTGCAGAACCACTTGGCTCACCATCATCACTAAACCTAAACTGATTATTATCTGCTAGAGCATACGCCCAGCAATGATGATTGGCTGTAGGAAACTCTGCTTTAAGCTTGTTTATATGATCTAAAGCATTTTGCTCAGACTCAACTTTAAACAAATATGCTATAAAGCGAGATTTTTTAATTGGCTCGATTTCAAACTGAATATGCTTAGAGATAGTTTTATAACTATTCATAGAAATATCAAAACCTATGCGTCTATCTCACCAGCACCTTGTCTTGTTATCTCATAAGGTAGCTCTAGCATATTTACAACAGTTGTAGACTCATAGCCACAGTACTCTGACTCAACAGTCAAATCAATACTGTTCATAATCTCATCATCTAACTCGCTACAATCAGTAACCACCAAGTCATTACCAGGTAAGATAAAAGAACTGACTACTAAAGGCTCACCTAACTCATCAGCTATTGCCTGAGCAATATAATGATCACTAACTCTTATACCTACAGTATTTTTTGATTTTGTTACAAGCAGTGATGATACTTTTTTAGTTGCATTTAGTATAAAAGTAAAAGCACCAGGTGTATAGCGTTTTAAAAACCTATACGCATTATTATCAACTTTTGCATACTCTGAAATTTCAGACAAATCTTTACAGATAAGAGTGAAATTATGTGAACTATCTAAGTCGCGTATCTTTATGATTTTATCTATACCCTTTTTAGACTTCATTTTACAAGCTAGTGCATACCCAGAATCTGTAGGGATAGCTATCACACCATTTTTATCAAGAACTTCAGCAACTTCTTTTAAAGCAGCGGAATTATTACCATAACTATAAATTTCTATTAATCTCTTCATAATCTCTATAACAAACGTTATACTTTTAGCACATTATACATTACTTAAATAATTTAGCTAATTATGAATAAAATGATCAGTGACTTACTGCCTGCTATAGTTTTTTTTACCGTCTATAAAATGTATGACATATTTTATGCTACAGCCGCATTAATCATAGTAACTCTTGCTCAAGTAATTTGGGAATATATAAAGTATCGTAAAGTTGCTAAAGCACAAATTTTGGTTGCTATACTAGTAGTAATCTTTGGTGGTGCCACTTTATATTTCCATAATGAAGAGTTTGTTAAATGGAAGGTTAGTATAATAAACTGGGTTATGGGTTTTGGACTTATAATCTCTACTTATATTATGAAAGAAACTCCAATGGAGAAGTTACTTAAAGACTCCGTTGAGCTTTACGCCCACAAATGGAAAATCATCAATAACATGTGGGGAGCTTACTTTGTTTGTTTAGGGACACTTAACCTTTTTATAGCAATGTTTTTTTCAACTAATACATGGATGAACTTTAAAATGTTTGGTCTTCTTGGTTTAACATTTGCATTTTTGATCATACAAACTATATATTTATCAAAACATATGAAGAATTAGTTAGCTTAAGCTATAATTACAAATAAAATATTTCTAACAACTTTAAAAAAATATACTATGAACCAAGAAACAGAAAAACCAAAACAAAAAAAATGTCCATATAAAAAAATATTTGGAAATACCTGTTTAGTAATAATACTAGCTATATTTTGTACACTTGAGATTGCAGTTCTAGGCTTAATATTTGCAATATTTTTAGTGGTATATATCGCAATACTTATAGCTGGTGCGTGCTATCTATCTTATGTTTCTATTAGAAATATAATAAAGCACTACTCAAATAAAAGTTCTACACAAGATTAGCTGCGTAAGTTCTCGCTCCTATAAGACCTACATCGGTATTTGTAATTATATGAACAGGGAAATCTTTCATCATACTAGACATCCTACCCTTATCTCTAAACTTATCTAGAAACTTACCTTCTTTTATTTGCTCAATCAACCTTGGTGCAATACCTCCAGCGATATAAAGGCCTCTAAATGGTAAGCTTGTCAAAGCAAGATTTCCAGCTATAGATCCATAAATACTTAAAAACATATCTACAGTTCTTAATGCTGAAGGTTCTTGATGCTGAACTGCATGTTTAACTATTACAGCAGCTTTATCTGAATCTGAAACACTAAAAAGTTCCCTTCTAAGTCCCATGCATTCAGGCTGACTATATAATGGGTGTTTAACTACATACTTATGGATATTATATATACCATAACCACTACAAAATCTCTCGGGAGATATACGGTGAAATGTCTTTCTTAAAAACTTAAAAAGTTCTACCTGCTCATCATCAACTGGTGAAAAATCAGCATGCCCTCCTTCAGATTTATAGACTCTAGGCTTATGATTTTTATCATAACTTACCAAACACATTCCTAAGCCAGTGCCGGCACCAACTACAGCACACAAATTATCCTCATCATATTTACCCTTTTGAAGAGTGAAAATATCTTTTTTTCTATCTAAACTTTCAATCCCATAGCCAATAGCTTCAAAGTCATTTATCACTTTAACTTTCTCACGAGCTATACCGAGACCTTCTGCAATGTATTGCTCTGAAACAAGCCAAGGAAGATTAGTAACTTCTACTTCACCATTTGAAACAAAACCTGCAACTGCAAGACAAACTGAATCAATCTTATCTTTTAGATCAATCTCTTTCAGAAAAGTAGATATAACATCTGTTAAACAGTTAAAATTTGCGCCCTTATACTTTCTTATAGCTAAACTTTTAGTCTTTTTATTCTCAAGAATTGATACTTCTAATCTTGTATTAGTCCCACCAATATCACCAGATAAAATATACATAAATTTACATCCTTTCATTTTCGCCATCTAGCCAATACAAACATAGGATATTCTGCTATAATGACATAACAAATTATTACATAAGCTTTAGTTTAAATGTCTAAAGAAAATAAAACAACAGATTTTGGCTTCTCAGAAGTACCTTGGGAACAAAAGCAACAAAAAGTAGCTGGAGTATTTCACTCTGTAGCAGCAAAGTATGACATTATGAATGATTTAATGTCATTTGGTATTCACCGTATTTGGAAAAAGATAACTATCTCTAAAGCTAGTGTACGTAAAGGCGATAGAGTACTAGATTTAGCTGGCGGTACTGGCGATTTAGCTTATAAGTTTTGCCAACAAGTTGGCGATGAAGGCAAGGTTATTTTAAGCGATATTAACTCATCAATGCTAGAGGTTGGTAAAGAAAAACTTACTAATAGAGGTTGTGTTGGTAATATCGAATATGTACAAGCAAATGCGGAAAGCTTGCCTTTTCCTGACAACTATTTTGATTGCATAACAATCTCTTTTGGCTTAAGAAATGTTACAGATAAGGCAAAAGCACTAGCTTCGATGTGTAGAGTATTGAAACCAGGTGGTAGGTTACTAGTGCTAGAGTTCTCTAAGCCTATAGTACCAATGCTTTCTAAAATATACGATGAATACTCATTTAAAGCTTTACCATTTATGGGTAAAATCATCACTCAAGATGCTGAAAGCTACAAATACTTAGCTGAATCTATCCGTAAGCATCCAGACCAAGAAACTCTAAAGCAGATGATGTTTGATGCTGGTTTTGACAATGCAGAATACCAAAATCTAACAGGTGGAATAGTAGCATTACATACAGGATATAAATACTAAAGTATGATTGAAACTATCAATAAAGCTCTAACTTTATTACCAAAGCTAGACCCTCAAGTGCCAGCCCTTTTACTACCATTAAACGGTAAACCTCTTAGTGTACATATCTCAGATTTAGATTATACAATCACTCTTGAAGTTAAAAATCAAACTCTAACAGCAAATACACAAACTAGTAAAAATCTTTTAAGTGGTAAATTAGCTTTTATTATCGAACTTGTATTTAATAAAAACCTTCAAGAACTAATAATGACTGATAAGCTAAATTACGAAGGTAGTTTAAAAGATCTAAAAGAGTTCTATACATTTTTTGAGGCTATTGATATTGATATTATTTATAAAATATCTCAAGCGACAAGCCCAGAGTTTGCCAATATAGTAGCAAAACCTTTCACAAAGGCTAGAGAATATCTAAAAACCTCGCGTGGTGAAACTCTTATTGATATAAAAGATTATCTTACAGAAGAAAAAAAGATTTTAATCTCTCAAAATGAGATAGATATTTTCTATCGCGATATAAAGGAGCTAAAACAAGCTGTAGATAGAATAGAAGCAAAATATAAACTACTACAAGGCCAGCTCAATGATTAAGAAATTTTTTAGACTAATCTATATTTTTTATATCATTAACAGATACTGCCTACTTAATGAACCAGTACGAGCAACTAAAATTAAAAGCTTAAGATTAATACTACTGTTAAACCCATTTTACTACTCCCTAAAAATGCGTAGACTCAAGCATGGTGTACGACTAAGAGAAGCTTTAGAAAAACTCGGTCCGATATTTATAAAATTTGGACAAGCACTATCTATTCGTGCTGATATACTACCACCTGAAGCGATTAAAGAAATTGCTAAGTTACAAGACAATGTTCCTGCTTTTGATAGCAAAATTGCAATTAAACAAATACAAAATGCCACAAGAAAACCACTTGAGAAAATTTTCAAATCATTTGATGAAATCCCTCTTGCTTCTGCATCAGTAGCACAAGTCCATAGTGCAACGCTGCACACAGATGAAGAAGTTGTGGTAAAAGTTTTAAGGCCAAATATCGAAAAAATTCTTAAAATCGATACTTCATTAATGCTTATCGTTGCTAAAACGTTAGCCCTTTTTAATGGCATTAAAAGGTTTAAACCTGTTGAAATTGTAGGTGAAATCAACCAAAGTTTCTTTGATGAGCTTGATCTTGTTCGTGAGGCTTCAAATGCGTCTCAACTTCGTCGTAACTTTGAAGGTAACCCTATTCACTATATCCCTAAAATTCATTGGGAGTATACTAGCTCTTCTGTAATGGTGATGGAAAAAGTCGGTGGCGTAAGCGTCTCAGATATTGATACTCTTGATAGGCTTGGCGTAGATCGCAGGTTATTAGCAGAACGAGGAGTTCAAATATTCTATAGCCAAGTTTTTAATGATTGTTTCTTTCATGCTGACATGCACCCTGGCAATATGTTTATTGATGTCACAAACCCAGCTGATCCGAAATATATCTCCATAGACTTTGGTATAGTTGGTACACTTAATCGTGATGATCAACGCTACCTAGCAGGTAATTTTCTAGCATTTTTCAATCGTGACTATCGTAAAGTCGCAGAACTTCACATCGAATCAGGTTGGGTGCCTGCTGACACTCGTGTTGATGTACTTGAGTCAGCAATTAGAACTGTATGTGAGCCAATATTTGAGCGACCTATGAGTGAAATATCGCTAGGCTACACTCTAATGCAACTTTTTAATGTTGCTCGTCGCTTTAAGATGAATATTCAACCACAACTTACGCTTTTACAGAAGACTTTATTTCACGTAGAAGGTTTAGGTCAAAACCTATGTCCTGAGCTAAATATTTGGGACACCTCTCGCCCAATTCTAGAAAAATGGATGAAAGAACAAATGGGCTGGAGTGGCTTTTATAAAAGAACGCGTGAAAATATGCCTAGAGTAAGCGACAAACTGCCAGAATTACCACAGATGGTATTTGATATATTGCAACAAACTCAAAACAACCTAAAAAAAGAACCTAGTACCCAACACACTAATGTTGAAACTAAAAAATCAAAAAAATGGTCTTTAATACTTGGTGTTACATTACTTGGGCTTGGCTCCTTTTACGATATCTATGATAATTTAAATATTTTAATGAGTTTGCAAAACTTTATGGAGCAAAATCACATTGCCCTGAGTGTAAGTGGCTTTGGATTATTAGTTTATTATATATTCAAAAAAGGAAAGTAGAATGTCTGACTGTATATTTTGTAAAATTATTGCTGGTGAAATACCATCTAAAAAGGTCTATGAAGATAAGGATGTATTAGCATTTCATGATATAAATCCATCTGCTGAAGTACATATTTTGGTTATTCCAAAAAAACATATAGCTAGCTTAAACGAGCTTGAACCTAGCGATGAAGAAATGATGGGTAAGCTGATGCTAGCAATTCCTAAAATAGCCAAAGAAAATGGCTTAAAAGGCTTTAAAACTCTTTTTAATACTGGTAAAGAAGGTGGCCAAATGGTGTTTCATATTCATGCTCATATCTTGGGTGGCAAAATGAGTATCAAACTACCTGAATGAAGATAGATTTGCTATAGAGCATGGCCTTTATGAAATTTTCTCATGATACAATCTTCATACAAATACCGAATCTATCCTGCAATTATGAAATTAAAATATTTACTCCCATTAATCTTTCTTACTTTTGGGACGACTATTGCTAACCCAGTTCAACTTTGTGACAAAACTTCTTGTTTCTTGATCAACCCAGCAACTTTAAAGGTTGATTTAAAATCAAACTCTAAGAACTTCCCGGTCTCAGTAGCTCAAACTGAAGAAAAATTCGACATAAAACTTCAAAATAAACAAGAATTAGTCTTTGATCGCAATAATGTCAGAGTTGATTTCAAACTAAACAATGGCAGTCTTGATGTTAGCTTCTCCAACATTATAAAACTAAAAGGAACAGATAATAACTCTATTACATTCCCAATTATTAATAACTCAGACTCTTTCTTACTTCCAATGTTAGAAGGACGATTCATTCCGACCACAGATCCAAAATGGATTAATTACCTAACTTCAACTACAAATGAAAAAAACTCATTAACAGGCCTTGCAAACCTATCAATGCAATTCCTAACAGCAGGTTTTGGAGATTCAGTTCTTTACTACCAAATTAACAACCCCTTTGACAATAATTTTTGGTTTACTGGAAAAAATAGATTAGGCTTAAGCTTCTCTCATACATTTAATATTCTCAATGAAAAAAGATCATTTAGTTTTACAATTAAATTATTAAAAAATGATCCTAATGTGATCGCTAACACATATCGTGAACATAAAATAGCTGAGGATAAATTTGTAACCTTAACAGAAAAAGCTAAAATTGCTCCAAATGTTACCAAGCTATATGGCGCTCCCTTTATTTATCTATGGGGTGACGAATTAATTGGAAATAAAAATGTAAATTGGCGTAAACTCCATATATTTATAAAGCAACAACTTGCGAGTAAAACTTATAATCCCACAAAATACTTCAATACTTTACTTAAAAGATCCTCAAATAATATTTTAGAAAACTTTGCCAAGCAAAAATGGGTATATCCAGCTTTAGAAGCACAGCTTGATGATGCTTTTAAATCCCTAATTGCCGATCCAAAACTCTGGAATAAAAAAGCATTTGCTTCTACTAAATTAAACACCATAGCAACTTCTTTACTTAAAGAAAAGCAAACATCTGCTGAAATCATCGAATTAAATAAAAATCTTATTCAATCAGCCTATAGCAAATATATTGAACCTGTTAAATTCTGGGGTAACGGTGTTTCTTTAGTAATGTTAGATAATCTACAAAGTATCGGCTTAAAAAATGCTTGGCTTGGGTTAAATGATATCCAAGATGGAGTTTACCATGCAAACGTTGTTAAACAAGCTGTTGATGATGGTTACTTGATTGGTCCTTATGACTCCTATAATTCTCTACAACAACCTGGTAAGGGTTCTTGGTCAACAGGTATTTTCCATGATAAATCACTATATACAAAAGCCGCTGTAATAAAACAAAACGGAGAATACAAGACTGGTTTCTTAGGTAGAGGTCATAGTCTAAACTCTTCATTTGCAAAGCCTGAAATGAATTTACGCCTAGATGGTGCTATAAACAAAGATAAAACTCCTTTTAACTCTTGGTTTTTCGATACAGATGGTGCTGGTGATCTTAATAATGACTTTTCAACTGAGCACCCATTGAGTAAAAGGCAAGATGCTCAAAATAGGTTAGATCGCATGCAGTGGGCAGCTAATAAATATAAGCTAGTTGTTGGTACTGAAGATGGTAAAGATTATGTAGCTCCTATCGCTGTATTTGGTCATGGCTTAGTTTCTCAAGGAATATGGGATAAAGATATGCGTCGAAATAAAAATTCAAAATATTATATGGGAGGGTATTGGTCTCCTGATGGTATCCCAGATCGTTACGGCAAGCCAATACCATTAAAACCACTTTTAAGCTATATATATTATAATCCTAGTTTTGAAGTCCCCCTTTTTCAACTAGTTTATAATGATAGTATAATTACATCTGATCACTGGGAATATGCGACTTTTAAATTCCCATCTGAAATAAAAAACAACATATTAAAAACTTTTCTCTACAACTATCCACCACTATTGCATTTAGATAGGAAAGCATGGTCTGAACAAAAACCTCTGTTGAGTAAGTACCTGCCTGTTTGGTCTAAATGGCATAAAATCTTAGTACAACAACAAATGACTAGTTTCAGCTACCTAAGTAAAGATAAACTTCTTCAATGCACGAAGTTTTCAGGCGACGTTACTGTAATTGCAAATTTTGCAAATACATCTAGACAGTACCAGAAAATAAACGTTCCAGCAAAAAGTATTGTTATACTTGAAAAAAATAAAATTAAACAACGATTCACAGCTGCTAGTTTTTAGTTATTTAACCTGCCCTGACTAGCGTAACTACCGAAATCTTCTCAATATCACTACCAACTTTTATAGCCTCTATAAACTCTTTCAAAGTCGAGCCTGTTGTAAATACATCATCAAAAACTATAAGATGCTTTGCAGTGATTGGTTTTGTAAGCTCGAATACTCCAGCTATCTGAGCTACCCTTTGGGACTTTGATGATTTTGATTGTGGTTTAGTATATCTCACTCTCTTATAGTCTGTAAAAGTCGTTCTTATAGCTAGTTTATCAGCAATACTTTGAGCTATAACCTCTGCCTGATTAAATCCTCTATACAAGTAGCGTAAACGATGACTTGGCACCACAGCTATAGCATCTACAGTATCTAAATGCTTACTTGCAAACTCACTCCACCACTTATCAAAAAGCTTTTCAAAAACTGGTACGATAAGTAAATCTTTATTAAACTTAAGCTTCTGTAGTAAAAATTTCATTTCCACCGAATAACTAGAAAGATAATAGTAGTCATACTCGACATCTAGCTCTACTTGCTCTTTTGTTAAATGCAGGTTACTCGCCATATCATCAAAACAGTAATTACAAATCACTTCATCTGAACTTTGATGACATAACAAACAATTTTGCTTTGTGAATTTTTGGACTAATGATGATACAAAACTTAAAAAACTCATTTTGTTTTATATTTTAAAACCCCTTTATCGACTAATGTTCCTAAACCTTCTGGTTTAGAAAATATATAGCCTTGAACATACCTATAGCCCAAGCTTTCAACCAAATCTAAGGCTTCTTTAGTTTCAACTCCTTCTACTATCAACTTCATATCCATTTCTTTAGCTATGCTGTTTATTGACTCAAAGATACTTTTGCTTCCAACCACTCCCTGCATCAGTTTATCTAATAATGACTTATCAAGCTTTAATATATCAAAGCCACCATCCATTAATCTTCCAAATGATGAGTAACCAGTACCAAAATCATCAATAGCTAGTAGTATATTAGACTTTTTAAACATCTCTCGGGCTTCTGTTATTTCTCTTTCTGTAAATGACACGATTGATGATTCTATAATCTCAAAAACAATATCGCAGTCAGTTGATAGATTTTTTCTCTTTTGAGAAACAATATCTACCAAATCTTTAAGATGTCGCGCAAGATTTATAACACTAGGAGAAATATTTATAGAGATTTTAAAATCTTTTGGTAACTCAACTTTTTCTAAGTCTAAGAAGGTTTTATTAATTACTAGCTTATTTAGTCTATCTGCTAGACCGTTTCTCTCAATTAACTCAACTAAATTACCAATATTAGTACCACTAAAGGCTTTCGTTGAAGACCTAGCAAGAACCTCAAAACCTATAGCCTTAGATGTCTTTAGATCATGAATAGATTGGTATGTAACTCTTATATTTCCACTATCAACAATATCTTTAACTGCATGATCAAGTATTATATTTTCATAATACTCATTTTTAATATTTTCATTAAAATAACAAATATCCAAATTTCTTTTCTTAGCAGCACTCATAGCAAAATCTGCATAAGTACGTAAATTTTTATTGTCATATTGGCTTGAAACCACACCTATGTGAGTAGCCACATTTATCTCTGCACTATCTACCTGTATGGTTGTGTTGATAATGCTCGAGACTCTCTCAGCAATTTCTTTAAGCTCTGTTTGTGACTGTACATTATTACAAATTATTGCAAATTCATCTCCATCAAGTCTAGCTAATACATCTTCTCTTCTGATACGAGAGCTTTTCTTTAGCAATGCTGCAATTTTTTTAAGCACTTGATCCCCAGCACTATGCCCGTAATAATCATTAAGATCTTTAAACCTTTTAATATCAATAAGTATTAGTGCAAAACCTTCTCCCTTCTGTAAGAAATTTTCTATGGAATTATTTAATGCTTTTTCAAAATAAAACCTACTATTACACTCTGTAAGGAGATCTATATTCACTATTTTTTGTAGCTGTGAAAACTTCACTCTATCAGTTACATCTACACTGATACCATCGATATAATTTAATTCACCTTTATAATCATTTGAATAATTAGCAAACATCCTGATTGTTTTTATCTCAGAATTACAATTAAGTTTAAGGATAATATCAAATAACTGTTGTTTTGAAATAATCTGTTCTATAGCATTCCTAAACTTATTCCGATCTTCTGGATGGATTAACTCTATCCAATAATCCAATGAAACACTTTTATCTTTTGTTACTTTAACCCCAAAATATTCAAAATGCTCAACACTCCAATAAAATTTATCTTCCATAGCATTATATACCCAAGAAGCGTAGCTTGTAGCATCTATAGCATTGTATTTGGATTGCTCACGAGTTTGCTGAGTTAAATCTTGTATTAAGCCTACAAAACAAGGCTCATCTGTCTCTATTTCACTTATAGAAATTAGTAGATTTAAAAGGGATCCATCTTTTTTGACACCTGGCAGCTGAAGTGGCTGACCAAGCACCCTAGCCTTGCGAGAAGTGATATACCTGTCAACACTAGCATTATGGTTTTTAGCAATATCTTCAGGCATTAGCATTTTTATATTATGATCAAGCAGTTCACTCTTTTCATAACCAAAAATTTCACAAGCTGTACTATTAGCAACTTTGATATTTTTATGCTTATCAATAACTAATATTCCTATAGTTGCGTTATCTAAAGCAATAAAACTATCAATTATAGCTTGTGACATAAATTACTCCCATCTATAAACGATCTATGTCAATTTCAACAGGCACACTATTAATATTATAATCTGAAGGAATTTCTTCTGTAGGTTTGACAATTATTACGACCTTAGATTCTACTTCATCAAATATACTAGTACTATCTCTATTTACTTCGGCAAAAATAGGTTGCGAATCAACTTTACCAGAAAATTCAACACCATCCTGAAAACGAATTGTAACAGCAGTCCCTCGATGTACATAAGAGAGATATTTAGAGTCTAAATAAGCTCTGATATAAGGTTTACTAAATAAAGATAACATAGCTAGCTCTTGTCCTTTTTGAACAAACTCACCTTTATAAACATATGCCTTATTAACAACAGCTCTGATATTCATTTTTATATCTAAACTATCTAATTTTTTTTCTACAATAGCTTTCCTAAATTCAAGATCCCTAATATCTTTTTCATACTCACTATCCTTATCAAGACTATATTCTTGCTTATCGACCTTTACTCTTTCAAGTTCCATTTCTGCATCATGCAAAACCTGAGAGGATTTTTGCAAATCAACTAAGTTTATTACTTTTTCTTTACGTAGATCAACCATAGCTTCATAAAACTTTTTATTTATATCAACATATTTTTTTGAAGTATTATACATATGATTTATTGCACTAAGATCTTTATTATAGAGCTTTTCCTGCATACTTTCTATTTCATGAATTTGATCGTTAATTTCTTTAAGTTCAGTCTCAAGAAGAGGAGATTTTAGTTTAAAAACTTGCCCGCCTTTTTTAATTATCTCACCATCATGAATAAAGTTTTGTTCCACGAAACTATCTTCATTCGCTCGAATAAGGTATTTTTCTGTAACAACTGTTCCATGAGCGACAATAAACCAACTGCCACTAAAAATCAACCATACGATATAAACAAGTGGAGCTACAACTACAGCTACAACAGAATACCATTGCCATTTAGCTATATTTTTTCGTACAGGTGATCTCTCAACCTGCGACAATAACTTATTTTTAGGCACTTTAAACTTCATGCTGTAAATTTCACCCTACCTTTTTATTAACCCATGTTGGTGCCATAGTGCTATCTTTATGAGACTTAATAAAAAACTCACTAAATGTTGCGACTGTTGCTACAAATTTTAAAAACACAGAATAAAATGGCATCACAAACAATACATACCAAAGCTTAGCATCTTCTTTTTTTCTCTCTGATACTAACAATATAAAAGTAATAAATAAAGCAAAATTTAATACTAAATAATATATATATACTGCAACATATACAGGCACTATCACATGCACTGGAAACATAAAGGCTGTATAAATCAAACTTATTACGATAACTATAGGCTGCACAGCATGAAAAAATAAACCAGAAAACAAGGTAACAAAAAAAGTTTTCCAACCTAGATACCTAGGCAACAACCTTTTGAGGTGTCGACGAATATATATAAAATAAGTATCTCCATCCCACCTCATTCTTTGTTTAATAAGCACCCAAACTGACTCAGGTGCATCTGTATGCGAGACACTATAAGGTACATGCTTAATCTTAAGATTCTTATGCCGCTTAAATAAAAATTGTAACCTTAATGTCATATCTAGATCTTCTGCTGATCCGTTACGCCACAAAGTGGTTTTTTTAAGTAATGTTCTTCTAAAACAACCAAATGCTCCAGAAATATTGTTAACACTGTTAATATTACTTAAAGCTATCTTCGACATTTGAATGCCTAACATATACTCTATACCTTGGCACTTTGTAAGAATATTTTTCTTAATATTTCTAACTCTTATAGTTCCTGAGCATCCTATAACATCAGAGTCTGCAAATGGTTGCACCATATTACTAACCATATCATTATCGACTGAAGTATCTCCATCAAGCAATATTACTAAATCTCCAGTACTAAGCCTAAAACCTAGATTTGATGATGATGCATGTCCACCTCTTTGCCATTTTGGTACAACTTTTAAAGTTCTCTTACTATTTGGCTCAAATGTTTTTTTATAGTTCATTGCAACATCAAGAGTTTCTTTATTTACATCTGCACCATCGATCATTACTAAAACTTCGATATGTCCTTTATAAAATTGTTCTTCTAAACTTTTCAGAGTAATTAAAATATCTTTGCCTTCACTGTAAGCTGTAATAATACAGCTTACCTTAGGATAATATGGTTCTTTTTTATTTGGTGTAATTAACTGATGAAAGTAGCTACCTAAAACACTTAAAAAAATAAAAAAAGTATAGGGAGTTTCTACAAGCAATACTACTACAAATACAGATAAAAAAAGTTCTTTAGGGTTAGAGAGTAAGCCTAAAACATAATTATATAAAATATACAACTCTCCCATGCTGCTTAATCCTTATTGGCAAGCTCAATCAACAATATCTTAGCATCATGAACAACTCCTAAGTTTTCCGATGAAAATGCTTTTATATTAGTCATATCTTCAGCATTTGCTCCTTCTGATACTCGAATAGTATTGAGTTTCTCCAAGACTACCATTGCACCATCTATTGGCGTATTTGGAAGCCATATCCAAACTGTTTGACCATTTATTCTTGTAAGCATATCTGTTTTTCGTAAAACAGCTTTAAGGCTTTTTGAAACGAGTACTATTTCATCAACACTAACATTATCAGAGATATTTATCCTCAATAATGAAAATGCGTATGATTCATCCCTTTTTTGCATGAGAGATGACCATTCTATAAAGTTATAAAAAAATTCAGGGACTATATAGTTTATATTATCAAAAACAGACATCGCATAATTCAAACCGACACTAATAAAATGCTCAGCTTTTTGAGTTAATTCATAATTATGAACACTCATTTTTTTTAGTTGTTCCGTATCACACATGTTATCACAATCGATACATTCAGAAATAACATTAGGTTCTAAAAAACTAAAGTTACAACTCTTACAGTAATAATTTTCCAAAGGTTTATCGTAATCTTGACCAATATGTTTAAGTTTTGTATTACAGTGTGTACAAACATATTGTTCATTATGTAGAAACTCTGATTGAGGACCCATATTTCCACAAGTATAACAATGTATAAAGTCAGTCAAGAGAATATTTTCACTTTTACAATCAGGGCACTGTTCAGAATAAAGTATTCGTGCAGAATCACACTTTTGGCAGCAAAAATAAGATTTTACAAATTTTTTTATCTTTAAAAACTCATCTGATTTTAAATCACCAATCCATTCAGCAACATTAGTGTTATCAGTATGGAAGACCTCTATCAATGGAAAACTATAAAATGATTTAGATGCTTTATCTACTGAAGCATCTAAAGATTTCAACCCTTTTCTAGTATACAGATAAGTTAAGAATCTTGTCTGCCAGTCTTTTATCATCCTTTTACTATCAATATCTACTAGGGTTTCTTTTTTAATGGTTAATTTTTCACACACACTATTTAATTCTTCAACGCTCGAATATAGCGCATCAACATAAATTTCATAATTTTCAACAACACTAAATACAGGTAATAAATAAATCTCCGCTGAAGATCTGATTTTATTAACAATATCAATCAGCAAATCTTTTTTCTGCAAATTTAGGATCAATACTTGAATATTATTTGTTTGTATTTGACTAACCACATCTTCTTTTAGGTTAAATTCATAAATCTTAGATCCTGTTGAAGTTATCTCATTTTTAAGCTCAGAAGCACCTTTAAAATCAAAAGAGCCAAATACTCCAATATTAAAACTCATAAACTCTCTATGAAAACTAGCATATATTTAATTAATAAACTTATAAGTTTTAAAGGCAAATGTAAATAGATATTTAGGCTTTCAGATCTATATTAACAGCTCCAACACCAATATAGCTAAACTGCTTATTCAAGCAAGTACTGTAATATTCATGACAAAAGAAGAGTGGGGAGGAAATTATTATCACTTTTTTGACAATAAATCATAAGTGGTATACTCTATTTCAAAGTTCCTTTCTACACATAAAAATAAATGTTTAACTATATTTTTTTTAATCAACGACTCAAATCAAGTCGTAAATATAACACTTCATTTATAAAAAATGAAATAGCCCTAAGACTCCTGAAAAGGTTAGAATTTATAAACCTTAATCCTGAGAATATCTTTATCGACGGTTACCAAGATGAATCTTATATAAGTGTTCTAAAAGATAGGTTTCCTGAAGCAAATATTTCTAATGATTTGCTCCAAAAATACGACCTAATAATATCAAACACTACGATTCATCTTAACCCTAACATTGCAGATAAGCTTGATCAGTACTATGAAATGCTAAACCATGAAGGGATTCTTCTGTTTTCCACTTTTGGTGATAATAGTTTTAGCTCTATAAACTCAGCTTTTTCAACAGTAGACAATCTTCCTCACACAAATGCTATGATAGATGCTAAAACATGGGGAGGCATGCTTCAATCAAGCTCCTACAAATCTCCTGCTATAGAGAGTGATCTAGTTACTTTCACCTATGAAAACACGAATGTATTGTTTAATGACATTCGTGAACTTAATGAGCCTTTAGCAGATACTAAAATGCAAACCTCTCTAACAGGCAAAAACAAATGGCAAAGTTTCATAGCCGAACTAAAAAACAATCTTCAATTAGAAGTCGAAGCTTTATATGGCTATGCTGTTCGCAAAGATTCTTCTGACTTAAGACCCAAAGCGAATCCAAACAGAGTAAGTCTTGAGGATCTTAAAAAACAAATTGCTGATTTCAAAAAAGGATAAAAAGATTAATAACTAAAATTATGTACTAAATTTAACAATACATAATTGGCATAGTAGATAAATCACGCCACTCTTGATCAGAACATTTAGTAGGCTTAGCTAATGGCTGACAATATGTTCTCCATGTGCCCCCGCCATATTTTTTCAAAATTAAGCACTTTTTAAAGCGCTTTTGTTCACCATTAAAAAGACCAACTGTCATAATCTCTTCAAGAGGAAAACCATCTGCCATTTTATATTTGTAAGTATTTTCATCACCATCTTCATCCGAACCATCAGCAGACTCAAACATGCCATCTATTTTTTTGTCAGCTTTAAGTGCATCTAATAACCCTTGATAAATATTCTCTCCATCTGAATCAGAATCTAAATCCCTAGCCTTACTATAATCTATAGCCATTGAATTATTTTGTTCATGTAATTTTTTCTTAGCATCATCTAACTGTTTTATTTTTATTATTTTTTTAGGCTCTTTTTTTGGTGTTACTGCAACTTCCTCAACATTCTTCGTTAATGCATCAACTTTATCTTTACCAATTATTTTTTCAGCTTCAGCTAAAAGATGTTGGTAATCGTCTTCATAATTTGAAAGCTCACCATCTAGTTTATCAGAATCAATCTCATAGTCATCAGTATATGACGTATCTATATGAGTCAATAGATCCTCATACTTCTCATCATAACTATAGCTACTATCTTTTTCATCAGGCTGTAAACCACCAGTATTTGTAGTCTTTTTACTTATTAATCCAAGTTTTTTATCAGAATGTTCTCCCTGATAAGCTTCACTAGCAACACCCAAACCAATGCCTACAAGTAAAAATAGCGATATTAGAATAGTTTTTGTCATCTTTTTCATAAAAATAAATTACCTAAAAGAAGTATAGTAAATTTTGAGCATATAGCAACTATCGAATAGCACCATCAAATTATAATTTGTTCCTCATGCAAGCATATATTATAATGCTTGGAGACTTGTTCTTTAATATACTCAATTAAAGCTATAATATCCGATCCTTTAGCATGCCCTCTATTGACTATAATACCTGCATGTTTAGGAGAGATTTGAGCATCACCAATTGTTTTACCTTTAAGCCCTAATTCTTCAACCATCACACCCACTGGCACATTTGCTTGAGGCCGCTTAAAAACACTCCCTGCTGTTGGTTTTTGGGGTAAGTTTGCAAGCCTTCTTGAGTATATATCATCAAGTTTTGCTTTTATTTGGTTTTTAGGCTTTTTCTCAAACTCAAGCTCTGCTGATAATATACAAATATCATGATTGTTTTTAAACATCGAATACCTATACCCATATTCAATGTCAGCTTTTTGATACTCTCTAATTTTTTTAGTTTTTAGATCAAGTACTCTGACACTTTTAACAAGAGTATATATTTCATCACCATAGGCACCAGCATTCATTATCAGGGCTCCTCCAACACTTGCTGGCACATCATAAAATGTTTCAACCCCACTCAACCCTGCTTGATAAGTTGCTAAAGCTAAATCTTGTAATAGAACTCCAACTTCAACCTTTGCACTATTACCCTGTATTTTTAAATTATTAAATTTTTCACAAAACACTATAAAAGCTATCTCATCTTCGTATCTCTCTTTAGAAAAAATAATATTACTACCATTGCCTAGAAAAAATAATTTATCGTGCTTTTTAGCAATCTCAATAACCTCACTTTCTGAACTTGGAAAATAGACATGCTTAGCAACAGCATTAATTCTATATGTATTATATTTTTCTAAAGATATATACTCTGACATCATAATCCTACTCTATTTCACTCAGAACTTCTATTTTCATAAAATGCGACATATTTTCAACAAGATTGTTATAACCTCTAAATATTTGATGTGCATTATTTATAGTTGAGGATTCTTCAAGTAATGAGCCTGCCATCAAACATGCCATCCCTGCTCGCAAATCCTTAACACTCATTGTAGCTGGCCGAATTTCACTCAGTTTCTCAATAGGATTTATTCTTATAAGGTTATTATCTATCGATAAATCAAATCCCATTTTTCTTATTTGATACACATAATTTAGTCGCTCTGGATATACCGTGTCTTGAATAGTACTCGTGCTATTAGCCATCAGTAACATAATGGCATATATAGGCTGTAAGTCTGTAGGAAAATGTGGAAACGGTGCTGCGATAATATCTACACCATTTAGCGAGCTGTTTTTACCATAAAATTTAATTAAACTTTTATCACTGTCATACTCCCATTTAGCTCCAGCATTTGTAAGCTTTTCTAGGGGTTTTTTAATATTATCAGTATCGCCCGTGTTAATGTTAGTTATAGTAACATTTGTTTTATACAAATATGCCATCGTAGCATAAGTCATTGCCTGAATACGATCATAAATAATCTCAAACTCACAACCTTTAAGCTTTGTAACTCCATCAATCTCAACTTTACGACTATTTGTATCAAAATTTATATTTGCTCCACACTTATTTAAATAATCAATAAGCGTAACAACCTCTGGCTCAAGAGCAACATTTTCTAAGATTACTTTAGAGCTTCCAATTACAGCATACATGATGAGATTCATCGTAGCGCCAACAGATGGAAAAGGCATTTTGTATTCTGCATTTTTTTCTTCTTTATAGATAACCTCAATAAACTCATCACCTAAAACCACTTCAGCACCTAATGCTTCAAGCCCTTCAAGATGTATATCAAAAGGTCTTTTTTCACTAAAACTACAGCCTCCTGGAAAACCAATTTTTACACGACTCTTTTGCTTTAGCATCGCTCCTAGAAGCATTAGTGAACAACGAGTTTTTGATGTTTGATTACCACATAACTCTAACGTATCCTTTGTGATTTTACTTGTATCTATAGCTACATTTTCACCTTTCTCAACAACTTTAGCGCCTACACTTTCTAAAATCTCTTTAGCTCCTTTATAATCAAGTAAAGTAGTTGGAACATTTGAAAAAACTGTTTTTGAAGCAGGAATTAAACCTGCAAAGATAAGATGTAATAGGGCATTTTTAGCCCCACTAATATTAATAGTTATATCGTCAGCTATATTATCTAGCTTTTTTACTCTTATTGCTTTCATCTTTTACTCTCTTTGGTTTTCTATCTGCATAAGGGTTTTCAGATTGCTTAAATTCAAATGCTATTGGTGTACCACGAAAATCTAATGCTTCACGATAAAAATTCTCAAGATATTTCTTATAAGAATGAGGTAGTTTAACAACCTGATTACCATGAATAACAATCAATGGAGGGTTATGACCCCCTACATGAGCATACTTCAACTTAATACGAAACTTACCAACTACTGGAGGGTTGTGCGCATCAACAGCTAGTTGCATCAGCCTAGTAGCATCTGCTGTAGTTATTTTCCTCGTTGCGCAAGCATAAGCTGTTTCTATTGATTCGAATATATGTCCAACATTTGTACCATGTAACGCTGATATAAACAAAATATCAACATAATCTTTTAAGAAAAACAGTCTTCTATCTAATTCTTTCTTAACAAAGGCACGATCTTCTTCGCTCATACCATCCCATTTGTTGACAGCCACAACTATTGCACGACCATTTTTAACTGCGAAATTTATTAGGCTTAAATCTTGCTCAGAAAGTCCTGCTCTTGCATCAATCACAGCTACTACTACATTCGAGTTTTGGATAGCTTTTAAAGTTTTGATAACTGAGAATTTCTCAAGAGTCTCATTTATACGACCTCTTTTGCGCACTCCTGCTGTGTCAATAATTGTGTATTTTTTACCATGTCTATCAAATGGAATGCTAACACTGTCAATCGTTGTACCTGGCATATCATACACAACAACTCTATCTTCACCAAGCATACGGTTTGTAAGAGTTGATTTACCTACATTTGGTCTACCAATTAATGAGAAGTGAATACCATGGCGTTGCTCTTCGCGATGTTCTTCTGCTTGAGTGTAATCTTTATAGTATGCATCAAGTGGTTTTTTCAGGTACTTATCGATTAATTTCTGTGTATTTCTACGGTGAGCTGCAGAAATAGCAAAAACCTTGTCAAAACCGAAGCTATAAAAATCAGACATCGCAGCATCTTCTTCAACACCATCAACCTTGTTGACTACTACGACTACTTTTTTGTTTTTTTGACGCAATAAATCAGCAACATATTCATCACCGCTTGTAACACCTGAGCGACCATCTACAATAAAAAACACCAAGTCCGCCTCATCGATAGCCATTTCTGATTGTCTTGCCATAAACTCATCAAAGCCGACATCATTATCAGAAATACCACCTGTATCCACTACAAGATAGTCAAGATCATCATATTTCGCTTGACCATATTGACGATCTCGTGTAACACCCTCAAAATCAAAAACAAGAGCATCACGCGAGCTTGTCATTACATTAAATAAGGTAGATTTTCCAACATTGGCTCTACCTACAATCGCTACTAAAAAAGACATTCAGTTTATTCTTAAATTTTTCTTATTTATATACCGTAATAGTACTCTATTTGGGTATTTTTATAAAGTAATATTAAATCAGACAACTATTTCACTTCAATTTAAAATGTCTATCTGGCAAATATAATGACTCAATAAACTAAATATGGTATCTTAGTACAAAAGATAATTACTAATATAAAACAATGAAAATTACCGACAATAGCTTCGTTAAAATGCACTTTAAATTTCGTTTGAAAGATGGAACCATAGCTGAGGATACTGAGAATTATAACAGACCTTTTGTATTTCAAATGGGTCAAGGATGCTTTACCGATAAGGTTGAAAATGAACTTATAGGTTCTGAAATTGGTGACAGTAAACGAGTCGTGTTAATGCCAGATGAAGCTTTTGGTGAAAAACATCCTTCTAGTATCTACTCTGTCCCTAAGAAAAGATTCCCTAAAGATATGGAGCTTGAAGAAGGTTTAATAGTTTCTTTCAGTCAAAAAGATGGTTCAAAACTTCCTGGTCTTATTACTGAAATCGAAGAGTTTGATGTAACTGTGGATTTTAATCACCCATTATCTGGACAAATAATAGTTTTTGAATCTAAAATCTTAGAAGTTGCTGAAAATGAGGGAGAAATAAGTGAAGATATTATTAGCTAATCCTCGTGGTTTTTGTGCAGGAGTAAGCAGAGCAGTTGAAACTGTTGAAAAAGTACTTGAGGTTGAAAAAACTCCTGTCTATGTGAGACACGAAGTTGTTCATAATAAGGTTGTTGTTGACTCCTTGAAGAAAAAAGGCGTAACTTTTGTAAAAGAGATTGATGAAGTTCCAAATGATTCAGTCTGTATATTTAGTGCTCATGGAGTATCTTTAAAAGTAGAAAGTGAAGCCGCAAAAAAAAATCTAGTACTATATGATGCAACATGCCCACTAGTAACAAAAGTTCATAGAGGCGTAAGACAAGCTAGTAACAATGATGCTGAATGTGTCTTAATAGGGCATAAAGGGCATCCTGAAGTACAAGGCACTATGGGACAATATCGTAGTGCTGAAGGAGCTATTTACTTGGTTGAAAGTGAAGAAGATGTCTCAAAACTACAGATAAATAATCCCCAAAACCTTTACTATGCAACACAAACCACCCTTTCGGTTGATGAAACACAAGGGATTATAGCTAGTTTAAAGAGTAAATATCCTGCTATAAAAGGCCCAAAAAAAGAAGATATTTGCTATGCAACTCAAAATCGCCAGACAGCTATCAAATCGATGTTAAAAGAAATTGATGTACTTGTGGTTGTTGGATCACAAAACAGCTCTAATTCAAATCGACTTAGAGAACTTGCAAGCAATGAAGGTATTGATGCTTATCTAGTTGATAATGTTTTAGATATAAATAAAATTTGGTTTGATAATAAAAAGTCTTGTGGTGTGAGCGCTGGTGCATCAGCTCCTGAATATTTAGTTCAAGATATTATTACTAAAATATCTCAAGTGTGTAATGGCAATGTTCAGGTTGAAGACTTTGAAGGTATTAAAGAGGAAGTTTACTTCCCACTGCCAAGATTATTAAAACAGAAACTTGTAAAGGTGTAAAATGCAAAGATCTATTCGAGGTGCTACAACTATAAACAATGATAGCAAAGAACTAGTTATAGATGCTACTATAGAGCTTTTAAATGAAATTATCTCCAGTAACTTAGTGGATTCTAAAGATATTGTAAATATCATATTCACGACTACTAATGATATATCTTCAGAATTTCCAGCTGTTGCTGCCAGAAAAATAGGCTTAACAACTGTCCCATTACTAGACTGTCAACAAATGAAATGTAAAAATTCTTTAGCTCTTTGCATTAGAGTCATGTTGACTTATAATACAAATAAAACTCAAGAAGATATACAGCATATTTATCTTCGAAAAGCTAAAAACTTACGACCAGACTTATTAAAATAAAAGGATTCCTATGTGGTTATTAGAAAATATTGATATGAAGAAATCTAAGTACATCCTGCCTAGCTTGTTTACCAGTGCAAGCCTACTTTTTGCTTTCCTAGCAATTATCTCAGCCTTTCAATCACACTTTGTATCTTGTGCTGTTTATATGCTTTTAGCTGGATTTGCTGATGCTTTTGATGGCAAAGTTGCTAGATACACCCACACTCAGACTGAATTTGGTGCTGCATTAGACAGTCTTGCAGATGTTGTTTCATTTGGAGCTACTCCTGCTTTAGTGATGTACTTTTGGAGCCTTCATAGACTAGGTTCAGTTGGTGCAGCAATAGCATTTTTGTATTTATTGGCAGTTGCTCTTAGATTAGCGAAATTTGATACTATGTCTATTAAAGATATAACAGAAGATTCTGCTATAGAAAGAAGAAAGTATTTCTATGGAATGCCGTGCCCTGCTGGAGCAGTAGCCATATCAGGCCTTATTTGGCTAGGACAAAGAACATTTATTGGGCACTATGATTTCATTACTGTTAGTTTAACGGTATTTACAGCTCTTTATTTAGCGTTTGTGATGATTAGTGATATCAAGTTTAGAAGCTTTAAAGATAGTGATGGCAAGGGTAATATAAGTAAACTCTACGTAGTTTGTTTCATGCTGATCATTCTAATGCTTTTCACTATGCCTGAGAAATTACTGTATTTACTAATGATGGGCTATGCTCTATCAGGACCTATAACACACTATAGACATAAAAATAAGACAAAAAATAATGATCTAAATGAAGCATCAAGCGTTGATGGTAAAAAAATTGTTGATATAGAGCCTTAAAAGCTTATTCTCTAACAGTAAATTCAGAACCATTATTTGGATTTCCTTGATTATTTTCTATTTCTGCTGCTACTCCTCCAGGCTGCTGTAAAGGTCCAGGTTCTGTAGAATCCATGTTTTTCACTGATGAGGGAGGAGTTTGATAACCAAATGAATCTCCACTCTCAGTAGTACAAGATACAATTGCAAAAACAACTATTAAAAACATTAATCCTATTATTTTTTTCATATAACTTCCTAAAAACCATAAGGTGAATACTAAAATAATACCAAATATGTATCAAATGTAATAGCCAAATATAAATGGATTATTTGTAATAGTCTCCCTCAAAATGACTATCAATCTTTTCAAGTAGGTATTCATATAGTCTAGGTGCAACTTCTTTTAGATATTTATTTCTCTCCAAAACTTTTGTTTTAGAAACATTAAACTTTTTCCATGTTCCACCAGCATTAGAGAAACTTTGAAAAGCAGGTACTATTCTGTCTATAGCATTAGCAAATTTTGCATCATTTGTTTTTGCTTCTTCATATTCAACCCAAATATCTTTAAAATGTCTTTCTTGATCTTTAGGCAATAAATTAAGTAATCTATCTAAAGCCTTTAACTCATTAACTTGTTGCTCTGCTAAGACGGCATTTGTAGCAAAAGCAAATGTATCTCCCGCATATATTTCAACAATATCATGTAAAAGAAGCATCTTTGTCACATGAGCAATATTAATCTCAACACTAGCATACTCACTTAAAATATTTGCTACTAAAGCTACCTGCCAACTATGCTCAGCCGTATTTTCATTACGGTTATTATCACATGGGATCCAAGTTTTTCTATAAACTGATTTAAGTTTTTCAAGCTCCGTTATAAACTTGACTTGTTGGTCTAAATTATTCAAAGGTTATGCTTCCATAGTTTAAACATTCCATCTGCAACAATTCTATTTGCTTTAGCTGTAGGGTGACAATAATCCCAGCATAAGTACTTCTCTGGATCTGCTATTATCTCAATATCATACTGAATATTACCTAAAGAATCAGCACCTCCATAACTATCCACACATACATCTGTAGTATTTTCTAAGCCATATTTATCTGGATTATCACCACAATCATTAAGTAAAGTATAAAAATCAAAAAGTTTAATATTTACGTTAGGAAAAATTATTTGTAGGTCTGCTATTCTATTACGCAACAAGCCATTCTGTAGATTGATATTCACCTGTAAGTATGATCTAAAAAATTTACCAACCCAGTTAGTAAGATAATCCTTATAAGCTGGGGCTCTTGTTACATCTGGAATATTCCAGACAATTATATTTTTTGCACCCATCTTAATAGCTTTTCGAGTTATTTTACGCAAGTCACGAGCTACTCTTAATTTCGCTGTAACATTTATGTATGGAATTTCAGTATAAATAGTGAACATGAAGTTGTTTGCCCCACCATTTATTACAACAAGGTCATCTTCTTTAAAACGCCCCTCTTCATTTTCATACCTTGTAAGCTGCTCAGAAACTGGGAATGCATGGTTTTTAAGTAAAGATGTTGGATTTGAACCATGAGTAAAAGCTCCACCGATAGCGTAGTTTTTATGATCTACAAACTCCACACCCTGATCTTTAGCTATTAGATTTGCTAAAACTTCTGTTGATACCAAACCATTTGAGAATCTACCGTCATGATATGGCTTTCCAGGCACACCAAGGGTTTTAATAACATTACCTGTATCTAATAAACTATCACCAAACACTACTAATCGCTTAATATCCATAATCATTCCTTATATTCAAAAAAGTTAGCCATCCAGTGGCCTATAACTAAACTATTATCTCTAATTCTTAAGCTCTCTAATGCATGCTGGAATTCATTTTTAATATCATCTTGATACTCTTTTATTAAAGCATGATTATGCACTTTTAACATCTCAGGGTGTGCTTGTATTCCAAATATCTGATTATTAACACAAAACATCTGCACCTGACAATAATCACTTGTTGCTATAAGCTCAGCCTTTTCAGGTAATCCTACCACCATATCCTGATGATAAAAAAGTAAGCTTAAATAGTGATGGTATGGTTCCATCCAAGGCTTAGTAGCTGTAACTTCAACATTTCTTACACCAACTGCAAAACCCTTTTCTGAACGTTTAACAGCCCCACCTAATGCTTGGGCTAATATCTGATGCCCAAAACATATCCCTACTATTTTTTGCCCATTTTTGTATATCTCTGTAATTACAGATCTTAATTTTTCTATCCATGGTAGATTATCAAAAGCTGTTGCTTTACTGCCTGTTATTATAAAACCATCGTATATACTATAGTCTTTAGGATATTGCCCTTCTGTAACATCATAGGTATCAAAATCTATAATAAGCGAAAGCCTAAAAAATAAATTAGCAAACATTTCTGGGTAATTTCCACCAGCAACACCTCGGCGGTGTTTAGGAATATGATCTGTTTGTAATATAGCTATTTTCATAATTTACTTTATCAGTGCATCAAATAATAACTGTTTAAATTCATCAGTTATTTCAAATGAATAAGTATAAGACTTAGATCCAGCTCTAGCACCTTTTATTCTTAAGATATTATCATCTTTAGATATGTTTTTTATACTAATAATATCCATTTTTTCATTATCAATAACTTCTGCTTTTCGCTTCCAGTTATCTCTATATCTAGTAATCGCCGACCTATATGATCCAGAAATTTTATTTGCTAAAGCTTTTTCTACAAACTCATGAGCTCCCTCTGGCATCTCTTCAGCAAATTTCTTTAACTCATAAAGAGTTCTAACATCCTCAATTACGCCATTATCAGCTAATGCTCGAATATCATCTTTAGCATCTGCTATTTTTAAACGCATAGAAATCCAACTAGCTTCACGGCCAAGTACTTTCGCTATTTCCGCTTTTTTTACATTTTTTTGCTCAATCAAATCTCTTAACGCATCAGCCTCTTCAAAAGGTGATACTCCTTCTCGCTGATCATTCTCTAAAAGCTGTAACAAAAGTATACTAGCATCACTTTCTTCTTGGCGAACAATACAAGGTATAGTTGCTAATCCGGCTTGCTGTGATGCTAAATATCTTCTTTCACCTGCAATAATATAATGCGTACCATCATTTTTCTTTGCAGTTACAATAATTGGCTGTATCACACCATTTTCTTTGATACTTGCAGCTAATGACTCAATATTCTTAAAAGATTTCCTTGGCTGATTAGCATCAGGTTTGACAAGACTTAATGGTAGTTCAAAAAATTCGCCAACTCTGCTTGCTTGCTCATTAAGTTCTTGTAGTTGCATTGCACGAAGAATATCCTTTTTTTCTTGCCCTACAGTATCGTGAACTTGTTTATTAACTTTTCGATTTGCTAATGAAATTTTCTTTGCCATTTATTTATCTCCAAAAAATTCTACGACTTCTCTAGCAAGCTTTTTAACTTGAATATGTACTTTAGAACCTTTTGCGTAATGCCCAATATACTGACCTTCTGATTCTGCTTCGATAAATTTCACACTTTGTGAAACATAGCTTTCAAAAAAATGTCCATCCGCCTCAAAAAAATCCATCAAACTTTTCGACATATTAGATTGCATCTGCACTCGATTTGCAAAAAATCTGTATGGTTTATCAGCAGTTAGAGCAAGATCTTTAGCCTCTATAAGTCCAGACAAATCCATACCACTTGGTGAACATGGAATCACTACCAAATCTGATAATAAGGCTGACTTTAAAGCTGCGGTCTGAAAATTTGGTGGCGTATCAATAACTATAAAGTCTAGTTCAGGTTTTAACTCTTTAACTTTCTCACGAATATTTTTCTCATCAAGATTATAAACAAAACTAGTATCTTCACTATTTTTTGTCATCCACATATAAGCATCTGGCTTATCTTTGTCCATATCTATAATTGCTACTTTATATTTTAAGTCACTAAGACCACATGCAATATTTATCGCAGTTGTTGTTTTACCTGACCCGCCTTTTTGTTGTAGCAACGAAATTACTTTTGCATCTTTTTGCATTTTGAAACCTTAAAACCTGATAATTTGTTTTTCTAACATTAGATTAATTACAGAAATTATAATCTATATTTACAAGCTATAAAACTAACTTTTGTATATTAGCTATTGAAAGCTATAGTATTTTCTTATATTTTATAAAAGAACCGTATAAAGTTAGAACACTCTTCTTATAATTTTGAATTCTTAAGGCAAAAAATTAAATGGCAAAAAATTTAGTAATCGTGGAGTCTCCTGCAAAGACTAAGACTATCAAAAAATATCTTGGCAATGATTTTGAGATATTGGCATCTTTCGGTCATGTTCGTGAAATTCCATCAAAAAACACCTCAATTGATGTTGATGATAAGTTTAAAATCAAATTCACAATCAATGACAGAAGTAAAAAGCATATAGATGCTATAAAAAAAGCAGCAAAATCTGCTGACAATATATATCTTGCTACCGATCCAGATAGAGAAGGGGAAGCTATATCTTGGCATGTTCAAGAAGTTCTAAAAAATGCAAAACTTTTAAAGGATAAAACTGTCTATAGAGTTACATTCAATGAAATCACAAAGTCTGCTGTTTCAACTGCTATAGCAAACCCAAAAGAATTGTCTATGGATCTAGTAAACGCTCAAAAAGCTCGACAGGCTCTAGATTTTTTGGTTGGTTTCAACTTATCTCCACTACTTTGGAGAAAAATCACATCTGGTCTTTCTGCTGGCCGTGTTCAAAGTCCTGCTTTACGTATGATTGTAGAACGAGAAATTGAAAGAGAAAATTTCATAAAAAAAGACTACTGGAGCTTAACTGCAGAGACTTTTAAAAAAAGAAAAATTCTAGCAAACCTAACAGAGTTTAATAATAACAAAATAGAACAGTTCTCATTTACAGATGAAAAATCTGCTGAAGATGCTAAAACAACAATAATCAAAGATGCAAACGGTGAGCTAACTGTTGATGGAATTACTGAGAAAAAATCTCGTAGAAATCCATATCCTCCATTTATAACATCTACACTTCAACAGGAGGCTTCTAAAAAGCTAGGTTTTAGTGCAAAAAGAACAATGTCTACAGCACAAAAACTTTATGAAGGTAAAGACTTAGGTGATGGCGAATCTGTTGGTTTAATTTCATATATGAGAACAGACTCTACAAATTTATCAAACGATGCATTAGATGACATCCGTGGCTATATTGAATCAAAATATGATAAAGGTATGCTACCAGCTAAGCCTAGAGTTTTTAGTAAAAAATCACAAAATGCTCAAGAAGCCCATGAAGCTATCAGAGTAACTGCAGCAAATAGAACACCAGCTGAAATGAAAAACTATCTTACAGCCGATGAATTTAAGCTTTATAGCTTAATTTGGAATAGAACTATAGCTTGTCAAATGAAGCATGCCACCTTAAATAGTACTGCTGTTGATCTTATTACAGAAAATAACAAACATAAATTTAGAATTACAGGTACTGTGATTGTTGATGCAGGTTTCTTAAGCCTTTATAATGTCGAGAAAGATGAGGATGAAAAAGACTCAGATGAAGAGCAAACTTTACCAAAATTTGAAAAGGGTGAAAAAGTTAAGCTTAAAGATATTATTACTAAAGCTCATTCAACAGAGCCTCCTCCAAGATATACAGAAGCATCTTTAGTAAAAGCTCTTGAAAAGCATGGTATTGGCCGCCCTTCTACTTATGCGTCGATTATTTCTACTTTACAGCAAAGAGAATATGTAGAGCTAGAGAAACGCCGTTTTGCTCCTACAGACAAAGGTCGTGTAGTAAACAAATTCTTAACAGAATATTTTAAAAAATATGTTGAATACTCTTATACAGCAGGCCTTGAAAAAGAACTAGATGAAATAGCTCACAACAATAATGATTACCTAAGTGTTCTAACAGCATTTTGGGAACCATTTAAAGCTAGAATAGACAAGATCGCAAAAGAAGTAGATCGTAAAGATGTAGTTGCTGAAGAGTTAGATGAAGATTGTCCAGAATGTGGTAGTAAACTATCTTCTCGTTTAGGTAAAAATGGTCGATTTATTGGTTGTACAAACTACCCTACGTGTAAATATACTCGTAGAGTTGATGCTGACGGTAACGAAGTTGAAAAAGAAGAGCCTGTAGTTGTTGAAGATAGAAAATGCCCTAAATGTGAATCTGATTTACATATTAAGCAAGGTCGTTATGGTAAGTTTATTGGTTGCTCAAACTACCCTAAATGTAAACATATGGAACCCCTAGAAAAACCTAGAGATACAGGTGTGACTTGTCCTAAATGTAACAAAGATACTATCGTTGAGAAAAAATCTCGTAAAGGTAAAGTCTTCTACGCTTGCTCAGGATTCCCTAAATGCAAGAATGCTTATTGGTATCCTCCGATTAAAGAGTCTTGTCCTAAGTGTGATTCTCCGATACTTCTACACAAAACTACTAAAAAAGATGGTGAGCAAAAAGCTTGCCCTAATGTTGGTGAGTGCGGATACGCTGTCCCTTGGGAAGGTGAGTAGTTTCACAAACCGATAAATAATCTAATTATCTAATCACTAAAAACTCGTACTAGTAAAAGATATTGATTCAGTAGCAAAAGCCTTTTGAGCTTGTTAAATTTTTGCTACTTATTGTTTAAGGAAATTGAGGCTTCGACTATACTCAGCTATCTTGTTTCTTTTATTAATACTTCTGTTAGTAATTTTCTTACCAAGAAATATCCTAATCAAAAGCACTTTCAATATCTTCTAAGCTCTTTCCAGCTGTTTCTGGTACAAACCTTTTTACAACCCAGAAATAGACACTTGAGCATACAAACAGCACTAAAAATAGCATGTTATAACCAAAAATCTCACCTACTCTCAAAAAATAACCAATAAAATAGAATGAGAACAACATCGAAATAATGCCTGCCATAAAAATACCGATCATTCTCACACGATTTGGTAATAGCTCATTTATAAGAGTAACAATTACACCACAAGGCCCAAAAGCTAATCCAGAGATACAAAGAGCTAACATTAAAATCGCAACGATATAACTATATTCAAAAACCGGTAAGCTATAGACTACAAATAAAAATAGCATACTAAGTAACGCTAGTTTAAGCCCAAAGAATATAACCTTTTTTCGCCCCCATCTATCGATATATAAAATAGTAAGTATGGTAACTAAAAAATTAATCCCTAATAAAAAGAAATTAGTGAAATGAGCCACACTAAGGTTTGAAGTTAATGGAACTATAAGCATTTCTGATGAAAATACTATAAAATTAATTCCTGTAAGCTGGTTTAATATTAAAAGAACTGTAACAAGCATTACTGGCCAAATATCTTTACCTATCAATAACTTTTGCAAAAAACTTTTTGGCTTATGATCTCTTAAACTCACACGAATATCATCAATATGTTTTTTAATTTCCTCATCGCTTAGACTAGTCTGTGTTTTTTGAATAACCTCATAAGCATCATGAATGCGTTTTTTAAGAACCAACCATGTTGGGCTAGCTGGAAGTAAGCAAGCCATTATTAACAAGATTATCGAGAATGATAAAGTAAGGAAAAGATACTCTCTCCAAGTTAAAGCCTCTTGAAAGAAAAATACTATCAAACCTGATAAACACATTCCAGCAGTCCATAAAAGCTGAAATAATGCAACATATCTACCTCTTTTTTCTGGCGGCGCTATTTCTGTCATATATACGGGAAAAGCATAAGTACAGAGTAGTATAGCAGCTCCCTGTAATAGCCTAGATGCAACTAAAACCTGATAACTTTCCGCGCAAACAAACATATATGTGCCGACAATATACATAATTACAAAAAAGAGAATAACTACTTTTCGACCAACTTTATCAGCAGCTAACCATACTAATTTTGCTAAAATACCGCCTAAAAAAACTAGACCAAGCAGTATAGATAATTGGTGTGAATCAAGTTTAAATTGATGTCGGATTTCATCACCAATACCTCCAACAATTGCCAAAGCATAACCACCTATGACCGCAGCTATAAGATATACTGTCAAAATATATTTAAAACTATACCTAAAATCTAAATTTAGCTTCATGATTTAGTTCCCACTTTTAAGTCTTTATATATTGAATCAATCAAATACGCATACTTACCTGACTGAAAAGTCTTACCACTAAAAACTCTCGGATAAATAATTGGTGAATGTACACTGTTTGTCATAATGACTATGCTAATTTTATTTACTGGATCAAATATAAAACATTGTCCCGTAAAACCGGTATGTCCTATTGTTTGGTTGCTACACAACTCTCCAAAAGAATTTCTAGTCCTACGGCCATTAGCTGTCCAAAAACCTAGAGCAAATGTTTTATCTATAGCACATTGCTCACTAAACCTTGCTACAGTTTTCTGTGAAAATAGTTCATTATCTTCAAAAAGTAATTTTGATAATTTACTTATATCATCAATAGTTGAAAAAAGCCCTGCATGACCGGCAACCCTACCCATTGAGTAGAGTGCTTTCTCATCATGCACCTCCCCTCTTAAAGTATGTGTTTTTATATTTGCAAACTTAGTATTACCTAAGTTTGTATGTCCATCAAGCTGGGTTGCTACAATCTCATTACTCTTATAACCATTATCAAGAGGATCAAAACATGTATTTTTGAGGTCCAACTTTTCATATATATGCTGCTCAACAAACTTATCTAAGCGCTGATTAGTAATAGTTTCAATTACACATCCTAGTATCTTCATTCCTATATCACTATAAATACAATACTTGTTTGCTGAATGTTGTGGTTTCATTTTAGTAGTTAAAAACTTTACAGTCTTACCCCTATCTTGACTAAAAAGTTCTCCTGCTTCATTTTCATCATAAAAATTAAATGCTGGTGCTAAGCCTGACTTATGATTAAGTAAGTCACGACAAGTTGGGATATAATTAGTACCTTCAAATTTAAAATTACTTATATAGCCATCTATTGGTAAGTCTAAATCCACTAAATTTCGTTCATATAAATACATCAATGCATAAGTTGTAGCAAAAATTTTAGTCAAAGAGGCTATATCAAAAAGCATATCCTCTTTTAAAGCCTGTGGACTATCTAGCTTTTGCCCACACTTATCATACTTATAACTAAACCCGTGACTTTTTTGGTATATATTTTCTCCATGATGGCATATATTCACAGCTATCCCGCTGAAACCATAATCGATATCATGATTAATTATTTTTTCTAATTCTTGAAATTGCACTAATTTGGAAACATTAGTTTTATGATAATAGACATTATAACTATAATGTAATCAATTTTATAATAAAATATGTGAAATATTTTAAGTGCTGACTCGGCCTTTCCACGGCACATGCATCAATCGTTACCGTTGCTTCCTTCCGGATCTGGCGGGGTTCACAATCTATCATTGCGTGGGACCAAGACAGCAAGCATTATAATACTAGACAAATAATGAAATTACAAGGCTCTTCTAGAGCACTTATCAAAGTTTTCGTAAAACAAAAAAACTTAAATCAATCTAATCAACGAATGAGATTTATTCAGCGACATTTTTATAGTAAAATAAATTTTAAAATCTGTAAATATATTAGAATATGAAGAAATTCTTACAAACAGCTTCTATCTTTGCTCTGCTATCAGCTCTAATTAGCTGTAGCACTCCCGAAAAAAGCCCTCTCACTTTCCCAACCATTGAGCAATGCTCTGTGAAGCTTATTGATTCAAAAGAGTCGTATATCTGCATACAAGAGCAAGAAGGTACTGATCTAATAGAAACAAGTGTTAAGTTTGACAATAATAGCTTCACACTTGATGAAGAGTCTAAAAAAATATTATATAAGCTCTTTGCTTACCTAAAGTTAAGTGGTAGTCCAGCAATTACGATTCGTGGCTATACAGGGAAGGTCGATTCAAAACTAATACATGATAAAGAATTACTTGTAGAGCATGACATTCGCTTATCTAAAAATAGAGCTGTAAGTGTAAGAGAATACCTCGTGAACAAAGGTCTTAATTCAGAAAGCATAACTATTAAAGCTCTTGGTTACCAAGACCCTATAGCACCTAATGACTCTAATGAAAACAGAGCTTTAAATCAGCGAGTTGAGATTACAGTTAAGAGTAAACTACTTGAGCAAATAGACAATATTGAGGGTAGCCTAAAACATGTAACCCCTTCAAACTACAAAAAATTCTTCTCTAATGTTTATCTACTAAATGAAGACCAAGATAAAGACATAGCTCAAATCTATGATAGTCGAGAGAAGCGTCCAGTACTAGCTAATGGCTTTAAGATATTTGCAGATAAGGAATACCCTATAAACTTCAATAATGAACAATTTATAGTGGTCACAAAACCAAAGCTACTAGAGTCCTTTAATGAAGATAAAAAGGTTTACCGTCTAGGCACTGCTAGCTATGATTATACATTCAAAGGTATCACTGCTTTAACAATAAAAAATCTTTCAAGAGAAGCAAATGTTGGAGACTATATTGCCCCAACAGACCTTATGTCTAAGCCACTCCCAGAAAAAACTTTTAGAATGAAAAGCAAAATAACAGGTAATGTGATGGAAGATGTAATGAATACAAATACTTTCTCATCGACCTATAATACTGTATTAATTAATAAAGGTACTGCTGATGGCTTAAAACTTGGGGCAGAAATGCTCTTATATGAGCCAGAATCTCGTACCGATGGTTTTCCAGTTCCGCCTAAATTTACAGGGTATGGCTTTGTTTATCGTCAATCTGAACATTATTCTCTTGTTATCATTATAAACTCCCTACAAGAGATTAGCAGCAAATCTATGGCTACAACTATCTTATAATGCATAACTCCTCTAAAATAGCCCTAATACTTTCATGCACTCCCTACTTTGGGCCAAGAAAATTTATCTTAGCACTAGAGAATTCGATAAATTTTAATGAACTTATAGAAAACCCAAAAAGCTTTAGAAAACAACTCGCTTTAAGAGATATAAGTATTGACTATCTAACCAAAAAAAAATATTTAACATATTTAGATAAAGCAAATAAATGGTTAGAAGATTCAAACCATAATATAATTTCATACTTTGATGATAATTATCCTAGTGACTTAAAAGAGTTATCTGACCCTCCAATTCTTTTATACTGTGTTGGTGATATTTCATTACTTGAAAATATGCAATTGGCAATCCTAGGCTCAAGAAATTATTCTACTTATGGTAGAAATGTCACAGATAAAATCATATCTAATCTGGCTGAATCTAAAATCACTATTACTAGTGGTTTAGCTTTTGGTATTGATACGCTAGCTCATCAGCAAGCCTTAAATAATAACCTAAAAACTATCGCTGTAATTGGTACTGGTGCTGACATCATTTATCCTTCAAATAATAGAAAGTTACATTCACAGATAGCAACAAATGGATTGATAATCTCAGAGTTTCAGCTCGGTGTTGGACCATTAAGGCATAACTTTCCTCTAAGAAACAGAATAATCAGTGGTTTAAGTAAAGGTGTTTTAGTTGTTGAGGCAGCAGCAAAAAGTGGTTCCCTAATAACAGCAAATCTTGCATTAGAGCAAAATAAAGATGTTTTTGCTGTTCCTGGTAGTATATTTAATATTACTAGCGAAGGTTGCAATACTCTTATCTCGCAAGGAGCTAAAGTTGTAACTGGTGCTAAAGATATAATTTCAGAGTTATGTGCTCATGAATTAACAATCCAAGAAGATATTTTCATTAACACACAAGCAAACAATCTTTCAGAGCAAGAGAAACTAGTGTTTGACTCTATTGATAGCAAGCTAACAACTATAGATAATATTATCAACACAACTAAACTAAATTATTCTGAAATAACACAGATTCTTTTTGAATTAGAAATGCAGAACCTTATCCAATCAGCTCCTGGTGGATATACCAAATAAAACCTCTATTTTCGGACCTAACAATGAGTATCAAAAAAATAAATTCCTACTTCCAGCTTAAAGAAAACAACTCATCTATTAAGCAAGAGTTATTAGCTGCTATCGCATCTTTTTTAGCTATTTCATATATTATTGTCGTAAACCCTAAAATCCTGGCTGCTACAGGAATGCCCACAAATGCATTAGTAACAAGCACTATCTTAGTATCTGCCTTCGGTAGTATTTTAATGGGAGTTTTTACGCGAAATCCTTTTATAATCGCTCCAGGTATGGGAATGAATATATTCTTTTCATTTACTGCTGTTAAGATATACCACTTACCTTGGCAAACTGTTTTAGGTGCAACCTTCTGGTCTGGAATAATATTTAGTTTATTAGTGATTTTAAATGTACGAACTAAAATAATGCTAAGCTTACCAAAGTCTATAAAGCAATCATTAGGAGCCGGTATAGGGCTATTTATAGCTTATGTTGGCTTAATAAATAGCGGTTTTTTAACTTCTAATGGAGGTATGCTGACACTTAGTGAAATCTCAACCCATACAATCTTATTCCTAATTTGTTTATGTACACTACTGATACTCCATATCAGAAAAGTTCCTGCAGCAATCATTTTAGTCATCATCTTAGGATGTACTATAGCCTTACCACTTGAGCATTTTTCAGGACAAGAAATCATAACTTTACCTAATCACATTATTAGCTTTCCAGACTTTTCACTATTTGGTCAAATAGACTTTTTAAATGGATTGAAATTTGCAATATTGCCAACTATTTTTACATTTTGCTTCTTAAGTTTATTTGATGGTACTGGTACAATATCTAGCCTTTATGGGAGTATGAATAAAGAACATAATCATAAAAGTAAAGAGCTTAAAAAAACTTTCCTTGTTGATTCAACATCAGCATCATTATCTGGAATTTTTGGCACAAGCCCAACAACTGTTGTAGTTGAATCTGGCGTTGGTATCGCTCAAGGTGGTAAAACTGGACTGACTGCAATATTTGGCGGCTTGATGTTTTTACCATTTTTATTTCTATCTCCACTAATAAGTGCTATCCCGATAGAGGTTATATCTCCGGCTTTAATCTTGATTGGAATCATGATGATGCAACAAGTATATAAGGTTCAATGGGATGATTTTTCTCAAGCAACCCCGGCATTTTTTACTATTTTAATGATGACACTATCATCATCAATATCAACAGGTATAGCTTGTGGTATATTAGTTTGGTTTATTGTTTCAGTATTTTGTAATAAAAAAGAGCTAAATCTAACAGCTAGTATAATAACAGTATTCTGCCTTATAATGTTCTTACATGCTTTAAACTCTTTTTAGGTCTCGACCTTAGTTTTAAACTTCCATTTTTTTAGGAAGAATAAAAGCTAATGGGAGACAAGAAAGTAAAATAATGATAATTATGCTTAGAGAATATTGATAATCAACAATTGTATTATACCCATCATCAAGATGGGCTGTAAATAAAGTCAAAGCATAACCAATAAGTGGCAGTAAAATTACTGCGGCAAGATTATTAACCATATTTACACCAGCAGTACTAGAACCTGATGTCCCTGCAGGAGAAAGAACTTTTGCAATTGTGAAAGTAACTGCCTGAGGGCCTGCCATTGCACCTAAAAGCAAATAAAGGACTATAAATAAGTTCTTTTCAAGCGTAACAAATAGCAATATTGCTAATAATAATGCTGATGATGATAAGCTTAAAATAAGCAGCAATCTAAACTTATTAGTAAAAGCAGATAAAACACCAAAAAAACCAAAACCTATAGCCGCTCCCATAAATAAAAAACCGTTTAAATGTGATGCTTCGGCTTGACTAAGTCCTAATTTTATTTGTATAAAACTAACACCCCAGAGCGAACCAAGTACATTGATAGGAATAAAAATACTTGCACCGATAAGACTCGCAGCCCAAAACTTAGGATTTTTAAATATTATCATTACTTTTCTTATGGTTTCTTTAAAACTTATTTGATTATAGTGATCAAATTTTTGGACATGCTTAGGATTATCTCTTATGAAAATAAATACAAGTATTAAAAGTGCTAAACCGATATATGTGAAAACTTCATTAGCATGTATCCAGCCTAATGTATCTACAAGGTTTGCTAAAACTACATCTGTAATAAGTCCTCCTAATATACCTACAATTGTTGCAATACCAATGAAAGTTGAGAAAAACCTCTGAGGTAACCACATACCAGCCATTTTAGCAGCACCTACAAAGCCAAATGCCGAACCTATACCCATTAAGATTCTTCCAAGAAATGCTACTTCATAATAACTTGTTGCTGAAAATAAGTAATTCCCTAGAACACATAGAGCAGTCGCAACACCTATAACTATTTTTCTATTATATTTATCAATGATGACACCAGCTGGAATCTGCATAACAGTATAAGCTATAAAATAGGCCGAAGATAGCCATCCAATATTAGTAGCATTTATTTTAAAGGCAATTTTTAACTCTTCTGTCATAGCTCCAGGAGCTGCGCGAATAAAGAAATCATAACTATAATTTAAAGTTGCAACAATGCAAATAAACCAGGCTGTAGCGATTAATATTTTGGTTTTAGGCAGATGTGATTCTGGCATTTTTCAGTTCTATAATATTTTGTATCAAATGATTCTAACAGACAGCTAGCTTAGCCTCAATAATTAAAAATGCTTTAATACTACTGAACTTTTTATCCTTCATAAATCATTTTAACTAAAAAACTTCACACCTGAAGCAATTAATAGATACAATATTTATAACAAGATATCTCCTTAACATCAAAATGACTAAGCAACTAACTCGTAAAGAACGCTATAAAACTATAGCTATAATAAACTTAGGAGCTGTTTTAGAATGGTTTGAATTTTGTTTATATGGTTACTTAGCCACATATCTTACTGTTTTATTTTTCCCCAAAGAAGATCAGACTGTAGCATTAATTTCGGTATTTGGGATATTTGCTGCTAGCTATATTATGAGGCCTCTAGGAGGTTTCTTTTTTGGATCAATTGGCGATAGATTGGGTAGAAGTTATGCTATCAAACTTAGTATGATGCTAATGTGCTTACCAATGCTAATTATGGCACTAATGCCAACTTATAGCTCCGCAGGTATCTGGGCGATTGTTATTCTAGTTTTTGCAAGAATGCTACAAGGATTTTCTGTTGGTGGTGAGTATACCGGGATATTAGTAGCATTAGCAGAAAGTGCTTCTCCCAAGCATAAAGGTTTTACTACGGCCATAGCTGGCTTAGCATCACAAGCTGGTGTCATATTAAGCTCACTAACCGTTGGCTTATTAGCAAGTATACTTACAAATGAACAAATGCTACATTACGGCTGGAGAATAGCTTTTGGTACTGGATTTATCTTGGCAATAGTATCTACAATCTTACAAAAAAAAGCTCATGAATCACCAGCATTTGAGGAATTAAAGGAGAATAATGTTATTTCAAAATCTCCTTTAAAAGATGCTTTAAAAGGTGCAAAACTACCGCTTATATGGACATTTACTCTAACAGGATACGTCGGTATAGCTTACTATATGATGGCTACTTATTTACCAAACATATTAATTTCAAATCGAGGCTTTGATGCTTCATATATTATGTATATTACTGCTATGGTATCTATAGCTTATGCCGTTGTATCTCCAATTTTTGGTTGGATGTCAGATATATGGGGAAGAAAACCTTTATTATATATACCTATTTTCACACTACTAGTACTATGCTACCCACTCTTTTTCATATTTATACATGGTGGGTTACAAGCTATCTTAATTGCTCAAATAGTTATGGCTATAATTATTTCAGCAATGACTGCGGCCTTTCAAATTACTGTTAGTGAATTATTTCCTACTGCTCATAGATATAGTGGAATGTCTGCAGCATATAACCTTGGCAATGCTATATTTGCTGGTACTACCCCGATGATTGCAGTATGGCTAACCCAGTCATCAGGGTCTGAATACGGTGCCTGCATATATCTTGCTGTCTCATCAATTATAACACTATTATTAATTAACAAAATGCCAGAGACCAGATCATCAAAGGATCTCTCTTAAATCTTTATTGCAATAAACACCGTATATCAATAAAATACCATATAAATATTATCAATTATACCTATACATGGCCAAACAAATATATAATATCCGTGGATACGCATGGATAATCATTCTCCTTAGTTCATTCTTACTTTTTGATAAGTATATTATGCAAGTTTTTCCTAGTTTAATTACTGATGATATGATGATCAGCTTTAAAACAAATGCTACACAAACAGGTGCTTTGGGATCTGCATTTTTTTGGTCAATTATAGTTTGCCAGCTTTTCATAGCTGGCCCGATTATAGATAAATATGGTTTTCGCTTAATAAGTCCTGTATCTATAACTATATCAACTGCTGGTGTGATTCTTTTTGTAGTCGCTGCAAACATGGGAAGTCTAACTCTAGCCTATATTGCTAGAATAATTACTGGAATGGGTGTTTCATTTGCTACGATATCATACTTAAAAGCTGTATCTGTATGGTTTGAACCAAGACAGTTTGCTTTTGCAGCAAGTTTTTTAGCTACAGCCGCAATGATTGGCGCTTTGTGTGCTCAGGCTCCGCTAGCATACATTATAAGCTTATGTGGTGATTGGAAAGCAGCTATGCTTTTAATATGCGTTCTTAGCTTATTTATGGCTGTAGTTTACTATATAGTAGTTAGAGACTTTAACCCTGAGCAACCAGAAGCTAGTAATAGTAGTGATAAACTTACAACTATGATGTCATTAAAAGAAGTTATTAAAAATAAGGATAACTGGCTATTAACACTCTATGTTGGATTAAGTTTTACTGCTGTTGACGCATTTGCAGGATTTTGGGGGAACGCATACTTTAGAGAAGCTTATGGAGTTTCAAAAGAAAGTGCTGCTAGCATTATTTCAATGATATTTATAGGTATGGCTGTTGGCTCACCTATTCTTGGTAAAATATCTGAAATATTAGATAGTCGTAAAGGTGTAATGATAGTTTTCCATATTATCGGGACCATTGCTTTAAGTATAGTTCTTTTAACGAAAACTTCTGCAACAATGTCTGCTATATTGCTATTTATATTTGGTTTATGTCTAGGTATATATATGCTTTCTTTTGCTATCGGCAATAGAATTAATCCTATAATCTTAACTGCTACAGTAGCTGCATTTATAAACACTGGTGAACCAATCTTAGGTGCAATCTTTGACCCACTAATTGGCTACTTTCTTGATTGGTCTTGGACAGGTAAATTTATAACATCTACTGGTGCTGTCGTTTCTCAGCAAATAATGCCTACAGACATAAAATACTTTGAACTTAGTTCATACCACTTTGCATTTACAACTCTCGTAATAAGCATGATTTTATCACTAATTGTTCTTTTATTTATTAACGATAAAAAAAATAATAACTAATCACTCTCTAAGTTTGATTCTACTAAGCCTTCTAAATAATAAATATCTTTAATATCATTATCAGCTTTACTCACATTACCAATATCTACACCTAGGTATACATTGCCTTCAGATTTCATTGCATAAAATGTTACTTGCTCTTTATACTTTTCGGAGAATGTCCAAACGACAGATCTTTCAGGATTAGGATCATTAGCCTTAAGCTTAAACTCTTTAGGATTATCTTTAACAGTTTTCATAATTGCTTTATGTAGTTGAGGAACAGTTACACCTTTCTCCATTTCCAAACTATGGATACCTTGATTTGATTCTATGACATAATCACTACCTAAAATAGGTACGCAACTACCAAGACCTAAACTCGCGAATACTCCTAACACTAGTTTTGTTTTTTTCACTTATATACTCCCATAACCAAATAAAAACCCAATACAACTGCTAATATAGAAACTAATACACTTGCGATAATATAGCCTAGAGCTATAAAGACTTCTCCTCTTTGAAGCAAGTTTAAAACATCTAGACTAAAACTAGAAAATGTCGTAAAACCACCTAAAAATCCTGTCACAACTAAAGAGCGGGTATATGCTGAGATTTCCTCATTAAATAAATTAGTTTTAATTAAAAAAGCTGCAATTAAGCCTATTGTTAATGAACCAATAATGTTGCATAGGAATACTCCGAAAGGTATTTCAGAAGAAAAACTGCTGGTTGCCTGCATTACTAAAAACCTGGAAATAGCCCCTAGTCCACCACCAATACCAACTAATAAAATCATTAAGCTCATTTACTGCTCCAATATTTCTCTTGCTCCTAGAGAAATCATCTCTTGAGCTAATTTTACACCAACGTTAACAGGATCATTACCTTGCTCTTGCCTCTCTAAGATAATTTGGCCATCACTACTTGCAACTCTAGCCTTTAAAGTAATCTCATCATTTTTCAGGGTAGCAAAAGCTGCTATCGCAACATGACAACCACCCTTAAGCTCTTGGTTGAAAGCCCTTTCAGCTAAACTTGTTTGATAGCTCTGCTTATCATTTAGTTTTTCTAATACGTTCAAAACTTTACTATCTTTTTCTAGGACTTCAATAGCCACAACACCTTGACCAACTGCAGGCAATGATATCTCTACAGGAATAAGCTGAGCTATCCTAGCTTGTAGTTCAAGCCTAATCAAACCAGCTCCAGCTAGTATAATAGCATCATAATCACCTCTATCTAGCTTTGCTAAACGAGTTTGAACATTTCCGCGTAAATCTTTTATAACTAAATCTTTACGATAACTTAGAAGCTGTGCTTTACGTCGTAAGCTAGAAGTACCTACTATTGCACCTTGCGGTAGCTCATTAATATTTCTGAATTTATTTGATACAAAAGCATCTCTTGGATCTTCTCTAGGCATAAAACTGGCTATAGTGAACCCTTCTGGAAGCTCGTAAGGAATATCTTTAAGAGAATGTACTGCAATATCAGCTTTACCGTTTTGCATTGCAACCTCTAACTCTTTCATAAACAACGCTTTACCACCAATTTTACTTAAAGGTTTATCAAGTATAATGTCACCTTGTGTTTTCATTGTGATAACTTCACAATCAATACCCAACTCTTGTTCAATTCGTAATTTGACAAAATTTGTCTGCCAAAGAGCAAGCTTACTATCTCTGCTTGCTATAGTTATTTTTTTCATTTAATAATTCCTTGTAAGAAACTAGAAATATCTTTTATTTCTTCAGGGCAAACACTATGCTCCATTCCTAGATAACTTTTATAATTATTTTTAAAACCATTTTCATTAAGCTTATCAGATAAATTTTTACCTAAAACCTCTGGTAAAACCTGATCATTTGTACCATGGCAAACTATTATTGGTGTATCTGTATTAGTATCTGTTATTTGATCTTCAAAGTCGCTCCAAGCTGGAAGATATGTTGATAAAGCCATTAAACCACCTAATTTCCTAGATGAAGTCAGCATTGTATATGTAGCAATAACCCCGCCTTGTGAGAAACCAGCTAGAACTACATTTTCACTTGAAATACCTTCGCTAATCTGAACATCAATAAGCTTATTTAATTGTATTATGGAGTTATTAATACCTTCAACATCTACGACTCTATTAAGACTATTAGCATCTAAAGATTTGATGTCGTACCATGCTCGCATTTGCATCCCCATATTTATGGTGACAGGCATCACATCAGCATGTGGAAAAATAAATCTCACATGATCTAAAGAGATATTTAGATGTCCAACGATATCAACAAAATCATGCCCATCAGCACCAAGTCCGTGAAGCCAAATAATGCAGTACTTAGTATCTAATTTTGACTCTACTATTTCATAATTCATATTATTTTCAAAGTTATAACTTTATACCTCAAATGATACATGAATTTGTCATAAATTTAACTATCAAATAAATATCTTTGTGTATAAAAGCTTTATATTTTAAAGCTTTGAACAAAAAGCAAGAAAAAAATTATCAAATCAATACTCGCTGTGGATAACTCTGTTTACAGTAGTGTTTATTTTTTGTTGTAAATTTTTTAACAACACTATATTAAGTTTCATTAATTTACGAAGAACCCTCAAAATAAAGGCTTTGAAGATTAGAGTTATATGCTAAAAATGTGTCAAGGATTAAATAAATAAATTGTGGATAACAATGTGTATGTATTGTGACTTTAAGGTGGATAGCTTAGCTTTATTTGAAGTAAGCCTCTTGATTTATAAGGTTTACCGAGGTGTTTAATAACTCAATAGTATCATTTAGATTATTTTTTTCACCAGTTGATAATTTCTTTGTCATTGCTAGCTCATTAATTGAAACCATAACTCTACCTCTATCTAAAAGTTCAACAACTGTAGCTGTTGTTTTCAAATCAGCATTTTGCATTAAGTAAACTAATTTCCAATGCTGATTTGAATATCTTTCTGTTTGACGATTAGCTTTGATAGGAATATCTGCTTGAGAGATTATTTCACTTACTTTTGTCTCATTGATCAACTCTTTTCCCTCTATATGATTTCTAAGCTGATAATGCACGACTAAATCAAGATACCTTCTCAATGGACTTGTAACCTGAACATAGTTTTCTAAACCCATTCCACCATGTATGCTAGGTTGAGTAGAGTGGCAACCTCTTTGAAGTTTTTTACGCACTGCAAACATCTCTGCAGGTGTGTTTAAGTTTTCTAAACTTTCAGGAGTTAGCTCATGTGCAGGCTGAGTTGAATACGGTACAGGTATTTGGTTCGCTTGACAATATTGACCCACTGCAACCCCAGCCATTAGCATTGTATCTCTTACTAAAGTTCTTGAAGCTAACTTCTCAAGATTTGAAATTTTTACTTTTTTATCAATATCTAAAGATATTTTCACCTCAGGAAACTCTAACTCTACTGCTCCATTTTGAAGACGTTTTTGGCTAAAATTCTTAGCAAACTCAGAAATAAGACCCAAGTCCAAATTTGAAAGATTTTCTTGAGCATACTCATAGCTTAATCTAGTAACTTTTATTTTACTAAAGCAAATTTCTATGTCTGTGATTTCGCCACTTTCTAAAACTTTAAAGCCTATAGATAATGCAGGTGAAACTTCATTAAGCCCAAGTCCTAGTACATCGGTAGCATTTGTAGGTAACATCGAAATTATATGCTCCGGCACATACAGGTTTGACCCTCTAGCTCTAGCCTCGACATCAACTTCATCATCAAAAATTATGCTTGAAGAAGGATCTGCAACATGCACCCACATTTTGTCATTTGACTCATCCCAACTAATAGCATCATCAGGATCGTTACTACCCTCATCATCTATTGCATAAGCTGTTAAATGTGTTAAATCTACACGATTAAGATCTGAACCATTGTTATAGGTAAACTCAGCAGGGTTACTCTCAAGCTCTGCACCATAGCGATATAAGTGAGGATTTACGAACTCATCCCAAAAACCAACCTCCAATAAAAGCTTGTGTGAACTGTTTTCAGATTCTTCTAACTTTAAGTGCTTAAATAATCTACAATTTTGGCTTTTGAGAGTGGCTAATGATTCTATTTCTTTAAGAAACTTCTCATCTTCTGGCAAGTAAGTTTTTTGATGAATACGCGACACAAAATCTTTTAGTTCTTGCTCTTTTTTGAGCCTCTCTTCTCTATCAGCAATAATTTTATCTTTTTGCTCTTCAGAGTGAATAATCACATCAAAATCATCATTAAAGCTAAAGTACTCTCCTGCATTTGCAAGCTTCCAAACTGTATATGCCTCATTAAGTCCTTCTTTTTCAAATAAAAGTTCACTAAGCTCAGCTAAGGTTGTGTTATCTTGCTCTTGAAGTAGCTCCCAAGTCATCTCAAGCTCTGGAATTTCTAGTTCTTGAATATCTTCAAGCTCAAAATCTTTTGTAGCTGTGAAAAGTAAATCGACATTTTTAGGTGGCAGTTTAATTTTTTTACCATCTATAGTTTCAATGTCAACTTTTTTATCTAATACATCGACAACTTTTGCTAATTTTGATTTAAATATTATTAGGCTATTTTTTTGCATCGGTAATAAGGAGGTTATATATGTTATAAAATTATTATTCTAAACTATAAAGAATACACTAGATTTTACAAGTGATACTACTGATAAAAGCAGATAAGTTTTTTATTTTTCTGCCAAATAGAAATCAAATTTTTTATATTGGGTGTTATATTTGTCTATTATCTTCACCTCTTCACAGCTTTTCTTTAAAAGTTTATAGCCATAAACAGTGACATCAATAGTATTATCACAACCAGGATAAGCCAACAATAAAACACCTGGCTTTTCTTTGTTTTGCCAAATCCTGTAGTAGTGAGGTTTTGATTGCATAAACACACTTAAATAGAAGCCATATTCCCAGTTTCCAGAAGCAAAATTTGGCTGTGGAAGATTATTTTCTGTTAAAAAATTTTCGGCACTTAATGCTACACTATCCCCGATATTATTATGCTCTATATTATTGTTAAAAAACGTATTTAAATTAAAGGAAACAAAGTAAACCAAATTAACGACTAAAATAAATGCTACGAGCTTATGTAGACTTATGTTCATATCTACTAACTTTAAATTCAGTAGCGCATAAATTGCTGGCAACAAAAATACTGTTGTACAAACAAGCCACTCTGTAGGTAACATTCCATTTAAAGATTCTAAAAAAACAAATATAATATAAGGAACTAATCCAAGTATGATCAATATTTTTTTATCATATAAATATTCTTTTTTACATCTAACTACTCTTTTCTTGAAAAAAAGATATATAAAAACAATTATTGCAATTGAAAGGTTTAGAAGCTGAAAAACACTATCAAAAGCTGCATACAAAAAACCATGTAGAAAACTTGAATCTGGCTCGCTAACACGAGCTGTAACATAGTCTAGTGTCTCAAAATCAATACTGTAAAGAGATATAAAACCTGGTAATAAAAATATTGTACCAACTAAAATAGCTATACAAATATTTACTAAATATTTCTTATCAAACTTCATAACAATACATATAAGCATCGCAATTGCGATTAAACCAATCTGGAATTTCGCATACACTCCAAGAGCTGTAAATATCGCTAATAAAACCCAGTCTAATCTTTTATTATCTGTGATTGCCTTAACAAAATAATATGTACTAGCACTCCAAAATGGCAATAAAATAATATTTTGGTTATATTGAATGAAAAATTCGCCCATATAGAAAAAGCTTGCTACTGATAAAAGAAACAACATTATTGCCTCTTTTATTGGGTAAAAAAGTTTAATTGTTCGATACAGATAAAACCAAGTGACAAATATACAAACACTAACTGCTAGAAGATCTGCTAAAAGAGGATTAAATAAATAAGTGAATGGGATAAGAAATAAGGGGCCTAAACCAGGATGTTTATCATAAACCAAATGAGCTTTCATTCCCCACATCATGTTTTCCACAGTATCAGGAGAAATACTTGATGGTGAGTGTATCAAAAGAGTGAAACCCACCCATATAACTAGAAAGCCAAATAAAAAGAGAACTAAAGGGTTATTTTTTTTAAACATTAAAAAGTTATTTATAAAAAATGTTTACATATTGTAACATAGCTTTTTGAGATTTTAAGAACTGATTAGAACTACAAGTAAGTAGATTTATTTAGTGTCAGGAGTGTCAGTTGACGCTTCATCTTCCGTCATAGTGTGATCTAAAGGTAGATCTTTAGCTTTAACAGTACTTCCACTAGCTGCTGAATCGTTATCTACAATGGTTGAACCACTTGGCTCCATCATAATATTATTTGTGACAATATCACTTTCAAGCTTTGCAACTTTTCGTGATAAAACTTCTTTAGGGTGGCCATTTGGCTTTTCTTCCTCATCAACAACCTTCTTAAGATAGTTATCCAATTCTTTTGTAACATCCTTTTGATTCTTCATAACATCTTTTTGCATAAATCTCGCTTCATGGACTGAATCAATAGTCATGTGTGTATACATATACTCTGGATCTACAACAAACGGTCTTAATTTTGCATTGTATTTTTTAACAATTCTAGGGAAATCTACAGTATAAGCAACTTTTATACGTTTTTTACCATTATCTCCATTTGTTACCATTGCAACAAGATTTGCATCTATCTTAAATTTCTCTCTAACCAAATGGTATTGTTGCTTTCTATCTAGCACGATCTGCCTAATAGGTGTAGCAAATACATTATCGATCTTGATTGGCTTATTAACCGTTGTAATACCCGCCTTTGAAAGCTCTTTTATTGCATAATCACCATAAGCATCTTTAGTTAATCTAAGGTCTATATCTATCATTTTAGATAATACTTTCTCTCTAAACTCACGAGCTTCTTTAAGTGTGAAAGCCATACATGTTCCAGTATCATCTTTTTGGAAACAACCATTTCGCTTATCTACAAATAAAAATAATTTACGTGTTTTATCATAATAAAGCTGATAATCAGGAGTATCTTCTCCATGACCAAGATATACAAACTTATCTCCAGTTAACATTCCACATGAAGCAACAGCCAACAGTAAAAAAGTAAGAGATACTAATTTAACAATTTTGCGCATATTCTATTATTTCCAATATTTTATAATTCAACAACAATTTTTGCCTAGCTTACAGAAAAAGTAAAGGGTTTGCAGCTAATTTAACTTAAAAGTTTAAGCCATTGCATTTTCTTTCATAAGCTTTTTATATTTTTTCTCAATCATCTGGCGTTTAATAGCTCCTAAATGGTCAAAAAAAGTAATCCCATTTAGATGGTCAATCTCATGCTGAATACAACGAGCAAGATAACCTTCTTTTTCCACCTCAATTTCTTCACCAAACTCATTGAGGCCTTTAACTTTTACAGTTTCAGCTCGTTTAACCTTAGCGTTAACACCAGGAAAAGATAGACAACCTTCTTCATCATTTATCTCTCCTTTTTCTTCAACTATTTCTGGGTTAATAATAGTTATAACATTATGTTCATCACTATTAAGACTCTCAATCATAATAAAAAATCTTTTTTTAATACCTACCTGAATAGCCGCTAACCCAACACCATTAGCTTCATTCATAAGTCCAGCCATTTCTTCAAGAGTTGCTCTAAAATCATCATTAATTTCATCTTTTGAAACTTCTTTAGCTACTTCTTTTAATACTGGATGTGGATACTGCAAAATTTGTAAAGGCATTTTATGCTCCGTTATTCTCTATTTCTTTTTTCAAATTAGCCATAGTTAAAGCAGCTTGGACACAGTATTTACCTTTATGTCCTTTTTTACCGCCAACTCTTTCTAAGGCTTGCTCTTTATTATGTGTGGTTAATATACCAAAAATTACAGGTAAATTATATTGATGCATTACTTTTTGTGTTCCTTCACTGACCTGATTACAAACAAAATCATAGTGATCTGTCTCACCACGGATTACACAACCAAGTAAAACAATAGCATCAACTTGCTTAGTTTCAGCAAATAATTTTGCAGCATAAGGTAACTCTACAGCACCAGGAACTTTTTTTATAACAATCTGCTCATCTGTTAAGCCTTGATCATAAGCTTCTTGCACAGCACCCTCAAGCATCTTATTTGTTATTAAATCATTAAATTCTGCAACAACTATAGCAATTTTTCTCATTTTTAGCCTCTTTTATATACCTTTTATTGAATGGTTCATTTTGTCTTTTTTTGTTTTCAAATAACCTTGATTATGAGAATTAACAAAAGCTTCACAGCTTATTGTTTCGACTTCTATGCCTACAGTTTCCAAAGCATTAATCTTCTTGGGATTATTTGAGATTAATTTACATTTCGATATTTGATTATATTTTAGCACCTGTATTGCAAGGTCATACTTCCTAGAATCTACTGGTAAACCTAAAGCTTCATTTGCTTCAATGGTATCCATGTTTTCATTCATCTGTAAGTTGTATGCTTTTAGTTTATTTACTAAGCCAATACCTCTACCTTCTTGATTTAGGTATATAAGATAGCCACCATCTTGGTTAACCATCTGCATTGCTTTATGTAATTGAGATTGGCAATCGCATCTCAATGAACCAAATAAATCACCTGTTATGCAAGATGAATGCATTCTCACTAATGGATTATCACCACTATAGTCTTTAGATAAGACCACAACTTCATCACCACTAAAAACATCTTTATAAACAGTCATTTCAAGCTCACCAACACCTTCAAATGGCATTTTTGAACTTGCCTGTTTCTCTACAAAAACTTCTGTTGCTAAACGGTATTGATATAAATCAGCAATTGTAAGTACGGGAAGATCATACTTTTTAGCAAATTGTTCTAGTTGGTCACCATTCATCATAGTACCATCTTTATTCATCAGCTCACATAAAACACCAGCACTATTAAAACCTGATAATTTCATCAAATCAACTGTTGCTTCAGTATGACCATTACGCCCAAGCACACCTTTATCATTAGCTATCAATGGAAATATATGCCCAGGTCTAGCTAGCTCGGAAGCTTTAGCTGTGGTTTTTGAAGCTACCTGTATAGTTTGAGCGCGATCTTTAGCAGAAACCCCTGTTGTCACACCCTCTTTTGCTTCTATTGTCACAGTAAATGGCGTTTCAAAAGTACTGTTATTTTTATCAGCGGCAACCATTGGAGCAAGACTTAGTTTATTTGCTTGAGTGCTATCCATTGCTAAGCAAACTATACCACTCGTATACTGTAACATAAACGCAATATTTTCTTGTGTTGCCATTTCACCAGGTAATATCAGATCACCTTCATTTTCACGATCATAATCATCAATTACAACCACAGCTTTACCACTTTTAAGTGCTTGTATGGCATTGTTGACATTTTGTTTTATTTGCTCAAACATTCTTAAATCCTTGCATGTATTTATAAATATATTTACCCGTAGCATCTGCTTCTAGGTTTACTTTAGTCCCTACGATATAGTTTCTTGCTATAGTTGAATCCATAGTATGTGGAATCAAAGTTACACTAAAACCACTTTCTAAAACCTCAACAACTGTAATACTCATACCGTCAATAGTTACAAAACCCTTATCAACCAAATACCTAATAAAATCCTTCGTTGCGGATATTTCAATTAACCAAGCACCTCCAACATCTTTGATACTGTTAATAGTTCCTTGCTCATCAACATGACCCTGTACACTATGTCCACCAACAAAATCACCATAACGAATTGCTAGCTCTGTATTTACAATGTTACCTTCTACAAGACTATCAAGATTAGTTTTCTGTAGTGTTTCTGGAACCACATCAAAACTTGCAATAGTCTGTTCAGCATTAATTGTTGTTACCGTCAAACATGTACCATTGATTGCTACACTATCACCAATGTTACACTTACTACAATTATCAAAAGCTATGTAAAAAGTCTTAACATTATTTAGTATTGATATTTTCTTAACTATACCTAACTGCTGTACTATACCACTAAACATTTTTATCTCCCGCAAATGACGCATTGATAAGTAAATCATTACTTAGCAATCTAGTATTATTAAATTTGAGTTTCTTTTTTGGATTGGTTTTTGCAATTGCAACAGGGCTAACTGAGACAATAAACTCATTGATTAATTCTTGTGTAATAAAACTTTCCAATATCTTTTGCCCACCTTCAACTAAAATGCTAGTAATACCTATTTCACCTAATCTATGAAGTAAACTATCTAAATTAAGATTATTATCTCTGGTAGGAACAATCCAACATTCTACCCCTAAATTATCAAGCTTTTCCTTTGCACCCTGGTCAATAGATGTGCATACAAGTATAGTTTTAGCAGCTCTTTGATCCAAAACCTTCCAAGATTCATTTATATCTTCAATTTCATTAAAAACAACTATTCTAGTTGGGTTAATTTTTCTATTTAAGTTTATACGCACATCTAGCTCAGGGTTATCATCAATCAGCGTATTTTTACCAACCAATATTGCATCGCAGATATTTCTAGTCTGATGAGTATTTATAAATACTTCTTTTGAACTGATTTTTTTACTATCGTAAGAATTAACTTTGATTTTACCATCTAAAGACATTGCCCATTTTGCAAATACAAACGGCTTTTTATATTTTTGATAATGGAAAAATATTTTATTAAGGTCTTGAGCTTTATCTTCTAAAAGTCCAACCTCAGCCTCAATACCTGAACCTAAAAGAATATCTATTCCTTTGCCTGCCATTTTAGGATTAGGATCTAAGGTGGCTACAACAACTCTTGATACTTTCGCTTCAATTAAAGCTTTTGTGCATGGAGGAGTTTTACCGAAATGACAACATGGTTCTAGAGTGACATAAACTGTTGCACCCTGTGTATTTGAACCAGCTTTTTCAAGAGCATACTTTTCCGCATGAGCTTTTCCAGCCTGGGCATGATAGCCCTCACCAACAATCAAACCATCTTTAACAATAATGCAGCCAACCATTGGGTTCGGTGACACACTAAATCGACCTCTATTTGCTAGAGTTAGTGCTTGTTGCATATAGTATTGATCTATGTGTTTCATACTGCCGCTTTTAGGTTGTCAATAACATTAAGGGCAGGAATAAAAAAATCTCAAGAATATACTTAAATATTTTTCTCATATATTAAATAAATCAAGTAATTAACATCACTGTCAATCATTTAACTTACTTGAGTTTCAATCATCTTCTTTCATCCAGACTTTAACTGTCGGCTTTGGAGTCTCACCAAATCTGCTGACCTTTTTGAAAATTCAAAAAGCGCTCGCGGGCTTCTAAAGATAGTTACCGCCGGTAGGGAATTACGCCCTGCCCTGAAGATTTTTTAAATTATAGCATATTAAAATATACTAAAAATCAATTATTTAGGATAAATGCCTATTCCACGGTGTTGATAGTCTCTTGAAGCTCGCCAGACTCTTTCATTTCCATGATTATATCACAACCACCAACAAGCTCTCCTTTTACCCATAATTGTGGAAATGTAGGCCATTCAGCAACTTTTGGTAGTATTGCTCGAATATCTGGGTTTTCAAGAATATTAACAAATGCAAAAGGCTTACCACATGCTCTAACAGCAGTAGATGCATGAGCAGAAAAACCACATTGTGGCATATTTGGAGTACCTTTCATATATAAAATTATATCGTTTTCTGTGATTTGTTTTTGTATCTTATCAACGACTTGTTGTTCTTCTGCTGTGTACATAACTATATCCTTACTGGTTAAATTAATCTAATAAGCTTACTAAGCTTAGAAATTTCTCTAAAAAAATGATAGCATATTATACTAAATACAGTTAAATATTAAACGATTAAATTAATCAAAAGGAGTTAACTATGAAATTTGAACTACCAAAATTACCTTATGCGGAAGATGCTCTAGAGCCTGTAATCTCTAAAGAGACTATCCAATACCATTATGGGAAGCATCATCAAACTTATGTAACTAACTTAAATAAGTTAGTTGAAGGCACTGAACATGATGGCCAAAACCTTGAAGAAGTTATTAAAACTACTAGTGGCGGTATGTTTAACAATGCTGCTCAAGTTTATAACCATACTTTCTACTGGAACTGCTTATCCCCAAAGAAGACTGAAGCATCTAGTGCTTTAAAGGCGGCTATAATTGAAACTTTTGGCTCTATTGATGAGTTTAAAGCACAATTCTCAAATGCTGCAGTTACTACATTTGGTTCTGGTTGGGCATGGTTAGTTAAGAACTCTCATGGCAAATTAGAAATTACTACTACAAGTAATGCTGGTTGCCCACTTACAGACAACAAAAAGCCTCTACTAACTTTTGATGTATGGGAGCATGCTTACTATGTAGACTACCGTAATGCTAGACCTAAGTATGTTGAGTCTCTATGGGATATAGTAAACTGGGAATTTGTTTCTGAGCAATTCGCTAAATAAATATTTCTAATAAATTCTATCGTTATTTCAAACTTCTACTTTATTAAGATTCATTCTCAATAAGGCCAGAGATTTTATAAACTTCTTTTGTTGGTTCAAACTTAAACTTTTTAGGTATTCCATCATAATACATAGTTACCTCACAAGTAAACTCATTGTATCTATTCTCCTGACAGGCACTAGGAGTATCTTTTTCAGAATTATATATTGTTACACTTTTATTTGATTTTATTTCTTTTTTCACCCCAGCAAACTTGATCTCAAATCTAGAATTCATTGCGCCCATATCATTTTTAATTTTTACTTTTTCAATAAGAGGAGGCTCTTCGTTTGAATTCTCGGAACCATATAGTGAAAAAAAAGCTAAAGATAATAAGAGTGTAATGGTAGTTTTTTTCATGAACTATCAGTGTAGTTTTATATGGTGAGGCTTAATTTAACTTATATTTATGGAAAAATCAAACTAATTAGAAACCTAAAAAATTATCTACTCATCAAACCTATAATCTGCTTAGCGAGTCTTCGACCTTTGATAGGGTTAAACATAATTGAACTAAGAGCTAAGTGGTCTGCTCCAATTTCTAAGTATTTTTTCGCATCTTCTAGGGTATAGATCCCCCCACCGCCTACAATAGTTATACTATCGCCAAATTCCTCTCTAGCCTTTTTGATAGCTGGAAAAGTATATTGATGCAACGGGTAACCAGATACACCACCTTTTGGTGTAGGGATAGTATTACAAAGATGAAAAGATGTTATACCCACTTTGATAAACTCTCTAATTTTAGCATTAATATCAATTGTTGGCGGTACTTTAACTATTATGTTTTTATCTGCAAATAATGGTGCTAATTCTATCGGAAAATCGACTATAGCAGCATTTGGACAACCTATATTTATTTCTATATTTTTATGAGTAGAAAATTTGGGGCTTTTTAGCGTCTCTGCAAAACTATGCCAATCAGCCACCTCTAAAGCAGCTAAAGAAATAATATCTTGAGCTCGTTTAGGTGGATTTATATTTGCTAAACCTGGGTTACGCAAACCAATTTTATTACGCCAAGCATTTTTTTCTACTTTACGAATAGTTTTAATAGCCTGTTTGATAAGCCCCCAACGCCTATTTACAGTAAAAGAACCATATACATTTGAGCTTTCTTTAAATTTGATGTACTTCCCAAAAGGTGGTGAAATAATTACATTTTTAAGATTTTGATTTTTCATATTTCTTAATACTCAAATTCTTTTAACTTTTCTGAAATATTTTCTGCACGCAATAACGGTCTACCAACAATAATGTATTCAACCCCCAACTCTTTAGCTTTTTGAGGAGTTAACGCGTTAAAATGGTCATCCGTTAAATCACTTTCAAGCCTTACACCAGGGACATATAACTTTATTTTATCGCCAAATTTAGCTTTAACATCAGCAACTAAATGAGGATGACAAATAAAATCTGTAACTCCAAGTTTCACACACCTTTCAAATTTAGCTATACTATCTGCTTTATCAAAATTAGCATCACTACTTAACGTGATAACAGCTAAAGGTATCGCCATTGTTTCTGCTGTTAATGCAGCTTTTACCATCTCATCGCTTGCTGTACCATGGAATGTGAAATACTTAAAGTTTGGAATAGCTTTTGAATAATTTTCAATAGCCGTTTTGACAGTATTTGGTATATCATGAAGTTTAAAGTCCAAGAATATATCCTTGTCACCAACAAGCTCGTTAATCTCTTTAAAAGATAATGTAGAACATAATATATGACCTATTTTGACACAATCTACGAGTTTTGAAATTGTTGTTGTTTTTTCTAAATCACTTTTAGATATACCATCTGCTGAGAACATTATTTTCATAAGGAAATTTCACTATTAAAAGAACATCAATATTGAAACTATATAATAGTTGAATCTAAGCTTAGAGTAAATAGTGTTTATAAAGCTATTAAACTATAATAATAACTTTATTCTTACAAAACCTTACAAAACTTTAATCACCTAGTGCTTTTCTAGAGACTATAATAGTAGTACAAAATAGACATTAAAGGTTGAGCATTATGTTAAAAAAAATATCTGCATTAGGATTATCTATCGCCTTATCATCATGTAGTGTAGTTGTTATAAACTCTACTCCTCAAGCAAAATATCAAGACATTAAAAAAGAAGATAATTTTTCAGTAAGAGTTTATGAGCCGGTAGTCGAAGCACAAATGACTGTTGAAGGTAAAGACTATAAATCAGCAGTAAACAAAGGTTTTAGAGAGCTATTTAAATATATTACTGGCTCAAATATTGCTAAACAAAAAATTTCAATGACAGCTCCTGTTCTTATAAAAGATAATGAACAAGATATCGAGATGACAGCTCCAGTTCTTATAAATAACAACAAACAGGATAATTCTTGGACAATAGCTTTTGTAATGCCTGCTGAAATGACACTAAAAAATGCTCCTAAACCTACAGGTGAACAGGTTAAACTAGTTGAAAAACCTAAAACAAAAGTAGCTGTTATTGAGTTTAATGGCTACATGGATAAGCAGTCGATAGAGGCAAATACAGAAAAACTAAAAAAATGGATAGCTTCAAATAATCTTGAAATTATAGGTGCGCCTCAAGCAGCTGGATATAACCCACCGTGGACAATACCTTTCCTACGCAAGAATGAAGTTATAATCCCTGTAAAATAGTTTTTCTAAGAGCTATCACAATAAAACTTCTATAAAATAAACTCTTTCACAATTACGCTAATATTAGATGTTTTCTTGATATTATCTTGTAGCTCTTCAGAAACTACATCTGATTTAGTTTTTATCACAAAATTCAAATCACGAGATCTATTATACAAACGATTTATAATACTTCTCTTACAATTATTTTCTAGTAAAGTTACTTCGAAACCTATTTTATCTTCTAAGTTATCCCAACAATTAATCACATATGATTTTATATTTTCATCATCAATACGATTTGCTACACAATTTTTATTTACTTCTTGAAGAGCATTTTTATTGTCTGATATGTAGTTAGATTTAATTACTGACAACAAAAGCCTCATTTCATTATTTGCGACTAAAATACTTTTTCTAAACATAAGACACTTCCTTTTTATTAAAAGCGGAACTAAATATTCCGATTAACTACAAATATAATATACAAATAGCCACTTTACAACTAAAAATTCCGCTTTATGAGTTTAAGAATAAAAATAATAATATATAATTACATATTATAACAATCAACTATAGTTGTAAGATGTTTGATTATACAACCGAGTTAAAGCCCAAACTTAAATCTATCGGGATGACACAAAAAGCATTAGCTGAAAGGCTAAATATAAGCACTAAAGCTATACGCAACTGGATAGCTGGTATTTCAAGCCCTACTATGAGTAGACATGAGCAAGTAATGAGTATTTTGGGTCAGATAAATCTTACGAAAAGCGTAATCCAAGAATCAACCACGCCAATTATACAAGTTCCAATTTTAGACTATGTTCAAGCAGGTGAATTTACAGAATCTTCCACAGATACAGATCCTATAGGACATATGGAGCTACCTGCAAATATAATTCCCAAAAATGGTTATTTACTCGAAATTACAGGCAAAAGTATGACTTTTGATCACTCAGATAGACAAATACTTACAGACAAATACCTTAAGTATTCACTACAAGAAGGCGAATCTATAATAGTCGATCCAAACCAAATTGACATAAATAGTCTAATCGGTAAAGTTGTAGTTGCGCAAAATTCTGAAGGAGCAACCGTCAAATTACTATACAAAAATGATGGTAAACTTTGTCTAATGCCACTCAACTCAAACTTCCAGGATAAAGAAAATATAAAACATCCTTCTAGTGCTGTAATACTTGGTAGAGCGGTAAAAGTTATAAAATTTGATGATCTATAAAATAATTATTTTTGAAAATATTCAGCTTTAAGCTATTTCAAAATCCATACAGGGAATTTTCTACCCTTAATCTTACCATTAGAAAGTTTTTTATGAACTGAATCAATTAAAGATCGATCAATAGCTACATAGCTTTGTCTATCGTAAATATCTATTTTACCAATAGCTTTTCCTGCAATTCCAACATCACCAGTCAAAGCACCTAATATATCTCCTGCTCGGAGCTTATCTTTTTTACCAGCTTCAATTACAAGAGTTTTATATATCGGCTTCATCGCAAAGTCAGGAATAGTTTCTAAAGTACTTGAGTCTTCATATCTACGTGTTTCATTTTGATAATTAAGAGCTTTAAAAGATCTATTTGAATTATAGATAGATATAGCCACACCCTCTTCACCAGCTCTAGCTGTTCTACCTATTCTGTGAGTATAAGTTTCTTCATTGTAAGGAATATCATAGTTTATAACCATTGCTAGCTCTTTGATATCTAATCCACGAGCAGCAACATCTGTAGCAATAAGCACACGACAGCTTTTATTAGCAAATTGCACAAGCACATCATTTCTTTCATACTGCTCAAGGTCACCATGTGTTGCTAAAGCGTCTATATTGTGGCTTTTTAAGCTTTGTGCTAGCTCATTTGCTTCTACTTTAGTATTTGTAAATATGATCACATTTTCTGGCTGATAAGTACTAAGTACATTAATTAAAGTTTTGAGTTTGCTAGCAGTCTTTACTTCATAAAATACTTCAGTAACTTTATTGGCAACTTCTGTATCTGTAGTTTTCACACTTATAGCATTGTTTTGAACTTTATCGCTTATAGCAATGATTTCATCAGTATAAGTTGCTGAGAAAAGTAGGGTTTGTCTATTTTTAGGAGTGTATGTTAAAACTTTCTCAATATCATCAATAAAGCCCATATCTAACATTCTATCAGCTTCATCAAAAACCAAAGTATCGACATCTTTTAAGTTTAGAGTGTTTTTATCAAGGTGTTTTAGCACTCGCCCTGGTGTACCCACTATTATGTGAGCTTCATGACGTAAAGATTCTTCTTGTGGACGAAAAGCCACACCACCACAAAGCGTTAGAATTTTGATATTATGCGTAAATCTAGCTAAGGCACGCAGTTCTTTAGCTACCTGATCAGCAAGCTCTCTTGTTGGACATAAAACTAGTGTTTGTACACGGTACTTTTTAACTTGTAGTTTAGCCAAAAGCCCAATACCAAAAGCAGCTGTTTTACCACTACCAGTTTTTGCTTGAGCAATAACATCACGACCTTTTAATATATGTGGTAGTGTGCTTGCTTGTACTGAAGTCATTTGCTTATAGCCAATTTCATTAATATTATGAAGCATTTCTTTCGATAAAGAAAGATCTGAAAAATTTGTTTTGCTCATGGGGAATAGTCCTTGTATGTGATGAAATTACATACTTATTTGAATAATTTTTGGTGGAGGCGGCGGGACTTGAACCCGCGTCCATAAACTCTTCATCCTCGGATCTACATGCTTAGACCAACTCATTTAGTATTTAGCTTGGCTTTTCCCCAGTTAGTCAGGGTAAAAGTTAGCGAGTCTGATTAGTACAGTCATTTACTTCCAGACTTAAAGCAAATGACCATCTTATGTAAAAGATGAACGGATGTATAGACAGCCTCATAAGAAAGCCCATCATATCCGTGCGTTTCTAGGTTATTAAGCTAGACTAGGCAGCTTTAGCAACAGCTGCAAAGCTGTTGTCGTTAGCCGCTACGCGGTTTGCTTTTTTGTTGCCAGTTATATAGGCATTGTACTGTTATTAGCGAGGTACTGTACTTCCTCGGCATGCACCTAAGACTTTGACATTCATGTCGAAACCATATTCGCCCCCATTTGGGTTAGTGTAATGTATATCTTATTTCACTAAAAGTCAAATCTAGTCAACACATAATTAGTTAATTAATTAAATTACTTCTTACCCTCTATGATTTAATAATATATAATTTAATTTAACAGCTTCCTTACATAATTTAATTTAACTAAGGTCTAACAGTAATGCCTAAGAAGAGTTTAGATAACATAAATTTAACTTCGTCGCATGAAAACCTTGACAATGTCCTTAGCATAGTTAATGACAGCATTATTATTTTTGATAATGAAGGCACTATAAAATATATAAATCCAGCAGCTATTGAACTTTTCCAATATACTCCTGATGAAATAATTGGTAAAAAAATTGGAAAATTAATTCCTGATAAACATATCAAAGAAAAGAAAAATAAAGTTTCAAGCAACTACAATAAAACTTTTAGAGAAATCCTAGGTACTAGTGGGTTCACAAAAGGCTTGAAAAAAAATGGAGAAACCATTTCAATCAAACTAAATTCAAACGATATTATCTTCAAAGGAAATTTGTGTTTTGTAGCCGCAGTCAAAGACTATAGTAAGCAATCAAAAAAAGAAAATACGGCAGAACTTATATCTCAAGTACAAAACATGTATATAAACAAAATCCCTTTACCTGAGATTTTTGAAGCTATTCTTAACTTTATGATTCGCATCACAGGAAGTAAATATGGGTTTATAGGCCCTACCTATAAAGATACTAAAGGCTCATTTTTAAAAAGCTATGCTATATCAAACATTAATTCTGATAAGCAATCTAAGCATTTTTTTGAAAAAAGTATTGAGCATGGTTTAATCCTTAGGAATTTAGATGTGCTTTTCGGTCATATTTTAGAAAATGAAGACTTTTCTCTAAATAATATTCAAAGTAGTTCAAATGATGATAAAACACAAAAAAAAGAGTTACATTTTGGCTCATATCTTGCTCTACCGATTAAAAATTCAAATAACTTAACTATCGGTATGTTTTACTTATCTGATAAAGATACTGACTATAACCAAACTGATGTAGATGATTTATCAAGTCTTCTTTGTGTTATAGCATCTATCTTAGAATCTTCTAGAAATGTTTCGATGGTTGAGGATATGGCAAATATTGATCCGCTATCGAAAGCATATAACAGAAACTATCTAAACAAATATCTTGCTGACAAGATCAATAATATCTACATTAATAATGCAACTTCTGACTTTGCTGTAATTATGATCGATTGTAACGATTTTAAAAAAATAAATGATTTTTATGGTCATGATTATGGCGATCATGTACTTATAGAATTGGTTAAAAGAATCAAGCGATTAATAAAAGAAACAGATATCGTTGCTAGACTTGGTGGTGATGAATTCATTATCGTAGCAAATAATATCAAAAGTATCCGTGACATAGAATCCATTGCTGAAAGAATCAATAATATCTGTAATCAAAATTATATCTTTAAAGGTAAAGCATTCCATTCTGGAGTAAGTATTGGTATAGCCCCTTACTCAAGTGGCATGAAAATAAATACTCTGCTAAAGCAAGCTGACTTAGCTCTATATAAATCAAAAAGTAGTAAAACAAATTATTCATTTTTTTCAGAGGATTTGGAAAAGATCTTCATTTCAGAACAAGAGTTAGAAAAATATATTCTAAAAGCATTTTCTAAAGATTTATTTTTCTTTCACTACCAGCCCCAAATTGATTTAACTACCAATAACATAAGTGGTTTTGAAGCACTTCTTAGATTTGATTTACCCGATAATATCGATGCAACCACTCAAGACCTTGTTAATCATGTTAGAAAGATAGGGTTGTCTGAAAAACTCAATCTTTACGCGGTAAAAAAAGTTATAGAAGAAGTTGAAAGTGCAGGTTTAAAAGATAAGCGTATTTCTATAAATATATCTCCATATGTAAAAGATTTTTTAAAGCATATAGTTGAAGTAGTAAAAATTATAGATGAAAGTGATTTACCAAACAATATGTTTGAACTCGAACTTATAGAAGATGCTTTTGGTCGCATTATGAGTCTAAAGAAAAATAATCATATTTCAGACCTATTAAAGGAAAAATGTATAAGTCTAACGATTGATGATTTTGGTGTCGAGTACTCTTCAATTAATCGTTTAATAGACCATAATGTCGATGCACTCAAAATAGACCAGACATTTATTAGAACACTTCATAAAGATGACAGAAAACAAATCATAGTTAAGGCGATAATAGGTATTGCAAAATCTTTAGGTATTAAATCAGTCGCAGAAGGGGTTGAGTATCAAATCCATGAAGATATACTAAAAGAGCTTGGCTGCGACTATGTACAAGGTTATCTTTACTCTAAACCTTTGGCTCTTAAGGAAGCTATGCAACTGATTTCCAAACCTATAACCAAACACATAAAAGAACTCCAAAATCTCAAAGAGCATGATTAAACTAATCATAAAAATATTTGCTAAACCCACAAAATAAGAGTATTATCTGCTCGTTTTATAAACCAAATAAGGCAACCAAGTTATGCTTTGGAATATAATTTTCGGTAATCCCATTTCAAAAAAAAATATGGATGAATATACTTTACCAAAAAGATTTGCTCTACCTATATTATCTTCTGATGCATTATCATCTGTTGCATATGCTACTGGAGAAATACTAGCTACACTAGCAGTAGCAGGTGTTGCAGCACTTAGTTTTTCATTCCATATATCATTATTCATTTTAGCCTTAATTGTAATTGTGGGAATCTCTTATGTTCAAACAATCAACGCCTACCCTAAGGGTGGGGGCGCATATATGGTGGCTAAAGAGAACTTAGGAGTTCCATTAGGTCTAATTGCTGCTGGAGCTTTATTGATTGATTATGTTTTAACCGTCGCTGTAAGTGTTTCTGCTGGAATCTTAGCAATTACATCTGCAATCCCCTCACTCATAGACTACAGAGTTGAAATGGCAGTAATTGCTATAATGGTAATGATGTGGATAAACCTAAGAGGAATAAAAGACACGGCAACAATTTTGGTTTGGCCAACTTATGCCTTTGTTGGGATTATTTTAACATTATTAGTGATAGGAGCATATCATCTGATTATTGGAGATATTCAACCTATTGATTATTCAAATACAACCAGTCATTTAGTGGTGGTAAACCAAGCTTTAACTCTAACATTAATTTTGAGAGCATTTTCTTCAGGATGTTCAGCCATGACTGGGATAGAAGCAATAGCAAACGGTGTGTCTTTATTCCGCCCTGATAGAAAACGTAATGCCATACTCACTCTCATGGCTCTTATTGTTGTATTAATAGTTATGTTTACTGGTATTGGATACCTTTCTTATAAAATTGATATAAGACCTCTTGTCGATCAAAGTGCTTTATCTCAGCTGGGGCATTATATTTTTGGTGGTGGCATAGCTTATTATTTTTTACAGCTAGCTACTTGTCTTATACTTATAATTGCAGCAAACACATCTTTCTCAGCATTTCCAATTTTAGCTTCTATATTGAGTAAAGATGGTTTCTTACCAGCACAATTTAAAAATAAAGATGAAAGACTTGCCTTTAGAAATGGTATTATGATTTTAGCTATCTTCGCAATGGCTTTAATTTTACTTTTTGATGCAGATACAAGCGCCCTGATACCCCTTTATTCTATTGGAGTTTTTCTAGCGTTTACTCTATGTCAAAGTGGTCTACTAGTCTTTTGGTTTAAAAAGCGTGATAAAGTTCCCAAATGGTACTTAAAAGCTGGTATTAATCTAATTGGCTGTATAGCTACTTTTGTTACTGTTTTGATTATTGCTGAATCAAAATTCAATGAAGGTGCATGGATTGTTGTTGTTGCTATTCCGCTAATAGTGCTAATGTTTTATCGCATAAATGCACATTATAACTCAGTTAAAAAGAGACTTGAACTTGAAACTATTAAACCTATAAGTGTAAATCTAGAAGCTCAAAATAGTATCAAGATTATTGTCCCAATATCAACACTTCATAAAGGAACAGTAAAAGCTATAGAATTTGCCAAATCAATTTCAAACAATGTTGATATAGTAACTATAAACATGGATCAGACTGAAACAGAAAAACTTAAAGATAATTGGCAAAAACTAAACATAAAAGAAGATCTTACGGTCATAGAACCTAAGATAGAATCTTTTGTTTATTATTTTGTTAAATACATCAAAACTTCTGATAATAATAACCATGAGCTATCAACGATAGTGCTCCCTAAAGTTCAAAATAGAAAACTTTGGCATAGTATGTTACACAATCAAAGAGTATTTCTTATAAAATGGGCTTTAAAAAACTTAAGTCAAGAAGGAGATACTAGAGTAATAATCGAAGTGCCGTATCAAATATAAAAGTCTCCTTTTCACTTAAAATAACATATAAATAGCTGATGAAAGAGCAATACCCCCTACTGCTAATATAAAGATATCTGCCAACGGTTTCTTATATTCTTGAAGGTTCTTGATTTTGTAAATACTATATATAGGCATAATAAATAATATAACTGCTAACACAAGTCCGCCAATACTTGAAATCATACTTAAAATATTTGGGTTTATATATGCAGTAAACCAACACATCAGAAAGACAACAGTAAGAGTAATTGGTCGAACCGAGCTTTCTTTTATGCTGTTCTTAGCTATCTTACATACAATGCCATCAATGCCCTCCTTCGAGCCTAAATAATGCCCAAAGAAGGATTTTCCCATAGCAACTAAAGCAACCATTGGAGCCAAGTATTCTAGTGTATGATTTTCAAAATGGTTTGCTAAATACGAGAGAATTGAAACGTTTTCTTCTTTAGCAGACATAAGGTCTTGCGGTGTTAAAACAAGCATCGAACTAACCACAAACAGCACTACTGTAATAATCATAAGAATATTGCTGAACGCTATAATTTTTGAAGCTTCTTTATCAGCATCTTGTTCATATTTGTTTTTGGCATAGACAGCTAAAGATGAAATTATAGGTGAATGATTAAAAGAAAAAATTAGTATTGGCATAATTAGCCAAATAGCTATAATCACACCTGAAACTGAACTTGTTTGCTTAAAACTTTCGTGAAAAATATCAAGACTCCAATGTGGAACCATCCATAGCGAAAGAATTATTAATGAAAATATAAATGGAAATACCAAAAAACTCATTGCCCGAATAATAAATTTCTGTCCAAAATTAATTATAAAAACTAAAAAAGCTATTGTACAAAAGCTTAATATAAATCGATTTTGTAATTCATATCCTAACTGATTATGAATAAAACTCTGTAAAGTATTTGTAATCGCTACACTATAAACCAAAAGTATTGGAAATATTGCGAGTAAATACAGAATATTAAAGAATATTCCACCCATCTTACCAAAATAATCATCGGCAACGTGTGTAATGTCATGATTCCCTTTTGGATTGGAAATTACAAATCTACATAGTGCTCGATGCGATAAAAAAACCATTGGAAATATAAACAACAGTATTATCGCAACAGGTATAATGCCTGAAATGCCTGTTTGAATAGGTAAAAATAAAACCCCAGCCCCTATAGCAGTACCATAAAGGCTAAGAGACCACATTATATTTTCTTTTTTGTTCACTTTTATGAGTCTTTTAAGAATTAAACAAACAGTATAACAAAGCCATTCTTATAGGTACACTTAGTTTTACCTGATCAAAATATTTAGCACACTTGAGATCATCAATAGATTTATCCATCTCATCAACTCTTGGGAGCGGATGCAAGATTATAAAATCACTTATAGCTGATATATGCTCCCTTTCTAAGTAACACAAATCTTTGTTTTCAAGATATATTTGCTCACTTGGGAACCTTTCTTTTTGTACTCTTGTTACATAAAGCACATCCAAATCATCAAGTATCTCTGATTCTACCTTTTGATGTTCTTCAAATGAGTTTCCATTTTGATTTATAAACTCTCTGAGAGTGTTCGGAATACGCAAATAATCAGAAGATATAAATTTAAATGAACAACCAAACTTTGCAAGTATCTTAACTAAAGAGTGCACCGTCCGCCCATACTTTAAATCGCCGATAAAACCTACCTTGAGATTTTTCAATGTACCTTTTTCAGAGTGTATCGTATATAAATCTACTAATGACTGGGTTGGGTGTTCATTATCACCATCCCCAGCATTGATAACTGGTGAGCTAACATTCGTACTAAACTTCTCAACACTATGAGCTTGTGGATGTCTCATTACGATTATATCAGCATATTGATCCATTACTTGCCCTGTATCCTCAAGTGTTTCTCCTTTTGCTACCGAGCTTGAATCTCTACCCTCTAATGAAATCACACTTCCACCAAGTCGATTCATAGCAGATTCAAAAGAAAACCTAGTTCGAGTACTTGGCTCAAAAAAAAGTGATGCCATAATTTTACTCTGCATATCAGTTATAGGCTGACTATCTTCTAATTTTTCTTTATAGCTATCAGCTTGTTTAAAAAGAGTCGTTAAGTCGCCTTGGCTGATTTGTTCAGCCTTTAGAAGCTTTTGAAATGAAAGCATTTTTTCTCCTGAAAGTTAACACTAGATAAATTATCAAAAAACTTAATCACATGGTCGACTCATTTCTCTATCACGATCTTGCTGATTTTTTCTTTCCTCTTCAAGATCATGAATATCAATTTCTACTAAAAGCCTACGCATTTTACTTCCATTAATTTTTTCAAGAACAACAAAAAATAATACAGGTAAAAAACTAGTCAGCATAATTATCAAGCCATCTTTATCAAACCCATAAGCATATTCTGGATAGCTATATTTCCCAAGATAGCTATAAACAGTTGATGCTGTTGAACCATAACTTCCTTGAAGAGCAGTTTGTCCACAAAAAATCACCACTGAATTTAGTAAAAAGACCAAAAATACTAGTAGACAAATATTGCCTAACCACTTATACAAGTGAAATCTAAACTTATATTTTTTAGCATTTTTTCTACATTTTTCAATATTTTCCACTAACACTCACCCTATAGTTTTACGCTTTATTTGTTTTAGTGACTGGATTAACCATTAATCCATTCATTTACAGTTTTTACACTATAGTTGTTATCAATCTTACCCATCTCATCAACAGCTATTGCAAATGCTTCAAATGCTCCTGAAGTTGTAAGGTATGGCACACGATTCATAATAGCGGATCTTCTTAGTGCTAAGCTTATATTTAACTCTTCACGCATCGAAGTATTTACAAGTATATCAATCTTTCCAGCTTCTATAGCTTCTACCGTACTTGTCGCTGATGAGTTTTGGATATTATCCGAAGCTTTATCAAAATGCACACAATCAATACCATTCTCTTTCAAAAATGTTTCCGTACCACTCGTTGCATATATATTAAAGCCTTTTGCAACTAAACTACGAATTGGCTCTAACACTTTTGGTTTATCTTGATTACTCACTGAGATGAGAATACTTCCACTTAATGGTAGTGTATTAAATGCCATCTCTTGAGCTTTATAAAAAGCTACACCAAACGATTTATCTATACCCATAGCCTCACCAGTAGACTTCATTTCAGGACCTAAATAGCAGTCAACCTCAGCAAACCTACCGAATGGAAATACCGCTTCTTTTACTGAGAAATGGCTTGGGATTGGGTTATTTAGCGTAAAGTCTCTCAACTTATGCCCTATCATCAATTTAGTAGCAATGTTTGCAATACTATTACCAGTTGATTTAGCCACAAATGGTACAGTTCTTGAAGCTCTTGGATTTACCTCGATTACAAAAAGCTCACCGTTTTGGTAAGCAAACTGAACATTCATTAATCCAACTACATTTAGCTCTTTTGCTAGCTTAATAGTGCTTTCCATAACTTCTATGATTTGTGCTTCTGTCAGTGAACGCGTAGGAATAGAGCAAGCGGAATCACCTGAGTGAATGCCCGCTTCTTCTATATGCTCCATTATACCTGCAACAAAAACCTCGTCCCCATCAGCAAGAGCATCAACATCAAGCTCGACAGCATCTGTCAAGAATTTATCAATTAAGATAGGTCCTTCTAAGATACATTTACCATTTACCTTTATGTAATTATCTAGCTCTTCTTTAGAGTGAATAATTTCCATGGCTCTACCACCTAAAACATTAGATGGACGCACAACGATTGGATAACCTACTTTCTCTATACTTTTTGTAAGCTCATTGATACTGTAGGCGATGTCATTTTTTGGTTGTTTTAAACCAATTTTATCAAGTAGCTCTTTAAACCTCTCTCTATCCTCAGCTAAATCAATCATATCTGGATTAGTACCAAGAATTGGAATATTATTTTCAAAAAGTGCTGAAACTAGCTTCAATGGAGTTTGTCCACCAAATTGAACTATTACACCTAGAACTTCACCTTTTCTCATCTCATTTTTAATGATATTTAATACATTTTCCGCCATTAATGGTTCAAAATAAAGCTTATCAGAAGTATCATAATCCGTTGAAACTGTCTCAGGATTACAGTTAATCATAATAGTTTCGATACTCTCTTCAGCTAAAGATTTTGAAGCATGCACACAAGCATAATCAAACTCTATACCCTGACCAATACGATTTGGGCCACCGCCAAGTATTATTACTTTTTTGTTATCAGTAATATCAGATTCACAATCTCTTATGATCTCTTCATGAGAAAAATGCTCATAAGTTGAGTACATATATGAAGATGAAGAATCAAACTCAGCTGCACAAGTATCAACCTTCTTATATGTTGGATAAATCTCTTTACCATAACGATAGTTACGTACATATTTTTCTGTTCTGCCAACTAACTTTGCAATTCTTGCATCAGAAAAACCAATATTTTTATAGATTGAGAAATCCTCTTTATCATTTGGCAAACCTGTTTCTTTGAGTTTTTGCTCAGCATGGACAATATTTGCAATCTGCTCAATAAACCATGGATCTATTCGGCAAGTATCAAATATTTCTTCCTCTGAAATCCCAAACCTTATTGCTTCTGCTACACGCAAAATCCTCATTGGAGAAAGCTCCTGTAGTGATTTTAGTATCGCAGCTTGATTATCAGCTAAAGACCCTTCACGATCAACTCCTGCTATCTCTACAGGATCTAAACCAGTAAGCCCAACCTCTAATGAAACTAATGCTTTTTGCAAACTCTCAGAGAATGATCTACCTATAGACATCACCTCACCAACTGACTTCATTTGTGAAGAAAGTCTATCGTCCGTTGTTGGGAACTTCTCAAAAGTAAACCTTGGAATTTTAGTAACGATATAGTCAATAGTCGGCTCAAACGATGCTGGTGTAACCTGTGTTATGTCATTATCAATTTCATCAAGTGTATAACCAACTGCTAATCTTGCAGCAACTTTTGCGATAGGATAACCTGTAGCTTTTGATGCTAAAGCAGATGACCTTGAAACTCTAGGGTTCATCTCAATCACAACTAACTTACCTGTATCAGGGTTTACAGCAAACTGTACATTTGAACCACCTGTCTCTACACCTATCTCACGTAATACAGCAATAGATGCATCACGCATGATTTGATATTCTTTATCTGTAAGAGTCAAAGCAGGAGCAACTGTTATACTATCTCCTGTGTGAATACCCATTGGATCAATATTTTCTATCGCACAAACGATAATAGAATTATCGGCTTTGTCACGAACAACTTCCATTTCATACTCTTTCCAACCTAGGATAGACTCATCAATAAGTACTTCATTAGTTGGTGAAAGTCTTAGGCCATTTTTTACAATTGCCACAAATTCTTCTTTTGTGTAAGCAATACCGCCACCACTACCTCCAAGGGTAAATGATGGGCGAACAATTGCAGGTAGTCCGATATCTTCAAGAGCAATCATAGCTTGCTCCATAGTTTGCACTACTACATTTCTAGGTACGGCTAAGCCTATCTTTGCCATCGCTTTATTAAATCTTTCACGATTTTCAGCTTTATCAATAGAATCTGCTTTTGCTCCAAGCATTTCTACACCATACTTTGCTAATATGCCATCAGCATCTAATGCTAACGCGCAGTTTAGAGCTGTTTGTCCACCTACTGTTGGTAAGATTGCATCAGGTCTTTCTCTTTCTATAATTTTACCTACACTTTCACTGGTAATTGGCTCAATAAAAATCTTATCAGCAGTAGTAGGATCTGTCATGATAGTTGCTGGGTTTGAGTTTACTAAATAAACTTCATAGCCATCTTCTTTAAGCACTTTACATGCCTGAGTACCAGAGTAGTCGAACTCACATGCTTGACCAATTACAATTGGACCAGCACCTAAAACTAAAATACTTTTTATATCGGTTCTTTTTGGCATTTTCTATTTGCTCCCTTTTTTAGCTTCAGCAATCATTTCAGCAAATTCATTAAATAAATATTTACAATCATGTGGTCCTGGCGAAGCCTCTGGATGGTATTGTACGGCAAACGCTGGTCTATCTTTAAACCTTATACCCTCTACAGTTCCATCAAAAAGTGAGCTTACACTTATTTCCATATTATCAGGTACTTTTTCATCACAAACCACAAAACCATGGTTTTGACTTGTTATATATACTTTTTTAGTCTGGTTATCCTGAACTGGTTGGTTTGCACCACGATGACCTTTATGCATTTTCTCAGTGTTTAACCCGCCTGCTAATGCTAAAAGCTGATTACCAAGACATATACCAAATATCGGCATTTTATCTTTCAATAACTGCTTAATCACCCCTGCTGCATAACTTGATGTAGCAAATGGATCACCAGGGCCATTTGATAAAAATACACCATCAGGATTATGCTTTAGAATATCTTCATAAGTACTATCTGCAGGCACTACTATCACTCTAAATCCAGCATCTACTAAGTTTCTCAAGATATTATACTTCACACCATAATCTATAACGACAACTGTATATCTATAATCTTCTTGTTTTTTATATACTTGCTGGCCTAGCTGATAAGTATGCTCATTCCATTCATACTCTCTATTTGTAGTAACTGAAATTGCTAAATCTCTACCACCAAGAGTTGATTTATTTTTGATTCTGATTCTAGCGTAGTTTGCATCAAGAAACTCACCAGGTTTCACAGAAAGAATTGCAACCCTTACAGCACCTTCTTTTCTTATTTTACGCGTAATAGCACGAGTATCTACACCACTTATGCCGACTATATGTCTATTTTTAAGCCATGTATCTATACTCTTATTTGCTCTAAAGTTTGAAGGACTTGTGACATCTTCTCGCACGACCAAACCTTTAGCGAATACACCTAGAGACTCGTTATCTTCATTATTAATCCCTACATTACCAATATGTGGAAATGTAAATGTAATAATTTGTCCTGCATATGATGGATCTGTAAGTGTTTCTTGGTAGCCTGTCATACCTGTATTGAAACAAATCTCACCATCTGTCCAACCACGAACACCAACCGATCTACCTAAGTAGTATGTACCGTCTGGAAATACTAATAATGCATTAGTCATATCATTTGCTAATATCATAAAATAACCTTTTTAGAGTGAAAATATACTTTGAATGAAACTTTAGAGATAATTTTTCTTATCATTTTACTTATGTAAAGTTGATGGATAAATTAAAAGTATTGTATGGAGTGAAGTTACATCTGTAAAGAGCCAATGCGATCTTTTTTTTTATTTCTTTTTTTAGACTAGTTTTAAGGCTGTTTTTATAATAAAATTATCCTTTCAGCGCTTAATTCTTTAAGTATAAATATATATTGTAATGAAAAAAACACTCCTTATTATAACTCTTTTATTATCGCTTATCCCTGTTGCATACTCTGAGGGTAAGCTAGTTTTTGTTTCACTCATAACTCGGCATGGTGATAGAGCTCCATTTGCAAATATAGTCAATGCTGACTACAAATGGGGAACATCTCTTTCTGAGCTTACACCTATAGGTATGAATCAAGAATACAACCTAGGAAAAAGACTTAGAGAGAGATATATAAACCAATTTAAACTCCTAAGCAATAACTATGAAAATCAAAGTATTTTCACACTATCAAGCCACACAAATAGAACAGTTGTAAGTGCTCAAAGCTTGCTTGTAGGACTTTACCCTCCTGGCACTGGACCATCATTAAAATATGGCAACCCAGCTATTCAAGGGAGATTTCAGCCTATACCAATCATGACCCTTTCTGAAGATTCAAAGCTTGTAAGCTATCCATATGAGAACTATCTTAAGATACTTAAAAAACATATTTATCAATCTCCTGCTTGGTTGAAAAAGACCAAGGAAGTTAAACCTAACTTTAAAAAATGGCAGCAAATACTTGGAAACAAAATAACTGGGTTAAATGACATCATTACTGTTGGTGATGTTTTGATAGTTGCTAAGGCTCATGGTAAACCACTACCAAAAGGCTTACCTCAAAAAGATGCTGATCAAATTATCGAAATAACAGATTGGGGACTTGCTCAGCAATTCAAATCTCAAAAAGTTGCATATACATTAAACGGCGAGCTAACAAATAAAATACTAATTGATCTAATAAGTGCTTCTACAGGTGACTCTAAATATAAAATGACATACTACTCTGGGCATGATCTTACTCTGCTTGGCATTATGGGGACCTTGGGTGTACCACTAGATGAATCTCCTAGTTATGCTAGCCATATTGAATTTGAATTATACCAAGATGACGGAAACTATTCTGTAAAAATCAGATATAACGATCAATATATCAAACTACCAATAATGGATGAAGATGATAGTTGTACGCTAGAGGCACTCTCGAACTATATCACAACAATCAATAATAAATTTTCAAAGTAATTCTTATATTTCTATAATTCAGTAATTTCACTATTTTGATGAAGCTAATAACTATTCAGCTAGATGACACTTTATTTTTTGCTCAAACTTATGTTTAGTATATAAATTCAGTTAACTAATCTGATATCATTAATCTGTAAATTAATCTTCTAGGAGAAAATCATGAGCTGCCCATTTAAAGAAAGTAAAGGTTGTCCAATGAAAGCTTGCAAATGTTATTTAGGAATTTTTTTAACTATCCTCGCAATCTCCATAGGCCTTAAAGTTATTACATTTATACTAAATATTATACCTGGATCTGATTATGGTAATATCTGGTTTGTATTACTTGCTAGTATATTAGTATTATGTGCTAGTAAATACCATAAAAAAGGAAATAAAGGCTGTGGTACCGAATGTGACTGCCCTTGCAATAAAAACAATTTAGATAATGAAACTCCCGAGTCTAATGTAGGGAAATAAAACTTCAGTTAACTAATATATGTTTTATAATTCTGAAAAGTCATCCTTTCAGCTTGTCTATATTCAGGAATACCTTCCCTTGGCTGATCATCTATCAGCTTAAACTTAAGATCTGGAGAAAAATTATTCTCTAACTCATTTTGAGAAACACTAAATGGGGGGGCTTGGACTTTTTTATCATGCTCCATTACTAGGAGAAGCACTTGTGTTTGCTTTGTGATTACACTCTTCATCATTTCCGCATACTTAGACCTTAACAACTTCGGCAAAGCAATATATGCACCTCTATCATACCATATAGTAATATTTGGCAACTTTTGAGCAATCTTAGGTGATTCAAAAACATCTGATACATATATGCTCACATTCCCACCTTTATAGCACTTACAACCCTCTTGATCTAAAATTTCATACTCTATATAGTTTGTCGTAAAAAAAGATTTAACAGCCTTTTCCGAAATCTCAACACCTACAACTTTAATATTTTTAGATAAGAAAAATAAAATATCTATACTACTTCCACACATTGGGATAAAACATAACGAATTATTATCCACTTTTAATTTCGAAAAATGCTTAACTAAAAACTCATTCGCTGACTCTTGACAAAAATTTTCTACATCATTATTTTCCCAACGATCTAGCCAATATTTATTATTTACCTTATCAGTTTCAATCTCACTCATATCATTTGTCTTTTAAAAATTCTAGTTTAGTAAATATCATATCATCATTTAGATACTGTAGAGTCCAACTTTCGGTTACGACCCAAGTTAACGGGTTAGATCAAACTACTTGAAAAAAAATTTAAAGCATAAAATTCTTTCCAATATTTATTTTATCTGCCAAGATATAAACATCTAAAACCTAAAGCTATAAATTTATGACTAAGAATAAAAAAACCGTTGGTTTTATCGGTTGGCGTGGGATGGTTGGCTCTGTACTGATGAACAGAATGGCACAATCTAATGATTTCGAAAAAATCACACCTTTGTTTTTCACAACTTCACAACAGGGCCAAGAAGCTGAGATAAATGGTAATAAACACCTACTTGAAGATGCTTATGATGTAAAAAAACTGGCTGAAATGGATATTGTTGTTACTTGTCAAGGTAGTGAATATAGCCAAAAGATATTGCCTGAGCTTCGTGCTAACAACTGGCAAGGTTTTTGGATAGATGCCGCATCTAATTATCGTATGGATGATAATTGCATAATAGCTTTAGATCCTATTAATCTATCAAACATCCAGCAAGCGATAAATAATGGTGTTAAGAACTTTATCGGCGGTAACTGTACAGTTAGCTTAATGATGTTAGCTATACATGGCTTGCTAAAGGCTCAACTTATTGAGTCTATATCTGTAATGAGCTACCAAGCAGTTTCTGGATCTGGTGCTCGTGCTATGAGCGAACTTCTAGAACAAAGTAAAGTTATGAGTGAAAACTTAAATACTAAAGATGCCCTAGAGCTAGAAAAAAATGTCCGTACTCAAACAGAAAATGATGATTTCCCTTGTACTCAGTTTATGGCTCCAATGGCTTTTAATCTAATTCCATTCATAGATACATTATTAGAAAATGGTCAAAGCAGAGAGGAATATAAGGCTCAAGCTGAACTCAACAAGATACTAAATTCAAAAGAAATAATTCCAATAGATGGTATTTGTGTAAGAGTCCCTGTACTTCGAGCACATAGCCAAGCCCTCACGATACATCTAAAAGAAGAGTATCCATTAGATGAACTAGAAACTATTATTTCATCAGCTAATGAATATGTGAAATTTGTACCTAACACGCCCGAAGATACTGCCAAACATTTGACTCCCCTGTCTGTTTCAGGTTCATTGGATATTGCAGTCGGTCGCTTAAAAACTACTAGCATCTCTAAAAAACATATACAACTTTTCACAGTTGGCGATCAACTTCTCTGGGGGGCTGCCGAACCTCTTAGACGAGTACTTAATATCTGTTTAAACACAGCATTCTAAAAATTTTTCCTAAATTTTCTAAAATATCTGCCATATTATATTTGACATTTTTTAAACTCAGATGCTAAAATCATATTCATAATAAGTTTTTCTAAGATCAACTTATTCTTAAGAAGAGGAGCGTAATCTATAGCCTCGACCTGAAAGTAATAACACTTAAAGATGGTTGATTTGCTAGATTTTATGCCGAAAGAATATAGAAGTTATTAGCTATATTCTTGGGTCTAATACTGAAAGGTAGTAGAACTGTCACGTTAATTATACGTGGGGAGCTTCGGTTTTAGCATTATCCTTTGCAGAATCTATTTTCCCTACACTAGCAAATATCTGGAGGGAATTTTCTTGAATAAACAACTCATTATTGCAAAATTTGGCGGTACTAGTGTAGCTAATACAAATTCAATCAAACATTGTATTGAAATTATAAAAAACTCACCACGAACAAAAATTGTCGTTGTAAGTGCTCAATCAGGTGTTACAAATCTTTTAGTACAGCTTGCAACACAATGTAATAATAAAAACTCAATCACTCAGGTTATTGAGGAAATTAAAAATATAACTAAACCTATACTACAAAATATTAATGACTTAGAAACTTCTATAAAAATTGATAATATTCTTGAAGACTTAAACTTACTAGCTGAAATGTCTTTACGACTTAAAACACCTCAATTATCTGATGAGATATTATCATTTGGTGAGTTTATATCTGCAACACTTATGACTCAAGCATTAAAAAACTCTGGCCTACCCGCTTTACATCTAAGTGCAAAAAATATCATTAAAACTGATAGTCACTTCGGTCAAGCAAAAGCTCTTACAACAGAAATTAGAACACATGCTCAGCAACATTTACTACCTCTACTTGAAGAAAATATTGTTATTCTTGAAGGTTTTATAGGTTCAGATAGTTTTGGACAAACCACAACTCTTGGACGAGGAGGTAGTGATTATTCAGCTGCATTAATTGCTGAAGCTATACAGGCATCTGCTTTACATATTTGGACAGATGTTCCAGGTATATACCAGGTTGACCCCAAAGTCATAGAGGAATCGACATCAATCGAGAAAATAACTTTTAATGAAGCAGCTGAATTAGCAACTTTTGGTGCAAAAATCATTCATCCAAGCACGCTATGGCCTGCAATACATAACAATATCGATATTTTTATAGGATCAACATTTAACCCTACTATAGCTGGGACATGGATTTCAAAAGAAAACCAACAAAACCCGCCTGTTATTCGTGCAATAGCTGAGCGTAAAAACCAAGTATTACTCACTATAAAAAGTTATGACATGGTACATGCTCAAGGGTTTCTTGCTAAGGTTTTTAACATATTAGCTCAACATAAGGTTAGTGTTGACTTAGTTACTACAAGTGAAATTAGTGTAGCACTAACTCTAGATCACATAGGTAGTCAATCTATTGGCAATACATTATTAACACCAAGTTTACTAAATGAACTTCATGAGATAGGTAATGTTGAGGTTAAGGTTGATAGAGATTTGTCTTTAATTGCAATTATTGGTAATGATATTCACCAAACAAAGAATATCAGTGCTCGCGTTTTCTCTGAATTAACTGAATACAATATTCGCTTATTTAGTCATGGAGCTAGTGGTCATAATATATGTCTGCTAGTTGATAAAGATAATTCTCCAAAAATTATAAGAAAAATATATAACCAGTTTTTTAATTTAAAAAGGAGTGCTATATGAAAATTGCAATAGTTGGAAAAGGCAAAACAGGTCAGGCTGTAGTCGACATACTAGGTACTGATAATATTTCTGAAATATTTGATTCAAAGAATATTGTTACTTCAGAAAAGTTAGATAAAGCTGATATTGCAATCATATTCGTTAATAGAGATACACTCATAAATATAGTGCCAATACTTCTAAATACTACGACTCCTATAGTCTGTGGGACAACTGGTTTTGAGTATTCAAAAGAATTTGTTGAAAAAATCAATATTAGCAAAAAGACATGGGTTGTAGCAAACAACTTTAGTTTATCTATGGTTTTTATAAAAGAGACTCTCGAGTCTTTAGGAAAAATCAAAAATTTAATCCCTAATGCTCAATATAGTATAGAAGAAACTCATCATACACAAAAACTTGATGCTCCGAGTGGTACGGCAGTATCTTGGCAACAATGGACTAATGTCGATGAATGCCCGATTTCTTCTATACGCGCTGGTGATGTAAAAGGTATACATGATCTTAGTATTGATTATGAATATGAAAGTTTACAATTTAAACATATTGCTCATGATCGCAAACTTTTTGCTCAAGGAGCTATTTGGACTGCCAAATATATTATTCAACACCCAAACACCAAAGGATTTCATCAGTTTGAAACACTTGTTAGAGGAGCTATAAATGGATATTAACAACAATCTTTATACCGCTATAATCACTCCAATGGATGAAAATGGAAAAATAGACTACTCTAGTTTTGAGAAATTATTAAGATTTCAAGCAAATTCAAAATGTGGCATCTTAATTTTAGGAAGTACTGGTGAAGCACTTGCATTAAGCTATGAAGAACAATGCCAAGTAGTCGAATTTACATGCTCACTAGGATTAGATAGTCCAATAATGGTAGGTGTAGGTGGATACCAACTTGATCAACAAATCAAATGGATAAATTTCTGCAATAATCAAAAAATAGATAGTTTTTTACTAGTCACTCCTCTTTATGCTAAACCAGGAACTTTAGGTCAAACCTCTTGGTTTCAGTCATTATTAGATACAGCTCAAAAACCTTGTATTTTATATAATGTGCCATCAAGAACTGGGGTAAACCTAAGTTATGAAACATTAGAAAACATAAAAAACCATAAAAACTTATGGGCAATGAAAGAAGCATCCGGTGATTTTGAGCGTTTTGCAAACTACATCAAAATTGCTCCTAACCTAAAAATATATAGTGGTGAAGATGCTATTCTGCCTGAGTTAGTGAATTATGGCGCTATTGGCTTAATATCTGTCATTGCTAATATTTGGCCACAGCAAACAAAAAAATATGTCCAGATGAGCATCAATAAAACTATAAATAATGATGTTGCTAAAGTATGGAAGCAAGCTACAGCTGCTTGCTTTGAGGTGGCTAACCCTATACCTGTCAAAGTATGGCTTGCCTACAAAGAGATAATCAAATCAAATACATTAAGAGCCCCTCTTATAGCTAATGAACTCAACAGCATAAAAAATGTTAACGATGCCGATACATTAATAAATACCTACTATGAAGCAATATAAAACACACAAGGAAGAAATAATGAACTGGGAAAAAAACTTAGAACAATTACAAAAAGGTGAAATAAGAGCAGCTAACCAATTAGCTAATGGTAACTGGGAAGCTAACACTGAAGTTAAGCAAGCAATATTAGATGCTTTTAAAGCTGGTGAAAATAAAAATTTTAATGGAATTTACGAAGGCTTTGTGGATAAGCACAACCTCTCTCCACGTAAATTTAACACCACAGATGCAGTTCGTATGGTACCTGGAGGTTCATCTGTTCGCGCTGGTGCATATGTAGCTCCTTCAGTTATTATTATGCCTCCATCTTACATAAATACAGGTGCATATGTCGATAAAGGGACAATGGTTGACAGTCATGTTTTAGTTGGTTCTTGTGCACAAATAGGTAAAAATGTTCATTTATCTGCTGGCGTACAAATAGGCGGTGTTTTAGAGCCTATAGGTATGAGCCCTGTGGTAATTGAAGATAATGTTTTTGTTGGTGCTGGTGCTGTTATTGTTGAGGGTATCGTAGTCGGTAAACGAGCTGTTATAGCTCCATCTGTTTCTTTATCAAAAGGAGTTTCTGTCTATGATAGTGTAAATGAAAGAGTATTAAAAAAAGGTGAAAAGATTCCAGAGGGAGCAGTTGTAATTCCAGGATCTCGACCAGTAAATACAAAATGGGGGCAAGAGCATGATCTACAAATGTATTGTCCTATAATTATCAAATATCGTGATGATAAAAGTGAAAAATCTCTTTCGCTAGAGGAGGCATTACGCTGATGTTTTGTATCGAACAACATAAAGATAATTTAAATAAACTCACAAAAGATATAAAGTCTCCTTTTTTCTTTTATGATCTTGAAGAATTAGAAAGTAATCTAAAAAACATTAAAGCCTTACCTATTAAACTATGGTATGCCGTTAAAGCAAACCCCTTATCTAGCATCATAGAAACCGTTTCTGAACAAGATATTAATTTTGATGTTGCTAGTATCGGTGAGCTTGACCAAGTACTCAAACAAAATGTAAACCCTGAGAATATCTTACATACAGGTCCTGCCAAATCTTACAATCAAATTTGCTATTTCTTGGAGAAAGGCGTGAGTATTTTTGTCTTAGAAAGTACCCAGCAATATGCAGATTTATCCAAAGCCTCTAAACTTTACAATATAGAAGTTAAGGCATTACTTAGAGTTCAATTAAAGTGGGATAACTCTTGCGAAAAGAATGTTCTTGGTGGCGATAGTATTACACCTTTTGGTCTACCTCCTCAAGCGTGGAAAGAGTACTTTAGTACCAATCCAAACAATAACCAACACATTAACATTATTGGTTTGCATTGTTTCCAATGGGGAAATATTACTAGTTCGAGTAAGTTATGTAATTTATGGCAAACTATCACACAGTCACTGATTGACTTAGCATCTGAAATCAAGATTGATTTACAAGTTATAGATCTTGGTGGTGGACTTGGAATACCTTACTATAATGAAGACGAAAAACTTAATATCGAAGATATAAAAGCCGCTTTAGATAAATTAAAAACCGAATATCCCCAAATAGATTTTTGGCTTGAGCTAGGCCGTTATGCTGTTGGTGAATGTGGAGTTTATATAACTCAGATAATTGATAAAAAAGATGTTCATGATAAAACCCTACTTGTACTTGAGGGTGGTAGCCATCATTTAATTCGTCCTTTTGTTAGTAAGCAATCTTTCCCTGTATTTAATTTAAATAGAAATGATTCATCTAAAAATACAATGGAGTTACATGGACCCCTGTGCACTAGCATAGACTATTTAGGAAGTATTGATTTACCTCAAACCACTAAACCAAACGACACTCTCGTATTCAAACAAGTTGGTGCATATGGCTTTACTGAAAGTATGCCATTTTTCTTATGCCATACTTTACCTGCCGAAGTTATATACAAAAATCAGCAAATAAAAATTATTAGAAAAGCAAAAAAAGCTAGTGAATGGCTAGTGTGATTAATCAAAAACAAATACATGAAGTAGATTTCCTAAAACCCTATAATAAGTAGCGCACTTTTTTGCTATACTTTCATCTAGGAACTGAAAAAGGAGAAATCAAAATGTCTAATGAAAATCTACTTATAAAAAATGCTACTGTTGTCAACGAAGGCAAAAGCTTTAAGTCAGATGTGCTTGTTGAAAATGGCAAGATAGCACAAGTTGCTGAGAATATCTCAAAAGAAGTTGGTAAAGTAATTGATGCTACAGGACTTCATTTATTGCCAGGTATGATAGATGATCAGGTGCATTTTAGAGAGCCTGGTCTTATGCACAAAGGCGAGATTGAGACAGAATCAAAAGCTGCTGTAATGGGTGGTATAACTTCTTATATGGAAATGCCAAATGTAAACCCTGCAACTACTGTTGTTGAACGATTAGCTGAGAAAAAAGAGCGCGCTGCGGCTAGATCTCACGCAAACTATGCTTTTTATCTTGGTGCTACAAATGACAATGTAGCAGAGCTAAAACGCCTAAAGCCAAATGATGCTTGTGCTATCAAGATATTTATGGGAGCTTCAACAGGTAATATGCTTGTAAACAACAAAGAAACACTGGAAGGATTTTTTAAAGACAGCCCTCTTCTTATAGTGACTCATTGTGAAGATACTCCGATGATTACAGAGCTAGAAAATAAAGCTCGTGAAAAATACGGTGAAGATGTACCATTTGACTTACACGCAGAAATTCGCTCAAGAGAAGCTTGTTTTAAGTCTTCTGATTTAGCGGTTTCTTTAGCTAGAAAATATAATTCAAGACTTCATGTACTTCATCTAACCACAGCTGAAGAAATGGTGCATTTTGATAATACTATTCCATTAGAAAAAAAACGCATTACAGCAGAGGTTTGTGCTCATCATTTATTTTTCTCACGCAAAGATTATGCAGAAAAAGGTTCTTTGATAAAATGTAACCCTGCAGTGAAAGAAGAAAGCGATCGTTTGAAACTTTTAGAATGTGTTGCAAACGATACTATCGATGTAATCGCGACAGACCACGCTCCGCATACTTGGGAAGAAAAGCAAGGTACTTACTTTAAAGCTCCTGCAGGACTACCACTTGTAGAAGAAGCCTTAATCTCTGTACTAGAGCATCATCATAATGGTTTCTTAACTCTTGAACAAGTAGTTCAAAAGACAGCTCACGCCCCTGCGATAGTTTACAAAGTAAAAGATCGTGGCTTTATCCGTGAAGGCTATGCCGCTGATTTAGTTTTAGTAAACTTAAATGAACCACATACTCGTTCCGATGAAATCAGTCACTACAAATGCGGTTGGACTCCATTTGCAGGTCGTACCTTTAAATCAAAGGTACAAACTACTATCATCAATGGTATTGTGAAATACCATAAAGGTAAAGTAATTAGTGACCAAAGAGGTCAATGCTTAGAGTTTAATCATGAGTTTTGATAATATTTAACCTAAGTATTTTTTATGAGCACCGAGAAAGAAATTGATAAGTTTAAACCTAACTTGCTGGATAGTTCAGTAACTGTTTCAAAAATGATGGCTAATTTATTTCCTGGGGTAGGAAGCATAGCAGAAGGTTTAAGTTTTTTAATAAAAGGTCAGAGGCTTGACAGAGTATGCGATGTTCTTGAGAGTATTATAAAAAGAGTTGATGAGCTTTCCCTTTCAGTACAATTTTTTGAAAAACTACAAGGAGATGAAAAGTTTGAGTATATCTTCTCAGAATTAATGAATGAAGCTGCTAAGCCAAGTATAAGTAATAAGAAAGAATATATTAAAAACCTTGTAGTAAAAGGGTTAGATAATGTCTCTAGGGAAGTGATATATAATAATATGTTTATTAGGTTTATTTCAGATCTTGATGAAAGAGAAATTTTATATTTAGCAACTTTTGTACATTATGATTATCCAAACCAAGCTGAAACATTTACAAAATATAAGCAGGTTTTTGAAGGTTTAGAAGATGACTTTCGTTATCACAAAAGTTTAGAAAAAATCTATATTAGTAACCTAATAAGCAAAGGATTATTGTTCAAAAAAGAGCCTCAATTTTCTGAATTTGTTCAGCAGTTAGAGTATCATAATCCAGAAATCACAGATTTAGGTGAAATATTTATAAAATATATTTATGAGGAGGGTTAAAAACTACTTAATATACTCATCAAACCAAGCAATCTGCTTAGCAAGTATTTTCTTTAAAGGTTCTCCCTCATAGCATTCATAGTGACTAACACCTTCTAAAACCATAAGCTCCTTTGGCTGATTAGCTTTTTCATAAAGTATATGCGACTCCTCAACAGGGTTTACAGAGTCAGTATCTGAAGCTGTGATTAGTACAGGAATTTTTAAATCACCGATATAATTTTCAGGCTTATGTGAGATCGTTTCATTAACTGTCAAAAATGGAATCTTAATATCAAAAGCATCATACTCTTTACTATACCTTTCATAAAAGCCTTTTGATTGCTCATCTGTAAGTACTTTATGTAAAGGTACCATCATCTCTTTACCAGTCTTTTCTTTTTTAGCTAGCATTTTATCGATCATGCCAAAGAACTTTTCTTTCTCTTCTTCAGACATATCGCCAGTGATTACTCTTTCACCATTAGCAAAAGTTAGCTGTACCGATAAGCACTTTACAAGATCATTTTGTGCTGCAGCAATTATTGCATTTGCACCACCATACGAAGTACCCCATAGTCCAATTTTAGCAGAATCCACAAAATTTAAACTAGCGACATAGCCAGTAGCAGCATGAATATCTTCTATCTGTAGCTTAGGTACTAATCGCCCTCTTTCACCTTCACTTTCGCCAAATCCTCGATAGTCGAAGTTAAGAACTATATACCCAGCTTTTGCAAAAGCTTCTGCATACGCAGGAAGTAGTACTTCTTTGAAACCAGCAAAACCGTGACATAAAACTATGGCAGGGTATTTATTGTTTTCATTAAAATTTTCAGGTGTATATAGTAAGCCCGCGATAGATGAGCCTTGAGATTTAAAAGTTATTTTTTCCATGATTGTAATTATCTTAAAATATTTTGTTCTATATAAATATTTTATCAGAATACAGGTTTGAATTATCTATTTAAAAAACTCTAGTTAGAGGTTTTATGTTTTACATCAAGCAAAGCAAATATAAACTCTCTATTAGAGTCTAATCTTACAGATCAATATTTAGTGTCTTAGCTAATGCTTTTAGCTTTTTCATAGTTTCTGGTAAGTGGCGAATAGCAGCCCATTGCTTCATTAATTCACGGCCTTCATAAGCTGGGTAGCCCATATGGCTTTCACCAGCAGGGATGTCTTTCATAACGCCAGCTTTACCACCAACTCTTGCACCATCACCAATATTTACATGATCCTTTATACCTGCATTACCAGCGATAATTACACCATCACCAATATTTACCGAGCCACTAATTCCTGCTTGTCCACAGATCATACAACCCTTACCAATAGTTACATTATGTCCTATCTGCACAAGATTATCTATCTTTGTAAAATCACCAACTGTTGTCGAGCCAAATTTAGCATTATCTATACAGCTACCAGACCCAACATCTACATAATTACCTAAAACAACATTACCAATATGCGGAACTCGAACTATAGTACGACCATCCTCTGATGGACGATAGCCAAAACCATCACTACCAACATTACAACCTGAATAAAGTCTACAAAAAGCACCTATAATAGTTCTTTCTCGTATGCTTACATTTGGCCAAATTATACATTGTGGTCCTACTTGAGCATTATCATAAATCGAAACATTTGCATATATTATAGTGCCTTCACCAATGCTAACATTTCTACCAATATATGTACCAGCACCTATAGATACATTTTCACCAATATTAGCTGACGGGTCAACTACAGCAGCTGGATGGATCCCATTTTGCTCAGGGTCAGGATCTACAAAATATTCTAAAACTTTTGCCATTGCTAAATCTGCATTTTCAACGATGAGTATTGGCTTATCATTAATATCAACAACTCTATCTTTAAGCTCTTTTGTAATCAACGCCGCACTAGCTTTTGACTTAGCTAAGAGTTTTACATGCTCCAGCTTATTAATAAGAGTAAGCTCTCCCTCTTGTGCTTTGTCAGCATAGTTTAGTCCTGTGACAACTTTTTCGCTAGGATTAATAAGCTCCGCACCCAAATGTTCTGCAATTTCTTTTATGGTATGTTGCATTACTCTTCCTTGTAATTAAGTTTTAATCATTTTGAGTCTGAAAATATTTTTTAAAAACATGAAATATTTTTCAGTATATAGAATTGATTATATCACTTTATATAATCTTGTGCCTGAATTAATGCTAATTCATCACTATTGATATTATGAGTAACTTTGAATATACCATCTAAACATACAGTAATATTTTGCAATGCTTTAGAAAAATTTTCTTCCTTTAATATATAGCTTAAAAACATCGCAGCTGTAATATCTCCAGACCCACTAACTTTAGGCTGTACTATATATTTTGCAGATTCTAAATATTCAAAGAAACCATCTTTGTAAATAGCAATTCCAGTCTTATTTTTATCAAAAGATGTGCTTGTAACTATTATAGTTTGTGATTTATTTTTAGTCTTTTTAATAAGATTTTCACAGGCCATAACAATATCATCATATGAGCTAATATCTGTATCACTTAGTATAGACAATTCAAATAAGTTTGGGGTAACGATATCAGCTATTGGTAGTAAGTTTTCTAAAAACATTTGCGGATGATCTTTCGATGCAAAAATATGCCCTTCATCATTATGATCATAAAAATCTCCAAAAACAGGATCACAACAATATATAGCTTTAGGATTTAGCTTTTTAAGATCTATAACAGTATTTGCAATAACTTTAGCAACTTCAATATTACCAATGTACCCCGACAATAACGCATCATGCTTACCTAAGAAGCTATTCTCTTTCAGTCCATCTATAATCGACTGAATATCTTTAGCACTGAAGAAAGCTCCTTTAAAAACATCATACTGTGTATGGTTTGAAAGCTGTACTGTATATATTGGAGACACTTCAACCCCTAACCTTTGCATAGCAAATACTGCAGCCTTATTTCCAGCATAGCCATAAGCAACATGAGATTGTATTGATAATACGCGAGGAGTTTTCATCAAAATAGTTATAGTCCTAAGTTGGTTCTAATATCTGAAAGTAAAATAACTGAAGACTCTTTATCTCCAAAAGTTCCAATCTTGATATATATGTTCACAATATCGTAATTATCTCTAACTATTTTAACACTAAACTGTTGCTGTGAAGACTCAACTTGGCCAGATATTTCAGCGATATTATCTTTAGCATCTTTACTAACAATTTTATAGTCACTGTTATTACCCAAAGCTAAAATAGTTGCGTCATAGACACTCTTAACATCACTATTATCTATCTGTGCAGAAAATGTACCATTTACGAATCTCACAACACTATCACTTGCAGAGTTGAGGTCTTCAGCCATACTACTGTTTTGCGAGCATGCATTTAACGCTAAAGCAGCCGCAACACCAACTATAATTATTCTTAGTTTTTTCATGTTTTCTTCCTTGAGAAAATACTCTAGAAGCTAATTCTATAATAGACAAATCATGATGTAAAATATAATCACAAAAGATTCATAGCAGTTTTGCAGCTAAATCCACATTGGCTTAAATATAAGAGGTAAAATAGTAATACAAAAAATACTGCCCAATACCAAAACAGCAGTTAGTATTACATATAAGGTTGATGAATTATCTTTTACTGCGTTTAAACTCTTCGATTTAAAGATTGATAAACAAAAACCAAAAATAAATACGGAGCCAAAAAGACCTAAAGAAGTTTTAAACATCGCATTTAACATTCCATCAACCATCCCAGCCGTAAACATCATGATAAATATACAGTGCAATGGATTAGCACAAATCTCAACTCTTTGTTTGAACAGATTTTTAATTGAAACTAATATTACGGCAGCAGCGCCTATAAATGCAGGTATACCCCATTGTGACCATATCTCTAAAAGTAAGTTATGAGGATACCCAGCAGAATATTTAGTATAAACCAAATAATTCCACTGTCCTATACCTGTTAGTGGGTGATTTAGACCTATTAGAAATGCTTCATGCCACAAAGATAATCTGCCACTTGTACCATATCTCATCAAGGTTGAAACTTGCGATGTTCCTGAAGATAAAATATAACTAGTATAAGCATAATCAATTAAATACGCTAAACTAAACGCTAGAACGAATACCGTAACAGTTACTTTAAAATACTTCTTAGAATAGATAAATAGTAACGGTAAAATGACTATATATTCAGCATATATAGTTCTAAAAGCGTGGTTTATAAGTACAAACCAAACTACTGTAATTGCTATAAATGAACCAATCTTATAGATAGGTCTCATGTCGATAAACCACGGTAATAAAAGCAATGGCAGAAACCAACTAAAATAATTATCCAAAAATCTAGGATTCAAACAGTTGTATAGATATAAAAGTACTTTCTGTATATTTCCTGCTACGACAGATCCATAAACTGAGTAGTTTGATAACCATAACTGTAATGCTAAAGTACCACCAAAGAAAATTAATGATAGCATTACAATTTTATAAAAAATCTCTACACCATATTGTTTTTCTTGAATATAGCGAGCCACAAATAGTACATTTATAAACTGTAAGAATGTCAATCCAACGCCTTTAATTGCTATAGATGGTGAGAAAGCAAAACAAGAAGAAATTATCCCAAAAGTAAAAAATAAAAGTATCCCTGATTTAACTACCCTACTAAACCCTTTAAAATAATCGATAACATCAAATAATATTTTTTTATTAAGAAGTATTGCTAAACTACTGATGCAAAGGCTATAGTAAAAAATATAATACCTATGTATAAACAATCCTATGTTAGCACTAGTTAGATCATTTAAAAATTTTTTACCACTGCCAGAAGATATATCGACTAGATTTAATGAAGTAAAATGTTCAAAAGGCATTAAAAAAACGATAAATAGCGATATACATAGAAAGGCGAATATAATGTCGCTGAAGGCTATTTTTTTTGTTAAAGTGTTCATTAACTTATAGTTATAAATAATTTTGTTATAGTTTAGCAAAATTATTTCATTAAATCTTTAGGAAAAATTATTCTATATTGATAGTCTTTTTAGCTAAGATCGAATTATCTGATTTATTTACAAGCGAAACAGACCACTTACCCTTACAAACTATATCATCAGCCATCACACTTTGACTGTCTTTAGTGTAGTCTTGGTCTTCTTTATATTTAGTTATCGGGAAAGAAGTACTATAGCAATTACTTTCTTTAGGTGCTGTCCAAGTCAAATAAATTGAACCTTGTGGCGCATCATTCCAGTTTGTTATTATATTAGCATCTATTTCATTTGTTTTCGCAACATAAACTATCTTAAGAGTGGCAGAAGGGTTAACAGTTGTAACATTTTCACCATCTTGATCTGGGTTTTCAAGAGTATCATCAGGGTTTATAGATATAGATTCATCTGAGCTGTACATCTTATCCATAAATGCATGATATGAACTACAGCTACTTAAAGCTAATGCTGATAGTGACATTAAAAGTATTTTCTTCATTTAATTACCTGTTTATTATTATGTTTTTATATTAATCTGAGGTACCAGAAACCTTAGCCTTAACCTCTTTAACTTCTCTTTGATTTTCTTCAAAAGTAGCTTTTACGATTTCTTTCTTTATCTTGCTGATTTCATTATTTGTTTCTTTTACAGAAACTTCTGTTGCTTTTACTTTTTCTTCTAACTTCTCTGATTTTTTCTCATATGTATCTATTTTTGATGAGTATCTTTTCAGCCTTCTTTGTAAGACAACGGATTTCTGAGCAGACTCCATAAGTTTACTTTTTACTGCTTGTTTGCTAGAGTCTTTTTTATTTTTTAATAAGACATACTCCTCTTCTAATTCTTTTAAATTAGTTGTCTGCTCTTTAATTAATTTTTCATATTTATCAGTTAGCTCATTATATTTTTGGACTTTTAAATTAGCCTCTTTAAGCTGCTTTTTTGCATCCAATAATTCTTGTTGTGTCTGCTGCTGAGTTTTCTCTAGTTTAGCAAGTTTTTCAACTGAATCTGTAGCACAACCAGCTATCAACATCACTGAAATACAACCTAAAGAAACAAATATTTTTTGTAGTTTAGTCATAACGCTATAAACACTTATAATCTTAGTAGAAATTCTATCATCATGTGCTAATAAGTAAAACAACTATTTACTTTTTAGAGCTAAGTTGTGCTATTTGTGATGATATTTTTGAGGCTTGATTAGCTTGAGTTTGAGATGTTGCTTTTAGCTGAGTTATCTGTGAGGCAAATGTGTTTGCTTGAGATCGATATTTATTAATTTTTTCATCAATATCGACCTTTTGTTTCACTTTAGATACAAGTTCACTATTTACAGCTATGGCACTATCATTATTTGGATCTTCAAATTGCCCATACGCAACTTTCAAATCAGATATATCTTTATCCATTTTGTCAGATTTTTTCTGTAGTTCATCAGCTTCTGCTCTATATTTAACAACCTTATCTTTAAGTACCTGGATATTAGCAAGACTTTCAGATGCTTTATTTTGCAATTGTTTTTGAGTAAGCTGTAGATCATTAATCTGATCTTGTGTACTTGTCACACAAGAACTCAGCATAATGCTTAAAGATATACAAACAACGAATAATCCTATTTTTTTCATAGAAACCCTTTTTATTTTTTATATAAATGTAGATTAGTTAACGTTCAATGTATCCGTTGCGATAATGTCTCCATCAAACTCAACATTTGCAGTCCAATCACCTTTACATTCATTTTTGCCTTGCTTAACTTGAACAGTAGCCCAAGTCATATCATTTTTCTCACCATATTTAGTGATTGGGAAGCTAGTGTCGTAGCACTTAGTGCCTTTAGGTGCTTTCCACTGAAGTTTTACACTACCGTTTGGATTGTTATTATACGTTGTATAAATAGTCGCCTTAAGTTGGTCACCATCCTGCTTTAAACTAATCTTAGATACTGGAGTTGAAGAATCTGCACTTACAGCATCTGGGTTTACTTGTACTGTTTGAGTATCATTAGCTGAATCACTAGTATTTGCTGATTTAGAATCATCCCCAAATCCAAATGTTGAGCAACTTGCTAAAGCTGCAACCGTCATCGTAATAGCTCCAAATTTAATTATATTTTTCATAGCATTCTCCATTCTTATGATTAAAAAATTTTTAGTCTTCAATTGCATTATAGCACTATTGCCATACAAATAAACCGTTCTACATCAAATTATGATACAGCCTACACTTCTCCCCTCATTTACTAAAAGGTTATAGGTTTTGCAAGCCTTCTCACTTGCCATAAAATCTACACTTTTGCCAGCATTTGCTAATTTAGCTATGATATCTATAATTGGAAGTTCTTGTTTTGAGCCTGTACCAATCAATATAACCTCAGGGCTATCTTTGAGCAATATATCAAGATGATCGCTATTTATGTCATTAAGCTTGATTATATTATTATCATATTCGACTACCTTTTGTGACGATACTATTACTGCTTGACTATAGCTCCCTACATTTAACCTTATATTACCAGGCTTATATTCTATAAAATAAAGCTCCGCATCATTTCTTTCTTCTTGTAAACTCATCATAAAATAAACCTTGATATAACTGATATTTGAACTTATATAATATTATATATCTAAACCAGTTCGGAGAAAACATGAACTCATTACTAACTTATTCTGATCTACCTAACCTCGCTAATTTTAATGCTGATGAAATAAAAGCAGCAATTGATGAAAGTCTTACAACAGCACAAACTAACCTTGATAACACATTAAAACAACGACAAATATCATGGGTAGACTTACTTAAGCTAGAAGAAGATGATGAAAAAATCACACAAATATGCTCAACAATATCTCATTTAAATGCCGTTTGTAATACTCCAGAATTACGTGATGGATATGAGTATGCTATATCTAAGCTCACAGAGTTTTATACGAAAGTTGGTCAAAATAAAGATCTCTTTAACGCCTATAAACAAGTACAAAAGCAAGATTTAAACTCTGAGCAAGCTCAGACTGTCAAGAAAGCTATAAAAGGTTTTGAAGCATCGGGAGTAGACCTTGAAGAATCAAAGAGAAAACGACTACAAGAAATATCTCAAGAATTAGCAAAGCTAACAACCAGCTTTGAAAATAATGTTTTAGATGCAACTATGAGCTGGGTTTACGAAACAGATAATGAAGCTGAACTTAAAGGATTACCTGAAAATACTATCTCTGCAGCAATTGAAAAAGCAAAACAAAAAGAGTCTAAAAGCAAATATGCTTTAGGAATAGATATACCGACATATCTAGCAGTTATGCAACAAGCCGATAACAGAAAGCTAAGAAAGACTTTTTATAAAGCATTTTGTACTAAAGCATCAGCTGAAGCTGAAAATAAAAGCTTTAATAATGATGATAATATCGAGAAAATCCTTAAATTACGCATAGAAAAAACTCAATTACTTGGTTTTGATAGCTATGCTGATTATTCACTTTACACAAAAATGGCTGAAACTCCTAAACAAGTTTTAGAGTTACTAAATAATTTATTAGAAAAATCAAAGTTACAAGCAAAAGATGAGCTTAATGAATTACGCGAATTTGCCAAAGAATCTGGCTTTGAAGATGAATTCCAACCTTGGGATACTGGGTATTATTCAGAAAAACTCAAAAAAGCTAAATATGATTTTACCGCTGAAGAGTTACGTGAATACTTCCCACTAGAAAAAGTACAACAAGGTTTATTTGATATTCTAAATAAAATATACGGTTTAGAAGTTAGAGAAAACTCTAGCTACAAAAAGTATATTGAGGAACAACGTACACTAGATTTTTATTCTAATAATAACTATGTTGGTACTATTATTTGTGACTATTTCGCACGCGACAATAAACGCGGTGGTGCTTGGATGGATGGCTCTCGTACTGCTTTCATAAAGTCTGATGGCTCACAGCAAATGCCTGTTGCCTATGTAAACTGTAACTTTATGCCACCTTCAAAAGATGGTGCAAACCTTACGCATAATGATGTAGTAACGCTATTTCATGAATTTGGCCATGCTCTACACCACATATTATCAAAAGTTAGCATCCCATCTATATCTGGTACAAATGGTGTTGAGTGGGACGCTGTCGAGCTACCAAGTCAATTTATGGAAAACTTTTGTTGGTGCAAAGAAGGTTTAGACTTAATGTCTGGCTCTCGTGACGGTAAAGCTCTTACAACTCAGCAAATAGATAAACTAATAGGTACAAGACATTTCCAATCAGCAATGGCAATGGTTCGCCAACTTGAGTTTGCAATTTTTGATATGAACATTCACTATAAAAAAGCTACTAAAACTTCACAAGTGCAAATGGAATTAGATAAAGTAAGATCTACCGTAGACCTTATGTCTGCTCCTAGCTACAATAAATTCCAAAATGGGTTTTCACACATTTTTGCTGGTGGTTATGCTGCAGGATATTATAGCTATAAGTGGGCAGAAATCTTATCATCCGATATATTCTCTAGGTTTGAAGATGAAGGTGTTTTAAGCAATTTAGTTGGAAATGATTTACTTAAAAATATCATCTCAAAAGGATCTTCACGAGATGCTATGGATAACTTTGTTGGCTTTATGGGTCGTAAGCCTAATGAAAATGCGTTATTACGACACAGTGGTATAAAATAATCATCATATCTTTTAAGAATTGTTATAAATACAATTCTTAAATATCTACATTTTCCAGACAATATCCACTACAATTAATCATTCCTCAAAATAAAAACATCCCATAATGATAAAAGTTTTTTATGATGGAAAATGTGGTCTCTGCTCAAGAGAAATTAGATACTACAAAAGAGTAGCCCCTGAAAATATATTTAAATGGATAGATATAACAACATCTACAGATACTTTAGTAAATGAAAATCTTGAATATAATGACACTCTAAAGCTTTTACATACTAGAGATAATGAAGGTAACTTATTTATTGGCTTAGATTCATTTATTTTGATATGGCAACAATTAAAATATTGGAAAATACTTGCAACAATAGTTTCATTACCAATAATTAAACAAATCTCAAACACAGCATACAAAGCTTTTGCAAGCTGGAGATTTAAAAGACTAAGTTACTGTAAAATAACACCAAACAAAGGAGAGAAATAATGACTTTAATAATTGGAGCTATACTAGGACTTATATCTGTAGCGATAGGAGCCTATGCCGAGCATGGATTAAAAACACATATTTCTAGTGAACATTTTGATATGCTAATGACCGCGATTCGCTATAATCAACTCTATGCTATTTTAATAACTGTTATAGGCCTAGTTTCACTTACAGCTCACAACATAGCAAACAGTATATTTCTAAAGCTTAGCTCTATACTATTTATCCTGGGTACTTTGATGTTTAGTTTTAGTATATATTGCTTCGTAATATTTAACCTATCTCAAGCGTTAAGATTAGCTCCAATAGGAGGAACCACTCTTATGTTAGGATGGGGCTGTTTGATTGTGATGGGAACGCTAACACTCCAAAGAAAAAAGCATTAAATTCTTAAAAAACACATCCATGCTCACTATACCTTTAAAAATCAAAATCATAATTAATTCTCTGCATTCATTTTAGGATCATATTTTATGAAAAAGCTATATACAAGTCTACTAATTAGTCTATTAGGAGTACATGTTATGCTAATAGTGACCAGGAAACTACTGATAATAAAATGTGTTCAGAATAAAATCTCGAATGAATCAAACAATACCCTATACACTGAAGAAATAGCTAATGATTGTGGGATGTAGGTGATCTTGACAGTATGTCTTCTATCGACTCTAATAGCCATAAATATTGCAACTCAAAAGATTCTACGGATGGTAAATGTATCGACCTACCTTTCAGGGAAACAGCCGTTGTTATTAGAAGAGTTAACTCACCTAAAAACCCTTATGAGTTCATGATAAATAGTGATAAGAATGATGATCAAGCAGAGATTCGCATCTATAATATTAGTGATAAAAGCAGACAAAATCTTGAACGAACACTAGAACAAGTCCTTAAACTTGATACTGATCAATATAGAAAATCAATCTCACATGGTCTAACAATAAAGTGATTGCTAAAGCCGGATAATTAAAGAATATTTTTAAAGATATCTTAGCAATTAGATAATAACATTATCATAAGTTGTTTTTTTTGAACTTGGATTACTTTGATAATCAAACCTGCCATTCATCATGACTTTATGCCAAGCTTTAGCAAAATCATTCACAAACTTTTGCTCATTACCTTTCTCAGCGTAAACTTGAGCTACAGCTTTAAGCTCTGAATTAGAACCAAAGATTAAGTCTACTGATGAAGCTGTCCATCTAGCATCACCTGTCTTTCTGTTAATACCAACATATTCGCCTGGCTTATCAGATTTCTCCCATTTTGTAGACATATCAAGTAAGTTCACAAAGAATGAGTTATCAAGTTGTCCTGCTTTTGATGTAAATACACCATCTTGACAATCTTTATAGTTAACATCTAATGCACGCATACCACCAACTAAAACAGTCATTTCTGGAACATTTAAATCTAACATACTAGCTTTTTCAACTAATGCTTGTGGAAGCTTGTCTGGACTTACACTACCATCTGTATAGTTTATAAAACCATCAGACTTAGTTTTTAAGTAGTTGATAGATTTAACATCAGTTTGTTTTTGAGTCGCATCTGTTCTACCTGGTGCAAATGGAATCTCGATATTGAAGCCTGCTTCATTAGCTGCTTCTTCTACACTCATATTACCAGCTAAAACAATTAAATCTGCCAATGAAACCTTAGTTCCATCAGTTTTGCTTTTATTAAACTTAGTTTGGATTTCTTTTAATTTAGTTAAGACTAATTCAAGATTTTTTGGCTCATTCATCGCCCAATCTTTTTCTGGAGCCAATGCAATTCTTGCACCATTAGCACCGCCTCTATAGTCAGTCTTACGATAAGTTGATGCAGAAGCCCAAGCAGCTTTAATAAGTTGTTGCTTAGATAATCCAGATTTAGCAACCATCTCTTCAAGCTGTAAAATGTCTTTTTTAGATACTTGCTTATAATCAGCCTTAGGCACAGGATCTTGCCATGCAAATGTTTGCTTAGGAACCCATGAACCCATATATCTTGAAGCTGGCCCCATATCTCTATGAGTCAGTTTGAACCATGCTTTAGCAAATTCTTTCTTAAATTCTTTAGGGTTTTTATGGAATTCTTCAGCATATTTATTAAACTTAGGATCTTCTCTAAGAGCCAAATCAGTTGTAAACATCATAGGCTTATGTTTTACACCTGGCTTATGTGCATCAGGAACCATATCGCTCTCTTTTGAGTTTGTTGGAGTCCACTGATGAGCTCCTGCTGGAGATAATGTTTTCTTCCAATCTAGATTATATAAGTTATCTAGGAAAGTTGAATTCCAATGAGTTGGCGTAGATGTCCATGAACCTTCAAGACCACTACCCATAGTATCATCAGCATTACCACTACCATAGCTATTATGCCAACCTAATCCTTGCTGCTCAATTGGAGCTTTATCTGGTGCTGGACCAATATCTTTCTCAAGATCTTTTTTTGGTACTGCTCCATGAGTTTTACCAAATGCGTGACCACCTGCTATCAAAGCAACAGTCTCTTTATCATTCATTCCCATACCACTAAAGGCTTGACGAATTGCACTACCAGCTTTTTTCTTATCAGGTATGCCATCTGGACCTTCTGGGTTTACATAGATTAAACCCATTTCTGTAGCAGAGAAAGGTTTTATAAGCTTACCATTTTTAACATTACTAGATAATACTTCAGGAGAAACACCCCAATCAGTATCATCACCCTGCCAGTCATCTTCTCTACCAAATGCAAAACCAATTGGTTCCATACCCATAGATTCTAAAGATACCGTACCTGCTAGCACAATCAAATCAGACCACGAAACAGCATCACCATATTTTTGCTTAATTGGCCATAAAAGTTGGCGAGCTTTATCAAGGTTTACATTATCTGGCCAACTGTTTAATGGCGAGAATCTTTGCTGGCCACGATTAGCTCCACCACGACCATCAGATACTCTATAAGTACCCGCATCATGCCATGACAGTCTAACAAAGAAAGGTGCGTAATTACCAAAATCTGCTGGCCACCAGTCTTGTGATTTAGTAAGAAGCTCTTTCATATCCGCTTTTAATTCATCAATATTAACTTTTTTAAACGCTTCACGATAACTATAGTCACTCCCCATAGGGCTATCAACTGTATTTAAATTACGCAGTGGTGATAAATTCAGCTGCGGCGTAGTATTTTGGCTAGCTGATGGTGCTTTAGTTTCACCTGTTGGCTTAGCTTTTTCGCCTGCCACTCCACTAGAAGCAAACAACAAACTAGAAGTTCCTAGAGCTATTACAATTTTTTTAAGCATCTGTTTTTTTCCTTTGGTTTATATTTAAATCATAAAAATCAATATTGATTATACCAATATATAATATTAAATTATAAGAATTAATACTAATACTAATTACTTATTTATCTTATAAGATAAACTTATTAATATTTTTCAGGTTTGTAAAAAAAAGATTGAAAAAATGACACATTTTGTTTATCGTGTATTTACGATAAACAAAATTAAGAAAATAAATGTCTACAATAAATCTAAATCACTCAGTACAATCTGTTGCTTCTCAACTAACTCAAACTGCTAAAGATAAAAAAAAACCTAAAATTCTATTTTTATATGGCTCTTTGAGGAAAACATCTTATAGTCTTCTTTTAACAAAAGAAGCTATGAAAATAGTGGAATCATTTGGTGCTGAAGTGAAAATTTTTCATCCTCACAATTTACCACTAGCAGATATAAGCTTAACTCAAAACCCTGATCAAAGTTTACTTCCTGAATCAGTAAAAGAAATGAGAAAATTAATGAATTGGGCAGATGCTATGGTTTGGACATCTCCAGAAGTACACGGTGCTATGTCTGCTGTATTTAAAAACATCATCGACTGGATGCCTTTATCTTTAGGTGCTGTAAGACCAACTCAAGGTAAACTGTTAGCTCTTATGCAAGTAAATGGAGGCTCGCAATCATTTAATACTCTTAATCAAATGCGAATACTTGGCAGATGGATGCGTATGATTACTATCCCCAACCAATCGTCAGTTCCTTTGGCATATACTGCATTTAATGAAGATGGCTCAATGAAAGACTCTAGTAATCGTGACAGAGTTATCGATGTAATGGAAGAGCTATTCAAATACTGCATTTTATTCCAAGGTAATGGAGAGTTTCTACACACCAGATATAGTGAAAATAAAGAAGTAAGAGCTGCCCCTAAGGCTGAGAAAAAAGCATGGAAAAGTGCAAAAGCTAGTTTAAAATAAAAAAGGTAGATAATGAGTAAAAAAAATGTGTTTCTATTATTAGGTCAGTCAAATATGGTTGGCCTTGGAAATTTAGATAAATCCCTATTTATTGAAAATAAGCAAATTAGTGTCTTTAATGATAACAAATGGTCAACCGCAAAAGAACCTTTGCATCTTGATAATCCTAATGCTGGTATAGGTTTAGCAATGAGCTTTGCAAACCAACTCATTACTAACTCTCAAAAAGTTAATAATATAAGCTTAATCCCTTTAGCTGTAGCAAGTACTAGCATAAATGACTGGATGCCTTATTCTGTACTTTACGACAGAATATTTACCACATTAAAAAGTGCTGAAGTTAAATACGACGAGATTAAAGGAATATTATGGCATCACGGTGAAAGTGAGTCAAAGAATATATTAAGAGCTTCAAGTTATGCCGATAGACTTAAATTCATAATTCGCTACTTAAGAAAAGATCTAAACTATCCTGAACTCCCTATAATTAGTGGAGAATTAGGTGGCTTCCTTGACCATCGCTTTCCATTTTCAGATATTGTAAATGATCAATTACATACATTAGAAAATCAACTAAAGAGTTTCAAAGTAGCATCATCCATAGATCTGAGCTCCAACAAAGACATGATTCATTTAAACTCAGAATCTTTAATTGAACTTGGTAAACGATATGCTTCTAAATTTCAGATGCTAACAAATGAGTGAACGACATAAAAAGCTTATAATTTACATATCCCAACTAATCATGCCTGGGTTATTATTCTATAGCATTCCTAGTGTATATGATGCAGCAATCAGTAGCATTAACATTCCAACATTATCCTATCAGTGGGTTTTAATTATAGTTATGATTTCATGGGGGTTAGGCTCATTAATTGCTGGGATTATTATCAATACTTATGGGGCGTATATAGGGATTATATTTGGATATATATTAGCGATAATTGCCTTTTCTCTTTTGTTTATTCAGATAAACTCTTTTATTTTGATTATATTCTCAATTTCAATTGGCCTAAGCCTTGCTTTCCTAATGCTCGATGGCACTATTGCTTATTTTGCACAAACAACCGAAAGTATTTTAGAATTTAGAAAAAACATTATATATCTTACTTTTTTTAGTGGTTTTGCTGGAACATTTACTTATCTATTTATTTCTCCGGTTTTATAAGCTTTACATTTAGAATATCTATCCTGCTTAGTATTTTTTTGATCGTCTTATTTATGATCCTTTCTACCATTGTTCTTTCCGGAAAGAACAATAGAGCTCAGCTATCTAAAGATCACAAGTCTATGTATAGAAATTTAATATCACCACCCGCATTCACCCTAACTCTTTTAATGTCTGCACAAGGAATAATACAAACTATTGTTTTCTTTGAACTTATAATGTTTTTTTTGGCAGACTATGAATCTCAGAATATAATCTTCATAAGTTACGCTCTCATAGGAATATCTCAGGTGTTTGGACGATTCATAATATATAAACTTAACAAACTAAATGGCTTCGATATTAATTTAATCTCGGCATCTTTTATATTTGTAAGTGTTATCTTTTGTATATTATCTATATATTACTACATATATTTGCTATTAATCTTTGCTATTTTTTTCGGCACGGGCTTAGGTATATCAACAATAGGTAAACCATTAATTATTTCGCAAATATTTGAACACGATTTTTCATTTTATAATGGGGTTTACTCTTTGATCTTAAATCTATCAAGAGCATTAGTTCCCCTGTTATTAATGTTCATACCTTTGTCGATAACAAACTTGTTGATTTTCTTAACTATTTTCAGCTTATCTAATATTATTTGTTCCTATTTGTTATTAACTAATCACCATATATAATATGTAAAAAATATAAAACTTTTGGCTAAAAGAAACATGAAAAAGAATCAGTTTGATGAAGAATATAATGATGTAGTACTTTTAAGTAAGATACTATCTCATCCAGCCCGCATATTAATTTTAAAACTACTTTCTCAAGAAGATGAATGTGTTGGAGATATTGTGAAACACCTACCCTTATCACAATCAACAATTTCTCAACACCTAAAAGAACTTAAAGATGCAAAAATCTTATTATCAGAAACTAAGGCTAATAAAAATTATTATTGTATTGATAAAAAAGAATTAAACAAAGTATATCAACAATTCATATCAAGTATGGATAAAATAATTCTATAACAATTTAGCATACTCTAAATTATCTTTGGCGGAGAGGAAGAGATTCGAACTCTCGATAGTATTTCTACTATACACGCTTTCCAGGCGTGCGCCTTCAACCACTCGGCCACCTCTCCAGTTGAATCTCAAAGTATACCTTATATATTTATATTTTCAATTGAAGATAGTTATAAACTCATACACCCTTCTATCAATTTCACAGCATACCCTGTTATGTTTACATGGTCTGCTTTCATCTCTAATCTCAACTCTCCACCTCTTTTTGAAGCTTGATAAGCCAACATATTCGTTTTATTAAGTTGTTTTGCCCAGTATGGTGCTAGAGTTGAATGAGCGGAGCCTGTTACAGGGTCTTCTAAAATACCTTCAGCTGCACAGAAAAATCTAGATATGAAATCATATTTTGGATTTGATGATTTTGCTGTAACAATTATAAACTCATCACATTCTAGTAGTTTGTTAAAATCTGGTTTCATTTCTAAGACAGAATCTTCATTATCATAAACTAACATTAAGTCTCGTGATTTTGCAGCGTAAATTGGCTTAGATGAGGATAAGCTATCTAAAATATATTTTGGTATGCTGTTTACATTTACTTCCTCACCTTCACGAAGAGGAAAGCTCATAGTATAAGCTTGATCACACTTATTCACTTCAATCGGTCCGACATATTTGGTATCAAAGACAACCTTATCTGTATATCTAGCTACATGTGAAAAATATACTTCTGAACTCGCAATAGTAGCATGTCCACATAAGTCAATCTCATACATTGGTGTAAACCATCTGAGCAAAGGGTTTTTATTTTCTCTTAAGAGAATAAATGCCGTTTCAGATAAATTCATTTCAATTGCTATTAGTTGCATTAGGTCATCATCAAGCTCTTTTTCTAATATAAAAACTGCAGCTGGATTTCCTTTGAAAGGTTCTTGAGTAAATGCATCAACCTGCCAAAATTTTAATTCCCTCATAATATTCCTGTAAACTTAAAAGTGATTTATAAAGCCATTATCACAGCAGATACAAACATCAGAACTATAAACAATCTTTTAAGAAGCACTGGTGATATCACACCTAAATATCTCACCGCAAGCAAACTTCCGATAATAGAAAAAGGTGCTGATGATAATAGCAACGGTAAGCTAATATACCCAAATGTTTGGGGAATATTTACTTTTATACCATAAACTAGCATAAAAGTTGCTATAGTTGAATTTATTACAACACAAACACTAGCAATTGATATAGCTTTCCTAATTTCCACACCTATTTTAATAAAAAACATCGTAGCAAAAGTAGTTGATGTTGCAAGTACACTTAAAACACCGCAAAGGCCACAAACTGGATAAGCTACAGTTCCAGGCAATTTAACAATCTTACTATCATTATGTAAAATCATCCAGATACCACTTAGTATAAGTATCACCGAAAATATATGCTTTAAAAGAGCTGTATCAATATGCTTAACCAACACACCTCCAACTACCGAACCTATAGCTAAAGCAATCAAATAATATTTTAACTCTCCAATTTGAATATTACCTCTTCGTAAATGCTTATATGTAGCAACCAAACTAAGACATACAGACATTCCACAACAAGTTGCTAAAGCTATCTGCATCGCAAAGTCTGCCCCATAAGTATGTAATATTATGTAAAAAAATGCTGGTGTTGCTATCAATCCAGCTCCACCACCTAATAGTGTTGACACAAAACTTGCAATGAAGCCTATCAAGGCTCCTAATATAATTAATATAGTTAACATTTTATTTCCTTTTTATAAATTTATTTTAGATAGTTATAAACCGTTGCTCTACTTACATTCAACGCTCTAGCAATATAGTGACTAGCATTCTTTCCATCAAGAGCTCCATTTTGTTTAAGCTCTAATATCAGATTTTTTTTCTGAAGCCTTGTTAGATTATCTATACTCAAATTATGATTCAAACAATATTTCTGAACAAAATTATTGATTTGCTCATATAAAGTATCTCTAAATAAGCTCTGAGATTTTTGTGACATCTCTTTATCATTATTTGTTAAAAATAATTGTAAAACTCCTTGATACTTATCAAATACAGATATGTCTAAGTTTATGCATAGAGTACCAATTGCAACACTATCATTATCTCTAATTACAGCAATAATACATTTCAGTTTTCTTCCGTCATAATTTAGCTTTTCATATGGACCAATAACATTTGAAAGCTCATCATATGTTTCTAAATTAATATGATCTAAATATGAAGAGTCTCCAACTTCTCGTTTAGATATAGAATTAAATATTGCTTCAATTTTATTAGTTGATAAATCATGTATTACAACTTCAGCGAAAGGACTTAAAAGTTTACTTACTGCTTCTGCAACACTTATATATCTTGATAATTCGAGTCTCATCTTGACCTCCATTCACTATAATTTCGTCATTATATTCTAAGTTAGACTGTTTTGTCAACACAATTAGCATAATAACATCAATATACCGCTATTTACAAATATCAAAGGGCTCAACAGGGTATGAATACAAAGAAAGTATGTTTATATTTGTATTAGAGTAGTATTTAAATATATTGATGTAGCGAATGTGATCACTGATACAAAGCGGTATTATGATAATAGTAAAAATTATGAGTTTTTTCTTAGATTATTTAAAGGAACATTGATATCTTGAATATCAGTCAGCTATCAAATCGTACTCCGTCGCTTCTGTAATCTCAACTTCAGCAAACTCTCCAACTTTTAGGTTTCGCTCTTGGGCACCACCTATAATCACTTGACCGTCAACCTCTGGAGCATCGAACTTAGTACGACCTATAGCATAGTCTTTATCTGTGTTTACAGAGTCGATTATAACTTTTTCTGTAGTTCCAACAAATCTCTCTAACTTATTTGCACTTATATCAGCTTGTAAACCCATAAATGCATCTAATCGCTGTTGTTTTATCTCCTCTGATATTAAGCTATCAAAGTTATTAGCCTTTGCACCCTCTACCTCTGAATACTTGAAGCAACCTACTCTATCAAGCTGAGCTTTATCTGCAAAATCTAGCAAATGCTCAAAGTCTGCTTCTGTCTCACCTGGGAAGCCAACTATAAACGTACTACGAATAGCAATATCTGGACATATATCACGCCATTTATTGATCCTATCAAGAGTCTTTTGTGTATGAGCTGGTCGCTTCATTCTTTTTAGCACTTCTGGGCTAGAGTGCTGTAATGGTACATCCAAATACGGTAAAATCTTACCTTGAGCCATAAGTGGTACAATTTTATCAACATGAGGGTATGGATATACATAATGCAATCTTGTCCACATATCTAGCTCACCCAATGCTGTAGATAAATCTAATATATTGCTTTGGTATTGTTTATCATGCCAAATACCAGGGTTATACTTTATGTCAACACCATACGCTGAAGTATCTTGAGAAATTACTAGTAGCTCTTTTACACCTGCATTTTTAAGCTTCTCAGCCTCTATCATAATATTATCAATATTACGGCTTTTTAATTTACCGCGAATATCTGGAATAATGCAAAAAGTACAAGTATTGTTACAACCTTCAGATATTTTCAAATAAGAATAGTGTCTCGGTGTAAGCTTTATACCCTGTGGTGGAACTAAAGATACAAAATCACTAGCAAATATCGGGGCATGAGTATGTACAGCTTCGATTAAATTTTCATAATCCTGTGGGCCTGTAATGCTTAAAACCTTAGGATGCTTCTCTTTTATCATGTCTGCTTTATTGCCAAGACATCCTGTCACAAGCACTTTACCGTTTTTAGCAATCGCTTCACCAATCACTTCAAGTGATTCATCTATTGCCGAGTTAAGAAACCCACAAGTGTTTACGATTACCATGTCAGCATTATTGTAACTATCGCATAGTTCATAGCCTTCAGCTTTTAGCTTAGTAATTATTCTTTCAGAGTCAACAAGGTTTTTAGGACAACCAAGACTCACAAAGCCAATTTTAGGTATTTTAATCATGATAATTAAAGTTATATAGAATTATGAAGTGTATTTTAGATTAATTTGAGAAAAAAGAATAGATAAAAAATCAGATTACATTTCTGCTGATGGCTGAATAGATGAGTCACTTTCATCACATTTCACACCAAAATCAAGATCAGTTCTTCTATCTAAATAATAAGCTTTCTCAGATGCTTTATACATACAAGCATCATTCATGCCATCACTACAGAACTCATCATAGTACTGCGTAGGTTCTGCTGCTGGCTTTAATTTACCATAACTTACCACACATACTTGGTCTTGATTAACACCTTTCGAAAGCAAGTACTGGTTAACTGCATCAGCTCTTTTTTGACCTAAATTGAAGTTATATTTATCACTTCCTCTTGGGTCAGTGTTACCTGAAAGTTTAATTGGCTGATTAGGATGTGCTATTAGATAGTCTGCTGTTTGATCTAGGCATGTTTTAGCATCATCAGTAACATCATTACTATCAAATCCAAAATACACAGATCTACAGTTTATACCCATTAACTCTTCTTTCATTTTAGAAACCTCATCTGAACTCATATTTTCAGAACCAAATATTTTTGATGACATTTCTAAAGCATCTGAACTATCAACACCTGCATATTTATTCTTTATTAAATCACTATTATCAGGCCTGTCACTAGAGCAACTAGCCAACGCTAATACTGAAGCTACTACAGTTAAACCAATTATTTTCTTTTTCATACTATTATCTCCATTTATTTTTTTATTTTAAGTAACATTATCAAAATCTGTAGTTTCAAAATTACCACCGCTGTCAGCAAAATTACCACCTGAATTTTCTCCAGATTTAAGCATATCAATAGTATTTGGCCCTGTTTCATTTAATGATGAACCATCAAGACTAGCATCTGAACTACCCATAAGCTCAGGACCTTTATACCATGCACAACTAGCGAGTGAACTTATAACTATTACTAAAATCAAAAACCTATTTAATATACCCATAAACCTTCCCTAAAAATTTTTCGGTGACCACGATGGTGACTGAATAAGCGTTTTATTATCATCAATATTCACTATACTAAAATGATTATCTCCATTTAAGGATACCATATCTATAGAATTATAACCTCTAGAATTCGAAGCTACATACGCAACCATATCACCAAAAGGTGAAACAGTAGGTGAAGCATCGGATTTTCCATTCGTTAATATCTTAAGATCACTATTAGATATATCAAATACAGCAATCCGCGTCCCTTTTGAACGAGCACTTTGATTCATAAATACTACGTCCTTACCATCTGGCGTATAGTTTGGCTCATATCCTTGATATATTTTGCTACTTAGTCTTGAAGATTGAGGGTATTTAGAGTTTATAGGTGCAACATATATATTAGGTCTACCTCCTCTATCTGAGGTAAATATTACACTCTTACCATTTGGTGAAAATTTTGGAGCTGTATTAATACCATTAATCGTTAATCTCTTTAAAGATTTATTTACAAGATTCATAATATAAATATTTGTCTGATCTGAATAACCTTTTGATAAGGCTAAAGCAATCATATCATCATTAGGAGAATACGCTGCGGCACTATTAATCCCTTTAAAGTTAGATATTCTAGTAACTTTTCCAGTAGCAATTTGAAGCTTATAGACTGCCATACTACCGCCACTATAACTAGAGTATACAATAAACTTACCATCACTCGACCACGATGGTGTAGCAATAGGATTATCTTTCTGCGTTAAAACAGTATGTTTATTATATCCATCATAATCGGAGATTATCAATTCATAGGTTCTACCATACCTTGAGTATGGATTAGTCACTTTTACATAAGCTAGTTTCGTTAAGAAAAAACCTTGTTCAGTAGTTATTTTTTTATAAATATAATTCGAAATTTTATGAGCTAAAGTTCTACTTAAAGCAGCACTGATATTTCTATATGTTATTGACTGAATATAGCTTGAATCATCTCTTTTTAAGACTTTAACTTCTACTGTATAGTTATTATACGAGTTTTTAGTGTATTTCGTATAAGCAACATAATCAGCTTTTATATTTTTCCAAGGTACTAAATTTTGACTTTTAACTTCATATTGTATCGGCATACTTGATTCTAGCTTAGCATTATGAGCTAAATCTTCCTCCACAACACTGTTAACAGACTTTGAAAAACCATCAATCATGTTATTAGAAATTACTGCAACTAATGGTTTTTTTATTATCCCTGAACGAACATTTACAACGAAATCCGCATAGAGATTAAAACTAATAAAAATAAATACTGCAATATATAAAATTTTCTTTTTCATTTGTTACCTTTTTATTTATATGGATCGAATAAGAAGCTGATATTTTCATCTTGCAATCTTTGTTTTGCCACATCATTTGTTATTGCTGGTGGTGTGGTATCTTTAATAGCATCTATTAATGATTGATCACACCTGAAATTTCCAGTAGTTCCTGTAAGCTTTATAAACCTACCATTTCTAGCTATTGCTTTAGGGAATTTATATATTCCCCGACAATTATCTCTAACCCAATGATCTTCAATGCGTTGCTGATACTCACCTAAGTAACTAGCAATAGCTGAATCACTTTGACTTTTTTGTACTTGTCTTCGAGCTGACTCTTGAGCTTCTGCTCTAGCTTTTGCTAAGCGTGCTTCTCGAGCTTTTCTTTGTTTTTCTGCCTCTTGTTGCTTACGCTTTTTCTCTGCTTCAAGCTTAGCTTTTTCCTGTTTTGCTTTTTTATTTTGCAACTCTTTTTTTCTTTGCTCTTCAAGCTTTTGTTGCTTCTGTTTTTCAGCAATCTTTCTCTGGTTCTCTAACTCTTGTTGCTTTTTCTGCTCTTTACGCCTTGCTTCGAGTTTAGCTTTCCTTTGCTCTTCTAACTTAGCCTTACGATCTGCCTCAGCTTTTGCTTTTGCTCGTGCTTTTGCCTGTTTTATAGCTTTTGCTCGTGCTTCTTTTATGTCTTGCTTAGCATCTTTAATATCTTGACGAGCTTTTCTCTCTTGCTCACGATTATTTTCATACGACTGTATTTGCTTATCTAAATCTTGACTAGTAATTGATGTAGCTTGTATAACTGTTGGGTGGTTAGGCTTGCCTTTAATCTGGACTTCAAAATTAGTTGGCGAACTAAATCTCAGCGTACTAACAAACGATAAGATACATAGCAAAACAACTACACTTACATGTATTAACACTGATTTTGCTAAATATGGATCTTTATCAACTTGTTTTTTACAAAAAATTTTTGCTTTATGATAGTAGGATTTAAGATTTTCCATCTTCTGTAACTAACCCCACTTTATCAACACCTGCTTTTTGAATAAGAGCCATCGCTTTAACAACCTCACCATAACTTGCTTGACTATCTCCTCGCACATATACAGGCTTACCTGCACTTTGTTTTGATAGACTTATTACCACTGAGCTAAGCTTCGAAGCAGTTAATGATGCTTTTGGATTACCAACACCTTGATTTATAAAATATTGACCATCTTTATTAACTGTAACAACTATTGGTTTACTATCATTTGACGGGATTTTTTCTGATGTTGCTTTCGGCAAATCAACTTTTACACCCTGTGTTAAAATTGGCGTGGTAATCATAAATATAACTAGTAATACAAGCATTACATCAATGTATGGTACTACATTGATTTCAACCATCGCTCTTTTTTTTCTAAAAAACTTTTTATTTCTTCTTCTCATAAAATGGCTTTAGTAATTTTCTTGATTATGTGGTTGTTGTAATTGATCCTTATGTGCTTCTTTAAGTAACAATATACATAAGTCATCTTGAAACGCTTCATATCCTGACAAAACATCATCAACTTGATTAGCAAGCCTACTATGCCCAACAACAGCAGGAATCGCGACAAACAGGCCTAAAGCTGTAGCTATAAGAGCTTCAGCAATATGTGGAGCAACCACAGATATAGTTGCTTGCTCAACACCACCAAGAGCACTAAATGAAGACATAATACCCCATACAGTACCAACTAAGCCAATATATGGTGCAACCGAACCAATCATCCCAAGTACTGAAAGGCCATTATCCAATTCTTTAGCTTCTTGTGAAATTGCTATACTAACAGTCCTTTCCATACCTTCCAGTATAGTTTCACCTTTAAGAATGCCCGTATCTTTTAAACCATTAAACTCTTTAAGAGCCATACAAAATATTACAGACTTACCAAATATATTTTCTTTATGCTGTAAATAATATTCGTAAAGCTTTTGAATATGGTGACCAGCCCAGAAAAGTTTATCAAACTTAGCTTGCTCATCTTTATATTTTTTCACTCTAGTATTCATTTCTATCATAACTTTCCATGAATATAGCGACATAACCACTAAGAGCAACATTATAAGCTGCACAACAAAATTAGCGTGCCATATCAACTGAATAAAAGAAAGAGAGCTATCTTGCATAATTTAATCCTAAAAAACCTGTTTTTATATTCTTACGATTTCTAAAGATTAATTATACTCAAAGTAATAAAAATTATAAACTCTTAATACAAATACTTGCACTATAATTTTCATACTTAAGAAAGATAGATAAATAAATGTAGGTAAATAATTTATTAGTAAATTTTTGGCTCACCATCTGGGCGAGTTTTATAACGACGATGTTGCCATAGATATTGCTCTGGATATTTACGAATTGCACTTTCAAGAAACTTATTAACAAGTAATGCATCTTCATAGTCATTACCTGAAAACTCAATTGGCTCACCAGAAATCATTTTATAGCCTGATAAATCTTTATTCCTTACATAATATGTTGGGATAACTATAGACTTTGTTTTCCTTGCTAACCATGGAGTAACCACCAAAGTAGAGCAAAGCTTACCAAAAAAAGGTACAAAAATACTATGCTCTTTAAAATCTTGGTCTGGGGCATACCAAAGTGTCATGCGTCCTCTTAAACTTTTTATTACCGTCAGCATATTTTTACGTTCAAAACATTTTTCAACATACTTTAAGCGTGAAGAGGTAATCACATATTCCATCACTGGATGCTTATGCTTTTGATAAATAAGACTCAAAGGTTTAAAAGTATCTCCACAATACCTACCAGCTATCTCTAAAGTATGAAAATGAAAACCTAAAGACATCAAAGGTCTATCTAGATTTTCATGTGTAGTTCTAAAAGTTTCAAATTCACTTTCATCAACAGGTATTTTTTTGAATTTTTTATCAGACATAAACCATGCTATCAAGCTTTCAAACCCAGCCATACAAGCAGATTTATAACTTTCTTCAACCAAATACTGAATTTCAGATTCTGACTTTTCTGGAAATGCAATTTTGAGATTAATATAAGCTATTTTATTACGCTTTTTAGTTAAAGGTTTTGCTAACTTGCCAATAAAAACGGCCAATCTCATCAATGATTTATATGAAAGAGTATTAACGAGGATTTTAGCTATAAATATAGCTAACCAAATCCCCCAGTATTTTGGTTTTAAGAGAGACTTGTCCATAACTAATTATTTTTTCTTATGAGTGTGACTAGCTTGGTAGCGTCTAGTAATTATATATTGCTGTGTAATACTAATGAGGTTATTTGTTAACCAGTATAGTACTAAACCTGCAGGGAAAGATGAGAACAAGAATGTAAACATCACCGGTAAGAACATCATAATCTTTGCCTGCATTGGATCTGCCGGAGCAGGAGATATTTTTTGTTGTAAAAACATCGATATACCCATAAGTACAGGAAGCACATAGAATGGGTCTTTAATCGATAAATCATGAATCCAGAATATAAATGGTGCGTGTCTTAATTCAACCGACTCTAGTAACACCCAATACAATGAAATAAATATAGGAATCTGCACAACCATTGGTAAACAACCACTTAGAGGATTTACCTTTTCACTCTTGTACATTTCCATCATCTTTTTACCAAGCTGCTGGCGATCATCCTTATAGCTTTCTTGTAAACGCTTCATTCTTGGCTGAAGCATTCTCATTTTAGCCATAGAACGGTAGCTCTTAGCAGATAATGGGTAAAATATAGCCTTGATTAGACAAGTAACCAAGATAATAGCTAAACCCCAGTTTCCAACTAAAGCATGAATATGAGACATTACCCAAAAAATAATTTCTGAGAAGAATGATAACATTCCATAATCTAAAGTCTTCTCAAGGTTAGGTGCTAATGGAGCAAGATTATTTTTAATAATCGGTCCCGAGTAAAGAACAGATGTTACATCTTGAGATTGACTTGGTTGTATTGTTATAGATGAATACTCACCCGCCTCAAAAATGTTTTGATCAATATTTTTAAAATAAATAATAGAATTTATTGATTGAGGGATCCATGCAGTCTCAAAATAATGCTCTACAAAAGCAACCCAACCATTACCAACATTACCAACTATAGTAGGTTTGCCACCTGACTTAGCTATATCTTTAAACGATTCTTTTCTAAACTTATCTTGCGTAGTTGAGTAAGCAACACCCGTAAATGTATAGCTATGTGCATTTAATAAACTGAAACTGTCTCCAGCTGGATCAAAATCACGTGCAAGCGAATTATCAACGATAACATTTACTGGACTACCAGTAGTATTTGTAATATTTTGAGAAATAGATATATTGTACTTACTGTCATCGAAAGTGTAAGTTCTAACTATATCTAGCCCATCAACACTAGCTGCTAAAGTTAATACTTGCTTATCGCCTTCCTTTTTAACACCTTTATTTTCAAATGTTACATCCAGAGGCTTCTTATCAACAACAATATTACTTTTAGCTATATATTGTGATTTATCTTTATTTGTAAGAAGAGGCATTGCTGACTTATCCTCTAAACTCACAGTATAATCTTTTAATGAAGCTGAAGTTATTGCACCACCATTAAGGCTTACTTTCAAACCTTTAAAAACACTAGTGTTTATAGTTACACTCTTAGAATCATCATACTCAGAAAAATTTGTCTTAGCAGCTAATGACTCTTTAACCTTACTCTTCTCTGGCGTTGTAGCCTTACCACTTGTAACAGTAGTTGAATCACTGTAATGATTAGTAGAGTCTTGCGTTTGTGTCGTAGTTTGTTGAGTATTATCACTTGATGGGAATGTCTCATCCCATTTACCCATAAGGGAAACAAACATTATTGCTATTGTAACTAATAGTAATATTCTTATATGATTGGATTTCATTATTATTTTAAACCTTTTGTTTTGCTAGGAACGGGGTCATAGTAGTCTCTTTTAGATAGCGGATGACATCTAAGAATTCTACAAACACTCAAATATAATCCCTTTAGTATACCATGAGATTTCAAAGCTTCTAGAGCATATTCGGAACAAGTCGGATAATACCTACATCTAGCTGGTATGAATGGGCTAATACAGTAACGATAGAATTTAATAAATAAAATAAATGGGAAGATTGTTATTTTTGTAAAAACTGCTGAAATTCTTGTATTGATTGCCACAACTCTTCCTTGCTAGCTTTATCTGCTGGCTTTTTACTAAGGATTACTAAGCCTTTATGATCAAGAAAACTTTTGTTTACTCGAAAAGCTTCTTTCAACAATCTCCGACAAAGATTTCTTTTTACAGCTTTCCTAATATTTTTTTTAGCTAATATTGCACAAAAACCAGCTTCTTTTCCCACTCTCTCTCCAATAAGAAAAGTAAAGTGGTTTGAGCTTATCTTATTTTCAACATTATCGAAAACTTTAGTTATTTCTTCTTTAGAGAGTATATTTTGTTTTGTTAAACAAAAATTACGCTGCAAGCTTATGTCTGCCTTTAGCTCTTCTGTTTCTGATTACTTTTTGACCTCTTAAAGTCTTCATACGAGCACGAAAACCGTGAGTTCTTTTTCTTTTTAGGTTTGAAGGTTGGAAAGTTCTTTTCATGTTATTATCCTCTTAATTAATATATTTAAAATTTAAACCAATCTTATAGATTGCAGAAATAGTTTCGGTATTTTATAGAAAAAGACTGTCATAGTCAATCATTAAACCAACCTGTTTCTTAATACAACTTCATTTTAGTATGCCTTACAATGCTGTATCACCTTGCTTGACAAGCTACAAATAACTATGTTTAAATAGCGAAACTTTACTAAAGAGCAAGTCTTTAATTTACAAACTATGAAGAACATTAGAAAAAAAATAATTATAACAACCATCTTACTGGGATGCCTCAGCTTTCAAATATCTCAAGCATGTATTTCTACTGAATACAACAGAGCATACTCTAAATTTCAACACAGTGACTATATATCTTCAGCAAAGGCATTTGCTAACCTATATGAAAATGGATGCCCTACATCTCCATATTTTTTGGGAATCCATTACGCTTATGGCTTAGGTGTTAAAAAAAATACTGATATGGCAATCAAGTATTTTGATATTTTTTTAGCTAAAAAAAATCATAAGCAACCACGAAGATACCGAGCTAACGCCTCCCTTGCTTTAGCAATTATTTATAATTCTAAAGGCGATGCAGAGAAAGCTCACAAATACCTAGAGCAATCTGCCAAAGCAGATAATACAGAGGCTATGTTTTTTCTTGGTAGATCATATATCGACAAAGACCAACCCTACTACGTTGAAACCAATCATAAAAAAGCTTTTTTATGGCTAAATAAAGCCGCCTCTTATGGTAACGTTAAGGCTATGAAACTCATTTATGCAAATAACCTATATGAAAAGAAACCCTAAACTAGCATTCAAAAGCTAATTTAAATTGCATTTATAATAACATTTTTACGGAAATACAGCTTATAATATAAGCTATTCACACAATATACCTACATAATGATGACGGCTCCCTCTACAAAAATACAATTTGCTTTAGAAAAACTAGATATCAAAGCCTCTGAAGAACAAACTGAACTATGGATACAATACCTAAAACTTCTTGAAAAATGGAATAAAGTCTACAATATGACTGCCATTAAAAACTTTGATGACATGCTTGTAAAACACCTTTTTGATAGTTTATCTGTAGCAAAACACATAAAAGGTAATACAACTGTAGATGTGGGTACAGGGGGTGGATTGCCTGGTGTTGTGTTAGCTATCTTATATCCTGAGCATAAATTTACTTTAGTTGATAGCGTTGGCAAGAAAATTATGTTTCTGAAAAATGTGAAGAAGTCTTTGAAGCTTGATAATATTGAACCCGTAAATACCCGTATAGAAAACTTAGAAGGAAGTTTTGATAACATTATATCTCGAGCATTTAGCGCATCTGATAACTTCTATGAGCTTTGCAAACACTTCCTAACTGATGAAAATCAAATGCTTGCAATGAAAGGCCCTGATTTAGAAGAGCAAAACTTAGCAAAATTACCACTAAATACTATTAAACATAAAATCAAAGTGCCTTTCTTAGATGCTGAAAGAAATTTGATAGTAATGACTAAAAGACAAGAACGCTAAACATGATAGATAAAGATTTCATAAAAAACGCATATAATCAGATTATTAAAAACACTGATAGCAAAGTGAAACTTTTAGCTGTAAGCAAATATCAATCTATAGAAAAAATAGACTACTTAAAATCACTAGGACAAACTGATTTTGGTGAAAATTATTTACAAGAACTAGAGGAGAAAGCTACCGCAAGACCTGATCTAAGCTGGCATTTCATCGGCTCTTTACAATCTCGTAAAATAAAACACATAGTTAAATATGTAGATTCTATTCAAAGCGTTGAAAAAAAAGATCACCTTGAGAAAATCGATAAAGCTGCCAAAGCTGAAAACAAACAAATAAATGTTTTTTTACAAATAAATATTGATAATGATCCCAACAAATCAGGATTTAACTCTTTGCAGCAAGATGAAGTTTTGAAGTGTATAAAAATATCAAAAGAGCTGAAAAACACAACTGTTGTAGGACTAATGTGTATCCCAGCAAAATCAATCACACCTGACAAAAGCTTTAAGAAAATGAAGAGCTTTTTTGATGAAGTTAATTCTCAGTTATCTAACGAGCAAAAACTCACAAGACTATCTATGGGAATGAGCGCTGATTATAATCTTGCGATAGAAAATGGTAGTAGTATAGTTCGAATTGGTAGTAACTTATTTGGTGAGAGAGTTAAGAAAACCTAAATAATAAAATTTCTACAACAATATTTCTGCATTAACAACAAGCTCAACAAACTCTTTCACTTTTGGCTGAACAAACTTATTTTTTTGATAATATATAAATATATCTTGATGATCTATAAATTCATTTTCCAATAATGGTACGAGTTTTCCTTTTTTAATCTCATCAACAACCATATACCCATGAAGCTGAGCAATTCCCATATTTAAAAGCACACATTGTTTGATAAAGTCAGAATCGTTTGCTGAAAGCGATGAGTTTACTTCAATATGGCGACTTTTCCCTTTAAGAGCGACTAAAGCTGTTGGTCTAGATTTATGCTTAATATAGTTATATTTCTGTAAATCATCTAAATCATTTAGACAGCCTCCATTCTTCAAATATTCCGGTGTTGCGCAGAGGATGTACTTCGTTTGTGCTATTTTACGAGCAACAATATCTTCTGGTGGTTGCCAATTAACCCCCAAAATCAAATCTGCTTCCTGTATTTTAAAATTAGAAATTTTTTCTTCGATTAATATCTCAATCTCTACTTTTGGAAATTTTAACAAGTATTCTTTTATGAATGACTGTAGCACCTCTTTTGCAAAATACGGTGTTGTACTTATTTTTAAAACTCCAGATGGCTCTTTATGAAACGACTTTGATAGATCTCTAACACTATCTATTTCTGACTGAAGTGACTCACAATAGGTAAGTAAAAGCTGTCCTTCATGAGTTAATGACAATGTTCTTGTTGTCCTATTAAGTAAATCAACTCTTAACTCTTTCTCTAATTGCTTAATAGAGTGGCTTACAGATGCCTTTGTAACACCTAAAGCTTTTGCTGTGCTTGTAAAGCTACCATGTAAGCTTAACTCATAAAAAACCTCAAACAGTGAAACAGATATCTTTTTAGCAACCTTCATTGTCAAATAAAACTAAACCTATGTTCATTATATAAGCCATTGTAAAAACAAAACAGGAAATATACAATATTTTTCAAGTTAATATATAACAAAAAAAGTAATATGAAAAACTATAAAATAGCAATCCTACTAAGCTACATAAGTATAGCAAGCGCATCGGCTGTTATATTAAACCCTGCTCTACCACATATCTCTACAGAAATGAACCTTCACAATGGTACAGTTGAGTGGTTAGTAAGTATTTTTCTAATTGGTTATGTGATTGGGCAGCTTGCTTATGGCCCCATTGCAAAAAGATTTGGCGATGCTGTAACACTAAGAATTGGACTCTCCATAAATCTTATAGGTATTATCATATGCCTATTTGGTGGTCAGTTACTTTCTATGCCCATACTACTTATAGGCAGGTTCATAACAGCTATAGGCTCATCTGCTGGACTAGTATGTACATTTATAATACTCAATAATTCAGTAGAAGAAAGTCGTGCAAAAACAGCCTTATCCTTTGCAACAATCTCTTTTGCTCTGTCGATCACTTTAGCTGTCCTAATTGGTGGAATGATTAGTACATACTCACACTGGTATTACTGTTTCTATGCTTTATTAATACACGGTATTATTATGCTAATTCTTAGCTTTATATATCACAACAACAAAGATAACAACTTCGACCTAAACATAACAAATATTTTAAATGGCTATAAAGAAGCTCTGAGTAACCCAAAGCTAGTAGTATTTTCACTCAGCATCGGTGCTATGACTGTTTTTAGCTACTGTTACTCCACTTCTAGCCCATTTATTACTCATCAAATGTTTGGTTTTACTAGTGCCCAATACGGTGTGTGGAATAGCTTAACCACAATAGGTATTATTAGCGGATCTTTTTTAGTAGCAAAACTTATAAACAAGTACCGCTCAGAGAGTCTATTAACAATAGCATTAGCTTCTTTAATAGTGTTAATAGTTATATTAGCTCTGCTGCAAGTTTACAGCCTAGTTTCTCCAGTTATATTTTTCATACTCGTTACACTAATGTATTTTGTATGTAATTTTATATACCCCACAGCATCACACCTAGCTTCAAATGCCATAGAATGCCGTGCTAATGCATCTGGTGCAATGAATTTTGTAAACATGTCTACAGGCGTTTTGGGTGTTTCTATAATGGGCTACATACCCATACAATATATTTGGAGCTTTATGTTAATCTGCTTAATACTTCCTATAGTCTGCTTAATTCTAATTCCTTTAGTAAAAGCAAATAACTAAGTAAATTAAGCTGTATCGCTAGCTATCAAAAATCGAATATAGTAAAATTTTTTCTAGTTATAAAACATTCTTGATAAAGCATGACTTCGATAGATCGAGTAAATAAATATTTTGAAAATAGCATTCAAGCAAAAATTGAAACAGCCAATGTTTTACCTCCAGCTATAGCAGAGGTGGGTAAATCAATGGTTTCTTGTTTAGAAAATGGTGGCAAAATACTTGTTTGTGGCAATGGTGGTAGTGCAACATTATCACAACATTTTTCATCAAAACTTCTAAGTTATTTTAATCTTGAAAGACCTCCCCTTCCAGCTATAGCATTAACTGGAGATGTTTCTAGCATCACAAGTATTGCTGAACATTATGGCTATGATGAAATCTTCTCAAAGCAAGTTGCAGCAATTGGCAATGAAAACGATATATTATTAGCAATCTCACCTACAGGTAACTCAGCAAATATCATCAAAGCTATAGAGGAAGCGCATGATTTAGAGATGCAAGTTATTACTATGACAGGTTTTGACGGCGGTAATATGCAACAAATGCATCAGGATGGTGATATAGAATTAAGAGTCCCTTCTAACCATGAAATTACTATTCAAGAGAATCATTTCCTTATAATACACTGCTTATGTGATATTATTGACCAAAAATTATTTGCAGGCCTAGAAGACTAACAGATGTATAGAAAGTTTTTAATACCGTTAACTATTGCTTCTGCTGTTTTACTAAATAGCTGTGGCATCATCGAGCCATATACAGCTCCAGTACCTCAAGGTAAGACTATCACGAACAAAAAAGTCTTTGATATAAGACCCAACATGACAAAAAGTGAAGTTAAATACATCTTAGGATCTCCAGATATTATTGATACCTTTAATCCAAATCAATATATTTATATACACTCATATAAAGAACACATGCAAGACACTAATTATGAGGAGTCTAAACTTATATTAACTTTCAACAACCAAGATAAGTTAATTGGCATATCAGGAAACTATGTACCACCAACTAAAGAGCCAGTGTTTTAAATAACCAAAGTTACTTTCGACTATAAACCAAAATAAAACTCAGTATCAGTTTCACTAACATTTACTCTAAAATCAATTGCCTGTTGGCTATCTTCGCAAAGTTTTCTCAAATCATCTAATAATATCTGACCAAGCTTTTTACGAAGTTCTACGCTTCTACCTGGTAAAATTGCTATATCAAGCTGTATAAAAGCATTATATTTACTGTTTAAACCACCTACACGATATTGCAAACATGGATAAATAAGCGTCCTACAAGTATCTATATCTGTAGCTATTACATCTACAAGCATTTGATGTGTATTTTCTGTAAATAACTCAAGCTTGTCATCTATGTTTATATTATTTGTATAATGAATTTTTATAGTCGGCATAACAGTTATAATTAATGAAACATTTCATTAATCATATCATTATAATAAGGATATCCCCAGCCAAGCTGAGAATTTCTTTTATTTTATTTTATTTACTAGGAAATTATTTTGAAATTAAGCAGCAGAAAGTGCTTTGATTTTAGCAGCTAAGCGAGACTTATGTCTTGCAGCTTTATTTTTATGGATAAGACCTTTAGTTGCATATCTATCCAATAATGGTACTGCTTTAGCGAAATTTTCTTGTGCAGACTTAACATCACCAGCTTCAATAGCTGTAGCTGTTTTCTTTAAGAAAGTTCTCATTACTGAACGACGAGCTACATTATGCTGACGGTTTTGTTCAGCTTGAATGATTCTTTTTTTTGCTTGTTTTGAATTAGCCAATTTATTTCTCCAATTGTCTTATTTTTTAATTTTTATAAATTCGGTTCTCTTTTGAGGATGCGAGACACGCTATTATAATATAAATAACTTTGGTATTTTGCATATTTTATTCATTTTTGTCAACCCGATTATTACTATAGAGACACATTTATGCTAAACATTGGACTAAATGGCTACATTTTAAAGTGGTTTTATAGCATAATATATAGCTAACTAATTTTATGAAATATAAAAACTCTATTAAGAAAATCATTTATGAAACATATTAGAAACTTTTCTGTAATTGCACATATTGACCACGGTAAATCGACTCTTTCTGATCGATTCATCCAGGTTTGTAATGGCTTAACTGAACGAGAAATGAAAGAGCAAGTACTTGACTCGATGGATATTGAAAGAGAAAGAGGTATCACTATCAAGGCTCAGTCTGTAACATTAGATTACACAGCTCGTAATGGTAAAACTTATCAACTTAACTTTATTGATACTCCAGGGCATGTAGATTTCTCTTATGAGGTTTCTCGTTCGTTAGCGGCTTGTGAAGGAGCTTTATTGGTTGTGGATGCAGCTCAAGGCGTAGAAGCTCAAACTGTTGCAAATTGCTATACAGCTATTGACCAAGAGTTAGAAGTTATACCTATTTTAAATAAAATCGACCTACCATCTGCAGATCCTGAGAAAGTAGCCGAAGAAATCGAAGAAATCATCGGCATTGATGCTACAGGTGCTACTACTTGTAGTGCTAAAACTGGCTTAGGTGTCGAAGATGTATTAGAAACTATCGTAGAAAAAGTACCTGCTCCAACTGGTGATGTAGATGCTAAGCTTCAAGCTTTAATTATAGACTCTTGGTTTGATAACTACCTAGGTGTAGTTTCACTTGTACGTATCAAAAATGGTACGCTGAAAAAAGGTGATAAATTTAAAGTGATGTCTACAGGTGTATCTCATCAAGTTGATAGACTTGGAGTATTTACACCTAAAATGAAAGATCTTGATCATCTCAAAGCTGGTGAAGTTGGTTTTGTGATTTCTGGTATCAAGGACATTCACGGAGCTCCTGTAGGTGATACTCTTACTCATACACATAATCCAACGGATACAGTTGTGCCAGGGTTTAAGAAGGTACAACCCCAAGTTTATGCTGGTATGTTTACTATTAGCTCAGATGATTATCCTGATTTTAGAGAAGCGTTAGAAAAACTAAGTTTGAATGATGCATCTCTTTTCTTTGAGCCAGAAGTTTCGCAAGCATTAGGTTTTGGTTTTAGATGTGGCTTCTTAGGAATGCTTCACATGGAGATAATCCAAGAGCGACTAGAAAGAGAGTATAACCTTGACCTTATTACATCTGCACCTACTGTAGTTTATGAAGCTATCAAAAAAGATGGCGAAAAAGTAATTGTAGATAACCCTGCTAAGCTACCAGATCCAGGTTCTATTGATAAGATCCTCGAACCAATTGTGCGTGCAAATATTCTTGTGCCAAAAGATCATGTCGGTAGTGTTATTACTCTTTGTATTGAAAAGCGTGGTTCTCAAGTAGACATGAACTACATGGGTAGCCAAGTATCTATTACTTACGATATGCCAATGATTGAAGTAGTATCAGATTTCTTTGATACGCTTAAATCTGTAACTAAAGGCTACGGTTCTCTTGATTATGAGTTAAATCGTTATCAAGAAGGTGATATGGTGCGTCTTGATGTGCTTATTAATGGTGATAAAGTTGATGCTTTAGCTAGTATAGTTCATAAAGACCAAGCAAAGTACAAAGGTCGTGATTTGGTTGAGAGACTAAAAGAGCTTATTCCTAGACAGATGTTTGAAGTTGCAATCCAAGCTACTATTGGTGGTACGATTGTTGCAAGAAGTACTGTAAAAGCTTTGCGTAAGAATGTAATTGCAAAATGCTACGGTGGCGATGTTTCACGTAAGAAAAAACTTCTTGAGAAGCAAAAAGAAGGTAAAAAGCGTATGAAGAATATTGGTTCTGTAGAGATACCTCAAGAGGCTTTCTTGTCTGTGTTGAAAAAATAAGTACTGGATACCTATTTAATAACTATGAGGGAGCTCTATGATTAATATGACAGATGAACAGATATTAACCGAACTTAAAAAGCGTGAACCTATTTTTCATAGAGAAGAATTTGGTAGAAAACGGCATCATTTTGAAGCGATGATGGATGAAGGATTCTGGGAAGTTGGAGCATCAGGCAATATTTATACTAAAGACCATGTGCTAGATGGTCTTGAGAAAAGATACAGTAAGTCATATGAAGAAACCTGGCAAAACCCTAGAGATTTTAAATGTAGACAATTATCTGAGGATACCTTCCTGCTTACATATACACTAACGCAAGATAAGGCTCGTATTACTAGAAGATCTACTATTTGGAAATTTTACGATGGTAATTGGAAAATCATGTATCATCAAGGAACTGTAGTCTGTTAATAACCATACAAAAACCCTAAAGAATAAGAGTATTTATATAGTTAAGATTTTTTAAAATGTCTTCAAATAATATATAATCTCTATCAAACATATTCTGATCAATATTGAAATGCAAAAAAAAGTAGTAGTAGGAATATCCGGCGGTGTAGATTCTTCAGTTTCGGCTTTGCTCTTAAAACAGCAAGGTTACGATGTGACTGGTGTATTTATGAAAAATTGGGAGGAAGATGACAATGACGATTTTTGTTCAGCAGAGCAAGATATCGCCGATGCTCAAGCAGTATGTGATTCTATCGGTATTCCATTTAAAAAGATAAACTTTGCAGCAGAGTATTGGGATAACGTTTTTGAGCATTTTCTTACAGAATACAAAGCAGGTCGTACTCCAAACCCGGATATTTTATGTAATAAAGAAATCAAGTTTAAAGCATTTCTAAACTATGTTCATTTGCTTGGTGGTGAATATATAGCTACAGGGCATTATGCAAGGTGCAGAAAAGCCGATGATGGTAGTTTCCAGCTAGTAAAAGGGGTTGATAACTCAAAAGATCAAACTTACTTCCTATATACGCTAGGACAAGAGCAATTATCTCAAACATTATTCCCCGTTGGTGAAATCATCAAAGATAAAGTCCGTGATATCGCTAAAGAAAACAATCTTGTAACCTTTGATAAAAAAGACAGCACAGGTATTTGCTTTATTGGCGAGCGTAAGTTTAAAGAGTTTCTATCTAAATTTTTACCTGCTCAAAAAGGCGAGATCCACGATGAGAATGGCATAAAGATAGGTATGCACGACGGACTTATGTACTATACAATTGGTCAAAGACAAGGCTTAGGTATCGGTGGTGTGAAAAACCGCCCAGAAGTACCATGGTTTGCTGCTCAAAAAGATTTAGAAAACAATGTGCTTATCGCAGTGCAAGGTCATAATCATCCGTTGCTGTTTAAGCAATCATTAAAAGCTATAGAGCTTAGCTGGTGTGCTGGCTTTGCTCCTACAGAGAATTTTAAATGTGCTGCAAAAGTTCGCTATAGACAGCAAGATCAAGTTTGTGAAGTTACAGTAAATGCTGATGGCTCTGTAGATGTAGTCTTTGATGAGCCTCAAAGAGCGATAACTCCAGGACAGTCTGTAGTTTTTTATGATAAAGATGTGTGTCTTGGCGGTGGGATTATTGTATAATTACTAGTATGATTATACTAGTAATTAGTAATGACTGAAACATACCAACAAAAGTATTATAAGCACATCGATGGATTAAGAGCTATAGCTGTACTATCTGTAGTCCTTTTTCATCTTGATGTTAGCTGGGTTAAGTCTGGATTTTTAGGTGTTGACATCTTTTTCGTTATATCTGGGTTCTTAATAACAAGTATAATTATCAGAGACTTAAATAATGACTGCTTCTCTATCAAAAACTTCTATCTGCGTAGAATGCGTAGGATATTACCTGCTCTAATAACAGTTCTTGTTTTCACTACTTTTTTTGCATGGTTGATTCTACTACCTCAAGATTTAAAAAATTATACAAAATCTTTGGTTAGTGCAATAGCATCTGTTTCTAACTTATATTTCTATAAATATTTAAGTTTTGGGTATTTTAGTACTGACTCAACAGTTATTCCTCTTTTACACACTTGGTCACTAGGAATTGAAGAACAATTCTATATCTTTTGGCCTCTATTTTTAATGTTTATTTTTGCAGTTAACATTTCATGGAAGCAAAAAGCTAATTATAGTTTGTACAGAAAACTTGCTATATCTTCGATAATATTGCTTTTACTATCCTTGCTTTGTTTTAAATACTTAAGTTATTTTGAAGTAACTAACTTCTTTTCAGATGAGAAGTTTTATTACAATCCAATTACAAGAGCATTTGAACTATTGTTTGGCTGTTTATTAGCAATCCACCTTAGTAGTAACAAAACATCAAATAATAAAATTCTTTTGAATTTACTCTCAGTAATCTCTATACTACTTATATTATATCCAATATTCTTCAAAATCGTTCCATACCCAAGCAACTGGACAATTATTGCCTGTTTAGGTGCAGCAATATACATTTATGCAGGAACAAATAATAATTATACTCCGTTAATATATAGAGTATTCTCATTAAAGCCTATTGTTGGCATAGGTCTAATCTCTTATTCTCTATACTTATGGCATTGGCCTATAATTGCCTATACTACTTATCTAAGTATAGAAAAAACACATTTAATAAAAATTATTATCATAATTATTAGTATAATATTAGCGACTTTAACTTATTTCTTAGTAGAAAAACCCTTTAGGCATAAATTTAAAACAACAATTACTAAGACTATACTTATACTTTGGGCCATTCCAATAATTATAGCTTGTAGTTTTGCTCTATGTAGCAAATATATTAATAACTTTGGGTATAATAAAAGTGTAGGGGATTATATTGTTGTTAACAAGGGTAGCGCAGGTATAGATGTATATCAATACCCTGATTGGCAAGAAAAGTTAAATAGCCTATATAATTTTGACAATACTTGGTCTGGAGACCTTACCGAGAAAACTGTAGCTAAATTCCTTGGTAAGGGTAAAAAATACGACACTGTTATATTTGGTGACTCACATTCGAGTGCTGCAGTACCTATGATAAATAATTGGACTAAAGAGTTAGGTTATAGCTCTATTAGAATTGGTGGCACTCAGGACGCTGTTTATAAAATTATTAAAGATGATTCTTATAAGAAAATCATCAGAACTATTATAGAAAAAACAAATCCTAAAATATTTATTCTAGCTGGATGGTGGGATGCCTACAGTAAAAATGGAGGAATCAAATATGGAAATACACTTTACTTCTTAAATGATACTATCAAAATCCTTGAAAAATATAATATTAAACCAATTATTTTGCTTGATTGGCCATCACTGCCTGGAATAAAACCAACTTGTGGAATGACAACACTTCAACAATCAATGGATATAAAATGTCATAGATTACTTACAAACATTATTAATTCTCAAAAACCTGAACTTCAATATATAGAAAGCTTAAAACAAAAATATAAAAATTTAGAGATCATCGACACTAAGAAAGTGATATGCTCAAAAAATAAATGCCCAAATGTATTAAATGATCATATAATCTATATGGATAGTACTATGATGAGAGACGTAAACAACCTAAATAATGCGCATTTAAATGAATATGGTTCTGATTTAGTCGGTAAAACATACTTAAAAAAATATGGCAACCCTTTAACATTTACTACTAAGTAAATAAGTAAAATCTAAGCTCCTATTTTAACCCACCTACATCTCTTGATATTACCCTTATTATTTATTTGCGTTTTATGTTACTATCTTTAAAAATATATTTAAACACGAACTTAAGATGCGTAAAACCACTTACCTAATATTTTTAATCATATTAGCTCAATTTGCTAATGCTTCATGTATCCCTCAAGTCAATAAAAGCAAGCCTAAAGGCGGAGTTGCTGGCGGACAATTTAATCACTGTGATGTTGATAATAGTTTAAATACTTTTTGCGACCCTACAAGTGGTACTGAAAACTATATGACAAGACACCATATTTTTGACAAATATCTATGGATAGATACACTTGATAAGGGTTTAAACCAAGCAACTAAAAATCAAGGGAGTGCTGAGAAGAATGTTATAAAACTTTTGCAAGAAGCTGGAGCATCAACAACTGTAGTTGAAGATTTTAAGCAAGATGGTAAAACCTGTAATTCTGAGACAAATAAGTGGCTTACATGGTTACCTGTAAACTTATCTTTAGGTCCTGCTCCTCAAGATCGATCTTTTGATCCAGGCAACGACTTTGATAATTGGGCTTTACTAATAGTATCAGATAAAACAGCACAAACTACTTTTGAGAATATTCATACCGCTGTTATTAATTATGATAACAATGCTATTGCAGAAGGTCTAGCTCAGCTACCAGCAGTTAAAATTCCATGGCAAATGACTTTAGGTGCTGACTCAAACTGGATTCGAGCTTATGATTCAAAGAATCAACAAAAATATTGCCCTAAAGAAATATTTGATAGTTACGCGATGAATATTTGTCCAAATGAAGATGTAAAAGTTTTTGACATGTCTGAATTTTATCAATTAATTGCCTAAAAAATCGCCAAAGTTAAATCATTAAATAAAATTTCCTTGAAAAAAATCCATCTAGCTCTCATATAACCTTTGAAAAGATTTAATTTATAACAATCAATAAAGAGGTTTAATAAAATGTCTAAGAAAAATTATACATTTGAAACAGAAGTAGATAAATTATTACACTTAGTGATACATTCACTATACTCAAACCGAGATATATTCTTACGTGAGCTAGTATCTAACGGGTCAGATGCTATCGAAAAGCTAAGATACGAGTCTATAGCAAATGCTGACTTAAACGAAGGCGATGCAGACTATGCAATCAAAGTTGATTTTGACAAAGATGCAAAAACTATAACTGTTAGCGATAACGGTATCGGTATGACTGAAGAAGAAGTTATCGAAAACCTTGGTACTATTGCAAAATCAGGTACTAAAAAATTCTTAGAAAATCTAACTGGTGATAAAAACAAAGACAGTGATCTAATTGGTCAATTTGGTGTTGGTTTTTACTCTTCATTTATCGTAGCTGATAAAGTTACAGTAAGAACCAGAAAAGCAGGACAAGCTAAAGATCAAGCTACAAAATGGGTTTCTTCTGCAGAAAAAGATTTTACAATCGAAACTATTTCAAAAGAGCAACGTGGTACTGAAATAACTCTACATCTTAAAAAAGAAAGTGAAGATCTTTTAGATCATAATGCGTTGAAAGGTTTAGTAAACAAATATTCTGATTGCATAAACACACCAGTTGAAATGAAAAAAGTTGAAACTGATGATAAAGGTGAACAAACAATCACAGATGAATATGAAGTTATAAATAATACTAAAGCTATTTGGTTAAGATCAAAAGAAGACATTAGTGATGATGAGTACAATGAGTTTTATAAATATATCTCTCATGACTTCAACAATGCTTTAACTTGGTCACATAACAAGGTTGAAGGTAACCTTGAGTATAACAGCTTATTATTCATCCCAGAAAACAAGCCTTTTGACTTCTGGAATAGAGATAAAGATTACGGATTATCTTTATATGTTCGTAGAGTGTTCATTATGGAAAATAAAGAACTTCTTCCTCCATACCTAAGATTTGTAAAAGGTGTTGTTGATTCTGCTGATTTACCATTGAATGTATCTCGTGAAATATTACAACACAACAAAGTAATCGACAAAATTAGAAAAGCTACAACATCAAAAGTTTTAAGTGAACTTACTAAGTTAGCTAAAAAAGATAACGATAAATACCAAAAATTCTGGGATAACTTTGGTCAAGTGCTTAAAGAAGGTGTATCTGAAGATTCTGGTAATAAAGAAAAAATCGCTGGATTATTAAGGTTTACAACTACAGAGAGTACTGATGCTAAACAAACAGTTTCTTTAGCAGACTATATCTCTCGTATGAAAGAAGAGCAAAATACTATCTACTACATCACAGCAGATAGCTATAAAGCAGCTTTAAACAACCCTCAGCTTGAAGTCTTTAAGAAAAAAGGTATCGAGGTAATCTTGATGACAGATAGAGTGGATGAGTGGATGATGTCTTCATTATCAGAATTTGATGGCAAACACATGAAATCTATCATCAAAGGCGATATTGATCTTGATAAATTTGAAACTGAAGAAACTAAAGAGAAATTTGAAAAAGAAACTAAAGATTTTGAAAAAATCTTAGCAGATATTAAAGAATCTCTAAAAGACAAAGTTGAAGATGTAAGACTTTCTAAGCGTCTTACTGACTCACCAAGTTGCGTAGTTGTAAATGACTATGGTATGAGCTTAAACATGCAAAAAATGATGGAAGAAGCTGGTCAAAACTTTATGCCTGGCATGGGTATGAAGCCAATTCTTGAACTAAATGCTGAACATCATTTAGTACAGAAATTAAAAGATGAAGCAGATACTGAAGTATTTGGTGATTTATCTGAATTACTACTTATGCAAGCAATGTTTGTAGAAGGTGCTAAGATTGAAGATCCTATGTCTTTTGTTAAGCTTGTAAATAAATATATCAAATAGAATCAATCAAGGCTTTAGTCCTTTTCTATATAAAAATATATCTTTCTATCTAATTAATCCATAGTCTAACTCCCGAAGATGACACTCTATCTTAGTTTGGAAATATTACTATTGTAGATAACTAAAAAGACTAGCTTTGATCTAATAAAATTGAAACAAGATAGCTACAAATAGCACTAAACCTACCCAGTGATTATCAGAAAAAGCTTTTATACAATTTGCAATTCCTAGCTTTTTATATACACGATAATTTCTTACAAAGAATATTCCTGAAATAACAATCCCTAGATAATAGATGAGATTAAAATCACAATACACTCCAAGAATTACTAAAAATAATAAAGCTAAAAAATTAAAAGCAAAAATATACTTAAAAACATTCTCACCAAAAGTTACTGCTGAAGATTTCACTCCTATCTCTAAATCAAATTCCCTATCAGCTAAAGCATATACAGTATCATACGCAATAGTCCAGCATATAGTCCCGGAGTAAAAGATCCAAGCTTCTAAAGGCACCGTATTTTGTATAGCTGAAAAAGCCATGAATATCCCAAAATTAAATGCTAATCCAAGTACTAGTTGAGGTAACGCAAAAAATCTTTTACAGAATGGGTAAAGTATCGCTAAGAACAAAGCTATAAATGACAGTAACACCGTGAAGAAATTTAAAAACAATACACAGATAAAAGCTATAATAGTTAATACTAAACAGAGCATAATTGCATTTTTAACTGTAAGTTTCCCACTTGTTAATGGGCGTGTATTTGTGCGAGCAACATGCTTATCAAAATCTCTATCTGCAATATCGTTGACAATACAACCAACTGTACGCATCAGAACCACTCCTACGGTAAATATAATCAGCAACTTAAAACTTGGGAAGCCATGACTTGCTAGTACTAAAGCTGTCAAAGTTGGCCATAAGATTAGTAGAATCGGTACCGGACGATGAAGTCGCATTAGCATTATATATGCTTGTAGTTTTTCTTTATTCATTGCCATACTGCTGTGGTAATATTAAAAAATATTCTGTGATTAAAAGTTTAAGCTTTGGGTTATTTTTATACTCAAATACAGAGCTACGAGAGAATATATCTGATGAAATCTGCTGATTTGTTTCGTTTTTAAATTCTATAGCCGAAAGCTTACGAATAATGAACTCATCCCTATCAAACTTTGCTTTATCAAATAATAAGTTATCACCTATTGGTTTAGTACCTAATGATTCTAACTCGCTCATAAAATGATCATAAGTATTTTCAGGAACTATAGTTCGAGCACAAACATACATGTCTTTATCACTAGAAAGCGATATCCGTCGTACAAGCGCATTTGTTATTTTCAACAACTCAGTTTCAAAAGATGTTAATTCGTCAAATTTTTGAGACATTTTATCTAAAGTTATAGCACCATAAAATTTAGTCAAACTTGTAACTAAATTCTTAGCGTCATTGAGCCAAAATCTTTGAGGCTTATCTAATACAGTTTTATCTATTATTTTCATTTATTATCAAATACCTCTAGGTTTAAGGTATCTTATTTCATTTTCGATTTGTATAATTATATTCTATACAAAGCTATAAAACTAATCAAAAAGGATTTAAAAAATGCGTCCAAGTGGCAGAAAAAATGATCAATTAAGAAATGTAAAAGTTACACACCAATTTACAAAGCATGCTGAAGGCTCTGTACTTGTAGAGTTTGGTGATACTAAAGTACTATGTACTGCTTCTGTAACTTCTGGTGTTCCAAGATTTAAAAAAGATTCTGGTGAAGGTTGGTTAACAGCTGAGTACGGTATGCTACCTCGTTCAACTCATACTCGTATGGATCGCGAAGCTGCTCGTGGTAAACAGTCTGGTCGTACACAAGAAATTCAGCGCTTAATTGGTAGAGCTTTGCGTGCAAGCTTAGACCTAACACAAGTAGGTGAAAACACTATCCGCGTTGATTGTGATGTCCTTCAAGCTGATGGTGGTACTCGTACAGCATCTATCACTGGTGCATCACTTGCTATCAAAGATGCTATAGAATATATGAAAGCAAACGGTAAAATAGCCGAAGACGCTAAGCCACTAGCTGCTCAAGTTGCTGCTATATCTGTTGGTGTTTATAACGGTGAGCCCGTACTTGATCTTGACTATGATGAGGACTCAAATGCAGAAACAGATATGAATGTAGTAATGAATTCTGAAGGTGGTATGATTGAAGTCCAAGGTACCGCTGAAGGAAAAGACTTTTCAGAAGAAGAGTTTACTAAAATGCTAGGTCTTGCTAAAAAAGGTATCAAAGAAATTTTTCAAACTGTATTTTAAATAGTTATAAAACCAAATCTATATACGGTTATGCTGCTTGAATTAAAGCGTTAATCTGAGAAAGTAATTCAAAATCTTTAGTCTTTAACTCAAACAAAAATTCTTGAAGTGGTTCACTTTTAGCAAAAAGTAAACGTTGCTCTATCTGTGTGATTTGCTCACAAACTTTTTGTCTTTCATCATATAATCCTGATATCTCTTTATTAGCTTTTTTAAAAAAGTTAGAAACGTTGTTCTCTTTCTTTTCCTGTAACTTAGTCTTCAGATTATTGCTTATAGTTGTTGTTCTATTAGTAGAAAGAGTTTTTCTACCTAAAGAAAGCTTTTTACGTGGTTGTTGTTCTGCCATTTAATAATTCACTTTTGTTAATTTACTTAAATCTTTTGAGGAGTTTCAAAAGTATTGAAAAATATTTATTACTATAATTATAATACATCTATTAACTTTTTACACCTGAAAAAAGCCACCATATTATATCAACATAGTAGCATGTATGCATTTGAACAATAGAAAAGTTGTAAGAATAGACTAGTGTGATCTCTTATTTAGCTTCACTATTTTTATCATATGAAGCTTGCTCAGCATCTAAAGCAGAGTTAATCTTATTTAGAATTATTGTAGCAGTAGCTTTACTATCATCCTTGATAAAAATCTCAGACTGATCAGCATTATCTTTTTTAACAACGATTGTTATTGCTGATCCACTAGGAGATGTGGCTTTAACTTCTGATTTTTTCTCATCAGTAGACTGACTAGTAATAGTGTATTTACTTTCTTTTAAAACATCTTGTGCTGCTGTATAAACAGTATCAGCACTTTTTTCATATGCATTGTAAGCGTCAGGGTTCTGCATCCATTTATAAGCACCAATAGCTAACGCTGTACCAGCTAAAACTAAACCTGTAGTTGCAACTGCTGCTGTTGTACATGAGTTAAGTGCTAAAGTCGCACTCAACAAACCTGCTGTCGTTAATAGTAATTTCTTTTTCATTTTATCAATACTCCTAAGTGACTGTAAAATAATCATAGCACATAAAAAATAACTATAATAGTTTAGATGATTATTAGACCACTAAGTCTCTTAATCACTATAACGTAAATTTTAAACAATTTGTCCAGGAGTAACTTTTAATGAGTCTAAATCAATCAATGCTCCCAAACTTTCATCCATGCCGGCCTCTTTTATCCTTAATTTACTTGAACTAGCATTACCCACATTACTCAAATCAATATTTATTGACTGCCAAGATTGTGTGAAATTATCATGAGTATAAACAAGCTGATCACCAAGATAGACCTCAAAATTACTAGAATCATCACCTGTGCGAGCAAAGTAATCAAACGATAATTGCATATCTTTAAAATTTTGTGATGCTAAATCATGTGTGAGCTCAACAAGCTCATTACTATCTCCATCAAGCTCGGCAACATTGTCGCGACGATCTGAAATTAGGTCAAAATCATTCCAAAGCTCAAGTTCTTCGTCACCACCAACTATTTCCCAATCACCTAAAAATTCACTATCATTACCGATTCTATCCCAATCATTGTCTGAGACAGGATTATTATCTAATTCAAAATTCGATGTCGAAGCTATCATATTATTATCTTTAAGTATTGTGAAAAACGATTCTGCACCATACAAACAATGACTAGGAACATCTGATTCTGATATATCTGTACCAGAAACTATACATCTCCACCTTACAGAATCTACAGGCACAGGTTCTGGGCGTAGCATGATTTCAGCATTACCATCTATTATATTACTACCTGTATTTCCTATATCTTTTACTATAGCGCCATACTCATTTATCGTGAGGTATTCACCTCCTATATAAAAATCTCGACCATCTTTTTTTAAATCATAAATCTCTCGTGCTTTAGCATGTAATACAGGGAGTTCATTAGCGATTTTAGTTCTAGTGACATAGTTTGAATACATTGGAATTGCAACAGAAGCAAGTATACTAAATATAGCAACAGCAATCATAAGCTCCATTATGGTTAGCCCCTTGATTTTTGATCTCTCTATAACTACTGCATTATGCATGAATCATACCTCCGTACACTATAAAGTATAATCTATCCTCTTAAAAAGTTGAAGAAATTGATGATTTTCATAATTTTAAACCTTTGCAATATTGACTAATTCACTTGAAAGGCATTCTTTACCCAGTTTATATCATTATTATTAATTGCAACCACATCAAATCTACACTCTATATCTTGATATAAATCATTCTGTTGCAGAAAGATATTTGCTGTATTAATGATTTTTGATTGTTTGGCCAATGTAACCATTTCTTGAGCAAAACCAAAGACATTTGATTTACGAAACTTAACTTCAACGAAGATTAAAACATTTTGATCTAATGCAATAATATCTATTTCACCATATGGTAACGCTTTAAAATTTTGCTCGAGTATTTCTATCCCATGATATTTTAAAAAATCGCAAGCTTGAGATTCGGCCTTACTACCAATTTGAGTTTTATTCATAATGATTTAGCTACTTAGATCTTAGCTCTAGGTTTTACATTTATCTCAAGACTATTATCATTAAAGCCTTTTGCATATCTATACGCTCCAGCTAGTGCAATCATTGCGCCATTATCAGTACAATATTTTAAAGGTGGAAACTGTATTTTATATAATTTATTTATTGCTAACTTATCTAGCTTTTCGCGCAATTTTTTATTGGCACTTACACCACCTGAAACTACAAGTTGCTTAATAGATGTTTGTTGTAATGCTTTATCACATTTTGTCACTAACACATCTACTACAGCCTCTTGAAAACCATAACAAAGATTAGCTTTATTTTCTGCAGTTTGCTGATTTTCACCATACCAAGCATTTAATACAGCTGTTTTCAAACCACTAAAGCTAAAATCTAAATTAGGTTTATTTTTCATTGGTCTAGGAAGAATATACTTACTCTTATTCGTTGCTTTCTCAGCTAAATTAGCTACCTCAACACCACCAGGATAAGACATTCCAAGCATTTTGGCCGTTTTATCAAAAGCTTCTCCAACAGCATCATCTATTGATTCACCAAGCAAAGAGTACTCTCCAAAATTTCTAACTTCAAAAAGTTGAGTATGGCCACCTGATACTAAAAGTGCGACAAATGGGTATTCAATTTGATTTTCGCTATCAAGCAGAGGAGATAATAAGTGTCCTTCAAGATGATGTATAGCAAGAGTAGGTATGTTATTAATCATACCCAAAGTTTTTGCAAAAGTAGCACCTACCATTAGAGCTCCAACTAGACCAGGCATTGCTGTATATGCTATACAATCAATTTGGTCAAAGCTAACATTAGCATCTTGAAGAACTTTTTTTGTAAGAACATTTAATTTAGCAATATGCTCTCGTGAAGCAAGTTCAGGAACAACTCCACCATAGTTTTGATGTAGTTCTATTTGGCTATATAATGCATCAGCAACCAGCTGTTTACTATCATAATCATATAGTGCAATACCTGTTTCATCACAAGAACTTTCAATGCCTAAAACCAGCATTACTTTTTAGCGCCACCAGACGTTTTAGTAATTTGTATGAATTTTGTAAGAAATGAACCTAAAACTAAACCAACTACAAAAGCCACAGACATAAGGACTATAATTGGTAGAGTTGTTGTACCAAATATATAATCGAAACTAACTTTGTCAGTATTCAAAATAGAAAGAATTACAATCAAGATGATCGCCACACCAAAGAAAATCTGCCAAAATAATTTTGCTACCATTTCAAACATCAACCACAAATTATTAGTTTAATACTTATAAAGTATATTATAGTTCAAAAATCAAAGAATGGAAATTCTTTATTTCTTGATAAAATAAAGAATCTATGAGAATTCTAAGAACTAGTCTTTAGAATAGTAAATACCCTTAGATGAATTAAGAGCTTTAAGTCGAGCGTCTGCTTCTTTAAGTCTAGTATGAGCAGCATCTATATCTAATTGCGAAGCATCTTTCTTAGCTAATGCTTCTTGTGCTCTTATTTTAGCTTTTTCAGCTTCCGCTTGATTTAGGTTTTCAGCTTTCTCCATATCATCAACCATTATAGTTACACGCTTTGGAGTTACTTCAATAATTCCACCAGATACATAAAGTACCTCTGTAGACTCATCTTTTCTTATATTTACAACACCAGCGGGCATTGTAGAAAGTAATTCTGTATGCCCATAAGCTATACCCATCTCACCAGCAGATCCACGCAGGCTAACCATGTCAGCCTCGCCTGTAAATACTGAACCAAGTGGGCTAACTACATCGACTTTTAGATAGTTTTTAGACATACGCTAATACCTATAGATTTTTTGCTTTTTCAATAGCTTCTTGGATAGAACCTACCATATAGAAAGCTTGCTCTGGTAAATGATCATATTCACCACTTGCGATAGCTTTAAAGCTTGCGATAGTATCTTTCAATGGTACAAACTTACCAGGATTGCCAGTAAATACTTCTGCAACATGGAAAGGCTGAGATAAGAATCTTTGAATCTTACGAGCTCTATCTACAGTCTTTTTATCTTCATCAGAAAGCTCATCCATACCTAAAATTGCGATAATATCTTTAAGCTCTTTATATCTTTGAAGAGTTTTTTGTACAGCACGAGCAGTTTCATAATGCTCTTGACCTACTACCAATGGATCTAACTGTCTTGAAGTAGAATCAAGTGGATCAACTGCAGGATAAATACCAAGTTCAGCAATCTGTCTTGAAAGCACAATTGTAGCATCAAGATGCGAGAATGTAGTCGCTGGAGATGGATCTGTTAAATCATCGGCAGGTACATATACTGCTTGAACTGATGTAATAGAACCAGTCTTAGTAGATGTAATACGCTCTTGTAAAGCACCCATCTCAGCAGCTAGTGTCGGTTGATAACCCACAGCTGAAGGCATACGACCTAAAAGTGCTGATACTTCAGTACCTGCTAAAGTATAACGATAAATATTATCTACAAACATTAGTACATCACGCTTCTCATCACGGAATCCTTCTGCAATAGTAAGACCCGTAAGGGCTACTCTTAATCTGTTACCTGGTGGCTCATTCATCTGACCATAAACAAGTGATACTTTATCTAATACATTAGAATCTTTCATCTCGTAATAGAAATCATTACCTTCACGAGTTCTTTCGCCTACACCCGCAAATACGGAGTATCCACTATGCTCTTTAGCAATGTTGTTGATAAGCTCCATCATTGTAACTGTCTTACCAACACCAGCACCACCGAATAGACCTACTTTACCACCTTTAGCAAATGGACAAATCAGATCAACTACTTTGATACCTGTTTCTAGAATCTCTGTACTTAAAGCTAGTTCATCATACGCAGGAGGAGCCTGATGTATAGATCTAGTTTCAGAATGCTCTACTGGACCAGCTTCATCAATCGGCTCACCCAATACATTCATAATTCTACCAAGTGTTCCTTTACCAATTGGTACTGATATAGGAGCGTTAGTATTAGTAACTTCCATACCACGGCGTAAGCCATCACTTGAACCCATAGCGATAGTTCTAACTACACCATCACCGATTTGTTGTTGCACTTCTAGTACAAGAGACGCCTCTTCTACTTTTAATGCTTCATATACTTTTGGTGTATTATCGCGTGAAAACTCCACATCGATAACAGGACCAATTACTTGAATAATTTTACCAGTACTCATTTATCTCTCCTAAACTGCTGCTGCACCTGAACAAATTTCAGCAAGCTCTTGAGTAATCATAGCTTGTCTTACTTTGTTATAATCTAAATTAAGCTGATCAATAATATCACCAGCGTTGTCTGTAGCATTTTTCATAGCTAACATACGAGCTGCTTGCTCACATGCTGCATTTTCAAGTATAGCTCCACGAACTTGCGCTTCGATATATCTTACACATAAAGCATTAAGAACTTCTTCAATATCTCTTTCATAGATATAATCCCAATGACCTTTAGAAGCTTCTGCTTTATTAGCCTCTTTCTCTTCATCAGTAAATACATCTTGTATTGGAAGTAGTGTTTGCTGTATTGGCTTTTGCTTAATAGTACTTTCGAAATGATTGCTATTTAAATATATACGGTCAATTTTACCACTTATATATTCTTCAAGCATTACACTAACAGCACCACTAATTGCTTTGATACTACCCTCTTTATCTTTATCAGAATAATGAGCTGTAGCTACAACATTAACACCTTTAAGTTTTCTAAAGAATGCCTCAGCTTTCGCTCCCACCACACAAATATCAACACCAACCTTATTATCAAGATTTTTCTTGATGTCTTTAAGCATATGTTTAAATAAGTTGATATTTAAACCACCACAAAGACCTCTATCTGTTGAAGTGACTATATAGCCAACTCTTTTGATCTCACGATCTAAAAGATAAGGGTTTGGATAATCAATACTAGCTGCTACGACATTTTTAATAATTGTATTAGCACAGTTAACATAAGGGCGCACATTGTTCATTTTAACAATAGCTCCTCTCATCTTACTTGCTGCTACAAGCTCCATTGCACCAGTGATTTTCTGTGTATTTTTTACACTGGCAACTTTTGAGCGTATTTCTCTAGCATTAGACATAGTCTACTCCTACCAAGCTTGATTTGCTTTGCAGTCTTCTACAATTGCTTTTAATTTATCAGCAATTTCTGCATCGTATTTACCCGTAGCATTGATTTGCGATACTAATTCAGCATATTTATCTTCTGCTAAAGCATGTAATGCAGATTCAAAAGGTATAATCTCAGATACTGCTAAACTATCTAAATAACCATTATCAGCAGCATATAATGATAAGCCCATTAGCGCTACTGAAAGAGTTGAAAATTGCTTCTGTTTAAGAAGCTCTGTTACTCTTTCACCTCTGTTTAGCTGTGCTCTTGTAGCTTCATCTAAGTCAGATGCAAACTGTGAGAATGCTTCTAGCTCTCTAAATTGCGCAAGTGCTAAACGGATACCACCACCAAGCTTTTTAATAATCTTAGTTTGAGCTGCACCACCAACACGAGAAACAGAGTTTCCTGGATTAATAGCTGGTCTTAAACCTGAGTTAAACAAATCAGTTTCCAAGAAAATCTGTCCATCTGTAATTGAAATTACATTTGTAGGTACAAATGCCGAAATATCACCAGCTTGTGTTTCAATTATAGGTAATGCAGTAAGTGAACCAGTTTTACCTTTCACTTCACCATTAGTATGTTTTTCAACCCACTCTTCATTTACTCTAGCTGCTCTTTCAAGAAGTCTTGAGTGAAGATAAAATACATCACCAGGGTATGCTTCACGACCAGGTGGTCTTCTTAGTAGCAATGAAATTTGTCTATAAGCCCAAGCCTGTTTAGTCAAATCATCATATATTATAAGAGCATCTTCACCACGATCACGGAAGTATTCACCCATAGAACAACCCGCATAAGGAGCTATATATTGTAGTGCTGCTGAATCTGAAGCTGTTGCCGCCACAATAATTGTATGCTTAAGAGCATCATGCTCTTCTAACTGTCTTACAATGTTTGCAATTGTTGAAGCTTTTTGACCTATAGCAACATAAACACATTTCACACCAGAATCTTTTTGGTTAATGATTGTGTCTACAGCGATTGCTGTTTTACCAATCTGTCTATCACCAATAATAAGTTCACGCTGTCCACGACCAATTGGAACCATTGAATCGATTGACTTAATACCTGTTTGTAAGGCTTGATCAACTGATTTTCTCCAAATCACACCAGGTGCAATTTTTTCAATAGGAGATGTAAGATCTGTTGCAACTTCACCTTTACCATCAATTGGGTTACCAAGAGCGTCAACAACTCTTCCTAAAAGCTCGTTACCTACTGGCACTTCAAGGATTCTACCTGTGCAGTAAGCTTTATCGCCTTCACTGATGTTGTCATACTCACCTAAAACAACAGCTCCAACAGAGTCAGTATTTAAGTTTAATGCTAGACCATAGATATCACCTGGAAGCTTTATCATCTCACCAGCTGTAACATCATTTAAACCATAAATTGTAACAATACCATCAGATACACTTACTATTGTACCCTCTGATTTTAGTTCGATAGTATCATCGAACTTTTCGATTCTTTGTTTGATTAGACCACTAATCTCTGAAGGACTTAGTTGCATACTTATTTCCTATAAATTTTATGATAATAAAATACTTTTCATTTTTTCTAAACGACCAGATACAGAATCATCTATAACCGTATCACCAACTCTTACTATTGCTCCACCTATCAATGACTCATCAATTTTGACATCTAGCTCTACTGAACAGTTAAATCTCTTCTCTAAACTAGCTTTAAGATTTTTCAGCATAGTTTTATCAGCCTTATAAGCCAAAGTTACCGACGCCGCTTTATTATTAGATTGAGCATTTTTTAGAGCCTGGAATTCTATTGCTATACTAGGCAAAACTTCAAGCCTATTGTTTTCTGCCAATAATGCAAGAAAATTAGCAAAGTTTGAATCAAGATCTTTTTTTGTAGCCTTAACAATCTCAGATTGAGATATCATTGGACTCATAACAATTTGAGCAATTGCTTTACTTTCAACAACTTGAGAAAAACTAGTTAACTCTTTAGCCCACTGATCTACAGCATTCTGCTCACTAGCGAATTCATATGCTGCTTTTGCATAAGGTTTCGCAATTATAGTCATACTAGCCATATACTATCACCTACTAATTAAACATTTGCCACAAAATCTTTTAAGATTTTATTGCTTGATTCTTCATCAACTTGCGCTGATATAATTTTACTTGCTCCAGCCATTGCTAATGTAACAAGCTCATCTTTAAGCTCTTCTCTAGCTTTAACTTTTTCTTGTTCAATTTCTGACATTGCCATACTCTTGATTTTGTCTGCAGCTACGATAGCTTCTTCTTTAGCTTGCTCATCAACTTTATGAGCTCTTGAGTAAGCACTTTCAACTATTTCTGTCGCTTTTGCTTTTGCTTCGTTTAGAACTTCAGCTGACTGACGCTTTGCAACTTCAAGCTCTCGTGAAGCTCTGTCTGCAGAAGCTAATCCATCCGCTATCTTTTCTCTACGCTCGTCTAAAGCTTTACGCAGTGGCGGCCATACAAACTTCATTGTAAACACAACGAAGATTGCAAATGTTATCATTTGACCGACTAGGGTAATATTGATATCCATCTACTTATCCTTTAGATAATGAAACTTATAATTTTAACTACGCGCCAACAACTTTAGTAGCTGCTTCAGCTAAACCTGGTATAGCTAGTGGGTTTGCATAAAGAACTAAGAAACCAATAGCAATTGAAATCGCTGCGAACGCATCAACGAATGCTGCAACAATAAACATACGGCCAAGTAGCATACCACCTAGCTCAGGCTGCCTTGCAACACCTTCAAGATATTTACCACCTAGCACACCAAAACCAATCGCTGTACCTAATGCTGGTAAAGATATCAATAACGCTACTGCTATCGCTGTTAAACCATTTAAGTTTCCTAAAACTTGTAAAGACATATCCATTTTTATTTCTCCTGTTTTTAATTTATAGATTTTACGGTTAATTTAACTTCTTTAATGCGCTTCTTGTGCCATATTCAAGTACACCACAGTCAACATCATAAATACAAATGCTTGGATTAATACTATTAGTATATGGAATATTGCCCATATTCCACCAAGCGACCATTGAAACCACCATGGCAACAATGCTATCAAAATAAATATTAATTCACCAGCAAATATATTACCGAATAAACGTAGTGAAAGTGAAACTGGCTTAACCACTTCATCAATAAGTCTAAAGAAAATATTTAGTGGGAATAACCATATACCAAATGGTGCACTTAAGATCTCTTTAAATAAACCAAAACCTTTTGCTCTGATATTGTAAAATATGACCAAGAAGAATACAGCAAATGACATAGCAAACGTGACATTTGGATCTGCTGTTGGAACAACTCTAAAGTAAACTTCATGACTATTTGTAAAGAAGCTAATAATCCATCCAAACAAATCCACTGGTAATAAATCCATAAGATTCATAAGCACAACCCAAACAAATATTGTAAGAGCAAGAGGTGTAACGAAATTACGATTAAACTGATAGTTTTCTGCAACTAATCCATCCATCCACTCCCAAACAGCTTCAATCATATTTTGAAACTTTCCAGGAACTCCTGAATTTGCTTTTCTTGCCGCCATAAACATAACAAGCACAAATAATGCACCTAAAATAGAGCTTACAAGAAGAGAATCAACGTTTAGCTGCCAAAAAGCACCTTCACCTAAAGAAACTTGCCAATGATGCAAGTGATGTTGAACATAATTAGTTGCAACTTGAGCCCCAGCTTCTGTATTTGCCATTAGTATTCCACCAATTATTAAAAACTTTTAAACTATAACATAAAAGCGCCTATCTAACTTTTTTAGTTAAGATAGGCACAAAACACACTACTAATTGTAGCAAAACTAATCCAAAAATGTAAGCAAATAATTTTGGTTTTATATAAATAGCTAACATAATTGTAACAATAGCGACTATACAGAGCTTTAAAAACTCACTCATATAAAATATCAGTATTTCCACTCCCGGGGAAAATTGCTTACTTATAAAAAGACGAAAAAAGAATAAAAAATTTGCCAAAAACATTAGCAGAGAGCCCATTAAAAAAGATTTTGCATAGACTAAACCATACATAGATGAAACTATCAAAAACCCAATAATTATTAGTATAAGCTGAAGAGATACGAACCTCTTATAATCTAACTTAATATTTGCTAACATCTGATTTATGTTTTATAAACTTCTGATTGCCTAAATGGTAACAGATAATAAAAATATGACAACACAAAGTATAGGCTCAAAAGCATTATAGCTCTTGTGATTTGTTTTTTCCAAAAACAGCCTTAAATGCCACGTACAGATAATTACACATAGAATATACTGTTAAAATAACAGCTATATATAGCATCAAAAAGCCCAGAAAAATAAACCAAGTATTGAAGCTTGAGTAATCAACCCCCTTCTCAAAATTAATTGCTGGCTTAATAAGAAATATAAATAACGCTGCCATTTGAGCACTGGTTTTTACTTTACCCCAAATCCCAACCTTAACAACACTACGCTGACCAAGCTCTGCCATCCACTCTCTTAAAGCTGAGACCAATATCTCACGACAAATCATTGCGATTGCAGGTATAGTAGCCCACCAATAAGGGTACATTTCTATAAATAAACATAAAGCAGTTGCAACTATAAGCTTGTCAGCAACTGGATCTAAAAATGCACCAAGCTTGCTTGTTTGCTCCCACTTACGAGCCAAATAACCATCCAACCAATCTGTAGCTGCACCAAGCAAAAACAAAGTTGCTGTTACACCATGATGATGCGGAAACGGGTAATAGAAACAAATCAGAATAAATGGTATAAGCAACAACCTACCAAAAGTTAGAATATTAGGTAAATTCAAAAACATCTTTAGGCTCCTGTATGGCCAAATCCACCAGCTCCACGACTTGAGTCTGATGTAAAATCATCAACAAGCTCAAAATCAGCTTGAACAACTGGAACAATAACCAGTTGAGCAAATCTCATTAGAGGCTCTATCACTATATCTTGCTGAGACCTATTAAAACACGAAACTTTTAGCTCTCCTTGATAATCAGAATCTATCAACCCTGTACCATTCCCAAGCACTAAACCTTTTTTATGCCCCAGTCCAGAGCGAGGAAGAATTAAAGCTGCATAGTTTGGATCAGCCACATGAATCGCCACACCTGTTCCAACAAGCTTACACTCACCTGACTTTAAGACTACATCACCTTCAACACAAGCATTTAAATCAATAGCTGCTGAACCAGTTGTACCATATTGAGGTATGCCCTTGATTTTTTCATCAAGTATCTTCATTTGAATTTTCATAATCAAATCCTACAAAATAACTATGTACACTATATCACAAACACGCCACATAAATAACCAAGCAATACAAAAATTGGTAATGCCGGCATATAACCATCAAGCCTATCAAGTACACCACCATGCCCAGGCAATAAATTACCACTATCTTTGACACCAGCAATTCTCTTCATCATACTCTCAAAGACATCACCAATAACAGACAGTACTGCCACTAAAGCACTTATTATCATCATCGCTATATATTGTGTAACTGTTAACTCCATATAAAACAAGAAAACTACTGACACAAGCACAGAGCAAATCAATCCACCCAACAAACCTTCAATAGTTTTATTTGGACTTAAGCGTGGCAACATCTTTCTCTTGCCAATAGCCTTGCCTGTAAAATAAGCACCGCTATCTGCTGCTGCAACAACAAGGATAAACATAAATATCCAAGCAACTCCATTACTATGCAAAATATACAATGATGCACAAAAGGGTGCTATAGCAAAAAGACCCATAACAAGAATTTGTGAACGATCTAATGTACTTATTTTATTCCTTTCATATTGAGATAGCTTAAAGATTGCATATAACCAAAAAACTGGAAACACATACATAACATACTCAAAAAATCCTGAAACAACAAATGTCGCAACCCCAAAAATAACCAGATTTCTTGTTATTTTATCCTCAGAAGTATTTGCAAACTTTAACCATTCTATTGCTGCCAATATAGCCAGCAAAAAAACACCAACCCCAAATAAATAATCTGTAGCATACAATAAAAAAGCAAAGATAATAGCCGCAAGAACTACCCCAGTTAATATTCTTTGTCCCATAAAATCCTCTTATTTTTTAAATTTGTTCACCACTACGACCAAAACGGCGTTGTCTACCATAAAAACAATCTGTAGCTTTTTTCATTTCTTCTTTATCAAAATCAGGCCACATCACATCTGTAAAATACATTTCAGCATAAGCAACTTGCCAAAGCATAAAGTCACTCAACCTAACTTCTCCACTTGTCCTAATAAGCAAATCAACCGGTACTTCTCCAGCTAGCAAATAGCTTTCAAGCTTTGAATTTGTCAATAAACCAGTATTTTCCTTACACACAACTCCATCTTCGACCATTTTTTGTATAGCTTGCAAAATATCCCATCTACCAGCATAGTCAACAGCTAGTCGCAGATTTAAACCACTATTATTTCTTGTAAGCTCTTCTGACTCATCAATTTCTTTCAACAGCTCTTGCGATAAGCGACTCTTATCTCCAATCACATTTAACTTTATATTATTTTGATGAAGTTTAGAGCTCTTTTCTTCAAGAGTTTTACAAAAAAGCTTCATTAGATCATCAACCTCATCCTGAGGTCGTGACCAATTATCTCTCCCAAAAGCAAAAAGTGTAAGTACCTCTATGGCGTTTTCCGCACAATATTCAATAACAGCATCAACACTTTTGACAGCCTTTCTATGACCAAATATTCGAGGTTTAAACCGTGATTTTGCCCAACGACCATTACCATCCATAATGATAGCAATATGCTTGAGTGAGTTTTCCTCAGCTTTGGACATTTATAACTACAGTAAAATTAGACTATATAAATGATAAAAAAAGATAATAAGAAATACAAGAGTTATTATAGATAAAGACTAAACAGCCATTAAATCCTGCTCTTTTTTAGCAGCCAGAGAATCTGCTTGAGCAATCATTTTATCTGTAATTTTTTGAATACCAGCTTCTGCTCTTTTTGCTTCATCTTCATTGATTTCTTTTTCTTTAAGAAGATCTTTGATATCCCCGTTAGCATCACGACGAATATTACGGATAGAAATTCTACCATTTTCAGTCTCAGACTTAACAAGTTTCACAAGCTCTTTTCTACGCTCTTCATTTAACGCAGGCATAGGTACTCGCAAACTATCTCCTAAGTTTGTAGGGTTTAAACCCAAATCAGAAGTAATAATAGCCTTCTCTATTTGACCAGACAACCCTTTTTCCCACGGGGTAATACCTAAAGTTCTAGCATCTAAAACATTAACATTAGCAACCTGAGTAATCGAAGTTGGAGTGCCATAATAGTCTATAGTCACATGAGCTAAAATATCCGGATGTGCTCGACCTGTTCTAATTTTAGCCAAATCATCAGCCAAAACATCCAAAGACTTATTCATACGAACTTCAGCATCTTGAAGAATTTCGTTAATCATATTAAAAATTTCCTTTTAAATTTAACCTAAACCAACCCAGGTACCATACTTAGAGGTAGTTACCGCATCAAGTAAAGCGTCAGGTTGAGACATATCAAACACATATATTGGTAGATTAAAATCTCTACATTGTGTAAATGCTCCCAGATCCATCACGCTTAACTCTTTTGCAACAACTTCATCAAAACTTATTGACTCATAGCGCTTAGCATCAGAGTGCTTATTAGGATCCCTATCATACACACCATCAACTGTAGTTGCTTTTAGCAATGCATCTGCACCAATCTCTATAGCACGCAAGCTTGCTGTAGTATCTGTAGTTACGTAGGGGTTACCTGTGCCACCAGCAAAAACTACAACCTTACCACAAGCCATAACTTGATTAAACTCATGAGCTGAGGCTGATTTTATCAAACCATCAACTCCTTTTGCTGAAAAAATCTCGGTATCAACACCCTCGCTTATCAACATATCGCGTAAAGCAAGAGCATTTATCATAGTAGCAATCATACCCATTGAGTCAGCTGTAGCTCGGCGTATTTTGTCACCAAAATCAGCCCTACCTCCTCGCAGAATATTTCCACCACCAATAACTATAGCAACCTCAATTCCTGAATCCACAAGAGTTTTGATTTGTTTAAGAATAGGTTTTGCAGAATCAACGCTTATTCCAAAGCTTTGATCTGCAGAAAGTGATTCTCCACTAAGCTTAATAAGAATTCTTTTAAGCTTGGGAGCATTTTTAGATAGATCTTGCGTATCGCTAGACATATATTAACCTTTGATTTGGTTCATTACCTCAGCAGCAAAGTCTTCTTCTTTTTTCTCAATACCTTCACCAACATCCAGACGGATAAAACTTACAACTTTAGCATTATTTTGCTTAACAAGTTGTTCAACCTTTACATTTGGATCTTTAACGAAAGCTTGACCTAAAAGTGCAACTTCATCCAAGAACTTACGGATTCTACCACCAATCATTTTTTCGATGATTTCAGCAGGCTTACCACTTTCTTTTGCTTGAGCCGTGAAAATTTCTTTTTCTTTAGCCACCACATCTGCAGGAACATCTTCACCAGATACAACCATAGGATTTACTGCAGCAACATGCATAGCGATATCTTTAGCAAGATCTTCACTACCGCCTTCTAATGCAGCAACAACACCGATTTTACCACCATGAACATAAGCTCCTAAAGTTTCAGCTTCTACAGCTTTCATTCTACGAACCTGAATGTTTTCACCTATTTTAGCAACTAGATTTTTTCTAGCTTGCTCAACAGTTTCGCCACCCATATCAGCTTCTAGGACTGCTTCTATAGTTTTAGCATTAGCAGCATGTGCAGCTTTTACTGCAGCAGTAGCAAATGCTTTAAAGCTATCATCACGAGCTACAAAGTCAGTCTCTGAGTTGATCTCAATCAAAACAGCTCTGCCATCAGCTGCATAAGCTTCAATTACACCTTCAGCAGCAACACGAGACGCTTTCTTATCAGCTTTTGCTTGTCCAGAAATTCTCATTTCTTCAGCAGCTTTTTCAATATCACCTTCAGTGGCAACTAGAGCTTTTTTACACTCCATCATGCCAGCACCAGTTCTTTCTCTAAGTTCTTTTACTAATTTAGCAGAAATATTAGACATTGTTTTATAAATCCTATTTAGTTAGCTTGTTGTTCTTGTACTTCTTCACCTTTAGCTACTACTGCTCTATCTAAACCTTGAGCATCAATAATAGCGTCAGCAAACTTATTCATATAGAATGTGATTGCTTTAACAGCATCATCATTACCAGGAATAATATAGTCAATACCTTCAGGGTTTGAGTTAGTATCTACAACAGACACTACTTTAATACCTAATTTTTGAGCTTCTTGAATAGCGATGTGCTCTTTATTACTATCAATAACAACGATTGCATCAGGAATACCACCCATTTCTTTAATACCACCAAGAACTTTTTCAAGCTTCTCGATAGTTCTCATGTTTTGTAGCATTTCTTTTTTAGTTAAAGATTCAAAAGTACCATCGTCTCTCATTTTCTCTAACTGCGCTAATCTTTTGATAGATTGCTTAACTGTTTTGTAGTTAGTAAGCATTCCACCTAACCATCTATGGCTTACAAACGGCATACCACATCTAGTAGCTTGCTCTTCGATAATGTTTTGAGCTTGACGCTTTGTGCCAACAAACATAACTTTACCGCCATTAGCTACAGTTTTACCAACAAAGTTTACTGCATCTTGGAACAATGGAACTGATTTCTCAAGGTTAATAATATGAACACCATGGTTAATACCAAAGATGAATTCATTCATTTGAGGGTTCCAGAAAGCTTTTTTGTGACCAAAGTGAACACCAGCTTCTAACATTTCTTTCATTAAAGACATTTTATTTTCCTTATTATGGGTTATATCTAGTACCTTTATGACTTCAAATATCCACTATAGACACCCTTTGAAATCATATTTTAATTTTAAGATACATGATTTTTTTAATTAAACAATTACTCAGTTTTAAAACTTAAGCCCGCATATTCTATCACACTTAAACTCGTACAAAAAACAAATATTAACAATATCTCTTAATTATTGGGCGAAATTAATATATAAAATGTTACAATAATAAAAAAATCTTTACCCATAAAATCATGATCTCTTTAATAGTCGCTTACGATAAAAATTTTGGCATAGGCAGAGAAAACACTCTTGCTTGGAAGCTATCAGAAGATTTAAAAAATTTCAAAAAAATAACAGAACATAATTATATAGTAATGGGCAGAAAAACTTTTGAATCAATCGGCCGCCCTTTACCTAATCGCAAAAACATAATCCTAACTAGGGACAAAGAATATACGCAGGAAAAATGCTTAATTATAAATAGTGTGCAAGAAATACTAAACTTTGCAAAATCAAAACCTCACTACGAAATATTTATAATTGGTGGCGCTCAAATTTATAATGAGTTTTTACCGCATGCCGATAGGCTATATATCACAAAAGTAAACGCCGAACTAACAAACTTAGATGCTTTTTTCCCTAAATGGAACGAACAAAAATACAAACGAATAGCTCATAAAAACTTTGCTCAAGACAGCAAAAATGAATTTGAATTTGATTTCAGTGTTTTTGAAAAAGCTTGATTTTTCTTACAACTTAAAAGCTATTTAATAGATTTTTCAATTTATATATCGTATAGTTAATATTCATTACCGTAAGGTTTTCTGTAATATGCACGAACAAGTATCAGATACAGTACTAATGGTCGAACCAAATAATTTTGGTTTTAATCAAGAATGTTATGAAGATAACTCTTTTCAGCAAGAATCAAGTCTAAACTCACAAACTCTACAAGCCATGGCAAAAGATGAGTTTTATGAAATGATAAACTACCTTAGGTCAAGGAACATAAATATCATTATAATGAAGTCAGATTCAGACTCACCAGATGCTGTGTTTGTAAATGACTGGTTGTCAACTCATAAGATAGACGGCAAACATTACCTATTTGTTTACCCTCTTTTATCTGCAATACGACGAGCAGAAGTTGAACCTCAAAAACTCAAAAATCTTCTCAAGGAAAAGTTAGGACTAGATTATAAAATCAAAGATTTTCGTGGTGATTTCTCAAGACATTTAGAAGGTAATGCTGCAATGGTTTTTGATAAGACTCATAAGAAGATATTTTTATCATTATCTAGACGTGGCGATAAAGAATTAGCTCAAAAGGTTGCTGATGAATTAGGCTTTGATTTAATAACATTTACAGCATTAGACCATAAAAACAAACCCATATACCAAACAACACAAATATTAAGTATCGGCGAAAAACTAATTTTTGTATGCCTTGAGTCTATTAAATGCGAAAAAGAAAGAGATATTGTGGCTAAAGCGCTACAAGATTCTGGAAAAACTATCATAGACCTTTCAAAGAAACAAATATCCCTAAGATGTTGCAACAACCTAGAAGTAAAAAATGCTCAAGGCAGAAGTTTTTTAATACTCTCAGCGACAGCAAATATGGGTTTAACGGAAAACCAAACACAAATGATAGATCAATATTGTGAAAGACTAGCATGTAGTGTTAAAACTATCGAAGATGTTGGGGGCGGCACTGCAAGATGTATGGTTTCTGAAATTATTAAATAACACCCTTCCTCAGTAAAAATATACTAAATACTACAAACCCTCACTCGCAGCAAAAACATACTCCTCAACCACCTCACCACCAATCAAATGCTTTTGTATGATTTCTTCTAAGACATCAGGAGTACATGAGTGATACCAAACATTATCAGGATGAACAACTGCCACAGGCCCTTTTTGACAAATTCTTAGACAGTAAGTTTTCGACCTATATATATGGCCATTCTGAGCTAAATTTAATTCATTAAGTCTAGCCTTGAGATACTCCCAAGATCTTAAAGACTCTTCGCCATTACAGCACTTTTGTCTCTCCTGATCACAACATAAAAATATATGCTTACTAATATTTTCCAGACCTAGTTTTTTTGCTTTTTCATCTAATGAAAGAGGCATTTTATTTTCTCCAATCAAAACAGTACTATTATCAGTTACTATAGCTTACAATTATGATTGAGAATATTAACAAATATAGGCTGGAAATGGAAAGAAATATATCAAATGAAACATTAGAAGAACTTGCAAAAGTACATATAAACGATATGAGGAGTCGTAGACGGTGGCGATTCATCATAAGAGCACTTATTTTGCTAGTGATTATTGTTGCATTTATTCCTAGCTTATTTAGTTCTTCTAAAGATCTAAAACAACATATTGCCTTAGTAAAAATAGATGGGGTAATCGCAAGTGACTCAGCAGCTAATGCTGAACGCATCAACGAAAGCCTTGATAATGCTTATAGTAATAAAAAAACTAAGGCTGTCTTCATTGAAATAAATAGCCCAGGAGGATCGCCTGTCCAATCTGACGATATCTACGAACATATGAAATACTTACAACAAAAGCACCCTAAAATACCTATGTATGCAATCTGTACAGATATATGTGCAAGTGGTGGTTACTATATCGCAGCTGGAGCAAAAGAAATCTATGCAAATAAAATGTCTCTCACTGGATCTATAGGTGTAATTGGTAATAGTTTTGGTTTCACAGAACTGATGAAGAAGCTAGGTGTAGAAAGAAGAACATATGCTGCAGGTAAAAACAAAAACTTCCTAGATCCCTTTGCTCCTAAAAACGATGAACAAACCAAAGACTTTGAAAAACTACTAAATGAAACTCACCAAGTATTCATTGAAGCTGTTGAAAAATCTCGAGGTGATAGACTAAAAAACAAATCAATGAACACCACCTTCTCAGGAGAACCTTTCAGCGGTATAGAGGCAAAAAAAATTGGGTTAATAGACGGCTTTTCTTCTGTCAATAAGCTTAAACGAGATAAATATAATGACCTTGATATTATTGACTACACCGAACCCCAAGACTTCTTCACAGATTTATCTCAAAAACTAGGTTCATCTATTTATTATAAAGCTCTTTCAGAAACTGGCTTTAGTATGAAATAATTAACAATTAGTATTGAAACATCTAAAAACCATGACTATAATCGATAATTAACAAGTGTTTAAAAACAAAAACAACAAGGAAATAAATATGAAAAAAACTATCTTAGGTGCAGCTATCGCCGGCGGTTTACTTATATCTGCAACTTCAGCTTTTGCTGGCGGTGTCGGTTTTGCAAATGTTCAAGACGTATTTGAAACTTCTCCTCTTGGTAAAGCTAAAGTAACAGCTGATGAGAAAAAACTAAAACCTCAAATGGATGAGCTTAAAAAGAACATCACTACATTACAGCAAAAAGTAAACTCTTATACTGAAGAGAAAGATGATGTTGCTAATGACGATGCAAAAGGTGATCAAAAAGATGCTGCTACTGCAGATAAAGCTGAAAACACTGATAAAGCTCAAGCTCAGGCTGATCTTGAAAAAGCTATGAAGCAATACCAAGACCTTATGAACCAAGTTCAAAAAATGGCTTCTGATGATGCTGATGCATTTAAAGCTTCTTTAACTAAAGCTTCTGCTGATGTTGCAAAAGAAAAACAACTTGATGCTATATTGCCAGCTGAAATGAGCCTATATAATGTAGATAGCATTGATGTAACTAAAGAAATAGTTGCTAAAATGAAGTAGTTTCTACTCAAATCTTCCTTCTTTAAAAAATCCTTTTATCCTAATATCAAAAAGCTTCTTTTTTTTATATCGAAAGCTATGTATAATCTATATTTAGATATCATAACTAAAATCATAGAAATAAGAAAATAATCATGGAAAATATAGGAACTTTCGTATCACAAAACTTATTGTTTTGCCTTTCATTTATATTAATATTAGCTATTTATATAATCTTTGAATTGACTCAAACAAAAAAATCTCAATACAATCTTTCTGTTGCTGATGCTGTATTAGTTGTAAACAGAAATAAAGGTATATATCTAGATACTAGAGATCAAGAGTCTTTTATAAATGCTCATATTATTGGTGCGCATAATATTACTGCGAATGAACTAAGTGAAAAACATAAAAAACTAGCAAAATACAAGGCTAAACCTATAGTAATATATGGAAACCAACCTGAAAAATCAATGCTTGTATTACGTAAAGAAGGTTTTGAGCAGGTATATACATTAAAAGGTGGCTTAAGCGCATGGCTACAAGCAAGCTACCCAGTGAAATCACTCTCTAAATAATTCAATAAACAAACAAGGATTGTAATAATGGATCAACAACAACCACAATTCCAGATACAAAAAGTTTATGTAAAAGATTTATCTTTTTCAGTGCCAAATTCAGATAAAATTTGGACTACAGAATGGAAACCACAACTTCATACTGACTTAAAAGTAAATGCTCAAAACTTGCCAGAAGAAAATACTTATGAAAGTGAGCTAACAGTAGAGGTTAAAGTTGAAAATGATGGGGTTGTAGCTTTTGAAATAGAGGTTAAGCAAGCTGGTATATTTACTGTAGCAAATATGGAAGAAGGCCAGATTGAACATGCTAAGCAAGCTTTTTGTCCAAATATCCTTTACCACTATGCTCGTGAGGCTATTTCAGACTTAGTAAACTCTGGTGGCTTCCCACAATTATGCTTATCCGCAGTAAACTTTGATGCAATGTATCAAGACTCTTTAGCTAATGCTGAAGATGGTAAAAAACACTAACTTCATAGAGGTCAACATGAGTAAAGAAAAAGCTTTAGAGTCAGCACTATCACAAATTGAAAAGCAGTTCGGTAAAGGTGCTGTAATGAAATTAGGTGAGCAACAAGCAAACCATGATATTGAAGTGATTCCTGCAGGTGTGATTGCACTTGATGTCGCTCTTGGTATTGGCGGTTATCCTAAAGGTCGTATCATAGAAATATACGGTCACGAATCTTCTGGTAAAACCACATTAACCTTGCTTGCTATAGCTCAATGCCAAAAGCAAGGCGGTACAGCTGCTTTTATTGATGCTGAACATGCATTAGACCCTAAATATGCAAAACTTTTAGGCGTAGATGTAGATAATCTAATTATTTCACAACCTGATACAGGTGAGCAAGCTTTAGAGATAGCAGATATGTTGGTGCGTTCTGGTGGTGTAGATATAGTTGTAGTAGATTCAGTGGCAGCACTTACTCCTAAAGCAGAGATTGAAGGTGATATGGGTGACTCTCACATGGGGTTACAAGCTAGGCTTATGTCTCAAGCTTTACGTAAACTTACTGCAAATATCAAACGCTCAAATACTCTTGTAATGTTTATTAACCAAATTCGTATGAAGATTGGTGTAATGTTTGGCAATCCTGAAACTACTACAGGCGGTAATGCTCTTAAGTTTTACTCTTCTGTAAGATTAGAAGTTCGTAAAGGTGCTGCCATTAAGGATGGTGATGTTGTAAATGGTAACGCTATCAAAGTTAAGATAGTTAAAAACAAAGTAGCTCCTCCTTTTAGACAATGTGAGTTTGAACTTATATATGGTGAGGGAATATCTCTTGAAGCAGAACTTGTTGATCTAGGTGCTAAGCATGGTATCGTTGAAAAATCAGGTGCTTGGTATAGCTATAATGGTAGTAAAATTGGTCAAGGTAAAGAAAAATCAAAAGATTATCTTAAAGAAAATACTGAGATTCGTGACGAGATTGAGCGTAAACTTTTAGAGTTACTTATGCCTCATAAATACGCTAAAGAAACTCAAGAGCCAAAAGCACCAGTCAAATCAGAAACAAAAAAATCAAAAGTAAAAGCTAATACTCAAGATGAGCTTATCTAAAGAAAGAAATTATCTTTTATACCTTCTAGCTAAACAAGAATATTCTCGCAAGCAACTTTCTGACAAATTACACCTAAGAGAGAATATTTCTCCAAATGAAATAGACTCTTTATTAGATGAGTTTGAAAAAAACAAATGGCTTTGTGATAAAAGATTCGCTGAGACTTTTATTCGTAATGAAGTAAATAAGTTTCGTGGCAAAAAACGTATTACAAATAGTGCAATTTACCAAAAAGGTCTAAGTGGCGAACTAGTTAATAATACTTTTGATGAGTTAGAGATTGACTGGTTTGAACAATGCTCAAAATGTCTTAACAAAAAATACAAAAACACTTCATTATTTCAAACAGATTTAAAGCTAAAACAAAAAGCAATGAACTATTTAGCGTACAATGGTTTTTGTTATGAAGAAATAAGTTTTGCAATCAAGGGTGAATTTTAGAAACTTTTGCTGTAATATTCAGTATGTAGTTATCAAATAACAGCACTATATTTGTGCTTATGAAAAGGAGAAAATAAATGGCTAAAGGAACTGTAAACAAAGTAACAATATTAGGTAGATTAGGAAATGATCCTGAAGTAAGGACTACTCAAAATGGTACTACTGTAGCAACACTAAGTATTGCTACTAATGATGGTTATGGTGATAACCTAACAACAGAATGGCATAGAATTGTAGTATTTGGCAAAGGTGCTGAAGCTATCCAAAAATATACTAGAAAAGGTTCTCAGCTTTTTATAGAAGGTAGACTTCGCACAAGTAAATATCAAGATAAAAATGGTAATACTCAGTACTCTACAGATATTATTGCTAGTAGCTTTGAGTTTATTGGCGGTGGAAGTCAAAGTGGTGATTCAAACTACCAAAACAACAACTCTAATTATTCAAATAATAATCAGCAAGCAAATAACAACAATTTTAATAAGCAGCCTCAACAACAAAATAAAATGCCTGATTTTGCAGAAATCAATTCTAACAACTTCGATGATGATATCCCGTTTTAAGAAAATCAAATCACTAAATCAAGCTAAACTCTTCTTGTAAGGCTTTGAGAATATTTCATTAATCTCAAAATACAACATTCTTATATTTCATAAAGATATATTACTTAAATAGATTAAGTATTTAGGAAGTTTTGATATATTTTTGATATACCTTACATCAGATATATAATAGATTTTTAGATATATGTCCATGCACTTTCATCTGCAAAGATTGCGTGAAGGAGTTTGTTATTAAGCGTATGGCCAGACTTATAGCAGTTAAAATGCCCTTCTATATAGCCACCAACATAAAAGTCACCTATAGCATCCAAAAGTTTATGTCGAACAAACTCATCATCATAACGAAGTCCACCATCATTTAAAACTCCTTCATTCGATATGCCAACAGCATTATCTAGTGAAGCACCTTTTGCAAGATTATTTTGATGTAAGTACTCTAATTGCTCATAGAAGCCAAATGTTCGTGCTTTGGATACCATCTTAATATATTCATCAAGATCGTATTTAAAAACTATATGGTCGTTTGTAGCAGCTATAACAGGATGATCCCACTCTATCTTAAACTCATAAGTTAAAGTATCACTAGGCAAAACTTCTGCAAACTTATCTTCATGCTCAACACGCACAAGCTTTAATATCTTGATACCTTGTCTTGGAGCTGGTTGCTCCTGTATACCCGTTTCAGTCAAAATTTGTGTAAACTCATATGAGCTACCATCCATTACAGGAAGTTCAGGAGCATTAACTTCTATAAGTACATTATCAACCTCAAACATTGCAAAAGCAGACATCAGATGCTCAATTGTTGACACTGATAAGCTTTGATCTCCATCTTTCGTTAAAAGAGTACACATTACCGCCTCTTTAATACTCGATGGTGTAACCTTGATATCAACTACAGGATTTAGATCTGCTCTTCTAAACACTATACCTGAATTAATATCTGCTGGCTTAACAATCATAGAAACATCAACCCCCGAATGTAAACCAATACCTGTTACGGAGAATTCTTTAGAAATAGTTTTTTGATTCATTGTCTACCCTTTTGTTAGTTTAGTATACAAGAGAATTTATTTGCTAAACCCTATAACTTTTCGTCACAGAGTTAAGAGCTTAAAAAAATTATTTTCTTCTCAAGAAGCTAGGAATGTCAGACTTATGAGTATCTTGAGGGTTAGAATTTTGACTTGGATTATTACCAGCAACTTCTGTCTCTTTTCTTAAGAATGATGCCGCCGGCTTATTTGTATTATTATCTCTAGATGGTTGTTGAGCATTTTTTTCAATACCAAAACCTTTTTTCATAGCTACTTTTTCAATACCAGTAACAACAACTGTAACTTTCATAGTGTCAGACATATCCATATCAATCACAGTACCGGCAATAACAATAGCATCATCAGAAATAAATGATCTAATAACTTCACCAACCTCTTCAAATTCACCAATAGTCATGTCCATACCAGCTGTAATATTCACTATTACGCCTTTAGCACCATCTAAATTAATATCTTCAAGTAATGGACTTGATATAGCAGCTTCTGCGGCTTCACGAGCTCTGTTTTCACCAGCAGCTTCGCCCATACCCATCATAGCAAGACCCATATCAGTCATTACAGCTCTAACATCAGCGAAATCGACGTTAATAAGACCAGGCTTAGTTATAAGCTCAGAAACACCTTTTACAGCATTACCTAATACATCATTTGTAGCATTAAATGCATCTAAAAGAGATGCTCCTTTGCCAAGCACGCTTAATAATTTTTCATTAGGAACCGTGATTATAGAATCAACAAACTGTGTAAGTTCATCTACACCATACTCAGCAGCTTTCATTCTTCTTGGACCTTCAAAAGGGAATGGCTTAGTGACTACAGCAACTGTCAGTATACCCATCTCTTTTGCAACTTCAGCAACAACTGGAGCACCACCTGTACCTGTACCACCACCCATACCAGCAGTAATAAATACCATATCGGCACCTTCTAAAAGTTGCTCAATCTTAGCTCTATCTTCTGTAGCAGCTCTTTTACCAATTTCAGGGTTTGCTCCAGCACCAAGACCTTTTGTAAGGTTAGTACCAATTTGCAAAACATTTTGAACCTTTGATTTAGATAACGCTTGGCCATCCGTATTTAATGCAAAAAACTCAACATCAGTGACTTCTTCACACATGTGTTGAACAGCATTACCGCCACCGCCACCTACACCAATAACTTTAATCACGGCACTTGATACCATAGAGTCATTAAAATCAAACATACTTTTACTCCTTTGTTTTTAACCTTTTTAATTATAAACTTTTAAAAATTATTAGAGAACCAACCCTTCACAGAAGAAACAACTTTTTTCTTCTTAGGTTTACCCAATTCAGCAACATCTTCTTCTACTTTTTCTATCGCTTTCTCACTATCATCATGCTCAACAGCATATTTCAATAATCCAACAACAGTTGAATAGGCAGGGTTGTGAACAACCTCACTTGCGCCAGAAACCTCTATAGGCCCGCCAACTCTAACAGGAAGTTTGAACATATCTTCTGCAAGCCTAGGAACTCCCTTCATCTTAGCTCCACCACCTGTAAAAACTATTCCTGAAGACATAATTTCTAACAAACCATTTCTGTTTAACTCAGAATACAAAGATTCAAACATCTCTTCAATTCTAGCTTCTATAACAAGCGATAAATCCTGTAAAGAAATTCTTTTTTTAGCATTTCCCAAAGAATTTGGTATATCAATTTTTTCATCAGGATTTTTTAAGTATTTACTTGCAGCATAACCATACTGTAACTTTAAACTTTCAGCCGCCTCAATAGGAAGTCTAAATACCTTAGATATATCTGAAGAAATATCACTACCACCTATTGCTAAAGTAGATGTAAAACAGATACCGCCTTCTATAAACACCGAAAAACTAGTTGTATCTGCGCCCATATTAACTAAACAAACACCCATCTCACGCTCGTTTTCTGTAAGTGTAGCTGAGCTTGATGCTAACTGTTCAACAACTGTGTTACTAATTTTGTAACCACAACTTGACACACACTTTCTTACATTCTGCAACAACCTTGAGGAAGCTACAACAATATGTACATTTGACTCAAGCCTTACAGCAAACATCCCGATGGGTTCCGTAACACCTGTTTGCCCGTCTACAACATAATCTCTTTGTAATACATGTAAGGTTTCTGTATCTGCTGACATTGGCACAGCCTTTGCCGTTTTTATTGCCATAGCAAGGTCATCAATAGTAACCTCACTATTTTCAACAGCTGCTAACCCGTATGAATTAAAACTAGAAATAGTTGGTCCACCAACTCCTAATGTAATTTCTTTTATTTCGACTCCAGCTATATTTTTTGCTTCATCTAAAGCTGCATTTAAAGTTTCAATGGCCATTTCAAGATTAATTATAGAACCCTTTCTAATGCCTTTCGAACGCTTTTGACTAACGCCTAAAATCTTAATCCCATCTCCCTCAGCAACTTGACCAATTGCTACTGTGACTTTATGTGATCCAAGATCTACTGCACAAAAATTATTACTTGCTAAACCCATTTATTATCAACCTTTAAAATTTATAAGAAATATTTATAAATTATACTTACCTTTAGAGTACATTATATGCTTTCTAGCATAGAAAACCAATAAAATAAATATATTTTTCGTTTATCCTAGTAGAAGGTTTGATTAGTTTTATAAGACTATAGATTTTACAACCCTCCTTAGAAAAACTATAGTTTACATTTCCATATTACTTTCTATCAATCAAAAGTCTATCACTTTCCTCATAAGCTCTATTAGCAAAGTCTCCCATCCACTCTTTTACAGTGTTAAAATTTTTAATGAAATCACCTTTATCTTGTTGCTGAACCTTTTTAGCACTAGAGCTTACAACTTCCGCGAACTCACCTATAGTTTGCTCACGTTTTTTATCAGACATTATTATATCTGCATATAATCCAGGGCCTTGACTAAATAGTCTACCAATAATATTTAGCTCCATCTTATAAACTGGACTAGCAAGTTTTAACATCTGTTGAATGTTAATGTTTTTTTGTTTTAAAAAAAGCCCCATACAATACACACTAAAATGTTCAACACCTTGTATAAAGGTCATAGCCTCATCGTGATCTTCTGCCTTCATATTTTCAATTTCAAACCCAATTTTAGCTAAATCATTTATGAAGTGTTGATACCTACCTTTACTCCGCCCATCACAAACCACTATTACTTGGTTATCTGGATTAGAAATAGTTGGTCCAAATATAGGGTGAAGACCAACCACAGGTCCACTATAGTTTTTAAGCATTGATTGAAGAGGCTCTGCTTTAATACTTGTATAGTCTGCTAGAATTGTATTCGGCGAAAGAAATGGTACTACTTTTTTTATAATTTCATTTGTTAGAAATATAGGAACTGAAAGTAAGACAATATCTTGATTAGCAAGTTTGTCTCGAGGGTTTCCCCAGTCACTTTCATCAAATATAGTCAATTCATATTCAGGCAAATACTTTGAAAATATAGTTTGTGTCATTTGACCCATTTCACCACTACCACCAACTATACAAATCTTTTTCTTCATTATCACACCTTAAAACTAAAAGTTACTGGCCCATCATTGACTAAAGAAACTTTCATATCTGCTCCAAATATACCAGCTTGAACTTTTGAATACTTACTTTCAAACAACCTTTTAAATTCAATAAATTTAACCTCAGCAATATCTGGGCTACACCCACTACTAAAGCTTGGGCGATTACCTTTTTTTGTATCTGCCGCTAATGTAAATTGTGGTACGATAATAATCTCACCCTGAATATCTTGCAATGATAAATTCATTCTACCGCTATCATCTTCAAATATACGATATTTAATAAGTTTATCGACCATTTTTTCAAAGTTTATTTCACCATCATCTTTTTCAACACATATTAGTGCCAAAATTCCCTGACGAATATCTGCAACTTTATTATTGTCTATAGATACACTTGCAGACTCAACCCTTTGAATAATACTCAACATAGTTTTAACACCAATTACAACAAACATTATTAACTGAAGTCACACCGTAACTTCAATTATTAAAAGATAAAAGTATCGTAACAGAATCAAAAACTATGTCTAGTCGATTAGAAGTTTTTTAAAAAAATGAAAGTTTATATAAGAACGTTACTTAAATAACAAATTAATCATTATCTGCATAAATTTTAGCCTGAGCAGCAGAAAGCCTGGCAACTGGCACTCTAAACGGAGAACAAGATACATAATCTAAACCTAAGTCATGACAGAATGCTACTGAGTAAGGTTCACCACCATGCTCACCACAAATACCCATCTTAGCAGTTGGGTTTACTGCTTTTACACTTTCTTTAGCTATTTCCATTAGCTTACCAACACCCTTAGGATCTAGTCTTGCAAATGGGTCAAAACTCAGAATACCTTTTTCAAGATAGTCTTTAATAAATTTATTTGCGTCATCTCGACTAAAGCCAAAAGTCATCTGAGTAAGATCATTTGTACCAAATGAGAAGAACTCACACCCAGCCTCTGCTAGCATACCTGCACCTATTGCACCCCTTGGCGTTTCAAGCATCACACCAACTTTATATTCAAGGCTTACTTTTTCGCGCTTGATAATCATTTCTGCAGTTTCTCGGATAATTCCACCTAACAACTTAAATTCGCCAAGAGTACTAACCAAAGGTATCATTAACTCAGGAATCACTTTAACACCCATACGTTGAGATGAAATAGCAGCATAAATTATTGCCTTTGTTTGCATTTCGATTATCTCAGGATAAGTAACAGCAAGTCTACAGCCACGATGACCCATCATAGGGTTTGATTCACTTAAAGATTCTATACGATTCTCAAGCTCGCTATAACTGATCTTAAACTCTCTCGCTAATGCTTCTATCTCATCAGCTTCGCGTGGTAGAAATTCATGTAAAGGTGGATCAATAAATCTAATAGTAACAGCTAAACCATCCATAGCCTCAAAGAGCTCTTCAAAATCTTGCTGTTGTACTGGCAAAAGTTTGTCTAATGCTTTTTGTCTTTCAGCTTGGTCTTTAGCTAATATCATCTGTCTTACATAAGAAATTCTATCTTCTTCAAAGAACATATGCTCAGTTCGACAAAGACCTATTCCTTCTGCTCCAAATTGACGAGCAATTTGAGCATCATGGAAAGTATCAGCATTACATCTTACACGAAGTTTTCTCACACTATCAACAAATTCCATAAACTCTGCAAAGTCTTCTGTAACTTCAGGGTCTACAGTTTTGATGATACCACGATAAACATCTCCTTTTGTACCATCTAAAGAAAGATAATCTCCTTCGCTAAATACTTGACCTCGCTCAAAAGTGATAGTCTTCTTCTCTTCATTAATTCTTGCTGTTTCTAAGCCTGACACACAACATTTACCCATACCACGAGCTACAACTGCAGCATGAGAAGTCATCCCACCTCGAAGAGTTAAAATACCATTACAAGCATTCATCCCAGCGATATCTTCTGGCGATGTTTCGATTCTTACTAGTATTGTTTTTTCTTCTCCACGCTCTTTTGCAGCAAGCAGAGATTCAACATCAAAATAAATCCTACCACTAGCAGCACCAGGAGAAGCACCAAGAGCTGTTCCAAGAGGTCTTTTTGAAGCTAATGCTTTTTCATCAAATTTAGGATGAAGTAGTTGCTCAAGAAGTTGAGGTTCAACCATCATTACAGCTTCTTCATCAGTTATAAGCTTTTCCTTAACCATATCTACAGCTATCTTAATAGCTGCTTTTGCTGTTCTTTTACCATTACGAGTTTGTAACATGAAAAGCTTACCATCTTCGATAGTAAACTCCATATCTTGCATATTTTTATATACTTTCTCAAGATTATTCGCAATTTTAACAAAATCTGAAAAAACCTCTGGCATAGCATCTTTTAAACTAGAGATTGGTTGTGGAGTTCTAGTACCAGCGACTACATCCTCACCTTGAGCATTTATAAGGTATTCACCAAAAAGTTTGTTTTCACCTGTAGAAGGATTACGCGTAAATGCCACACCTGTACCAGAATTATTTCCTGAGTTACCATAAACCATTTCCTGAACATTTACAGCCGTACCCCAGTTATTTGAGATATTATTGATCTCTCTATAAATTATGGCTCTATCAGCATTCCAAGACCTAAATACTGCTTCTACAGCCTCTAACAACTGTTCAATAGGGTCTACAGGAAATTCTTTACCCACTAAATTCTTATAAATATTTTTATATTCTGCGACTATATCTCTATAGTCTTGTGCACTTAAATCACAATCATTTTGAACTTTTCTTTGAGCTTTTTTTTCATCAAGAATTTTATCAAATGGTTTTTTCTCACAGTCCTTAACAACATCAGCGAACATCATAATAAATCTTCTATAACTATCATAAACAAACTGAGGGTTATTTGTCTTATCAACCATTGATTTAGCAACATTATCATTTAAACCAAGGTTTAGTACTGTGTCCATCATACCAGGCATAGAAACTCTAGCCCCAGATCGCACAGATACTAATAATGGATTTTTACCACTACCAAATGTTTTGCCTGTCTTTTGCTCTAGCGCTGAAACATGATCAAATATTTGCTTTCTAACATCTTTACCTAATTTTTGACGATCATCATAGTATTTCAAGCAAGCTTCTGTAGTTACTGTAAAACCATCTGGTACAGGTAGTCCACTATTTAGCATCTCACTAAGATTAGCTCCTTTACCACCTAACAAATCACGCATAGACTTATTGCCTTCACTAAAGGCATAGACAAACTTTGACATAAAAACTCCTCTCAAGTTTTTTATTTTAAATTCAGTTGATTACGATACACTCTCGAGCGCACCTGATTTTGATAGTAACATATTTTTAGAGAGGAAATAAATATTTTTTATATTTTTATTAACCTTTTGCACTACAGCTAGAACAGCCAGTAAGATTAGCAACAAAATTTATTTTTGTAGATAAATATTTCATTATAAAAACAATACCTAGCATATAAGCCATAGCAAAAGCTATGGTTACAATAGCTGTAACAGGGTTAGTAAATATATTCGCTAACTGATACGCTATCACAGCACATACATAAGCTATGGAAACACTCCAAAGTACGGATAATATTGCCCAGCCACGCGTTGACTCCCTAACCATTGCACCAACTACAGATATACATGGAATATAAAGCAGTACAAAAAGCAAATATGCAAAGGCAGCAGACACAGAACCAAATTTAGTTACCATATTACCCATGGCACCTTTATCCATACTAGCATCAGCTTCACTAGCTTTTACAGGGTTTAAAAGAACAGCAACATCTATTCCTTTAACATTATCAATCGTAGTATCCCAGGCTTCTTTCACACTATTTATCAAACTAAAACTTGTAGGTATACCATCACTATCATCTTGCGTATAAATAGTATTAAGTGTTCCAACGACAACCTCTTTAGCTAAGGTCCCGGTTATAAGACCTACCGTCGCAGGCCAGTTATCATTGTTAATACCCATAGGATTCAAAACAGGAGTAATAGTCTTACCTGCATACTCTAAAGCGGTAGTTTTATTACCGACAGTTATACTATTTAAACTACCTACAATTATAGCTACTGGTACAATCACCTTTCCTGCGCGGATTAAGAATGATTTAAGCCTATTCCAGCTATATATCATTACTGTTTTAAATGAAGGCATATGATAGTTTGGAATATCTAATATGAATGGGGCCGTATCGCCTTTTAAAAAAGTAAACTTAATAACATAACCTGTAACTATAGCACCTACTATTCCAGCCAGATAAAGCAAAAATATTACAGTCGCACCATTCTGTGGAAAGAATGCACTAGCAAATACAGAAAATATAGCGAGCCTAGCCCCGCAAGACATAAACGGTGACATCATTAGTGTCATCAATCTATCTTTACGAGTCTCTAAAGTTCTAGCAGCCATTATAGATGCAACATTACACCCAAAACCCACAATAAGAGGTACGAAAGCTTTTCCTGAAAGTCCGATTGATTGCATAAATCTATCCATTACAAAAGCAGCTCGAGACATATATCCCGAATCTTCAAGAACTGATAGAAATATAAATAAGAAGCCTATCTGTGGGATAAATGCCAAAACAGTATTTAAACCGGTACCTAAACCATTTGCTAAAATTCCAGACACCTCTACGGGTAGTCCAGCCATGTTAGCATAGTAAGCAAGACCATCTACAAATATTGCGTGAGATAAATCATCAAACAAAGGCTGTACCGCCCCACCGAGAGTAATCGAAAATAAAAACATCAAATACATGATAAATAAGAATATTGGTACACCTAAATACTTATTCATACATATAGCATCCAATATTTCAGTAAAATTAAATTTAGATACTTTTTTATACTCAACTACTTCATTTAAAATATCTTTTACTGCTTTATGGCGAACCTTACCAACATCAGTAACTGATAATTCTTGTGATAAAGACTCAAGCCTATCAAATTCTTCTTTTGATATTTCTCTTGATAATTGAACTTTATGATTATCACTAAACTCCATTGCTAACCAAAGGCTTCCTAAATCACGGCCTCTGAAACCTGAAATTAGTTTCTGAATATCAAAAACCTGCTCGGGATAATACTTAGCTAAATCAAATAACGATTCTTGTTGAGGCTCTGCTAGTAGAGTTTTTAACTCTTTTATACCAACACCCTTTGATCCGATAACAGGTAAAACTTTACAACCAAGCATTTTTTCAAGCTTATCATAATGAATAATTGCACCCTTTTTATTTGCAACATCAATCATATTCACTACTAGAATAACCGGTAGTCCTAGCTCAATTAACTGCATTGTAAGGTATAAACTTCTATTTAAGTTTGAAGCATCAAGTACATTTATAATTGCATTAGGTTTATCGTTGATTATGTATGAATACGCTATTTGCTCATCTATAGAGCTTTCATCAGATACAGCTAATGAATAAATTCCTGGAATATCAACTATTTCAACTTTCTGCTTGTTAGATTCAAAAAAACCAACTTTTTTATCTACAGTTACACCTGACCAATTGCCTACTTTTTGGTTTAAACCAGTAAGTGCATTAAAAATTGTCGTTTTCCCACAATTAGGGTTACCAACTAGAGCATATTTCATAAGTTACTCTCGTATATGTTTTTTGGAAATGATTTTGATTATCATCATTATATCAGAACTATACTAAATTGGTATAGGTACATTGTATTTTTAAAGTGCTTTGGAGCATCATATACTCCCTTATATACTAAAAATCTTTTCCTTATAAAACTTCAACTCTCCAATCGACTCACGAATATCATCTAAAGCTTTATGAGTATTTTGTTTATGATAATTTTCTTTACCACCCCAATAGTCATTGAGTAGCTTGATACTAGTTACATCAAGCACTCTATAATGGCAGTAATCATCAATTTTTGGCATATATTTACTTAAAAATCTTCTATCTTGCCAAATAGAATTACCACACAGTGGCGATGTTTGATAAGGGACATATTTTCTAATAAAAGAAATTATTTCTTGTTCTGCTTGCTCCACGGTAAAACTACTTTCTTTAACTCTTTGTGTAAGACCTGTTTGAGCATGAGTCGTAGTACACCATTCATCCATACCACCCATAATTTCATCAGACTGATGTATAGCTATCGGTTCTGCTTCAGCAATCACATTTAATTTCTTATCTGTAATAATAGCTGCTATTTCAATAATTTTACATTTTTCAACATCAAGCCCTGTCATTTCAAGGTCAAGCCAAACTAGGTTATCTTCAGATTGCATATTAACCCTTAACTCTTGAAGCATACGTAGAATTACGAGTATCTACTTTTATTATTTCACCGATCTGAATAAATAACGGGACTCTTACAACAGCACCTGTAGATAAGGTAGCAGGCTTACCACCTGTACCAGCAGTATCACCTTTTAAACCTGGATCTGTCTCTACAATCTCAAGGTTAACAAAATTTGGAGCTGTCACCGAAATAGGTAAACTATTAAAAAGAGTTATCTCATACTCGTCTTGGTCTTTAAGCCACTTCTTAGTATCACCTAAAGCTTCTTCAGAAACCATGTACTGCTCAAAAGTCTCTGGGTGCATAAATACATGGCTATCTCCATCAAAATACGAATAAGTAGCAGAAAGCTCTTCCACATCAGCAGCTTCAACAGACTCACCTGACTTAAATGTCTTCTCAACAACCCTTCCATTTATCAAGTTTTTAATCTTAACACGGTTAAATGCTTGACCTTTGCCTGGTTTTACAAACTCATTTTCAACAATAACACAAGGGTTACCATCAATAAGTACTTTTAAACCACCTTTAAATTCATTTGTACTATAATTAGCCATATTATTAGATTCCTTTTAAATAATAAATTACTTCCAGCACTCTGCCGGCGTTTTATTTGTCACAGCACCATTAACTTCTAACTCTATATTGGTACAAGGAGTATCGCTTGTTTGAGAGCCTATTGCTGTTGCTGTAATGGTATACTCAACATCTGGGCATGAAGGATCACCCCCACCACAATAAGCAAGTGTATAAAATCCATTTTGAGTTGTAGCACTTCTCCAGAAACTAGTTATATCACTGCCTGATGGAAACTCTCCATTACGAATCTCAAAACTATCTGCTGCATTAGCTGCTGATAATAGCTCAGCTTGTGCTTCACTACGATGGCTTTTTAAAGTGTAGTTATTATACATAGGTATGCCGACACTAGCTAAAATCGCAATAATAGCTATAACAACCATAAGTTCAACTAATGAAAAACCTTTCTTATTTTGCATATATAACCTTTTTAGTAAATTTGTGGCTCACCATTTGGTCTAGTCCTAAAACGACGATGTTGCCATAAATACTGCTCTGGATATTTTCTCACTGCTGATTCTAAAAAATCATTTGTAATTTTAGCATCATGATAAGCATCCCCAGTAAATTCTAAAGGCTCACCAAAAACTATCTTATATTTCTTCAAGCATTTTTCACGCACATAATAAACAGGCAAAACTGAGGCTTTAGTTTTTTCTGCTAGCCATGGGGTAACTGTTAAAGTTGAGCACATTTCCCCAAAAAATGGAGCAAAAACAGAGTTTTCATAGCCAGAGCTTTCAAGTCCAAAATCCTGATCTGGAGCGTACCACATCGAATAACCTTTTTTAAGGCTTTTTATTACAGATATGAAGTTTTTGCTATCCAGACATTTGTATAGATTTTTTTCACGATATTTTTTTATTAGCTCTTCTATCAATTCATTACTATTTTTCTGATACATAACTGTAAAGGGGGGAAACTCTTCTCCAATGTACCTACCGATAATTTCAATACAATGAAAATGAAAACCTAAGGCAATAAAATTTGTTTCAGGGTTATCATGGTATTTTTTAAAAAGCTCTAAAGAACCCTCTTCCCACTCAAAATCTATTTTTTTAAATCTCTTTCTAGTCATAAACCACGCAGCTGTAGTTTCAAGACCAGACAAAACCATAGAGCGATAACTTTTACTTACAAGAAGATCGATTTCACCATCAGATTTTTCAGGGTACGCTATCTTAAGGTTCTCTTTAGCTATATTATTTCGACTGCGTAAAAAAGGCTTAATAATAAAACCCAAGGTCAAAACGATACCTTTTTGGAAAAAAATAGGGAGTTTTGAGCCAAAGTACATAATACCAATGACCAACCATACACCCCAAGTTTTAGGTTTAAATAAATAGTTAGTCATTTAAATCGCTATCAACTTCCTTCTAAAAACAATTTCTACTATATTCTAACATAACCAAACCTCATCATATACCCTAAAAAACAAATATAGTGAATATTAATTTTCAACTTTAAATGTTGTACCACAATAAGGACATGTATTTATTTTTTTATCTTTTAAATCTATAAATACTCTTGGGTGTAGGTTCCAATTTTCGTGAAACTTTGTTGGACAAGAAACTCTTTCATTTGGCTTAACACGGATGATTTTTTGCTCTTTTTTCATATGCTTAAGATTTTGCTACAATAAGATAATAGAGAATTTTATCATAAAAAAGGATATAAATTAATAATACAAAAAACATTACAAATAACATATACTTAGTGCGTCATAGAATTAAATAAAGGTGATTTGACATATGAAAAGGCTATATAACGCAAATATGTCATCAAGAATCTCGCGTACAAAGTGGGATATATTGGCATTATCAGTAATACTTCTTATACTCTGTTTATTTGTATGGTCGACATCTGGTTTAGGTGGTGCTGTTGATTATACAAACCAAGTGAGTGTTCAAAAACATTCAGCAATTGCTTTAGATATATGGCTCCTGCCATATTACACTGCAGAAACAACGATACGAATGTTTATAGGCTTAGGGTTTTCTTTACTAATAACTTTTATATTTGGTGCATTAGCAGCTAAAAGCAAACGAGCTGAGAACATAATTATCCCAGCCGTAGATATTTTACAATCCATTCCAATTTTAGGCTTTTTTGCCATTACAATTACAGGATTTTTAGTACTGTTTCCAACTTCATTATGGGGAGCTCAATCTGCCGTTATCTTTGGAATTATTACAGCACAAGTTTGGAATATGATCTTAAGTTTTTATCAGTCCCTTAAAACAGTACCTAAAGAACTTCGCGAAGCTGCTGATATGTATCAGCTTTCTGCATGGCAAAGGTTTTGGAAATTAGAAGTACCTTTTTCAATGCCAGGCTTAGTTTGGAATACAATGATGTCGATGTCAGCTTGTTGGTTCATGGTAGTTGCATCAGAAACTATAGTTGTAAACTTCAGTGCATCACAATCTATACCTATCAATCTACCAGGTATTGGTTCATTTATAGATGCAGCTAATAACGCTCGTGATTTTGGTGCCGTTGGAGCTGCAATCATAATGATGCTTGTGACCATTGTACTATACGACCAACTCTTATTTAGACCACTAGTTGCATGGTCTGAAAAATTCACTCTTGGAGAAAACCAATCTGAAGTTTATACTGAATCTTGGTTTCTAAAAGTTTTACAAAAATCAGTTGCTGTTAAATTTTTCACAACAGTTTTTTCTAAAACCACAAGTAATATCGTTAATCTTAAACTTCTAAAAAAAGATTTAACTAAGGCTTTCAATCAAAAAAAGCACCATAAAGCTGAAAAAAAAGAAACTATCTTAAACCAAATACTATGGTACACAATAACAAGCCTTGTGTTATTTGCACTATGTTATTTTGCATATCAAACAGTTTTTGGTGGTAACAGTAGTATTGGTATCACTCAAACAATCCAAGTTTTTGGCTACGGCTTATGTACTGGATTACGTGTAGTAGTCCTAATAGTTATAACTTCTATAATCTGGGTTCCAATTGGTGTTTGGATTGGCATGCGCCCTAAAATTGCTCAAAAAGTACAACCTTATGCTCAGATGGCTGCAGCTTTCCCAGTCAATGTTTTATACGGGGTATTTGGTACTTTAGTAATTACCTTTGACCTCAACTTTAATATATGGTGTATTGTACTAATGGCGTTGGGCACGCAATGGTATATATTGTTTAATGTAATTGCTGGCGCTTCAGCAATTCCAGATGAACTAAAACTTGCTGCGAGTAATATGCAGCTAAGAGGCTTTACAAAATGGAAAAAATTCTTATTCCCTGCAGTAATGCCATACTATGTAACGGGTGCTATTACTGCTGCAGGCGGTGCCTGGAATGCTAGTATAGTTTGCGAATACATTAATTGGGGTAAAAACTCTATAATTCAAGCATCTGGATTAGGTGCATACATAACAGATAACACTAATATTCAAGGAGACCATACTGCAAACATCTTACTTGGCGTTATCGTTATGTGCATTTTAGTGGTTGCTTCAAATAAACTTTTTTGGCGTCGACTATATAACTATGCTGAAAACCGCTTCAGTATGAATATGTAAGCATAGGAGAATTTAAAAAATGGACAATAAAATATTTACTGTAGAAAAAGTTAGCAAAAGTTTTTCAATAAAGGGTGATCAACCATTAAAAGTTTTAGACAATATTGACTTTACTCTTCATGAGGGTGAAATTGTTGCACTACTTGGCAAATCAGGATCAGGAAAATCAACACTGTTACGAATAATTGCAGGCCTTATGAACCCTACAACAGGTGAAGTACTATATCGAGGTAAAAAGGTATCAGCACCAGTTCCTGATATCTCAATGGTCTTTCAAAGTTTTGCATTAATGCCATGGCTAACTGTTATGCAAAATGTTGAATTAGGGCTTGAAGCAAGAAATATAAATGTAACAGAGCGCCGTGAACGAGCATTAAAAGCAATTGATATGGTTGGTCTTGATGGTTTTGAAAATGCTTATCCTAAAGAACTTTCTGGTGGCATGAAACAAAGAGTTGGTTTTGCTAGAGCTTTAGTTTTAGAGCCAGATGTTCTATTAATGGATGAGCCATTTTCAGCCCTAGATATTCTAACTGCTGAAAACTTACGCGAAGACTTACTTGAGCTTTGGGAAAATAACGATGCAATGAAAGGCATACTTTATGTAACTCACAGCATTGAAGAAGCTGTTTTAACCGCTGATAGAATTATCATTTTTGGAAGCAATCCTGGATTTATTCGTGGCGAGCTAAAAATAGACATTCCTCATCCCAGAACATCTCAGGACCCTATAGTTGCTGATTTAGTTGATGAAGTTTATCGTATGATGACAACAGCTCAAACAAAAGAGCTCACAGAAAGAATGAATAAAAAATCAGCAATGACAATTGGCTACCGTCTTCCAGATGTTGATATTTCTGAAATGAATGGTCTACTAGATGAGATGTCTGACATCAAAGATGTTGATGCTATTGACTTGCCTCAACTTGCTGATGAACTACATCTAAATATTGACCATTTATTCCCAATCATTGAGATACTATCTGTCCTTCGTTTTGCTGATGTTTCTGATGGTGACATCAAAATGACTGCTATGGGTCGTAAGTTTATTGATTCGAATATTGATGATCGAAAATTTATTTTTGGTAGACTATTTTTAAAATACATTCCTCTAGCAAGTCATGTTGTTAAAGTACTTAATGAAAGAGCATCTCATGAAGCTCCAAAAGCAAGATTCTTAGCGGAGTTGGATGATTATTTTTCATCCGATGAGGCAGAAAGAATATTTGATACTTTTGTTGATTGGGCAAGATATGCTGAGCTCATCTATTTTGATGCAAACACGGGCATGATATCCTTAGACGATAATGCTGCCGAATACATTAGCAAAATGTAGATAAAACTAACTAAGCGAACAACTATCTAATTTTAACAATCCTTATCATTTTTTTGATATTGTAATAATAGACTCGCTTATGCTAGTATTAGCAAGTTATTTTCTACTCGCAGCTTGTGTGTATAATGCATTAAATCAATTAGTTAAAGTTTATATTTATAGGGTTTGGTTCTAAAAAATGAGATTGGTAAAAGTATTTTCTCTGATATTTATTTTATTGATTACGGAAATATCTATTGCTGATACCAAAGGAACAAATGATAAAACTGATGCGTCAAACTCACAACTCACAGCTGCTGACACTCAAAAAATTAGAGATTTATTAAAACAAGTAAATGAACTAAAAGAAGAAGTAAATAAAGAGACCAACACCAAAAATAAGTCAAAAAATAATCAGCAATTTGCGACCTATAGCAGTCAAGTAGGCAATCTTATCCCTACCGACAAAAACTATCTTGACTTAGAAACTAATCAAATTCGTAGTGCCACTTATCAAGATATTGCCTCAAACATAACAGAAAATAGCGGTATTGAAGGTAGTATTAATAACAATAAGAATGCTCTAAGTGCAAATGGTGGTCCAGGTATTGATGTTAATGGTACTGCAGCAATTACAACCAAAGGTGAAGTTACATATTTGGGTTCTTATTCAGGTAATAATACAATTCCAATAGGAATGATCTCAAGTAACTTATTTGCATCTACTCTACTTGGACAACGTGAAAGATTTGATGATTACACTATCTTCTTTGGTGGTTATATAGAAGCTGATGCTCAAACTTGGTTTGGATCAGAAATAAGCCGAGCTAATGGTATGTCTAATTTTCCATCGAATGGACAAAATATTTATCTAACAAATTCAAAGTTATATTTTCTGTCAAACCTAGGGCACTATGTAACTGCTCAATTTGACTTTGATACTGACGAAACTGGATCATTTGGGCTAGGTAATGCTTTTGTAATGTTTGGTAACCTTGATACCTCTCCATTTTTTGTGACTGCTGGTCGTAGTAAGCTTTCCGTAGGTGTTTATGGTGGTGGTGGTCCATGGACTAGTGGTATTATTGATGAGTTTTTATCTCCAGATAAAGTCTCAAATATTTCTTTAAATTATAAAGATGAAACATTTAACGCAAATATTGCAGTATTTGGGTCAGATGATAAGCGAGCAAATTTCTCGACTGCTCTTTTTTACGCAGATACTTTCTCAGAAAACTTATCAGGAGGTTTTAATATAGGCTATGTTTATAATATTGCAGGAGCTGGCAATGGCGGAATCCAAAACTTCTTACAGAATATTGATCGTGAAAACGATAATGTAGGTGTTTTAAACTTCGATGGAAACATATCTTATGCCATGTTAGGAGGAATATGGCAGCTTCAAGGAGGTTGGTCAGCAACAACTCATAAAGAAGATTTTAATGGTGATGGTAATAATGTAAACACCGGAGCTTGGTATACAGGTATTGCCTATGCTCTAAACCTTGGCGGTAGAAACACAAACTTTAATATCACTTATGGTGAGTCATATAATGCAGCCCAGGTTCCTATGCCACTATCTAATGCTTCTCCTACATTTGGACAAACAATTTCAGGGATTAAAAAACAATTTATTGCTTCAGCTCAAAGAGCTTATTTTGATGATAATGTTTTATTTGGTCCGGAATACTCATACCAAAGACTCTACAATGACGAGCATATGAATACCTTAACTCTAGATTTATCTGTTTATATTTAATTATTTTTGAAAACCCACTCCATGCAATGCTAATGGCATCTGTATTGGCAAATATGCTTTATAAGCTATTTCTAGACTCTTAGCATCTAAGTAAACAATAAAACTCAACTTTTTATCAATATCTATAATATTCACAAAAACTAAACCATCATCTTCAGTAGTGGCAGTTGGATTAGCAATAAAAATAGGTTCAGAAACAAAATTCTCTCCAAACTTTTGCTCAATAACTTTTTTAGATTCAACATCAACTTTAATAATGCTATTGTAAAGCATGGAATCATTTTTATTAGAAAGGTAAACATACCGGTACTCTTTACCACTAAAGCTTTCATTTATTCTAGGAAATTCTACATTTTTGTTAATTAAAACATCTCTAGTTAGTGTATACCCCTCAAGATCTATAGTAATTCTTGAGATTTGTGTTGATAACAAACAATCTTCATTTCTAATATTGTCAAAATAAAGCTTTTGATAAGGTGCAACATCACAATTAGTATACTCAACAAAATCAAGATGTATTTTATTATTCTTTTCAAAAGCATTGATACTATGTAAATATAAAAAACTTGGTGACTCAATGATATTTACTTTTAAAGTATTTCTATTAAGAACTAAGATTTCACAGTCTGCTTCCTTATCTAATTTTATTACTTCTGAAATAGGTTTTGTTAAAAAATCCATCGGCTTAGCTCTTAACGGACCAAAAGGGATAATTAGATAGTTAGTTGTTAAAAATAAACTATGGTTATATATAAACTCAGCGTTAGAGAATGAATATAGCTCCTCCCTTCTATCACTTCCTTCAGAAGTTTTATAAATAGTATATTTACACTCTTTTGAAATATTTACTACAAAATTAAACTGCTCTCCGGTCTTTGGATCAACTTGTGGGTGAGCACAAGAAAACTGTCCTTTCAAATCGTCATTAAAAACAAATTCACCCACAGTATCTAAACTAGTGCGATCAAACTCAATCATACTAGTTACTTCAGTTGTTGCCAAAAGTTTATTCTTTATAGATAAAATATTAACATTACAACTAGGCTTCTCAACTTTTACCCCAATTATTGATTTAATCATAGAAGATAATCTACTTAGTTTTGACGATACTCTTGTACCAAATTCATCATGAGACATTTTGCCTCGTAATGATGATTTATATTGCTCTGATCTTAAAAATTTATTAGTAAAATAAATGTCTGAGCCAATTTTATCAAAGCCATACAGCATAGCTAAACCATCAAACCAGTGATTAAGATTTATATTACCATATTCAAATTTAGCAGGACCTACTCTAACAACTTGTGAATTAAACCACTTTGGCAAATTTGATATTTCTGGTTTTAATTTATGACTTGAGAATTCTTTTTCAACACTCTTAAATGCTTCTATAAGTTTAGACATAAGTAAAATCTCCTAAAAAACCTTTATCTATCTAGCATTATAGCTATAGATACATAGATTACCAACAAGGACTCAGTCTAGCATTATTAGATATTTATTTTTTTAACATAACCCCCTTGTTAAAATTTGCATAGACTTGTCAATTTTTCGATATTTTAGATTTTTATATATGGTGTTAATCTTAGCCCTGTTAAAAAAACAAGAAACAAATAATCTGAAAAAGGATCTAATCATGAACTACAAAAAAACTTTAATTACTGGAATTATGCTTACTAGTATTAGTATGGGTATTAGTGCCGATAAAGGTCAATGGAAAGTAGATGGCTCATATAGCCAAGGTGATGTCGTAACTAATCATGGTGATAAATTTAAATGTCTTGTTGCTGGATGGTGCTCTGGTGGCAATACTGCTTATGAGCCAGGTGTAGCTGCAAATGAATGGGCTTGGACTACTGCGTGGGAAAAAGTTGGTGATGGTCCTACACCTACTCCAACTGATCACAAAATCACCTCTTCAGTATCTATAACTGGTGATGACTTGCCTACAGGTGCTACTATAGAGCTTGTAGATCCTAGCGGTAACGCACATAAAATAGTAAATGGTAAAGTAAATTTAGAGTATGCTGATGGCGGTACGACTTACTCAATTAAAGTAAACGGCGCTGAAGGAAGTGTATCTCCAAATACTGTTACTATTGATGAAAACAGCTCAAATATCTCTTTAGAATACTCTCAAGGAGCAAAACCTGGGCCTACTCCTGAACCAGGGAAGTGTGATGCTATTCCTGACAATGTTTCTGAGTGGACAGCAGATAAGTCTTCTGGGTATGTTAATGGTGATTTTGTAAAATACAATGATCAAATCTGGGAAAACCAAAAGTGGTGGACTTCTGACACCCCTGGCACAAGTGATTTCTGGACTTTATGTGGTGAACAAAGTACTGCTAGTGCAAATGTTACAGTATCTGGCTTACCAACTGATGTTGACTCATTCCCAATCACTATAGATGGTAAAGAATACTCTGTTAACCCAAATTCACCAGAAGCTATTCCTCTTTCAGTGGGTTCTCATGAAGTTAAAGTCGCAAGTATTGCTAGTAAAGATGGTCAAAGCCAATATATCGCTAGTAAGATAACTCCAAACCCTATTGAAGTTACTGAGGAAACTAAAGATGTTCAGCTAAATATTTCTTTCACTAAAGAAGAAATTCCTGCTACAACTATAAATCTTGATTTGAAAGTCCCTGCAGATGCAAAGCCTAGAACTCAACTTTATATAACTATTAGAAACGATAACGGCTTTGAAGATACTCAAGCCGTTAAGGAAGGATCTAATGCTATTACTGTCCCTTCTGTTGGAGAATATACCTTACTAGCTGACGGGTATGAAGTTAATAATATAAAATATTCTGCAAACCCTATTACTGTCAAAGATGGTAAAGCTAGCACATCTACTATGACATATAAACAAAATGACTTAGTTTTTGCTGGATATATGCCTGTAAGCTGGGGTTCAGTAAACCCAACTATATCTCAAGTAGCAGATCAAGGCTATAATGTTGCAATAGCTGCATTTATTAAGATAGATAGCGGACCAGTTCAATTTACAGACGATCATTTCTTAGCTTACGGTGGTTGGAACACTCCTGCTAGTGACCCAAGCATTATTGAAGATATCAAAAGTGATGTTGCTGTTGCTAAAGCTAAAAACAACTTAAAATATGCTATAGCTTCTGTAGGTGGTGAAAACAATACATTTAACCCAGGTACTAATGCAGACTATGATGCTCTTGCTGATAAAACTATAGAATTTCTAAAAACTTATGGTTTTGATGGTATTGACTTCGATTTAGAGCAAGTTCCTCAAGGTGTTAACGAAGACTCAATAGCTACATTTATAGAAAAACTTAGAGATAGAATGCCGAATATCATAATTACAGCGGCACCTCAAGTCAACAATGTAAACGGTAATCTTGAATATGTAAATACAGGCACACAACAAGTTTATAACAAAGCTTTAGCTGCTGGTATGTTTGACTACATGTTTGTCCAAGAATACAACACAGGCGGTAACTTCGTAGACAAAGAAGGAAATATGTGTGCAGCAGGTTCAGAAGGCTGTTATGATGAAACTGGCGCTGGTTTTATAGAAAACAGCTTCTACTCTTTGAAGAAGATAACTCCAGCAAATACTATGATTGTAGCAGGTCAACCAGCTACAGCAGCAGCTGCTGGTGCAGCAACAATATTCCATGGAGCTGATGAGGCACAACCATACAAAGCAATGTGTGAAAGTTATAAAACACTAGATGGTCAAGCTCAATACGGCGGTGCAATGACTTGGGATATTACAAATGATGCTAGCAATAACTATGAATTTGCTGGTATGATTTCAAAAGTATTTAATGGTGAGCCTTGCTAAAAAGCATCTCAAAGGATTCAAAAAGTACTTTCTTTAATTTCTATCGTTTTCTCATATAAAATCTTACAAAACAAAAGACTATCTAATTTACTCAATCTAAGTTAAAACTGTTTTACATTCATCCAGTTTGACAAAGATTTTATGTTAGCCTAAACTAACTATACGATGTTTTTCCTTCTTCTTTATGAAATTTTTTCAATTAAAACTATCTCTTTTTTTAAATTTTTTTGTCTGTGCTATTTTATTAAATAGTGTTGGGATTGTGATATTTCAATCAGTGAAACACTATGGTGTAACTGAGGTTGACGCTAGTATTTTAGAAGCTTGTAAAGACCTTACTATTGCAGCAACCTCATTTGCAATATGTTCATTTATTCCTAGAATTGGTTATAAAAAAGCTATGCTTATTGGATTAGCTATTATAATACTTGGCTGTATTTTAATGCCTATACTCAATACTTTCATTGCTGCTAAACTATTGTTTGTAATGATTGGGGTTGCATTTGCTCTTATAAAAGTCTCTGTATATTCAACTGTTGGTATCATTACAAATAACTCCCAAGAACATGCTAGTCTAGTCAGTTTTTTAGAGGGTAGCTTTCAGATGGGTGTTGTGCTTAGCTTTTTGTTTTTTAGTGCCTTTATATATCTAGGTAACTGGCTAAATACTTACTGGATAATAGCAACCTTAGCTAGCATTGCTTTTTTACTATTACTTTTTACCAAACTTGATGAATCCTCTGTAAAAAAAGATAAAACTCAAAGTGCAATATCAGACACAATTACGATGCTAAAGCTTATTAGACTTCCAGTGGTATTATTGTTTATAGTTAGTGCTTTTTTCTATGTTTTTATAGAACAAGGCGTACAATCATGGCTACCAACCTTTAATAACTATATTTTACATCTTTCAGAAACAACTAGTGTGATGATGGCGAGCTTATTTGCATTAAGTATTGCTGCTGGAAGAATGTTTTTTGGTATTCAAATGAAAAAAACAAGCTGGAAAAAAGTTTTGCTTATAGGACTTGTTAGCTGTGCTACCCTGATAGTTTGCTCACTTGAACTTTCTAAACTTGTACCAACAAATACTCAAGATTCATCAATAGGGATATTTATCGCCTTACTATTTCCTCTTGTTGGTTTTTTTATGGGCCCAATATATCCAACGCTATGCTCAAGCATCTTAAGTAGCCAACCTACAAATATGCAAAGTGCTATGGCTGGATTAATTATAATTTCTTCAGCACTAGGCGGAACAATTGGCTCAAGAATCGTTAGTCAAATATTTGCTCATTTTGGTGGGATAACTGCTTTTTACTGTATCTTAATACCGATTGCTTTACTGGTATTATTAATACCACCTTATGCTAAATTACGAGGAAAAGACTAATATATGAAAATTAAAAATAATCTAATTCAACTATCTGGTGAGTTATTTGAAGCTGTTCAACTTGAACCTTGTTTTAATGACTCAAAATATTTTGTGGATATGACACCAAAAAAAAATCCTCAAGAAATTTTAGAGAACTATGAAAAGCTAAAGGGAAATAATAATTTCAATTTAAAAGCCTTCATCGAAGAAAACTTCTATCCTCCTGTAGCAGAAAAAACATTTAACCAAAATGAAAAACTGTCTTTAGAAGACTATATAAAACAGATGTGGAGCTTTTTATCTCTGTCTTCTGACAAAGATGATGAGCTTAGCTCTCTTATTCCATTGCCAAAACCGTATATAATACCCGGGGGTAGGTTTAGAGAGGTTTATTATTGGGATTGCTACTTTACATGTGAAGGTTTAAGGGTCGATGGGCAAATAAAACTTATTGAAAATATTGCTGATAACTTTGCATTTTTAATAAATAAAATTGGTTTTATTCCAAATGCTAATAGAAAGTATTATCTAACTCGCTCACAGCCTCCTCTTTTCTATCTAATAGTCGAAATACTCTATAAAGAGCTAGGAATATTAGCAATCTCAAAGTACTTAGAGCCATTAGAAAAAGAGTATAATTTCTGGATGAATACAAAAAGAAATATTGATGGACTAAATAGGTACTGGGATGAACTTGATACTCCTAGGCCAGAATCTTTTCGAGAAGATATTGAACATGCTCAAACTATTGCTAACAAGCAAGACTTTTACCGAAACATTCGAGCAGCTTGTGAATCAGGTTGGGATTTTAGTAGCAGATGGTTTACTGATACTGACAATTTTAATACGATTCAAACAACCGATATACTGCCAATTGATTTAAACTGTTACTTATATGGCTTAGAAAACTCTCTTAGCACTTGGTTTAAAGAAATATCTAATAACTCAAAAGCTGATAAATATTCCAAATTAGCCCTATTGCGTAAAGAAATAATTCAAACAAAATTTTGGAATCAAGAAAAAAACTTCTTTTATGATGTAAATAAAAAAACTAGTGCTCAAACAAATATTATCAGTTTAGCTGGTGTGACACCATTATTTCTAAACATTGCAACAGCTGAGCAAGCTAAAGGTGTGGCTCAAATAATAGAAAGAGATTTTTTAACTGAACACGGTTTAATAACTACTCTTAACAAAACATCTCAGCAATGGGACTCTCCAAATGGTTGGGCTCCGCTACAATGGCAAACAATCATCGGTCTTCAAAATTATGGCTACAATGAATTAGCTAAAAAAATTGCCTCTTACTTTGTAGAAACTGTCAATAAAAAATATTGTGAAACAGGTAAAATTCGCGAAAAATATGATGTTTGCAATTTAGAAGTTAAAGCTTCTGGAGGCGAATATATTGTCCAAGATGGCTTTGGATGGACTAATGGTGTTGTTAGTGCTCTTATCAATATGCTAAGATAGTAGTAGAATCTTATTAAACTTCTTATACAAAGATGCTAAAAGCTCTAAAATACGCATATTATGGGTTATTTTCAATTATATGTTTGCTGATTAACTCAGCAATAGTATTTCTACCAGTCATATTTTTTTCTGTCTTAAAACTCATCATTCCAATAAAGAGCGTAAAGTACCACTGTACAACAGCTGTACAAGCATTAGCAAGTTTTTGGGTAAGCTTCGCAATACTTGTTACAGAGTTATTTTCACCTACTGAAATCGAGTTTGAGCAAAATGCTGAACTAAGAAGAAAAAACTCATATTTAATTATTAGTAATCATAAGAGTTGGCTAGATACTCTTATATTAATGTTAGCTTTTCACAAAAAAATCGCTTTTCCAAAATTCTTCATGAAATTTCAAATGTTTTTTGTACCACTAATAGGCATTGTATGTTGGGCATTAGAATTTCCTGCAATGAAAAGATACTCTAAGGAATATATTGCCAAACATCCAGATAAAGAGGGTAAAGATATTGAGATGACAAAAGAGTATTGTCAAAGCCTATCTGATAGACCCACAACTATTGTAAACTTCGTTGAAGGCACACGATATACGGACCAAAAAGCTAAAAAGAGCAATTACTCTCACCTACTTAAACCTAAGGCTGGTGGGATAGCTGTAATACTCAAAAGTCTATCAGGGAAAATGACTGGTATCCTAAACACAACTATTGTCTATGATAATCCTAACCAGACTCTTTGGAACTTTATGATTAGAAAAACAAAAAAGATTAAAGTTAAAGTTGATTTCATCCCTATTGCTGATGTCCCTCTAGGTGACTATTTCAATAATGCTAATGATAAAAAAGCATTCCAAAACTGGTTAAATAGTTTATGGCTTAAAAATGATAAGTATATCGACCAAGAGTTAAGCAAATAGAAATGTTTGACTCTTTTATTTACAAACTTCTTCTTTTACAAAACCCCAGCTTACTTCTTTTTGACCATCGGTATATTTAATAGGGTCAATAGCATTATTTTTGACAAAAGACTCTATTCTTTCTATAGAAGATGCTGATTTATAATCGCTATAAACTATACCATTTATTTCCATTGGCTTGTATGATGTAAGCGTATGACAATAATAGTCCTGATAATCAATTTCTATATTATTTAAAATCTCAAGACCTCTAGCTAGCAGCTTGTCTTTAGGAGTATTTATAAATGGAGTATAGTAGGTCACATTTTCAGCATCATAATTGCCTTCAATAAAGGCATCATAATCTTTTTGTCTAAATTCTGGCGTACAGTCTCTATAAACAGCATGATCTCCAGCGTGAATTCCTAAAGCAATAACTGTTTTAACTTTAGTCTTTTCATAAATTGACAATGCAGCGGCTTGAACTATTGAGGCAAAGACTTTGTTACGATTAGGCACTACTGTATCACGCATATTAGCTTCATCATAACGTCCTTCAGGTACTTCTGAATTACCTGTTATAAGCGAAGAATACAAAATATCTTGCATAAAAGACATATCTAAAATCTTGTGAGAAACTTTATATCCTTTTAAATTTAAAAACTCAACTAAATCACAGGCTTTTTGAATCTCCTGATAATGTTTCTGACCATAGTTGAATGTAAAGCAAGTTATATTGTAACCTTTATCTATAAGATCAAGTAATACTGTCGATGAATCTAAACCTCCTGACAATGATAATACTGCATTCATACCTACTTCCTTACTAAATCCATAAATTCTTTACGACAAGCACTATCTTCCATAAAAGCTCCACCCATAGCAGATGTTATTGTGCTTGAGTTATAGTCTCTAATCCCTCTTATCTTGACACAATAGTGCTTTGCTTCCATTACAACAGCAACATCCTCTGTATCTAAAATATACTTCAAAGACTCAAAAACTTGCCTTGTAAGTCGCTCTTGTACTTGTGGTCTATTAGCAAAAAAAGATGTAATCCTATTTAATTTTGATAAACCAATAATCTTCTTATTTGGAATATAACCTATATGAGTAAAACCATCAATCATCACAAAGTGGTGCTCGCAAGTAGATGATGTTGTAATATCTTTTTCAATTACAATATCATGATACATCGCATCATTTTCAATAGTAGTACATTTTGGAAAATTACTATAATCAAGACCACAAAACAACTCATCCACATACATATTAGCTACTCTTGATGGAGACTCTTTTAATGAATCATTTTCTAAATCAAGACCAAGGTTTAGAAGTATATTTTCAAAACTTTTTTTAATTTCTGATCTATTTGTTTCTTTTAACTCAAAATTAGCTTTCATAGGAGTCTCTAATTTCTTACTGACTAGAACATCTCTTACTTCCAGCCCTAGCTTTTTATCTGTATCCATTTTATTTACAATAAGGTGTTAACTATTTTGCTTTATTATAAAGCATAGTTTAGTTAATTTGATAAATGATATGATTTTTTTAGAATAATTAGCTATAAATAAGGATTAATTTTAAGAGTTATTTAAATATATACTCTTTGATTTAGGTGTTTCATAAAGCTCAATACTCGGTACTCTTATGCCGATCTGTTTCATTTTATGCGATATAATTTCACAAAGCCATTTTGCTAGATTTTCTGATGTAGGTATAAAATCAACAATCACAAAACTACTAAAATACTCTTGTAAATGCTTATCTATATTTTCATCAGCTTTCACAATCTTAGCGACTTGCATATCTTCAAACTTTAATTCTTCGAGTTTTTTTGAATGAGTCATACTTTCAAATAAAGGATCATTAATATCCAAAATAAACTTATGATCAACATAGTTTTTTAACCATGTTTTAAACCAACTTAAGTTCCCAAAGTCTGTAACCATTCCTTGATTATCTAGCTTAGTTGCCTCTAAATTGATTGTCACCGTACCATTATGTCCATGAAGGTGTCTGCACGAGCATTTTTTATTGTTACTAAATTCAGGGTTTAGCTCCTGAGCCCAAACTCTATGTCCATAACAAAAATCAAATGATTTACTAATTTGCCACATTATTTTATGTCCCTATTTCATTACCGAATAAATATGTATGTACTCTAGCACAAGTATAATAACCCTTAGAGCTTGCATATTCTGCTACTTCTCGAGCTATCTTATACTGTTGCTCTTTTAAAGCTCCTAATGGCATACACCAGATATTATAGTAGACTTCATACTCTCTAAGAATACTAATTAATTCTTCCATTTCATTTTGAGATGTTAAGTTATTATCAATAACAAATTTCAACTGTCCTTTAAACGACAGATCATAGTATTCTTTAATAATTTCAGGCTTAAAAGCTTTTTCTCTTTTTTCTCCTGTTATACTAAAAAGTTTTGGAGAAACAGATAAGAATAGTTCATTTCCTTCAGAGATATATTTTTCAATGAACCTTTTAAAACAATCATTTAATCTCTGAGTACCATTGGTTTCAATAGTAACAAACTTCGGCAAATTACCTCTTCTTTCAAATTCCTGTAATAACCCTACTATTTGATCTTGGTTGATTAACGGTTCTCCTCCCGTAATACATAAATGAGCTTCTTGCTTTGAATTCTTATGTAAAAACTTTTTCGTTGGAAGTATATTTTCCAACTCATTTACTGCTTCTATTACGCTTTGTGTTTTAGCTAAATGTTTAAATTTCTTCGACCATGAGTAACTGCTATCACAGCCAGTTTCAAAAACAGGCAAATCTTTCATTCTCTTAATATCAGAGGCATCACAAGTTTTATATGGTAAATCATAGGTGTTTGGATTTGTTGGATCTTTTTGACCAAAACCATCACACTGCAAGTTACAAGAAAAAAATCTAATCCAAGCACTAGCTACACCAGTATAATGGCCTTCACCTTGAGGGGAATAAAAAATTTCAGAATAAGTTATATCTTTCAATCTCAAGCATAAATAGTTTAAATATTTTAGCAAATAGTATATTTGTAAACTCTTTAGGTCAAGTTTTAGTTTCTACAGACGAAGTAGCTGAATCAAGAAATGGATTACCGTATTTCTTTGTATAAAGCTCCCCAACTAAACTCGAACCCGCAAAACTTAGGTGGCTATTATAATCCGTCGATTGATTAAAATATAGAGGAGTTTCATCTATAGATGTATAGCACTTTTCATGGTCACAAATAATTTTTGTTGGATCTATAATTACCACATTCTTATTATTTGCTTGAATTTCATATATTAACTGATTTACTTCTTCATCATCAAACTTAGGATTTTCTTTTGCAAAAAAGCATCTTGAACCCAGAATATTACCAAGTCGTGTTAGTCCACATGTTGGCTGAATAGTACTAGATGGTGAATCAACCATTAAAACAGGTGTAGCACCTCGAGACTCTATAAAGTCAATATCATTTAAAAGCCATCGCTTTAAAATCTTCATAGGCTTATGGTTAACCCAGTTGCCTGCGATGACTACATATTTAAACTTATATTTTTTCAACATTTCAGTGACCGCTGTATCTCGATTTTTGACACTAGATCCATCTTCATACTCATTAGCATTTCTTAACAAGAATGGTGTGCTACTTTGTGTTGCAACATACCCTGATAATTTTGCATTTTTAAGCATCATATTTAACATTCCAGTATCTGAAAATGCATGAGAGTCGCCTACTACTAGTACATCCGGAGATAAACTATTCTTATTTTCACCTATTTCACATTTTTTAAACTCTGGAAGTATAGCTGAATCTTTTAGAAAATTAGGATTCTTCCCTTGTTCGTTGTAGCACAATGAATCTTTCTTCAAAATTCCATAAAAAGATGTCTTATCTTGTGTTTCTTTACTTATCCTATTAAATCCAAATTCAGCGATATGTCTTGTACACCAAGCAAATAGGCAAGCGATTATAATTGGAATTATCCATAGATATATAACACTTTTTGTTAAATTGAATTTGATTTTGTGTCTAAATGGTTTCTCAACAAAGAAATACGATAGAGTTGCTAATATAGCACTTGCAGTAAATATAATTAAGCAAACTACAGGTGTTTTATTTAAACTCAAATAGTTAATATAAGCAATTATAGGCCAGTGCCAAAGATATAAAGAATAAGATATAACTCCAATAGCAACAATGGGTTTAAAAGAAAGAACCTTATTGAAAACTGGTATAGTACCTTGGCTACCACTAAAGATAAATATAGTTGCACCTAAACACGCTACAAGAGTCCACACACTTGGATAAGGCACTACTACAAAATAGCATGGGATTGCCATCATAAAAAATGAAATCAGAGATAAGGTATTTAGAACAAACTTATTATGAAGTATAGCTTTCCTATTATTAAGTAATATAGCGAGAACACATCCAAATAATAACTCAAACCCTCTAGCCATAGGGATATAGTAAAACTTAGGAAAATGCTTCCAAAAGAAAAATGATATAGAAGCTATTGTTAGGATAACAGTTATAATGACAAGACTTTTCTTTGAAGATAGTTTTAGTTTAAAAAGTAATATCAATATAATTGGCCAAACTATATAAAATTGCTCTTCAATACCTAAAGACCATGTATGCAATAAAGGAATTATGCTTGAGTCAGTACTAAAATATCCAAAATTAAGAGTTTTAAAGAAAAATAGGTTTGAAAAAGAGCCTAAGGCACTTAACAAAGATTTTGAATAACTAATTAAGTCGCCTGGAGTAAGAATTAACCATGCAAAAATAGTTGAAAATATTGATACTATAATTAGGGCAGGAAGTATTCTCCTTATTCTTCGTAGATAGAAATTTTTTATTGAAAATATTCCTTGTTCTAAATCTCTAAGAATAATTGTAGTTATTAAGTAACCTGATATTACAAAGAATATATCAACACCAAGAAAACCAGACTTAACCCAACTAAGATCTAAATGAAATAGAATCACAGAAATAACAGCAAAGGCTCTTAAGCCATCTATATCTTTGCGGTATTTTATATTACTCATTAATGGTATAACCCTTCTATCATAAAAAATTAATTGTATTTAACAGTAAACCCATCTGTATATCTCATGTCGAAATATTTAACTGATTCATAATTTCTAACTTTCTTAAAATTAGCAAAAAATTCTTTCAATTTCGTACTAAGTTTATTCGACCCAAGCATAACATTCATACCACCTGAAAGTACAAGCTGGAACTGGTTACCTTTATAGATAATCTCTAATATTGATTCGTCCTTACTGGCGGCTATTTTTTCAAGGTTTTGGTAGGTGTCAAAAATATAGTCTCTACTCTCTGGATTATCACTTTGAATATGGGGTAAATCTCCATTATAACTAAATACTTCTGGTTTAATTAGTTCCATGTTATCTAACAATATTTCACTATTATTCCAATAAGCTACAGGTTTATGATCAAAGAGATATATAACTATTGTAGATGGCCATATTTTTTTAACCAGAGCATAATCAACACCTTTAATGTTATAAAGTGAGCGTTCAATTTCATTTACATTTACATCAAACCACTCTTTACTACCGTCTTTAGTAAGGTTATCAATTAATGATTGCTTAGATATATAGGACAAACCATCATTAGAAACAATATCAACTCTAGAAATAGTTTTATCTGTCTTGCCAACCACATATAAAGTAGCTACTAATATTGTAGCTAATATTACAATTAATATTAAAAGCTTTCTAACTATTTTAATCATTTTGCTTGTTCTATAATTGTTCTAACTAGCTCATCGAAAGTTACCCCTTCAGCTGCTGCTGATTTTGGGGATAAACTATTTTCTGTCATTCCTGGAGATGAATTAACTTCCATGATATAGAACAAGCCATTGCTATATATAAAGTCAACTCTAGCATGGCCGCTACAACCTAAAATATCATATGCTTTTTTTGCAAGCCTTCGAACTTCCAACTCTTTTTCCTTACCAAGCCCACTTGGACTATGATAAATCGACTTACCACTGTATTTTGATTCATAATCATAAAATTCATTCAAGGGCTCTATCCATACAGAGGAATAGACTTCATTATTTATAACTGTCACCGTTATCTCTTTACCTGTGATCCACTGCTCAACCATGACTTTACCATACTTTGAAGCCTCATTATAAGCTGCTTTCAAATCAGCTATTTTTTTGACTTTAAATGTAGCTATGCTTGAGCCTCCATTAGCAGGTTTTACTGCGACAGGAAAACTTATCTCATCTTCACCAACGAGATTTTTTGTTAAAATTTTAGCGAATGGTGTTGGCATTCTATTATGAATTAAAATTTCTTTTGAAATCATTTTATCCATTGTCACAACACCTGCTTTCATGCTACAAGTCGTGTGAGGAATATTAAGCATTTCTAGAAGAGCCGCAACCCTTCCATTTTCACCATCTTCTCCATGAAGAGCTATGAAACATTTATCCGGCTGAATTTCTAAAAGCCTTTCTACCAAATGTTTATGGCTAGCGTCTAACCCGACACAGTCATATCCTTGTTTTTGTAAGGACTTTAAAACAGCTTCACCTGACTTCAGTGAAACTTCTCTTTCTGGCGAATCTCCACCATATAAAACCACTATTTTTTCTTTTGCCATAATTTACTTTCTTCGTTCCCTAAAAAAGTTTTTTAAAAGTTCACCACACTGTTGTGACATTATACCACCTACAACATTAAGATTATGGTTAATATCTTTATTCTTGTGAAGCTTCTCTTTTGATAAAATCCCAACTCGAGAATCATTACAGCCAAAAAAAAGATTACCAACTCTAGCCTGAATTAGAGCACCTATACACATTATACATGGCTCCAATGTGACATACAATTTTGTATTTAGTAAACGATAATTATCTAACCTTTTTGCTGCATCTCTTAAAACTAATGTTTCAGCATGAGCTGTTGGATCTTTTAAGGTTATAGTCTGATTAAAACCTTCTGCGATTATATTGTTATCACCATCAACTAATACAGCTCCAACAGGAACTTCTCCTATCTCATAAGCTAACAAAGCTTGGTTATATGCCTTTTTCATAAAAAATTCATGGCTTAAAAGTTCATTCCTCACTAATCTGACAACTCTCTTATCACTTTTGTTTTAAATAATTGTGTAGGATTAATACCATAAAACCAAGAATAAAGTATTATTAAAATCAGTATGACTTAAAAACCAGGGACATATTTAACCCAATACTCGAGAATACTTACTTTTATATTTCGCTTTTACAAAGTAATATAGCCATATAAAATATAATTATTAACATTCAAACTATGAGTAATATAAAGTACCGCAAAGATATAGATGGCTTAAGAGCCTTTGCTGTTATTTCTGTGATTCTATTTCATTTAGATCTTAGCTGGGTTAAATCTGGCTTCCTTGGTGTTGATATATTCTTTGTAATATCAGGTTACTTAATAACTACAATTATCCTTAGAGATCTGGAGCAAGGAATATTTTCTATAAAAAACTTCTACTTACGAAGAATACGAAGAATACTCCCGGCCTTGATTGTGGTTTCAATATTTACTTCTTTTTTTGCTTGGCTTTTTTTACTCCCTCAGGACTTAATTAACTATTCATGGTCTTTAGTCAGTGCCTTAGGCTCTTTTTCAAACCTATTTTTCTTTAAAACTCTTAATTTTGGATATTTTAGTACTGACTCAAGCATAATTCCTTTATTGCATACATGGTCTTTAGGTATTGAAGAGCAATTTTATATAGTTTGGCCAATTATATTGATATTACTTTTTAAACTAAAACTATCTTCAAAGAAAAGTCTTGTCATTATAACTGTTATCCTAACAATAGCTTCTATATCATTTTTCTTTTGGAAGCATTTTCCTAAGTTTTACTATATCCCTATGGCTAGAGGGTTTGAGTTATTATTTGGATGTGTTCTCGCTATATTACTTAATAATAGGAAAGCTATACTTCATAATAAGTTTGTTCTAAATACCTTATCTCTGATTTCATTTTTTATGATGGCAATCCCATGCTATTTTGTAGTAGTGCCTTATCCAAGTGTGTGGACTCTTGTAGCGTGTTTAGGTGCAACTATATTTATCTTTAGTGGTAGCCAAGGTACTATACCAGTTTTCAATAAGGTTCTTTCTTTTAAACCCATTGTTGCTATTGGAGTTATATCTTATTCTTTATATCTTTGGCACTGGCCTATAATTGCTTATATTAACTATTTGAGTTTAAATAAAACACCTGTAGTTTGCTTAATTATATTTACTGCAAGTGCTATATTAGCAACTCTATCGTATTTCTTTGTTGAGAAACCATTTAGACACAAAATCAAATTCAATTTAACAAAAAGTGTTATATATCTATGGATAATTCCAATTATAATCGCTTGCCTATTTGCTTTATGCTCAAAAAATCAGCACTTTGGGTTTAACCACCCTAATATAAATCAAAATAAACTAACTTTTAAATATGGTTTTGAAAAAGTTGATAAGAACGGTTGTTTTTATAACTTTGATGTAGGTGATAATGCTGACATAAACAATCCATATTATTCAGTGTATAGAGAAAAATACTCTGAAAATTTATGTAAAATACATCCAAATCAAAAATCTACAATCCTACTATTAGGCAATTCACATGCTAGAGCAGATTGGCCAATGGTAGTCGAGTGGGTAAAAAATATGGGTAAAAATGCTACTTTATTATCAATAACGAGAAATAACCCACAAAACAAATACAGTTACACGCCTTACCCTAAAAAACTAGGTGACCATACTGGCAATACAATAATGGATCAAAGATTTGATTTTGTAAAAAAAATCATTAAGAAAGACAGTAACTACAAAACAATAATTTTGGCAAACTTATTTGGTATAGGAACTAATAACTTCAATATCTTTGGAAAAATTGCTAAAGATGCTTTAGATAACGGTAAAAACATAGTATTAATTATAGATAATCCATATCTAGGCTATCCTGCACCAAACTTTTTGCCAAACACTAATATTTCTAACCTTTGTGCAATAAATAGAATACATACTAGATGTAGTGTTTTAGCGCCAATATATAGAAAATGGTTAAACCCTCAAATAATAATGTATAAAAAATTACAAAAATTATATCCTAAACAGGTATTTATAGTCGATCCAAATAAAGTTATCTGTAATGATACAAAATGTAAAACATCTATCGATGGCATTCCTATTTTTGCAGACTCAAACCACCTAAACTATTTAGGCTCTCAACTTCTAGGTAAATCATACATAAAAAAATATGGAAACCCTCTAACAAAGATTGTTAACTAACTGATTATGTAAATCTAATAAAACATCAGTTTTTCTTGAAGTCTATTTAGTATTTCTATAAACTTGTACAATGCAAAAAATGTTTACTGGTATTTTTATAGTTACCGGTGGGTACTAGTAAACTTTGTAAAACCAACCACACTGGAAATGGAAATCAAAAAAATGTCAGAAAATTTCAAAGAACTATTTGAGCAATCTCTAAAACAAACAGAGATGAGAGTAGGTAAAATCATCGAAGCAACAGTTGTTAGTATAGACAAAGACTTTGCAATGATCGACGCTGGTTTAAAATCAGAGTCTTTCATTCCTGTTTCATCACTTAAAAACAGTGATGGTGAACTAGAGATAGCTGCTGGTGATAAGCTAAATGTAGTGCTAGAAGCATTAGATAACAGCTGGGGTGAGACTAGACTTTCAAGAGAAAAAGCTAAGAAAATCGAATTATGGGATAGAGTTGAAAATGCTTTTGAAAATAACGAAACTATTCTTGGTAAAATCACTAACCACGTTCGTGGTGGTTACACTATGGATGTTGAAGGCTTAAGAGCATTTTTACCAGGTTCTCTAGTTGATACTAGACCAGTAAAAGATGTAGCTCATTTAGAAGATAAAGATATCGAATTAAAAGTAGTTAAAATCGACACTAAGAGAAACAACATTGTTGTATCAAGAAAAGCTGTTATCGAAGAGAACAACTCTGGCGATAGAGATGCTATCTTAGAGAAAATCTCTGAAGGTTCAGTACTTAGCGGTATCGTTAAAAATATCACAGATTTCGGTGCGTTCATCGATCTTGGTGGTGTTGATGGTCTATTACATATCACAGATATTTCATGGAGCAGAATCAGCCATCCTACAGATGTATTAACTATCGGTGATGAGATTAATGTTAAAGTAATTAAATTCGATAAAGAAAAGCAAAGAATTTCTCTAGGCATCAAGCAGTTAGGTGAAGATCCTTGGTTAAATATTGCTAATGAGCTTCCTGTAGGGGCTAAGCTTATGGGGTCTGTTACAAACATTACAGACTATGGTTGTTTTGTTAAGCTTAAAGAAGGTATAGAAGGTCTTGTTCACACATCTGAAATGGATTGGACTAACAAGAATGTTAACCCTCACAAAGCTGTATCAATTGGCCAAGAAGTTGAAGTTATCGTACTTGAGTTAGATGCTCAGAAACACAGAATTTCTCTAGGTATTAAGCAATGTAAAGCTAACCCTTGGGATTCTTTTGAAGATAATTTCAAAGTTGGTGATAAAGTTCATGGTAAAATCAGATCTATCACTGAGTTTGGTGTATTTATCGGCCTAGAAGGTGGTATTGATGGTCTTGTTCACATCTCTGATGTATCTTGGGACAACCCTTCAAAAGCTATCAAAGAACTTAAAAAAGGTGATGATGTAGAAGCTGTATTAGTTTCTGTAAATACTGACCTTGAAAGAATCGCTCTTAGCATGAAGCAGTTATCTGAAGACCCATTCAAGAACTTTGTAAATGTTCACCCTAAAGGCTCTTTAATCAAAGGTAACATCACTAAAGTACAAGAAAATGGTGCTGTAGTAATGCTTGATGAAGAAAACGGTATCGATGGCTTCATTAGAATTGCTGAAGTTTCTACTGAGCACACTAAAGATGTTCGTGATGAGCTATCTGAAGGTCAAGAAGTTGAAACTAGAATCATCAATATTGATATGAAGAAGAGAAGTATTGCTCTATCTATCAAAGCTGTTGATGATGAAAGCATATCTGCTTCAACTGGCGGTAAATCTAACTACAAAGTAGAGCAAATGACTCCTACAACTTTAGGTGACTTAATTAAAGAGCAATTAAGCAAGAAGTAATTCACTTAAATTCTAAAACTTCTAATTTTATATAAGCCTGTAAGCTATAACTTAGTTTACAGGTTTTTTTATGTCTGTTAAAAGTATAAAATATAAGCTATTGCACCGACTTACTCTAATATCAACAATAATGCTAACAAGAAATATAACCACCATTATTAACGAGCTAAAAAACAACAATGTGGTCTCTATACCTACAGACACAGTTTATGGTCTGAGCTGCCTAATAAAACAGTCTAGCGTCGAAAAAATCATAAATCTTAAAAACCGTGATTCAAGTAAAGGGTTTATAATTATATCTCATGATTTTAATCATATTAATGAATATATAGATATAGAAAAACTAACAAACGAACAATTAAAGTTAATTCAGAACCCCATATCAACCCCGACCACATGGATTGTGCCAGCTAAGAGTGAATTTTTTTGGCTTACAGGAGGAAGACCTACCGTTGCTATAAGAATAGTTAAAACAAAAACTGTTGAAAAAATATGCTCGAGTCTTAACTGTGCTATTATTTCAACTAGTGCAAATCTCTCTGGGGAAGAATTTATTAATGATTCAGTATCCATAAATAAAATATTTAAAGATATTCTTGTATTAAAAACTCCTGTTTCCCAAACTAAGCCATCAAATATTATAAACCTAATTACTGGTGAAAAAATTCGATAGTTACTTTAATGCTAGCTAGATATATAATTATTACAAGCATATATAAAACATTAACGCGCATAGTGAGTCGCATAAAATTAAACAAGTAGAAAAGTTTGATAAATAACCTAAAATATAATAGGATTATAGGTGTACGAATATTTCACCTCAAAGGAAAAAAATGGAAAAGATAAGCCATAAAGAAATTCAGGATAAGTTGTGGAGTAATGAAGATGAAAGTAACTTATCTAATGAGCAATATAACTCTCTTTTAATAGAGCAGTATAGAATTTATGTTGAACTAACAGATAAAACAAATTTCCGAAGAATAGTAATTAACCTTTTCTTCTTAGTTGTTAACCTAATGTTAGTCGGTATAGTTGCTCTTGCAGTTAGTAACAACATAAATGTAGAAAACCCTCCTTCAGGAGTACTAGTAAGCATTCCTTATTTTGCTGGATTGGTCTTTTGTTACTCTTGGTGGAAAATTATAAGGTTTTTCAGACACCATATTCAAATAAAAAGTAGTATTGTACCATCTCTTGAAAGACGCCTGCCATCAAGAGTTTGGTTAACAGAAGAACATATTGCTGAAGAAAAAGGTTCATTTAAACCGATCAGAATCTTAGAAATATATATGCCTTTCATTTTTATGGGTATTTACACTACATTATTCTTATTTGTAGAAATTGCTTGGAGCGTACATTAATAAAACCTATCAATTCTACAAATTCTTCTTACAATAAAATTTCATTATTATATTTTCTCTCTACAAACCTCAATGTATAATTTCACATAATCAAATTAAAGCTAAAAATTAAAGATATGAAAAACACTAATGAAATCGCTGCTAAATTCTTAGGAAAAGATAGTTTAAACAACAAAATGGCAAGCTATATCGCTCCTGAGAACATAGATAATTCTTTATTGGTAGCAATACCAAGAAGTCTTAATAGAGAGTCTCATGGTATAGATCAAAACTTATTCAAAGGCTTTGATGTATGGAACTGCTACGAGCTATCTACAATGAATGCTAAAGGTAAACCATTTGTGGGTATTATGAAAATATTCTTTCCTGCAAACTCCACAAATATCGTAGAATCAAAGAGTTTAAAATTATATCTAAACTCTTTTAATCTTTGCAAACTAAAAGGAATAACAAAAGAGGATCTTATTCCTGAGCTTGAAAAGATCATCACTAAAGACTTACAATTAAAAATTGATGAGAAAAATATCAAAGTAAAGATTTACAATGCTAACATAGTAAACCTTATAGAAACTCCTATTTCTCATAGTGATTTCAAGAACATTGATGAGCTAGATATTGAAATCGAACCAAACACAGATCTCTCTCTAATGGTTAAATACCTTAAAGAAGCTCAAACCTTAAGAGTTCACTCTGCTCTTTTAAGATCTAACTGTAGAGTAACCAATCAACCTGACTGGGGCGATGTATACATCCACATAAAAGGAAAAAATTTGCCAACAGAAGAAAGCTTACTTAAATATATTGTTAGCATGCGCAAAGAGCAGCATTTTCATGAAGAAATCTGTGAAAGCATATATCATAACATATACACAAAGTTTGAGCCACAGGAACTACTTGTACAGTGTTTATACACGCGTAGAGGCGGCATTGATATTAATCCAATCAGATATACTGAAAATATCGCTAATGACAAAATGTTGAAATATTTCTCTAATGAAAACATCTATAAGACTAATCGCCAATAGAATTAGCTTTTTTTTCGTTAAGTTTTAGCTCTCGTTCCTCTCTCATCTCATCGATAAATGATGCTCCAATTAAACCACTAGGAATCGCAAAGACTCCTATGCCCAACATTGAAAGCAGCGTTGCAATAATTCTCCCAAGTAATGTTACTGGATACATATCTCCATAACCCACTGTTGTAAGAGTAGTAACTCCCCACCAAAGCGTATTAGATATAGTCGAAAAGACCTGTGGTTGGGCTTCATGCTCAGCATAGTACATCATCACACATGAGATGATTAAAATAACAAAAATCAAACAGTAAGAGACTAATAACTCAAGATAGATTTTTTTAAATACTTTAATCAATCTATCCATAATGGAACTATTTTGAAAAATTTTAAAGACTCTCAGAAGTCGAAGCACTATAAGCTCTTGTGAGCTAACTCCAAATAACCCTAAGATAAGCGGCAAAAATATAGCTATAAAATCAACAATATTATAAAATTGAAAAATAAATCTTAATCTTTTTCTTGAGCACAACAACCTAATAAGATACTCGATTGAAAAAACAACTGAAAATGTTGTATTTACATAATCTAAATAATCAACATCCCCATAATCAACTTGCGCAATTAATGTCATTGAATTTATTATGACTAGAATAATAATAACAAACTGATAGATTTTTTGCTTCATAATTTAAGATTTAGTTAAATAATAAGTCTTAATTTTAGCAAAGATTTAAGAGAGAAAATATAAGAAAAACAGTATTAGAATATTATTATGAATTACTCAGCTTCAACAGCTTCGTCAACTTCTGGACGATCAATTAATTCGATGAAAGCCATAGGAGCTTTATCACCAAATCTAAAACCACACTTAAGGATTCTAGTATAACCACCAGCTCTTTCAGCATAACGAGTACCAAACTCTTCAAAAAGCTTAGTTACTGCTGCTTTATTTCTTAAGAAATTGAAAGCTTGTCTTCTTAATGCAACTGATTGAGCTTTGAACTCATTAGAGTTTACATCAAGTTCATTTCTTAATTTGAATTCTCTCTTAGCTAATGTGATTAATGGCTCAACAATAGTTCTAAGTTCTTTTGCTTTTGGAAGTGTAGTTTTGATTAGCTCATGGTTAATCAAAGAAGCAGACATGTTTTTAAACATAGCTTTTCTGTGACTACTAGTTCTACCAAATTTTCTTCCTTTCATGCGATGTCTCATAGTAATAACTCCTTTATAGTTAATATTATTTGATTACTATATATTATTTACCTTCAACAAGTTCTCTAAAGTTCTCTATTTGAACACCTAGAGTTAAACTGTTGTCTATTAAAATTTGTTTAATCTCTGTTAGAGATTTCTTACCTAAATTAGGTATTTTCATCAACTGTGACTCAGAATACTGTACCAAATCACCAAGATACTTGATATTTTCAGCTCTTAAACAGTTAGAAGATCTAACAGTAAGCTCTAAATCATCAATTGGTTTTAGTAACATTGGGTCAATATTAGAATCCGCTAAAGGATCCCCCGATCTACCTTGACTAGGAACTTTAAGTGATACAAATACAGATACTTGCTCACAAAAATACTCTAGAGCTGTAGTCACAGCTGCTAAAGGTTCAACAGTTCCATTAGTTTTAACAAAAAGTTCTAGGGTTTCGCTTTCACCGTTTTCTAAAACTTCAAACGCAACCCTTTTGATTGGATTAAAGTCTGAATCTACAGCAATGTCGCCTATTTGCTCAAGCTTTGTAGGTAAAGTAGAAAGAATACCTATGTTTCTTCCTTTTTCTACAGTTGCAACTAGAGCAAATTCTCTTTTACTTGTTAGTGTAGCTATTGGTTGGTTAATGTTTACTATTTCTATACCGGTAGATGTTTTAAAATCTCCAGCAGTAACAACACCCAACTTATCAACAGACAACTCTAACTCAGCGTTTTCAATATTGTCATCTAGTTTAATCGCTACTTTTTTTAAATTTGTAGCTATTTCAACCACATCTTCTTTAACATCTTCTAATGCAGAATACTCATGCAAAACATCTTTAATGTTTACTTTGATAATAGATGCACCAGGCAATGATGAAAGAAGTACTCTTCTAATTGAATTACCAAGGATATGAGCCATACCTTTTTCAACTGGAGAAAGTTGTACTTTATAACCAAAAGCGCCCAACTCTTCTGTAAGTTGAATATTAGGTATAAAATCCTTTTTTGAATTATTATTACTCACTAAAAAAATCCCCTTGAGATAAGGCTATAAATAAGCAACTAAAAGAAATAATTTAATAATTATTACTTAGAGTAAAGCTCAATAATTAATTGTTCATTGATATCTGAAGATAATTCAGATCTATCTGGAGAAGCTTTCATGTTACCTTCTAATGAATCAGTATTAACATCAATCCAAGAAAGTTCCTGTCTTTGCTTAGCAAGTTCAACAGCATTTTGTATTCTAAGTTGCTTTTTAGCTTTCTCACGAACAGACACAACATCACCAGCTTTAATTTGAGCTGAAGGTACATTGCAAGTATGTCCATTTACGACTATGCCTTTATGTACAACTAACTGTCTAGCTTCTGCTCTTGTTGAAGCAAAACCCATTCTGTATACAACATTGTCTAATCTTGATTCTAAAATCTCAAGTAATGTAGCACCAGTATTACCTTTTCTTCTGTTAGCTTCTAAGTAGTACTTTTTAAACTGCTTTTCTAAAACACCGTACATACGACGAACTTTTTGCTTTTCTCTTAACTGTAAACCATAGTCAGAAAGGCGCGCTCTTCTTGCACCATGTTGACCCGGTGCAGTATTCATTTTGCACTTTTCATCGTTAGCTTTTACGCCACTTTTTAAAAATAAGTCTGTACCTTCTCTTCTAGCAAGCTTACATTTAGGTCCTAGATATCTAGCCATTATTAATTCCCTTTAAATATTATACACGACGCTTTTTAGGAGGACGACAACCATTATGCGGTAATGGAGTTACATCAGTGATGCTAGTAACTTTTAAATTTTTAGCATTTAAAGCTCTAACTGCTGAATCTCTACCTGAACCTGGTCCTTTCACTAAAACATCTACATTCTTAACACCATACTCTAAAGCAGCATCAACTGCTCTTTCTGCAGCTATCTGTGCTGCAAATGGTGTACTTTTTCTTGAACCTCTAAAGCCACTACCACCAGAAGTAGCCCAAGATAACGCATTACCTTGTCTATCTGTAATAGTTACTATAGTGTTATTAAAAGAAGAGTAAATATGAGCTACTGCATCAGTAACTACTCTTTTTACTTTCTTTTTTGATGATCTAACAGACTTAGCCATATAATCTACCTTTAATTCGTTATAGTTATAATTATATTATGCCTTTATAGGCTTTCTTGGACCCTTACGAGTACGAGCATTTGTCTTCGTTCTCTGTCCTCTTACAGGAAGACTACGACGATGTCTTCTTCCTCTAACACAACCTAAGTCCATAAGTCTTTTAATGTCCATAGAGACATTACGACGCAAGTCACCTTCAACAGTATACTTAGCAACCTCTGTTCTTAAGCTTTCAACTTGTGCTTCTGTTAAATCTTTAATTTTAACAGATTGATCAACTTTGCAGTTTTCGCAAATTTGAATTGCTCTAGTTTTACCTATACCATAAATTGAAGTTAATCCAATTACCGCATGTTTATGAACAGGTATATTAACACCAGCTATACGAGCCATTTATTCACTCCTAATAATTATTATTCTTATTTTTAGTGCTATTTAGCAATTTGTAACTTGCTAGAATAACTTTTTAATAACAAATAATCAAGCTTTATTTATAAAGCCAGACTTATTAACCTTGTCTTTGCTTATGTCTAGGGTCTGTACATATTACGCGAACAACTCTGTTACGCTTAATAACTTTACAGTTTCTACACATTTTTTTAACTGAAGCTCTAACTTTCATTATATTTCTCCAAAAATTATTTATTGTCTCTTGCCATTAAGATTTGCTTTTTTAAGAAGCGAATCATATTGAGTAGACATCATATGTGATCTTACTTGAGCCATAAAGTCCATCATAACCACAACTACGATTAGTAAAGATGTTCCACCAAAAGTGAATGAAAGCCCACTTGCGAAGAATTTCACTACAAATATTGGTAACAAACATATAGCTGTGATGTATAAAGATCCAACTAAAGTTAATCTAGTCATTACTGCATCAATATATTTAGCAGTTTGCTCGCCAGGTCTTACACCAGAAATATAAGCACCAGATTTCTTAAGATTATCTGCCGTTTCTTTAGGATTAAATACTAAAGAAGTGTAGAAGAAACAAAAGAATATAATCGTAGCAGCAAATACAACTGTATAAAGAATACTACCTGGCTGTAACATTTCTGATACATCTGCCATCCAGTTTAATGAACCGTAGCTTGATAACCAGCCGAATAACACACCAGGAACCATCAAAATCGAAGAAGCAAAAATCGCTGGAATTACACCGGCCATGTTAAGCTTCAATGGAAGATGACTAGTCTGCGCAGCATACATTTTTCTGCCCTGCTGTCTTTTCGCATAATTAACAGTAATCTTTCTTTGAGCACTTTCCATAAATACTACAAATGCTATAACCAACAATAATAATATTAAAAGAACCCAAACAGACAGATACGAAATCACATGTTGATTAGCTTGAGATAAAGTATTTGAAATTTCAAATGGAAGGTTTGCAACAATACCAGAGAAGATTAGTAGTGAAATACCGTTTCCTACACCTCTTTCACTGATTTGCTCACCTAGCCACATCAAAAACATACTTCCTGTTGTTACAGATACTACAGTAGTAAGGTAAAATAAACCCATATTATTTGTAGTAACCAAACCATCTTGATGCAATACGAACGCCACTATACCTAATGACTGAACCAATGATAGAGCAAGTGTCAAATATCTAGTATATTGAGTGATTTTCTTTTGACCAGATTCACCCTCTTTCTTTAACTCAATAAATTTCGGATAAACTGCTGACAGCATTTGAAATATAATTGAGGCAGAAATATATGGCATCACACCAAGGGCAAATATACTCATTTGAGTAAGAGCACCACCAGAGAACATATTAAACATGCTCATCAAACCACCTGTGCCTGATGAACTTTGTTTTGATATAATTTCAACTAGCTTTGTAGGATCTATATTTGGTATAGGAATATATACTCCCAACCTAAACACAAGTATCGCGATAACTACAAAAATTAATCGAGACCTTAATTCTCCTGTACCTTGAGCACCATTAAACTTAGACATATCGTTGATCTTACTCTTCTATTTTACCACCAGCTTTTTCGATAGCTTCTTTTGCACCTTTTGTGCAAGCTATACCCTGAAGGCTAACAGCTTTAGTGATTTCACCAGAAGCTATTACTTTAACTGATTTGATATCTTTTCTTATAAGACCAAGATCTTTAAGCACATCAATTGTTACAACATCAGCATCTACATTATTTAATTCATGTAGCCTAACTTCAGCTGCAAATCTTTTAGTTGGTGAAGTAAAACCAAATTTTGGTAATCTTCTTTGCAAAGGCATTTGACCACCTTCAAAACCTACCTTATGATAGCCACCTGAACGAGCTTTTTGACCTTTGTGTCCTTTACCAGAAGTTTTGCCGAAGCCACTTCCGATACCACGACCAAGTCTTTTAGGCGCGCTTTTTGAGCCAGCAGCAGGAGCGATTGTATTTAATTTCATTATACTACCCCTCTATTTTAACCATGTAATATATTTTATTAGCCATTCCACGATTCTCAGGAGTATCAACTACTTCTACTGTGTGGTTTATTTTTCTTAAGCCAAGACCTCTAGCAGATGCTATGTGGTTTTGCTTACGGCCAATTAAGCTTTTTACTAAAGTAACTTTAAATGTTTTAGCTTCACTCATAATCAATTACCCCTGAATATCTTCAACAGATAGGCCTCTTTTATCAGCCATCTGTTCTGGTGAATTAATTTTAGCTAAGCCAGCAATAGTAGCTCTTACAACATTCACCGGATTTGTTGATCCGTATGTTTTTGCTAATACGTTGTGTACACCAACAACTTCAAAAACTGAACGCATAGCACCACCAGCAATAATACCTGTACCAGCAGAAGCAGGTTGCATATAAACCTTAGAAGCTCCGTGGTTAGACATAGTAGAGTACCATAACGTATCATTATTTAAGTTTACTGATACCATGTTTCTTTTAGCGTCTTCCATAGCTTTTTGGATAGCAACAGGTACTTCTCTCGACTTACCTCTGCCTATTCCTACTTTGCCTTTACCGTCACCCACAACAGTTAGTGCTGCAAAGCTCATGATTCTGCCGCCTTTAACTGTCTTAGAGTGTCTTTTGACACTAACTAATTTTTCAATTAGCTCATCGTTCTTTTTTACTTCATTAGACATAATGAATAATCACCATATTTATTTATTAAAACTGTAAGCCGTGCTCTCTAGCAGAGTCAGCCAATGCTTTTACACGACCATGATATTTAAACCCAGATCTATCAAAAGCAACTTTCTCGATACCTTTGTCTTTACAAATTTTAGCAATAGCTTCACCAACAACAGTTGCTGATTGAACATTACCAGTATATTTGCACTTTTCTTTGATATCTTTTTCTACAGTAGATGCAGCAGCTAATACAGTAGAACCATCACCAGAGATCACCTGAGCATAAATATGCTTTGGTGTTCTATATACGCAAAGTCTTTCATGACCTAGCTCTCTAAGTTTAATTCTAGTACGCTTGCTACGACTTAAACGAGAAGTTTTCTTATTCATAATAATACTATCCTTTACTTCTTCTTAGCTTCTTTTTTAGCTACGTATTCGTCTTCGTAACGCACACCTTTACCTTTATAAGGTTCAGGTTTTCTATAATCTCTTATCTCAGCAGCTACTTTACCTAAAACTTCCTTATCAGCACCTTTCAGTACGATTTCTGTAGGAGTTGGAGTTTCAGCAGTTATACCTTGAGGAAGACTATAAACTACAGGGTGTGAAAAACCTAAAGTTAGGTTTAAGTCAGTACCTTGAGCTTTCGCACGATAACCAACACCAATAATTTTAAGCTTTTTCTCAAAACCTTTACTAACACCTTCAACCATATTATTTAATATAGCTCTTGCAGTACCTGATTGAGCAACAGCATTTTTACTGTTGTTATTAGGTGTGATAGTAGCTTCATTCTCAGCAACATTAAATGTTACATCTCTTGAGAAAGTTTTATTTAAAGTCGCTTTAGCTCCTTTAACTTCAACAGCATTACCAGCAGCTATACTAATTGTAACACCGCTTGGAATAGCAACAGGTTTTTTACCTATTCTTGACATATTATATCCTCCAAACTTAAGCTACATAGCCAATAATTTCGCCACCAACACCAAGCTCTCTAGCCTTTCTATCACTAACTAGACCTTTTGATGTAGAAATCATAGCAACACCAAAACCACCATATACTTTAGGTAGATCTTCGTGAGACTTATAAATTCTCAAACTTGGTCTTGATACTCTTTTAATCATTTCGATTACTGGAGCACCTGCGTGATATTTCAGCTGAACTTCAATTGAAGGATGACCTGAAGCTTGTGTGCCTTTAGCACAACCAGCAACATAACCTTCATTTACCAAAAAGTTTGCAATTTCCATTTTCATTTTTGAAAAAGGAATAGAAACCACTTCCTTCTGTGCAGAAAGACCGTTTCTCACTCTTGTAAACATATCCGCTATAGGATCTTGCATACTCATAACTTAAATTCCTTATTACCAACTAGCTTTTTTCAAACCAGGAACATCACCTGCCATTGCATACTCTCTAAGTTTATTACGGCATAAGCCAAACTTTCTGTATACAGCGTGTGGTCTACCTGTAACTTTACATCTTCTTTGCACACGAGATGCTGAAGAGTTTACTGGTAGTTTTTGCAGCTTGATATTAGCTTCCCATACTTGTTCTTCAGTAGAATTTACATCAAGAATAATAGCTTTTAGCTCAGCTCTTTTTTGAGCGTATTTAGCTACTAGTTTTTCTCTTTTCAATTCGCGCTGAATCATTCCTTTCTTTGCCATTTAGAACCTCAACAAATTAAGATTTCAAAGGGAAACCAAAAGCTTTAAGCAAAGCTCTTCCCTGATCATCATTTTTAGCAGTAGTAGTTATCGTAATATCTAAACCTCTGATAGTATCGATCTTATCGTAATCAACTTCAGGGAAAGAAATTTGCTCTTTCATACCTAAACTATAATTACCTCTACCATCAAAAGATTTAGGGCTTAGACCCCTAAAATCTCTAATTCTAGGAATAGCAATTGTTACTAGTCTATCTAAAAACTCATACATACGCTCGCCACGCAAAGTGACTTTAGCGCCTATAGGCCAACCATCACGGATTTTGAAACCCGCAATAGATTTTTTAGACTTAGTAACAACTGGCTTTTGACCAGCAATTGCAGTCAAATCATTTACAGCAAAAGTCATAACTTTTTTGTCTTTTGCAGCATCACCAACACCCATATTAAGAGTAATCTTCTCAATACGCGGCACTTCCATTATATTATCTAATTTAAGCTCTTCCTTTAACTTAGAAATAAGCTCAGATTGATAATGATCTTTTAATCTTGCCATATTAAACTCAAGTCCTATAAGTCTACAAGCTCGCCATTAGATTTAAAGTAGCGAACTTTTTTCTCATCAACAAATTTATAACCCAATCTATCAGCTTTCTCTGTAGAAGGATTAAAAATAGCTACATTAGATGCATTTAATGGAAGCTCTTTCTCAACAACTCCACCTTCAACACCAGCGTTTGGATTAGGCTTAACATGTTTTTTAACAATATTAATACCTTCAACAAGAACTAAAGAACCGCCTTTAGCGAAAGATTTAACTACGCCTCTGCGACCTTTGTCTTTTCCAGCGACTATAATTACATCATCGCCTTTTTTTAATCTATTCATTTATCTAAACCTCAATAAATAACTATAATACTTCTGGAGCTAAAGAAACAATTTTCATGAACTTCTCAGTACGAAGCTCTCTTGTTACTGGACCGAAGATACGAGTTCCCATTGGTTGGCCGTTAGCATTTAAAAGCACAGCAGCATTGCCGTCAAAACGAACCTTAGAACCATCTCCTCTACGAACACCTTTAGCAGTTCTTACAACTACAGCATCGTAAACAGATCCCTTCTTAGCTTTACCTCTAGGTGCAGCTTCTTTCACAGTTACTTTAATTACATCACCAATAGATGCATATCTGCGATGTGAACCACCTAAAACTTTAATACATTCAACTCTCTTAGCGCCACTATTATCAGCAACAGAAAGTTCAGTTTGCATCTGAATCATACAAATAACCCTTATTTATTTCATATAAGACTGTAAACACTAAATTTACAGTCTGATAAATATACCAATAAACAAAAATAAAATCAAATTTATTATTTTTCTCTATTAACGATATCTACTAAACACCACTTTTTAGTTTTTGAGTAAGGCTTAGTTTCTTTGAACTTAATCACATCGCCAGACTTACATTCATTCTTCTCATCATGAACATAATACTTAGTAGTTTTTTTGATAAACTTTCCGTATAAAGGATGCTTTACCTGTCTTTCTGCTTTTACAACTACAGTTTTATCCATAGCGTCGCTAGAAACTTTACCTTCAATTAGTCTAATTTTATCGCTCATTTCTAGGCACCTTTACTTTCTGCTATTATTGTATTTATACGAGCAATGTCTCTTTTCGCACTTTTAAATAAGTGGTTCTTTTTTAATTGCCCAGTACCCTTTTGCATACGAAGAGAAAATAATTGTTGCAATAACTCAATTTTCGCTTCCTGCAATTGGTCAATACTTTTTTCTCTAAAATCTTTTAAAGTATCTTTTCTTTTCATTTACATCACCTGCTTTTCAACAAAAGTTGTTGATACTGGTAGCTTAGCAGCAGCTCTCTGGAAAGCTTCACGTGCTAGCTCTTCTTTAACACCAGTTATTTCATATAGTACACGACCTGGTTGAATTTGAGCAACCCAATACTCAACCGAACCTTTACCTTTACCCATACGAACTTCAAGAGGTTTCTTAGTAATAGGCTTGTCTGGAAAAATTCTGATCCAAACCTTACCACCACGCTTAACATGACGGTTAATAGCTCTTCTTCCTGCTTCGATTTGACGAGCAGTAATTCTACCTCTAGATGTTGACTGAAGACCGAACTCACCAAAGTCTACTTTATTTCCTCTGTGAGCCAAGCCTCTGTTACGCATCTTATGCTGTTTACGAAACTTTGTACGCTTAGGCTGTAACATTATCTCGCTCCTTTTCTATTGTTATTTTTCTTCTGATCTAATTGACCAGGAAGAATCTCACCCTTATAGATCCAAACTTTAACACCAATAATACCGTAAGTTGTTAAAGCTGAAGCTGTAGAATAATCAACATCCGCTCTAAAAGTTTGAAGTGGTACACGACCATCTCTAGCCCATTCAGAACGAGCAATCTCAGCTCCACCTAAACGACCACTAACCATGATCTTAATACCTTTAGCTCCAGACTTCATAGCACCTTGCATAGCTTTCTTCATAGCTCTTCTGAACATTACACGCTTTTCTAATTGTTGTGCAACACTATCAGCTACTAATCTAGCATCTATTTCAGGCTTACGAATTTCTTCAATATTTATTTGAACAGGAATTCCCATCATTTTTGAAACTTCATTACGAAGCTTCTCAACGTCTTCACCCTTCTTACCAATAACAATACCTGGTCTAGCAGTGTGAATTGTGATTTTAGCATTTTGAGCTGGTCTTTCTATCTGAACCTTACTAACTGATGCAGCTGCAAGTTTTTTGTGCAAAAACTCTCTTACCTTAATATCTTCATTAAGGTTAGTAGCATAGCTAGAAGAGTCAGCATACCAAGTTGAACGCCAGTCTCTTATAATGCCTAAGCGAATACCATTAGGATTTACTTTTTGACCCATTTTTACTATACCTCTTAGTTTTTCTCAGCAACTTTCACAGTAATATGTGAAGTTCTTTTTAAAATACGATTACCACGACCTTTTGCTCTAGCTTCAAAACGCTTCATTGTAGGCCCAGCATCAACAAATGTAGTAGACACGAATAACGCATCAACATCCATACCGTCATTATGCTCAGCATTAGCTATAGCTGAATTAAGAACTTCCTTAATTAGCACAGCAGCTTTTTTGTTACTGAATGTCAAAAGATTGATAGCTTTCTCTACAGGTAGTCCTCTGATTTGATCAGCAACTAACCTACACTTTTGAGGTGAGATTCTTGCAAATTTTAATTTAGCTTGTACTTCCATAATTACCTCAACTATTTCTTCTTAGCTTTTTTATCAGCTGCATGGCCACGATAATTACGCGTAACAGCAAACTCACCCAACTTATGACCTACCATTTCTTCAGTCATAAGTACAGGTACATGTTGCTGACCGTTGTGTACAGCTATAGTTAAACCTAACATATCTGGCACGATTAATGATCTTCTAGACCATGTTTTAATCGGCTTTTTAGAATTATTTTCTTGCGCTTCAAAAACCTTCTTTAAAAGATGATGATCTACAAAAGGTCCTTTTTTTAATGAACGAGGCACAACCTTCTCCCTAATTACTTACGTTTTTGAACAATTAACTTATTAGAGCGCTTATTACTACGCGTCTTATAACCTTTAGTAGGCATACCCCATGGACTCACAGGATGTCTACCACCAGAAGTACGACCTTCACCACCACCATGAGGGTGATCTACCGGGTTCATCGCAACACCTCTAACAGTAGGTCTAATGCCTCTCCAACGATTAGCACCAGCTTTACCTAAAGATTTTAAGTTATGCTCAGAGTTTGAAACAACACCGATAACAGCTCTACAATCAAGAAGAATTCTTCTCATCTCACCTGATCTTAAACGGATAATTGCATAAGCATTATCTTTTCCAACCAATTGAGCAAAAGTTCCAGCACTTCTGATCATTTGAGCACCTTTTTTAGGCTTCATTTCGATATTATGAATCACAGTACCTAGAGGAATATTTCTAAGTGGCATACAGTTACCAGCTGCTACATCTACTTTCTCACCAGAAACTATAGACATATCCTTAGTTAAACCTTTTGGTGCAATTATATATCTTCTTTCACCATCAGCATAAAGAACTAAAGCGATATTTGCACTACGGTTAGGATCGTACTCGATTCTCTCAACCTTAGCTACGATATCATCTTTGTTTCTTTTGAAATCGACAACACGATAATGCTGCTTATGTCCACCACCGTGGTGACGAACAGTAATTCTACCAGTATTATTTCTACCAGCTTTCTTGTTTTTTGTATCTACTAGACCTTTGAAAGGCTTACCAGTGTGTAATTCAGTGTTTTTTACACTTACTACATGACGGCGGCCAGGTGAAGTAGGTTTGGCTTTTTTAATTTCAATCATGACTATTTAAACCTTCCTTAAATTACTCTGCACCAACAAAGTTGATATCGTGACCTTCTGCTAGTCTAACATAAGCTTTTTTCCAAGCCTTTGTTCTACCTTGAGTACGACCGAACTTACGAGCCTTACCCTTAACATTAAGAACATTCACTGACTCAACTTTAACTTCAAATAGCTGCTCAACTGAATCTTTTATTTCAAGCTTAGTCGCATCTCTTGCAACTTGAAATACTATAGTAGAATTAGCATCAGACAAGCCATAAGTCTTATCAGATACATGAGGTCTAATTACAGTTTTCAGCAATCTTTCTTGAGAACTCATACTAATTTCTCCTCTATTTCTTTTATAGCCTTCTTAGTAACAACTACATTTTCGAAGCAAATTAGAGAAACAGGATTTATTTCCACAGAATCACATACTGCTACATTTTTAAGGTTTCTAGATGAAAGATATAAATTTTCAGTAAACTCTTCAACACCAGTAACAAACACAACATCTTTAACATTCATAGAATCTACAATTGCTTTGAATTCTTTTGTTTTAGGAGTTTCTAATTTCAACTCTTCAACTATGCTCATTCTACCCGATCTTATTAGCTCAGATAAAATAGACTTCACAGCTGTTGAATACATTTTGCGATTTACTTTTTGCTTATAGCTCTTTGGCTTAGCAGCGAAAGTAACACCACCTTTTCTAAAGATAGGCGAACGGATTGTACCAGCTCTTGCTCTACCTGTACCTTTCTGTCTCCAAGGCTTTGCACCGCCACCAGATACTTCTGATCTAGTTTTTTGCGCTTTAGTTCCTTGACGAGCACCTGCCATATAGGCAACTACAACCTGGTGAATAAGCGATTCATTGTAGTCAGTTGCAAAAATAGCATCTGCAACAGCTACTGAACCAGCTTCATTACCAGTTAATGATTTAATATTTAAGTCCACAATAACTCTCCGGTATATTAATATTTAATCTACTAGCTCTTTACTGCTGGTGAAACGATTATATCACCACCAACTGAACCTGGAATACCACCTCTCAAAAGCAATAAACCATTTTCTGCGTCTACTCTCACAACTTCAAGAGACTGAATAGTAACGTTTTCGCTACCCATATGTCCAGCCATCTTCTTGCCTTTGAATACACGGCCCGGAGTCTGGTTTTGACCCGTTGAACCGTGTGCTCTATGAGAAACAGAGTTACCATGAGTTGCATCTTGCATAGCAAAGTTATGACGCTTAACGCCACCTTGGAAACCTTTACCTTTTGACACACCTCTTACATCGACCTTCTGGCCAGCTTCGAACATAGTTGCATCTATAGATGAACCTACTTCGTACTCATGACCTGCTTCGATAGTAAACTCCCATAAGCCTCTACCTGGCTCAACACTTGCTTTCGCGAAATGACCAGCTGTAGGCTTACTTACATTAGAACGCTTTTTAAAACCAGTAGTTACCTGAATAGCACTATACCCATCTGTCTCAGAAGTTTTAACTTGAGTAACTTTATTAGCCTCAACTTGAACAACTGTTACAGGAATAGATACGCCTTCTTTGGTAAATACACGAGTCATACCACATTTGCGACCAACTAATCCTAAAGACATTATTTAATCCTCTATTATTATTATATTAACCCTATGATTACGATTGACCATAGAGACCTAATAGCTACATTTTTGAACCGAAATTCAAAAGCGTAGCGTATATATTAGCTTAAACTGATCTGAACATCAACACCTGATGCTAAATCTAGCTTCATAAGAGCATCTACAGTTTTATCTGTAGGTTCAACTATATCGATCAATCTCTTGTGAGTTCTGATCTCATATTGATCTCTTGCTTTCTTGTTCACATGAGGAGAGATAAGTATTGTAAATCTCTCTTTGCGAACTGGTAAAGGGATTGGACCCTTAACTTGTGCGCCTGTTTTCTTAGCAGTATCAACAATTTCTTGAGTAGAAACATCAATAAGCTTATGATCAAAGGCTTTTAATCTTATTCTGATTCTTTGATTATTTATAGCCATTTTATTTTTATCCTTCTAATTATGAGTTACGAGATTTGATGATATCTTCAGCGATATTGTTTGGAACTTCAGCATACTTGCTAAACTCCATAGAGAATGATGCTCTACCTTGGCTCATTGAACGCACATTAGTTGCGTAACCAAACATTTCAGCCAATGGTACTAAAGCATTAATCACTCTACCACTTGGATTTTCATCCATACCCTCAATAATACCTCTTCTTCTGTTAAGGTCACCCATAACATCACCAAGATAGTCCTCTGGTGTTACAACTTCAACTTTCATCACAGGCTCAAGAATGCAAGCATTTGCTTTTTTAGCACCCTCTTTGATCGCCATTGATCCAGCAATTTTAAACGCCATTTCAGATGAATCTACATCATGGAATGAACCATCATATAGAGTAGCTTTTACACCAATCATTGGGTATCCAGCTAAAACACCATTAGTCATTTGCTCTTCAATACCTTTTGAAACTGAGCCAATGTATTCTTTAGGGATCACACCACCAACAATTTCATCGACGAATTCAAATACCTTATCAGTACCATCTTCATTTTTAGCTGATAATGGCTCAAACTTAACATATACATGTCCGTACTGACCGCGACCACCAGACTGACGAACAAACTTAGATTCTTGATCAACATTTGCACGAATAGTTTCCCTGTATGCTACCTGCGGATTACCAACATTAGCCTCCACTTTAAACTCACGCTTCATACGATCAACAAGAATATCTAAGTGTAACTCACCCATTCCTGAAATAATTGTTTGACCAGACTCTTCATCAGTTTTAACTCTGAAAGATGGATCTTCCGCAGCAAGTTTACCTAAAGCAATACCCATTTTCTCTTGGTCAGCCTTTGTTTTAGGCTCAACCGCAACAGATATTACCGGCTCAGGGAACTCCATTCTCTCAAGAATTACAGTCTTATCAGGATCACATAAGGTATCACCCGTAGTTACTGACTTGAGACCGATACACGCAGCTATATCACCAGCACGAATTTCTTTGATCTCTTCACGCTTGTTAGCATGCATCTGAACAATACGACCAATACGCTCTTTCTTACCCTTAACAGAGTTATAAACAGCATCACCAGACTTAATCACACCCGAGTACACCCTCACAAAAGTAAGGTTACCAACAAACGGGTCTGTTGCTAACTTAAATGCTAAAGCTGAGAACGGCTCATCATCAGAAGATTTTCTTGAAGCTGGCTCACCATCTTCAGTTTCACAGTTAATTGCAGGAACTTGGTTTGGAGCAGGTAAATAACGGATAACACCATCAAGTACAGCCTGAACACCTTTATTCTTAAACGCAGAACCACAGAAAGCAAGAACGATTTCATTATTGATCACACGCTGACGCAAACCTTCATGAATTTCATCCTCTGTAAGCTCTTCGCCTTCAAGATACTTTTCCATCATTTCTTCATTTGCTTCAGCGGCAGCTTCAATCATTTCCATGCGAAGCTCTTCAGCTCTATCTTGAAGTTCAGCAGGGATTTCAACAAGATCATAAGTAAGACCCTTGTCTTCCTCATTCCACATGATAGCTTTCATCTTAATAAGATCAACAACGCCCTTGAAATCTTCTTCAGCGCCGATGTTTAACTGAACAGGAACAACCGTTGCTTTTAAACGAGTTTTGATCTGATCAACAACTCTTTCAAAATCCGCACCAGACCTATCCATTTTGTTTACAAATACGATTCTTGGCACACCATAACGATTAGCTTGGCGCCATACAGTCTCTGACTGAGGCTCAACACCAGATGAACCACAAAACACTACCACTGCACCGTCAAGCACACGAAGTGAACGCTCTACTTCAATAGTAAAGTCAACGTGACCTGGAGTATCAATAATGTTGATACGATGCTCAGGAAACTGCTGATCCATACCAGACCAGAATGTAGTAGTAGCAGCTGAAGTAATTGTAATACCTCTTTCTTGCTCTTGCTCCATCCAGTCCATAGTAGCAGCACCATCATGAACCTCACCAATTTTATGAGAAAGACCTGTGTAAAACAAGATACGCTCTGTAGTAGTAGTTTTACCTGCATCTACATGGGCACAGATACCAATGTTTCTATATTTTTCTAAAACCGTTGTACGAGACACTATAATTTCTCCCTAATTACCATCTAAAGTGAGCAAAAGCTTTGTTAGCCTCTGCCATTTTATGAGTATCTTCTCTCTTCTTAACAGCAGACCCTCTACCTTCAACAGCTTCCATAAGTTCAGCAGCTAGTCTATCACCCATAGTGTTTTCTTTACGCTTACGCGCAGCATCTATGATCCATCTCATACCTAGAGTTTGACGACGCTCAGGTCTAACCTCTACAGGTACTTGATAAGTAGCACCACCAACACGACGAGATTTAACCTCAACATGCGGACTTATGCTTTCTAAAGCAGTCTCAAAAACTTCAACTTCATTTAATGAAGCATCTTTAGCTTTAATTCTATCAAACGCACCATAAACAATTTTTTCAGCTACTGATTTTTTACCATCTAGCATAATATGGTTAACGAACTTGGCAACAACCTGACTTTTATACTTAGGATCAGGTAGGATATCTCTTTTAGGAGCTCTATTTCTTCTTGACATTAATACACCTTCTTATATTAAAAAATTTTAAACACAAACTACGACTTAGGACGCTTAGTTCCGTACTTAGAACGGCCGTGCTTACGATCATTAACACCAGAAGTATCTAAAGCACCCCTAACGATGTGGTAACGCACACCTGGCAAATCTTTAACCCTTCCACCACGAATAAGCACAACACTGTGCTCTTGTAGGTTATGGCCTTCACCACCAATATAACTTGTTACTTCAAAGCCACTCGTTAATCTTACACGAGCCACTTTTCTAAGAGCTGAGTTGGGCTTTTTTGGAGTAGTTGTATAAACTCTCGTACAAACACCTCTTCTTTGAGGACACGCCTTCAACGCAGGAACCTTAGATTTAACAACCGATCTCTTACGAGGGTTGTTCACCAACTGATTTATAGTTGCCATTAGTTATTATTCTCCGTTTTTATTATCAGTTTTTAATTAAATTTATAACGCTACGCATAGCATAGGCCATGTGCAAAAATAGCATTAGACGATAATACTATCAAAAAAACAAATAAAAGAAAAGAAAAAGAGAAATAAATAAATTTAAAGCTATTAAGACGCAGAACTTATACCAGACCAATTTTAGATAAAGCCTCTTTAGATTGTAAAATAGCAGCATCAATACTACTAGCCTTTGATAAAATTACTCCCATCCTGCGTTTACCATGAATCTCTTTTTTACCAAAAAGCCTAACTTCCGTATTGTCTACTTTTAATGCTTCTTCGACACCTTCTACCTGAGGGTTCGAAGTATCTCCTTCTAAAAGAATAGCTGCGGATGCTGATGGTGCTAAAAGCTCAACTTTAGGAATAGGTAGCCCAAGTATCGCTCTTAGATGTAATTCAAACTCATTAATATTTTGTGACGTCAACGTTACCATACCGGTATCATGTGGGCGTGGAGATACTTCATTAAAAAACACCTCTTCCCCTCTTATGAAAAGCTCAACACCAAAAACTCCAAAACCGCCCAAGGCTTCTGTTACTTTAGTCGCTATATGCTGAGCCTCTTCAATAGCTCCTTGTGACATAGCTTGAGGCTGCCATGATACTCTATAATCTCCATCTTCCTGAGTGTGACCTATAGGTTCACAAAAGCTTGTACCTGCCTTATGTCTGACTGTAAGAAGAGTAATCTCATAATCAAAATCAATAAACTGCTCAACGATTACGCTTTTAGTATTGCCCCGTGCTGCACTATGAGCATATTCCCAAGCATTTTCTACACTTGCACAATCTTTTACTATAGACTGCCCTTTACCTGATGAACTCATCACTGGTTTTACCACAAATGGTAGCTTCACTTCTTCTACAGCTTTGAAATACTCATCTTTTGTCGATGCAAATCTAAACTTTGATGTAGCTAAACCTAGCTCTTCTGATGCAAGTTGTCTTATGCCTTGTCTGTCCATGGTTAGCTTTGTAGCCATTGCACAAGGTATTACATTAAAGCCCTCTTTTTCTAGCTTAACTAATACATCTGTATTTATGGCTTCTATCTCTGGGACTATGTGTGTGGGTTGCTGTTGCTTTATTAGGTTTTCAAGCTGTATTGCATCTTGCATATCTATAGTGAAGCTTTGATGGGCTACTTGCATTGCAGGAGCATCTTCGTATCTATCAACTGCAATAGTTGAAATTCCTAGCCTTTGAGCAGCTATGATAAACTCTTTGCCAAGCTCTCCTGAACCGAGTAACATTATTTTAGCACTAGAAAGTTTACTATTCACACTGTTCAACCTCTAACAAATATAATTATAATAAACATTATAGCAATATTTTAAGCATAGTGATAAGTGCTTATAGCTTCTAAAGATATGCTTGATAATTTTTTGCATTCAAGATCCGTAACTTTATCACTATCATTATTATTTTCTTCTGCTTTTTCAAAAAGATAATTACTTGCAACAGGAGGCTTGCCATTTGTTGCAATCGTTATGTGCTGATACTTATTTGTGGAAGGAATTTTTTCGCCTTTTGAATTATATAAGTAAACTAAAGCAGCCTCGACACCAAAATTTTTCGACCAACATAGCTTGTATGGTTTGATAGTCATTTTATCTTCAGCTGGCGCTAACTTTTCATATTTAGCAAAGATAGTTTTATTTGGAGCATATGTTATGGTTGTATGATCTAAATAATCATTTTTTTTCAACCCTGAATTAGAAAATTGTAACTGCCCTACTTCTTTTTCAAGTAACTCCCTAGATTGAGGAGTTAGGTCGGCTGAAATATACAGTGGTATTTTTTCAGCATAACTAATAAATGATAAAAAAACACCAACACTAAAAACAATCGTTTTGTTCATAATATACAAGTTTGAAATAGCATAGGCTCTAATATAAAAGAAAAACAAATATTTTAGAAGAGTTTTTTTATTTAGAAAACAAAGCTCCCAACAACATAAGTTTCAACAATTACTTAGCTATCTGTTGTTACAACAATTACTTAGCTATCTGTTGTTACAACATTTATATCATTTTGCTTAACATGAAACTTATAGCTTGCCATACTTTTATAGTCCGCAACATCAATAGTATCATTAGCTTTTGCGATTACCCAGCTTTGACTTTTAGCATATTCTTTTAATGTTTTACTACCAAGATAATCCACTTTTTTACTACTATTAGGATTTACTATAACTTTTAAAGCACTACTATAGTTAAGCATTTCCACATCACTAGTACTATTACCTGCCGCCAAAATAGGCTTAGCTTTTATGATAATTTCTATAGCATCTACCTTTCCATCATCTTGCGAGATAGGCAAAACTATTTTATTTGTAATAACTCCATTACTAACTACAGATTTAACTCCGATAATATGAGTAACTGGTATATCTAACTCTGCTGATAAAAATCCTTGGTATAAAAGCTCTGGTGAAGCACTAACAATCCAAACTTCAAAACCATAACTCTTCAAATCTTGAATAAGCACTTTGATATTCGAATAGATTTTATCTCTATAATATTTGTTAAAAGTTTTATTACCCAACTCAGTAACTTCTTGAGGTGTTAGTCCAGAAAAGTAGTTTACTCTTTGAGAAAGATAATCTTTGGATGTATTTGAAGTAGAAGTCATTTCCTTTATCAAATCTAGTTTTTTACCAGTGTGATTAATCGCATAATCAAATAGAGCTTCATCTGCAAGATAGTATGGAACTTGACCTATAACAGTCCCATCAGCATCAAATGTAGCAACCTTTCTGCCTTCGTAGTTTTCGTACTTTTCCAAAGTCTGCTTTATTCGCTGATTATCTTGAGCTGATATTCCTGGAACATTTTGATAAGCAGGTACTGCATAAGCAACAACTGAAATAGTTAATAAAATTAATGTGATAAGTTTTTGTTTCATGGAAGTTTTGAGTAAAGCTTATATACCACGATGATAATATATAAACCCAAATCGATAAAGATATTTATTTAGAAAAACAATCAGATTAGCATCAAGGAATTTTTAGAATAAAAGGATTCTCTAGCTTACTTTAAATAGCTCTTACACTAACGTAGAGTTAAAATCTAAAGGTGTTTTTTCTGTTAAGAAGTAAATAAAAGCTAGTAACAAGATTGTAACACTTACCGTTACTACACCAACCCATCCAAACACTACAAATACCCATGCTCCCAAAGCTGATGCTACAGATCCTCCCAAGAAAAAGGTAGCCATATAGATACCATTAATACGACTTCTAAATGCGGAGTTAAGTAGAAAAATCTCTCTCTGCCCTAAAACAAGGTTTAGAGCCGTAGCAAAATCAATTAATATCGCCGCAACAGTTAGTGTGAAAACAGCTACGACAGATCCTGACTGACAAAACAATGTTAGCCCAAAGGATATCATTGCTATTATCATTGCATACTTGGTACCCTTTCTAACCTTGTCTTGGTCTGCCATTTTACCTGCTAAGGGTGCCGCAATAGCGCCAGCTACACCAGCCAGTGCAAATAATGCAACACCTTGATGGCTAAAATTAAATACTGGACTTAGCAACAATAATGGCGAGGCTGTCCAAAACAAGCTAAAGCAACCAAACATTGCAGCTTGATATATAGACCTTCTTCTAAGTACAGGCTCGCTTACTACAATCATTTTCATAGATTTCAAAATCTCTAAATATTTAAGGGGATTTTTAGGATGTCTCTCGGGCAGTTTGAACCATAAAACCATCAACAATATAAACATTAATATAGCTGAAAGAATGTAAACAAACTGCCAAGGAAGAAATTCGCTTATAAAACTAGAGGCAGGGCGTGACATCATAATACCAAGCATCAAACCACTCATCACATTCCCTACAACACGCCCTCTTTCAGTTGCTGCGGCTAAGTGAGAGACATATGGAACGATTACTTGTACAGCAACAGCACTAACTCCCAGTAATAGTGAAATAATTAAAAAAAGAGATGGTGAGGTCGTTAATGTAATAGCTATAGTTATAACTATTGAGAGAATTATCAATGAAAGAATCAATTTCTTATTTTCGTATTTATCAGCAAGGGGGACTAAGAATACTAGCCCTACCCCATAGCCTAGTTGCGTTATAGAAACTATAAAACCAGAGGATTTAAGCGACATATTTAATGTGTCGCTAATTACTGAAATAATAGTCTGGGAGTAATAAATATTTGCAACAATTACGCCACATGAAACAGCTAACAAAAAAATCAAATTTTTCGATATATTTCGCTCAACACACATTCAATTTAAGGATTAGAATTACGTCTTAGAAAGATAATAGTGTACAAACTATCATTTATAAAGAAATTTATTTAGAAAAAGAGATATCCCCATTAGTGTCTACATCAACGATTATTGTTTCCTCAGCTTTAAATTCACCATCAAGGAGCTTCATTGCTAAAGGGTTTTCTAGGCTATTTTGAATAGCTCTTTTTAATGGTCTTGCACCAAACACAGGATCAAACCCTGCATCAGCAAGCTTAGTCATAGCTTTATCGGTTACTTTCAAGCCAATATGCAAATCTGCTAAACGCTTTTCTAATCGTTTGATTTGTATTTTAGCTATTGAAGCTATCATTTGCTTGTCTAATGGCTCAAACACTACAGTGTCATCAATTCTGTTAATAAATTCTGGTCTAAAGTGACTTAGTACCATCTCCATCACAGCAGATTTTACAGTTTCATAGTCATCACCCTGCATTTCTTGAATCTTATGCGAACCAAGGTTTGAAGTCATTACTATCACAGTGTTTTTAAAGTCAACAGTGCGACCTTGACCATCTGTAAGACGACCATCATCTAAAACTTGCAACAAGATGTTAAATACATCTGCATGAGCTTTCTCCACCTCATCAAGAAGTATTACAGAATATGGTCTTCTTCGCACATGCTCTGTCAAATAACCTCCTTGCTCGTAGCCTACATAGCCCGGAGGAGCTCCAATAAGTCTTGCTACAGAATGCTTCTCCATAAACTCAGACATATCTACACGAAGCATAGCATCTTGGTCATCAAATAGAAATTCTGCTAGTGCTTTTGTAAGCTCTGTCTTACCTACACCTGTTGGGCCTAAAAACATAAATGAGCCAATTGGTCTATTTGGATCAGACAATCCAGAACGAGATCTTCTAACCGCATTTGATACAGCTGTTATCGCTTGGTTTTGCCCTATCACTCTTTTATGCAAGAAGTCTTCCATCTGTAAGAGCTTATCTTTCTCGCCTTCCATCATCTTAGAAACTGGAATACCTGTAGCTTTTGAAACTACATCTGCAATCTCATTTTCTGTAACTGATGTTCTAACTAGCTTATTTTCACTTAGATCAGAAGCTGTCTCTTCTATCTGCTTAATCTGAGCTTCAAGCTCTGGAATTTTACCGTATTGCAGTTCTGACATCTTATTTAAGTCGCCAGCTCTTTGATACTTTTCAAGCTCAAACTTAGCTTTTTCAAGTTTTTCTTTCAGCTTGCTTGTACCTTGCATTTTTAGCTTCTCTGCTTTCCAAATCTCCTCTAAGCCCTTGTACTCAGAATCTAGACCTTTTATTTCAGTTTCAAGTATCTTCAAACGCTTTTTCGTAGCGTCATCTTTTTCTTTTTTAAGTTGCTCGCGCTGCATTTTTAGCTGGATAATTCTTCTATAAAGTGTTTCCATCGCTTCTGGCTTTGAGTCTATCTCCATACGAATTTGACTTGCTGCCTCATCCATCAAATCAATAGCCTTATCTGGTAGCTGTCTATCTGTTACATATCTGTGTGATAATGTAGCTGCAGCAACTATCGCAGAATCTGTAATATTTACTTTGTGATGTAGCTCATACCTTTCTTTCAAACCTCGTAATATAGCGATAGTATCTTCAACCGTAGGCTCTTCTACTAACACCTTTTGGAATCTTCGTTCTAGTGCAGGATCTTTTTCTACATTTTCACGATACTCATCTAAAGTCGTTGCTCCTACACACTTTAGCTCTCCACGAGCTAGTGCGGGTTTAAGCATATTACCAGCATCCATAGAGCCTTCTGACTTACCAGCACCGACCATAGTATGTATTTCATCTATAAATAAAATTACATTACCATCTTGCTTAGATAATTCTTTTAGCACAGCTTTTAAACGCTCTTCAAAATCACCTCTAAACTTAGCACCTGCTAGCAAAGCACCCATATCTAGCGATAGTACTTTTTTACCTTTTATCCCTTCAGGAACCTCATTATTAATTATGCGTTGAGCAAGACCTTCAACTATAGCTGTCTTACCTACACCTGGTTCTCCAATAAGAACCGGATTGTTTTTTGTGCGTCTTTGAAGAACCTGTATAGTTCTACGAATCTCGCTGTCTCTTCCTATAATAGGGTCAATCTTGCCTTTTTTTGCTAATTCAGTTAAATCAACTGTGTACTTAGCCAATGCTCCTTGCATTTCTTCTTGATTTTGACTACTCACTTTTTCTCCCCCTCGGTAATCCGCTACCGCTTTTGTGATTTTATCTTTTGTAAGCTCAAAGTTACCATACAGACTTTTTAAGCTATTATCATCCAATGACGCTAGCAAAAATACTTCACTAGCAATAAATTCATCACCATTTTTATCTGCAATTTGTTGCATTTTATGTAATGTATTTATCAGATCACGTGATGCTCCAATCTGAGGGTTGCCATCACTACCTAGTGTAGCTACAGAATCCACCTGTTTATTTATAGCTTTTATAAAAGCTTGCGTATCTATACTGCATACATTTAATATAGCACTAACTACACTATCATTTTGCTCAAGTAATGCTTTAAGTAAGTGTGCAGAAGTAAATTCTGTGGCCTTTTGCTGAAACGCATAAGACTGTGCTTCTGCTAAAGCTTCTTGCAACTTTGTTGTAAATTTGTTTATATCCATCTTAACTTCCCTTTTTTATTAACTTTATACTATAGATTTAAGGGCAAATAATTTCTTTTCAAGCCATAATCTTTATATATCAATAATTAACCTACTATAAGTAAAGAATTATCATGAAGGAAACATCCACTTTTATCAAAAAAATAAAGGTGGAACTTATTTATTTGTATGCCAAGAAAAAAAGACTATAAAACTACAGTAGGTCTATAGTAGTCTCTTAGCTTATCACGATGAGAAATTATAGTAACCAATGCTTGTGAGGATCTTTCCTCATTGTTTGTCATCCCTACCTCAAAATCTAACGTTGCCTCTGTAAAGCAGTCTAACACTTTTCTAAAGAGTTTGACTCCTATGCCTACTATTGGTGTGGATGTAGTAGTTTTTTCAATTATTTTTAATACATTTACACTCACCAAACTACTATCTCCTGCCTTCAAAGAAGCTGTTCCAGTAGATAAATCGGCTCTTAACCCTATAGTAAACTTAGCAATATTTGTATTAGTAGAGTTTTCTTGTTTTAACACTCTGAACCCAACAAACTTTTCTTTGGTGAACCCGGGAGTATTTTTACATTTATTCTGTAAATGATTATAAAGCCTACTCACATCCTTTTTGATAGCTGCATCGTCTTTATTACTATTATCGACATCTATTATATCGCCTATAGAATCTTTATCAGCCTTCCAGCAAGACTCTATAACCAGTGATGTAGTCATTCCTAGCTTTTCCACATTACCTACAAGATCATTAAAAAGTTCAAAATCTCGCTCGTTATTGAGGTATTCTAACCAAGCTACAAGTGGAACCCCACTATTAGCACATGCTGTCTGCATATTCTGCAAGCTCTCAATAAAACCATTAAAATTAACACATCCCTCAAAAAAATGTTTAAATGCATTCTTTTCATCTTGACCATCAAACTTGATATTTTGAGTCAGTCTTTCATGGTCAAACAAACATAAGAAAGAGATAATGCTATTAATCATCTTTAAATGCTCATCTGAAACTTTAACGCCATTTAATTTTTCCTCTTTTATAAAAAGCTTTTTAAGCTCTAAGAACCTAATTAAAAAAGTACTTCTTAATCTCATAAACCTTAAGGCAGCTTTATAACGCGTAAACTCATTTTTATTACTCGAGTTATGATAATCTGCAATTATACCAATGTATGCAGAAAACTCTTGCGATAGAGGATAATCTAATTCTGTAAGCTTATTTTTGACCCAATAGCTAAAGTCCCCTTCCGTGCCACGCCATCCTGAACTCTTCCATTGTATTTTTCTAAGATTAACGACCCCTTTTAAGGCATCATTAACAATCTTATCTAAAGTAACATCTAACTTCTGTCTTAAGCGCAAATTACTATCTAGCCCACTATTGATATACTTTGTGCATCTTTTTACTAACGAATAAAAAATACCTATATTCAAATTGCTATTTAAATCATTATCTTTAATTATTTTAAGGATTTCTGAGATATTATTATCTGTATATGTATATTTTCTCAAATGCTCAATATAAGCAATAAAATTTTTATATACTGAGATATCAAAAGATGAGCCGAAAAAGATAGCCGAGTTAGAGCTACACTCATATTTTTCATCTTGATTTTTATCTAATAATCTTGACAGAGATATATAACCGACATTATTTGTAGATTTAATCCCTAATGATGCTTCTGAAGCGAAAAACGCATCAACTGTATCTTGATTTTTGAAATCTTTTTTGACATCAATTTTGTTCTCTTTAAAGTATGCCTCTATCTCTTCTCTGATATTAGCTTTACTTCGTGTGTTTGCATGATCTAAAGTCTTTGTTTTAGTATGGCTTTTACCATCCTTATCTGAAGATACAAGACCTGTAAGTATTGAAGCTTTTTTTGAACAAAAGAATGAATTCTGGGAATCTCCAGACATAGTTATACCCGCATCAAAATCCTGAGTATAATTAATAACTGTGTTTTGAAGCAATATAGTATCCGTATCTCTCGTATCTGTAGCATCATCAAACCCAAAGATGTCGGCCACATTACTTTCACTTTGTGCAAGAGATGGTGCACTAACAGAGCTGCCTGATGGAGCACTTTTAGCTTCACCAGATAGTGTTTTAAGGAATGTTTCTCTATCTAAGTTTCTACCTGCCACATCATCAATATCTATACCGTCAACACTAAAGGAATTAAGGTTTGCAGACTTATTTAACCCTGCAATCTTATAGTGATCTTTTAGCTGTGTGTTAGCTGTTTTCTTATCATATTCCTTAATCAAATCCTGGTGTCCATCAAGTTTGCTCGATGGCATCAAGTGTCTTTTATCGAAAGGTATTGCTAAGCTTATATTTCTAGTTTTTGAATATGACTTTCTATCAAAAATACAAAATCTTGCTTCAACCTCAGTTTTAAATGTATCTATGGTGTCATAAACAGGGTTTAATTGCTCAGATAATGTTCCTTCTCTACCAGTAAAATCTAGTTGGATATCCTCATCATACTTTTTTATAGCTTCCCTATATTTTTTTAAGTCTTCTGAATCTTTAATCTGTAATGAGCTTGTAGAGTACCCACTCTTAGCACTAGCTTCTCCCAGCTTAATATACGCTCCAGACTCAGTGGTTCTGATATTTAAAACAGGGTCAGACAGACCTTCTTTTTGTAGAGATCCTGTTATAATATTATGCCTTTGTGTCTTACCACCTTTAATAATATTTCCCGTATAAGCATGCTGAAATTTTTCAGTTGAATACCCTGCTTTTTGTGAAGAATACCCTCTATATATGTCATTAGTAAAAAACAGACGATTAATATCTTCTAGGGCTGTATTTTTTATAGTTGTATTTCCCTCAGATATAACATTAGGTATTACCATTTTATCTGTGGTACTGATCAGCCTATAACAAGTGCTATAGTACCTAACCTTGCCCTTAAAATTAATAAGGTTCAAAGTAGCCATTGCTGACCAGTTAGAAGCCATTATTTCAGCTATTCTATAGCCATCTTCATCAACCTTTTGTCCTTTTTCGTCATATCTAAGTTTTCCTTCACTATCTTTAGCTTGTCGTTTTTGGGCTACAGGCTTATAGCTAACACCACCTCCAATGGTTAAATCTCCTTTGACATCTATATAGTAGCATATTCCACTCATTGCTAGATACACAGGCATAATTTTCCCTGTTGGCTTAAAGTTTTCTCCATACTCGGGCAAAGATGTCCATAAGCAGACATTACCATAACCTCGTATTGATCCTGCAAAATCTAACCCTCCAGATACTCCAGCATTAATACTAAATGGTTCTGGTGAACTTTTATCTTCATCTGACGCGGCGCTTATAGGATCTTTTATTACATTTTTGATAGTTTTTACTAGCTTAGAAGCACTTGCTTTTAGGCTGGTGTTTATTTTAAGTATCAAGGGATTAACTGTATTTATATATGCTATATTACTAGCCCCTAAGTCTTGGTCATTAGACTGCTTTATAAAAAATTGATACTTTTCATCTAAAGTAATATCTTTCCAGGCACCTATTCTTTTTTCACTCTTAGGAAGTCTCCAAGTACTGAAAATACTTAACTTTTGAATATCGTTTAAGTTTTTTTCATATATCTCTTTAGCAATAGCATCATAACCCTTATCCATAGCATCATTCAATGAATGTTTTTGTCTAATAACAATTTCATCCTCGAAATATGCTTGTCTAGCACGACTATTTAAGAAGTAGGCTTTCAAAAAGTCTTTTTTACCCTTAAAAAAACCATCATCCCCATATGCATGCTGTGTGCTATCCTCAAAACTATATCTTTTCACTATATCATCAACACTTTCAATTTCACTTGGGTCCGCGTTGAGTCTTTCATACTTTGCCATAAACTCTCCTTTTTTACTTTAAACTTTAAATTTCAGGTAAATCCCTAAATTTTATTTCACAAACTATAATCTCCTAAATAAAATGAAGAATTTTTAGCTGTCTTAGAAAGGTTGCTAGCCTCAATTTTTAATTTAACTCCTAGACACTCTACCTGAGCTTGCAATTTTTGGAGTCTTTCTATTACCGTATCTAAATTGTTTTTTTGACTCGACCAAGATGAAAAAAACACCTTTATACTCACAATATGCATATACTGTCGTCGATATGTACCTAGATAAATGCTGTCAATATATGATTTACCTACCATACTAGGTTTGTTTGCCACTACCTCAATCTTTCTCTCATAATCAACTATTGTTGTATAATCTTCAGCGAGCTGCTTATAAGCCGTTGTCATAATATTTGCGATTGTTAACCTATGCTTAAAAGCCTTTAAATATATATTGTCTTTGGTCAATTGTTGGAAATAGCTGCTACCAAAAACATATCTGTAAAGTAAATTTTTCACACCGATTTTAAGAGAGCTAAGAGCATTTGTTAAGTCGTTTTTTTCATATATAAGATATTTTTCATGAAGAGGTGCAAAGACCTTTATTTTAAAAACATTTATAGCAACATAAGTTGTTTTACCCCTACTCCAAATATCGACAATAGTCGCATCTTTGACTGTATCACCATAAACAGGCTCTAGCCTAATATTTTTAATTTTAATATGGTTGCTTATTAATACATATAACAAATTATTAACAGATAACTGTCTAACATAGGGTTTTAAATCTGCAATAATTTTTTTCATACTCTAAACCTTAAAAATCGAAAACATCATCTATTTCATCGTCTACTTTATCATCAGCTGAAGCTTGTGCTGCTTTACCTTTGTCTTTAGAAACATTATCCATGTTCGCAAAATTCACATCGAATAAACTGTTGCTAGAGCTATCTCTTTTAACAGGCTCTTGTTGGCTCTCGTAGAAATGCTCATTTGCACTAGGCATTCCTATGACATTATTTTCGGGCATTTTCTCATAATCACTTAAAAAGCTTTCGTAATCAATTTGATACATTTTTTTAGCGATGTTCCATTGAGCACTTGTTGAATAAAAATCAATGCTTTGTTGAATTTTTTTAACCTCAGGTGCAACTTTTTTATATAATGAGAAAAACACCTCTGGAAAATATTCTTTAGGGTCAAAATCCTCCAATAATTGTTGAATATCCTCGTAAACTATTGCTGTTTCAAAAAGCCTATCCTTATCAACCAAACTCTTTAAAACTTCTATCTTCCCTAGTAAAGTTTGCCACTTATATGACTTATAATTAGAAAGAGGCATAGAAGTATTAGAGTGCTTATCTTTGTCAGCTTTTTCGGTATCTGTAGCTTCTTCATCTTGTGACTGAAGAGCTAAACTCTCCTTTTCCTTTCTATCATGTAGATATTTAAACTTATTGATCGTATTAAGAAGATTTTTTTTAAAGCTATCATCACAAATTAACCCCAGCTCTTCAAAAACACCTACAAAATCTTCCAGCTTTGTTAAAAAAACCAAATCTATTAATCTTGCATCATCATCTTCAGCTTTATAGACTTCTTGAAGATTTGATTCCATAAACATTAAGAAGCTATGACCTGCTTTTTCAGAAAGCGTTTTTCTTTGATTTACGTTTGCTGGACTTAGTTCATTAAATGACAACTTCAAATAATCATTGTAATCAGATAATAGCTGAGATGTTTTTTCATAATCGCCAAGATGCAAACTTAGCTCACTATTAAGAGCTAAAAATAAAGTATAGATGTCTATAAACCCTTGGCTATCTATTAGCTCTACAACTTTGCTTAAGTACAGCTCATACTCTGCATTTTCATATAATCCATAAAGTTTAATGTTACTTATTGGACTAATACTCTCCTTAAGCTCTAATGTCTTTCCTTTTAACTCATCGATAACCTTACTCATCTAAAAACTCCTTTAATAAACAAAATATAAAAGACTCACACCGAACAATACTAATGGAATACATAGCTTGAGAGCACTTTTCTTAAAAAAGTTAGGCCCCTTCTTGGGTCTTTGAGTATTATTTGCATCATAGAACTTAGAGGTATCATAGTCGTTTTTATTTACAACCAATGAAATCTTTTTCATATATGAAAGGAAAACTCTATCAAACTTATTATCATAATACTGACCAAGAAAACCTTCATTAAGTATAAAGTACATTGTTTTATAACAGATTGAAGGGTATATCTCATCAGACAATAAGCTATCTATAATCTCAAAGACATATTCTCCTCCATCTTTTCTGTGATAATATTCCAACTGCAATAATGTCCAGTTAAAACTTGCACTATCATTCTCATACTTAAACATGATTTTCTCATCAACATACGATAGTAATGGAAATACCACAAATTTTGAAACTGTCTCACTATATTGTTCTTGAAGCTCTTCTTGCAGAAAAAATACATTCTTACGCACTTCATCTCTAAAAAAAGCTATTCGCTCATTATCAAGCTCTGTTTCCTGAACGATCTCATTTGTTTTTTTAATCACTTTTAATACTATTTCTAATTCTTTAAGTTTGGACATATCTCGCCTACCTTCCCTCATTAATTGAAAACTCTTTTATATAAGTAAAAGAGTTAATATTTATAAATTGACACACCATTCTAAGAATTGATCTAAGAAAAAACTTAGATTCTTTAGAGTATTTATTACTTGTAATTATCATTAAATGATTGGTTATCACATCGACATCAATATCTTGTATAAGCTCTGCAAAAAGATCCATCTTCTCTTTTGGAAGATCCAACAGACTCAAGATACTTAGAAATGTAGATTTCATGTATATATTATTTGAAACTAACTTATCTACTAAGTTAAATATAGTTGCTGAAGACTGATTAAAATTGCTTTTGGATGGTAAGATGCTAATTGGCTTAATCTTACACTGCGTTGAGGCAATCAAACTAGAATTAACTTCAATAAGATTAGATAAGTCTAGATCTTGTGTCCATGTTGCATAGACATGAATTTTAGTATTATTGTTTCTATTTGCTAGGTCTGGGAAAACAACATTATAGTCAAGATTATGCTTGGAAACATTGAAATAATATTCATTAGCTCCTTCAAAATAAAAATTATTAAACTCTGCGATCTTATTGTTTTCATAAACTGAATTGATGGAAATAGGTATAGCACTTACATCTTGATCATGCTTTATAACTGCTTGAGAAAGTAACTTATTTGCATAAAAACTATATGAGTAATCATCAAAAAGATTAAACACAGGTACGAGGTTAATCTTAAATAAGTCATCTATTTCGTGTAAACCATAAGCTGACACATTTACTTTAAAGTAAAGAGTAATTCGCTTGACTTCATCAGACTTATAACTAAATAAATTTTCAATTTTAATATTAAAACCATGACAAATAGATCTTGAATGAATTTCTATAGCAATATTTTCAATAGGCTTAAGCTGATATCTCAACTTAGATAAAAAAATCTTTTTAATAGCTTCACTTCCATCACTATAAATAACCTTTGCAAAAATATCTGTTGTTTTCGAGTTTAAAATCTCCTCAAGAAAACCATCTATTGAGTAGTTTTCTCGATTAGATAGGTTTGGATTTATCCAAAGATTAAAACTATCATGCTCAAAGCTATTTTTGAGCCTAATCTTAACAGCCAAGTTATTATCATTTACCTTATAACATTGTACTTTCTCAGCAGGAAGAATATTTGTTTCCATCCTTGGAGTATAAGTGAGAGAGCGTTCACTTTTTTTATCATAAATAAAAAACTGCTCATCTGGGACAATCCTATAGCTTGAGTAATTTGAATCCTCAATCTGAAGCAAACAATGCTTTGGTATGAAATAAAATAAATTATTATAATATTTATATAATAAACTATTACTATAGTTATTAATTCTATCATCTAACTCAGTTTTTATATTTTGAGCTATATTACTAAAAGTTTCTGTTAACATAGCAGTCTCAGATGAAGTAATATCTTGATTTTTATCATCAGTCATAAACACACTCCTATGTTGCTTTTGCGTTGAACTGTCCAGGAGAGATGAAATTAACCATTCCTCCAGCAGCAAATGTACACATAGCTTTACTATTCATTGTTGTTATCGGCATTTTCTCTAACATCGTCGTTGGACTTGTGGGTATAAATGGTGTTAATGTCGGTATACATGGCCATGGAAAAACAAATGGGATTTTTGCTGGGTTTGCTGGGTTAGTACATGCTCCAAAAGGTAATATATTCACTCCTATCTTAGAGTCACTAATATTTGAGCTTGGTAAGCTGCTTGTAAGTGTCGTTGCCCTTATACTCAAATAATTAGAGGGCGCAATACCAAAACTACACATAAGCATTCCCCCCATTACAGATGTTACTTGAGAGGCTGCTCCTCCTGCACTAATGCTGACTGGAGAAACTATAGTCTTTATATTATTAAGCTCAGTTGCTAAATCATTGATTTTATTAGCCAAATCTGAACTTTGAGACTGTAGTTTCTTTGTATTCTCTATAGCATTCCTTAAATCATCAAGCATATCTATACCCTCCAATATTCTTCATAAATATCATTAATTCGCCCAAATATAGTTTGCTGATCACTGAAGTCAATGCCGCTTAGCTCTTGATGAATTTTTGCTGATAATGGTGGGATTTCATAAAGGTTATAAAGCTTAGCTTGCGTATAATATTTCGAGATTAATAAAGAGTGTGTCAGCTCTTTAGCACTTGATGTAGCATTATCATAAGCACCTGCATCAATATACTTATTTATTTTTTTTAACACTTGCTTGCTGTCTATAGCCTTGCTTTCTTTTGCATGCTCTACCATTAAATCTTTATAGTTTTTCTGCTGAAAACTAGAAGCTATCGTCTGTAGTCTGTATATAAAATCTCTCTTCTTTGAAAATACATCTTCTTCAGCCTGCAGGCCAATATAAGTTTCATCAAGTTTTTTCATACATTGCATAAGCTTTTCTATATTCGCTGCATACGATGATTGGTTAGCTATTTTTAAACTTTTTACAGTATCTATAAGCACCTGCTCAAATTCAAAAATACTAGTTAGTTGGCTTGTTTTTTTAGAATAAAGCAAGTAATTAATATAACTTGCTGAAGCCACATTCTTATGAAAATAAAAATTTATTAAGGCTGATAATTCTTCTGCGGAATAAACTGTTTCCTCATTTTTCCCAAAAACATCTGTAAACGGAGTAGCTTGCTTACCCAGTTGCTGATGAATATGCTTAATATCCGGCAAAGCCTTAGAGGTCATCGCAAGCCTATTTATAAATGCGTTAAAACTACTTCTATCTACCTCTTGCAGCTGATCATTCAAGTCCAAAATATTTGACTTTATATCAAAATCCAAGAAATATTGAGTTGCAACAAATATTGAGTAATCTAGTTTTTGCTTGACTGCGCCATTATCCTGATACTCCAAACTTAATTTATTTATGACTAAACTGCTTTTTGAAACCGTTGAAAAAAATAATTTTTCATCCTCTGAATGCACCTGTTGGTAAGCCTTCAAATAAAGAGCTTCACTATCAGAAATAGTTTTATAATCTATTTGATATGATTCTGTTTTCTTTGAAATCACTAGTTGAACAAGTTCAGCTATAGGATTATCTTTAAGAGGAAAATACTGCTTTACTGAATAAGAGTTTTTAGCAAACGTTTTAACCCTAGTCATCAAGCAACTAAAAGCTTCTAAAAAATCATTTAAATTCTGTTCCGAGTGGAACTTTGATGCTAATTTAACAATTTTCACTTGAGCAACATCATAACTATTAAAACTTTTTTTTCTACTAAGAATATATTTAGCAAAATCATGGCAGTTTTTATTTCTAGCAGCAATAATTAATTCTTCAAAAGAATCCTTCAAAAGCTCTTGATAGTGCTTCAACTCGACTTTCAATCGCTTTAATAGCTGCAAAGTCAGAGTACAGTCAGCCACATATATGTTGATAATATGGTTTTTTATGTTTGTCGAACAGCTCACCAACTTGGGGCACGAAACTAATGATGTTGCTACTCTAACTTTCTCAATTAGAATAATCGTACTATAAACATCAAAACGAGTAGCAAAGAGAGTCATTCTTTCTAAACTGCTTACAACATAGTTTATCTCAGACACATAATTCTGATATTCCTGAGCAAAATACTTGTCTATATTTTGATACAAAGTTTCAAGATTATCTGAGCTGCTATTCATCTAACTATCATCCCACCATAGTTGTAGCGCTACCTTTAATACTTGCTATAGCACTACCTTTAATATTTACATTAACACCCTCGGCATTCATAGCCACTTTGGCTTTTATATTTGCATTAAGACCTTCCACGCCTACATTTTGAGTTGCTTGAATATTTGTATTAGCACTGCTTTTAACATTTATAGTACCAGACTCAATAGAGATACTACTGCTATCCATAACAATACTAGAATTACCTATTTTAAGTACAATTTTGTCATTATTAAGCATGATGCTAGCTTCTTTAGTTGCTAACAATATCTCATCTTCCTTTATTGAGGTTTTAGACTCTTTAACATTTGCGAGTATCTGCTTATCTGCTTCTGACTGAATCGTGTCTGTAGCTGTAGTTGTTATTACACCTGTAGATTCCATCTTAGTATCGCAGCCATCTTCGTCATTTTTTACATCTATGTATAAACCTTTATCTTCAAGATTTACAAAATGATCTGCTTTTGACATACTCAATAACCTCGCTCTAATCTCTTTGAATTAATCCATTATCTGATATAGAAAACTCTCCACCAGAACTTGAGTTTAATAAATACTTCCATGTCTGAGCTTTACCTTCACTAGCTAATTCTGGCAAAATAAAGTAAACAGCATATTTGTCGGAGTTTTTATCAAGAGTAAACTTATTTTTACCGTCACTTAACACATATATTTTAAGATTATCGTCATATATATTCTGACTGACACTTTCATATGTAGAAGAATAAAATTCTTTTTGGTTAGGATTTTTCTCTAATACCAGCTTTGAATTGGGAAGAGAATTCTCAATACTCAAAGTGTTTGTTGAACATGATGCCAAACACATTACTACAAATATTAAAATAAAACGCTTATATATTTTCATCATCAACTAATTTCCTCTTCTTATTTTTTAATCGCATCTAAAAGTGTAGACTCAACCTTAAATTTAACCTTATACTTTTTATCCTTATAAGATAAAGTCCAAGTACAAACATCATTTACACATTCAGCATCTCTTAGAGCCTTTAGAATTGACCAAGCTCCTGAATAACTTCTTTCCGCTGTATCTCCATTTTTAAGTGCAACGATTATAGACACTGGGCCCTTAGCAGACCAGTTGTAAGAAATCTTGACAGGGTTTATATAATTGATATTCAAAGAATTAACATAACTCTTAGTATCGAAGAAAATACTTGCAAATTTATAATCCTCACCCTCACTCTTAAGCGGCGTTATATTAAAAGTTATAGGCTTAGGCTTATTATCTTTATCCCACAATAATTTATTGAGACTATAAACTTTATTAAACTGTGCGATATAGCTTTTTTCTTGTGAAGATGTGAAGCTACTATTATCCCACTTATCATCAACAGTATCGTACTCAAGCAATGGCTTTAGCCTACTATTGAAAACAGTAAATATCTTGCCAGTATTACCAATATCACTAATTAGTCTATCGTTAGGTAATACTTTTGAGTAATTTAGGTTCATTGGTAAGTAGTTATTGATATAGGAGTACTCTGACTCAACTCCACTATCCAAATCACCCATCACTCTATTTATAGCTATTGTCTGAATTGCAAGTTGGGCATTATCCAGATGCTTTTTAAGAAGTACATATAAATCATTATCAGTATTAGTATTTAACACAGCGATCTTTTTATAGACATCCTTTAAAGGCTTATAGCCAGATTTAATTTCTTGATATGTGTCAACATAACCTTCCTCTTTAATTAAATCATTTAATTTTGCAAATATCTGATGATATTGAGAATAGCCTTTAGAGTTCAAAAACTTTGACTCTATAGCAAAATGGTTTTTAATTTTTGCAAAATCATCACTATCTTTAAATGTAATGTTGTCCTTATAGAAATTGATCAAACTATTAAATTGTGAATTATCAGCGCTCATTGATATCAAATAGAATGTAAACGTGTCCTCATTTGATATTTTTCTTAAAAAGTCTGGCTGCACATTTAACTGCTTAATTAAATTTTGATAGCTAGCAATATACTTATCAGTATAGTTTGATATTGCATTACTATACAAAACATCTAAAAAGCTCAAATTAACGCCATATTCGGTATTCAATTTTCTAGATAATCCTTGATACTTTTGCTCAAGCGGATCTATATTATCTCTAATATATTCTTCTGAGTATTGTGGCGATATAACCAACTTCTTATCATAGAAATTAGGCTGGAATGTCATCATTAAACCATCATTTACTGGCGAAACCAGCGGCAGCTCTTTACTCTTATATGAGTTGTTAATTATATTATTGACTATATGCTGGATAAGTATTTTAGTTACGTTATCTGAAACCTCTTGCTCCGTGTGACTTTTAAATGGCTCATCATTAGACTTTAGTTTATCCAGACCCTCAGTAATTCTTGTAAGCACTTGCTTGAAGTTAGTTGCTCGATCTCTATTTTTTTCAGTATAGTTAATCGCAACAGCTATATCATCTGTAATAGCTTTCATTGCTGGGGATCCACAGATATTTCCAGAGCTTTTTTCAAACTCTTCTCTGTACAAGTTAAGTACATTATCAATAGAACCTGAGACAACATAGTGATTTAAAACCTTAGGCAAAACAGAATCTATTAAACATTTATTTAAATATACTCTGTAAATACTGTTTACTACACCAGCTCTTTTATCATCTGAAATCTCAAAATATCTTTTGTTAAAACCTTCCAATGATAAAATATGACCAAATTCTTGTTCATAATTTAACTTGCTATCTTTTGACTCGTACAATCTCTTAGCAACATTGTTAGCAACCTCCATAATACCTTGCTTTACTTCAGGGCTTGCGTAATCAATTATATAGGTTAACTGTTCGCTAGATAGTCCTGTCATTCCCGCTAATACGCTCATAACCTTTTGGGTATCGCTATTTATTTCATTGTTATCCATATATACAAAGTAAATAAGGTACACAGTAGTACTAAATAACTCATGCATTTTATGAGCCGCAGTAAACGAAGGTAACAATATGTTTTTAGCAATTAAATCAGCATACTCAGTGTATATGATGTGATACTTTATTGTTTCAGGATAAATACTGCTTAATAAAATATTCTCATTAACTCTATTTTTCTGCTGTTTCATTGCTTGATTTAGACTATCTAAATCTAAAACCTTCTTATAATGAGCTAAAGTAATATCTCTCTTTAATTTGAATTCTGAGACAATATTTACAATAAACAAAGTAGATAATGAAAAAGCTAACAAATTTACAATAATGTTTCTTGGAGACATAAGTCCATAATATTTTGAACCAGCATCTCGAGAATAAAAACTATGCTCATCATTTAATAATGAATACACATAAATATCGCCCGTTTTATCACTATTGTTTACTATTATTTGCTGTATTAATAAACTAATCTTATTCAAGTTTCTAATGCATCTGTAGCTTTGCTGTGCTGATAGATCACTGTTGATAATTTTTAATGTCATCACATTATCATAAATAACATCTAAATTAACTTCTTTAGACAGCTTGAAAATATTTTGGGCCCCCACAATTTCATTAAATTCTTCTATAGCAACACCCTCATTTACATAAAAATTTACAACTAAATCCTTAGTATCTTTTGATGGTAGTGATGTATAGATATCTTCAATGAAACTAGAGTCTGCTTGTGAATGCTCAGATATATCAAAATGGACATTCAAAAATTCAAACTTCAATCCCAATGTTGATTTAAGCATCTGTATGTTTTTTATTTCAACCTTATCAACTATAAGCAACAATCCATTGCTAGATGCAGCAATAATAATGTTGTTTGTAAGCTCTACCATTTCACGATCTTTCTTGAGACGATCAAGTTGAGCATTACCAGACAATAGATTGTCAACGACATGCAAAGTGCATGCTTGTGATTTTAACTTGTATTTACGTACTACTTTTTTAACCTGCTTATATTTTGCAATCATTAGCTTCTTATCTGCTGTTAGCCTAAGCCTTTTGACAATCATATAAATAAAAAATGATAGGAGAAAAATACAACCTATACTAATAAGAATTATCTCTAATAAATAATTTTTCATTTTTTTAGTTTTCCTTTGCCTTGTAGGTTAAAAAAATACCTTTGTTGTTATGTATAAATATGGAGTTATCATTAGCTTTATTCTGCTGAACTATTGAATAAATTTCATCTTTCTCTTCTTGAGTATAAGCAACTTCACAGTTTTCCTTAGCTCCCAACAAGTGTCTCTGCAATAACTTCTTCTGAGCTTTTTCTGTTGAAATTGCACTATTAGAAATTAGTTCATCACCAAAACATTTAATTAATCCCGTAACTCTCAATCGAATTAGATCATCATTCCTGAGAGGCATGAACTCATTCACGTTGGAATTAATATTTATCCTAACAGGAATATAAACGATAGGATCTTCAGAGCTGTCTTCAGCTAACATTTCTGGAGCTAGCTCAACAGCATAAAATATAGCCCCTTTACTGTTAAGGACATCATATGTGCCAGCCTCTTCATCTTTTTGAACACTAGAAAACTCACTCTCCTCCATCTTATAGCTCTTAAAGAATTTATATGCCTTCTTAGAATCCTCATCTACACTTTTAGCTATAATAACTTTTCCTATCATATCGAACTCTTTTACAGGAGTATATTGTGGATAATCAGGGCTCAGCACACTATAGTCACCGTAAGTATATGACCACTTATTAGCATGCGTAAGAGCAAGTTTTTTGGTGTAAGCAATTTTTTCATACCGATCTTGGTCAGAGTCACTTTTATAGTATAAGTGTGATATGCCGTAGCGAGTATACATACTGCAGTACGTACTCCTAGTTAACTCTAGCTTCCTTTTTGTTAGGTAGATTGACTTAACAGTACTATCAGCAAGATAATCATCAGCTTTTAATTCAGTAAAATCAATCTCAGCATTAACAAACGGCACACCTACCATAGTTTCAAAGTTCAGACAAAATTGTTTAGTAAAAGCCTGATTCTGCTTAACTGGATCAATTTCCAGATAATTAACAGGGTAAACTATCGTTTGGGCTAATTTTTCGAATTCTGTAGTCCCAGAAGAATCCTTTATATCTATTTTTTTACTACTCTTGAAACTGATATCTGGGATAAGTTGTGTTCGTTTGACGTAGCTATCACAACTATTTTGAACAAGCTCATGAGTTAGAATAGAGCTGATATCATATCGTTTAAACTCCTTCTCAACACCATCTTGCGAATTCTCAAAAGGTTTTTTAAAAGCACTGTCTATACTATCTGCAACATAGTAGGTAGGAGTATCTCCCATTGAGGAATACTTAATAACACACTGATTATCAACCATTTGCTCAATAAAAAAATCGTAGAAATTTCTACCTACGCATGACACAAAAACCTGAGGTAATCGCTCTGTAATACTTTGGCAATTTGATGTATCAAGCTTAAAAAGTGAATCAAAATAAAAATTGTCTGTTAATAAATCATCGATGCTTTTTTTAAAGTCGACATAAGTTGGTGAGTGGAGAGACCATAAAGCTTTCAATGGATCACTAAATTTAAGTTCGATGGATCTAACATCCTCACACTTCACTTCTGTAGAAAAAATATTTGTTGCCACCTTGCTTTTAATATGACTTCCGGCCTCTATATTTGCTATAGCTATAAAACAAGCTTCTCTACTATGATTTTCACTTTTCGAACCTTTTTTAAGAAAATTAAATTTGTCACTGACCTTTATTTCTAAAAGTAACGGTTGCTTTCTATCATATAAGTATTCAAAATCTTTATGCCCTTCAGGATAAGCTAATTCGAAAACCACTCTACCATCTAGGCCATACATTTTCTCATCGACGAAAAGCTCTTTAATATGATTGTTAGTAAGTTTCAATGCCTTACCATCAAAAACCTTTTTATTATATTTAGCACTAAAATCTAAATCTCTCTTTGAGAATGTTTCTTTCAAAGGCTTAATACTTATCTCAATATCTTGAGATGCCAAAAAATCATTATGTGCGATACATTTAGCAAGATGTTTTGAGACTAGTTCTTTTATGGCAATAGGAAGTTTAATCTGACTCAAAGCATCACTTCTGCTCACAGCATTATATAATCTATTTACGATGCTTGATACCCCTGCTAGCTCTTCCTCGTTAAAGTATAGAAAATCTCCTTTTTTAGCCGCCTTCTTAAGTAGCTTAATCGCAGCTTCTACCACACCTAAACTTAAATCTTTATTGCTTAACTCTATATTGAGTGTCCCTATTGAGTTTTTAAGGAGTGCCACCCTAAAATGTCTCTTCACCTCTTTGAAAATAAAGTATGTCAATTCGCCTCTTTCAAAACAGTCTTTAGCAAGCGCTTTATACTCATACAGGTCGCTTACTTGCAGATCTTTGCCACACTGGACAAGATAGTCATTTTGCTTTAAAAACAACCGCTCTAAGCTATATGCAGCAAGGCTCTTTGAAGCCTTGTAGCTTTTTATTTTCTGCATGTTTGCTAAGAAAGCTTTATTCGAAGACATTTCTATCTTTGGCATAAATCTTCAAGCCCGCGAAGAAGTTTAGAGTATTATTAGTATATCAACTAGATTAGCTTTTTATAGATAGTCAACCAAGATAATGCGTAATTCAATCTATGATTTTACGATGTGAATTTACATCTATTTATAACGTTTTATTTTACCAAAAATCTACTGTAGATTAACTACTTGAAAATAAGTTCGAAATTAACTAACTTACTCTAAGGAGCACTTAAATGGCTAGAAAAACCATTCCAAAATCAAGGTTGATGATTAACTACGAAACTACAGTTGACGGAATACTTAAGAAAAAAGAATTGCCATACAAAGTATTAGTGGCTGGCGATTTTTCAAAAGGTAAATCTAAAGATGCTGAGCAAGAGCTTGCTGATAGAGAAATCAGAAAAGTTGATAACGGTGTAGATAGAGCCATGAGAGATATGGATATTTCCTTAAACTTTGAAGTTCCTAATTTTGTATCTAAACAATCGAACAATATTAATGTCAGTTATAAACTTGAAGCTGTAAAAGATTTCAAGCCAGATGCTGTTGCACAAAAAGTTCCAGAAATTAAAGCTCTTCTGCAACTTAAAGAAATTTTATCTTCATTTGCTAAAGACATAGATAATAATCGCAATTTAAAAAAGACTATTGATAGTGTATTTTCCGATAAGGATGAATTAGATATTCTTAAAAAGAAAATTCCTAATCTAGCAAATTATTCTATTGAAAATGATGATTCAGCTACAGAGGAGAAAAACTAATGTCAGAAGTACAAACACTTTCAGATCAGTTATTAAATAACTTTGATTCAGCAGGTAATATTGCAGAAGTTATAAAAAATATAGATTTTAATGTATCTAGTGATTCAACTAAAGTTTTAGATATAACAGAAGATTATAATGCTAGAAATTTAATGGCTTTATCTTTGATACTAGCTAACAACAATGAAGTCAGCAGCTATAGTCAGAAATATGTTCAAAAAGTTATATCAATGATCGATAAACTTATAGAGCTTCAGGTAAATACAATTATCAGTAATAAAGAATTTAGAGATCTTGAACAAGAATGGTTAAAAGTTCAAGAACTGTGTAAAACTGAACACGATGATGTTGAAGTCTGTTTACTAGATGTTAAAAAAGATGAATTACACTATGACTTTGAGCGTAACCTTTATGATATTTCAAACAGTGAATTCTTCAAAAAAGTATATATTTCAGAATTTGATCAATTTGGTGGTGAACCTTATGGTGCAATCTTAGGGTTATACGACTTTGAAAATAATGAAGATGATATTTCATGGCTTACTGGGATGGGGATGGTGGCTAAAAATTCTCACGCTCCATTTATAGCTTCAATGGATAAAAGCTTCTTTGGAATAGAGGATTTCTCTGAAATAAATCAAATTAAGAGTTTTGAAACTCTTTTGGAGCATCCAAAATATAAAAACTGGAATGATTTCAGACAGTTAGATGAAGCCGCTTATATAGGTCTGACAGTTGGTGACTTCATGTTGCGCCAACCGTATAATTCTGATAACAATCCTATTCAACACAAGCTGATGAAAGGTTTCAATGAAATGGTTGATTATCAAAGTAATGATAGCTATCTATGGGGACCTGCCTCTATTCAACTAGTGAAAAACATGATGCGTTCATATGATAAAACTAGATGGTTTCAATATATTCGTGGCGTAGAGAGTGGTGGTCATGTTAGCAATCTAGTTTCTTGTGTATACGATAGTAAAGGGGTGCTAGAAACAAAACCTCCGTTAAACGTACTATTTGCTGACTATATGGAACTATCTTTAGCAAATATAGGCTTGATCCCTTTCGTAGGAGAAAAAGGTACTAGTAATGCGTGTTTCTTTAGCGTTAACTCTACTAAAAGAGTAGATGACTTCGTAGATGATTTTGACTCAGCTAATTCGCGCTTAATTGCAAACCTTTCTTATACTATGTGTATATCAAGAATCTCTCATTTCATCAAATGTGTAATTAGAGATAAAATTGGTAGTGTTATAGGTACAGAACAGATTCATGGCATACTCTCTGACTGGATTTCAGAATATGTTACAACTGTCCACCAACCAACACCTCTAGAAATGGCAAGATATCCATTTAGAAATGTTGATATCAAGGTCAAACCTCTTGCAGGAAAACCAGGCTGGTTTTCATGTAAGATCAATGTTATACCACATATTCAGTTCGAAGGTATGGATACATCAATGACTATTGATACCAGACTAGAGCCGGCATTGTTTGGTAAAGCAGAATAATCACTAAAAAGGAGAAATAACCATGTCAGAACCAATGTTAAGTAGACAAAATATAACCTCAGGTAAAAGCTTACATATTAGAACAGATGCTACTAGCTGCATCAATTCACACTCTGATCCTAGAGTTTTTATTGACTCGCTTAAGATAGCAGGAAAAAGTTTAGATAAAAATCTTGTAGCTATTGACGGTGGTGAGAGTGTAACAGCTAGCGATAAAGCAACAGGGGCAGCTTGTGTCATAGAAGCGAATATAGTTCCAGGATCTATAAACCCTACTGTAAGTTTACTTTTAGGGGTTTTAATGGATTCAGCTACTAAATCTGAACTTGAAGAAAAATTATCCCAAGTTAAAAACTCTGGCACTACTGATATAGAAATTGAGTTTGGTAGTGCTAATAAAAAACAAGAGTTTAAAAGTGATGAAAAGTGGGGAATTATAGCAGACTTATCAGATTTTAAGTTTTTCCCTATAAACCCTAATGTCTTTGATTATAAGATTATGGCTACTGAACTTATGGGTGTTGCAAAAAATGGCATGAAATATCACCTTATAGAATTCCAAGGCCTTACTACTGAAAAGGGTGATTTAAATGTATGTAGTGCAGCAAGTACTGATAAAGGTACTGCAAAAATAGGTTATATAGCAGTATAGCAGGACCTTAATATATGACAACTCAAAAAATAAGTTGGGAAAATGGTTTAAAGTTGGACTGTGATATTTTATCTAAATCTGACAGATTGTTAATAGATAATGCCAATCTAGCAAACTATCTTCCTCTCAACCTTCCTAAAGGAATTTTCAACTTCACTATAGATACTATAGCTTTAAATTCTGGTCTAATACAGATAAAGAAGCTTTGTATTTATATTGATAATAAAAAATTCATTAACTTCGATAACTCTTACCCTCTATCTTATCAAGTTACTACTGATGAGCTGGCTGCCTTAACTGACCTTTATATAAATGTACACGAAAAAATAATTGAAAAAGATAGTACCAAAATAGTATCAGAAATATTATCTCTATCAAATGAATATGATTATACAGCTCAATATAGCATTCCAATCGCTAGGTTTCGACAAAACAATACCACCTTAGAGCCTTTAGATTACAGCTTTCCTATTCTTAGCATGGATCATTACCTTATGGATGATATTTTTGTTAAACTTAATAGAGCTATTTCAACCCTAAAAATCTTTAATAAATTTATATTCTCAACATCAAGACCATACGCATCAACCTACTTAAGCTTCCTAATACTTAAATTAAAAAGAGAAGTGTTGTTTGCTGAAGCAAATAAAAGCATGGTTAAACCATATGATCTTTACTCTACTATCCATGATATTTATAGTTTAATTATTAGCAATACATCGGATGATGAGCAATATACTCCTGAATCAATCATCACATATGACACTTATAAAGCATTTAGTACCCTTGACACCTTAGTAACTAGATTATTTAATTTGTGCGAAAATAAAAACATTAAGAATTTCGTCCAGTTCAAACTTCAAGGACAAAAATATGTGTGTGATAATTTGCCTGAAGAATTCTTTGTGGCAAATAAACACTATATTGTTGTCAAACAAAGACCCGATGTTGAAATCAAGAGTCGCTTCACCAATAAGAAAAAACTTAGAATCACAAGTCTAAGCAGATACACGAATATAGTTACTCTTTCTTTATCAGGGCTGAAACTTGAAGAAATTAATTCTGGATTACACAGTAACTTAGCGATATCGCTAAACGACTATGATTCTGTCTTTGAAATTAATAAAAATGCTGAATGGGATTTTATATTAGTTGATAAAAGTGCTGTCTTTTCAGCTCATGAAGGAAATAAAAACTACGATTTCTTTATAGCATTTGTCTAAATTCAGATTGCTGTAATCTTAGCACAACCTCTTAACAAAGTAGCATTTGAGCAAAATGGTAATCTTGGGTACTTTTTATAATATTTTAGCATTTCAGGATCATCTTTCATAAGCTGGTCTGTATAACTTAGACTTTCATTATTTTCAATTTGATGAGTATGATAAAACTTGTGTTCTGTCGAAAGTAACCACTCTTCAATAGACTCAAAGCTATTACCAGGCTCTAAAGATAACACATAAGATATCGTTTTTTCCAAAATATATTGAAGCTCAAGAATATCTGTAACCTTACTAGCCAACCTCGACTTAGGCGAAAACTCCATTAAAGTTGGGAAATTAAATAGATAGTATAAATGATCATGTTCAGTTTCTTTAGCTAAGTGCCTAGCACTTAAAAAAACTGGTGTTGAGGTGATTTTATAAACATCCACAAAAGCTTGCTCCAAAAAATTAATTGGTGCTGAATCTTCTGTAGCAACAGCAAATCCTGGATAAAACCCTCGTCTAATTGCATATAAATGATGCACTATATCTGTAACATATGGATTAGGCTTAAGATTACTAGTTGTTAAGATATTCGATAAATTAAAATTAAAAGCGACTTTTTCTCTTAGAAAACTCATTTCTTGCCAACCCAACTCATAAATATGTAATTTTAATTCTTGAGTTTTTAATTCATTACATTCATCGAACCAATCTTTCGAGAAAAATATAACCTCTGCATACCATTCATTTTTAGGTTGCGTCCTATCCATTGCCTTAAAAAGCTCTAATTGACAATGTGACTCACTAGGCTTTGCAAGATTTAATTTAAATTCTTTTTTAAGACGATTGAAACTTCTTGTATCAGAAATTTTTGGTAGAATATAATTAGATTTATTACCTGCTGTTATTGTTCTTGAATTACGGTATTGATAATGCAAACTATCGTTATTAGACAAGATATTCCACACTCCAAATAACTGACCAGCTTTAAAGACAGAAATAGGTACAACACTGTCATCATGTGTAATAAACATTTCTAAGTTTTTGTTTAATGACATTCCTAGAGGTGTCAGAGCATATGATAGCTCTTTAGTATATTCTGATGGTATTTCTCGTGATGAAAATGGTATAAGTTTGCCTTTATAACGAAGGTGTAAAATTCCCTTTTTAAAAATTTCATCACCATACTTATATCTAGCACGAACTAACTTAAAATCCTTAGGAGGATCTAGTTTATTTATTACATCTGCAAAAGCTGCATTATATGCCATGACATCATTCTTAACATCTTGCCAAGATAACAATTCCAAAGTTTCCATATATTTGTCATAGCAAATCAAGGTGATATATTCAACATATCATAATTTCAACTATTTTCCATACTTTCTACAGCAACTATAATTTTAATATAGTTTAATACTTTTTTTCAGCTTTGGAAGTTCACCTTTTATCAAGATAGTTTTACACTCAAATACCATCTTCTGTTAATGATATCCCGATGAAGATAGCATACAATTATTTCAAGAATTAAATTCTATTTAAGGTCAAAAATATAAGGTTGCTTTGTTTTATGAAATATATGTGTATTATGTAATCAATACTAAATTTTATTTTATAAGCTTCAAAATGAAAAAACTTATTGTAATAACAGGTGCAAGTTCTGGGTTTGGTAAGGCTACAGCTATCAAACTAAGTGCTTTGGGTCACCCACTTCTACTTCTAGCGCGTAGAGTGGAAAAATTAAAAGAACTAAATCTGCCTCACACACTTTGTGAAAAAGTAGATGTGACAGATTTTAAATCCTTTAAAAAAGCTATTTATAAAGCTGAGGACAGATATGGTGTAGTAGATTGTCTTATTAATAATGCAGGTATAATGCTTTTAGGTGATATATGCACTCAAGACCCTAGAGAATTCAAGCAAATGCTAGATGTAAATGTCCAAGGTTTACTAAATGGTATGCATATTGTCTTGGATGACATGATTAAGCACAATTGTGGTACTATCATCAACATAAGCTCAGTCGCAGGTCGTAAAACTTTTCCAAATCACGCAGCATACTGCGGTACTAAATTTGCTGTGCATGCTATCAGTGAAAATGTGCGTGAAGAAGTGGCTGACAAAAATGTACGTGTCATAACTATCGCACCAGGTGCTGCTGAAACTGAGCTACTAGGACACACAACTTCAAAAAAAATTAAAGATGGTTACAATGATTGGAAGAAAAATATGGGCGAAGTGCTAAGCCCTGATGATATTGCTAATGCCATAGTATATGCATATAGCCAACCTCAAAATGTCTGCATTAGAGAAATAGTTCTTGCAGCAACAAGACAACAACCATAAACTAACAATCTAAATCACTTAGTTTCTAAAGAATGAACTTATTAAAAAGCACTATCAGCGGTTGGAGCAAAAAAGAAATCTTATGGTTATGTTTTTGCCTCACCTTTACTACACTTGCTGGATTAGCAACTCAAAGCAATGCTTTAATTTTGATATTTTCTTTACTCAATATTATAAGCTTAATTCTTGCAGCAAAAGGTAAAGTATTAACTTATGTCTTTGGCTTTATAAGTGCTGTAATGTACGCGTTTATATCGTACAAATACAATGTATTTGGCCAACTAATTTTAGCGGTGTTATTTTTAGCACCTGTACAAATATATGGTTGGTACAACTGGAGAAAACCAGAGAACAATACTGAAAAACAAGAGATAAGAGTCAAAAAACTGTCTATAGTTCAATTTGCCTGCCTGATAATTGCAATGTCATTAATAGCAGCAGTTTATGGATACTTTGTTTTACATTTATACTTTGGTCAAGATATAGGGCTATTTGCTGACTCAATAGCTGAAGTAGTAACTATTGTTGCATTTATACTAACTGTACTGCTATATCGTGAACTATGGATTTTGTGGCTGATTGTAGATGTTCTAACTATCACTATATGGTTAGATGGCGTAATAGATGATGCTATCACTATAGCTATAATTCCTGTAGCTATTACTAAAATTGTTGCCTTGATAAATGCTATTTATGGTTACATCATATGGAAGAAGTTTTATATTAATAAAACATAAGAATTATTGCTCAGAAACATCTACACTTTTTCTGTAAAACTACCCCCCCTAATTTTGAATAGTTACTTTCAGTTTGTTAAAATATTATTACAATATTTATAAAAAAGGAGTTAGTATGCCACTCATAAGCACTACAAAGCATGAAAAAAAGAAAGAAAACAAAGTCTCTCTTCATTCAGAAATAAGTGAAAGTGTTAATAACGAACTTCAAGAATATCTGAGTTGGGCAGATATCAAAGATTTAGACCAGTTCTTTGAAGAAACATGTAAATATATTTTTGAGAATGATGGTGATTGGAAAAAATTCAAAAAAGACAACTTTGATACAGCAGGCAATAATTTAACAGAGAAAGAAGAAACAGAAACGGATATAACCAATCAAATGGTCTGTGATGATGAAGGTATGACAAACCTAAACAATAAAGAGGAAAATCCAGGAGTAAAACTACAAAAGAAAAAATAGTATTTTGTAGCTTTAATGTTTTTTTGAAAAGCTAATATTCTTTTAATTCACTTTCTAATGACATATGTCCCGTATCATTATATCTTAAAGATATTGATCCATTATTATATGTATCAAGAACTTTAACACCCTCGCCTTTTAAAATCTTAAAATATCTATTGCCCATAGATTTATTACCATTATAAATATAGTAATCAGGCTTTAAACCAACTAATAAAGCTTTAGATATGTCTAAACTTGAAACGAGTATCTTTGGCTTTAACATTCTCATATACAACGCTTTAAACTTCAATTGCTGAGATTTCTTCATATCACTAAGAACCAAAATTTCATTATTATGTGAAATAATTGAAATATTACAACTACTCTCTAGTCCAGAAAACCTAAGCTCTGATTTCCCTAAACTGAAATTTTCACCATAGCTACAAGATTTATCTCGATTAGCAAAATCTATATTTGAGATAACACTTTCAATTGGGACAATATTTTTTAAAAGCTCTAAACTTACCTTTTCTTTTGCTTTGCCAGATATTACTAAATTATCTACCTGTTTAATATTATGATACGTAAGATAGCCTTGTATGATATTTTCTAAGGTATAACTATCTGTTAAAGCTTCTGTAGGCAAATAAAGTAGATTCTGATCATCATCTTGGATAAGTACGATGTTATAGCGACTATCAAAAACATGTAGATCAAAACTATCATATTCATCTATAGCATTCTCACCTTGTTGAAAAAATACCAGACACAACGCCAAGCCTAATAATTTCAATGGCCTTCCTAATGGTAATATTACTAACGAAATACCTATCAATACTATAATCAAGCTAGCGAATGAAAAATAAGTCCAATATTCAATCAAACCAACATTGCTTACCAAAAAGTTTAAATAACCCATTAAAGCATTTAATAAAAAACCTGGCAAAAACCAAATACTTATACCAACAAAAGAACATACTAAACTCAATAGCAATAAGGGTACTATAAGTAAGCTCACTAAAGGTATTGCTACTAAATTTGCGATAAATGATACTATTGAAAAACCTTCAAAGAAATACACCGAAATTGGTATAAGAAATATTGTTAAATAAAGCTGTGCTGAGAAATTTAATACTAGTTTTGATTTATATTGCTGAAGTGCTATCGCAGTCATCACCAAGAAGAATACTGCTGAGAAACTCAACCATAAACTACTACTATAGACACTTCGCCAATCCATGAAAATAATTATCATAAATGCTATAACTAATGAGCGAGTGATTGGCACTCTCTTCTTAGCTAGCCAAAATATCCCCACAACCAGAACCATAATTACAGCTCGTTGAGTTGGTAAGCTAAAACCTGCTATTAAACTATATAAGAATGCTGTAAATATCGAAAATATAACAGCTATATATTGCGCTGGTATCTTACGACATAAACGAGGAGATAAAGACCATAAAATTCGAGCTATTACAAAAGCTATCAATGCAAGCAATCCAATATGTAAGCCTGAAATCACCATCAAATGTGAAGTCCCTGAATCTATAAAAAGCTGTTTCTCTTGCTCACTAAAACTTTTTTCACCTATAAGTAAAGCTAACATCATTGGTTTTACTTTATAGTTTGCTAAAATATTATCAAGATAATTTGCTAGATTATAATGAAGCCTTTTAGGTAGATAGCTAAGAGCTGTCCCGAAATAATCTATCTTTGAATCTGCAACAACTCTTCCTACAGCGACAATACTCTTATGCTCCAAAAATTCTGTATAATTGAAAGCATTCGCATTGTCAAATTCATGAGGCTTAATAATTTTAGTTATAAGTTGTAGCTTATTCGCTGGAATGATATATTTTGAATAACTCTTATCTGCCCTTAGTAAAAACTTACCATATTTTGAAGTGTAAAAATCAAACTCTAATTGAGCACCCTCTTTAACTGGTGATGAAGCAACAGTTCCATTTAAAATCATATTTTGCCCATATTTAAAGGACTCAATATCTTGATGAGAATCACATGATGTAATGCTTAAAATTAAACTGAAGAATAAAACCACTCGAAGTAAAAAAATCATTTTAAATATTGCATTTTAGTAAGTATATTAAAAGCCTAATAACTAATTGGCTTGATGTTGCTTAGCAAAATCAACACCTTTAGTCTCTGGCATTTTCCATAACAGAACAAATAAAAATATGGTAAGTACTATCAGATAGTAACTAGCACCGAATGCGCCAAACATAAAAATAAACAAGCTAGCCACTAGAGGCGTTGTACCACCGAATATTGCATTACTAATATTATAGCCTGTTGCTACACCACTAAAACGTACATTAGTTGGAAACAGTTCATTGATAAGCGTAACAAAAGTTGCCGTAGCTCCGGATATTAAAACCATTAGTAGTGATAATGCTACCCCCATCAATACGATATTACCCGTAGTCAATGTCATAAATGTTGGGTACACCAATATTGCAATCAATCCTGCATTTGTAAGTAGTACTGGCTTACGTCCAATTTTATCAGCAAGACGTCCCCAAAAAGGGGCTGCCCACGCATAGCAAAATGATGCTATAGCGATTAACCACATAACTGTGTTGTAGTTTAATGATAAATCTTTCTCCATATATGTTGGCATAAAGCCCATAATCATATAGTACGCAACACCTAAGTAACCTGCCAAACAAAAAACTATAAATATCTGATATGTATATTGTTTTATAACTACAAATATTGGTGTTTCAAGAATTTGACCCGCCTCCTTTACTTCTTCAAAATGCTTTGACTCATCCTGAATAAACTGAGCAACTAAAGCTACTAGTGAAAAACAAACCCCTATTCCATAAGCAATTCTCCAACCAAAATCATGCATTTGTTTATCGGTATATACTGAAGTTAAAACAACCATTATCACAACAGCAAATAAACAACCATTACCTTCAAGGAAAGTTCCCATAGACGTTACACTTGCCCTATTTGTATGATCAGCCTGTTCACTTAGAGTCGCTATAACACCATTGTATTCACCACCGATAGAAAAACCTTGTATTAGCCTTGCAAACAGTATCATTAATACAGATAAAACTCCTCCACTAGTATAGTTTGGGGTAAGAGTTACAATAAGCATTGATATACTCATCATAGCTACTGTTATTATAAGGATTTTTCTTCTGCCTATCTTATCACCAAGGTTTCCAAAAAACATTCCTCCCAAAGGGCGCATAACATACCCTGTTGCAAATAACCCAAATGTCGAAATTATCTGCTCAGTTGAGCTCATAGTATCTGGAAAGAAAGCTTGTGAAATATAAATAATACACAGTGAAAAAAGGGTGAAATCGAAATATTCAGTACTAGTTGCTAAACCAGCACAGATTATATTTTTTGTTTTGATACCTTTAAAGAGCATTTTAGATTGAAAGAAAGTTTTTCATGATAGAGAGGTTATACTGTTTATTAAATAGATTTACAAGGTTTGTTAAAATTATTCCTTCATTTTCTAATCAAAAAATCACTCAAACAAGTTGAAACTTCTTCTATATCTATTAAGAGTCTTTTTTACCTAACTACCATTCCTTTAACTATACTTATTTATTTTAAAATATGAATATTGAGTATAAAACTTCATAAACTCTTTAGTATCTCTGCTAGGGCTTTTACTCTAACCTTAAGTATATTGTTGTGATTACTAATAGTCTCATTTTTTGAAGAATTTGACTGAGTATAAACAAGTATAGTAATACTACTTGTTAGGCAAATATTTGAGCCATTACACTTTGTAAGAAAATCTGAATGCAGAATAAACCAATCATTACTAAAATTGGTGAAAAATCAAATCCTGAACGAGGCTTTATGATATTTCTTGCTCTTGCTAACAATGGTTCTGTAAGCTGATGTATAACCATAAGAACTGGATTATACCCTCCTTGTGAGAACCAACTAGCGATAGCTCTAATTAAAATCAGATACACATACATATTTATAATTGCAAAAACAATATCTAAAAATGGTTTCACAAATACAACTATTTCATTGAAACCTATCCCATTGATTAAACATAAAATCAAATTTTGAATCACAAACACAAAATAAGCTGCAACTATACATGCCCAATCTAAACCTAAGAAACCAGGCACAACTTTTCTAAAAAGTAGCACTATAGGATTTGTAGCTTTCATTACAAGTTGACAGACTGGATTATAAAAATCTGCTTTAACCCATTGTAAGAAAAACCTTATCAACAAAATAAAAGCATACAACCCAAATACCAGGTTTACTAAGAAATCACCGACATTAACTAAACCACTTAACATACTTATCTCCTATGTATTAGATTTAATATAATCTAGCCCAGATGTGATAGCTTCAACTTGAGCAATTGTACATTCTTCTGAATTTGTTTTAGGACTATCAGGGTATACTTCTGTTGTAGTAGTGTATTCAGAATCAGTAAATGACATACACAATTTTTCTTTAGCTGAGTCACATTTCATAAAACCATCAGCAATAGTATCATCGCCTAACACTTTTGAATCAGGATCATTAGGTGCTATATGTGTGATTTTTGATACAGCATCTACTATATGTTTTTGGAACTCTGGATATTCTTTATCTTGGTTTGCAACAAGATAAAAACCATCTGGTACTGTCCACTCACCTATTGTAATACCCTCTCTTGCTGCTAAAGCTGGTCTAAACTCACTATCATCAGTGTCTGTAGTTTCATGCAGGTCTATGTGCATTTTAAAATCAATATCCAAAGAAAATACATACTGCATAGCTAAAGTAGCTTCATTGCAATAACTTTCTAAAAAGAATGATCTGTTTGGGTCAATAGCATCAGGGTTCCAACGATTAATAGTCTCATACCCCCACGGGCTTAGACATGGTAAAATAACTATATTAAAATCTTTTGCATAATCTAGTGCTTTAGTTTCAGCGAATCTTATTGCCCCTTGCACACCACTAGTCTCGTAGCCATGCACGCCACCTGTTACTAATATACTAGGTTTTGAGTTATCCCAATTTTTTGTTTTTATTGCATATAAACCATATTCGCCTACTGAATAATCAAGTGAGCCATACATCTCAATATCAAACTTATCTTTTAATGCTAATATTTTATTTAGAGCTTCTTCTTTATAAGATCTTTTTTTTGATTGCTCAGCTAACCATTGTTGCTTTTCTACATCTGTCCATTTTTGACCTGAAGTTCCAATGTGATAATCGCCCATTTTAATAACCTTAGTTATTTAGTAAATTAGAGATATTCTAACATATATGCGAACGCTCTTCATATCAAACTTACAGGTAAACACTAAACTAAGACCTTAATCAGCTTATTGTTTTATTTTCAAAGACTTAGCATAACTTCTTACAAAAACTGCTCCTATAATAATATTTACCGCAACATATAATGTTTGTTGAAAATAGAAGTAATAGCCATCACCATATTGCAACATAAAGGAAATTACTGGTAAAACAAGAATTAACTGCCCTATGGCTAGAAACAACAAACCCGCTCTATAATTTAACCCAACTAAAATTAGACCATACACAAATAAAATATCTTGTACTGTCATCAAGCTAGTAAGTAAAATTGAACCTCGCATATTAACAGCTATAAAGTCATACGACATTAAACTAATTAGACCATATATAATAATAAACCCAACAAGTCCAAGAGTTAATTTATTGATATTAGCTGACTTGCAAGGCTCTAAGTTACTTGATTTAAATGTATTTAGTAATCCAAAAATAGCCACTAGCAAATAGATTACACTTTCTGTTAAGACATACGAGTAATATCCTTTTGGTAGCTCATATAAACCATAATTAAGGTATTCTCTTATGAAAGGTGTGATATAGGCAACAACCAGAAATATCCACGCTATTTTTTTATTCTTAAATAAAAATAGTGCAAATACTAAAACAAATATAACAGATAAATCTAAGAGGACATCTTGGTACATAAAATCTCTCGTTAATTTATATTTTGATATATTATAACTGGGAAACTTGATTGAGGCAATTTTTTGATGGCTGGGCTAGCAGGATTCGAACCTGCGCATGACGGGATCAAAACCCGTTGCCTTACCGCTTGGCGATAGCCCAACTAAATCTAACTGAAAAGTTAGTAGACATAGTTTAATGTCTTGACCATCCATTTGTCAAGAGATTTATCAATTTTTGTAGCAACTTCTTCAAGGTAAGTCTTATCATCAGACAGTAAATAAAAGCACGATCCTGTCCCGGTCATTATAATGTTTTTATCAAGCGAAGCTATATACTCCCTAAATTCAGGATATAATGAATAAAACACTTGCTCAAAACTATTACTCATAGTTGTGCGATCAAGTGACGCTTCTCTTGATAAAAGTGTTGTATGCTTTACAAGTTCTTTTGATGTAAAGAACTCTTTTGTGCTTATATGAATATCAGGTTTTAGCAATAGCGCATAAGCTTCTTTAAAATCTTTATCATGTAATATATCTCCGATACCCTCTGCCCATGCAGATCTACCGTATAAGAATATTGGTACATCAGCACCAAGCTTAGCTCCTAAGTGAAGCATGTCTGCATTTGCAAGATTTGGCCTATAATAGTCCCTCATTGCGATGAGTGTAGTCGCTGCATTTGAGCTACCTCCACCAAGACCTGCTCCCATTGGGATATTTTTCTCTACAAACACATCCACACCTACACTAGCTAAATTGTATTCTGCTTGAAAGAGCCTTATCGCTTTATAGACAAGATTATCCTCTTTTGAGGATATTGCTACGTTGCTAGTGATTGAAACTTTATCAGAACTAGTGAAATCAAATGTTAGCTGGTCTTTTAAATCTATAAATGTAAACCAAGTTTGCAGGTTATGATAACCATCATCACGTTTATTTAAAACATGCAAAAAAAGATTAATTTTTGCATAACTGTTGTAGATACTTTGTTTTTGTATAGTTTTTATATTCATTTACTTAGCTATAGCCCATGATTTAACTATAATCTTCAGATACAAACCATCTCTAGTCATCTTTATTTTAGTTGGTAGAGGGTATTCTCCATCAAATAGCTTATAACCACTATAGTCTATTTCCCAGCCTCGCTCTAATAATACCTCGGTAAGATTATTATCATCAATCTGCCTGTTAGTATCTTTATCTGACATAGGTATCGCTTTTATCCAGCTTTTAAGCCCCTCAACCGGAACATACCAGCCTAGCTGTTGCACCATAAGACTTTTAACATCATCTGCTTGCGTTTCTTCACCTTTATTATCAATAAATAATACCTTGTCACTATTACCTTTAATCTCAATACTACCAATACCTAAAGGCCCATATAGCTTAATACTAAAATCATTACCATCTTGACTGTATACATAACTTGCAGAATCTGCTTTACCATTATATCTAATACCAATTACGCCACTAGCAGTCCATTTATCTAATTTTCGTAATTTAACCTCTAAAGTAGCCATATCAAATCTCTTCGACTTCCTTATCTCAGTCGTACTACTTGAGCTTAAAGTCTGACATCCGTTTAGAAAAATCAGTATCGTCACTAAAATTCCGTAACTAGCTATCCGCTTTATATTTATTCTTATTTTTGACATAATTTTTAGCATTCTCAATGATAAATGTTTTTTCTTCTTCTTTGATTGGGCGAATCTTTTTTACTGGTGAACCCATATACATAAAACCCGATTCAAGTACTTTACCAGGAGGAACTAAACTTCCAGCTCCTACAAAGGCCCAAGGCTCAACTATAGCTCCATCTAGAACTATAGAACCCATACCTATCATAGTATTATCTTTAATGTCACAGCCATGTAGTATCACTCCATGACCTATAGTTACATTATCACCTATTGTTAGAGCAAAACCCTTGCCAGAGCCCTTAGGGTGCTCAGTGGTATGCAAAGTGCTACAGTCTTGAACATTAGTAGCTTTGCCAATGATTATTGGTAATAAATCACCTCTCACACTAACCTGTGGCCATACAGAGGAATCTTCTGCTAAAGTTACATCTCCTATAACTGCAGCTGACTCGTCTATATATGCAGTGATGTTAATATTTGGTTTTCTACCGTTAAATTCTCTTATACATCTAGACATAATTGCTCTTTATTTGTATCTTTAAACCCTTCTCTTAGTGACACCAAAGCATATGTCTCTAACCTAATTTTCTTTCCAGCAACAAAAGGCTCTGCATAACCATCATTATCAATCGTGAAAAGAGGTATAGCACTTTCATTATCCGCAAAGAAATTTTCCAAAGTATAATTTGGCGTAATATTAGTGCTTCTAATTTTTGCACCATCATTCATTTTTTCAATCAACATATTAAAATCAACACCAACCTCAAATAAAAGAGTAGCTAAATTAGATTCCATGGAACCTATACCCTTATAACTTTCTTGCTGGATATTTCTAAGCACATATACACTTCTTGAACCAAACTCATGCTTATATTTCATAGCGGATACAGCATTTATATATTCACTAGTAGACAATCCAAGCATAGCCCCTAATCCAATTAAATTAATGTTCCAATCAGCATGGGCGGATACAGGACTACCATAATAAGTGTTCAGACCCAACTGACGGCATTGCTGAACATTCTTCCAAGATGAATCTGTAATAACAACCTCGATATCATTTTTAACAAAGACTGCAGCGAGTTCTCGTGCAAACTTATTACCACCGACGATAAGAAAACCTTTACCTTCTGGTTCTGTAACACCTAGCATCTTAGATATTGCAGGAGCAAATATACTTTGAAATACGACTGTAAATACAATTATCATAAAGACAAAAAATACTAGAGTATTAGCTTCGCTATGAAGCTCCGGGTGTGCTTTTGTGATTTTCACTGCAACTAATGCAGCTACCGATGCTGCAACTATTCCTCGCGGATATACCATCCCCATAATAAATCTTTCAGCAAAAGATGTTTTTGAAAATGAAGCACACAAAAATACTACTAATGGTCTCAAGATAAATTGTAAAAATAAAAAAACCTCTATTAATGAAAACCAGTAATCTTTAAACAAACTAAAGTCTATTTCAGCACTAAGGACAATAAACAATACAGAAATAATAACTATACTCAGGTTTTCTTTGAATGAAACAATATCAGACATTTGTATATCTTTCATATTAGCCATTACAAGACCTGCTACTGTTACCATAAGAAGGCCTGCTCCATGAGTAGCAGAATCAGCTATAATAAAACCTACAACAATTACTGCTAAAGCAAAGAAACTTTTGAGGTACTCTGGAATGTAGTTCCTTCTGAAACAAAGGCCTATAAGATACCCAAAAATAACACCAGCCATTGTCCCAAGAACACATACAAATATTATATATACAGAGAAAAGACTAGCTCCGTTATTTACACTTTCGAAATTATCGCCAATAACAAACCATGTAAGCATAAAAACTACAACTAATGCTCCTACGGGGTCAACGATAATAGCTTCCCACTTAAGAATATTTGCAACATGTCTTTTAGGTCTAATTGTTCTCATTAGAGGTGGCACAACTGTTGGCCCACTAACACAGGTTATCCCGCCTATTAATAAAGAAAGTTGGCCATCTAAACCAATAACTGAATTACAGAACCATGCTGTAAGAGTTATCGTTAAAGCAAGCCCTAGAGTCGTTAATAATATAACCACAATGCCAACATTTTTTATCTTTTTAAAATTTAGTGACAAGCTGCCTTCAAATAAAATTATCGCGACACATATAGAAACAAAAGGTGATAACGCTTGCCCAAATATTATTCCACCGTCAACTAATTTTAAGCCATCAGGTAAAACAACCTCTGATAATGGCCCAAGTATAATACCTGATAAGATAAGAAACAATATCGATGGAAGTTTAAGCCTCCAGGATAAATACTGCGAGACTATCGCAGAGAAAAGAATTAATCCAGCAGCTAACAATATGTAATTTGAAGAGTGAATGAAGAGATCAATTCCTTCATTTAAATTACTAACCAAAATAATAATCCATAATCTATAAGAACTGCTTTAAATCTTATCTTATAGTAAGTTTTTTATCAATCTATTAAACAGTATTGAGTTATAACAAAGAGTATTAATTTAGAGGGGTAATCAGTCTAAAAGATTTAGATTACATTAGTAACTTGAGAAAGGACTCCGATTAGAATCATTGGCATTATACCTAAAAACAAAAGTACTAAACCGTTTACACTTAAAGCAATTAATGATGTAAGAGGAGGATTTACAGTTTCATCATTTTCAGGCTCATCAAAATACATTGTTCTTATAACTCTTACATAGTAGAAAGATGCTATAACTGCCATAAACAATACAAAACAAGCTAGAGTGTAGTTAGTATCATTGATTAGACCCATCACTACAAATAGCTTTGCAATAAAACCACCAAATGGAGGTATGCCAGCCATTGAGAACAGTACTATAAGCAGTATAAATGCTAACCATGGGTTTTTACTATTAAACCCCTTTAAGTCTTTTAAATCTTGTACTTCATAGCCGCCAACACTTATTGCTGTAAGTACACCAAAAGCTGCTAACGCTGTAAATACATAAACAATCAGGTAAAAACTAGCTGTAGTAAGAGCATACTCTTGTGGATGTAGCGTTGTTGCTAAAAGAACAAAACCAACTTGTGATACAGTTGAATAACCTAGAAGTCTTTTGATATTTGTTTGCGACAATGCAACTAAACTACCAAAGAATATTGACATGATACCAATAACTCTGAACAAATAAATCCAGGAATCTTTAAGTGAAGGAAAACCTACAAAAAGTATATTAACAAGCATTGCAAAAGCTGCAACTTTTGGAATGGTTGCAACAATGTTCGCTACAGCATTTGGAGCTCCTTCATATACATCAGGTAGCCACATATTAAAAGGTGCTGCACCTAACTTAAATAAGAATGTAGCACACATCATTACCAAACATATTAGCAAGAACTTATGCTCTATAGTTGCAAAGCTATGTGTAGATAAATACTTCGCAATATCTGTAATATCAAGCTCGCCAGTTATTCCATAAACAAATGACATACCAAATAATAATAATGCTGAGGCAATTGCTCCTAATACAAAATACTTAATAGAAGCTTCAAGACCTTTACTAGAGTCTCTATGTATAGCTATCAAGGCATACATTGGTAATGATAAAAGCTCTAAACCAATATAAATCGTTATCAAACTGTGAGCCGCTGTAAGAACCATAGCACCCAATACGCAAAGCATCAGCAATGTATAAAAATCGCCATCAGATATTTTTCTATCTTTCACATATTCTCTTGAATATAGAGCCACAAACAATGATAGTACAAGTATCACTAACTGTAGTGTATACGCAAACCCACTAAATACCACTTGCCCTTCAAATACTGAACCACTATTTTGTAAAAAATAATCCTTAGCAAAGGTCGCAACCAGTGCAAGCACCACAAATAATTGAAAGAAAATATAGTTAATATTTCTAATCTTTCCTTGCAAAAACAATCCAGAAAACATTATAACTATAACGCCTATAGCTAGTAGTATTTCCGGTAAAATATAAAGAATTGATAAACTCATAATCTAAAACACCATCCTATAGAGATAAACCAACAATATGTGCCGAAGCTGCTGATGAAAGCTGCAAAATCGGCTCAGGATAAAGACCAAACACTAATGTTGGCACCGCTAGTATCATAAATACTAATAATTCCATTTTATTTAAATCCGTTAGTGAAGAGACTTTACTAGAAGTTACCTCTCCAAAGAAGACTCTTTTATACATCCATAGCGTATAAATTGGTGCTATAACTAAAGTTAATCCAGCTATTAAAGCAATTAATGGCGAGTACTGAAAAACTGCCAATAAGATCATAAACTCACCAACAAAACCACTTGTACCTGGTAAACCAACATTGGCCATACAGAATAGTAAGAAAAATGCTGCAAAAATTGGCATTGTCTTCGCTACACCTGAAAAATCAGCTATTTCACGAGTATTCATTCTTAAATATAAGAAACCTATACCTATAAACATACCACCAGATGAAAACGCATGTGCAATCATCTGAAACACTGCTCCTTGAAGAGCCATTTGTGCATGAGTTGTGCCTAAAACAGGGTCAGCATTTTTTAATATAAAGATTGAGAATAAGCCTAAAGTTACTAATCCCATATGCGAAATAGATGAATATGCAATAAGTCTTTTGACATCAGTCTGTGCTACTGCAACTACACCAACATATACTATCGCAATTAATGACATCGTAATAAGTACATATTCAAGTGACGCTGTAACCTCTGGTAGCATCGGAATTGCAAATCTCAAGAAACCGTAAGCCCCAAGCTTTAGCATAAGTGCTGCTAGAATCACTGAACCTCCAGCTGGAGCCTCTGAGTGAGCGTCTGGTAACCATGAATGAAATGGCCACATAGGAATCTTAACTGCAAATGCTAAGAAGAACGCACCAAATATTAACCATTGTGCAGAAAGTGTAAATTTAACTGTGTCTGCCAATGTACTTGAATGTGTTGCCCAAGCAATAAAGTTTTGTATTGAGTAAGTATCAATATTTACTAGTGCTGCTGGAGATGTTGCGGCGACCTTTGTTTGTAAAAATAAAATAGCCGCCAATAAAAATACTGAACCAAAAAATGTATACATAAAGTATTTTGTCGCAGCATAAGCTTTATTTTTACCACCCCAAATACCGATACCTAAACAAGTTGGGATAAGCAAAGCTTCCCAAAAAACATAATAAAGTATCGAGTCAGTCGCACAAAACACTCCATTTGTAAGACCGCAAGTGATTAGAAATATCGCCATGTATTGTCTAACTTTAACGGTAATAGAGGTCCATGCAGCAAGAACAATCACAAGTGTCGCAAATGACGTAAGTACTATAAATAATACAGAGAAACCATCAACTCCAAGACCATAATAAACACTATGTTTGCCAAATACTGTAAACCACTCTATTGATTCTTTAAATTGCATTGCCGAACTAGATGAATCAAAAGATGTGACTAGCGGAATACATAATGCTACAGTAAGAACACTAAATACTAATGCTACCCATCTAGCTGCATCACCATGCTGTTCTTTTGTTCTGGTTGCTAAAACAACAAAACCACCGACTATTGGCATCCAGATTATTAAACTTAATAAATAACTACCTAAATTCATAATATAAAATTATCCTCTCGCCTAAACCAATATCAGCAAAATCATGAATAGTAGCACACCTACTATCATCACAAATGCGTAATCAAATAAATAGCCTCGTTGTACTTTCCTAAAGTTATCACCTGTCTGGTAAATTAAATTAGAAGTACCGTGCACTACTGTTTTGTCAATTATAAATATGTCTATAGCTTTCCATAAGAATGTACTAACAAATAAGAAAATTCTCACAAAAACAACATCATAAAGGGTATCTATAAAATATTTCTTAACCAATATATGGTAGATAATACCAATACCTGAACCTTTCTTTGCTAGTGCTTTTGGTATACTTGGTAACCAAACATAAAGCACATACGATAATACCATAGCACCTAGAGCTAACCAGAAAGGTAAAGTATGCACCGAGTGTTTTATATACGAAAGCGTACTCGTCATTGCGGGCTCTGCAGCTAAGTGAGCTGTCACAGACATACCATGTAATCCTGCTTGAGCATATGAAGTAATAGTATCACCAAATAAACCATTACTTTGAGAAAGTATACTACTAAAGAAATACTGTCCAATATAAGCTGATGGAACAGCTAAAAGTATCAACGGTATAATTATTGAGATTGGCGACTCTTTAATATGAGATTTTTCTTCATCAGACATTCTTTCTTTGCCATGGAAAACAACAAAAAACATTCTAAAAATATAGAAAGAAGTTACAAAAGCACATGCAAGTACCATATAGTATGCAAACTGATGACCATATACAGTCGTATTTTGTGCAGCTTCTATTATTAAATCTTTCGAGAAGAAACCTGAGAATGGAGGTAATGCTGCTAAAGCCCAACAACCAATAAACATACATAAATACGTTATTGGCATGTATTTTTTAAGACCGCCCATTCTGCGAATATCTTGCTCATGATGCATAGCTACAATCACAGAACCAGCTGCTAAGAATAACAATGCTTTAAACATTGCGTGAGTCATCAAATGGAACATTCCAATAGAAAATGCACCAGCTCCTTGAGCAACCATCATGTAACCAAGCTGAGAAAGCGTACAATAAGCAATCACTCGCTTGATGTCTGTTTGAACTATAGCTATTAGCCCCATAAACAAACAAGTAATAGCACCTATTATAAGCACAAAGCTTAACGCTGCAGGAGACATCACAAACATTGGAGATAATCTCGCCACCATAAACACACCAGCGGTAACCATTGTTGCAGCATGTATTAATGCAGATATAGGTGTAGGGCCTTCCATAGATCCTTCAAGCCATGAATGTAGTGGAAACTGAGCAGATTTACCCATAGCACCAACAAAGAGTAGTACACACATTAGGGTTACAGGGCTAAAGCTCATTCCTAAGAAATGTATTGTTTGAGTATTATCAATACTCGATAATGAAGCAAACACTGTTGTATAGTCAACTGAACCTGTGTATAGAATCACAGCTCCAATACCTAACAAGAAACCTAAATCACCTATTCTGTTAACTAAAAATGCTCTTAGACCAGCTACTATTGCTTTTTCTCTCGTAAAGTAAAAACCAATTAGTAAATAAGAAAACAAACCTACACCTTCCCAACCAAAGAAAAGTAGTAAGAAATTATTACCCATAACTAAACAAAGCATTGCAAAAGTAAAGCCTGATATATAAGCAAAGAAACGACCATAACCATCTTCACCTTTCATATAACCTATAGAATATACGTGCACTAAAGTTGCAACAAACGTAACTATTAGCATCATATAGACAGTAATACGGTTTACAGTAAAGCCAACATCAAATGAGAACATATTAGAAATAGGTGCCCACTGATAGTAAGTTACACTATAAACATCACCATGAAATACACCATAAGCTAATACAACACTTAATACAAATGACAAGCCACAAAGCAGTATCGTAAAAAAGCTAACCCCTTCACTTTTAACTTTTTTACCAAAAAATCCAGCTATAATCGCACCTAAAGCTGGTGCTAAAATTATAGTAGCTATTAGTCCGGCAGCGATTTGATTATTTATTATCATCTACCTAACCCCTTAGTGTATTAAGTTTACTTAGATCAATAGTTTTGCGTTTTCTAAATATCGCTACAACTATAGCCAAGCCAATTGCTGTTTCAGCAGCTGCTACTGCCATAATGAAAAATACGAAAACTCCACCCATTGGCTGCTGATGCATGTTTGCAAATATCAAAAAATTAGTATTTACAGCAAGAAGCATTAATTCTATAGACATCAATAATATCAGGATATTTCTTCTATTAATGATAATCCCAGCAACACTTATCACGAATAAAATCGTACTAAAAATCAGCCCATGAGTAACTGATACCGAAATACTATTCATCTGAAACACCTCCATTAGGTATCTTAACCATTCTCAGACGATCTTTAGCTCGCACTTTAACTTGCTTAGCAGGATCAACTGTTTTATTTTCTTTTCGCTTAGCTCTTAGCGTAAGAGTAATTGCTGCTGTCATTGCTGTCACAAGAATAAAATCAACCAACTCAAATACATATAGATTACTGTTATCAAACATCGCTGAGCCAATAACTTTAAGTCCTCCAACGCCTCCTTGCATTTGATTTCCTGCAAATACATGAGTCACTGCATAACTGATAATTGTCGCAAAGATAGCACAAACAATAACAGCTGCTAAAGCATAAAAAAACCTACCAACTCTACCTTGCTTTTCAGTATGCAAATCAAGCATAAAGACCACAAACAAAAACATTACAAGCACAGCGCCAACATAAACTACAATTAGTAGTAATGCTAAATACACTTGTTGAAATATAATCCAAACACCTGCCGTAAGCACGAATGTGAATATCATTGCAATTACTGAGTTAACCGGATTACCACTTAACACTAACACTAATGCAGATATAATAGCTAGTGATGCAAAAATATAAAATAAAATATCTGTAACTGCCATACTACTACCTAAAATCCTTATCTTGCAATCTTGCTGCTGCTATTTGAGGTTCATACTTATCACCTACTGCTAGCAATTTTGCTTTAGTCATAATATTTTCACCACGCTCTTCAAAGTGGTACTCTAAAATATCAGTTTCAACAATAGAGTCAACTGGGCAAGATTCTTCACAAAAGCCACAGAAAATACACTTAAACAAATCTATCTCATAGCTAGATGTTCTTCTTGAACCATCTTCTCTCTCTGTTGATTCGATAGTAATCGCTAACGCTGGACATACTACCTCGCATAGTTTACACGCAATACATCTTTCTTCACCATTCTCATAGCGTCTAAGAGCATGAAGCCCTCTAAATCTATTTGAAATAGGTGTTTTCTCATCTGGATATTGCACCGTAACTTTTCTCGTGAAAAAATGCTTTCCTGTTACAGTTAAGCCTTTTAATAGCTCCCATAAAAGAAAGGTTTTAAAAAAATTCTTAATATTTTCCATCATATCTTCCTCTTACCACCAAGGTCCTAGACCAAATCTTACCATGCAGGCAACGACAACAACCCATACAAATGTAAGTGGTATAAATATTTTCCAACCTAAACGCATAATTTGGTCATATCTGTATCTTGGGTAAGTAGCTCTTATCCATAAAAACATAAACATAAATATACCTGTTTTGCCAAACAACCACACTGTTCCTGGAACCCAGTCAAACAGGCTTTGTAAAGGAGTGGCTTCAAACGGTGAATGCCAACCTCCCAAAAACATAATTGCTGTCAAAATACTTATCAAAATCATATTTGCATACTCTGCCAAGAAGAATAATGCAAATCTCGATCCTGTATACTCAATATGATGTCCTGCGACAATCTCAGACTCACCTTCCACCACATCAAATGGCGCACGGTTTGTCTCAGCTAAGCCTGATATGAAGTAAACGATAAATAAAGGGAATAACGGTATAAAGAACCAGTGCCAAATTCCGCCACTTTGTGAATCAATAATTCCAGTGATTCCCATAGAACCTGAAGCTATAACAACACCTACAACTGCGAAACCCATTGCTAACTCATAAGATATAACTTGAGCCCCTGCTCTTAAAGCACCGAAAAGAGAGTATTTACTATTTGATGCCCAACCAGCAATTACAATTCCATATATAGAAAAAGATGTCATCGCCAAGATATAAAGCAAACCCAAATTCATATCTGAAAGTACAACTCCTGGTGCAAATGGTATTACAGCCCAAGCAGCATAAGCAGGAGCAAATGCTAATATTGGAGCTATAAAAAACAAGTATCTATTTGAATTTGTCGGTATGATTATCTCTTTCAAAAAAAGCTTTAAAGCATCCATAATTGGCTGCAACAAACCAAAAGCACCTACTCTATTTGGGCCTAAGCGGTCCTGCATATAACCAATCACTTTTCGTTCAGCATATGTGTAATAGGCAACAACTAAAATCAAAGGAATTATAATAAGCAAAGAATAAAGAGCTATCCAAAGAATATATGTCAGCATATTATTCTCCTCCTTCTAAAAGTTTAAAAGTCGTGTTATCGGCAAATAATATATCTTTAACCAACTTACGTGGTATTAAAAAGTTCTTTGCTTGAAGAGACTCGTCAACAGTTACATCAAGCTCAATATCATTGTCTATGTTATAAACTTTGATTTTACCAGTTTGCTTTTTTAAACCCAGCTCATCAGCAAACTCTTGAGAAATTCTAACACCCTTAAACCTTTGAGCATCTTTTGTAAGCTGTAATGGTTTAGATCTTCTAAGAAGACTTGTTGAATCATACATTGGGTTAGATACAACAAAAGCTATCTCTTTCTGAATATCTAGATTCGCATTTAATATCTTTGTAATATGATTATGACTTACGCGCGCTCTTGTTTGATAAGCATCTTCAGTAACTTCTGATATAGCATTATAATCAAAGTCATCTAATCCTAAAAGATTACCTAATACACGCAATATTCTCCATAACTCCTTATTTTCAGCATACGGCTTAACAGCTTTATCAAATTTGCGAACATTACCAAACATATCTATGAAACTACCTTGAGTCTCATAATGAGTCGAAACTGGTATTATTATATCCGAAGTATCTTTTGTGAACTTATCTGCAAATGATGTAAAAGATACAACAACATCTATACTATCCATTGCTTCTCTAAGTTGCTCTTCACCATAAACACTATCTGCCGCCAGCTCTGTATGAGCAGTCAAAAGAAGCTTCGTTTTAGTCTGAGAGTTTAAGCACTTATAAGTACTAAAGTCTGATTTAGATGAACTTAAAATCCTATCAGCAGCTATAGAGTTTACATTAGTCGCTAAAAAGCCACCTTTAATATTAGCCACTTTCTCTAAAATAGAGAATATATCAAACACAGTTTCAAAAGCAGAGTTACCAATAATGTCTTGACCTATAAAAATCTTTGGATTATCTGCTGCTATGATTCTATCAGCTACCTCTCTTACTTGAGCAACTGGATCAACTTTACGTAAAAGCTCATCTAACTCACCGTAAGCTATATTTGAACGCACAAAAATAGCTTTTAACAAAGATAGTGCAATATAAGTAACATTATCTGCAGCATACTCAATCTGATCAACATCATAGTTAAAGTCGTAGTTGCAAACATTCCATGCTGCCACCCTAGCTTTATTATTATCTACAGCATTTTTAATTGCCACATTAACTAGAGGGTATTCTTTTCTTATGTTAGAACCAAATACCAAAATATAATCACTATTTTCAATATCTTCTAATGAGCAGTTTAAACCTTTACCGGAACTTACACCTGAAGTATCTGCATTTTGTCTAACTCTAGCATCAATATTGGTTGAACCGATACTTGCTAAAAGTTTTTTCATTAAAAACATTTCTTCTGAAGTACCTGTTTCAGAAACTATAGCTGATATTGCCTCCGCTCCATCTTGCTCTTTAGTTTTTTCGATAGCAACTTTAACAAAATCCAAAGCCTCTTCCCAAGATACATCGACCCAATCACCTGATTTCTTAATCATTGGTTTTTGGATTCTATCTTCGCTATATAGCCCAGCATACTCAAACCTATCTCTATCTGCGATCCAAGTTCCAGTAATTTCACTTTCTCTTGGAACTACACGGATCAACTTATCTCGATACACATGAGCATCTAAATCTACAGCTAAAGCATCTCCACCTGAAGTTGCGGGAAATTGTTTTAATTCCCAAGGTCTTGCTTTGAATCTAAAAGGCTTAGAAGTGAGTGCTCCGACTGGACACAAATCAATAACATTTCCAGACACTTCAGAGTCAACCATATCCCCAGCAATATAAGTACTAATTTCAGAGTGATCTCCGCGACCCATTACACCCAGCTCTTTTACACCAGCGACTTCTTCACCAAAACGCACACAACGAGTACATAATATACATCTTGTCATGTCTGTAGCAATAAGAGAACCTAGACCTGGATCTGGAACTGCTCTTTTGGACTCTTTATAGTCAGATGTCGTTTTACCGTAACCCATCGCTATATCTTGTAGCTCACACTCACCACCTTGATCACATATTGGACAATCAAGCGGATGGTTTATAAGCAAAAACTCCATCACATCTTTTTGCATCTGTAAAGCAGTTTCTGAGCGAGTCTTAACCTTCATGCCCTCCATTACTGGAGTAGCACATGCAGGCGATGCACGCCTTGCACCCTCAACATCCACCAAACACATACGGCAGTTTGCTGCTACAGATAGCTTTTTATGATAGCAAAATCTAGGTATGTAGATACCGTTTGCATCTGCTATTTGAATTATTGATTGATTAGGCTCAGCTTCAAAGCTTTTACCATCAATCTCGATATTTATTTTTTTGGATTCTTTATTGTCTGACACTGAAACCTACTCCAATCAACTATTGATCCACTATACTTTTACCACTATTCTCAATCATATACTCAAACTCATGTCTAAACTTTTGAATATAACTTTGTACTGGCCATGCTGCTGCATCGCCTAGCCCACAAATAGTGTTACCCTCGATATTCGTTGCTACCCGCGTAAGAGTATCAATATCTTCTAACTCACCATCACCGTCAATTATACGATGAAGCGCGCGAGCTAACCAACCAGTGCCTTCTCGGCACGGTGTACACTGCCCACACGACTCTTCATAATAAAACTCAGCTAATCTGGCAAGTGTTTTTACCATACAAACAGTTTCATCTAGCACTACTACAGCACCTGATCCAAGCATCGAACCAGCAGAACCTATAGATTCATAATCCATCGTAACACCCAACATTTCTTCACCTGTTAAGATTTTTGATGAACTTCCTCCAGGAATTACTGCTTTAATTTTATTACCATTACGCACGCCACCACACATTTCCAGAACCTCAGTAAATGGGGTTCCTAGGCTTATCTCCATCACGCGTTGATTCACTACATGACCTGAGATACAAAAAAGCTTCGTTCCTCCACTTTTCTCTGTTCCAAGCTTGCTAAACCACTCTCCACCATGCTGTAAAATAGCCGGCACAGAAGCAAATGTCTCTGTATTGTTGATATTTGTTGGCTTACCATATAATCCCACAAACGCAGGAAATGGCGGTTTGAATCTTGGGCGACCTTTTTTACCTTCCAACGATTCTAAAAGAGCCGTCTCTTCACCACATATATAAGCACCTGCACCTATAACAGAATACAAATCAAAAGAAATTCCTGAAGATTTAATGTTTTCTCCTAAAAGACCGGCCGAATAAGCTTCTCTCAAAGCATCCTCAAACCTTTCAATCGGCTCATAAAACTCACCACGAGTGTAATTGTAGCCTTTAGTAGCTCCAACCACATAGCCTGCTATAGCCATACCCTCTATAAGCTGATGGGGATTATTGCGTAAAATCTCCCTATCTTTACAAGTACCAGGCTCACCCTCATCTGAGTTACAAACCACATACTTTTGACCAGGCATACTACGAGGCATAAAGCTCCATTTCAAACCTGTTGGGAAACCAGCACCACCACGACCTCTGAGGCCAGACTTTTTTAGCTCATCTATTATTATTTCTGGTGAAATTTTTTCAGATATAATTTTATTCCAATAAGAATATCCACCTACAGATAAATAAGCCTCTAAACTATATGGCTTATCTAAATGCATTGTACGAAAACAAACTTCATTTGCCATTTATCAACTACTCCAAAGAATCAATTATTTGATTCACTTTTTCTATAGTTAAGTTTTCATAAAAAACTTTATCAACCTCAAGCATAGGTGAACCACAACAAGCTCCCTGGCACTCAACTTCTTTCAAAGTTATCCTGCCATCTTTCGTAGTCTCACCTGGCTTTACCCCAAGTCTTTTTTCAACATGATTCAAAAGCTCATACGCTCCATTAAGCATACAAGACACATTTGTGCATACATTCAGTTTGTGCCTACCAACAGGCTTCAAATCATACATACAATAAAATGTCGAAACCTCATACACATCAACCTTACTCACACCTAAGTATTCAGCCAATGCAGTTTGTAAATCATCAGTCAAAAAACCACCATTTTCGTCTTGCAATATATGCAATCCTTCTAGTATTGCTGATCTTTTTTGATCCTCAGGGAATTTTGCTAAAACCCTATCTATATTTTTTTTCGCTTCTGGCGATATTAATTTTACTAAAGACATTTTTTCCTACCTATCCACATCACCAAATACTACATCTATCGTTGAGATCATAGCTGGAGCATCTGCTAGCATATGCCCTGACAACATCTCATCTAATGCACTAATATGCGCAAAACCTGGCGCTCTCATTTTTAACCTATAAGGCTTATTTGCACCATCAGACTTTATGTACACCCCAAACTCACCCTTAGGATGCTCTGTTCCAAGATAAACCTCACCTTCAGGAGTACAATACCCTTCTGAGAAATGCTTAAAATGATGAATCAACTCTTCCATATCATTTTTCATAGAGTTTCTTCTTGGTGGAGTCACCTTATGGTTTTCAGACAATACAATGCCTGGATTAGCTCTCAACCAATCAACACACTGCTTAATGATCTTATTTGACTCACGCATCTCAGCCATTCTAACTAGATACCTATCATAGCAATCACCATTAACGCCAACAGGAATGTCAAACTCTAACTTATCATAAACCTCATACGGCTGATTTCTTCTAAGATCCCACTCAACCCCACTAGCTCTAAGCATTGGACCTGTAAAACCAAGCTCTTTTGCACGCTCAGCAGTCACAATACCAATATCAACATTTCTTTGTTTCCAAAGACGGTTATCTGTAAGCAGAGTATCTATTTCATCCAAGGATTTCTCAAAATCAATAACAAATTTATCTAAGAAATCAAGCATACTGCCGTCGCGTTGCTTATTTAAGCGCTTAGTTTTTCTTTTGCTTGAGAACCTACTTTCTTTATATTGAGGCATTTGTGTAGGCAAATCTCTTGCAACACCACCTGGTCTAAAGTAAGCAGCATGCATTCTAGCTCCAGAAACTGCCTCATAACAATCAAAAAGATCTTCTCTAATTCTAAAAGCATATAGAAATACTGTCATCGCACCCAAATCAATACCACAAGCTGCTGCCCATAACAAATGATTCAGAAGTCTTGTCATTTCCGCAAACATTACTCGAATATACTTAGCTCTCTCAGGCACTTCTAATTCTAAAAGCTTTTCAATCGCCATAACATATGAGTGCTCGTTACACATCATTGAAACATAATCAAGTCTGTCCATATAACCAATACTTTGATTGTATGGCTTAAATTCAGCTAATTTTTCCGTCCCTCTGTGCAATAGTCCCACATGAGGATCTGCTCGAACAACACTCTCACCGTCGAGTTCTAAAATGAGTCTCAAAACACCATGTGCTGCCGGGTGAACAGGACCAAAGTTTAATGTATAATTTTTATATTCTGCCATTTCTTAAACCTATTATGTTTACTCGCCACGAACTACTCTAGCAGTATTAACCCTATCATCAATCTCAACAGGCTCATAAACCACCTTACCCAAACTCTCATCATAACGCATTTCTACATAGCCCGTCTGAGGAAAATCTTTTCGCAATGGATGCCCAACAAAACCATAATCAGTAAGAACTCTTCTTAAATCTGGATGGTTATTGAAATAAATCCCAAACATATCATAAACTTCTCGCTCTGACCAGTCTGCTGATGACCAGATATCACTCACAGAATCAACCAAGATTATCTGAGCATCTTTAAGCTTGCACTTAACTCTAAGACGCACATTATTTGACATACTCATAAGTTGATAAATAACCTCAAACCTATTATCAAAACTAGTTATCTTAACATCTTGCTCACGACCTCGCGAGAATCCTGTTTGCGAAACAACCTTACCAACTTGCCAGTCAGACTGACCATAAGTCAAATAATCTACAGCCGTAATATCTGTAAGTTGTTCAAACAAATAATCTTTCTTCAACTTACTCAAAATCATGTATATATCACGCTGATCTCTTATGACAACATTTAACTCTTGATTTGCAATGGCAAACTCAACACCAAAGCCAGATAGAATTTTCTTAAGACTATCAAGATGTTGATCTAAAGAAACACTCATAACTACTTCCTCGCTATAGTGTTTGTTCTAACAATCTTATTCTGCAACTGAATAATCCCATAAACCAAAGCTTCCGCTGTTGGTGGGCATCCCGGCACATAAATATCTACAGGCACAATTCTGTCACAACCCCTAACCACAGAATATGAATAATGATAATATCCGCCTCCATTTGCACATGACCCCATTGAGATCACCCATTTAGGATCAGGCATTTGATCATAAACCTGACGCAATGCTGGAGCCATTTTGTTACACAAAGTACCTGCAACTATCAATACATCAGACTGCCTTGGAGAGGGTCTAAATACCACACCAAATCTATCAAGATCGTATCTTGCAGCACCAGCGTGCATCATTTCAACCGCACAACAAGCCAAGCCTGTGGTTACTGGCCATAAAGATCCTGTTCGCACCCAATTAATAAGTGCGTCTGCACTTGCAGTTATAAAGCCTTTGTTTTCGTTTCCTATTCCCACTCTAAAGCTCCTTTTTTCCAAGCATATATTAGGCCCAAAAATAACACTCCCAAAAATATAATCATTGCAAAAAACGCATGATTAGATATAGCTGGCATTGTTGCACTAGCTCTAAGGTTTATACCCCAGGGAATAATAAATGCCAGCTCTAAGTCAAATATCAAAAATAGCACTGCTATTAAATAAAATCGCACATCAAGCTTCTCTCTTGCATCACCAAATGCAGGGAAGCCACACTCAAACGTCTCTCCCTTTGTCTTACTGGGATTGTTAGCCCCAACTACTACAGATAAAACTTTACCTACAACAGCAAAAACAACCCCTAAACCAAAAGCGATTATTAGAAAAATTAATATTGGTGCAAACTGCGCATAAATGTTAGTACTCATGAATTGAAAACTATAAATACAATTAGTGCCCCCATATTAGCATATTTTAGATGCAAGTACAAAGAGTAAAGACTGCAGTTAAAAAGGTCGGCTCAATCCTATAAATAGATTTTTACTACTTTGACATAGCTTTATTACTGACTCCACAATCCTCAAACTTTCGCTCCGATAAAAATATCCCAAGAAGAGTCGCAAATATAAAAACAGTCATTTGCACCGTAATAAAGTAATCAAAAGCACACCCAATAAAAAAAGATATCGCTAAAATTCTAAGACACACCTTAGTATCTTGACTAAGGTATTTCGCTTCGTAGAACAGCATAACAAAAAACATCAAAAGCATTGCACCTGCGACAATACCACCTCTAAAAACATAACTCAGGAATTCATCATGAGGCATTATGCCACCATTCAACACTGAGTTGTTTGCCCTCAACTCATCACTTCTCTCTATCAATTGTGAAGTACACTCTTTAACATCAAGCTTATTAGTCCCATACCCACAACCGAAAACAAATACTGTTGGATAGTTTTGAAGAACTTTGATAGAAGAGTAATAATAAAGTAATCTCAACTGTGTTGACGCTAAACCTAAATCTTCAGCTACTACCTGCTTATTATTATGTGAATCAAAGAATACAGTCATTTCCTTATATGTTTCTGTAGTTCTATCATTGAAAATACTTGAATATCTATATGTCCCAACCAGTAATGTGAGAATGACTAAAACAGTAACTATAATCATATAAAGCAGACGCCTGAAACTATAATTATTTTGATGTGCATAACGCCTCACCAGAAAAAGAGCGAAGTAAATAAATGCAGCAAACTCTATTAGGTAACCTGCCTTACTTCTATTTGCAAACAGATCAACAAAAACAATAGTTATAGTGAGCAACATTAAAAGTATTTTAGATATAGTCTTCTCCGAACGCCCCATTTTAATAAGAATCATAATAGAAACTATTGGCAAGCTTATTGCAACTACAGATTGCATTACTGAGCCACCCCTCACTCCCTTATAAAAATCACTAATGATAAAGCCAGCACCATGCATGTATCTATAGACATATGCAATTAAACTAACTATAGCAAATACAGAAACGATAAAAATGAAAAACTTAATAAGCCAATCTCTTACCTTAACACTCCTAGATAAAAAATGCGTCAAAGCAAGAACATAAACAACTACCAATATAGGGTTTGAAAAACCAAAGAGTGACTTCGCCATAAACTCCTGATTAATTACCATAACATAAATCATTTGAATATTTATGATAATTCCAGCTAAAAACAAATAAAACAAAGAGCGATTCTGCCTTAGATCTTTAAAAGAAAATTTACCCGAAAAGAGATATAGTGCCATGACCACTATCACTCCTATTGACACTCCAGCCCTAGCGAACAAAAAGACACTAAGAAGTGCAACCGTTACAGCAGTTGCAATAAGAATTGAATAAACACGGTTAATAGAGGTTAGTTCCATTTAAATTCTACTACTCAATCAAATACTCACTTAAAAATCATTATATCAGAACTCTACACCCTTTAGAATAATTATACAAAAACGTGACATGCGTTGGCTTTTACAGAATTAACGATCTCTTCATATACAAACTTTCGTTAAATAAATTTAATTAGCATAAAGTAGACTTTATAAATTTCTCGACTATACTAATCTAGTATAAATGTTTTTATATTCTTATATATCATTATGTTATACAAACAAGTAAAGACTGTTCTGAAAATACCGCGACACACAGTATATTCATTAATCATATATAGCTTACTGCTGGGTTTTCTATCTTTAACAATACCTGTTTCAGTACAAACTCTTGTAAATCTTGTTGGAGTAAGTTTATCCATAAGACCTGTTATATCCTTAATAACCATTCTATCAATACTATTGACGGCAGCATTTTTTGTAAGGATATTCCAAGTGAAATTAGTGGAGCATATACAGCGAAAAGTCTTTATTGAAATAGTGTTTAGAGTCGTATCTTGCGTTTACAAGATAGATTTCAACGACTTAAAAGATGTAAATGTCAGAGAAAAACTAAACAGATTGTTTGAACTAAAAGTTCTGCAAAAATCAGTATCTATTATGTTTATGATTTTACTAGATATTTTCTTACAAACACTTTTCTGCGTAATTATTCTAGCCTTCTATCATCCGATGTTTTTGGTGTTTGACATACTACTAATCACCTGTATATTTTTATCTATATTTCTGCCATTAAACGCCGGTTACAAACAAAGCCTCAAAGAGTCTGATGTTATATACGATATTGTATACTGGTTTGAAGAAAAGACATCTGAATTCTTATCGTTTAGGCAACGTCCAATGAACAACTCTGTTGAGCAAGTTGATAATAAGTTATGTGAATATATCAAAGCTAGAGATGGTTTTTTCAGCGTGATGCTAAAGCAACATATTTATATAGGCTTAACCTATATTTTCATGAATATTCTACTACTTGGAATAGGAAGCTACCTCATTATTCAGGGACAACTTTCAATTGGTCAGCTAATAGCTGCCGAACTATTAGTAAACATAGTCCTTTTAGGTTTACTAAAATTCAGCCAATATCTTAATGATTGCTACGGGTTTTTAGTTGGAATTAAGAAGATAAAAGATTTATTAGATTTAGCAAAGAAAAATGAACCGCAAAAGGCAAATACCAGTATTGCTGATATTGAAGGTGGAATTAGGGTTTTAGAAATTGAGCTAAACACTAGTGAAAAATACTTATTAGATTATACTAAGCAAAATCAATACAATCTTGCATTAGAGACAAAAACAGCTCAAAGTCTCTTGAATGGACTTTTTACGAACTGCGCTGAAGAAGTTATCAAAATAAATAATGTTTGTATTAGCAATTACTGTCCCGAAACTGTAGGCAGAGATATTCATATAGCTTCTGGTATAGAGGTGATAGCTGGATCTGTTTTAGACAATCTTTGTGAAGGTGAATACTCGCATGACAAACTGAAACTTTTGAGCGAATTGCTTGAGCTTTTTGACATACAATTCCTTGAAAAACATTTTCAGAAAAAAATCGATTCTCAGCTAATAAAGTATGATTTGATGTTTGATACTCTTGTTGTATTAAAAATGAATGTTATTCGAGCTATACTTAAATCCCCTAAACTACTGATTTTAGTGGACTCGTACGGTTTAACAAAAAGAAATGGTGACAAATCTATAATTCAAAGTTTAAGTGAATTAGATATTGCTACCCTTATTGTTTCAATTAAATAGGAGGATCTTATGCAAAAAAAATCATATCAAATGCTAAGAAAAGATCCTAGCTTTAAGAAAATAATGTTTTTAGTTCTCATTTGCATAATAGGCATAGGTGTTGTGCTTGCTATGATTCCATGGCAACAAACTGTTGATGGCTATGGAGAAGTCACCACGCTTTCACCATCGGATAGACAGCAAAGTATTTCAGCTCCCATCGGTGGTAGACTTGGAAAGTGGTATGTTTTTGAAGGAGAGAAAGTCAAAAAAGGTGACCCAATAGTTGAGGTGCTAGATTTAGATCCGGAAGTTGTCTTAAGGCTCGAGGAGGAAAAAGCTGCAATCGAGTTAGGTATTAAATCATTTAAGCTTGCAATAGAAAATGCAAAAAGAAACATTAAAAGACATAAATACTTGGTAGAAAAAGGAGCTAGTACCGCAAGAGTCTATGAACAAGCTCAAATGGAAATGGTGAACTATACAAAAGAATTAGCTAAAGCAAATGTTGACTTAGCCAAAGTAAAAGTGCAGATTGCCAGACAAGACAGCCGTATGGTTAAAGCCCCCACTGATGGAGTGATTGTTGATCGCATCCATGGTGTCGGTGGTGTAATTGTAAAAGACAGTGATACTCTTGCAACCATTGTCCCAGAAAGTAAAGGACGTATAGTTGAGCTTTGGATAAATAGTATGGATATGCCCCTTGTTAATGTTGAAGATAAGGTTATGCTGCAATTTGAAGGCTGGCCTGCTGTACAGTTTAGCGGATGGCCACAAGTTGCCATAGGAACTTTTGAGGGTGAGGTACTATTTATTTCTCCCCAAAATAACGCTACGGGTCAGTTTAAAGTATTTATAAAGCAAAGCGGTAAAAGAGATTGGCCAACATCCGATGTTTTACGTCTAGGAACTAAAGTTCATGGTTGGGTGCTACTTAATGATGTAAGCTTAGGTTTCGAAATGTGGCGCAGATATAATGGCTTCCCTATCAACCTGAACAGCAGTCAACTACATATTGGTATGAACAAAAATAAATCTGTAGTGAAACCAAAAACGTCTGCTACACTTGGTGAACAAATACAAAGTCAACCATCTAATATAAAATAGTCTTATATAGCTTTTTTTATTATCTTTTCTACTTTATAATTTCCTTCGTATTTATTTCTAAAATATTTAGGTGTCAAATGGATAAAAAACTAGTAGAGCATATTGCTAAGCTTTCAAGCTTTGAGCTTACAGAAAGTCAATTAGAGCAATACACAAACGACCTTACAAATATCTGTGAAATTTTAGATACTGTAAAAGATTACGATGCAAATGGTGTTGAGCCGATGATATCTCCAATCACTACAGAATTTAAGTTCAGAGAAGATGTAGCAAGTAAGCAAGACAATCGTGCGGATTTTGATAAATTTGCCTGTGAAGTCACAGATGATTATTTTATGGTACCGCAAGTGGTTAAGTAGGAAAGTATGTCATATATAAAAAAATTAAGACAAAGGTTAGATAATAAAGAAATCACAGCTGTTGAGCTGATGAATGATTATCTTGCAAAAATTCAAAAATATGATGGTGAGATAAATTCAGTTATCACACTAGCAAAAGGTGAAGCTTTAAAAGAAGCACAAAATGCAGACAAAATCATTGCCGAAGGTAAGCAAACAACACTTACAGGTATACCTATTTTGCATAAAGATTTATTTTGCACTAAGGGTATAAAAACTACAGCAGCTTCAAAGATGCTAGATAATTTCATTGCACCCTATGACTCTACTGTTACAAAAAAGTGCAAAGAGCAAGGTATGATTACATTAGGTAAGCTCAATATGGATGAGTTTGCAATGGGCTCTACTAATGAATACAGCTATTATGGGGCTGTAAGCAATCCTTGGGATAATTCACGCGTACCAGGTGGCTCATCTGGTGGCTCGGCTGCTGCTGTTGCGGCAGGATTATCTCCAGTAAGTACTGGTTCAGATACAGGCGGTTCAGTAAGACAACCAGCTAGTTTTTGTGGTCTTACTGCAATGAAGCCAACTTATGGTAGTACTTCAAGATTTGGTATGGTAGCGTTTGCATCATCATTTGACCAAGCTGGTATCTTTGGGCACTATGCAGAAGATGTGGCTATTATGCTTGATACTATTTCAGGGGATTGTGAGTTTGATTCTACTTGTGTGGGTGTGGCAGATAAGCATTTCACAAAAGATTTAGATAAAGACATTGCAGGAAAGGTTGTAGGTGTTGATGAAAGTCTAATGAAAGATTTGCCTGAGCAAATGCAAGAGGCTATTCAAAACACTTTAGATAACCTAAAAAATCAAGGTGTGGTTATCAAACCTATCAAAGTGCCTGACTTAAAAGAAGCTTTATCAACTTACTATATAATCACTCCAGCAGAAGCTGCAGCTAACTTAGCAAGATATGACGGTGTGAGATATGGCTACCGTAATGAGCAAGCAAAAGATTTAGAAGAGCTTTATAGATTCTCTCGTACTGATGGTTTCGGTGAAGAGGTTAAGCGTAGAATTATGATTGGTAACTATGTTTTAGCATCTAGCCAATATGATTCATATTACAACAAAGCTCAACAACTACGCCAAGTTATGACAAGTCAAATAAATGAAATATTTGAAACAGTTGATGCTATATTTATGCCAGCAGCACCAAGTGAAGCTTTCAAAAAAGGTGAAAAACTAGATCCTGTGTCGGCGTATCTTTCAGATGTATACACTATCCCTGCAAATATCTCTGGACTACCAGCGATTTCATTCCCTATTGGTTTTGTGAATGATTTACCTGTAGGCGGTCAATTTATGGCAAAAGCGTTTAACGATAGTGTATTGACACAGTTAGTTACACAATATCAAAGAAAACACTCTGTAGAAGAGTTTATTTTAGAGCAAGCGAGGATTTAGTATGAACTGGGAAATGGTTATCGGACTTGAAGTCCACATTCAGCTTAGTACAAACTCTAAGCTTTTTTCAAATTCTGCAACAAAGTATGGTCAGCATCAAAATACACAAGCTGCATTTTTAGACTTAGGTTTACCAGGGACTTTACCTGTTGTGAACAAGGAAGTTATTCGTAAAGCTACGATGTTTGGTTTAGCTGTTGATGCGACAATTTCAAAAAATAGTTTTTTTGCTAGAAAAAATTATTTTTACCCAGATTTGCCAAAAGGATATCAGATCAGTCAATCTACAAACCCTATAGTACAAGATGGTAAGCTAGATATCACTACTTCAAAGGGTGATAAATCTATCCGTATAGAAAGAGCCCATCTTGAAGAGGATGCTGGTAAGTCTGTACACGGTTATGTAGCTGGAGAAACAGGTCTTGACTATAACCGTGCAGGTACTCCACTTTTAGAGATTGTTACTCATCCTGATTTTAGATCTGCTGAAGAAGTTATAGTTTATCTTAAAAAACTTCATCAACTAGTTAAGCAATTAGGTATTTGCGATGGTAATATGCAAGAAGGCTCATTTAGATGTGATGTAAACTTGTCTATTCGCCCATTTGGTCAAGAAGAGTTTGGTACAAGAGCAGAGCTTAAAAACATCAACTCATTTAAATTTATTGATAAAGCTATAGATTATGAATACAACCGCCAAATTTCGGTATTAGAAAATGGTGGTGAGGTTGTACAAGAGACGCGTCTTTATGATGCTGATGCAAATGAAACTCGCTCTATGCGTGCAAAAGAGGACGCTTTTGATTATAGATACTTCCCTGACCCTGATTTATTACCACTGATTATTACAGATGATTATATTGAGTCGGTTAAAGCAGATATGCCTTTAAGTCCAGAAGATCGAGAAGCATTGTACCGTAACCATTTGGCTGATCAAGAAGTAGAGTTTTTACTATCAAACTTAGAGATTGCTAACTACTATGATAAATTAATCACTAAGCTTGACTATAAAATTGCATATAACTGGGTTACTGTTGACCTAATTGCAACACTTAATAAACTAGGTAAAGAGTTTTCTGCTGAAATAGTGCCTAGCGAAATACTTTTAGATATTGTTATAAGTGTTCAAAAAGATGTTATATCACAAGCTAACGGTAAAAAAGTAATTGCAGGGTATATTGAAGCCCCTGACAGTGTTAACATTATTATTGAAAGATTAGGGCTTAAGCAAGTTTCTGATGAAGGCGCTATCCGCGAGCTAGTGCAAGGTATCATCACAGCAAACCCTGGACAAGCTGCAGATTTTAAAGCAGGTAAAACTAAACTAATGGGTTTCTTTGTTGGCCAAGCTATGAAAGCAAGTAAAGGCAAAGCAAACCCTAAACAAGTTAACCAAATAGTTATTGATGAATTAAATAAATAATCTTAAAAGAATAGAGGTCTCTATGAATAACAAATACTACTATGATTTAATGAAATTGAACGTATTAAGCAGTAACTATGTCGAAGAAGCTTATAAAATAGCATGGGAAGGAGATGTTTACCCTTTTTTCCACGATAGTGTTTACGAGTTCCATCTAGAAGTAGCAAAGCAATTTAATAGAGCTGATGAAAAAAACATGAATAAACTATGCGAACTTTTAGATAATTTCATTGATGAAACTTCAGACTTTACAAACTTCGAAGTAAATATTGAAAAAATCGCAGGTAAAGGCAATGTTTCTTATGTACTACACTATATATTTGCTTCAGGTCAATATAAGCAATTATTAGAAAACCTTAAGCCTAACCATATTCACTTCTCACAGCACTTTATTGATCGTTTTAAAGCAAAAGGATACTGGTAGATAAATACCTTTTCCACGCTGTAAACTTACTTCTATAGATTCAAAAGCACCAACAAACAACAGCATAACCTTTACTTATATATTTAATAAAACTTATATATTTAACTTTCCTAAGTTTTAATGAGATACTAGCCTCAGAAAATAAAACACAATAAAGGTTCTAAAATGAAAAAACTTATCTCTATCTCAATTATTCTTATAACAACTCTATCTGCTACTAGTGCTTTTAGCTACAATGTAAACCAAGTAAGTACATATAATTCAAATATTTCATATGCAGCACCTGTTATGGATTTTAGCTAACCCAGGAGGCTTAACATACCACCTACGAATAAATTTCTATTAGCGAAGTTAAGATTTTTTTCTGCACAAACCTCTAAAGATAACCCTAACACTAAACGATACAATCTCTTATTTTCACAAGAAGAATTTTATACCAGTCCCAATACAAAATGAGATATTTATTACAAATAACCTATTCAAAAAATGAGTGAAAATCAAAAACCCCACTCATAAGTTTTTCTTATATTCATTATAAATATAATGTATTTTTATTTATATAAAAAAGGTGAGATACTAACCTCAGAAAATAAGAAATAATAAAAGATATTAAAAAAGGAAATTTATTATGAAAAAATTAACTTCTATCTCAATACTACTAATCGCAACTCTATTCACTACTAGTGCTTTTAGCTATAATGTAAACCAAGTAAGCACTTACAATCAAAACATCTCTCTTGCTGCCCCCACTATGGACTTTAGCTAATCTATTTCACTAACTATACCATCTACGAATAACCTCAACCACCCCTGGTGACATAAACTCTTTATCATCAAGATCAAACCACTTAATTTCTGAAATTTCAGCACAAGGCTTTATTTCTTGAGTGATCTCTGATGCAAAACACTGAATTGAAACTGTATCTGTTCTATCGTGATTATCAGTAACTGTCTCACCGAGATAACTTATATCTGGAGCTTGTAAAGTAACGCCCAGCTCTTCTTTAACCTCTCGTAAGACTGCCTCACCAGCAGACTCTCCTGAGTCAATTTTACCACCGGCGAAATACCAAATAGTATTATCTCTAACTCGTACAAGAAGGATTTTGTTGTCTTTTACACACACTAATGCTGCTGTTTTTATCATAGTTGTATTTAAGTCTTTTGCTATAGGTATCTAATTATAGTAGATTTTACATTAATCAATACTAGTGAGCTACCCACAGAGTTTAAAGCGACTAAAATAAAATTTTTAACAAACACCTACGATAAGAGCTAACTCGATAATAATCTACTCTCTATCAAGGTTGATGTGTATAATTATAGTAATCCTAAATTTCACAAAAAAATAACATGAACCTTTCTAAATGCGTAAAAACTCGCTATACAACAAAAGCTTATAACTCATCAAAAAAATTAACAGCTGAGCAAATCCAACAAATAAAAGATATTCTTAGATTTACACCATCAAGTGTAAACTCTCAACCATGGCATTTTATATTAGCCACTTCTGAAGAGGCAAAAGCTAAGATTGCTAAGTCTGCCGAAAACATTCACCCTAAAAATGTAACAAATATAAAAGATTGTGCTTTAGCTATCGTACTTTGCTATAAGACAGATATTGATAATAACTACCTAGAAGAGCTTATTGCTCAAGAGAAAAAAGATGGTCGCTTCCCTACTGCTGAATTTGAAAATATGCAAAGAGGTGTGCGTGAGAAATTTGCATTAGCATACTCAGATAGACCACAGGAACTACAAAATTGGGCAGAAAAACAGGTTTATATAAGCCTTGGTAATCTTTTACTTGGTTTAGCAGGGTTAGAGTTAAATGCTACACCGATGGAAGGTATTGAACCACAAATAATAGATAAAGAGTTTAACCTAGAAGAAAAAGGCTTAAAAACTTCAGTCATTGTAACAGTTGGCTATAGCTCAGAAGAAGATTTTAATGCAAAGTTACCTAAATCAAGACTTCCTGAAGAAAAAGTTTTCACTGAAGTTTAACTACTAAAGTTACGCAATAGGAAATATCTATGCAAAACAATCTACAAAAAATCACATCTCTTGATGATATGCGTAAAGTTTATCACCGTAAAGTCCCTAAGATGTTTGTTGACTACTGCGAGTCAGGCTCATGGAAACAACAAACGCTGAAGTACAATCAGCAAGATTTTGACAAATACCTCTTTAAGCAAAAAGTTCTTACAGATATACAACATCGCTCTCTAGAAACTAAAATCCTAGGACAAAAGTATAAAATGCCTCTAGCATTTGCTCCGATAGGCTTACTAGGAATGCAACATGCTGATGCCGAGATTCATGCTGCCCGTGCTGCTGAAAAATTTGGTATTCCATTTACTCTATCAACAATGTCTATCTGCTCTACTGAAGAAGTTGCAAAACACACAACCAAGCCTTTTTGGTTCCAACTATATATGATGAAAGATAGAAAATTTATGGCAAATCTCATAGCAAGTGCAAAGCATGCTGGTTGTAGTGCATTGGTACTAACTGCTGATTTGCAAATGCTTGGTAATCGTTATGCTGATATAAAAAATGGCTTAACTGTACCACCAAAGCCAACCCTTAAAAACCTAATCAATCTAAGTACTAAAATGCCTTGGTGCTTAAATATGCTCAAAACTAAAAATAGAACTTTTGGTAACATTGCAAACCATGCTGAAAACAAAGATGGTTTTGCATCTTTAGGTAAATGGACAAGTGAGCAGTTTGATTTAAGTCTGAATTGGCATGATGTTGAATGGGTACAAAAGCAATGGGATGGTCCGATGATTATCAAAGGTATCATGTGTACTGAAGATGCTATTATGGCTCAAAATACAGGTGCTGATGCAATAGTTGTATCTAACCATGGTGGTCGCCAACTTGATGGGTCTCCATCTAGTATCTCGGTCCTAGAAGAAATCATTGGTGCTGTAGACACTAAACTTGAAGTTATGATTGATAGCGGGGTTCGTACAGGTCAAGACCTACTCAAAGCAAAAGCCCTAGGTGCAACGGCTGGGATGATTGGTAGACCTATGGTTTATGGTCTTGGTGCTTATGGTGAAAAAGGCGCTCAAAGAGTTTTAGAAATATTCTATGAAGAAATCGATAAAACTATGGCATTTTGTGGGCATACAGATATTAATGAGGTTGATAGGTCTATATTGATAGATGTCGATCAAAGTTTTTTAAGATAACTTATGCTTTACTAGATTCTTTTCGTTATAAGAGAATGCTTAAGCAACCCACCTTTTTGCAGCCATTGAACGCTAAACCTTGGGTTTTTCTTGCTTCTATATGCTTCATATATATCGTATAATCCTTTTGCTTCAAGAAGAGATATATTTATATCTGGATCCAGTTCAGCATGCTCAATAAAATCATCTGTAAAATCAGGTGCTATAACTAAAACCTGTGTCACATTTTTTCCATGTTGTTCACATAACTTCACATATGACTTTGTCTGTCTTGCTACCGATGAGTAACTACTATACCCTCTGCCTTTATATGTTTTCATTTCTCCAACTATCACATCATCATCACTTGTTGAAATTATTAAATCCGCTTTATCTTTAACTGTATTAATTTCTGACCTTAACTCTTCGTCAACGTTAAGTCCCAACTGCTCAAGCATGCTTCTAGTTGCTTCTTCAAATTTAATCCCTATTTCAGCCTCACTCAGATTCAATCCCTTAGCATTTAATGAATTAACATCTCTGCTTGCAAGCAAGCTATAATTTTCTATTAGTTTATCCGTAGCATCATTAAAACTATTAATAATGCTCTCTCTAACATTCCCTCTATTACTTAAATCGAAGGACTTAGCAATAGCTTTAATATCATCATTATCAACAATATAAAGAATATCATATGGTGTGATTGATAATTGTCTTAGTCTAGTTGAATCAATTTTTTCAACTGACTCTATTTCAAACTGTTCTCTTATCAAATCATAAAAAAAGTCTTTCGATTTTTCTTTATTGAAATATTCATTTAACTTTTCAAGACATTCATCATACCCTGCTGAGCTAAGAACATTTGACTCAATCTTTGAAATATTTTTCAAACTATCTATTATGATATCTATTCTAGATTCAACTGTAGAGCCTATTGTTTTAGTCTCAATATTTAAATCATCGATTAGTAGTTTCAATCGTTCTTTTCTTTCATTTTGGGTAGCACCATCGTTAAACATGTATGCAGAGAGGATTTTTCTAATATCTAAGCCTAAGTGGACTATATTATTAATTTTATTTACTCTCTCAACGCCTCTCATTTTTTGATTCTGACTTTTTAAAACATTTGATAGCTCAGCATCAGATAGCGTTCTTAAGATTCTAATTAAATATTTATCAGATATAGCTTTGCCTTTAATATCATTGAGTATTTCAACTATTTCATCCGCAATATAAACAGTTTGCTCTTTATTTTTTACAAAAAGGAGACCTAAGCACCTCAACTCATTTAAATAATCAGAAATAGTGTTTTGTTTGCAGCATGGTCTTACCATATATTCAATAACCACTTTATCATCATGATTTATATCAAGCTTATCAGACAGTACATTGAGAATACTTCTTTCATCATTGTTTATTTTAGGCTCTTGATTATTCCTAATATCATTATTATAAGCTTCTTTTAGACATGAAAAATATACATTCATTCTACCTTTGTAAGTTAAAAGGTCAGTTTCTGTATTTTGTATTGTAGATAATTCTTTTACTTTAACCTCAAGCCTTTCAATATCTTTATGATATAAGGCTTCTATCCATGAGACTCGAGCCACAGAGTTTCCATCTCTGCTTAATATATCAGTCAATATACTTATACTAGGGTTTATATAAGATAATTTCTCGAGGAGATATTCTTCAAAGTAAGGTTTTGCTTGTTTAAATAATGCAACAATTTCTTTATTTGTTGCTTGCTTAATCTGATCATATTTTTTTGAAATATTATTCTCTTGAATAAGATTATCAATAACGTTGATAAATTTATTTTTCTCAACTTGATTCAAATTTGACAATACACTTTCTAACTTCATAAAGAACTCCTTAAGAGTTTAAAACTACTAAACCAACTCCTCTTTCTTCTCAAGAGTCTTCGCATACAAATCTTTATACTTAGTAAGCTTGTCTTTCTCTGCAGCAACCACACTTTGCGGAGCTGATGATACAAATCTCTCATTAGAAAGCTTTTTCTCTACTCGCTCAACTTCTTTAGTTAGCTTATCAAGCTCTTTATCAAGTCTTGCTAGCTCTGCTTCTATATCGACTAATCCCTCTAATGGAATGTTTAGCTCAATCCCCTCAACAATTTGTGACAATGAAGTCGGAGGTGTAGAGTTTATAGTTATTGCATTAATTCTAGCTAACGCCTTTATAAACATTTGTGTAGAGTTTAAAAGCTCTTCACTCCTACTATCAAGCTCTTTGATAATTAACTCAACTCCTAATGATGGTTTAACACCTACTTCACTACGCATATTTCTAAGTGTTGAGATAATATTTTGTGACCAAACTACCGAACTAGTAGATTTATCATCTTTAAGAGACTCATCAAACTGTGGGTATGCAACATCCATAATTGAAGTTTGAGCATTATCAAGATGAGTTTTTAACTGCTGGTAAATACTCTCTGTAATAAACGGTATAAGCGGATGAGCTAAAGCTAAAATATTCTCTAATACTTTTGCAAGCGTGAACTTAACGCCATTTTTTTGAGCATCAGAAAGGCTGGCATCTTTTAGCGATACTTTTGCAAACTCTACATACCAGTCACAGTAGTTATTCCACACAAAATCATAAATAGTATTTGCCACTAAATCAAAACGATAGTTCGCAATATGCTTGTGTACTTCAGCTACAGCATTATTTAAAGCACTCCAAATCCATTTATCTGCAACATTTAGCTCATAGTTATCACAAACCTTATAACCATCAAGATTCATCATTACAAATCTTGAAGCATTCCAAAGCTTGTTACAGAAATTACGATAGCCCTCTACTCTAGGAGTATCAAAACTAATATCACGAGAAGTAGATGCTAATGCAGCAAATGTAAATCTTACAGCATCCGAACCATAAGCATTTATACCATTTGGAAACTCTTTACGCGTAGCTTTCTCAATCTTTGCTTTCATTTGTGGTTGCATAAGACCTGTAGTTCTTTTTGCAACTAAGTCTTCTAGTGAGATACCATCTATCAAATCAACAGGATCAAGTACATTACCCTTAGATTTAGACATTTTTTGACCTTCGCTATCACGAATAAGCCCTGTAATGTAGATATCTTTAAACGGTATATCATTCATAAAATACATACCAAACATCATCATTCTAGCAACCCAGAAAAATATAATATCAAACCCTGTCACAAGTACACTTGTAGGGTAGTATTTAGCTAGCTCAGGAGTTTGCTCAGGCCAACCTAGCGTACTAAATGGCCACAATGCAGATGAAAACCAAGTATCAAATACATCGTTATCTTGACTAAGCTCTACGCTATCTGCTAGATTGTGCTTTTTACGAATTTGTTCTTCAGATTCTCCAACAAATACATTACCATCATTATCAAACCAAGCAGGGATTCTATGACCCCACCAAAGTTGACGCGACACGCACCAATCTTGTAAGTCACGCATCCATGAGTAGTAAGTGTTTTTCCAATTATCCGGCACAAATCTAACTTTACCAGACTCTACCGCTTCTAATGCAGGTTTTGCAAGTACATCAGCTTTTACAAACCATTGCTTTGTAAGGTATGGTTCTAATACTTCGCCTGTTCTATCGCCTGTAGGCACTTTAAGATCATGTGGCTCTATCTTATCTAAAAGACCAAGAGCATCCATATCAGCAACAATCTTTTTACGCGCAACAAATCTGTCTAAGCCTTGGTATTGACTTGGTACTTTATCGTTTAAGTTTGCATCATCAGTTAAGATATTTAAAAGCTCAAGATCGTGGCGTTTACCCATCTCATAATCATTGAAATCATGAGCAGGCGTTATTTTCACACAACCTGTACCAAAATCTTTTTCAACATAATCATCAGCAATAATTGGAATTTGTCTATCTGTAAGTGGTAGATTTATCATCTTACCAACTAAATGTGTATATCGCTCATCTTCTGGGTGTACAGCTACTGCCATATCTCCAAGCATTGTCTCTGGGCGTGTTGTAGCTATTACCATTTTTTCATCACTATCAGCTATAGGGTATACAAAATGCCAAAGCGAACCTTTTTTGTCTATCTGAGCAACTTCTAAATCGGATACTGCTGTTTTAAGCTTAGGATCCCAGTTTACAAGTCTCTCACCACGATAAGCAAGTCCATCCTCATATAATTTCACAAATGACTTAGTTACAGCTTTTGATAAGCCCTCATCCATCGTAAATCTCTCACGCTCCCAATCTGGAGATGCTCCGATTCTACGCATTTGAGATGTAATAGTTCCACCTGAAAGCTCTTTCCATTCCCAAACTTTATCCAAGAAACTCTCACGACCTAAATCATGACGAGATATTCCATCAGCATTTAGCTGTCTTTCTACAACCATTTGAGTTGCAATACCTGCATGGTCTGTCCCTGGTTGCCACAAAGTGTCTTTTCCACACATACGGTTATAACGAGTCAGAATGTCCATCAACGACATCTGAAAACCATGCCCCATGTGTAGCGTACCTGTCACATTTGGAGGTGGTAACATTACTGAAAATTTTTCAGCGGAATTGGTATTTCCACATGCAAATTTACCGCTTTCTTCCCAGTTTTTATAGTTGGTCTGTTCGATTTCTTTTGGGTTATAATTTTTGTTTATTTCTTGAGTCATGTATACAACCGTAAATATGTAGATTATTAGAAAATTTATGATGGTAATTTTAGCAAGGTTCAGTTGAAAAATATAGACATATGGTTATACATAAAAATTAAAGTAAGTCTTTTTATAAGACTATTTTTTAAGAGTGTAGCAACACCCTTTCAGCTACTAGTGCTTATACCCTCTTTTATTACACAAGAGTAGTAATTTACAAAACTTCCATTATTAAGAAACCATAAACATACACAAATACTAAAAATATAGATCAAAGTTATTTAGTATATAGTCTTGATTTAATGTTTTAGGCTTCAATAACATCTAGTTTCTCAACAAGCTCCCAAAAAATATTTTTGACGGGAGAAATTAAAGCTTCCTTTCTCATTACGACACCTACAGATATTTCCGGTAGATCTACTGTTTTTATTATATTTACAGACTTAGATAGGTGGCTATGTTTCAGTATCACTTCTGGTAATATAGAACTGCCTATACCCGAAGATACTAATGACAAAATGGCCTCATTTCCATCAATATCACCATATATTTCTGGTTTTAGATTTTGTTTAGCAAACCATTCATCTAAATTACTACCTCCAATATAGTGGGATGGCCTTATAAAAGGTATATCTCTAATAACTTGTCTTAAATTTTTGATTTTCTTTATAGCAGGTGCAATCATAACCATTTTCGTAGTTAATACTTCTTTTACACAAAAACCTTTAGGGATATCTTTTGAAAGGATCCCTATTATTACATCGGTAGAATCTTCTTCTAATTGGCTAGTACAGTTTTTTATTGACCCTGTGGTTAACTGTATTTTAATGCCAGGATAGTTAAGATGTAACTTTTTAACAACCTCAGGTAAAACTGCATATGATGCTGTAACTGTACACGATAGTCTAATATCTCCTGCTATTTGTCCTTTTTTAGGGTGTAGAATACAATTAAGATCTTCATATTTTTGTAACATTTCTTTAGTGAACTGATAATACACTTTTCCTGCATCTGTTAACCTAATATTTCTACTATCTCTTTCAAAAAGAATTAGTCCAACCTCTTGTTCAGTTTTCTGTATAAGCCTAGTTAAAGCTGAAGGAGTTAGGAAACATTTCTCACTTGCTTTCCCAAAATGTAAAGTCTCTGCTAACACCTTAAATGCATTCAATTCTTTTTTATCAATCATTTTTATTTTTCATTGCGATTTATGCAATAAATGATTGCAAATTTTTCACTTTATTTCAAGTAACACTTTGTGTAGATTGTATAATTAGATTTACAACAATAGAGTTAAAATACTGGAGAATGGTTATGAAAATTCAAAGCAATATTTTTGAAGTTAAAGAGTACAGCTTAGGTGGAAATAATGAAACTATCGTTGCTGGTGGTCGTCACTTATTTGAGAAACTACCTCAAGCATTTGAAGGAATCAAGCAAATCGGTGTAATCGGCTGGGGATCTCAAGGTCCAGCACAGGCACAAAATTTGCGTGACTCTCTAGAAGGTACTAGCATTAAAGTTAAAGTTGGCTTGCGTGCAGGATCTAGCTCAGAAAAAGAAGCAAATGCTGCTGGATTTACTAAAGAAAATGGTACTCTAGGTGAAATGTTTGATGTTATAAAAGAATCAGACATGGCTATTATTTTAATATCTGACGCAGCTCAAGCGAAACTTTACGACAAAATCATATCAGCAGTTAAGCCTGGTGCTACTTTAGGCTTCTCTCATGGTTTCTTAATTGGTTTTATTGAAAGTATTAATCACAAAGTTAGAGACGATATAAATATTGTTGCTATGTGTCCGAAAGGCATGGGACCTTCAGTTCGTCGTTTATACGAGCAAGGCAAAACAGTAAATGGTGCTGGTATCAATAGTAGTATTGGTGTTTATCAAGATATTAACGGTAAAGCAACTGAACAAGCTCTAGGTTGGGCTATAGCTTGTGGCGCACCATTTGTATTCCCAACAACTATGGAAATGGAATATCGTTCTGATATCTTTGGTGAAAGAGGTGTTTTACTTGGTGGTGTACATGGAATTATTGAAGTACTTTATCGTTACTTCACTGATAATGGTATGGACAAAGAAGAAGCTTTCCGCCGTACTGCTGAAGCAATTACTGGACCTATATCTAAAATCATCTCAACACAAGGAATGAAAAAAGTATACGAAAGTCTAGAAACTGCTGAAGACAAGCAAAAATTTGAAAATGCTTACAATGCTGCTTACACTCCATTACTAGATATCTTAATTGAGTGCTACGAAGATGTTGAAAGCGGTAATGAAATTCGTTCAGTCGTAATGGCTGGTGCACGTCACGATCGTTTACCAATGGGTAAAATCGATAAGACTGAACTATGGAAAGTGGGTGAAAAAGTAAGAGCTGAGCGTGATCAGCACACAACTTTGATTGATCCAATTACAGCAGGTGTTTATATCGCTTGTATTATGGCTCAATCTGATGTTCTAGCTCAAAAAGGACATTCTTACTCTGAGATTGTTAATGAATCTATTATTGAAGCAGTTGATTCACTAAACCCATATATGCACTTTAAAGGTGTCTCTCACATGGTTGATAACTGCTCAACAACTGCTAGACTTGGTTCACGTAAATGGGCACCTAGGTTTGACTATAACTTAATGCAGCAAACTATCCCATACATCAATACTAAAGCAGGCGCAGATGCTCCTTTTGAAAAATTTGCCGATCATCCAGTTCATGAAGCTTTAGTTGTATGTTCGACTTTACGCCCTTCTGTGGACATAAGCGTTGTAGAATAAATAATACAAAAACTAACTCTTAAAAAGAATATATCTAAATCTTATTTTTTTATCTTACTCTTATATGAACCGTTATTACTACGATATGAAAAATTATCTAACGATAATATATTTAGCTGCCTCTTCTGGCGTGATTGTCCCAGCTTTAAGAAGATTCTCTATGCTTTGCTCCATAGTTATCATACCTTTAGCTGTGCCGGTTTGCAAAGCGGTATAAATTTGAGAAAGTTTATTTTCTTTAATCATATTTCTTATACCAGAATTTGAAATCAAAACCTCATATGATGCAACTCGACCACCACCTGCTCTTTTAAGTAGTCGCTGAGATATGACAATTTCCAAAGATTCTGCCAACATATTTCTCACAAGCTCTTGTTCAGCTGGTGGAAACACCGATATTACCCTATCAACTGTCTTGATAGCTGACATAGTATGAAGCGTTCCTAATACCAAGTGACCTGTCTCAGCTGCTTCAAGTGCCAATCTAATAGTTTCTAAATCACGCATCTCACCAACAAGGATACAATCTGGATCTTCCCTAAGTGCTGATTTTAATGCAGCGTTAAAGCTCTTAGTATCTCTTTTAACTTCTCTCTGATTCACCAAAGCTCTTTGACTTACATGAACAAACTCAACAGGATCTTCAATTGTAAGAATATGGGAATCTTCTTTTTGATTAAGTTCATTAACAAGTGCTGCTAGTGTACTACTTTTACCAGAACCTGTTGGCCCTGTTACAAGTATTAAGCCACCTTTTTTAGCTTGAACCGTCTTAAGAATCGCGGGAGCTCCAAACTGATCTAGCGTAGGTATTTTATTCTCAAGCCTACGGAAAACCGCTCCATAACCACGATTATGAAAAAATGCATTCACCCTAAATCTAGCATCATTTTCCGCATCATCTATAGAAAAGTCGCATTCATAAGTTTCAACAAGCTCTTCTTTTTGATCATCTGTCATAATATCAAGTAGCATTTGTGAAATCATCTTATCATTCAAAACAGGCGATGACTCAATATCTATTAAATCACCATCTACTCTATACTTTGCTTTACATCCTGAAGACAAGTGTAAGTCTGATGCTTTTTTCTGCACACAAATAGTTAAGAATTTTCTAATCATATTTATAATATAAAATACTTTAATAATACTGCTTAAACTTTATCATTACTAACATAATAAAGGCAATCTTTTTCTAAATCTTAAAGATAGTAGATTTGTATAAAATTTTAATTAATGAAAAAACCACAAAAAAATACAGCGTTAAAATAGCTATAAATTTAAAGCAAATATAGAAATTTCATTGAGATTATTACAACAAGGTAATTTTTAGATATTTTTATTGATCAATGCTTACTTAAAAACTTTCTTAAAAAAGCCAGCCATTTTAGAAAATGGGCAAGAGCCTCCAGAAGCATTTCCAGCCATCATGTCTTTAAGAACTGTTTGTAAGATACCACCATTTTTTAGGTAATCTACATCCACATCAGCATCTAAACGAGCTAAAGCTTCAAATGTAGTTGTGTGAGCTGTCTTTGGATGAACTGCTTCCACAACGACTGTTTGGCGAGGCTTAATATCTGCAACGTTTTTAATGTTAAACATCTCAGAGCCATCAAAGCCTAAAGTCTTCGCAGACTGCCCATCCATAAACTGTAACGGCAATACACCCATACCAACAAGATTAGAACGGTGAATCCTTTCATAACTTTCAGCAATTACAGCTTTTACACCTAAAAGGAATGTACCTTTAGCTGCCCAGTCACGCGATGAACCAGTACCGTACTCTTTACCTGCCAAGATAACAAGAGGAATACCTTTTTCTTTATACTTCATAGCAGCATCAAATACATACTGCTGTGAACCATCAAAATGATACTTAGTATACCCGCCTTCTACACCGTCAAGAAGTAAGTTACGGATACGAATATTTGCAAATGTACCACGCATCATCACTTCATGGTTACCACGACGAGAGCCATAAGAGTTAAAGTCTTTTTTCTCTACACCGTGAGATTTTAGGTATTGACCAGCTGGATAATCTTCTGGAATAGCTCCTGCTGGAGATATATGGTCTGTTGTTACAGAATCACCTAGCATAAGTAGTGTTCTAGCACCTTTAATATCTAAATCAGCATTACCTCCATCAGCAAACTTCTCAAAGAAGCTAGGACACTGAATATAAGTAGAGTTTTTATCAAACTCATAAAGCTGACCCGTAGGAACTTGAAGCTCCTGCCAATCTTTTGTGCCATCAAGTACAGTTGCATAAGCCTTTTTAAACATTGCAGCATTCACAACTTCAGCTTGAATTGTAGCAATTTCTTCATTACTTGGCCAAATATCTGCAAGCATTACATCATTGCCTTCAGCATCAACACCTATAGCATCTTCTACTGGATCAAAATCAACTGTCCCAGCTAATGCATAAGCAACCACATGAATAGGAGATGCAAGATAGTTAGCTTTTACATGAGGGTTAATACGACCTTCAAAGTTACGGTTACCCGAACTTACAGATGCAACAACTAAATCAGCTTCGTTTACAGCATCAAGTACAGGTTGATCTAATGGTCCTGAGTTACCAATACAAGTAGTACAACCATAACCAACAAGGTTAAAACCTAAGTTCTCTAATTCTGGAAGTAATTCAGCTTTTTCTAAATACTGAGTTACAACCTGTGAACCAGGCGCTAAAGAAGTTTTAACAAAAGGCTTAACTTTAAGACCCTTTTCATTAGCTTTTTTAGCTAATAATCCAGCACCCAATAAAAGCGATGGGTTTGAAGTATTTGTACATGAAGTAATTGCAGCAATAGCTAATGAACCATGAGTAATTTGCTCACCTGTACCTGCTACTTCTGCAGATTTTGCTAACTCTTCTTGAGTTAAACCAAAACCATGTAAACCTTGCTCATGAACTAGAGCTTCAGCAAACGCTGTCTTCATATTATGAAAAGCTACTCTATCTTGAGGTCTTTTAGGTCCAGCTAAGTTAGATTCAACATCAGACATATCAATTTCAACTATGCTTGAGTATTCTGGCTCTTCAGCAGGGTTTTCTCTAAATAGTAATTGCTCTTTGTACATTTCACGACAAGCATCTACTAACTCGCCACGGTTTGTATTGTTAAAGAAATCTAAAGTCACTTCATCAACAGGGAAGAAACCAATTGTAGCACCATACTCTGGAGCCATGTTTGCTATAGTTGCTCTATCTGGAAGAGTTAGGTTGTCCATGCCCTCACCATAGTACTCAACAAACTTACCTACCACACCATGCTTTCTAAGAGTTTCTGTTATCTTTAAAACTAAATCTGTAGCAGTTACACCTGTACGCAATTTACCAGTAAGTTTAACACCTACTACATCTGGAAGTACCATGTAGTATGGCTGACCAAGCATTACAGCTTCAGCTTCAATACCACCAACACCCCAACCTACTACACCAACACCATTGATCATAGTAGTATGTGAATCTGTACCAACAAGAGTATCAGGATAGATTACATCTTCACCATTTATATTTTTAACTAATGCACCTTTGGCTAAGTACTCTAAGTTAATTTGGTGAATAATACCCATACCTGGTGGTACAACTGTGAAATCATCAAATGATGTTTGAGCCCATTTTAATAAGCTATATCTTTCACCATTTCTCTCAAACTCCTTTGATACATTTTGTGCTAAAGCAGTTTTTGTACCATAATAATCAACTTGGACTGAGTGGTCAATAACCATAGCAGTATCTACTAGCGGATTGATTTTATCAGCATTTCCACCAGCATCTTTGATAGCTTTTCTCATAGCAGCTAAATCAACCACTGCTGGTACACCTGTGAAATCTTGCATCACAACACGCGCAGGCATATGTGGAATTTCAGGACGAGAAGTAGATTTTGCATCCCAGTCTAAGACCTTGTGCATATCTTCATCTTTTACTTTATAGCCATCTATATTTCTAAGTTGGTTTTCTAATAACACTCTTATAGAATATGGTAAGCGACTTACATCTTTGCCAAGTTGCTCCGATAACTTTTTTAAACTATAAAGTGAATACTTATTCCCTTTGTCTTCGATTTGAAGTTTCGTGATATTTTTAATATCAGACATGCTTTATGACCTCCACGGATATTAAAGTTTGAAAAATACCTATATATTTTAACTTTTTAGATTTGATTTGTATATAAAATAAAATTATTCAAAATCGCTATATTTTTAATAAGCTAAGATCCAATTTTCCTTTCTTAAACGGTGGACACCACAAATAACTTGTTTCAATAATTTTAGAAAACTTAAACACCCCATCAACTATACCGTCACTACCACCAAGCATATTATTCATTTGTAAATTGAATGATCTAAATGATGTCGCAAACCCTGAAAACATAAACCCACCATTAAGATTATCATCTGCCCATGGCATAGATTTACGCAAGATCTCAGCCTCTGGCGTGAAGTTTTCTTTTGCAGAACGACTTACATGAGCAAAATCCTTTAAGTTTTCAAGCTGATGTGAATCATCAAGAGAGCGACCTATACACTCTTCTTTTTCAACTTGAGATACATTGTTTAACCATTCAAAATTATGTTGCCATTGCTGAAGCACCCAAAAGCTTGAACCTTCCATATTCCCATCACTAATTATCGCAGCAGGCATTACAGCATCATCTTTAGGATTTTCAATACCATCTTCAAAACCAGATAAATCATATTTATCATGATAAGTAAAACTAGTTACACATTTTTTAAGCTCGAAAAAATCTTGTAGTGCTTTTCTAACATTTAATGCCTGGTGAAAAAGCTCGCCTTTATCATTCCCTCTAAGCCATAACACTAAATCATAGCTATCAGAATCTGACATTCTTTCAGAATTAAACTTCGTTCTTTCAAAGTTTTCTCCTTTAGGTATATTAAACATACTTAAAAGTTCACCACCAAACCCAGCAACCACATTTTTTCCATCTACAAATTTTTGTAGAATTTTTAGCCCAAACTGTAGCATTTCTTTATCTTTTATATCAAATGATAAAAATAATGCTGATCGAGTTACTTTCTCTGTGATTCCCAATTGATGCTTTGTTATTTCAGTAATTTCCATTAATTATCCTTATAAAACGTATCCTATTAGCTATAATATAAATAACTCAATAAAATCTCTACCATCAATGATTAAAAAACAGATCTTTTATTTTCTAATAATCGGAGTATTAGCATCAATTACAAACTTTATAATAGTCTTAGCTCTTGTAGAGTTTGCTTCACTTAAGCCATTAGTGGCTAATTTCTTTGCTTTCCTAATAGCTTTTAATGTTAGCTATTTCGGTCATAGGTTCCTAACATTTTCAACAACTCAAGAGTCACATAAAAAAGCCGCAACTCAGTTTTTTATAAATGTAATGATAGGTTTAGCACTTAATGAAGCAATATACTATATATTCTTACACCTACTACATATCCAATACTTAGTAGCTTTATTCCTAACGATGGGAATAGTTGCTGTATACACATTTGTTGTTAGTAAGTTTTTAATCTTTAAGGCTTAAAATGTTTGATGTTTCAAAAACTGTAGGAATCTACATCCACTTCCCATGGTGTGTCAAAAAATGCCCTTATTGTGACTTCAACTCTCATGCTATTAAAGATGAAGAGTATCTGTCTGAAAACTACTATAAAAAACTTATTGAAGATTTTGACTTTCATACAACTGACTTACAAGATCGAGAAGTTATAAGCATTTTTATTGGCGGCGGTACACCATCTTTATTTAAGCCTGAATATCTTGGTAAAGTTCTCGATCATATTAAAGCTAACAGTAACTTTAGTAAAGACTGCGAAATCACTTTAGAGATGAATCCTGGCACTGTTGAACGAGGCTCTATTGCTAGCTATAGTGATATTGGTATTAATCGCATCTCTCTTGGAGTACAAAGCTTCCAAGATGAAAAGTTGGAGATTTTAGGTCGCGTCCACAACTCTCAAAATGTCTATACAACTATAGAAGAAATTCATCAGTCAAAGATTGATAACTTCAATATTGATATTATGCATGGCTTACCAAATCAAACTGTAGAAGATGCTGTTTTTGATATTTCTCAAGCTATCGCAATGAAACCAACACATATATCATGGTATCAGCTAACTATTGAACCTAACACTTTGTTTGCAGTTAAAACACCAACTCTACCTGATGAAAATACATTAGAGAGTATTGAGACGCTTGGCAAAGATTTATTAGCTAAAGCAGACTTTGATCAATATGAAGTTTCTGCTTATGCAAAAAATAAAAAACGATCCATACATAACTCAAATTACTGGAGTTTTGGTGACTATATTGGTATTGGTGCTGGTGCTCACAGTAAAATAACAAACCTTAAAACAAAAAAAATTCATCGTTCGTGGAAGCAAAAGCATCCTAAAATATATCTAGCTGCTCAAAACCCTACGAAGGGTCAATCAACTCTATGCCAGAATGATCTAAAATATGAGTTTATGCTTAATACACTAAGGCTTAAAAAAGGTTTTAACTTAGAGCTTTTTAATCAACAAACTTTTGCTGAATATAACCTTATCGAATCTAGTGTTCAAAATGGTGTCCAAAAAGGTTTACTAGAAATAAACAAAGGCTCTATCAAACCAACTGAGAAAGGTTATTTGTTTTTAAACGATTCTGTGAATTTATTTTTATAAGCTAATGTTGAAATATTAATTTTTTTGGGTTTTAAAAAATTTATTTCGACAACTCAAAAAAGGTTTTTTACCACACATTATAAACAAAAAAGCCTCATAACTTTTCAGCTATGAGGCTTAAATTTGGCATCCCGTAGGGGATTTGAACCCCTGTTGCCGCCGTGAAAGGGCGGTGTCCTAGGCCTCTAGACGAACGGGACATAAGACTAATCGCTATCTCTAACGATATGTTGACTATTATACTGCCTTTTATTTTCTAGTCAAGCAATTTAAAAGTATTTTTATCATTTTATCTTACGACCAACTAACATAATGAGCAATTAGTATAAAAAACCAAGATACAAGGTACATAAAAATAATAAATGGGAGGATTGCTTTTAGCCATTTCACATATGAAACTTTAGCTAAAGCTAACATCGCCAGAGTTCCTCCTGCTGTTGGGGATATCATATATGTAAAACCGTCACCAACTTGAAACGCTAATATCATAAGTTGTCTTTTCATCTCTACCATATCTGCAACAGGAATTAAAATAGGCATAGTAGCTAATGCTTGACCTGACCCACCAGGTATAAAGAAGTTTATAACACTTTGGACTAGTGTCATTAAAATCGCAGAAACAGAAGCTGGAATATAGCTAAGTAAATCACCCAAATAATAAACAATTGAATCTATTATTTGACCCTCTTTAAGAATTACCTGAATTGCTGCAGCCAAACCTATAACTAAAGCCCCTGGAGTAACCTTTGCAGCTCCTTCCATCATAAGCTTCACATACTGATTAGGACTATACTTGCAAATAACAGCAACAAGCATAGATATAATCAAAAATACCGCAGCAATCTGATTAATATACCAAGGTATACCTAACATTGGTTGCCCGTCAGGTTTTGTTATTCCAGAAAGAATTGAACAAACAGCTATAACAAGTATTCCTAGGGTGAAAACTAAGATAATCAGTATATCTCTCAAGCTCATATGATAGTCTTCTATATCCTTAGATAAAAGTGCCTTTCCTTCTTGACACTCCTCTTTGTGAGCTATAAATTTCGCTATATAAAAACCTAAGATAGTCAATGCTACAATAACCATAATAGCCCTTAACCCTGCTCCTGAAAATAGCGGTAAACCAGCTATTTTCTGAGCAACCCCAACAGTATATGGGTTTATAGGAGACAAGGCAAATCCCATGCCTATACCACCAATAGCTATGCACACACCAACAACCCTTGAAAGACCAAGGGCTGACGATATTATCAAAGCAACAGGTACCAAAGCTATGTTATTCTCATAGCCAACAGTTATTCCAAAAATACCATAAATATAAGTAGCTGAAAATATTAATAGTGTCTTTCTCTTAAAACCTATATGCTTAACTGCAGTACCTATAGCATGTTCTAATGCCTTAGAACTATCAAGAAGATGAAATAAACCTCCAGCAATAAACACTATAAATAAATACTCTGATGCTGATTCCAACCCTTTTGGTATTGCCTCAAATACACCAAATAAGCTAATGCCGTGATTAGGCAAATGATGAAAAAATTTAGTACCAACTGCAGCTGCTCCATTAGTTACATCCTTTGAAAACTCACCTGCTGGAACAATATATGTCAAAACCGAAGCCAAAATTATAACAATAAATATTATAACCATCGGATCACTAATTTTGTGATACCACCTTGACTCAAGCCTAACCTTATCACTCATAACCTTGCTTCCTATGAGTAATCAAACTTTTGTAAAAAATTTTGCATAACTCTCGCAGCTACCATAGCATCATCATAGTCAATTTCTTCTTCAAAATGATGGCTTAAACCATCTTTACAGCGTAAAAATAGCATTGAAATTGGTGTAAGATTAATCATGGCTAAACCATCATGACCTGCTCCACTAAATAATGAGAAAGGAACTTCACCTTCTTCTTTTATAGCATCAAGGAGTTGATTTTGCATCTTCTTATCGCAGAATGGCCCTTCCATCTCATAGTTTTTACTATACGAAATTTTCACATTATACTCTTGTTCAACACTCTTAAAAAAGTTAGCAATTTTTTCCATTGCTTCCTTTCTCAGATGACTATGTGGAGAGCGTATTTCAATCGTCATATCGACATGATCAGGAATCACATTAACAGCATTAGGAGATACATTTAATTCACCAACAACACCAACTAAATCCTCAGTTGATTTAAATAACTTATCAGCAAAACGAATAATCTCTGCACCAACTACTAAAGCATCTTGTCTCATATTCATAGGTGTTGTCCCAGCATGGTTTGCCTTGCCCTGAATATTTACAGCGCATCTTTGTATCCCAGTAATAGCTGTTACCACGCCCACAGGAAGCCCTTTTTGTTCCAGAACTGGGCCTTGCTCAATATGAGCTTCAAAAAAACCAAGAACATCTTCTTTATCTCTCTTACACTTCTCAATCTCATCCGGATTAGCTCCGATTGATTTAAGAGCATCATAAATTGATATACCATCTTTATCAGTAGCCTTTGTTAGAGCATCTAATGACACATCTCCATTTAAAGCTTTACTACCCAATAGTGTCTCTGGGAAACGAATCCCTTCTTCATCACCAAAAGCTATAAGTTCAATACTATAATCAAGCTCAATACCTGCATCATGCATTTTCTTGAGCACATATAAAGGTAAAAGTACGCCTAATATTCCATCATATTTTCCACCCTCAATAACACTATCTTGATGTGAGCCTATGATTAAAGTTTTAGAAGTTTTTTTACCTTGTTTTCTGCCAACAACATTCCCTAAAGCATCTAGATGCGTTTCTAAACCTGCTTCTTGCATCCAACTATCGATAATAGGAATGATTTGCTTGTGCTCTTTGCTACAAAACAGGCGAGTAACCCCCCTTTCTGATGAGCTAAAAGTCGCAGCTGTATCAAAGTACTTTTTTAGATCCGTAGCATTATAATTTACTTTCATTTTTTCCTCTCTTTAAGTTTTTTATTTAAAAATGTTATTTATCCCGCTTTATACGGATTACTGATAGTTGGTATAGATCTTACAAATTCTTGATAACTATTTGCCATATAGTACGAATATAACTTTCGAATATCTGCTATAACGCTAACTTCAGAATAATCAACTCTTAGATCACAAGGAGGTAAATCTTCACTAACGACTCTTAGAGCAATTGAAACAGCTCCTTGCTTATCTCCACCAGCTAATAATCCAGCTTCTAGAGAGCCTATAATTTGCTCGACAAAATCACTGTTCTTAGAGTTTTCATATGCAGAAATCATACTTTCTAAGACTTGCTTATTAACAAGACGATTTCCTGCAACAGCTAAATTCTTTTTAAGAATATGTCCACAGAATGAATCATTAGATCTACCTGTCCACCCAGCTGTATTGCCTTGTTTATCCATCAGAATAAACTGACGATTGTCGGAATTGAGATCCTTTTCAATGATGTTGTTGAGAGTCTGTGTTGCATTTTGATCTTTTAATAAATCTTCTGCCCAGTAGCTATATAGGTGATTGGTATAGAAACCTTGTGTAGCTGAAACTATCCGATTTGGTAAAGCATGATGAACAAAACCTCCTACAGCAACAGATGCGGTAATAGTTCCCACCCCATATTGCCTACCTTTTTTAGCAATAATTGAATAAGTCAAAACCCAAGCTTAAATATTTTTAAAAATTAACATTAAATATAAAGGTTTTGTATATAAATATCTAGGTCTAAACTTCTGTTTATAAGATTTTTAGACCTGATCAAGAGTTTTTTAACATTTATTTTATAAACCACATAAATGCTTAATAGCTTTATGAATCCTAGCTATTGTTTTTTGTTTACCTAAAAGTCTAAGTGTAGCACCAATATCTGGAGACTGCCCTGAGCCTGTTACCGCGATTCTAAGAGGCATTCCAACCTTACCCATACCAACTTCACACTGCTCAGCTGTAGTACTAACAATATTATGCAAAACTTCATCATCATTCCAGTTTACCGTAGGCAACTCTTGAATATTTTCTAAAAGCTTAACAAATATTGCCCCTGTTGCTGCTTTGATGTGCTTCTTCACCGCTTTTTCATCATACTCAACATCTTCACTATAAAAATAATGTGACTTATCAACTAGCTCAACCACTGTTTCAGCTTTTTCTGCCATTATAGGCATCAAATCTTCAAGCTTTGGACCGTTTGCTATATCTAAACCTTTCTTAGCAAAATGATACTCTAACTCCCCTGCGATATCTTCAACTTTTGAATCAACTAAATAGTGTTTATTAATCCATTTAAGTTTCTCAAAATCAAAACGAGATGGTGAACCACTTATATGCTCAAGATCAAAATCTTTTATCATTTCTTCAAGTGAAAAAATTTCTTTATCTCCATGAGACCACCCCAACCTAACAAGATAATTAAGCATTGCTTGAGGTAAATAACCATCTTCACGGTATTGCATAATGTTTACCGCACCATGTCTTTTGGATAATTTAGCTCCATCAGGGCCTAGTATCATTGGTACATGAGCAAATACAGGAACTGTTGCCCCTAATGCTTCATAAATATTTATTTGCTTAGGAGTATTATTTACATGATCATCACCACGGATAACATGAGATATTTTCATATCCATATCATCAACAACTACACAAAAGTTATATGTTGGTGAACCGTCTGCTCTTTGAATAATCATATCATCAAGCTCTTGGTTTGCTATTGTAATTCTACCCTTTACGGCATCATCCCAGCTTACCATACCGTCGATAGGATTTTTGAATCTTACAACAAAACTCTCACCTTCTTTAGGTACAAAGTCAGAGTTTCTGCACTTGCCATCATAACCAGTTTTAAGGTTGCTCGCCTGTTGTTTTTCACGCAACTCATCAAGGCGTTCTTTTGAACAATCACAGTAGTAAGCTTTACCCTCTTCAAGAAGTTGGTCAATTACTTCCTTATATCTATCAAAGCGTTTAGTTTGATAATATATTTGATCATCATTTTTTAACCCAAGCCAAACCATACCGTCTAAAATCGCATCAACAGCTTCTTGAGTTGAGCGCTCTAAATCAGTATCTTCAATTCTTAAAATAAATTTGCCATTATTCTTCTTTGCATAAAGAAAGCTAAATAAAGCTGTACGTACACCACCAACATGTAAAAAACCTGTAGGACTAGGTGCAAATCTTGTTGTTATCATAACAATATACCTCTTGAGAAATTATTTATAAAATATAGGTTGGGTAACTAGATTTATTACCCAGTAAATAGAAATTATTCTTTATCTGCTTTTTTTATAGCTACGCCAAGCTCATTTAACTGCTCTAAAGAAACATTGGAAGGCGCTTCTGTCATTAAGCAGCTAGCTGTTTGAGTTTTAGGAAATGCTATCACATCACGGATGTTTGTTGTACCTGTAAGCAGCATAATAAGCCTATCTACACCAAATGCTATACCGCCATGAATTGGCGTACCATAAGATAAAGCATCTAGCATAAAGCCAAACTTCTCTTGTGCTTCTTCATCAGATATACCTAAAAGGTTAAATACTTTAGCTTGAACATCTTGTTGATGAATACGAATAGATCCACCACCAACTTCATAACCATTTATAACCATATCATAAGCTCTTGAGCCTAAGTTTTTAGGATCTTTATCAAGATCTGCAACTGTATCTATTTTAGGAGCTGTAAATGGATGATGCATTGCATATAATCTGCCATCAGCTTCTTCAAACATTGGGAAATCAACAACCCAAAGTGGAGCCCATTTTTTATCAAAAATCTCCAAGTCTTCGCCAATCTTAGCACGCAATGCACCCATAGAGTCATTAACAATCTTAGTTTTTGCTGCACCAAAGAATAATAAATCACCCTCTTTAGCACCAGTCTTCTCAATCACTTTGAAAAGTGTTTCTTCTGAAATGTTTTTCACGATTGGTGACTGTAAACCTTCTTTACCTTGCGATAGAGAATTAATCTTGATGTATGCTAAGCCTCTAGCACCATAAATACCAACAAATTTAGTATACTCATCTATTTTCTTACGGCTAAGCTTTTCATTGCCATTTGGTATTCTCATTGCAATTACACGAGAATCATCATCGTTTGCTGGTCCAGAGAACACCTTGAACTCTTCACTCTTCATATCTTCTTTGATATTTACAAATTCAAGCGGTATTCTAAGGTCTGGCTTATCTGAACCATATTTATCCATCACATCAGCAAAACTCATAACTTGGAATGGCGTGTTAAATTCTACACCTATAGTTTCTTTGAAAAGCCCTGCAACCATAGTCTCCATTGTAGACATGATGTATTTTTCATCAATAAATGAAGCTTCGATATCTATTTGTGTAAATTCTGGCTGTCTATCAGCTCTTAAATCTTCATCACGGAAACATTTTACAACTTGATAATATCTATCAAAGCCTGAAACCATTAGTAATTGTTTAAAAAGCTGTGGCGATTGTGGTAACGCATAAAACTTACCATTGAAGTTACGACTTGGTACTAAGTAATCTCTAGCACCTTCAGGCGTAGCTTTTGTAAGAAATGGAGTCTCGATATCTAAAAAACCATTATCATCTAGGAAATTACGCACATATCTGATTGCTTTTGAACGGGTAATAAGTTTTTTTTGCATATCTGGGCGACGCAAGTCTATATAACGATACTTAAGCTTCACATCTTCACCAGTAGCTTGGAAATCATCCAACTGGAACGGGATAGTTTTTGATTTATTGATAACTTGTATAGTGTCACCAATTATCTCAACTTTACCACTTGCAAGATTATTGTTTTCTTGACCTGCTGGGCGTAAATTCACTAAACCCTCTGCCTGAATTACAAACTCTGATCTTACGCCATCTGCGATTGCAAAGTTTGCATTATCTGGATTAAAAACTAACTGAACCAAGCCAGTTCTATCTCTTATATCTAAAAAGATAACTCCACCATGATCACGACGACGATGCACCCAACCACAAACCGTTACTTTTTGATTTTCTAATTTTTCATTAATATCTGAACTGTAATATGTTCTCATTCAAAATAACCCTTTAAATATTTTACAAAGTAAATAGACAAAATTTAATCACAATATTATAACAGGAAATAGGGTAAAGAGTAAGGTCTTGATTCCACTATCTACTTATCAAAATATAGACTCTAGTAATAAAAAACTCTCTCGTGCTATAATTTATACTAATGAAAATGTCTATTTAAAATAAAGTATGCAAAACATAGAAAATATTAGTTTAGATTACTTAAGCATGGATGATTATCAAGAATTAAAGGCCGCAATGATTGAGGTCTATAACATCGAAGACCCTTATTGGGAGAGAAGTGAGATAAGTTCATTAATTAAAAAATTTCCTGAAGGACAGGCTGTAATTAAGGTTAATGACCAAATTGCTGGTTGTGCTTTTTCAATCATAGTAGATTATAAAAAGTTTGGTGACAAACATACTTATAAAAAGATAACTGGTAACAACACTTTTAAAACTCACACAGAGGATGGTGATGTCCTATATGGCATCGACTTATTTATCAAACCAGAATTTAGAGGTATGCGTTTAGGACGTAGATTGTACGATTACAGAAAAGACCTCTGTGAGAGGCTTAATCTTAAAAGCATCATATTTGGTGGACGAATACCAAACTATCATAATCATGCAGATGAAATGAGCCCAAAAGAATACATAAGCAGACTAAAAAGGCAGGAAATACATGATCCTGTTTTGCGTTTTCAGCTAAGTAATGACTTTCAGCCAATTAAAATAATTAAATCTTATTTAGAGGATGATAGTGAATCTAATGATTACGCAGTACTTCTAAAGTGGACAAATATTTACTATGAAGAAGAGCATACTGAAATTCCAACTATCATCAAGAAAGACATCCGCTTAGGCTTAATTCAATGGCAAATGCGCCCCTATAAAAGTTTAGATGAATTAATGCATCATGCTGAATATTTTGTAAAAGCAGTATCAAACTACAGATCTGATTTTGCATTATTCCCAGAATTTTTCAATGCTCCCTTAATGGCAGAGAATAACCATCTATCTGAACCTGATGCGATAAGAGAACTAGCAAAACACACTCAAACAATTACAGATAAATTCTCTGAGCTTGCTATTACCTACAACATAAACATCATAACAGGAAGCATGCCAGAAATAAAAGATGAGCGCCTTTATAATGTTGGTTACTTATGTCGCAGAGACGGCACGACTGAAAAATATGAAAAACTACATGTAACTCCTGATGAAGCTATGGTCTGGGGTCTTCAAGGAGGCAGTAAACTAGAGGTCTTTGATACTGACTGTGGTAAGATTGGCATCCTAATTTGTTATGATTCAGAATTTCCTGAACTTAGTAGAATACTTGCTGAAGATGGTATGGATATTCTTTTTGTACCATTTTTAACAGATACTCAAAACGGCTTCTCAAGAGTTAGAAATTGCGCTCAAGCAAGAGCTATAGAGAATGAATGCTATGTAGCCATTGCAGGTAGTGTTGGCAACCTTCCGAATGTGCACAACATGGATATTCAATATGCTCAATCGATGGTATTTACACCATGTGACTTTGCCTTCCCCGCTACAGGAATAAAAGCTGAAACAACCCCAAATACTGAAATGATTCTAATTGCTGATGTAGATATTCATTTATTACGCGAACTTAACCAGTTTGGTAGTGTGAAGAACCTACGCGATAGGCGTAAAGATTTATACGATCTTAAAAGGAAAAATTAAACTACTAAAAGTTTCACATTTATATATCTTTCTATGTGTTATTCTCAAGCTTATCAGAATCATCTCTAAGATCATTAACCCTAATATCCATTTTTGTATACTGTATTTGTATACTATTATCTTTAAGAGCTTGTAATATCCTAATACGCAAGTCACTTAATATATAGAATCGATCAACTCTGCGACAATACCCACGAATTGAAATTGTCATTGCAGAATCACCCAACTCTAGCAGTATAAATTCAGGAGGTGGTGTGAAAAATATTCTTCGATCATTTATAATTACATTCCTACAAACATCTATAACATCTTGAGGATTATGCTTATATGAAACATTAATATCAAGAACAAGTCTTGAGGTTGCATCCAAAGTTTCATTTGACACAACATTTGTAATCATTACATTGTTAGGGATAATTAAAGAGTTATTATTAAAAGTTAAAACCTCTGTAGCTCGTATACTAATCCTCTTAACGACACCTATTTCATTTTCAACATTAACCCAATCACCAATCTTTACAGGTCTTTCAATAAGCATAACAAGTCCTGCAAAAAAGTTTTTCACCAAATCTTGCATTGCAAAACCAAGTCCAACAGATAAGCCAGAAGCGATAAACGCTATAGTAGTATTACTTATACCTAATGATTTAATAAATAAGAATATTCCTGTAATTACAAAAATATATTTAATAATAGATGTTGTTGCTTCTTTTGTTCCCAGATCCCAGTTTGTATATGGATACACTCTTTTTTGTGCAAATAACATAACTATTTTTGCAGAGACAAATGTAATTACTAAAACAGATAATGATTTTAAGAATGATTGTAATGGTAAAATATCGACACCAAGGAAAGTCTCGCCCTCATAGAAGAAAATCTCCCAAATATCATATAGTTTTTGAGGCAGTACATTAAAAGAAAGTAGAGTAAACACTATAAGTAAAATGGTTGTTATTATAATTGCAAAACTCTTAACCCAATATCTAAAGCCTGTTCTTTTAATATCTCCTATAATATTTTCAGCTGTTCTACGGAAAATAGCCATCTTTGTTTTTTTACAAAAAACAAGATCCAATAAAACTATCACAACTTTATAAAACACATAAATATGCGCAGCCCAGAAAAAAGTCTGATATAAATCAAATGATACAGACATTCCTAGATTAGGGTAACCTCCTAATATCATCGTAATAATACAAGAACCTAAAGATACTATAATAAAATACCTAACAACATAGGTAATTACCTTATTAGGCTTATAACCACTTATATATTGTTCTTTACCTAGACGATAAAAAAACATACCTGCTGGAATAAGCATAAATAGCATCATCACAAAACCAGGTACTAATGAATCACCTACAAACTGCGTTAACTCGACTGATGCTGGAGAGAAATCTACTAAGTTTGAAAGGAAAAAATGCATTGAAACACCAAAAAGTATACAGTAAGTTAGTAAGTAAACTTTTGTCTTAGAGCTGACAGTGACTCTAGCGTAAACTGAAAGTATATAAATGAAAAAGCAGTATAGAGCTATAATTTGTAAAGAAACCGACACACTATAAAAAGCATCTTGATTGATTAAATCGAAATACATAGAAATGCTTGCTAAAAGCATAATGGTTAAAGGATAAATAATAATCCCTAAAATCAAATCATATAATTTTCCACACTTAAAGGCTGTCCAATAAAGATTTTTTTTATCTCTTAACTTTTTATTTTTTAAAAGAATCCCGTCTATAGAGCAGATTTTTCTAAAAAACACAAAAAGTAAGGCTGTAACCATAATAATGATTATACCTAAAGCTAAACTTACAAAGTTATTAGAAATAGTTTTATAGGCATGAACCCAACTTTTCGACTCCCATAAAACTGTGCTTTGAGCAAACTTAAACTCATTTCTCAAATAAGATCTGAGTGTAGATATTTCATCTAATGCATACTCAATATTAATATCAGTATCTTTAGCCAAAATAAGATCATTTAATATAACGACTCTAAGCTTTGTGTAATCTTTTAATCTCGTATTAAACTTTTCATTTGTCTTAACACTATCATTAATAAATTCAGAATATTTGTTGTTTTGATAACGCTGATCTACAAACTCTAACAACCTATCCAGCTTATTAAGACTTAGCTCTAAACGGTATATTTCATCACTAATATAGCTCTTATAATCTAAGAGTCTATCTCGCTCATAATCTAAAGATTGTTCACTTTTAGCATCATCTAAGTGTACATAATCAATAAAACTATTAATCTGTTTCACTTTTTGTTGGAAAGGATCATTTAAACTATCTATAGCAAAACTATTAGCAATACTAATCAAAAAAATAAAAAAAACTATAAAAAAATTTTTCTGTAATAACATACTGCGATATATAAATTATATTACCATAAGAATAAGTATACTTAAAAGTACACTAAAAAGGATACTAAATTATACCTTCTATATTCATTTTAGCTCTAGAATGATATTAGATGTTTATTGCTTCAGAACCCATTTTTTTGTGATAGAACATCTAATATATCCAATTATCACGTAATCGTTATAAACATTTCAGGCTTTTAGCTCAATATATTATTAAATATTTACATAAAGATTGCAGAGTACTCTAACTCTCTCTTTCCAAGTAATATTTTTTATTTTTTTTAATTTTTTTCTCTTCTGCAATAGCTACAAAAAACATCAAAACAAAACAAATAATAGCTGCCACGTAAAGAGCTGTAAATGTACCACTCCACCCAGTAGCACCAAAGATACTAATCTTTTCATCTGCTAGCATACCAAGTCCAAGTTTAGCAAAACTATCTCCCAGCAAATAAGCAAATGTCCCTTTTATACCATCTGCTACTGCTACTCCTTGCTTTGGAACAAACCCAACAGCAGCGACACCTATTAGTAATTGTGGGCCAAACACACAAAACCCTAATAAAAATAAAACGACCATATATACTAATTCACTAGTAGCTGATTGGTACATATATAAAAGAATGATTGTTGCCACTAGTGATACAATAGCAGTGGCACCTCTTCTGCCATTAACTAAATCCGACAGCAAACCCCACATCAAAGTACCTGTTAATGCTCCTGCTTCAAATAAGGCATAACTCCATGCTGATGTTTCGGTAGAGAACCCTAGAACTTCATGAGCATATACAGGTGACCACTGATCTACACCTATTCTCACCACATATAAAAACACATTAGCAAAACATAAGATCCAAATCACCTTATTAAAGATAATGTATTTTTTAAAAATTTCCCATTTAGATATTTTTTCTCTTTTGACAAAAGCATCTTCTTCACTTTCAGGCTCTTCAAAAAGTTCTTCAGCGGTTCCTAAACCATAAGCTTCTGGTGAATCACTCCCTATAGTTAACCCTACAAAACCAATAATCAAACAAAGAACAGATGGAAAAATAAACATTCCAACTACATTACCATTAAAAACTATTTGAGCTCCAAAAATTGCCACACCTGCGGCTAAAGCCCCACCAATATTATGTGACATATTCCACAGACCCAAGAAAAAGCCTCTTTTCTTTCTCGGTGTCCATTTAGTGATAGTTGAGTAGCTACAAGAACCTCCTGAACTTTGAAAAAAACCACTAAGAGCATAAAAACTAATCATCAAAAATAAGCTATATGTCCCACTACCAAGACTTAGACCAAAACCAATCATACATATTGCAGATAATATAAGCATAAATGGTATAACTTGCTTAGTATTTTTACCATCAAAATAATATGTAGTTATTGTTTTACCCAAACCATAAGTAATTGAAAAACCTAAACCAATTAACCCCAAGTCTGTATAAGAAAGACCATAATCATGAATCATATCATTCTGAGCAATATTAAAATTCTTTCGAATCATATACATACTGAGATAGCCTATAAACACCACTAGATATGATTTAATAAATTTATTAAGCCAAATCTTTTTTCTTTCTTCTACAGATAGTTCCATAGTAGGAATTCTTTTCTGATCAAATATTTTCAATAGAGACAATTTACAAGACATATAAAATAAACATCAAAAGATTATAATAGAAAATTGCTGGATAATATATTTATTAATAAGCATTAATAAGCATTAATAACCAAGACAACCAATCCTCTAAGCGAACGATCTTAATAGGTATATTTTAAGACAAAAAAAAAGCCCCGATAGGATCACTACCGGGGCTTTTAATATGTGCTCATTGTTGTTGAGTCTTTTATTATAGAATAAAATGGCGACTACCTACTTTCACCTAGCGAATGCTAAACTATCATCGGCGTGTTATAGTTTCACTTCTGAGTTCGGAATGGGATCAGGTGGTACCTACAAGCTATCATCGCCAAAACTTTAATCTCTAATGTTTTGGTTTTGTATTTTACTGTTTAATTGCATATCAATAAAGATATTTAACAATTCAGCATAGAAATAGACTTAAGTCTCTCGGATCATTAGTACTGGTAAGCTTCATACATTGCTGTACTTCCACACCCAGCCTATCAACGTCGTAGTCTCCAACGTTCCTTACAGGTCTAAGACCTGGGATATCTAATCTTGAAGGAGGCTTCCCGCTTAGATGCTTTCAGCGGTTATCCCTTCCGAACGTAGCTACCCGGCAATGCTTCTGGCGAAACAACCGGAACACCAGTGGTTCGTTCACTCCGGTCCTCTCGTACTAGGAGCAACTCTTCTCAAATATCCAACGCCCACGGCAGATAGGGACCGAACTGTCTCACGACGTTCTGAACCCAGCTCGCGTACCACTTTAAATGGCGAACAGCCATACCCTTGGGACCTGCTTCAGCCCCAGGATGTGATGAGCCGACATCGAGGTGCCAAACTCCTCCGTCGATATGAACTCTTGGGAGGAATCAGCCTGTTATCCCCGGAGTACCTTTTATCCGTTGAGCGATGGCCTTTCCATACAGGACCACCGGATCACTAAGACCTACTTTCGTACCTGCTCGAGCCGTCACTCTCGCAGTCAAGCGCACTTTTGCCTTTATACTCTTGGCATGATTTCCGACCATGCCGAGTGCACCTTCGTACTCCTCCGTTACTCTTTGGGAGGAGACCGCCCCAGTCAAACTACCCACCATACACTGTCCTCGAATTTCTCCTGAGTTAGAACTTCAAATAGTCAAGGGTGGTATTTCAAGGTCGACTCCAACAAATCTAGCGACTTGTCTTCATAGTCTCCCACCTATCCTACACATAAATATTCAAAGTCCAGTGCAAAGCTGTAGTAAAGGTTCACGGGGTCTTTCCGTCTAACCGCGGGTACACAGCATCTTCACTGCGATTTCAATTTCACTGAGTCTCTGGTGGAGACAGTGTGGCCATCGTTACGCCATTCGTGCAGGTCGGAACTTACCCGACAAGGAATTTCGCTACCTTAGGACCGTTATAGTTACGGCCGCCGTTTACTGGGGCTTCGATCCACAGCTTCGCTTGCGCTAACCACTTCAATTAACCTTCCAGCACCGGGCAGGCGTCACACCCTATACTTCATCTTACGATTTCGCAGAGTGCTGTGTTTTTGATAAACAGTCGCAGCCACCTGATAATTGCAACCCATCTCTGCTCCAGGAGCAAGTCCCTTCACATAACATGGGCACACCTTCTTCCAAAGTTACGGTGTTATTTTGCCTAGTTCCTTCACCAGAGTTGTCTCATAGCCTTAGTATTCTCTACCTACCCACCAGTGTCGGTTTACAGTACGGTTACCTATACAATATACTTAGAAGATTTTCCTGGAAGCATGGCATCAATAGCTTCGTCAAACAAGTTTGACTTCGTCTCGTATCTCAGATCAACAATACACCGGATTTACCTAGCGTATCTACCTACTTACTTTCACCCGGACAACCATTCGCCGGGCCTACCTAGCCTTCTCCGTCCCTCCATCATTCATATAAGCAGCACAGGAATATTAACCTGTTTTCCATCGACTTCACTCTTCAGCTACGCCTTAGGTGCCGGCTTACCCTACGTTGATTAACATTGCGTAGGAATCCTTGGGTATTCGGCCAATAAGAATCTCACTTATTTTACGTTACTCATGTCAGCATTCGCACTTCTGATACCTCCAGCATGCTTCTCAACACACCTTCATCGGCTTACAGAACGCTCCCCTACCATATATTATCTATATCCGCAACTTCGGTGCATAGCTTAGCCCCGTTAAATCTTCCGTGCGGGCCGACTCGACCAGTGAGCTATTACGCTTTCTTTAAAGGATGGCTGCTTCTAAGCCAACCTCCTGGCTGTCTGGGCCTTCCCACTTCGTTTCCCACTTAGCTATGACTTGGGGACCTTAGTTGGCGGTCTGGGCTGTTTCCCTCTCCACTACGGACCTTAGCACCCGCAGTGTGTCTCCCGTGATTGAACTTGATCGTATTCTGAGTTTGCATCGAGTCGGTAAGGTCGTAAAACCCCCCTAGTCGAAACAGTGCTTTACCCCAATCAGTTATACACGAGGCACTACCTAAATAGTTTTCGGGGAGAACCAGCTATCTCCGTGCTTGATTAGCCTTTCACTCCGATCCACAACTCATCCCGTAATTTTGCAACATTAGTGGGTTCGGTCCTCCAGTTGGTATTACCCAACCTTCAACCTGGTCATGGATAGATCGCGCCGGTTTCGGGTCTACTCCTAGCAACTATACGCCCTATTAAGACTCGCTTTCGCTACGGATCCCTTATTCAGTTATCCTTGCTACTAAAAGTAACTCGCTGACCCATTATACAAAAGGTACGCAGTCACATAACTAAATTATGCTCCTACTGCTTGTATGCAAGTGGTTTCAGATTCTATTTCACTCCCTTTATAAGGGTTCTTTTCACCTTTCCCTCACGGTACTAGTTCACTATCGGTCATTCAGTAGTATTTAGCCTTGGAGGATGGTCCCCCCATATTCAGACAAGGTTTCTCGTGCCCCGTCCTACTTGCTCGTATGTCTAGTTCCACTAAGATTATTTCGTATACGGGACTATCACCCTCTATCGTCAAGCTTCCCAACTTGTTCTACTATAATTCTAGCTATATCATACCAGGCTCTTCCCACTTCGCTCGCCACTACTACGGGAATCTCAATTGATTTCTCTTCCTAAGGGTACTTAGATGTTTCAGTTCCCCTCGTTCGCTCCTAACTCTATATCGAGTAGGTAACCAGACTGCTCTGGTTGGGTTCCCCCATTCGGAAATCTCCGGATCATAGGTCATTTACCACCTAACCGAAGCTTATCGCAGATTAACACGTCCTTCATCGCCTCTGAATGCCAAGGCATCCGCCACTTGCACTTATTTTCTTAAGTCTATCTCTATACTAAATTGTTAAATATCTCTATCTTCATGCAAATAAATATTGGTGGAGCCTAGCGGGATCGAACCGCTGACCCCCTGCGTGCAAAGCAGGTGCTCTCCCAGCTGAGCTAAGGCCCCAATATGTTTTATACTCCCAGCATCTTACGATGTCTAGAAAATGGTGGGTCTGAGTAGACTTGAACTACCGACCTCACCCTTATCAGGGGTGCGCTCTAACCAGCTGAGCTACAGACCCGTATTTATTTACACTAAAATATATTATCTACAAACACTAAGTTAAATCACTTGAGAAACAACAGTTAAAGTTTATTTCTATTTTTCGTATTTCCTTTAAGGAGGTGATCCAGCCGCAGGTTCCCCTACGGCTACCTTGTTACGACTTCACCCCAGTCATGAATCACTCCGTGGTAAACGCCCATTCGTTAAGCTATCTACTTCTGGAGCAACCCACTCCCATGGTGTGACGGGCGGTGTGTACAAGACCCGGGAACGTATTCACCGCAGTATTCTGACCTGCGATTACTAGCGATTCCTGCTTCATGCAGTCGAGTTGCAGACTGCAATCCGGACTAAGAATACCTTTCTGAGTTTCGCTCCACCTCGCGGTATCGCAGCCCTCTGTAATATCCATTGTAGCACGTGTGTAGCCCTGGTCGTAAGGGCCATGATGACTTGACGTCGTCCCCACCTTCCTCCGCCTTGTCAGCGGCAGTCTCAATAGAGTACCCAACTTAATGATGGTAACTATCAATAGGGGTTGCGCTCGTTGCGGGACTTAACCCAACATTTCACAACACGAGCTGACGACAGCCGTGCAGCACCTGTCACTGAGTTCCCGAAGGCACCAATCTATCTCTAGAAAGTTCTCAGGATGTCAAGACCAGGTAAGGTTCTTCGCGTTGCATCGAATTAAACCACATGCTCCACCGCTTGTGCGGGTCCCCGTCAATTCCTTTGAGTTTTAGCCTTGCGGCCGTAGTCCCCAGGCGGAGTACTTAACGCGTTAGCTGCGCCACTAGATCCTTTACACCGAACCCAACAGCTAGTACTCATCGTTTACAGCGTGGACTACCAGGGTATCTAATCCTGTTTGATCCCCACGCTTTCGTCCCTCAGTGTCAGTATTAGTCCAGAATGTTGCCTTCGCCATTGGTGTTCCTTCTGATCTCTACGCATTTCACCGCTACACCAGAAATTCCCCATTCCTCTACTATACTCTAGTTTAGCAGTATCAAATGCAGTTCCAAGGTTGAGCCCTGGGCTTTCACATCTGACTTACTATACCACCTACAGACCCTTTACGCCCAGTAATTCCGATTAACGCTTGCACCCCCCGTATTACCGCGGCTGCTGGCACGGAGTTAGCCGGTGCTTATTCTTCAGGTAACGTCAATTCATTCAGCTATTAACCAAATAAACTTCCTCCCTGACTAAAGTGCTTTACAACCCTAGAGCCTTCTTCACACACATGGTATTGCTGGATCAGGCTTCCGCCCATTGTCCAATATTCCCCACTGCTGCCTCCCGTAGGAGTTTGGACCGTGTCTCAGTTCCAATGTGGCTGATCATCCTCTCAAATCAGCTATAGATCGCAGCCTTGGTAGGCCTTTACCCCACCAACAAGCTAATCTAACGCAGGCTCATCTATCCGCAGCAGCACAAGTGCCACTTTTAATCCGAAGATATTATGCGGTATTAACGTTCGTTTCCAAACGGTATCCCCCACAGATAGGTAGATTCCTACGCGTTACTCACCCGTCCGCCACTCGTCAGCAAGGAGCAAGCTCCTTCTGTTACCGTTCGACTTGCATGTGTTAAGCATACCACCAGCGTTCAATCTGAGCCAGGATCAAACTCTTCAGTTTAATCTATTTCTGACTCCAACTACTGTTCACTCAAATTCATTAACAAAGTGTTTGTATATAATATATCTATTAAATATCTCGATGACCGCAAACCTAATCGCTGCCTCGCTTCCCGTTGCATCACTCCCAACCGGTGAAGACATATAATACACATCACATTTACAAAACGCAACTACTTTTTACATCTTTTTCAAGGTTTTTTAAAGTTTAGGCTTTTTGCCCAAAATCTTAATCCTAACATAAGCTTTATTGACTTTATATTCGAAACAAATACCCCCCAAATCTTTTAGTATTAGACATATAAAATTAGAGTAAATTATCAATGTTTCTTAATTTTTATTATTTTTATTATTTTTAGTCTAAGAGAGTAAGTTAAAATAACACTATAACCTAGCAACCTCTTTTTATTATGCCATCGATAAACTTCAACTCTCTTGATAAAAAATTATATGAACGACCTCAGTTTAAGCAAGCTTCTGATAAAGATTTATTTTATTGGGGCAAAGATGTTCTTAGTAGGGATCAATACATTCACAAAAATGCTTTTAAGCCTCTTAAGCAAATGATAGCTGATGCACAGTCTGAAGGTGTAATATTAGAAGTGCTATCTATATATAGATCCTATGAATATCAAGAGGCTTTAATCAGCCGTCACCTTGATACAGGTAAAACCCTGGAGCAAATTGTGAAAAAAGTAGCGATTCCTGGTTATAGCGAGCATCATACAGGCTTAGCTATAGACTTTACCACTCCAGATGAGGATGGCTTAGTTACTGAGGCCTTTGAACAAACTTCAGCTTTTGTTTGGTTACATAAAAACGCTAATGACTATGGTTTTTATATGAGCTATCCAAGAGATAATCTTCAGGGAATGATATATGAGCCTTGGCACTGGTGTTTAAAATAATATATTTAATAATATAATTGATGAAACTCAAAAGCTTCATACATACAAATGTATTAACATATAACTATTGATTATTTGTTTATAGATGAGAATAATATACCTACAAATAAATATTTAGAGAAAATATGGGAAATACAAAAAAACCTAGTTTATTCACAGCTATAGCATTAAGTGTAGGTACTATGGTAGGTAGTGGTTGGCTATATGCATCATACTATGCCTCCCAAGCAGCTGGAGCTGCATCGATACTTTCATGGATTATAGGAGCATTTATAGTTCTTGTGATGGCGTTTTTACTGGCAGAGCTTGCTGTTAAATATCAAACAAATGGATTATTTACACAATTAATAACTCTATCACATAATCAACACTTTGGTTTTGTAACAGGATTATCAAATTGGATGTTAGGGCTTATTATCGTACCATCGGAAGCTATGGCCACGACACAATACATTTCTTCTATATACAAGCCAATGACTCCATACGTGTTTAGCGCAGGAGAACTTACTTTTTTAGGAGTGGTTGTCGTTGTTTTATTTATGTTGTTATATACATTAATAAACTACTGGGGAATAAAGTCATTATCAAAAATCAATAATTCATTAACTTCTTTAAAAATCATAATTCCTATAGTTACCTCTTTAATAATAATGTTTGCAGCATTTCATTCTAATAATTTTAGCGGTGATAATGTTAGTTTTATGCCTAAAGGTGTAAGTGGTGTTTTTAATGCTATTGTTACTTGTGGTATTTTTTATTCTTTCTTTGGGTTTCAGATGGCTGCTAGTTTTTCAGCCGAATTAGAAAATCCCAAAAAGAATATACCAATTGCTTTAGTTAGTAGCGTATTGATAGTTTTATTCATATATCTCTTACTGCAAATATCTTTTATAGGTGCTGTACCTGAGAAAATGCTAGGAAATGGCTGGGAAGGTTTGAATTTTAGTTCTCCCTTAGCTCAACTAGCAGGAATATTAGGCATAAACGCTCTTGCTATAGTTTTATATGCAGATGCTTTAATTAGTCCATCAGGTACAGGTATTGTATACCTAGGTGGTAGTGCTCGTATGCTTAATGAAATGTCTAAAGCAAAACAGATGCCTGAATATTTTGCCCGCGTTACACAAGGGGTTAATATTTCAAGAACTTCACTTATATTTACATTTATATGCTCTATAGTTCTAATATTCTTCTTTAGAAACTGGCAGATGATAGCATCTTTGACAACTACATTCATCTTAGTTTCCTGTATTGCTCTACCTATTTCTTATGCAAAAATAAAAGGCAATAAAGATGATCCATTGCCTGTAAACTATGTGCCTTTTCCTAGGGTTGTAGCTTTCATTGTATATATGATATTGACATATTTATTAATGATAGCAGGAGCGCTTAATTTAGCAGTAGCTTTGATACTTCATGTGTTGTTTTTCTTGATATATGCTTATATGGACAATAAAGGAAGTATTTCAAATATCTTAAAAGCCTTTGCATCATCATGGGCTATTTTTGCATATTTAGTCGCTGAGTTAATTTTTGGGTTTATATATGAAGATATTGTGTCTTATGATTTATTTATAATAACATTTATTGTTGTATCAGCGGTGTTATACCCATTATTAGTAAACCAAAAAGATTATCATTCCAAATAAGTGTTTACTATATACTTTTAACAAAAAACTCTTTCCTCTATAGAAAAAAACTTTTTAATAAAAGAATCTTTATTAAAAACTCGTTTTATAGCTTAATTAATAGTCAACCTACTAATCACTCGGAGAGACTTTTATGAAGTATGATTCATTTTCAAGAATGCTACATTGGATTACAGTTTTTTTAATCTTATCAATGCTAACTTTAGGATTTATTTGGTATCTAGGTAAAACAGGAAATCCTATAAACCAGTTTTATTATAATATAATATGGTATCACAAGTCACTGGGTATAACTCTTCTGATCGTGATGTCCGTTCGTGTAACATGGTTTTTTACAGGTATGAAAAAACCTCCATACAAATTTGATATTCTTATACATGAAAAGCTTTTAGCCAAATTAGTGCATTTTATGTTGTATGCTAGTATATTTACCATGATATTTTCTGGATGGCTACTAAGTTCTTTCTTGCATAAGCCTGTGCCTTTCTGGATATTTGATGTAGCTTTACCGCTACCTTTAATGGAAAGTATCGCTCCTATCTTTGATAACATTCATATATTTACAGTCTGGGTTTTAATAATTAGTATATGTTTACACATAACAGGTGTAATTAAACATATTGCAAAAAAAGAACCCATCCTAGAGAGAATGTTATAGAACTCTAGTAGTTAAACTTATTACAAAACTCTTTCAACTCATCAATAAAGGTTTTTATCGCATTAGATTTCTTCAACCTTTCTGAATATAAAGCATAAAGGAATTTGCTCTCAAGTTGAAAGTCAGGCAATACTTTTATTAAAAGCTGACTATCAAGCTCTTTTTTTACGATAAATTCTGGACCCAACATTACTCCCTGGCTATTGATTGCAGAACTTTTAAGAATTTCACCACTGTTACTAAGAAGATTTCCATCTACAGTCACATTTAGCTTTTTATCTGACTTCAAAAAAGTCCAAGAATTATAACTTTTATTATTTTTATATAATAGACAGTTTATCTTAGACAAATCCTCAAGGTTTGCTAGCTTATTTTCTTTACAAAAGCTTGGACTTGCTACCGCAACTCTTTTAATCTCAAAAATTTGTTTAGCTATAAGTCCAGTATCTGGTAAATCGTCACTAATTCTTAATATAATGTCATTTTGATTTCTAGAAAAATCAATAAAGCTATCGTTTAGATCTATTTGGAGATTGATTTCTGGATATTTATTATGAAAATATGGTACAAATGCACGTAAGTAGATCAATCCAAAAGCTAAAGGAGCACTAATAGTAATAATCCCTGTTAACGAATTATTTTGCATACTAAAAATATGCTCAAAATTATCTAGCTTATCTAATACTTCACAACAATGCTCAAAATACTCTGCACCATTTGCTGTAGGTGAAATACTTCTTGTAGTTCTATTAAATAATTCAACATTTAGCATACTCTCAAGATACTTAATCCTTTTACTCACTAAACCAATGGATATATCTTGGTTCTCAGCTGCTCTTGTAAAACTCTTAGACTTAAAAACACTAACAAATGTTCTCATGCATGTTAATTTATCCATACTCTTCCTAAGTGTAAGAATAACTTTAATAAACACTCTAACACAACTAGATATTTAGAACAGCACTTTTAAAATAAAGAATGTATTTTAATATATAGTTAGATAAAGACTCTAAAATATCCCATTATTATTTTTAGCCTCTTTAGGAACAGGTTCCATAAGCTCCCAATGTTCAATGATCTTTCCATCTTTTACTCTAAATGTATTAATTGCTGCTGTTCCTAAATCATTTTTTGATGAGTAAAAAATATTTTCTAAAATTACATAGTCATTACAAGCGAATATTTTTCCAGTCTCAACCCTTGTATACACTTTTTTATCACCAAGTCCTTTAAGATAAGTAATTAGACCCTCTGGTCCATCTTCTGCCGAAGGATAATGCTGTATGTATGTTTTTCCTAAATATTTAGAAACTTCATCCACATCACCTTTGTTAAATATTACATTTAATACTGCATTCTCAAAATCGACCACAGTATTAACATTTTTTTCGTTATACTCACACTTAACAACATTGGACTTAGATATTATTTCTGGTACAGCATTATCTTTATCATTTGCTAATAATATTACAGGTATAAAACTAGCTAAAATTCCCAACAGTTTATATTTTTTCATACAATTCTCCACATTTATTAAAGGATTAAATCTTTTATTTGCTGCTCAACTTGCTTTAAAGATTTTTCTCGTACTTCCTCATTTAAATCAACTCCTTCAGCGCAGATCACGGTTATGTCATTTACACCAATAAAGTTAAGAACTGTTCGTAAATAGTTTTCTTGAAAATCTAAAGGTTTTGCTGGACCTTCACTATAGATATTTCCTTTACTAAGAACTAGGATCGCTTTTTTATTTTTTACTAAACCTTCAGGTCCATTAGATGTATATAAGAAAGTTTTTCTTGCAATCATTATATTATCAATCCAAGATTTTAGTGTTGATGGAATACTAAAATTATACATTGGCGACTCAATAACAATAATATCATTATCAAAAAGTTCTTCTACTAGCATGTTAGAAGTAACCAGTTTATCTTGGTTATTAGTTGCCATGGCATTAATAAAGTCTGGATTTATATGTTTTACAGAATCATCTACAAGATCTCTCTCTGAAATTTTTACACTATCAGTGATTTTAAAATGGTTAATTAAATCATCCCCGACTTTTCTTGAAACTGAATTTTCTTGTTTTATACTTGATCTAATATGTAATATTTTTTTCATTCGTACTATTAGCCTCACTTCCCTATTCACTCTCTAGTAATAATTATATACCTATTTCATGATACCTACAAAAAAGTGTAATTTTTATACATGACTAAAACAGAACATCTTTCTGATTCTTATCTAAACGACTAAATAATTCATTTGTTGCGATTCCCCTTATTTGACAAATTTTATTTATAACTTTAAATAACAGTTCTGGCATATCATTATTAGATTCTTTTCCTAAAAGCCACGAATATGATGATGGATTATCAGTTTCCACCAAAATTCTATCAAGAGGTACTTTTTTTGCTATTCCCTGTATATGTTTACTGAACATAATCTCCACACCTATAGAAAAATATCCACCTAAAGCCAAGTACCTTTCCATAAGTTCTAAGCTTCCAGCATACCAATGCACAACAAACTTTCTATGATTGTATTTTTCTAAAACATCTAACACCTCTGATTCTGCCCCACTTGTATGTAGGTTTAAAAACTTACCTTTAACAGCCTTATGAGAAACAATATATTCAAATATTTTTTGTTGGTCTTTATAGGGAGCTGCATATTTCAAAAACCTTTTATCTAACCCTATTTCACCAATATAATTTGCCTCATTTAAATATTTATCTAAGCTACCTAACTCATTAACATATTTATCTGCTTTCCATGGGTGAATCCCAAAAGAAGGTATAACAAAACTATATTTTTCAGCAAGAGTTTGTATCTTTTTATACGAAGGAATACACATTGACACTGATAAAAGCATAATATCATTTGCTTGACATTGTTTTGCCAGACTAGCATATAAGCTCTCATCATACTTATCTGTATGTACATGAGCATCTAAGAGCATAGTTTTTGCTCCTCATAACATTTTCTCCAATGCTTATAACCATAAATAGCTATTATTAGATATACGAAAGTTGTTATTGCCGCAAAAGGTATATCTTTGTATATATATAAAAAAACATATACCGAATCAACTACAATCCAAATAAACCAATTCTCAATATACTTTTTAGCTGCCAATAAAACACAAACCAATGATGAAACACTTGTAAAACTATCAAGATACGGTGTAGTTGAATCTGTAAATGTAATTAAAGCTTGAGCCACCAAAAATGAAAAACAAATAATAGTGACGATAATCAAGGGCCAAAACAGTAATGATTTAAAAACTTTAGGTTTTAAACTCTTATTTGATCTCTCTAGAGACCAATCAAACCAACCATAAAAAAAGAAACATAAGAGTATTATTTGTAGGTACATATCAGCATATAATCCAGCTAAACCAAATAGCACAGAGCTCATTATTAAACCTAAAATACCTACTGGCCAACCTATTGTAAGAAAGCTAGCAAGTAAAAAAGTACAAAGTAAATTGATAATCATAGTACAAAAGTCTAAAAGGTGCATATTAATCCCTAGTTTTTATCTGTAAAAAGAAAAAGCACGAGAGAGCAGCAAGAACAGCAAAGATGTGAAATTGATCAAACTCCCTACGCTAACTCTAATTAGTTCAGGTTATAAGGGTTCGATTTTAATCATCTCAGCTTTTTAAAGCACCCCTGTTTCAGAAGGATAATAACACAAATGTACTATCACTATAAACTTTATATGATTATATAATATAACTTTATATTTAAAATGGATCCGGGTACTTGCTGTATATTTTTTCTATCTCTCTTAAAACTTCTTCAGATAACTCTAAATCAATGGCTGCTATATTACCTTTTAATTGACTTAAAGATGAGGCTCCTATTATTGAACAACTTAAATACTCTCTTCTAAGCGTGAAAGCTATTGCCATCTGATAAAAATCTAAGTTATATTTTTTTGCAACAGCATGATACTCTTCGATTGCTTGATTACAAGTTGGGGTTATTCTCCATGAAAGTTCATGCTCTATGCCATCTCTAATAGCTACAGCCAACCTTGATTTTGATGGGATCTTACCACCAAAATATTGTCCTGAAAGAACACCTTGACTAAGAGGAGACCAACCTAAATACGATAACTCTTCTAAAGCACATGACTCTAAAACATTTAACTCATCTCTTCTTCTTGTTAGGTTATATTCATTTTGGACGCTTTGAATTCGTGGTAGATTATATTTTTCAGCTAAATGACAAAACTGACTAATACCCCAAGAAGAATCATTTGATAATCCGATGTGCTTTATTTTTCCAGCTTTTACTAAACTATCAAAAGTTTCTAAAGTTTCATGTATATTCGCTAAAATATGCTCTTTCTTCTGATTACCAATAGCAGGGATAAAATCTCGACCATTAGCATGATGATGGTATGGTCTATTGGTCGGCCAATGTAATTGATATAAATCTATATAATCTGTGTTAAGGCGTTTTAAGCTATTATCTACGGCTGTTAAGATAGTTTGTTTATTTATCTTTGGTTGCTCTTCACCTCTGGCCCATGTTAATGGAGAGATTTTTGTTGCCAATACAATATCTTCTCTTTTAGCTCTTGAAGCGATCCAGCTACCGATTATTTCTTCTGTCTTGCCATATTTTTCAGCTATTTTTGGCACAGGATACATCTCTGCTGTATCCCAAAAGTTCACACCTTCCGCTAAAGCATAATCCATCTGCTCAAAAGCCTCATTTTGGGTGTTTTGTTGTCCCCAGGTCATTGTACCCAAACAAATACGGCTTATATCTATATTTGTTTTCCCTAGCTTTGTATATTTCATTATATATCCCAAGTATTATTTTTAATTCGGCGTATATTATTTTACCATTTTATACGGATCAACCACCCTTTCAAATTCATCTTTAGATAGATAATTTAAATCCCTATTAGCTTCAGCTAAAGATATATTATTTTTATCAGCATAATGGGCTAATTTGGAAGCCTTGTCATAACCTATTTCTGGACTTAAAGCTGTTACTAACATTAAAGAATTTCTCAAAAAAGAATCTATTTTTTCTTTGTTAGGCTCCATTCCTTTTAGTAGAAATTTTGTAAAACTGTTACAGCCATCTGACAAAATATTTATAGATTTAATAATATTATAGATGATCAGTGGCTTATAAACATTCATTTCCAGATAACCTGAAGCTCCTCCCATAGCAACAGCCACATCATAACCGATGACTTGTACTGCTACCATGGTTAAAGCTTCGCATTGTGTTGGGTTTACTTTGCCCGGCATAATAGATGAACCCGGCTCATTTTCTGGTAACAATAATTCATGGAAACCTGCACGCGGCCCACAGCTGAGTAATCTAATATCGTTTGCTATTTTGAATAATGAATTTGCTAAGATTTTTAGATTAGCCATAACAGCAACTAAAGCATCATGAGAGCCTTGTACTTCAAACTTATTGGCAGCTGAAACAAAAGAAAAGCCCGTAATTTCTGCTATATGGGACGCTACCTTATCACAAAAGTTTTTAGGTGCATTAATACCAGTACCAACAGCTGTTCCACCTAGTGCTAATTGGTAAACTTCTTCAAGCGAGTCCTTTAACCTAGTAATATTTTTATTTAATAGTGCTGCATAACCTGAAAACTCTTGTCCTAAAGTTAAAGGCACTGCATCTTGCATATGTGTTCTACCGATTTTTACGATATCATCCCATTGTTGTGCCTTTTTATCTAACTCCTCATGCATACTTTCAAGTGCAGGCTGAAGTTTTTGTGTGATACCATATGCTGTAGCGACATACATAGCGGTAGGAAAAGTATCGTTAGATGATTGCGACATATTAACATCATCATTTGGATGAATCGGGGTTTTACTACCCTTTTCTCCGCCTAAAATTTCTATTGCTCGGTTAGATATAACTTCATTAACATTCATATTACTTTGTGTGCCACTACCTGTCATCCAAACATGTAAAGGGAAATGTTCATCTAATTTACCTGAAGTTATTTCATCTGCTACTTTAACTATTACATCTTTTTTTGATTTAGACAAATACCCTAATTCATTGTTTGCTAAAGCTGATGCTTTTTTTACTATAGCTAAAGCTTTTATTACCTCTAAAGGCATTATGTCAGAACCAATATCAAAATATTTTAGCGATCTTTGTGTTTGAGCTCCCCAGTACTTATCATCAGGAACATTTATTTTGCCCATACTATCTGTTTCTATGCGCATATCATCTCCAGCTTTTAACCTTATAACTGATATTGTAACAAAGAACTAACTATAAAAGAGCCGTGATCTAATAAGAGATTTGCTATGTGGTATGATCGTAAATTATGAAATAAGGGTCAGATAAGCTATGAGGTTTTCGTATTCCTCTTGAAAAGCTAGCGTTTTTCAATAATATCTCTTCTTAATACATAATAATCAAATAGAGCAGCAAAAGCATGGATCGCAATAACCCATAGTCCAAAATACGCTAAAGTGTTATGTACATCTTTAATAGCAACTACATTTGCATGAGGCATTACATCTAAAATACTTGGTAACCCAAAAGGTATAATATAAGTTCCTTTTGCACTTATAATACACCAACCTAATATCGGCATAAAAATAAGCCAAGCATACAAAAATAGATGTATTAATTGAGAGATGAGCTTTTTTATCTTACTCTTTTTATGTCGGCTATAACTCATTCCTCCGTAAATTTGACGGAGAAAAAGCCTAACGATAGTTAAAAACAATACTATAAAACCTATATATAAATGTGATGATTTCATAACATCATGAAAAAGATTATGCTTGCCAAAAGAGCTTCTAAACTCAATAGAAATGAAAGCACAGACTATAAGTATAGCTGTAAGCCAGTGAATTAAGATCATTAGTCTTTTCATAAATATCTTTAGGATAAAAAAAGTTTATTATATCTTGATAAAACCAGAAGTGAACTTTTTTATAGCTATTTTCGTTAAAAAGCCCCAAATGCTGAATATAGAGCTATATAGATAACAGATGTAACAGCCATACACGCTGGTATTGTCAGAAACCATGCTGTTGCCATTTTACGCACTACTTTCCAATTCACACCTGAATCAGCAAAACCCGCCCCCATTATCGACCCAGATGCAACCTGTGTTGTACTTACAGGTAGGCCAATATGAGAAGCACCCATCACTAATATACCCGAACTTAGCTCAGCAGATACTGCATTTACTGGCTCTAACTTTGATAGTTTAGAGCTTAAAGTTTTAATTATTTTTTTACCACCTGACAATGTACCAAGGCCCATTGCTGTACCACACAATAGTATAACCCAATCCGGAACATCTGTAGTCTGTACTAATCCAGCACTTAAAAGAGCCAAAGTAATTATCGACATGGTTTTTTGAGCATCATTTGAGCCGTGCGAGAAAGATAGTAGGCTTGTTGAAAGTATTTGAAACTCTCTAATATATCTATTTGTTGGCCGGATATTGTTTACTCTAATAAATATATTTATAAGAATAATACAAATAACCAAAGCTAAGAAAAATGCCATAACAGGAGAACTCACCATTGGTATAAGCACTTTATCAACGACTGTTACATAGTTTACATCTTGATAACTAGACCCAATAATCACAGCTCCTACCAATGAGCCTATTAACGCATGAGATGAACTTGAGGGAATACCAAAACTCCAAGTAAAGAAGTTCCAACTAATAGCCCCAAGTAAAGCAGATATAAGTACAATATCCGTTACAACCTGAGTATCAACAAGACCTTTACTAATGGTTGCAGCAACTGCTGTGCCAAAAAAAGCTCCTAAAAAGTTAAAAAAAGCTGCTAAACCTATCGCTTGATAAGGTGTAAGAGCTTTTGTCGCTATTGGTGTTGCAACAACATTTGCTGCATCATGAAAACCATTTGTGAACTCGAAAAATAATGCTACACAGATTATTACAATTAAAACCGTTGTTACCATAATAAGTAAATACCCTTACTAAACTTCTTTTACATGTATTCTTATTATTGACTCAGCTACTGAAGTACAAGTTGAAATAGCACTTTCTATAGCCTTATAAATATCCTTAACTTTCATAATAAACATCACATCACCATCTTCAAAGTATGAAAACTTCTTCAAAGCATGCCCTAGATCTTCTAAAACATTCTCGTCAAGAGCTGTTAACTTCATATTTAATGTTTTAAGTTCCTTATATTTACCTGCACAAAATGCTTTCATCATATCATCTAGAACTTTAGTCATTTTTCTAAGAGTCTCAACACAGTTTGATAAATACTTATTTACATCACCACGCTCTTCTTCTAGCAAAATCTGTATATATCTGTGAATTTTCACTATTCTCTTATTAAGTTTTAATAGAAGAGTGATGATATTGTGTAGCTCTACTCTATCTATAGGAGTTACAAAATATCTAGCTAACTCATGATCCATTTTATTAGCTGCCTCTACAGTAACAGCTCTAGTTAGCCTTAGCTCTTCTATAAGCTCTGCTGAGGTTAATGTATCTGTTTCTTTTAATAACTGATCCAATATTCTTGCTGAATCTTCTACACTTTCTGTAGCTTCAATCATCAGTTCAAAAAATATTTTTTCATTACTAGGAATCAAAGACTTGACTAACTTTCGCAACATTTAGGATATCTCCAAATTAAGTTTTCTTTTTCACTAGAGTTTATAACAAGTAAAATAATTAAAAACAACCTAAATTTGACAAAAAAAATCATCTATAAAAAAGTATTGTTTTCATCAGAAAAAGGTATATCATTACTGCTCCAAAAAATCTATTGAGCTAAATAATTTTCGGTATTTATTATTTATTTCTATAGCTTCATTAAAATCAATGAGCTTAAATCTAAAACTCTCACCCATAGCAAGCTGGGCCAACTTATTCATATCAGTTTCTACTACATTTAAAACCCTTGGATAACCGCCAACAGTCTGGCGATGTCTCATAAGTACTATAGGTCCGTTTGGAGAAAGCTGTACCGTACCATCAGTTACTGGCTGAGATATCATTTCAATCTTTTTGACATCTAACTTACTTCCTTCCAGTACTAAACCCATTTGACTTGAGTTTTGAGATATTTTCCAACTTTGATCAAAAAGACTCTCATCATTGAAGACATAATACTCTGGACCTTTAACAACTCTAATTTTTCTCTCTGAATATAAGTCAGTTATAAAACTTGTGATCAATGAAGATCTTTTTTTAGCAATATATTTACTTGTTTTAGCATTACTTTCCACAGCAAATATAATTGTTCTAAAACCACTTTTCTGTCCACCAAATGATATAGTTTGTCCTTCATTTAAGCTATAAACTTTATCCTTTAATATAGGCTTATTCTCATCTATAAGTATTTGTTGATACCCTGCTCCACATATTATGAAAAGCATTGGTTTATTAGCGACTATTTTAGTTGGGTAAATCATTTCAATAGCTTGAAAACTCTCAGGGCTATCAAAAATATCAAAAGCAATATTAAAACTTAACTGATCTTGTGCTCCATTTGGAGATATTCCCTTATCTTGCTTTCCAAAATCTCGCTCAGCAACATCAAAATGTAACCCACCTGATACTGAAAACAATTTTTCTAACATAATTACCCTCTATAAGAATCTAAAGCTTGAGCTAACTCTAAAGCAATCGCACTATCTGAGTGTATGCAAACGGTTTCAGAGTCAAATTCTTTTTTTTGCCCACCTATATTTATATATCCATTTTTTAACTGATTGTATTGTTCAACAGCTTCTGACACAGTCTCAATTTCATCATTAGGCATGCCTCGGGGAATTAATACCGGATTAGAATTTTCATCAAGCATATAGCCTCTTTCAACAAAACTTTCCTTTACTATTTTTATTCCTTTTGACCTTGCATATTTAGCCACAATACCAAAGGGGCTAGCTAGGAGTTCTTCTACATTGTTTTTCACGCACCAAGTAACAAAGAGTTCTGATAATTTAGAATTTTTATTAAGTTCATTATTTAAGGCTCCATGTGGTTTAATCGCTTTTATATCTGTAAATAAAGCAAACTGATCATCAAATGATTTTAAAAGTTTATCATCATCTATGCTAATAACCTTTCTACCAAAATTTTCCTTATCAGGATATGATATATGTGCTGTAACTTTGACACTATTTAACTTACATAACTCCACATAATAATCTACACTTTGTTGATCACCAGCATGACCACCACAAGCTATATTAGCGATATCTATATATTTTATAAGCTGATCATCTATAGGATGTGCAACCCCTCTTTCACCAAGATCACAATTTACTAAAAGCATCACTTTCTCCTAAATCTAATTTTATCTCCAGCATTAAAGCTAGTAAAGTCATCAAAATCTGTATTACCTAAAATATTCCAACCGCTAGGGGTTTGTTCTGGGAAAATTGTAGTCTGTAAACCACCAATTCCTACAGAACCTTTTGCTATTCTGTTACGAGGTGTTGCTAAGCGTTGTACACCAATACTTTCATCCAGTCCAAGAAGGTACGGTAAATATGGTTTAAACCCAAGCATTGCTATGGTATATACTGGTTTTGTATGGCGTGTAATAACCTCATTTACACTCAGATTTAAAGTCTGTGCTACTGACTCCAAGTCTTCACCGTTATAATCCACCAAGATATCATGTGTTGTAGATACACTTCCAGCACTATAATCAACTTGTGAAATTTTATTAATTATAGCTTTTTCAAATATAGATAGGTCTAAGAAGTCTGTATGAAATGCAATACTATTATATGTTGGTACAATATCTAAGATATTATATTGACGACAAAAACTCTTATCAGCTAGAAATTGTCTGTATATTTTAATTATCTTGGAATTGTCCTCAAAATCAAGCTTATCACTAATAGTGTAAATAAAGCATCGTTCACTTAAAAAGTAAGTCTTCATTTTATAGCTCTCACTTATAAAAACTTAAAGAAATAATAACCTGTATATGCTAGATTATAAAGTTTTATTTTTTTGGGGGTCAAGGAAGTATAAGGCGAATAATCCAACTAAAGCACTTACAGATATTACACCTACTGCAAAATAGTCAGAAAACTCATTTGCCAGATAGAAACACACAAACGGCAATAATCCACCAAATATTCCGAAACCAATATTATAAGCTAAAGCAAATGCTGTATAGCGAATCTCTTTTGGTAAGCATTCTGTGAAAAGAACCATGATATTACCATAGAATATACCAAAAATAGCTCCCATAACTACGAAGAACAAAATTAGCAATTCACTATTCATTTTATATAATTGATACATTGGTAGAGATAGTACGAGCATTAATACTAAACCAAAAGCTGTTATACCTTTAATGCTGAAATACTTTGTTAATCTCGCAGCAACATTACAAGTTATAATGAAAACGATTATGCTTATAGTTGTTAGGATTGCGACATTTACATGTGTCTGCCCTAGAACTTGTTTAATGATGTTTGGCAAAATCGTAATTTGGAAATATGCAACAACTGCTCCAGGAAAACATAGCAGTAGCATATAAACAATACTTTTATAGTTTTTCAAAACCATAGATCTAAGCTTTATATCACTTGTCGCTGGCTTTTCTTCTTCATCTTTACCATGCTTGATAAAGAAAGACAATATTACAAGAATGATAGCTATTGCAAAAAGTATTCTCCATCCGCCATTAGCCATTGATTCATCAGGAATAAAATACCTTATAAGCTGAAAACTAACGATCGCAAGCAATATACCACCAAATGCACTGGTAACAACACTTACGCCAGCCCTAGCTTTACCAAACATTGTATTTTCACCTTCAACAAGTATCACAACTGAACCACTATACTGACCACCTATAGCGATACCTTGCAGTATTCTAAAGGCAACTAAAATCAGTGGTGCAAATATACCAATTGTTGCATAAGATGGTAAAAGTGCCATACCTACGGTAGGAACCCCCATAAAGAATGCGGCTAAAGCTAGAGCAGTTGTTCTACTTTTTTTATCACCTATATAGCCAAAGATTATCCCACCAATTGGACGTGCTAAAAATCCTGCTGCAAATGCACCAAACGCTGCTAAAAAGCTAGCAAAAGGGCTACTCAACTCGGGAAAAAATGTAGCTCCAATATATACCGCACAAAACGAGTAAACTGTGAACTCATACCACTCAGCTGAGCTTGCTAGTAAAACTAAAAATTTTTTCATAAGAACTCATTTATCAAATACTGTTTATACTATTTATAGTATAAAGTGATAAATAAATATAGTTATTTTTTAATTTTAGGGGGATTTTTTTTAGAAAATCTTGAACTTAATTGTTCAATTAATATGGTTAAGATTAGCTATTAAGCCTACATGAACGAAGAGATCATGCGACTTTATTTGCTTGCCAGGTTTCATTTTTCCGACTCGGCTTCTACTTGTCTCGCGTTTATGCCGCTTTTTTTAAGCTAGTTTTTACCGCATGAGCAGTTTTACTGTTTACAGTACCTGTCATTGGTATAGTGCTAGTGATATTAATATCAATAACTTCTATCACATTTGCTAGTTTTTTAACAATCTTATCAATTTTATCTTGTGTTCCATGCACAACAAGATTAAAGTGTGAAATACCCTTATTAGCAGTCTCAAAAACCGTTAATTGTTCTATATTAATACGATTACGAGATAAAACTGATGCAATTCTTTGTAGAACACATAGTGTATTCTCGGTATTAATAGTTATGAAATATATATTTTCTTGCATAGTTTTACTCCTCTATTCCAAGTTTAGTATTACTGATTGATTCACCCGCCGGCACCATCGGAAATACATTCTCTTGCTGCTCAACTTTTACCTCAAGTAAATATGAGTTTTTTGCAGCAAGAAGTTCATCAATTGCCTTGCCTAAATTTTCTCTTTTACTAACTTGCTGGGCATTAATATCATAAGCTTCGGCAAGTTTTATAAAATCAGGCGATGAAATTTCTGTGTGAGAATACCTACTTTCGAAGAAAAGTTGTTGCCATTGACGCACCATACCTAAGAAACTATTATTTAGTATAATAATCTTTAGATTCAAATTTTCTTGTCTTAAAACAGCTAACTCTTGTAAATTCATTTGAAAGCCACCATCACCAATTACAGCAATGACCTCTTTCTTATCTCCAACTCCAACTTTAGCTCCGATTGCTGCAGGCAAAGCAAAACCCATCGTACCAAGTCCACCTGAGCTAATATGTGCATTCTTTGACATAAACTTATAATAGCGTGCGGCTATCATTTGGTGTTGACCAACATCCGATACAATAGTAGCTTCGCCGTTAGTTTTTTCAGAAACTAAACTTATAACTTCAGCCATCTTAATATCACCAGATATAGGATTTGTTTCATCATCAATTACAGCTGCAACTTCCTTGCTATGTTCATCAGCAAACTCTTTGTGCCATGTTTCGTGATTTTGCTCAGCTATATATGGAATTAATGCATCTATTGCTTCTTTTGCATCAGAGTTTATACCCACATCAGCCTTAACATTTTTATCAATTTCAGAAGGATCTATTTCAATATGAATGATTTTAGCATTATTAAGGTACTCATCAAGCTTACCAGTAACTCTGTCATCAAATCTCATACCAACAGCTAAAACTACGTCTGCTTCATTACATAGTACATTAGCAGCATAATTTCCGTGCATTCCCAACATACCTTTATATAAGTCATGCTTATAAGGAAAAGAAGATAAGCCTAGTAAAGTACACACAACTGGAAGATTAGCTTTTTCAGCAAGTTTCAGTAATGAATCTTCAGCGCCAGAAAGCATAACTCCATGCCCGGCAAGAACAATTGGTCTTTTTGCGTTATTTATAAGCTCTGAAGCTCTAAGAATCTCATCCATATCAATCATAGGTTTGTGTAGCCACTTACCATTAATATTTCCTTGAGCTTGCTTATACTCCATAAGAGCTGTTTGAGCATCTTTAGTAATATCAATTAAAACTGGACCCGGTCTTCCACTTTTAGCTATTTCAAAAGCCTTTTTAAAAACCTCAGGTATTTCATTTGGATCTGTTATTTGATAATTCCATTTAGTCGCAGCAACTGACATACCAATTATATCAGCCTCTTGAAAAGCATCTGTCCCTAAAAGAGATGAAAATACTTGCCCTGTTATACATACAACTGGGATAGAATCAATTTGTGCATCCGCAATCCCTGTTAGAAGGTTTGTCGCCCCAGGGCCAGAAGTTGCTATTGCAACACCAACTTTTTGTGTAGCTCGTGCATAGCCAACAGCTCCATGGATGGCTGCTTGTTCATGTCTAACCAGAATATGATGAAGATTGTGACGCTCTTCATGTAAGGCGTCGTATGTGGGCATAATAGCACCACCTGGATAACCAAAAATGCAATCAACACCTTCAGTTTTAAGAGCTTTTACAATAGCTTGAGAGCCTGTTATTTTCATGCTTATAGTATGTCCCCCCTACTAAATCACTTTACTTCTCGAATCTTATATTAAATCATAATAAGTGAGTGTATCAAAGTAAAACTTGAACTTATATTTTTTAAAGCAGATTTATGAAACTTTTTTAAAGAACTAATTGAAGCGATTATTGAGAGTAATTTCGATAATAGTTATACCTATCTCTAGTACAAATTACCGCATCTATCTCAAAAGAGTTTAAGCTTTTATATGCGATCAAATACTATGTATACGTTAAAGCATCTTTATAAGCTTCACCTTGCTTTATTTTTTCGAACACTTCTCTTATCTCTTGCGTTATTCCAAGATTATTCTGTGCTTTAATACTGTTATCATCAATTGTAGCCACAGGAGTTACTTCTGCAGCAGTCCCACAAAAGAAAACTTCATCAGCATTGATTAACTCTTCAACCTTGAAAAGACTCTCATTTACTTTATAGCCCAAATCTTTAGCTATGGTTATTATAAGTTTTCTAGTTATACCATTTAGTATAGTGCCTAAAGGGGGTGTAGTAATTTCTTTATTTTTTACGAAAAAGACATTCATAGCAGCACCTTCAGCTACATTGCCATCTACATCAAGTAATAATGATTCATGATAGTGCGTATCTATAGTCTCTCGTGAAGCTAAAATACTATTCACATAATGACCGCCAATCTTAGCATCACAAACTGTTGATCTTGGGTGAATACGAATATACTTACTTACTTTAATATCTACAGAATCAGCGTCCATATATTTGCCCATAGGCAAACAATAAATAGCAATATCAACCGGATGATCTTCTTTTGGTAAAACAGATACCGGACCCTCAGCATAATAAGCTAGTGGTCTTATATAACAAGCTTGATTACCACTTATTTTCACTATATCTAAAACAGCTTGGCACAACTCTTCGAGAGAAAACTTTACCGGCATGCCTAAAGCATTCATTGAATACATAAATCTTTGCATATGTTCTTTTAATTTAAGTACTCCAACTCCGTTAGGAGTACTATAAGCTCTAATACCTTCAAACACAGAAGAGCCATAATGCAAAGAATGTGTATTGATACCTACTTTAGCATCTTCATATGAAACTATCTTTCCATTTTTCCAAATTTTATCTATCACTTTTTAGTACCTTTTCACTTTAATCTAAATCTGTAACGCAACCTGTTGATGCTGAAGAAACTGTTTTAATATATTTTTTTAGTGTGCCTCGAGTAGCTTTTTGCGCTGGAGCAACCCATTTAGATTTTCTTTTAAAGATTTCTTCTTCACTCAAATCAACACTTATAATGTTTTTAATAGCATCAATAGTTATGTCATCACCATTTTGCAGCAAAGCGATCATTCCACCAACTTGTGCTTCCGGAGCTATATGACCTACGATAAAACCATGTGAACCACCAGAGAATCTACCATCAGTAATTAAAGCTACATCTTGACCAAGCCCTGCTCCCATTATTAGAGAGGTCGGTTTAAGCATTTCTGGCATTCCAGGCCCACCTTTAGGACCTTCATAGCGAATAACAATAACATCACCCTTAGCTATTTTTCCAGCTTCAGTCGCAGCTATCATCTCTTCTTCAGAATCAAAAACATTTGCTTTGCCTTTAAATATTTCACCTTCTTTACCAGTGATCTTAGCTACAGAACCTTCCGGTGCTACATTGCCTTTAAGAATCTGTAAATGACCTGTTTTTTTAATTGGATTATCAAAGCTTTGTATAATTTCATTATTTTCCGGTAATCCTGGTAACTCAGCTAAATTTTCAGCAAGTGTTTTCCCTGTTACTGTTAGGCATTCACCATGCAGCATACCCTCTTCAAGAAGCATTTTCATAACCGCAGGAGTACCGCCTATAGCGTGTAAATCTGCCATAACAAACTTACCACTTGGTTTGAAGTCAGCTAGAACTGGAGTTTTATTAGCAATCTCTTGGAAGTCATCTATCTTTAAGTCAACATCTAGAGAACTTGCTATAGCTAAAAGGTGTAGTACAGCATTAGTTGATCCGCCCATTACAGTTATCAAAACCATAGCATTTTCAAACGCTTTGCGTGTCATGATATCTTTAGGCTTAAGATCTAATTCAAGCAGGTTCTTAATAACCTCGCCAGCCTTATCACATTCTTGAACTTTTTCTTTTGATGTAGCTGGAGTAGAAGAGCTATATGGCAAACTCATTCCTAACGCTTCAATAGCACACGCCATAGTGTTTGCAGTATACATACCACCACAAGCTCCTGCTCCTGGACATGCTTTTTTAATAGTTTCTTGACGCTCTTCTTCTGTGATACTACCAGATAAGCATGCTCCATAGCTTTGGAAAGCAGTAACGATATCTATTGGTTTACCACGCATTATTCCAGCTTGAATTGTACCGCCATATATAACAAATCCAGGTCTATTTAATCGCCCTAAAGCCATCATACAACCAGGCATATTTTTATCACAACCAGGTATTGAAACTAAACCATCATACCAATGGGCAGACATCACTGTTTCAATTGAATCTGCTATTAGATCTCTAGATTGAAGCGAATAACTCATGCCTGAAGTACCCATTGAAATACCATCACTAACACCGATAGTATTAAATCTCATGCCTTTTAAATCCGCTTTCTCAACGCTATTTTTCACAAATTGAGCAATTTGATTTAAGTGCATGTTACATGTGTTTCCTTCATACCAAACACTTGCGATACCTACTTGAGGTTTATCCATATCTCGTTCAGTCATCCCTGTACCATAAAGCATTGCCTGAGAAGCACCTTGAGATTTTTCTTTAGTAAGTCTTTTACTGTATTTATTTAAACTTTTATCTTCCATATTTCCTCTTATAATTTAGCTTTATACATAAGCGATATTGTATGCATCTATAAAGGCCTCTACCGATGCTTGTATAATATCTGGGGATACTGATTTACCAATACTTTTCACGCCACCTTTCTCAAGGCTCATTTCAACATAAACTACAGCATCAGCACCCTGACCTCGTATTTTCACTTTATAGTCGGTTAAGCTATAGACTATATCACTAGGGCAAGCTTTACATAATGCTTTTAAAACAGCATCTACAGGACCTACACCAGTACTTGACGCAAAATACAACTGATCTCTCACATTAACGGTAACTTCCGCCTTCGATTTCTGGTTATGCTCAACATTAACCTTGAAAGACTGGACATCTAATATATCTTGGCTAACAGCATCAGTCATTTCTGTAGCATCTTGGATAATATCTTGAATATCTGCTACATAAATAGATTTACCTTTAGCTAAAAACTTCTCAATAAGACTCTTCACTTTAGTAGTAAAGGTTTCATCGTAGTTTGCCCCAAACATAGTTTCTAAAGCTTTTCTAACCTCTTCTATAGTAGGATAGGTTTCAAAAACAAGTTGGTTTTGATCAATGAATAACATCATTTTATTATCAAAGAAACGACTGTCATATAATTTATCAAAATCATTCTCTGTAGGATAAATAATAGGTGGCTGAATCGCGGACTTTAGAACTACACTAGGATCCTTTAGACCTTCTCCTGAAAGCACACATACAACTTTTGATCCTTTCTGAAGCTTACCTTCGCTATGTTTTTTTAGTAAGTGAGCCACTGTAGATGCTGAAGCTAACTCAACAAAAAGTCCTTCTTTTGTAGATAGCATATATTGTGCTTCAAGCATTTTAATATCACTGATTGCACTCGCTTCACCACCAGTATTATAGATCGCTTCAATAGCCTTATCTCCATCTATAGGATAAGGTACAGCAATTGCTGTAGCTATAGTATTTGCAGATTTTAGCCCTTCTATTCTATTTTGATTTTTCTGATATGCTCTTGCTAAAGTATCAGCTCCTGTTGATTGTACTCCAGTCAATTTAGGTATAGTATCAATAAAACCTAAATCTTTATACTCACTAAAACCTTTATAGTAAGCTGTCATATTTGTACCACATCCTATCGGAACTATAACTTCATCAGGTGTTTGGAACAATAGTTGATCAATTACTTCAAAAGCTGCTGTTTTTTGACCCTCAACTCTAAAAGCATAGTCACCTGCAAGGAAGAAATTTTTAGATTTAGCTATATCAAAAGCTAATTGAGCAGCATCATTATAAGTGCCTTTTACTTGAACTATCTTACCTCCATATGACATAACTTGAGCTAGTTTTGACATCGAGACACCTTCAGGGACGATTATAAAACAAGGCATTTTAGCTGCAGCTGCATAACAAGCACAAGAAGCTGCCATATTACCTGTTGAGGCTAAGACGATACCTTTAGCCCCTAACTCTCTAGCTATAGTTATATCAATCGCAGAACCTCTATCTTTAAACGATCCTGTTGGATTTTTGCCTTCAACCTTGAAATAAAGATCAATACCGAGTTCTTTGCTTAAAGTCTTACTTTTAATAAGAGGAGTCGCCGTTTCTCTCAAAGACACGAAATCTGAAGGGTTTTTGATTGGCATAAAAGGAAGGTATTTAGACAAACAAGGTGATGCTTGAGTAAAGTAATCCTTATTGATTTTGTTTCGAACCATTTCCATATTCATTTGAATTTCCCAAGGACGATCTTCCCCAGCAAAAACAAAACTATCCGTAAAGACTTCTTCTTTAGTGTAAAAATCTATTATTTTATACATTATACCCCTATTCATGAAAGTAAAATTAATATAGCTTTTTTAAATATAATGTAGATATTAATCACATAGTCGTACTATATATTATCCACTCAAATGCTATGTGTAAACTACATGCAAAGACATTTGCACACCCTTTTAAGTAAATAACTTTTAACTAATCGCAAAAATCTGCGCACTTAGGTAAACATTATTAGCTCATATACACTTTTATTTTAAAGCTTTACGCATCTTTTAACAAGTACTTATGTGCTAGATATAGTAGTGTAAATAATAGTTTTTTTGAATATTTAAGGAGTATTTTTAGATATTATTAGTAGGTGGTGTAACTTATTTTAGTCTAACGACTAAAACATCCATGCTTGCTTCATGAAGTAAACTATTTGCTGTTGAGCCTAAGAAAAACCTTCCTAAAGCACTTCTTCTATGACTACCAACAACAACTAAATCGTTTTTATTTTCCTCAGCTTTTTCTAAAACACTTGTTGCTATACTACCAATAAGTACGGACTTATCACCATTAATACCATTCGCATCTGCAAACTTTTTAAGTGATTCTTCTACCTTATCAGTCTCGTATGTCATAAGAGAAATACTGTCATTAGGAATTACAAATGCTGTATCAAGTGTTGCATCATAAAGCTTTGCAATATCCACAGCTTTTGAAACAACATAACAAGAGTCATTTTCAAGATCTGTTGGTGCTAAAAGTTTCTGATAATTATGAGCTCGACTACCAGCACTTTCATCATCACTAACTCGCACAGTAAGTACATCGCATTTTGCCCTATGAAGTACAGCATTTGCTACTGAACCTAGAAGTAAATTTATACCATGAGTTGCATGAGAACCTAGCACAATTACATCACATGCGCTTTCTTCTGCATACGCTACAACCTCTGCAGCAGGATTACCAACAAGGACCTCATGTTCTACTTTAATGCCTTTAATCTTATCAACAACTTTATCAAGTGCATCTTTGGCTTCTTTCTCAATTGAATGCTGAAAGTCTACAATTGATGGTGCAAATGGGGCAACACAATCAATTACTGTTACTACCTTTAAAACCTTTGCATTATTTTTTAGTGCGAAAGCAACAGCTGAATTTACTACTACATTAGTTTTTTCATATACATTTATAGCTAATAGTACTTTTTTATACGCCATCTCTAGACTCCTTTTTAGTTTTCCTACACTTTTCATTATATATAAACACTAAGAAAAAAACAGTTATTTAAAGAACTTTTAGTTAACTTTTATTTTGACTAACCATATCAAAATATTTAGATACTTCTATTGGTAATGACTTATTAAGCTTAAAAGTGAATTTCACCATTTTTATTGGAGAATTAATCTCTTTGACCTTGATACATTTATCAACTATACCTAAGAACATATAGTTATCATTTTTATCGACTCTTGCAAACACAAAGGTTACAAAATCAACCTTACTCAAACCATATTCTATACTATCATTTAAAGACTTATTTTTCTTTGAAAAAAATGTAAATGTGTCTGCAGAAATAAACTTATTATCAAACTGTGTAAATTTTTTACTCTCATCAAATGTCATATAAAGTAAAGCTTTATTATCAAATGCTCGATAACCCGCTAAATTGACTCCACCATTTGTATAGTCTTGATTAAGAAGATGGGCAATATCCTTTTTTGAATACTTTTGATATAGTGCGATATTCTTTACTTTGTTTTGAGAATATTTCTTCTTACAGATAATTTTGTTGTACTCTAGCAAGTCTTTTATTTGAGCTAATAAAAACTCATTTGCATGGATAGTTTTAGCAACTGTAAGTGTTACGCTAGTGTCATCAAACTTGATTAATGACTGATACTCTACTCTACCGGCATTAACTGTAAATGTCCGTAATGACAGGTGGTGCAATGCATTTACAAAACTTTTTTGATTATAGTCTGTAATCTCGTTTTTAATATAACTTTGTAAATCACTCATAGATATAAATGGGTTTGAAAGAAGCTTTTCTAATATTAGAGTCTCATACAGCCTTTTTGCTGGGGTAAATTCTTTAGAGATAAATTTTAATATTTGGTACTCATTATTTATTAATGTAGCTATCGGCTCTTTAAATGCTTGTAGAATATCTACATAAGTATCTTTTGCTTTGAGTATAACCTCTGGAGCTATAAAATTGTATTTCTCAAAATCAACTAATCGCGGAACTTTACCAAGCTCTTTTTTAAGCTGAATATAATCTTTTTTGATATTCTTTAACTGAGAAAAGTTTGTCTTTTGAATATTTCTATAGATTAGTTCTTTCGCGATATTTGTAAATGTAATTGTGCTTTTACCACTAATATAGTTATTAGGGGTAACTACAAATTTCTTTAGTTGATCTTTGTCATAACTATTATCACCACTTAGAGCTACAGGTATTAGGAAATTGTTTTCATAGTTGGCTATAAAGTCTAAAATCACGACAAACTTTTTATCACGATATTTTCTAAGCCCTCGACCAAGTTGCTGAATATAAACAATTGCACTTTGAGTTGGTCGTAGAAGTATAATTTGATTTAGACAAGGTATATCAACTCCTTCATTAAAAATATCAACCGTAACAATAACTTCTAAGCGTTTTGCTTCTAGCTCTTGGATAGCTAGCTCCCTTATATGCTCTGGGTCTTGGCTAGTTAGAGCTTGTGCCTTTACACCCTTTTGACTTAGTAGGTTAGCAAGCTCTTTTGCTTCATTTACATTACTCACGAACATTAGGCTTGAGCGTTTTTCACCACTGAAGCCATAGAATTCCATTTTCTCGACGATATGATCAACTCTTTCATCGCTAATTAGTCTACTAAAACCTTTTACTGGACGTTCTGAACTTGGTGGTGGAGTAAGACTCTGAAACAAGCTTAGGGATTCGGTATTATCTTTATTAGGTTGCTTACTCTCAAAATAAAAATCCTCTAGCGCAAAATAATGAAAAGGACAAAGTAAATCTTCTTCTAAAGCTTGGTGTAGACGAATTTCATAAGCGATATTATAATCAAATAATTTAAAAATATCGGCACTATCACTTCGTTCTGGTGTAGCTGTCATACCTAGTAAAAACTTGGGCTTAAAATACTCTAAAACTCTTTTATAGCTGTCAGCTTCAGCATGATGAACTTCATCTATAATTATATAATCAAATTCATCTTGCTGAAACTTTACTAATACATCTGGATTTTTAAGAGTTTGTATAGTTGCAAATAGATAGTCTGCATTAGATTTATCACTACCTATACAAAGACCGATTGATTTGTCTTTGATAACCTTTGCAAAGGTTTCACTCGCTTTAATTGCGATATTTGTTCTGTGTACAATAAAAAGACATCTTTTCGGTGCAACCTTCGCTACATCAAATGCACTTAAAAAAGTCTTACCTGTGCCTGTTGCACTAACTATAAGAGCTTTGTTCTTGCCATCATTTCGCAAAATTTCAAGATTTTCTAGTGCTTGCTGCTGTATAGTATTTGGTGTGATGTTTTTCGCTTGTTGATACAACTCAAGATTTGTTGTATTTCTTATACTGTGGTAGTTTAAGCGATATTGCTCAAGAATATTTTTACAATCAATAGCTCCATCAAAAAGTCGATTAAACTCTGTAAGAATTTCTTGGTGGACTTGTTCACTCTCTTGAGTATGAAATAAAATATTCCATTCGCTATTTACAGTGAGTGCTGACTGAGTAAGGTTTGAACTACCTATCATCATCTGCCAATTATCTGCCCTACGAAAGAAAAAACCTTTTGCATGGAAATTTTCACTTGTAAGAACTTTTAGCTCGATATTTTCAAACTCAAGCAATTTGCCTAATGCTTTTGGCTCTGTAAAGTTCAGATAGCAACCCGTAAGGATTCGCCCCTTCACACCTCTTAGATTAAGCTGGTGCAATGCTTCTAATATACAAACCACACCACTAAGTGTTATAAAAGCTACACTTATGATAAACTCATCACACCCTTCAAGCTGTGAGTTTATCTCTGTAACTATCTTTTTGTTTTTAGTGTTTATGAGAAATTTATTTTGATGCTCGCTCATTTTTAGATTTGAACAGGAACACTAGAGTCTAAGTTTGCTGTACTTGTTTTACCTTTTGTTCCTTTGCCCCAACAATATATATCACTATCAGGTTTAGACACGCCACAAACATAAGTTTTTGCCATACTTAATCTTGAGAACAATACATCTGTTTTAACTTTTTGAGGAGTATCAAACTTTCCTTTTTTACCATTACCAACTTCGCCATTACTACCATCTCCCCAGCAGTAAGCATGTCCATCTAAATCAATTCCGCAAGTATAATGCGCTTTCGTATAAATTTTACTAAACTTAACATCTGAAGCAACTTTAAGAGGCTTTTTAACATTCTTAGATTTAGTTTCGCTACCTAGTTGACCACGTCTGTTACTACCCCAACAGTAAGCTTCATTAGCATTATCCAGTGCACAGTTAAAATCATCTCCGCTAGATACATCTTTCATCTGCTTTAAGCCATTGTAATTTTTAAGTATTTTTTCGCTTACACCTCTGTTAGTATCTTCAGCCTGACGAATCTTATATTTCCAACATCTTACTTGTCCTGCTACAGTATACTCACAGTTATAATCACTACCCTTACTTATATCGAACTTATCTCCATACATTTCTACCTTAGCATCTTTACGAAATGAGCTATTTTTGTAAGCAAAGTTACTATCTGTAGATTGATTATAATCATCAAAAACGCTTTCGGCATGTGTGTAGTTTGCATAGATGTTAAAAGCAGATAGTATAAGAGCAAATATTAATATTATTTTTTTCATATCTAATATTGAGTTAAATTACTATCTTAATGGTAAGCAATATCACTTTAAAAAGCTAGTTAAATAAGGTTGTTTCTTCCTGTATTTAATGAAAAAATGATACTAGAAAGGAAAATTTAACCAAATTGTATAAATAAGTAGAGGTATTTTATGAGCAGTAATATAGACCTTAATTTAAAAGAGTTTGAAAATATCGACTCATCAAGGCAATACGAAACCTTTATAGCAGCGTTAAAGCAGTTTAATGATATAGCTGAAATTCAAGATTTAAAACAAATAGCAAGAGATAAAATCTCTAAAGATTCTAAAAAAGTATTAGATGCTGGCTGTGGCCCTGGCTTAGAAACAATCTTAATTGCTAAAAACTTTAAAAATACTGAATGTACAGGCATTGATCTTAGCAAAGACTTTATAACTACAGCCTTAAAACAAGCAAAAGAGTTTGGTATCAAAAACTGTACTTTTAAAGATATGAATATTGAAAACTTATCTTTTGATGATAATTCTTTTGACTTCTCTCGTGCTGAAAGAGTGCTACTTTATGTGCCTAACCCTAAAATAGCCATAAAAGAACTTTTTCGCGTAACAAAGAAAAATAGCTATATGTGTCTTATTGAGCCAGATTGGGAAACAAACACAATAAATGTAAATAATAGAGAGTTAGTAAGAAAAATCATAAATCATGATTGTGATAATAATATTAAGAATGGTTGGGTTGGTAGAGAGCTCCCATCCATATTAAAAGACTTAAACATCAACTACTCTATAGATTCTCGAGTTGCTAGGTTACCCCAACAATTAGCTTTGAACTTCTACTTAGGGGTAGCTAAATCTGCTTTTGAAAATAATGCTATTTCAAATAAAGAACATTTAACATGGATAAAAGAGATTACCGAATTGTTTGATGCTAAAAGGTTATTTTGCACTGTTTCATATTTTTTATTTATCTGTGAAACATAAGCTTTTCTGAAGTTTAAAGAAAGAACTTCTGCTCCCATTTACGCAAAAAGCTAAAGAACTTTTCACTAGTAGTATAGTTATCATAATCAACAAATGGCTTTGTAATTAGTATAGGGTAGCACCCTGCTATGATGCAGGCTAAGCATCCTGTAAGTAGTCTATCATCAACGAGTACAACATCTTGAGGTTTACAACCTACGGCATCAATAACAGCTTGTAAACCATCTGGATACGGCTTTTTAGCTACTCCTGATATAAATCTAATCTGAGGATAATACTTTTGGAAATACTCTAACCTTATTTGTGTAGGCTTATTTGAAAGTATAAAGACATTCTCTTGACCAAACTCTTTTGCAAAGCTATCTAACCATATTTTGACGCCTGCATCTAGCTCTGGCTTACCATGAGCGGCTAGCACACCATCAAAGTCTAAGGCTACAATCTTGATATTATTTTTTTGTAAAAACTCTACATTTAGTTCTGTAACACTTTGCATGCAATGATCACCTGCAACAGCTGATATTTGCTTTTTGTGTTTAAGCATTTGTTTAGTTGTGTATATAATTCTTTGGAACATTTTTATATTTCCCCGTAAATATTAAGAAAACAGAGACTCCGCTCAGCCATTTTATTATTTTACTTATTATCCCTTATCTCTAACGCTAAGTTATAAATCTCATTCTTTTTGCCTTTAGTAAGCTTTGTAACAAGCTTTACTGCTTTCTTAAGTGGTAGGTCTTCGAGCAAATCTTTTAGCAAATCTTTTAAATCAATAGCCATTGATGTTTTGTCATCATCATTACCATTACAATCTATAAGTACTACAAATTCACCACGCACAGTATCTGGATTATCTATAAAAAACTGTGAGACCTCATTTGGTTTACCACTTACAAACTTTTCAAACTGCTTCGTGATCTCTTTTGCTACCACTATGTTATTCACAGGTAAAAGCTCAACTAAATCTGCTAACAAATAACTAACTCTATGCACAGATTCATACACAACCACAGTCGAATTTAGCTTACTAAAAGCTAAAATTTGCTCTTGTCTTTTGGTCTTCTTAGCTGCCAAAAAACCTCTAAAAGTAAAATTATCAGAAGGAAGTCCCGCTACTGATAAAGCTGTAATAACTGCACTTACCCCAGGTATTGGCACTATATTAAAGTCTTCTTTTCGCAAGGCATTTACAATCTTGTAACCTGGGTCTGAGATAAGTGGAGTACCTGCATCACTAACAAGTGCAATGCTTTGAGCATTATCCAAAAGCTCTTTAACCTGCTCTATGCGTTCACTTTCATTAAAATCATGGCACGATATAAGTTTTTGTGTTGTTCGAATATTTAGGTTTGCTAAAAGCTTGCCTGTCTCACGAGTATCTTCGGCTAATATTACATCTACACCTTTGAGAATCTCTAAAGCTCTAAGTGTTATATCTCCTAGATTTCCGATTGGTGTAGCTACTACATATAATGTAGACTTTTCTATTTTAATCATTAAGCATCTCTACTATATTTGTTACATCTCCAGCACCTTGGATTAGCACTACAGTCTCTTCATCTATATTTTGCTCTAGCTGATATATAGCCTCATCAAAACTCTCTACTAAATTACAGTTAGTAAGATTTCTTGCTATGGCTTGGCTTGTTGCACCTTCGATAATCTCTTCTCCTGCTGAATATGTCGGCAATAAAATAAGTTTATCTGCTATAGCTAAAGCTTGCACCCAATCAGGGAATAAGTCCCTATTACGACTATAACGATGTGGTTGAAATATATGTATAATCTTCTTATTAGGGTATTTATCCTTCACAGCACTTAGGCAATTAACAACCTCTACAGGATGATGTCCATAGTCATCAACTACTTGCACCCTATGGTTTAACAGCGTTTTTTTATAAATATCAAACCTTCTAGCTACACCTTCCACATCACGAAGCACACTCTTTATAGGTTGATAGTTAAACCCTAAATCAAGACAGTTTACTATACATGCTGTTATATTTAACACATTGTATTTACCAGGTAGTTTTGTTGTAAATGCAAGTTCTTCAGCATTATAAACTATCGTAAATTCAGTTTGCTTTTCATTTGCGTTATAGTCAATAACCCTTACATCTGCATCTATATCAAAGCCATAAGTAACTACTGTTTTGTTACTTAAATCATTTCTTGATAGCAAATCTTGGCAACCCTCATCATCAAGACAAATATAAGCTTTTTTCACACTTGGCTTACTTAGAAAAGTATAAAAATTCTCAATAAGATTATCATAACAATCCTTATATGTACCCATGTGGTCAAGGTCTATATTTGTAACTATCGCAGTACAAGGATTCAATTGTAAAAATGATGCATCACTTTCATCGGCTTCTATAACTAATCTGCCTGTACCATTTACCTCGATGTTTGAATTAGTATGCTTAACTAAGCCTCCAACAACAAAGCTGCTTAATGGATCAAGCTTTGAAAGTAAAGTTGCTAATACACTTGAAGTAGTAGTCTTACCGTGAGTACCTGTAACAGCAATACTTTGACTAAAATCTCGCATCAAAATAGCTAAAAAAGATGCTCTTTGTAAACATTGAACTTGTAACTGGCGCCCGGTTGATAAGAGTGGATGACTATCAGGTATCGCACTTGAATAAACTATCATACTATAATTAGCTACATCAACTTCACTAGGACTAGAGAAAATATCTATATTTAAAGACTCAAGCTTAGCAGTAAGTTTATTTGGCTTACTATCATACCCTGCAACTATAGCTCCTAGCTTTTTAGCAGCTATTGCAAGTGCAGATACTCCAATACCCCCTACACCTAAAAATAATATCCGCTTGTTCAATATAATCCTAAAAGCTAATTAAGCATAGTGGCTAAGAATACTTATATTTTACCATATTCGTTTGGGGTAGTGAAAATTTGTGATTTATCTACAGATATAAAAAAGCCTATGAAGTAATAGGCTTTTAAAGGTTTTAGAACCTGCTTATCATAATAAGCAGTATTTTAAATTTAGAAGTTAATTACTTAATGTTATTAATATTTTGGTAAATTGTACCTTCTAAAGCAAGTAATACTTTTTGCTTAGTTGCTTCATCTACAGGATTACCACTTTCTTTAGCAATTGTATTAGAGTAATAATTTACCGCGGTCATCATAGCTTGTGCTACCTTAGTTTTACTAGTACTTACAGCATTATAATCACACACTTGGTTACCAACAATTAAGTCTTTAGATTCATTCACTTCTTTGTAGATACTATTATTAGCAATTGCATCAGCAACTGGTTCAGCTATAACATCAGTAATATCAACTATAAAATTGAATTTATCATCTACTCGGAAAGAACCCGTATCACCAACAATTGTAGCTATAACTGTAGCCCCCATCTGACCTATGCTATCTTTTAGGTTTGCAATTACATATTCATTATCTATGCCTATAACATTGAAAACATCTTCAAACACATCTGCTATTTCTTCTTTATCCTGTAGCTTAGCTATAGTTTCAACAGCTTTTTGAACAGCTTCATTGCTAGCTATCTTAGTAGCGTTTATAGCACAGTAAGTATTAAGATTAGTACTTCCATTTACTAGATTAAATATTTGATTTTCGCTATTACCTAAAGTGGTTACTGTATACGCTAATTCATTTGCATTTGAGTATTCTTTAATAGCCTGTGTTACATCTGTATTATTAACTTTAGCTACAGCTTCAATAGTTGCATAATTAGTTAATTCATTAAATGCACCTGTTTCTTTAGATATATCTGCAGTACCATTCCATACAGCAATTCTAGAATCCCAGAATTTATGTATGTTAGTAGTATAGCCTACATAGTTAAATGATTTAGCAGCACTCCAAGCATCCCCTAATACAGCAATAGATGGTTTAAGCAAAGTTTCATTATATTCTTTAGATCCTTTTACTGTATCATTTTTGATTCCATTAGCTAATTCTAATTGAGTTTTATAAAAACCATCATTATCGTATTTATCTAATTCATTAAGAGATTTTTCAGCAGCTTTCACTCTACCTCTTTGCTTTTCAAGCTCAACCTTAGCACTTATTTCTTCTTTAAATGCTTTTACTTTAGACCAACCTTTGGCATCTCTTGCTGCTTGCTTTTTCTCAGCATATTTGTCTTTTTTACGCTCTTTCTTTTCAATAGCAAACTCTTTGTACTTTTCTGCTTTTGTTTTTAAGCCAGCTGTTTTATCTGCAATAAAGCTATTTACTAAATGTCCTTGAACATTTTTGTCATTCATAATGTTATCTACTAAAGTAGAACTTCTATAAACAATTGAATCATCACTAGTTTTAGCATTCTCGATACTGGTTTTTGAGTAATTAGTAATCGCAGTATTTACTTCTGCACCAGTCGTACCAGCAAAAGAAGCTGTTGCAACTAATGAACCTAATAAAGCTATTGTAAGTTGAGTTTTTTTCATTTTATATTTCCTTTTTAATAAATTTAAGTTTTTTTATCTTAAACATTGGCTATAAATATTCCTACTTAAGTATATTGTTAATTAAAAATAAGTCAACAAATTATTGTAATAATTAACATTCATTAGTAATAAATTCAAATAATTCGGAAAAATAATCTCTATTTAAATGTTTTGATGATAAGATGCGTCGTAATGACCTTGATATATAAGTCTAAAAATTAAGGGAGGTATGTGTAGAGTATTTTTATAAGAAATAGACTTTAAATAAAACTAAAATAAATTAATAAGCTATATTTCTCCAGCACTTGAAAACAGCCTTACTTAACTCTTCTAGCATTCCTTTTCCATCAGATGACGTTATATTGTTTTGACCACACCAGTTAGTGAATACTGTACCATCTTGTGCATACATAAGATCATAACCAAAAGCTTGAGAAGTAAAATTATTCGTTGATAATGGTAACATCATGTTAGATATACTCGATGAAGTTGAGTTTATAACTATATCGTAACAACCTTTAATGTTTTCATAATCCTCTACCGTAATATCATATTTACTTTGAAATAATTTTTTAATAGCATCAGCTTTTGCTTTAGTTCTATTTGCTATACTTAATAAACTTGGATTTTCTTTAATAATTGCAGCAACTACAGCTTTTGCGGCCCCACCTGCCCCAACTATAAGCACTTTTTTATTTAAAAATGCTTTTTTATGGTTATTTTTTATATCATTAACAATACCTAAACCATCATAGTTAAGTGCTTTCATTTGTCTATCTTCTGTGAAGATAACATTACTAGCTGCTTTTACATCTTGAGCTATATCATCAGCACTATCAGCTAACTCAAACACTCTTTCTTTATGAGGTACTGTGACACTTAACCCCTTAATTTTAGGATCAGCTTTAAACCCTGCTATTTTGTTCTCTAAATCTTCTGGTGCGATTTCTACTGCTGTAAATAACATGTTCTGATTATGTTCTTTAGCTAATTGCATCTGAATTTTAGGCGAAAGGCTATGCTTTACAGGATAGCCAATTACATGATAAATATCTTTCATCGTTTAGGTTTACTCTTTTTATTAAAAGGTTGTAACTAAGATTATAAAGACTACTAAGTTAATCTAGCAAATCATTTTTTTAGAGAATAGTAGTTGTCTTTAATTACTTCTAAGCAAAGGTTTGATTTTTTTGCATAAATATATGTAATTAGTGAAAGCACCACCAAGCTGGTTAGTATACTTATAAGACCAAAGTTTTCTGGGTATAGTTTATTAAAAAGGGCAATAAAAGTTATACCGCTTAAATGGAAAAAGAACCATAAACTTTTTACAAAGTGAAAATTATGGTTCTTTGCTCTTATTTTCTCAACTATAATGAATATGACACTACAAATAATAGCAAAAGAAGTAATCTCTACAATAGTATCCCAACCGCTGAAAAAAAAGATGATGCTAGAAAAATAGAATGAAAAAAAGCAAATAATATTCGCAAATTTCAAGGTGTATTCTCGGTGTTCATCAGGAATAGATTTTCTAAAATTCATAGTTGCTAATGGCCCAATTAAATAAGTAATAGCCATTAAGGCTGCAATAAATGTAGACACTTGATTCCAATTACTAAAAACAAAAAATATGAATAGAGATACTACAAAACTGATTAGCATATAAATTTTTATACCTTTTCTATTTTTGGTGGCATTTTGTTGCAATATATTTTCTATTACTAAAATATTTAAAGACTCCACAGAAACTCGTAGATACATAACACCACAAATAAAAGGAAATGTTATCGCAGAAAAATATAAGATTGCACTTAAAAATTTTGATCCAATATTTGATGCAACTACACCAAATGCGCCAAAATCACCTGAACTAACATATACGTTATCAAAATTTTTAGCAGAGTAAAAATACGCAATTTGCACCAAAAGGAAAATCACTAAAGAGATTAAAATTACAAAAAATATTGACAATGGGATAGTTCTTTTAGGATTATGAGCTTCTCCAGCAATTTCAATTATGGTTTTAAAACCAATAAATGAAAATGCGATACCACCCATTGTGATAGCTGTAAACACCTCCGACCATCTCCAGGTTATTGTATGTGAAGAGTTTTGACCAATAAAGTGCGTAACTTGTTCAGGCGTAGTTAGACAAAATATTACTATAAATAAAGATACAAATATTGGAATAATGATTTTTAATAAGGTGAAATAATTATTTATACGAGATATCAGGCTTATAGATAAACAGTTTAATAAGCAAGATAATGCTACAAGGATGATACCCGCAATCATATTGTGAGTTTGATTCGCCAAAAGAGTCGGGAAATATACTGCTAAATATTGAATAACTGCATGACTTTCTATCGGCACAAACATCATATATGAAAGCCATGTGAATACAGCAAAAATAAACCCCGTCATTGGCCCGTAGATAATTGTGGGAATCTTTGATGATGCTCCATTCATAGAAAAAAGTGTGCTAAATTCTATAAAAGATAAAGCTATGACAAAAGTGATTATCGCAGCAATAACCCATGAAAGAATAGATGCATAGCCTGCAATTTTTGTACTATATTCAGCTGTAAATAGCCAGCTTGAGCCTATTAACGAAGTAATTCCAACGCCAATTAAACTGATTAAACTAATTTTTTTAGACATATAAAACCTTCTTGTATCTCTATTACGTAACTATGAGAAAAATAAACTACTTCTTTGCATTATGGTTTATTTTATAATGCAAAACATAATTAATTTTTTGAATATGAGCTATTAGAAAAATCAATTTGCTTTACTCCAATCGATAAGTGAATATGTGGTTATAAATTTGATTAACTCGTCTTGTTGAAAATAAGACTAATGAATTAAAAGTGGCAAAAAACATATTGTTTGCTGAAGAGTAAAAATTAAGATTAGAGAGGAAAGTATAATGAAATATCAAGCTAATAATTTTATGAGCGGTCAGCAAACCAAACCTACTGGGACTAGGAGTCTAGATATCGATAATCCTCAAACTGGTGAGATTATAGCTAAAATGACATGCTCTACTAAAGCTGATGTAAATCATGCTGTAGAAATAGCTAAAAAAGCTCAAAAAAATTGGGGTTCAAATACATATAAAGCTCGAGCTCAAGTTTTCTTTAAATATAGACAGTTACTTCAAGAGAATTTTGATGAGCTAGCAGCACTTTGTTCTGAAGAGAATGGTAAGCTTTTAGCCGAAGGGGCAGCTGAAATTGCAAAAGCAATAGAACTATGTGAGCTAGCGGTTTCTATTCCTCAAACATTAAATGATAGAAGGCAAGTTATTAGTAACGGTATTGAGTGTAAAGAGCAAAAAACACCTCTTGGTGTAGTGGCAAGTATTGTACCTTTAAACTTCCCTGTAATGGTTCCTCATTGGAGTATACCTATGGCATTAGTTCTTGGTAATTCCATGATTGTTAAGCCATCTGAAAGAGTTCCTTTATCTTGTATAAGAGTTGCTGAGCTTTTAAAAGAAGCAGGTTTACCTGATGGTGTGTTTAATGTCGTTCAGGGTGATAGAGATGTGGTAGAAGCTATTTGTGATCACGAAGATATTAAAGCCGTCTCTTTTGTAGGATCTACTCCTATAGCAAAAGTTGTGTATGAAAGAACTGCTAAGTCTGGTAAAAGATGTATAGCTCTTGGCGGAGCAAAAAACAACTTATTGCTATTACCGGATGCTGATATAGAAATGGCTGCTGCTGATATTGTTGCTTCATTTACAGGGTGTGCAGGTCAAAGATGTATGGCAGCATCTCTACTTATAGCAGTGGGTGATACACAAGTTATTATAGATAAAGTTGTTGAAGAGTCTAAAAAAATAACAGCAGGTCAAAACTTGGGTGCTATTATTACAAAAGAGTCAAAAGACAGAATTGAAAGCTATATAACTAAAGCTGAAGAAGCTGGTTGTAAAATTTTGCTTGATGGTAGAAATGCTGTAGTCAAAGGTGGTGAGAAAGGTTACTATGTAAACCCAACTATTATTGATGGTGCTGAGTTTGGACAGCCATGGTCTTGTGATGAGATATTTGGCCCTGTAGTTACAATCATTAGAGTAAAAACAGTAGAAGACGCTATTAAAATTCAAAATAACTCTAACTACGGTAATGGTGCTTCTGTCTATACTCAAGATGGTGAAATAGCTACTTATGTTGCAGATAGACTTACAGCTGGTATGTGTGGTATCAATATAGGTGTGCCAGTTCCTAGAGAACCATTTGGTTTTGGTGGATGGAAAGACTCTAAGTTTGGTGTATCTGACATTACAGGCTCTCAACCGATAGACTTCTGGACCCAAACGAAGAAGATTACAACAAAATGGAATGCTAAGCATAAAAAAGATTGGATGAGCTAATAATTTCATTCAGTAAGCTTAAATTCACAATTTAGTTTTTTAATATTTTGGAGTAACCATGCAAATTATAGAAGAAATAAAACAAAATAATATTGATCATAATGTTTTCACTTGGGTGAAGCAAGGTGGTCTGAACCCTGCATGTATAGAAAGAGGTGAAGGTTCATTCATCTATGATTATGATGGTAAAAAAATCTTAGATTTCACAGCAGGTCTTATCAGCGTAAATTTGGGACACGGAAATGAAGCCGTTATAAATGCTGTAACAGAACAAATGAAGCAAATAGCATTCCCTGCACCAGTTCATGCTACTAAAGTCAAAGGCGAGTTAGCTAAGAAGTTAGCTAGTCTTTTGCCAGGTGATTTAAATAAAGCATATTTTACATTATGTGGAGCTAGTGCGAATGAAGCCGCTATAAAAGCCGCTAGAGCATATACAAATAAACATAAAATCTTAACAAGGTATAGATCATTTCATGGTGGCAGCTATGCAACTATGACTCTAGGCGGAGATCCCAGAAAGTTACCGCATGATACTGATGGCATACCTGGTGTTGTACATTTTGAGATACCTTCAACTTATGATGGTATTTATAATGAAAACCCAATAAAACAAACAGAAGAAGCTCTTAAACATTTAGAAAGAGTAATAAACTATGAAGCATCAGAAAATATTGCCGCAATTATGCTTGAAGGTGTGAGTGGTACATCTGGCTGTTATTTATACCCAGAAGGATATATGGAGGGCGTAAAAGCCTTATGTGATAAGTATGATATTTTATTAATCATAGATGAGGTTATGAGTGGTTTCTGTCGTACTGGTAAATGGTTTGGTTTTATGAATTATGATATCGTGCCTGATATCGTAACAATGGCAAAAGGTATTACATCATCATACTTACCACTAGGTTGCTGTATGTTATCTGATAAAATCATGGCTAAATTCCAAGACACAGCATTCGTGCTTGGGGCTACATATAGTGGCCATCCAGTATCTTGTGCAGCAGGCTTAGCTGCTATTAACGAGTATGAAAGACAAAATATCCTAGATAATGTAAACACGATGACAGCCTATTTTGCTACAAAAGTTGCTGAACTAAAAACAAAACATAAATGTATTGGTGACTATAGAGCAAAAGGTCTTTTAGGTTGTTTTGAATTAGTTAAAAATAAAAAAACAAAAGAACCTCTTGTAGCCTATAATGCAAAAGACATGAGCATCACAACTAAAATTGCTAGTAAGTTTAAAGAGCTGGGTTTACATTCATTTGTTAGATGGAATCATGTGTTTGTTGGCCCACCATTAAATATTAACAAAGAAGAGTTAGATATTGCAGTAATTGCTCTTGATAAGGTATTTAGCTTAGCTGACACCTTTTGTGATTAGTAGTTTTGTTTTTGTAACCATTCTCTGAAAAAAATCACTATTTTTGTATGATGTTTATCTTTTTTAAATATAATCCTGTGATTTCTTGTCATTACAATATCTTTTAAATTAAGAGTTTTGAGAGAAGTATTATCTATATCACAAAGACTTATCTCTGGTACTGTTGCTAGAAAATCACTGCTTGCTACATATCTTTTGACAGCTTCAATATTTGGTAAATAAAAATCATCATTATTAACAAACGAGTTGATACTTTCTTTTATCATATCACCATTCTTAGTGAAAACTATATCACCTAAAAAAACATTTTCTTTAATAGAAAAATCACCGGCCCATTTTTTCATGATTTTTGAATTTTTATCAACTTTGTGTAGCAAAATATCCCGAGTAGTAAAAGTGTCGTGATAGTATGCCCATTTATATGCAAAAATATCATCAATACTAACTGAATCATATTTTGCAAGAGGATGGTTTTTACTACAGATTAATTTTAACTCTGATTTTTTGATGACTATCTCTTCTGACTTCATTTCATGTAATGGAACTCTTCCCTCGACAAAACCAATTTCACATATTTCATTTTCAATATTTGCAAAAGTTTTATCTAGATTGCTGCTAATAATATTTATCTTGATATTAGGATATTCTCTGTGAAACTTATACAGTAGCTTTGGCAAAATATAAGTCGCTATAACAGAGTTCGCTGCTACTGAGATGCTACCTTGTAAGTTCTCTGTTGATGTTTTGAAAAGCTCAAATTCATTTGATTTCTCAATAATTTCAATGGCTTTTTTAAATAAAACTTTACCATCATTATTTAAGTTTAAGCCATTTTTATTACGGTCAAAGAGTTTGACTTCAAGAATTTTTTCTAACTGTCCTAAGCTAATACTTGCTGCAGATTGGGATATAAAGCATGCTTTTGCTCCTTCACTTATTGACTCTACCTTTGCAACTTCTACAAAAACTCTTAAATGTTTGAGAGTAATTCGCATAATATTAACTATTTAGACTACTAAAGCACTTGTTTACCAAATTATAGCACAATAAAAACAATTAAGTTATCGGTTGCGGAAAGTACGTATGAACGGTGCTATAATTAGTTATCTATAAATAAAATCACAGTAAGTTTTTAATAAAAAATATTAACTTAAGTAACAGGTAGGTAAGCTATGAAAACTATAAACTTTGAAAACTTGTATAATGATTTTAAAAACTTCTTTGATCTTTGTCGTTATAATGATGAAGCTTTAGAGCAAGAGATTATCAAAAATATAAAAGATGAAAATATTACGGATGGTGTATACCTTTTTAGGTTTAAGCTTGTGATTTTTAAGTTTGAGGTTTGTTTTGGAGAAGTTACATATATTGGTTATGAAAAATAATTTATATAGTTAAAGTTTTGCTACTTCTTTATATAAAGAATTCCAGCAGAAAAATCATAAACCGCATTTACTTCTTTTAACTCTTTATAGCCAACAACACATAACACCCCTAAAAATTTTCTCATCGCTTGGATATTTGCTAATGTTGCATCAAACTTTTTTAACTCAATCCTAGGTTCAAAAAAACTATTTAGAGGATTCAACAGTAGACTTGATATATATGTATCAGAAACCTCTAATGTGCCATCAGTTGCTTTAATAGTTTCTTTTTCACCTTCTTTAAGACCTATACTTTTTGCATAATCTTCTGCTATTGTTAGATTTGATGTTCCGGTATCTAATAAACAATTAACTGCATTGTTACCATTAAAAGAAACCGTTATTATCTCATGACCAGATAAAAGTTTATTTAGTTTAATAGCCTTATACCCTTGAGCTTCAAAATTTTTACCAATTATATAATGATTTTTAGGTGAAATGCTTTGTTTTGTAAAATATACTTTTGATGTTGAAAAATCAAAAAGTGTATTATATTTTTCTAAAAACTTTGTTCCAAAAATAAGAGTAGGTAGCGATAACTTTTTTGGTTGATTAGTTATCTCAGACTTAATATTTTCTAGTGAAATATTTCCTACATCAATGCTCTTTAAAGTCACTGTTTTATCTTTTAAAACTTTTCCTGTCATATTTGCAGAGTAACTCGAAGAATCAGAGCTTTTTAAATCTAGTTCTGCTAAAGAGTTTTTGAATATATTAACTCCTGATGAGCCTGAATCTAGTAAAATGTAGGCTTTTTTTCCATTTACCTTAGCAGTAATATAAGGAGCATTAGATGTTTCCTTACTATCAATAAGCTTAAGAGGTTCATAACCGTATTGATCTAGAAATTTAGATAAGACAATATCTCTAGCAACGCAGATATTCACTAATAATAAAGAAAATAACAATATGATGGATTTTATAAAAATAGACATAATTTACTAAATAATATTTAAGAACTGTACAGTTTATTAAACTATATATTACGTAGATAAAACAAGAATTTTTATGGCGCTATTATGAGCAAACAAATCTAAGACTAAATATTGCTGACTAATTAATGCATAGCTACATTTATCTTTATTTAGCTAATCTGCTATAATTTCCCTACTTAAAATTTTCATAAAATATCAATGGCTGAAAAATATATATACTCAATGCACAGGGTTGGTAAAGTCGTACCTCCTAACAAATACATACTTAAAGATATTTCATTATCATTTTTTGATGGTGCTAAGATTGGTGTGCTAGGTCTTAATGGTTCTGGTAAATCTACACTTCTTAGAATAATGGCTGGCATAGATACTGACATAGTTGGGGATGCTGCTCCTAGAAATGGTGTAAAAATCGGCTACCTACCTCAAGAACCAAAACTTGATGAAACAAAAGATGTCCGAGGTAATGTTGAAGAAGCTCTTGGTCATTTAAAAGAAATGATTACACGCTTTGATGAAATTTCGATGAAATTTTGTGAGCCAATGTCTGATGATGAGATGGCTAAACTTCTTGAAGAACAAGGTGAACTGCAAAACGCTATTGATGCTGCTGGTGCTTGGGAGATAGATCGTAAGCTAGAGGTTGCTGCAGAAGCACTTCGTTTACCTGCTTGGGACGCTGATGTAACTAAACTATCAGGCGGTGAAGCTCGTCGTGTAGCTTTATGTAAACTACTACTTTCTACTCCAGATATACTACTACTAGATGAGCCTACAAACCATTTAGATGCTGAATCTGTAGCATGGCTAGAGAAATTCTTAGCCGAGTACAAAGGTACTGTAGTTGCTATTACCCATGATAGGTATTTCTTAGATAATGTAGCTGAATGGATACTTGAGCTAGATCGTGGAGAAGGCATACCATTTGAAGGTAACTACTCGCAATGGCTTGAGCAAAAACAAAAGCGTTTAGAAATGGAAGAAAAACGCGAATCTTCTCATCAAAAAGCACTTAAAGAAGAACTTGAATGGGTTCGCCAAAATGCAAAAGGTCGTCAAGCTAAATCTAAATCAAGATTAGCTAAGTTTGATGAGTTAAGCTCTCAAGAGTTCCAAAAACGAAATGAAACTCAAGACTTATACATCCCACCTGGTGAAAGACTTGGTAACAATGTCATCAAAGTTAAAGATCTTGTTAAATCATTTGATGAGAAACTACTTATAGATGGCTTAGATATGGATGTATATCCAGGTTCTATCGTTGGTATAATCGGTGCAAACGGTGCTGGTAAATCTACATTCTTTAAAATGCTAACTGGTACAGAACAACCTGAAAAAGGCGATATCTCTATCGGCGAAACTGTAAACCTTGCTTATGTAGACCAATCTCGTGATGCATTAGATGATAACAAAACAGTATGGGAAGAAATTGCTGATGGATTAGATGTAATTACTGTTGGTAAATTTACTATCCCATCTCGTCAATATGTAGGTAGATTTAACTTTAAAGGTGCAGACCAACAAAAGTATATATCTCAATTATCAGGTGGTGAACGAAACCGTGTGCATCTAGCTAAGCTTCTTAGAAGTGGTGGTAATGTAATCCTGCTAGATGAACCTACAAACGACCTTGATGTAGAGACTCTAAGAGCCTTAGAAGAAGCTATCCTTGCATTCCCAGGTTGCATAATGGTTATCTCGCATGATAGATGGTTCTTAAACCGTATAGCTACTCACATGCTTGCCTTTGAAGGTGAAAGTGAAGTAGTATGGTTTGAAGGTAACTACGATGCTTATATCGAAGATAAAAAACGCAGACTTGGTGATAAGTATGATGCTATTACTAAGATTAAATATAAGAGAATTTCTGTAGATTAAAATATAAATCTACAGTATTTTCTACAAACTTACTCCCCCTAAAGAGATGAGGTAACAATGAAAATACTTTTCTACTCAACAAAAAAATACGATAAAGATTACTTTACTGCTCAGAATAATGAACATATATTAGAGTTTAGTGAGTATGGTCTAAATGAGCAAACAGCTGATTTTGCTAAAGATTTTGATGCTGTTTGTATATTTGTAAATGATATTTGTGATGCTAATGTTATAGCTAAACTCCATAGCTTTGGTATCAAAGCCATTCTACTTAGATGTGCTGGTTTTAATAATGTAGCTGTAGAGCATGCTAAGAAATTAGGTATCAAAATTGCTAGAGTACCAGCATATTCGCCTTTTTCAGTAGCGGAGCATACATTGGCGCTTTTATTATGCTTAAACCGTAAAATACACAAAGCTTACAACAGAGTTCGTGAAAGTAATTTTAATATCGAAGGTTTAGAAGGATTTGATATTCATCAAAAGACTATCGGAATTGTTGGTTTTGGTAATATTGGTAAAGCTTTTGCACAAATCATGTCTGGTTTTGGTGGTGAAATTTTAGTTCATGATCCTTTTGCAGACAAAAATGCTAGCTCTAATGTGAAATTTGTGGAACTAGATGAGTTATTTGAAAAAGCAGATATTATTAGTCTACATTGTCCTTTAAACGATGCTACTAAATATATAATCGATGAGAATGCTTTAGATAAAATCAAATCATCAGCTATTATCATAAATACTAGTAGGGGCGCTCTTATTGATTCTAAATATATTATTAAAGCTTTAAAACATAAAGCTATTGCAGGTCTTGCTATAGATGTTTATGAATATGAAAAAGATATATTTTTTAAAGATATGTCTGCTGAAATTATTGATGATGATATATTTGAAAGACTACTTACTTTTCCGAATGTGCTAGTAACAGCTCATCAAGCTTTTTTAACGAAAGAAGCCCTTGATGGTATTGCAAGAACTACCCTTAATAATGCTTCTACAATCGAAACAGGAAGTGTTGGTAGTAATTTACTATAAAAACTAACTCTATATTTATAATTTCTTTTTTATTACAGACTCTTAATATATTCTAATACAACTTCATGATGATCTTTAGTTTTAAACTTATTAAAAACATGGTCGATATTACCTTCTTTGTCTATAAAAAAACTAATTCTATGGATACCGTCATATACTTTACCCATAAACTTCTTTTCACCCCATACTCCAAATAGTTCAGCAACTTTGTGATCTTCGTCACTTAAAAGTTGTACTGTTAAACTATCTCTTTCTTCAAATTTCTTGAGTCGTTTTGGTGCATCTGGGCTAATACCAAGAACTACCGTATCAAGCTCAGCTAGTTTATCACTAATACTACTTAAACCGATAGATTGAGTTGTACAGCCTGGAGTCATCGCTTTTGGGTAAAAGTATATTAAAACATTCTTCTTACCTTTAAAGTCACTTAGCGATATTTCTTCATTATTTTGATTTTCTAGCTTAAATTCTGGAGCTAATTGTCCTTGTTCTAGTGTTTTCATTAGTTAACCTCTTTTATAACTATTGATTATATCTTGATACTATATAGTAGCTCTTTCTAAGAGTAATTTAAATGTAGATGTTTATTTAATGTCTCGATATATAATTCAAACTAATTGCTGATAAGATAATTATCAAAGATATCCATACTGTAATGCTTGATGGGTCATTATTAATAAGTATCCCTAAAATCACCCCAAATAATGGTACTAAATAATTAGTAAAAGATGTAAACACAGGCCCTGCTAGTTTGATTAACGAGGAGTATAGATAATAAACGATACCTGCACAAGCTACTCCTAAGTATATTAATGAAGCAATTGATGCCCCTGTTGGCGTTATATTATCATAAGGTGCAAATACTAAAGCTACCACACTTAATTGTATACTAGATGCTATCAAGATGTTTCTTGAAACTATAATTGGATTTTCATGTGAACATGATTTACTTAATAACAAAATTGCCATAGCGAAACATATAGTTGCTAATAATATAGCAGCTATGCCGTAAAAATTTACAGTTTGTTCATTGTTTACTAAATCTGGATAAAAAAGTATCAGCAACCCAATAAAGCCAACAGTTATACTAAGCATATTAGGTATAGTTATCCTTGATCTGATGATTAGAGGGCCAAATATTACTACAAAAAATGGTACTGTACCTGTCAAAACAGCTGTGATCGATGTACTGGTAAATTGTTGTCCCCAAGGTATAAGCATGAATGGAATAGTAGCTTCTAATAGTGCTATTATCGAATACATTAATATATTTCTTCGATTAGAAATAGATTTTATCTTCATAAAATAACAGACACCACAAAGTAAAATACACCCAATAAACGATCGAGAAATAGCTATTAATATAGCAGGGAAATGTTCTATTGCTTCTTTTTGAAATACAAATTGAGAGCCCCAAATCATGCCTATAGCGAGTAGAAAAGAATATTTTTTAATCATTTTTATTTTTTAGAAATTTAAAGTCTAAATATTGTATAGTATTGGTTGCTATATTTCTTTATTTTAAAGAGTTATATTTTTTAATACTGAAAGGTATAAGATAAGATATTTTGAGATACTAAAGTAATATTGATTTTAGACTTAGATTTTCATTGGCATAATGATAAATAAACTATTATCTTTTTCATCTTTTACCAATGCACTCATATTTGGATTATCAAGGTATATGCTCATTGTGTCTTCATTTAAAACACTTATAATATCTAATAAATATCTATAGTTGAAACAGATTTCCATTGAATCTTCGTTATACTGGACTTCAACACTTTCCTCGGCTTTTTCATTTTCAGGGTTATTTGCTGAAAGTAATACTTGTCCTGGAGAGATGTTTAAACGCACACCTTTGTACTTATCATTAGCTAAGATTGATGTTCTTAAAAGTGAATCTTTAAGTACTTTTTTATCTACCGCTAATAATTTAGTATTATTTTTTGGAATAACTTTTTGATAATCGGGATAACGACCATCTATTAGTTTTGATATAAAAATAAACTCACCAAATTCAGCTTTAAGATAAGTTTTTCCAAGACATATTTTTATTGTGTCTTCTGTTTTTGCTACAATTTTTTTAAGCTCTGTAATTGCTTTTTTAGGGATTATTGACTGACAAGTAGTATCAATAACTTTACTGTTAATGATAGCTTCTGTAATAGACATTCTATGTCCATCTGTAGATACCGCTCTTAAAAGATTGCCATTCACTTCCCAAAACATTCCGTTAAGGAAATATCTTGTATCATCATTTGCCATTGAAAAATCAATTTTTGAAATAATATGATGAAAATCTTGTTGAGATAGATCAAAACCTGACTCTTCTTGAATGTTACCATCTGCTAGAGGAAAATTGTCAGCATTCAGTGACATCAAGTTAAATTTACTATTATTTGAAGAGATTGTAACCTTATTATCATTGATATTAAAATCAATCATTGAATTATCATTCAAGCTTCTAACAATATTGTAAATTTTGTCAGCATTTAGAGCCAACTTCATATTTGCATCACAGTTAATAGCTATACTACATGTTATTTCAGTGTCTAAATCAGATGCTGTTATTTTTAACTTATTATCTTGTATGTCAAATAAAATACATGACAGTAATGGCATAGTACTTTTGCTATTTGCTATAGATAACATTGATTGCAAAGGCTTAAGCAAGTCATCTCTATTTAGTACAAAATTCATTTTCAAAACCCCTTTTATAATATTTTAATTATATTTCCTAATTCTATTTAACGAGAAATCTTATCTAAAAGCAACTCATAATCGTCAGATATTGATGTATTACTTTGTCTTAGTTTAGTAATAGACTTCACAGCATGCATAACTGTTGTGTGATCCCTGCCACCAAAAGCATTACCTATTTCTGGTAAACTATGTGATGTTAACTCTCTTGCTAAACTCATAGCTATTTGCCTTGGCCTAGCTATATTTCTACTTCTTTGACTAGATGTAAGATCTTTTACTCTAATCCTAAAAAAGTCAGCTACAACTTTTTGAATATTATCTATTTTTACTTTCTTTTCTTGGATTTTTATTACATCACGTAAACATTGCTGAGCCACTTCTACAGTAGGATCTTTATGATTAAAGCGTGATGTTGTAAGCACTCTATTTAAAGCACCTTCTAATTCTCTTACATTTGTTCTAACATTTTCTGCTATAAAAGTAGCTGTATCATTTGGTAATTTTTGACCAAGATCATGAGCTTTTTTAAGTAATATCGCTATACGGGTCTCTAAATCTGGCATATCAACAGAAACTGTCAAACCATAACCAAAACGAGAAACCAATCTTTCTTCTAGACCTTCTATTTCATTTGGGTATTTATCACTTGTAAGAATAATCTGTTTACCACTTTCATATAGCGCATTAAAAGTGTTAAAAAACTCCTGTGAAGTACCCTCTTTACCTGCTATAAATTGAATATCATCTATAAGTAGAATATCAGCAGACCTATATACTCTTTGAAATTCATCCTGATCTTGTAACCTAAGAGATGTAACATACTCTTTTACATACTGCTCTGAGTTTGTATAAATGATTCTAGCATTAGGGTTTACTTCTCGAGCATGATTACCTATTGCTTGCATTAAATGCGTTTTACCTAAACCACTACCACCATATATAAATAAAGGATTATGCAATTTTCCTGGATTTATAGATACTTGCATTGCTGCGGCTCTAGCTATTTTATTAGCATCTCCTACAACAAAACTATCAAAAATATATTTATCTTTTAAAGGTAAACCGAATGAATACTCTTCACCTTCTTTAGCAGTGATAAGCATAGCTTCATCAAAACCAAATAATTCTTGTGAAGAATTTTTCTCTTTTTTAGTATTTTTTCTAACTTCTTTTTCTTTAAACTCTTTTTCTTTAGGCTCTTCACTATCATCTTTTATTTCAACATTAGAAGTACTAAAAAAATTTGTTTGTGGACCAACAGAAGTAGATATTTTTCCAGAAGTTTCATTATTTACATATTTTTTACTTGAATATTCAATAACTAAATCATCACCATGACACTCCTGAATTGTTACTAAAAAAAGAGCTCCATATTTAGATTTTATATGTTTTTTAAAATATTCATTATTACAGTAAACTGTGAATATATTAGCATTTTGATCTACGAAAATTGGTTTAATCCATGTTTTATACTCAAAGGTAGATATACTCTTTTTGATTTTTTTTAAACATTTATTCCAAGTAGTCATAGCTTATCAATAGATTGTAAAACCTTATTTTATGAGATTTGCCTCACAAAAGTCAGATTAAATTATTAAGTTGAATGAATTTTAAAAGAATAAAAAAGAATAAGCAAACGTCTTTACTACAACCTGTGGATAATTCTGTTAGTTAATATGTTTATTTTTTGTTAGATCACTTGTTTATAAACATATCCACAAATCTGTTAATAAATATGTTGATAAATATGGTGGCTTTTTATTCACATTTTTATTAAGGTTTTTTTTACCTCTTTTTTACACCCTTATACTTCTTTTGTTAAACACCTAAAACCCTTTATTTAAAATGTTCTCATTAAAGAATCCACAACTAATATGCTCAGTAACAAATAATAATATAAAAAGAAAAGAAATACTTTATATAAATAAAAAAAGTGTTTTATAAAAGCTTTTTAGAGAAAAAAATATTTTTCTATATAATAAATGTTAACAAATTTAAAAAGGTTTTCAAAAATGTCTTTTAATACAGAAATATTTTTAAATATAAACTCTTATGAAAATAGAATAGCTATAAAAGAAAATAATAATCTTAAAGAAATTTTTATAGAAAGAGATAATCAAAAGCGAGTTGTAGGTAATATTTATAAAGGTAAAATAATAAAAGTACTTCCTGGAATGCAAGCAGCTTTTGTAGATATAGGTTTAGAAAAAGCAGGTTTTTTACATTTATCTGAAGTTTTACCTTTAGAACGAGATGATGAAGATAATGATTTTAGATTAAATAAATTAAACAAAGAAGACATTAATAAATGGCTTAGAGCTGGGCAAGAAGTATTAGTACAAATTGTTAAAGAAAGTATTGGAAATAAAGGAGTTAAATTAACTTGTCATTTATCTGTATCTTCAAGATTCTTAGTATTTTTACCAGATTTAGATCATATTGGTATATCTTTAAGAATTTCAAAAGATGATGAAAAAAATAGGTTACAAGAAATAATAAAAAAAATAACTGTTACAGAAAAACCTAGAGGATACATATTAAGAACTGCTGCAGAAGGTGCTACTTTTGAAGAAATTGAAACAGATATCAAATTTTTAAATAATCTTTGGCAAGATATTTTAGATACATCAAGTACTATTGTAAAACCAGGAATAGTATATGAAGATTTAAATTTAATTGTAAAAACTATAAATATTTATGCTAATGATAATCCAAGTAAAATATTAGTTGATAATTTAGATTCTTATAAAGAAATTTGTCAATTTGCAGATAAATATATACCTGGTTTAAGAGATAAAGTAGAACATTATCAAAAATCTAATATTTTTGAACAATATGATATAGAAAAAGAAATAAACAAAGCACTAGAAAAAAATGTTTATTTAAAATCTGGTGGTTATCTAATTATAGAACAAACAGAAGCTATGATAACGATAGACATAAACACTGGAGGTTTTACAGGAACTAAAAATCTTGAAGAAACTATTTTTAAAACAAATTTAGAAGCCACAAAAGAAATAGCTAAACAACTGAGATTACGTAATTTAGGTGGAATCATTATAATTGATTTTATAGATATGATGGATGAGAATAATAAAGCACAAGTTTTAACAGCTTTAAAGAAGGAATTAGAGCTCGACAAGGCAAAAACTACGGTCAGTGATATATCTGAGCTAGGTTTAGTAGAAATGACGCGTAAGAGAGTTTATGAGAGTTTATCGAGGACTTTATGTCAACCATGCAAAAGTTGTAATGGAAAAGGCACTATAAAAACACTTCAAACTATTTGTTATGATCTTTTTAGAGAAATACAGTCTGAAGCTAGAAACTATCCAAATTATAATAATTTTTTACTAATTTCTTCTGAAGATGTTATCAAATATATAGAAAAAGAAGAATCAGTATGGCTTGCAGAATTAGAATTAGAATTGGAAAAAAATATTCATTTGAAGATAGAAAAAGCACATTTATACAATCAATACGACATTATCCCACTAAATTAATATTTTTTACTAATTAATTATTGACAGTTATCTAAATATGACTATAATACATCCATGTAGTGCCGACTTAGCTCATTTGGTAGAGCAACTGACTTGTAATCAGTAGGTGACCAGTTCGATTCCGGTAGTCGGCACCATACAACGGAGTGGTAGTTCAGTTTGGTTAGAATACCTGCCTGTCACGCAGGGGGTCGCGGGTTCGAGTCCCGTCCATTCCGCCATATTCTTTTAAGGTTTAGTTATTACTTTCAGTTTTCCCTTTTTTATCTCTGATATAATGCCTCTAAACCTTAATTTAATTCTTTTTTAAATCCCAAGTTTTATATTTTATAAAAGTTATGATCAATATATTATATTGATATCTTATTTGTACTTGTGTAACATTACAATAATAAAAAATATACTTATACCAATATGTCTAGATCTAATAATGGTTGGCAAGAACTAATAAAAATATTATCAAAAAATAAAAATCCTGAAGATATAGATATTATTTGTGATTTTTTACTAACTAAAGAAGAAAAAGAGCAATTAAATAAAAGAGTTTTATTAACAAAAGAACTTATTAGAAAAAATAAAACACAAAGAGAAATTTCTAAAGAGCTAGGAATTAGTATATGTACAGTTACAAGGTGTTCTAATGCTTTAAAAGACTGTTCATTTAGAATAAAAGAAATATTTGGTGAAAAAAATGGGTGAAAAAATGTTTGATCAAAAAGAAAGTTTTTTAGCTTCGTATATACATAAAATAGACTATCAAGAAGATTTAAATAAATGTTTTGCTAATTTATGTAATGATAAAAAAAATACAATCCTTTTAGAATCAGCTGAGATAAATACAAAAGATAAACTTAAAAGTATTCTTGTGTTATCAAGTGCTGTTAGAATATCTTGTATAGCTAATAAAATATACATTAAAGCATTATCTATCAATGGATTAAGTGCTATTAGATCAATATCAGAAAACTTTAAAAAATACGACTTATATAAAGAATCAGATAATCAAATTGTTTTAACAATTAAAAATAAAACAGATTCAGATTCAAGTGAGTTTCAAAACCTAAAGAAAGAATCAATTTTTGATGTATTAAGAATATTTAGAGATGGTTTTGAAGTAACTAATAGTTTTAGTGTATTTTTAGCTGGATTATTTGCATATGATGTCGTTGGCAGCTTTGAAGATATAGGGAAAGTTGAACGTAAAAATAACTGTCCTGATTATGTATTTTATTTGGCTGAAAATATTCTTATTAGTGATCATCAACAACAAAAAAGTTATATTCAAACTAACTGTTTTAATGAATCTTTAGTAGATGAATTAAATAAAGATATTCTATTTAATATAAAAAATATAAATAAAAATATTAAAACAGATATCAGGAAATTTAAAGATCTTGAGCCTACAGTTTCAATAGATGATAAAGAATACTGTAATGTAGTAGATTACATGAAATCACACATTATTGATGGAGATGTTTTTCAAGTTGTTCCATCAAGGAGCTTTTATTTGCCATGTCAAAATTCTTTAGCAGTTTATAAGGAACTTAAAAGGACAAACCCAAGCCCATATATGTTTTACATGCAAGATGAGGATTTTATATTATTTGGAGCTTCACCAGAAAGTGCATTAAAATATGAAAAAGAAACTAATCAAGTTGAAATATATCCAATTGCAGGTACACGCAAACGAGGTAAAAATCTTGACAATACTATCGATCATGATTTAGATAGTCGTATTGAACTAGAGTTAAGATTAGACACAAAAGAAAATGCTGAACATATGATGCTTGTAGATTTAGCAAGAAATGATGTTGCTAGAATTTCTAAACCAGGGACAAGATATTTAGCTGATTTATTGAAAGTAGACAGATATAGTCATGTGATGCATTTAGTTTCAAGAGTTGTGGGTCAACTTGAAGAAGGTTTAGATGCTTTACATGCTTATCAAGCTTCGATGAATATGGGAACACTTACAGGAGCCCCTAAAATAAAAGCTATGCAACTTATTTCCAAAGTTGAAAAACAGACTCGAGGTGGTTATGGAGGAGCAGTAGGCTATTTAAACGGATTGGGAGATCTTGATAGTTGTATAGTTATTCGCTCAGCATATGTAGAAAATGAAGTAGCAGAGGTTCAAGCAGGAGCTGGAGTAGTTTTAGACTCTATACCAATAGCAGAAGCTGATGAAACAAGAACTAAAGCTCAAGCAGTAATAACAGCTATAAAAAATGTGCATGGAGAGTGATATAAATGGCTAATATAATTTTTATAGATAATTTTGACTCTTTTTCTTATAACCTTGTAGATGAATTTAAAACGCAAGGTCATACTGTAGAAGTTTATCGTAATACAATTAATTTAGATATCTTAATAAAAAAAATATTTAATAAAGATAATCCTATAGTTGTAATATCGCCTGGACCTGGAAACCCATCACAAGCAGGCTGTATAGTAGAATTGGTTTCTCAATTAAAAGGGAAGGTACCAATATTAGGAATATGTTTGGGTCATCAAGCTATAGTGGAATCTTATGGAGGGATAATATCTCACTCTAATGAAATTGTTCATGGTAAAATTGCTTATATAAAATATATTAAGCATGATATATTTAAAAACTTATCATCTCCTTTGGCTGTTGCAAGATACCATTCTTTAATAGCTATAAAAGTTCCTGATGAGCTAGAAGTTATAGCGGAAGTAAATGATCTTGTTATGGCAGTAGTAGATGATAAAAACAAGATATGTGGATTACAGTTTCATCCAGAATCTATTATGACTATAGAAGGATCAAAACTTTTAAGTAATATTATAGAATGGGTTTACAAATGATAGATATTCAAAAAATAGCTCATAAACTCTATGATCAAAAAAACTTAGATTATGATGAAGGTTATAAACTATTTGAAGAATTTATAAATGGAAATATACCTTTAGAACTTCAAACAAGTATCTTAATAGCATTAAAAATAAAAAAAGAAACACCTACAGAAATAGCAGCAGCAGCAAAAGCTCTACTATCAAATTCAAAAGCTTTTCCTCAAAGAAGTTACGATATAGTAGATATTGTTGGTACAGGAGGAGATGGTTCAAACACTTTTAATATATCAACTACAGCAGCAATAGTAACAGCAGCATTAGGGTACAAGGTAGCTAAACATGGAAGTAGAAGTGTATCCAGTAAATCAGGATCTTTTGATTTGTTAGAATCTTTTGGTGTAAATATTGAAGCATCTCCAGAAGAAACAAGTTGTTCTATAAACACTTATAATATAGGGTTTTTATATGCACCCTTCTATAATGATGGTTTTAAATATGTTAAGAAAGCTCGTTCAATATTAAAAACTAGAACTATATTTAATATATTAGGACCTCTAATAAATCCATCTCGCCCAAATAAAGCACTTATTGGAGTATATTCGGAAGAATTAATTTTGCCAATGGCAAAAACCTTAATTCAGTTGGGTATGAAAAGAGCAATAGTTGTTTATGGGAGCGGTCTTGATGAAGTGGCTATTCATGATAAGACTTTTGTTGCTGAAATTGAAAACGGAAATATAACAGAATATATACTAGAACCTGAAGATTTTGGAATTAGTAGATATTCACTAGATAGTTTGAAAGGAGGCACTCCTTCTGAAAATAAAATAATAATAGAGAATATATTAAAAGGAAATGCGCCAGATCCTCATAACTATGCTGTTGCCATAAACATAGCATTAATGATGAAGTTATATAACAGTCCAAACTTAAAAGATAATACGAAAATAGTAATTAAAAAAATAAAAAGTGGTGATTGTTATAGCTTCTTTAATAAACTATTAGAGGATAATTTATGAAAAAAAAAGCATTAGTAACTTTTGGTTTTTTAACTACAGTTAGTCTAAGTTTTGCTTGTAGCGTATTTATAAAAAATAATTCACAACAAAATTATGTTTTTGCAAAGAGTCGAGATGTCACTTTTCATCGATATGACCCATCATTTTTATCAATCACACAAGAAAATGTAACATTCAATGCTCCCAAAGATGGTTATAAATATATAGCATTGGAGTATAGTCAATCTCAACCAACGCCAAATATATTTTCAACAGGTACAAATAATAAAGATATAACAATGAGTTATAATTATGATAGTAGCCAGCTTGCTGATACAGGTGATAATTTATCTCGCTTTACTCCTTCTATTATTAATATGGCTAATACATTTAATACTTATCTTATAAGCAATATAGCTACTCTTGATGATGCTAATAGAATAATTAAAAAAGCTGTAAATAATTTTAATAATGGAGAGGTCAATGAGGTGCCTATGGCAGTACCTATGCTTTTATCTTTTGCTCAACATATGGATGATAGTGAAGATTTATTTGAAATAGTAGAAATAGTTATAGCCAACCCTAAATCAATTAATAATACATATTTAAAGTCTTTAAAAATTAGTGGCTATCAAGATTTCCAAGAAAACAAAAAAACTATAAATATATTAAACAATATATATGGTAAAGATTTTGATCAAGATATAGTAGATGTATTTAACAATGTTTATACAGCAAATAACTATATATCTTCATATATTGGTAGAACAGCTTTTAAAAATAATATTTCTAATACTGTAGGTTTTTATTTTGCATCACAAGCAGCTAAGCTAGTTGCATACTATAATTTAAAATTAGATTTTAATATTAAAACTTCCGATGATTATGTTGTTGAAACAAACTCAATATCTTCTTTAAGCCTACAGAAACACTCTTATTTTATTCCGCCAGAATCTATATCTAGATACAAGTCTTTAGATAATTTGCTTAAAAATTCTGAAAAGCTTGCAAAATTTGCCAATGACAAAAAAGGATACTCAAGAGAGCAAGCTATAATGTTTTTAAATAACACATATAACCCTAGTAAATATGATTCAACAGGTTATGAAATGTCTGAAAATATGGCGGTATCTCGTGAAAATAGTAGGTCTAAATATGTGGTTAGTTTTATAAAAGATGATAAAACAAATAAAGAAGTACCTTATGTGTTTACTGAATTTACATCACCAGCTCAACCATATAATCGTGCAACTATTAAGTTAAATAAAAAGTTTTGGAATTCTCATAAAGATGGAGATGTTATAGTAGATCAAAAGATTCCTTACTACAGGTACCATTCTACTTATCAAAACACTTAAGTATATTAATCAAAGGGATTAAAATATGAAAAAAACTATATTTATAAGTTCATTATTATTGTCTATTTCAGCCTACTCAAAAGATAGTAATTTACATTATGAAAAAGCTGTATTTGCAGGAGGATGTTTCTGGTGCTTAGAATCAGATTTTCAGTATATGCAAAATCATACAAACCTTAGCCATGGAGGTATTAAACAAGTAGTTTCTGGATACGATGGAGGCACTAAAAAAAATCCTAACTATAAAACTGTATCGGCAGGAGTTACAGACTATAAAGAGTCTGTAGAAGTTATATATAATCCCGACAAAATAAGCTATAAAGAGCTTGTAGAATATTTCTATCGTCGTATTGACCCTACTGATAAGAAAGGACAATTTTGTGATAAAGGAAAGCAATATCAGTCAGCTATTTATTATACTAATGAATCACAACATAAAATTGCTGAAGAAGTTACTAGGAAGCTGAAAGAAGTGTTTAAAAAAGTTGATAAACCAGTCTACACTCAAATACTAGCTTCTACAAAATTTTACGATGCTGAAAAGTACCATCAAAACTACCATCATAAAAACCCTAAACGCTACTGCTATTATCGTACAGGATGTGGTAGAGATGTTAAAATAAACAAAGTCTGGCAAGATATAGACTGGCAATACAGTAAAGTAGTTCCATTTAACATACCAAGTAGTTATGCTGCTTGTTTAACGAGGTAGAAAGAAAAATGACAGATTTACAAAAAAGCATAGCTTTTATACAAGAAATAGATAAGTTAAAAAGTGTTTATAGAAGAGCACTTATAAAAAGTGATGATAATAGAAGAGAAAATACCGCAGAACACAGTTGGCATGTTGCAATGATGGCATTAACTCTTAAAGATTATTCTATAAAAAAATTAGATATGTTAAAAGTAATAAAAATGCTATTAATTCATGATATTGTTGAGATTTATGCTGGAGATACATTTGCTTTTGGAAGTGATAAAAGCCTATCAGAACAATATGATAAAGAATTAAAAGCATTAGATAAAATTTTCTCATTCTTACCAGAAAAAGATAACCAAGAACTAAAAAAAATATGGATTGAGTTTGAAGAAGCAGTTTCTGCAGAAGCTATATACTCAAAGGCAATAGAAAAATCAGCACCAGTTTTTCAAAATATGCAAAATGATGGTGGAAGTTGGTCACAGAATAAGGTTGCTAAAGAAAAAGTTTTAAAAAGAAATGAAATGTTAAAAACAATAGCTCCCAAACTATGGGACTATGTAGAAGAACAAATAAATATAGCGTATTCAAAAGGCTGGTTAGTTTAAAAAATATAATAAAATTATAAGGATAAGTATGAAAGTAGTTGGAGTATCTACAAAAGTTTCTAATGATAGAGAAGATCTTTTAGAACAAGCATGGGATTTATTTTCTAATAGTGAGGTTTTAGAATATTTACAGGGTAAAAACCTATCACAAGATATTATATCTGTATATTATGAGTATGAAGGTGACTGTGATGATCCTTATACTTTACTTATAGGCTATGAAGTAGATGAATCATTTGAAACACCTCTAGGACTAAATTCCGTTGTTATAAATTTGAATCATGAAATTTATAAACTATCTGAAAATGTTCCTGATGCTATTTTTGATAAGTGGGAAGATATTTGGGATGATACTTCTAGAGAGAGAGCCTATATCGCAGATTTTGATAGATATAACCCTAAACAAGATTATGCTGAAATAGGTGTTGAATATAAATAAGAGTTTTAACTAAAATCCATTATAGGAGCAGCTGTAGATATATTTGTGTTATATGTGCTTATTTGATTAACATTATAACCAAAAGCAGTTGTAGTAAATAATACAGTAGTTATTAGTGTAATTGTAGATATAATTTTTTTCATTTTAATTGCCTTTAGACGGTTTTATATTTATTGTTTTTTTTTGTGATTGTAGTATCTCATGGAACCTTTAAAATGTTAAATAGATAGTTTTTATAGTCTATATAAGAAAAAGTTATATATAGATGTAAAAAAACCTTAAAGCATTAAAGAAAATAATAGTTTATGATAAAAATAGTATTTTTTTGGTAAAATTTAAAAACAATAATATTTAGTCTTTTTCATATTTAAAACATCTTGGGAAAATAGTAACAGACAATTATGATTATACTTGTATAGTATCAGTAGAGTGTATTACAACTCAAATAAAACAAAAAAATAACACTAAATAGAATAAAATAGTTTGGCATAAATGATAGGAAATACATGGCTTTAGCGACTATAAAAGCAATAAAACTTTGAGTTTGAAAAATGTTAAAATAACTAGATATAGTACTTAAGGAAAATATGTAATGAATCAAACTCAATTAGAAATACTTAATTTCTTAAAAAGTGATGAATACATAAGCGGTGCAGAAATTGGTGAGAAACTTAACATAAGTAGAGCAGCAATATCTAAAAATATTAAGTTACTAAATGATAAGTATCAGCTAGAGATATTATCTTCAACTAAAAAAGGTTATTTGTTGCAAGAAAAATTAGATTTATTAGATATTGATAATATTATTGAAAAATACAAAAATGTTATTTATTTTCATAGTATAGACTCAACATCTAACTATGCTATAAAGCATCAAAATAGTTTTTTAGGAAATACTATAATTTTAGCTGAGCATCAGACTAAAGGTTATGGAAGGTTTAATAGAGAATGGGTATCGCCATTTGGCAAAAATCTATACTGTACTATTGTAGAGTATATATCTTTTGATATATCAAAGTTTTCAGGTCTATCTCTTATTATAGCAATTAGTATTGCTAAAGTTTTACAAGACTTAGATTTTGATGTAAAACTGAAGTGGCCAAATGATATTTATATAAATGATAAAAAAGTTGCCGGAGTCATTATAAATATTAGTGGAGAAATCAATAATGAATCTATTTTACATATTGCTTTTGGGTTAAATGTTAATATGCAAAAAAATGATAATATCAAACGCGAATGGACTTCATTAAAACGAGAATCTTCAAAGCATATAGATAGAACAGTATTATTAATTAAACTCATAGAAACAATAAAAAAAGATATAGGTTTGTTTTATAAAAAAGGTTTTATCTTTTTTAAAGATGAGTATGAAAAATTAAACTATATAAAAGATAAAAAGTTTACCATAATGGTTGGAAACCAAAAGTTAGAAAATTGTAAATATGTTGGTTTATCAGATATAGGAGAAATAATAGTAGAAAAAAATAATCAGCAATTTTTATTTTCTTCTGGAGAAATTAGTTTTTTAGAAAGCTCTATAAAATCTAAATAATTAGCATCTTTTTTAATTTTAGTTAAACAATTCATATTTGAAAATTTTTCAATCGTAGTTATTTGTTCGTTTGTATATTTAGTTTGTTTATATTCATTTGCTATCCAGCCTATACATTTTATATTGTGTTTTTTTAACTCATTAATAGTTAAAAGAGTATGATTAATACATCCAACTTGAATATTAGATACTAATAAAACAGGGATATTTAGTTTCTTTATTAGATCAAGTTGAGTTATTTTATTAGAGTATGGAGTTAGTAAACCACCAGCACCTTCAATCATTAATATATCGTAGTTTTTTGAATAGTTTTCTACTACAAATTTCTCTAATTGATTTAAATCTATTTGTTTATTGTTTAAATTTGCTGCTATATGAGGAGCAATAGCCTGATCAAAAGAATATAAGTTTAGATCTTTGGGTAAGTATTCATTATTATGCGCAATAATAATATCTTCAACATCCTCACATAAAATAGAATTATCTTTTTTACCTGAGGCTACAGGTTTCAAACACTTTGAATTAATATGGAGATAGTTAAAAGCTTTAATTAAATTTACGGAAACAAATGTTTTACCAACTTCTGTATCAGTCCCTATTATAAATAGTTTGTTCATTTAAACTCCTTATTTTTATAACATATAAATATACCTACATGGTAAGTTAAACTATATATAGACTTATTTTTAATTAGATTACGAACACTAAAGGCCTTAGAGCTAGAGTTTTTTCCTGTATATGTTGTGATTCCTGTAGACTTAAAATGATTTCTAAGATCACTAAAACAATTAAAATCTAATTTGTAAAAATAACTTTCTTCATGCAGACATATTAGACCGTTGTTTTTCATTAAATTTAGGATGCTCTCTTTTGTTAGCATTTTATTAATGCGGAATATACCTGATAATTCATGAAAATTCTTTTCAAGAAGAGTGCTAAAGGCAAACATAGATTGTTCATTTAACCTCTGGTTTAGGGTTTCTAGTAGTTTATTTAAATCTTTACTCCATTGAAGAGACATATTTGAAAATATAAGATCGTATTTTTGAGTTAGTTTATTTAAATCTTTATCAAAATTTAACTCATGAAAAGTAATATTTTTGTTTTTAGTTTGCTCAGAGATATTTTCGAGAGTTAAATCTATAACATCTATTTTTTTTGCTAAAAATCTACTTTGTAATTCTATAGGCTCGCTTATATCTCTAACACCTATGTTTAAAACATTTTCTATATTTCTTTTTTTCAGGTTGTTTAGGCATTTAGTAATAAGCTTTTCTCTCACATTTGTTTGTACTATAGCATTTTTAGTATATGAATCTGTATTTGAAAAATTATCTTTAATCTTTTTGTATTTATTCATTTTTTTTCTTAAAATTTAGTTATGATATTTATAGCTTTTTCGATTTCACTAAAAGTATTATTAGCATGAATTGATAAACGTAACATTGTTAGATTTTGAGGCACGGTAGGATATCTAAAACAAGATACTTTTAAACTATTATTTTCAAGTTCTTGTTTTATTTGTAGAGCTAAATCATTTTCTTTGATGATTATGCTTCTAATAGGAGAAATATCTGTTGAAGCTAGTAGCAAGTTTCTTTCATTGGATAGTTTATTAAAATATAGGATATTATTCCGTAGATTTTCTCTTTGCTGATTAGCTTCTGCTAAATTATCTAACTGAGCTATAGAGGCCTCTAAAATCAATGGAGGGATAGCTGTAGTATAAATATAACTTCTAGCAAATTGCTGTAAATAATTAGCTATTTCTAATGTAGTGCAGACTACAGCGCCAACTCCTCCAAAAGCTTTACCTAATGGATAAATAGCAATAGGACAGTTATTCGAATTCAAATTATAATGATTTATTAATCCTCGCCCATTATTACCTAACACGCCTAAACTGTGAGCCTCATCAACTATTATTTTATTATCAGAGATTTCAAAAATCTTTTTTAGGTTAGTTATAGTTCCAGTAGTGCTAAAAACACCTTCTGTAACAATGTAACTATTTTGATCGTATATTTTAAGTAAATGATTATAGTTTTGATGTCTGTATCTTTTGAGTTTTACTTTTGATAGGTTTATACCATCAATAGTAGAAGCATGTATAAATTTGTCTGCAAAAAGGGTATTTTTTTCATTAAATAATGTAGCATAAATTGCTAAATTGGCCATATAACCTGAATTAAAAAAGATAGCTTTAGGGTAACCAACAAAGTTAGCAAATTTTTCTTCAAAGTGTTTTGTACTATCGTTATATCCACATACAGCTGCAGAACCTTTGCTACCAAAACCATATTTCTCAAAACCACTTAAAATGCTTTTTTTTAGGTTTTTAGATGAAGCTATATTTAAATAATCACTACTAGTAAAATCGATGTTTGATTTACAGTTATTAGAGATATTTTGATTTCTAATTAAATTTTTTTCTAAATAGTACTTATATTTTTCTTCTAAAAAATCCATTTTATTTATGCCATAGGACTTATCGATAAGCCAAGCCTTTGAATCAAATAATCATCAGAGTTTATAGATGCATTATTTTCAGTTAATAATTTATTACCATAAAAAATAGAGTTAATACCAGCAGTAAAACAAAGCGTCTGAGTTTCAATAGACATATCTTCTCTTCCTGCAGATAGACGAAGTCGAGCTTTGGGAAATAAGATTCTTGTTAAAGCTATAAATCTTACTAAATCAATATTATCAATTTGTGCTTTAGTATACCTATCTCCTAGAGGCGTACCTTTAACAGGTATTAGTGTATTTATTGGTATACTTTGAGGAATGGACGGCAGGTTTAATAATTCTATTAATAAATTTAACCTATCATCAATAGATTCCCCCATTCCTAAAATACCTCCACAACAGACATTTATATTGGCATTAGCTACATTTCTTATTGTTTCTATTCTCTCATCGAATTTACGAGTTGAGATTATCTTAGGATAGAATTCTCTAGAGGTATCTAGGTTATGATTATAGTAATCTAAACCAGCATTTTTTAATTCTACAGCATCTTCTTGGTTGAGTGACCCAAGAGTAACGCATGTTTCAAGCCCTAGATTTTTAACACTAGTTATTATCTCAGATATTTTAGGTAAATCTTTTTTAGGGATATTTTTCCATGCAGCTCCCATACAGAATCTTCTAGAGCCACTTGCTTTAACTTTTCTAGCTTCCTCAAGGATTTCTTCTTTATCGAGTAATCTATGCTTTTCTATACTTGAATTGTAATGTCCACTTTGAGGACAGTATTTACAGTCTTCAGGACAAGCACCTGTTTTGATGCTTTTTAATGAGCATAACTCAATATCATTATCGAAATTCTGTTTATGAATTGTTTGGGCTTGATGTATTAAATCTAAGAGAGGCTTATTGTATATGTTTTTTAACTGCTGGATATTCATTTTTGAAATGTGGTTTATTATGTTGCATATAATCATATCTTTTGGTTACAATGTATGTCAACCATAATCTATACAAAAGGTTTACATTAATGTATAGCACTAATATTTGGCATCCATGTACTCAAATGAAAGATTTTGAGCAATGCCTTCCAATAGATATTTCAAAAACAGAAGGCGGATATATTTATACGAATGACAATAAAAAAATATTTGATGCAATTTCAAGCTGGTGGTGTAAGTCGTTAGGGCATAGACACCCTTATATAGTTAATAAGCTCAAAAATCAGTTAGATAAATATGAGCATACAATTTTTGCTAATACAAAAAACAGCGAGATTGATAGATTTAGCCAAAGAATTTGCAAATTTACTAATATGGATAAGACTTTATATGCAAGCGATGGATCATGTGCTGTTGAGATAGCATTGAAAATGACTATACACCTTAGAAGCTTCCAAGGTCAAAAAAATAAGACAAAATTTGTTTGCTTAAGAAATTCATACCATGGAGAAACACTAGCAACAATGAGTGTAAGCGATTGTGGCTTGTATTCAAAACCATACTCTCAGTTTTTATTTGAAAGTATTATCTTAGAAGATATCCCATACATTACGGGTAAAAATGACCCTTTATGGAATAATGCCGATGCATATTGGCTAAAATCTAAGCGTATTTTAGAAGAGAATAAAGAAAGTATAAATGCCCTTATTGTTGAGCCTATATGTCAGGGTGCTGGAGGAATGATGATGTATAGCAAAGATTACTTAAGTAAATTATGTCAATGGTGTAATCAAAATGATATATATGTCATTTTTGATGAAATAATGACAGGTTTTGGTAGATTAGGTAAACTTTTTGCTTATGAGTATTTGGATGGTTTTGAATTAGATTTTCTATGCATTTCCAAAGGATTAACTTCTGGAGTAATTCCTTTTAGTGTGACTTTAACTAAGAATAAGTATTATGATCAATTTTATGATGACAGCATATCAAAAGCATTTCTTCATTCTCATACTCATAGTGGTAATGTTTTAGGGGCTGTTGTTGCTAATGCTGTATTAGACATATATAGAGATGAAAAAATATTAGATAATATTAGTAAATTAGAACAACAATTTTCACAAAGTTTTGAACGTATTAAAAAAGAGACTGGCTTTATAAAAAACATTAGAAATATGGGTGGTATAATAGCCGCTGACTTAGGTACTGATATAGATAGGTTTGGGTTTAAAGTATATCAAGAAGCATTGAAGCTAGGGGGATTGTTAAGACCTCTTGGAAATACTGTTTATTGGCTCCCACCTCTTAATTCAACTATAGATGAAATACTTACATTAGAACAAATAACTAAAAAAGCTATAATTAATGCAATGAAAAGTATTTGAGTTATAAAAAAGTATGATTTACCATCCATTTAGTAAGCATTATATCTGCTGCTCTTTTAAACTATTTAAGGTCAAAAAACATATATTATATCTTTGATAGATATAACCCTAAACAAGGTTGTGCTGAAATAAGAGTTGAATATAAATAGTGGGTTTAACTAAAATCCATTATAGGAGCAGCTGTAGATATATTTGAATTATATGTGCTTACTTGATTAACATTATAACCAAAAGCAGTTGTTGTAAGAATAGTTGTTAAAAGCATTGTTATAATAGTAAGTTTTTTCATTGTTAAGTCCCTTTTAAAATCTATTTAATATTTATAGTATGTAATTATAGTAACATTATATTTAATAAAATTAAATATATATTTTAAATATTTATATAAAATTATTTTTTTAATCTTAAAAATCATAGTTTATTACTAAAAATAATAAGAAATTTAATTATAAAGATAAGGCTTACAGCTAAAAAAGTTAAGTAATTAAAGCTTTGTAGGATTTTTTGTAAAAAGAATTAGATAGTTGGAATAAGCTATATATTTTACAGATGTTTAATTAATTTTTAATGTAAGAAAGTTGTAATATTTTATTTCTATTAAATAGAGTGCTTTTTTATTAAAAATAAAAAGTATATGTAAATAAGTATAGTCTCAAATAACAGTAGCAAGTAATAAAACTCAATACTTAAGTAAAATAAAAAATTGAAAAAAATAGTAAGTTATATATCAAAAAAAAGATATGTAAGCTAAAATTTCTAGTATCTAACTCTTATTAAGATATAAAGAAAACATATGAAATATTTTAATAAACTTTTATTAGTTTTATTTATTTTAACATCAACAAGCTTAATAGCAGAAGAAGTTAAAAAAGTTGATGAAATTAAAACTGAAAAAACCAATTCGATGCCAGATCGTATTTTAGGTGGTTTTTTAGATATAAGAACCCCAGGATCAGCTACAAGAGTAAATATCGAAAAAGTAAAAAAAGATGGTTACAATTTGATTATAGCTGGTTTTGGAGAGGTTTATGGGACAGATATAGGTTTTAATTTATCAGGTAATAACTCTAATCTAAGCATGCAAACGGCTATTGGAAAGATACGTCAAGCAAAGAGTTTAGGTTTAAAAGTATTTTTAGGTGTTGGAGGTAGTCCAAACACTTTTCATCCAGGTGTTAAAATTAATGATCCAGATCCGAAAATATTAGGAAAATCAATAACAACAAAGCAAATAAATACTTTAGCTGCAAATATAGTAAAATTTCTTAAAAAATATAATCTTGATGGTATTGAGTTTAGTATAAGAAGATATACCTCAGCATCTTTTATTAACGATTTGACAGGTAAAATTAAAGAAATTGATCCTAATCTAATAATAGCAGCAGAACCAGAAATTAATGACTATAAGCTTGTAACTACTGGTAGAAGTAATGATTATGATATGGCTATTCAATCAGGAAATATTAGTTATTTATTTTTACAAGAATATAATATTTACCCTCAATATGATCCAAACTATATTGCTGAAAGTTATAGTAAAATAATTAAAAACTCTAAAATTCCACTAGAAACAAGAATATTGATAGAAGAACCTACAAATGCGACAGCTGGTGGTATAAACACTATATATCATCCAGGTGGAGATGGATCTAAATCTTTATCAACAGAGGCTGCAGTGTCATTAATGTTACCCCAATTAGAGTTACTTAAACATAAGCCAAGATTTACAGGTATTGTGGGGTGGTCCTTAAATACGGATTATGCATCTGACTTATATGGAGATAAAAAACATAAGGCAGGAGCATTTGCTGAATCTTTAGAGGATTGTATTTATAACAATATTTGTACTCCTAAGTCTCAAAACTTAATTGGTCCAGTTATTGCTGGTTATTTATCATTATGGGGGAGAAATAGCTCATATAATGTTTCAGGACAACAAATAAATAGCACACCAATAGATATTAAAATGCCAAAGGATCAAGAATACTGTGATAAATATCCTGATGTGTGTAAGTACAACACAATAATAGCTGCTTATTTGACATATACTAATAGTTCAGGGTTTAGATTAACTTTTGATGGAGAAAATGGAAACTCTAAAAAAGAGTATACACCAGAAGAAGTTAAAGAGTTTACCAAGTATATGGGCTCTAAAGGAAAGCATGTAGTAATATCTGTAGGAGGTAAATTTTCACATATAAATTGGAAAACTATAGATTTAGATAGCATAGAAAAAGTAATACAAGAGTATGGTTTTGATGGTATAAATTTTGATTTAGGATATTCAGATATTCCTAAAACAGATGAATTGGTTAATATAGCTACAAAAAAAATAAAGAAAGTAGTAGCAAATATTTCTAAAAATAGGAAAGATACAGATAAGTTTTGGCTAACATTTTCTCCTAATTGGCAGTATGTTATAGCATCTATAAATAAAGACTTAAAAGAAAATACTTTTGAAAACCATAAGTATGTAGAGTTGCTAAACCAAATAGGTATGAACAGTATAGATTATATTTTTCTAAAAACTTATTCAGAAGAAGTTAAAGAAGGGATTCTTGGCCCATATAAAAACCAAAATAAAGAATATCAAAAAATAACACCAAGAGATCAGTATAGTAAGTTTTTAACATCATTAGTTTGGGCGATAACAACACAAGAAGGGTATGATGCAAATCTGACCAAGTATAAGCAAACAGCACTTATAATATCTCCTAAGAAGCTTGTTCTTTTGATACCAGCAACTGAAGGTGCTACAGCTAAAGGTAAGGTTTATATGCTTAACCCAGAAGATATAGATAATGTTGTTAAGGATGCAGAAAAATATAACGCTTCTTTTGGAGGGTTTGCATTATGGAATATGGACTTTGATGCAACTAATATAAAAGAGGGAGATCTAACAGAGAATTATTCTCATCAACCTTGGTCTATGACTAAAATTATAGCTAGTATAATTTTGCCAGAAGTTAAAGGGCAAGTTACGAGCATGCCTAAACCCAAAAAAGTTGTAACAGAAAATAGTTATGAAAGAACTATAGATACGGGAATTATTAACTATCCATATAAACTAGGGACTTATACTGCAAATACAATAATCGAGTTTCAAGGTAAAAAATACAAGTGTTTATCGGCAGATTTAATAGATTTATGTAACAATAATTCATACATTCCAAATGGTTTACATGGATACCTTGCATGGCAAGAGCTTAATAAAAATAATACGGCTAAAAAAGTAGAGTATAAAAAAATCATATTAGATGATGAGACACCAACATATCCAGAGGGAATAGGTGACTATAAACCAAATAGGGTAGTAAAAGCTGGTGATAATAGAACTTTTGAGTGCATAGATGGTAAAGAAACTTTATGTAATAATATTATATACTCACCTACAGGAGATAAAGGCTACCAGGCTTGGAGTGATATAACGTCAGATATCTCTCACCTCGAAGAAACTAACACGGGTCAAAACCAATATAAACCTCAAGGAGCAGAATATATTTATCCTAATGGACATGAAAACTATGTGGGTGGAACAACTGTAGCTATAGGAAATGTGGTTTATAGATGTAAGATTGGGCCTGAATCTAGTCTTTGCCCATTAGAAGCATACTCACCAGATGGTAAATATAGTAGTGATGCGTGGAGTAAAGTATAAAACTACGTTTGAGCTATTAATTACTTTTTTTAGTTATGTTTGCATATTCCTCCGTGATAATAGATGTATTATCAATCCATTTTTTAACCACAGGTCTTATTGCATTAACAAGTTCTTTTAAGAACCTAGAGTTTTTATTTATAAGTATCAACTGAGGCTCTATGTAAAAATAGGCTTCGACATTATCTATAGCAGATATATTCTTTTCTGATAAGGATAATGATTTAGCATGGGAGTAGGGCATAAAACCTATGCCAAGTCCTTTTTGTATTAGCTTTGCTTTATGCAGTTGATTATCAACGGCATATTTCACATTATCAAAAGCAAAGTCATATTTTTCATCATTATGAATATAGTTTAGTATTCTATATGTGAAATCATAATTATTGAATATTAAGGGCATATTTTGTAAATTATTTATGTCTGTGTTTAAAGAATTTTTTTCAATAAAGTCATTAGATGCATAAATTTTTGCTTTTATATTGGCTGAATCAAGAGTAGAGCATACTATCCAGTCATCAGAAGAGATATAGTCAAGGTGTTTTGTATATAATTGAATCACATCATACTTATCAAGTTGATATTCAAAACCAGATAGACTATCAAGCAAATAATCATTTAGAATGTAGTTACAGTTTTGTACACCCAGTTCTTCTAAAGAAGGTATCACATCGTCGATCATATTTTGAATAAATATCGGTGAACCTAAAAGTTTTAAAGAAGGTTTTTCTTTAAAACCATTGTGTTTTATGCCACTTATAGTGTTTTCAAATTCTTTTAGAAGTTGACTACAAGAATGATAGTATTTAATACCGTTAGTTGTTGCAGAAATTTTATTTTGAATATTTTGTATAAGTTTTATGTTAAGGTATTTTTCTAATATTTCAATCTTTGCTTTTATAGTGTTAAGTTCAACCATATAGTAGCTTTTAACAGCAGAATATGATCCTTGTTCGACAAGTCTAACAAAGTACCTTGTGCCTTCTATAATATCTTTACTAATTTGCGATTGAGACATAACTTATCCTTAAAAAAATGTAACAATATTATCTAAATTTTCCCTAGTAGTTCTATAATTATTTACAGGAGCATCTTTATTTTCATAACCAATGGCAATACCACATAGTAAAGTGTAGTCATCATAGCCACCAAGTTCTTTTTTTACTATATCTGGATAGTGACCAAGAGAAGCTTGAGGACAAGTAGCTAAGCCAAGCTCACAAGCAGCAAGCATTATTGATTGGATAAGCATGCCACAGTCCATGTATCCACTTATTCCAGTATTAGGGTATGCAAATATAAATATAGCTGTTGGAGAGTTAAAAGAAAGATAATTTTTTTTCCATTGTTCTATGCGTTTTATTTTGTCTTCTCTTTTTATGTCAAGAGCACCATATAGAGCTTCACCACATTTTACGGCTCTTATTCTTCGTTCACCTTCCAGAGTCGGACCATCGTAGTCGTATTCCATACGAGGAGGTTCTCTGTTATCACAAGCTTGAAGAATTTTTTCCATAAGTTCAACTTTTCGTTGACCACTAACTACAGCTATTTTCCATGGTTGTGTATTTTTACTAGAAGGTGTCCATTTAGCAGCATCAAGTAGCTTAGTTAAAGTATCTTGAGAGATTTTTTTAGGTGTAAACTCTCTTACACATTTACGTTTTTTTAAGTTTTCTATAGAGCTCATAGATATATCTTTCTTACTTATAGCTTGTTATTTATTGTAGCCCCACACTGTATGAAAAGATAGGATAATTAAAAAGAAAAACTATATAATGGTTCTTAAAATAAATATTAAAATTTAGAAAATGTTCACAAAAAGATTAGCTTTTACATATTTTATAACTGTTATATTGATATTTAACTCAGGTTGGGTTGATAGTGTTGTTTTATATAATTCATTTGGTGCCAGTGTTGCAGTAATGTCAGGTAACTTAAGAATTTTAGGGCATAGTATAGCTGATGCGGATTTACTTTTTGCATATAAAGTAGCAGTATTGGTTTGTGGTTTTATTATAGGTTCAGCTATCAATGGTGCGATAATAAAAACACCTGCTTATGTAGTCTCAGAAAACCATACAAAATCACTTGTGCTACAAAGTGCTATTATGCTTACAGGAACGATTTTAATAGATGTTTTTAGCAACACTAGAGTTATTGATGATCTATTCTTAGCTATGGCAATGGGAATGCAAAATAGTTTTACTACACTTTTTTTTGGGGGTTTTGCACGTACAACTCATATGACAGGGACTACTACGGACTTTGGTATCGAGATAGGTAAGGTTTTAAAAGGAGATAAAAGTAATATCTGGAAAATACCTTTTTATTTTACATGTATGACAGTATTTATTTTAGGTAATGCTGTTGGCGTACTATGGGTTAAAATTTCTGGAAATAACTACACGTTAATGCTCTTTCCATCAGTATTATTGCCAATATTTGTAGGAATTATAATACTGATGGTATATAGATTTAAAATAAAACAAAACCATCTTTCTTAAGATTAGAGGTTATAAAGTATAATATTATTGGCTTTTAGCACAAGGTACTAAATTCATCTTTTGTAAAGATTTCCAAGAGTCTTTAGCACATTTATCAAGTTTTTTATCTGGCATACAGTAACCTTCCCAACCACGATACTCTTGTACACTTAAGCAGTTTTTGAAACCTTTAATCTCCAAATATTTTGGTGTCCAGGTTGCTGAATTTGATCCAACCAATTGTTCTGGTTGTTTTGGCTGATCAATTGGTTGCACATCATTTTTATCAAAGTTTTTATTTATTGGCATAGCATCCATTGTTTTTGGAGCTTTTTTGGTAGTAACTTGTTGTGTGTTGACACTTGATGCGCTTGTTGGCATATCTATCGATATATCTTGTTGAGTTTCAGCAGCGAAGCAGATAGAGGTTGTTGCTAGTATTGTACATAAAAGTAGTTTTTTCATATTATTGTCCTTGTTAGAAGTCATCTATGTTTTGATTATATGTTATGTATTTTTATCTTTTTATTCAAGTTTTGATACTGTTTTATAAACGGTATATTTCAGAAAATTTATTTTCAAGATAGTTTATATAATAGTCTGAATTTAATTGTTCACCACACATGTTTTTGACAAGTTCATCAGCTTTTTTTAGACAGCCATACTGATGAATATGTTTTGTAAGATAAGTAAGAATTGGTTGTAAATTATCATCTTCTATAGATTTGTTTACATCAAATTCTTTATTCATATAATAGAAAAATTGTGAAGCATAAGCACTACCTAAAGCATAAGTTGGAAAATAGCCAAAAAGTCCAGCAGCCCAATGCACATCTTGAAGTATGCCGTTAGTATTATTATCAGGCGTTATACCTAGGTACTTTTCGTACTTTTCATTCCATAGTTTTGGTAGTTCAGCTACAGGAATATCTTTTTCAAAAATTTCTTTTTCAATTTCATAACGTACAAGTATATGCAAAGAGTAAGTTAGCTCATCAGCTTCTACGCGTATTAAGCTAGGAGCTACAAAATTTGCAGCTTTATAAAACTCTTCAACATTTGTGTTTGCTAAATTTTCTGGGAATATAGTTTGTAACTCATTATAATTTTTTAGCCAAAAAGCTTTGTTTTTACCTATTAGGTTTTCATAGAAGCGGGATTGTGATTCATGTATACCAAGACTCACACCAGTTCCTAATACCGTATTATAGATATCATCTCCGATATTTTGTTCATAAAGGGCATGGCCTGTTTCGTGAATTGTACTAAATAGTGATGAGCTAAATAAATCCTCAATGTAACGGGTAGTCATACGCACATCATATTTGTTAAAGTTTAGTGTAAAAGGGTGAGCGCTTTCTTTAAGTAAACCACTATCAAAGTTAAAACCTAATTGTTTAGCTATTTTTTTAGAATAGCTCTTTTGGCCCTCTATATCGTAACTTTTAGTTAGGCATGATATATCGACCTGCTGAGATTTTTTGATTTTTTCTAATAATGGCACAATCTTGGCTTTCAATTCTTTAAAGAAAAGTTCAAGTTTTTCTACAGTCATATTCTCCTCATAATCATCAAGTACAACATTATACGAGTGATTTGGGTCTCCGATTAAAAGAGCATAATTCTTTTTATATACGATGATTTTTTCTAAGTATGGAGCAAATTTTTCAAAGTCATTTTCCTGGCGAGCTTCAGCCCAAATGTTTTGAGCCTTTGAAATAAGTTGATTGTACTCGACATACGTATCTTTTGGAATTTTGCATAATTTATTTTGCTCTTTACTTGCCAGATATACTATTCTTTTATCTACATCATTAAGCTTGGAAGAGTTTGCATTTAAAATGTTTAAGCTTTTGATAAAATCTTTGTTATTAGTCAATTCATAAATTTTTTCACTAAAAAAACCAATAACTTCAGATGTGGTATTTACAGAGTTTTTAGGAGCTTCTGTTTCAAGATCCCAGTGCATTAATGAAATTACATGATTATATTTTTTCTTCGCCGAGAGAGTCTTCTTTAGGTTCTGTAGATGCTTTTGAATTTCGCTCATTTTTTTCTTTCACCTGTTGTTTTCTTTCGTTAGAAATAGTTCTTCTTAGAAGAGTATCATAGATAGGTTTTTGATGATGAATATATGTCAGCATGGATGCACTAAAACAAGTTATCATTAAAGGAAGCAGCAATTGGTAGTTCCAAGTCATTTCAACCACAAGTATTATACCTGTTAAAGGAGCACCTACTGTAGCTGTAAATAGGGCACTCATACCGGCAACTGCAAATACACCTGCTTCTACATTATATTGAGGAAATAGCTCGTTTACACCCATTCCATAAGCTAGTCCAAAAACAGTACCTAGAGCAATCATTGGTGCAAAAATACCACCGGTTACGCCAGTACCATAAGAAAATATCACACCAATAAATCTCAGCACAAACAAAGCAACTAGCATTTTTATAGGGACATTATCATCAAGAGAGTTTGCTATAACGATATAACCACCACCTACAGAGTTTGGTGATAGTACAACGCCGATACCAAAAATTATACAAACAATAGCTACTAAAACCCAATATCTTTTGCGAGACCCTTCAGAAAAAAAGTTTGCGACTTTTATTATAAGTTTGTTAAAAATCAAACCAAAATACCCAAAAAGTATACCTAGAACCATAAACAACCAAAGAGTGTTTTGAGGAACCGCTGAGAAAGTTTCTATGCGTATAGCAGGAGGGTTGCCTATAATTGCTCTAGAAACAATAGTACTTGCAATACAGGCAATAATCACACATTTAATAGCTGTTACGCTAAACCTGAACTTTCTATTCATTTCTTCTATAACAAAAAGAATACCTGAAATCGGGGTATTAAATGCTGCAGCTAAACCAGCGCCAGCACCTGCTGAAATAAGGGCATTAGCGTACTTTTTAGTTAGTTTAAATTTATCAACAAAGAGTTGAGCTACAGCAGCAGCAATATGGATAGATGGACCTTCTTTACCAAGGCTTAGACCTGACCCTAAAGAAAAAAGGCCACTAACAAACTTTACAGGAGCAACGCGAGCTCTAAGTTTACGGCAGCCTTTTAAGGTACCCTCGACTTCCTGTATACCGCTACCACCAGCCTCTTTAGCAAATTTTCTTACAATGTATAGAGATATAAATACCATACTCATAGTTATGGTAATAGAAACAATAATTTGTAAATAAATATTATCGCCACATAGAGAAAATAAGAACTCTTTACTATCGCCTATAGCTGTTAACAATAATTGGAAAGATGTGCCAACAAGGCCAACAATAACGCCTAAAAGAGCACCACAAAACACAAGCACCCATATGTGTCGGTTGTTTTTATAATATGTATCGAAAACTTTGTTACTCATAGGATGCTACTATAAGGTTTGTATGCAGAGATTATACATTCAAAGCTTAAATATAAAAACAGTAAACCAGATATATATATAAATATTATAAGTTATGTAATATTTTTAGTAATTAAGTTTGCTAACTTAGCAGATTTGTCTTCATCTCCTAGAGTACCTACCCTAATTTTTATCTCTGTTGATTTACCATCAAGATCTGACAGAGTTATATATACCTTTTCAGAACCAAGGTTCGCAACGACATAAGCTTTTTTAGAAGAGTATGTTTGACTGTCTAACTTATAGTCATTATTTGTTTGTATTGCTTTAATAGTAGCATTATATACTGTACGAATATCTTTAGGTACTTCTATTATGTAGTAACCGTTTATATAATAAACAGCCCCACCAGCTACGATAGCAGTGCCTATTAGTAATGCTGTTACTACACAGCTGTTTAGCATAGTAGTTACAAATAGTGCTAGACAGAGAAATTTAAGTTTCTTCATTATAGTTTATGTTGGGAATATTGCGGTTTAAAGTTTCTTGGATTTTATCCATCAACGTTGAAGATTTTGCTTGATCACCAAACTCACCAAATTTAATAGTCATCAAGAAGGTATCTTTTGATGTTGGTTCGATTTTTATATAAAAGTCAGTAGGGTCTGTTTTAGTTATTCCTTCAATAAGAGCATTTTCACCGCTATTGGTAGAACCTACTAATTTATAGTTGTTTTTATTGCCAAGAGTTTCTATAGAAGCGTTATATATATCTTTATAACTACCTTGCATCTCCATAATGTAAACACCATCAATGTAGTTTGTAGTCTGGTCACCGATAGATACTGCAGCAAGAAAACAGCTGTTTAGAGGTAAAACAAACAATGGGATAAGTAAGAATAAGTAAGCTTTTTTAACAAGTTTCATTTTGTTTGTTTAGCTAGCATTTTTTTGAATCTGATTCATTAACTCTGTAGACATAGCTTGATCACCAAAAGTACCAAATTTTATAGTCACTTTTGAAGCTTTGTCAGTTAAGTAAGATATTTTAATAGTAAAACTAGTACTATCAATCTTTGTTGCACCATCTATGTCAGCACTACTTTGAGAACCATCCGTACTTAGACTTTTAGATACAAGAACATAGTCATTATTATCATTTACAGCTTTTAGAGCAGCCTTATAGATGTCTTTATAATTACCTTCCATATTCATAGAGTATTCGCCATCAATATACGCTACAGAACCACCACCAACAACTAAAGCAGCAACAATACAGCTATTTAAGCCTAGTGTTGAGAAACATAAAATTAAAATAGACAATAATTTTTTAGAGTGTTTCATATCTGGTTAACCTCACTTTAATTATGATAAGTTTTTTTGGATTTGATTCATAAGAGCTTCAGAGGCAGCACGATCACCAAAAGTACCAAATTTAATAGTGACTTTAGAAGCTTTATCTGTAAGCTTTTCAATGTTTATACTAAAGTCAGTAGGGTCAACTTTAGTGCTACCATTAACAGAAGCAGTAGTCGGGGTAATAGTTTTTTTGCTTATAACATAGTTGTCATTACTTTGAGCAGCTTCAATTGCAGCATTATATAAATCTTTAATGCTTCCATTTAGATTCATGGAGTACTTACCTTGAACATAAGCAACAGTACCAGCACCAGCAGCACCAGCGACTATTAACCAACAGCTATTTAGTGATAAAACAGACACCGCCAAAACACCAGCAAACACAATTCTTTTCATCTTCATAAGTATTAAATTCCTAGACTATATATTTTGTTTAAATTCACTAGAGATATTATATCGACTTTTTAGAATAGTCAATATTTTAAGTAGTTTGCATTAGGGTATTTTTATTTGCTATTTCATTCTAGATAAAATCCCATCTTTTAAGATAAGTTGATGATAAAGAGCGGCTAAGATATGAAGTACGACTAATAAACCTAAGGCTGTTGCAAAAACACTGTGATAACTAAATATTTCCCAACCAAGACTTTGGTTTGTAGGTAGAAAATTTGGAAATGGTATCACAAAAAATATTTTCCATGGATACCCCATTAGTATTGATCCTATAAGACCTGATAAGCACATACCCATGATACAAATGTAAAGACCAAGGTGAGTGATTTTTGCAACCATATATTGCCATAATGGTAATGCAGGTGAATATGGTGGTTTATCACTAACAATCTTTGCGATAATTGTCAGAATAACGATAAAGAAAATACAGAGGCCAAAAGATTTATGTAAAGTAATAATTTGTTTAGATTCGAAAAGTCCCCATTCAAAGCCAAACCCCACCAAAAGTTGTAAAACTATAAAAATTGCTAATATTTTGTGTAATATCCGTAATGAGAAACTGTACATAATCTCTTAAATTGAAGTTTGATAACAATAATTTTACAACAGTTAAGTTAATTACTAAATTTCTTAATGTGTTTTTTTTATATATAATGATTTATATAGCTGATATTTAAGTTTATCAAATGTTTGAGAGTTCTAGTAAAAATACTTTTTCACTTATGAGCTGGAATGCTTTTAAGGTTGATCATAAAAGACCAGAAGTTTTTACTGATTTTATCGAGAGCATTTACTTCAAGCATGCTATAGATATTTTTTGTTTTCAAGAGGTCGTCAATCATGATAAATCTAGTTTTCCAATAGATTCTTTTGATGTTAATTTCGCGTCAAATATAGTTTTAAAAAATAAAAATTACGGGGTAGCTACAGTCTCTAAGTTTTCTACAATTAAAAGTGTTAAAGTTTTAACAACTCATAAAGAGTCAGTTATAAACACACACAAAGCATCATTAATCAGTCATTTAGATGTAAATGGTCAGAAAGTAATTGTAGTAAATATTCATGCAATAAATTTTAAAAGTAATAAGATTTATGAGTATGAGTTTGAAAAGATAAAAGAGCTAATTGGTCTTAAACAAAAAAGTCTTCCTATCATAATAGCTGGAGACTTTAATACTTGGAATCGAGTTAGGGTTAAACTTATTAAAGATTTTTGTCGTGAGTTTGGTTTTAAAATAGCTTTTCTAGATGAACCTGAGCTTGTGAAATCTTTTCAAAAAAACCATTTGGATTTTGTTTTATATAGAGATTTGTGTTTAGAAAAAGCAAAGGTTTTAAATTGCCAGAAAATATCTGATCATAACCCTATAATCGTTGATTTTAGGCTGGGTTAACTATCCACCATAAGCTTTAGTTTTTTCTGTAATAAGGTCATAGCAAAGATCTGTAAGCTCAGCAACACTATAATCTTTAGGATCAATAGCTTTACCAAAAGACATTCTAGCAATACCTGGTTTGACGAAGTCGCCTTTTTTGCGACCAAAATAAACGCCAAAATTATGTGCAACTGGAATTACAGGAACATTGGTAACTGTAGCTAGTTTCATTGCAGAACGGTGAAACTTAGGATACTCGCCAACAGGTACTCTAGTACCTTCAGGGAAAACAATAATACTAAGTTTCTTATTGTTTACTCTATCTTGACCTTCTTCTAGAACTTTTTTTATTGCAGATAGCCCCTTTTCTCTATCAACCCCGATTGCTTCAGCAAACTTATTTGTTTTACCGAAAACAGGTTTTTCTAAGAGCTCTTGTTTCATTACGAAACAACATTTACTTATCAAACCATAAAATACAAAAGTTTCTAACATTGATTGATGTTTGGATATATAGATACAAGGTTTATCTGGAATAATATTTTCTTTGCCTTCGATTTTTACATAAATCTGTAGGATTACAAGTACTCCAAGACGATATAAACATGACCATAACCAGCATACAAAAAGTCTGACTCTTAGGGATGCACCTAAAACTCCAACTACATTCATTAGTATACAACACAGCATTAGAGCAATGTAAGCATAAAGAGTGAACACTTTCATTCTTGCAAGTAATAAAAAGTTTAATATCTTTTTCATAGACTTAAAACTACCCTTTGAAATCTTTAGTTTTAGCAGTGATTATTTTATGGCAGTATGCTGTTAGGCTTTTAGAATCATAATCTTTAGGATCTATTCTTTTACCAAAGTCCATTCTAGCAATACCTGGTTTTATATTGTCGTTCCAGCTTTTAGGAAAAAATCTTCCAAAGTTATGAGCAACTGGGATGATAAAAGTATCTGCATCAGTAGCTAGCTTCATCGCAGAACGTTGAAAATCAGGGTACTCACCAACTTCTACTCGTGTACCTTCTGGGAAGATGACTACATTAACGCCCTCAGCAAGGCTTTTTTTACCATCAGTGACTACTTTTTTTAGAGATTCTCTAGGTTTATCTCTGTCGATAGCAATACTACCTAAGTTTTTCATTGCAGAACCAAATATTGGAGCGTCGAAAAGTTCTTTTTTCATAATGAAATGACATTTACCTATAAAGCCATAAAACATGAATGTTTCTAGCATAGATTGGTGTTTTGAAACATATATGCATGTATAGTCTTTATCGATGTTTTCTTTGCCTGTAACACGGACAAAAACTTGTAGGAATACTAACATTCCTAACCAGTATAAGTAAGTCCAAACAAAGCAAACAGCCATCCGCCAAGATAATGGAAGTTTAAAGAAGGTGAATATATTGATTAATATACAACTACCACCAATTACCGCAAGAGAGTAAAGCTGAAAAGCTGACATTCTTGCCCACATAAATACTGCCCAAATCTTTTTGAGAAAAGATTTCATTAAGTTATTCTCCATTTATTTTTATATAGCAAATCAAGTGATTTTCGTTCTGTTTGTATACGAACATCACAAATATAATTAAGTAGTATTATAACACTTTTTTTAGCTATAGTAATTTTGAAAATTATTAGAAATAAGAAGTTCTATTTATTTTAGATATGTTAAGAGTAATTATCTTTCAAGATGCTTGAGTTTATCTTTGACGGAAGCCCAATTGTCAGCATCTTCACAAGGTTCGCATTTTTCAACGATATTTGGCCATTCTGCTGCTAACTCACGATTTAACTCAACAATCATGTCTTCTTGATCACCTAAATCATCACTTGATTTTATAGCATCTACAGGGCATTCAGGTTCACATAAGGCACAATCAATGCACTCATCAGGGTTTATTACAAGCATGTTTGGACCCTCGTAGAAGCAATCTACAGGACAAACTTCTACGCAATCACCATACTTACACTTTATACAGCTTTCTGTAACTACAAATGGCATCTTATAAATCCTTTGTTTTAGTCTTTTTTAAAATTGAAACCCGAAGATTATAGCATAGTTTAAAAAAAGGTAAAATATTTGGGTTACATCCAATAAATATTAATAATATGTTTTTTACATAAATTTTAAATTAATTATTTTTTGTGTTTTAGTTGCGATGCTTAGTTTTTTATGTTTTAATTATTGTGAGGGTAAAATAAAATTAAACAAAAATAAAGGTGGGTGGTAATTATGAAATATAAAGCATTAATAATCGGAGCTATCACTTTGGGTGCTCTGTCATTAGCTAATGCAAATGCTAATAGAGTTGATAATTCAGGAGATATTACTTTAGGGCATTCATCGTCGGCGAAAGAAAATCCTAATGGTCCTTTGAATACTCGTTATGGAGCTATAGAGTTCAAGAATTTAACACCAGACACAGATTATATTATAGAAGCAGATGATAAAAAAAGTAAGGATGGAACCTTTTTGATTCGCAATCCAATAACTGTAAAACCAGGAGAAACAGCAAAGCTGCAGTTTGCAATGAATTGGGGAGAAAATGCGGCAATGGATGCAGAAGCAGATGTGCATTGTGAATCTAGTGGAGGTGCTTCTGCTACTCTGTTTATTGGTGGAGTAGCATCAGGTCACTATAATGTAGAAGCTTCTTGCAGAGCTGTTGCTAGACTTACACAGAAAGCTTATTTGGGTATAGCAGCTACATCTCATCCGGTTGCAAAAGTCTCAGCTGTTACTCATCATAAAACTAAAAGCGATTGTGTTGTTAAATTTAAAGATAGCTATATTAGTGTCAATCCGATTACATACGCGGCTGCTAATGTTCATCAAAGCTTAGATAATATGGCATATGATGACGGCTATCTTGTGTGGAGTGGCAAAACATATAAAGGATATGTTACTAATAATCATTTTGAACCAACTGCATCAGAAATAGATCAACCAACAGCCTATGTTTACTCCCCAACTTGGGCAAAAACTACAATTGAGCGTTGCGCAGGAGATCCTCAATAGACAAAGTTTTTTCTTATAATTCATGTTACACTTTATAGTAGGTGAACATTAATAATAAAATTTTTCATGAAAGCTGAACTAAATCCAAAAAAACTTATATCCTTTACAACTATTGGTGTTGCTGTTTTATTTTTAGCAACTTATTTCTTATCGATATGGGATAACCATAATGTTTTATGTAATCCGTTTATATCTGGATGTTCAGATATTACACATGCTGGCTTTTCTTCGTATGAAAACTATATGTTGAAAGCAGTTCTTATCCCTACAGCTACTTTAATGGCTGTGATATTTTTCTTTATTCAACACTGGCTTGTAGAGATTAGTGATCATAATAAATCAGTAATTAAGCAAGGTAAAATCATACTGTTTTTAGCTATAATTGGCTGTATTGGTTTGATAGTAGGTACTTCTGTAATAGATGGTGATAATACGCTTATGAAAGTTCATCTAAAAGGAGTAGCTATATTTTTTGTGACTATGAGTGTTTGCCAGATTTGGTATACAATTTTAGAATTTAAATACTCAGATAAAGTAAATAAGCTACCTATGATCATGCGTCGTGTAGCTATACTGGTTACAATAGTATTTTCTGTTTGGTCAATATTTATGGATCAAACAACTGTTAACCATAATATTGTAGAGTGGTGGGGTGTTTATGCTCTTATCTTTTGGTTTTGGACTTTTTCTATCAATAAAAGGATAGATTGTTAGTCTTTTAATTCTAGTTTTAATTTTTTTTATACACCATCAGTTATAATTAGTACATAAATCTCCAATTGAGAAACACTTATGTCTATAAAATCACTATTCAACAATCAGGACTTAAATCAATATATTGATGACAAATCAATCAACCTAGATTCAATTGCTATAGAACTTTTTAATAAAGCAAAGAATGATGAATACTCTAATATGCTTAGTTCACCAAACCAGCTTCAACTACTGAGTATCTTTATAAAAATGATTGGAGCTAAAAATATTTTAGAAATTGGCACTTTTCGTGGATTTGGTACTTTAGTTATGGCTCAAGCACTTCCTGTTGATGGTAGAGTAGAGGCTTGCGATATAAGCCATGAATATATCGAGCCATATAAGTGTTTTTGGCAAAAAGCTGGTGTAGCTGATAAGATTAATCTCAATATAGCACCTGCATTGGAAACACTAAGGAAGTTTATTTCCCAAAAGAAAGCTTTTGATTTTGTGTATATAGACGCTGACAAGGGAAATTATCTTAACTATTATAAAAGTAGCCTACAGTTATTAAATACAGGTGGCATAATAGCTATCGATAATGTTTTATGGTCTGGCAGGGTTGCAGATATTTATCAAAGTGATGAACAAACACAGGCTATACGAGAGTTAAATGATTTTATTAAGAATGATAAAAGAGTAGAGAGTTGTATTATATCTATAGGTGATGGAATAAACCTCGTTAGAAAATTATAAAACTAACAATAAGTGGTTACGAAGTCTCAGAGATTATATGATCACCAGAAATATTATATTTATTTAGGTATTCAGTGCCACCAGTTACATATAAAGAATATGCATCAGATTTATCTGGGCTTGAGACTTTTACTATGTAAGCAGATTCTTTTTGAGCTAAAAACTGAATAAAGTTCACATATTCATTACTAGTTGATAGCCAACAACTCATCTTTATCGTTATATAATTCTACATAAAAACGATTTGAAATGTATTTTGGTGTAACAAGTATGGTTACAATTTGCTTTTGATTACTATTAATAATGTAGTCATCACCAATTTTATCTTTCATTGAGCCGTTAGTTAAGAAAGATGTATCTAAATCCTTTTTCTTAGAAGCAAAATCTGTGTCATAAAACTCATATAAATCGAAAGTTCTAGAGGTATTATAGTCATAAGGAACTGTATGTTGAGTCACTATTTTACCATTAGCTATATAGTTTCCATTTTTATCTCTATCATAACCATGCTCCCCAATTGGACCAAGAGGACCAAGAACCCCCCATAGTCCTAAAGCTCTAACATGTACGACGAAATTATTTTTTAAGAATAACTCTCCTTTGTAGTAATTATCTCCTGTAAAAGGCCCTTTATACCCAAGAGGACCATCTTTATCAAGAGAACCAAAGAAAGAGCGATAATAATCTATAATAGCAGTTGTTGAGGTTAAGGAGGGAGTGTATGGTTTTAGTTTTTGGACAGCACCATTTTCACCAAGAGGCCCATAACTTCCAAGAGGTCCATACCTGCCTAAAGGCCCATCTTTTAGTAAATATATTTTGTTTACAATATTTACTTTGGGTGAAATAGAGCTGATATTACTTTCTAAAGCCTCAATAGATGAAGCCGTTACATATTTGATCTTCGAATAATCATCAGACCAGTTTTCATTTACATTATCGCTATCATTTGATGACTCGGATGCTTTAATATATTTAGGAGATGAATAATCTTTTTTCCAGCTCTCGCTAGTCGTGTTATCAGCAAATATAGAACTTGTACTAAAAATAGTTAATAAAAAAACAGTTAGTTTGTTAAATCCTTTAATCATAAGAAAGTCATATATAGATAGTACGCTATAATGATTCTAGCTTTAAGTTGAAGTTAAATCAATGGAGTTATTTTAATAATGATGAAAAAAAAGTTAAGATAAAGTAATGAAAAAATTATTGATTATTGTACGCTTTGATTGCTTTATCAAGAAGTTCCATAGCTCTTTTTAAAGAGTCTTCTTCTAGGATATAAGCTATACGAATTTCATCTTTACCAAGACCTTTTGTAGCATAAAAATCAGCTGCCGGTGAAACCATTACAGTTTCACCATTATCTTCAAAGTCAGTAAGTAACCACAGTGCAAATTTTTCAGCATTATCTATAGGTAGTTTAGCAACCACATAAAAAGCACCTGTTGGCTTCTCACAAACAACATCTTCCATTTTTGAAAGTGCTGCAAAAGTTATATCACGACGGTTTTGGTACTCTTCATTTACTTCTTTTAAGTACTTTTCACTTACGCCATATAATGCTGCTGCGCCAACTTGTTCAAGAGTTGCTACACATAGTCTTGTTTGGCAAAGCTTATTAACTTCAGCTATGAACTCTTTATTTTTAGAGCAAAGTGAACCAACCCTAGCACCACAAGCACTGTAGCGCTTTGAAACTGAATCTACAATTATTACTCTATCTTCAACACTTTTGATATTACCAAAAGAAGTACAAGTAAGACCATCATATGTAAACTCACGATAAACTTCATCACTAATTATAAAAAGATCTTTTTCTAGTGCTACTTCTGCTAAAATCTCAAGCTCTTCTTTAGAGTATACAACGCCTGTAGGGTTACCAGGGTTAGAGATCATGATAGCTCGAGTCTTAGGAGTTACACAAGCTAGTATTTCTTCTTTACTTGGCAGGTGAAAACCATCTTCCGCTTTTGTTGTGATTGGTTTGATAGCTACATCAACGGCTGTTGTAAAGCCATTATAATTTGTATAAAAAGGTTCTGGAACTAAAATCTCTTCGCCAGCATTACAAAGAGCAATTGCTGCAAAGATAAGTGCTTCTGAGCCACCATTTGTAATTAATATCTCATCTTCTTTGTAGTCAATATCAAACCTTTTGTAGTATTCTGAAATTGCTTTTATAAGATTTATGTCGCCACTTGAAACAGCGTACTCAATAGTTTCTTTATCAAAAGCACGGATAGCATCCATAAACTCGTTAGGAGTTTTAATATCTGGTTGACCGATGTTTAAATGGTAAACCTTTTTGCCTGCTTTTTCAGCAGCAATTGAATAAGGCACTAGTTTACGAACTGGAGAGGCTTGCATCGCCTTTACTCTTCTTGAAAGTTGCATTTTTATATCCTTTGGTTTCAAAATCACTCTAAGAGTATAATATATTTTAATCACTCATAAAATATATTTTTTGCATAGTAACTATAGTTAAGATATAGCTTAGATAAGATGAGATTTATTATAAGTAGATGAGGAGTTTAAAGGAACTGGTTTGCTTTTATATTTGTTCAGAGTTTTTTCTAGGATTCTGATAGAGCAGCATTACAGCAGATATAGTAGCTAATGAGGATCTTGTATTTGGAGAAGTTGTTTTGTTAAACCAAATATTGCCACCATTTATAACTTCAACAGCACCCATAGGACTATTATTTATAGAAAATATGTAGCCAGTCGGAGTACCCATTGTAATAGATGTTGAGGCAAACTTTTCTGTTCCCGATACATTAATTTGCGTACCATTATCTGTCATAACACCTTGTAGCGAAGAGTTGATACTAGGTTGAGATATGAAAAGTTTTGCAGTTTTATTATGATTTTGCATGATACAAATCAACTGTTGGTTGGATGAAGATTCAAAAGATAGGCTTCCACCAAAAAAATTTTCAATCTTAAGTTGATTCCAAGATGCACCTGAAATACATTCTACATTCCATAATAGCTGATCATTTTTGTTAATTGAAAAATTATATTTCTGTTCTGTGTTTGAAGAACTATCCCCTAGTATTGATAAGTCATGCTTTTTAGTCCAGCCTCGATTAATATCAGTGATATAATACGGACCAAAACTTAATTTATTACTAAAGGCTGAAAATGTAAGTCCTTCAACAGGTATTTTATTTGAGTTGTTTGCTAAATTAACAGGCATAGCCATATGAGCAGCACAACTACTCAATACAATGCTCATAAATAAAATAGCAATAGTCTTTAAAGTTTTACAATAAGGTTTGATAAAGAAGTTATTCAATTTCGTTTTTAATATATGGTCTGATTAAGACCGAAAATTATACAGACAAATACTATCACTACAAGGGTTTATCAAGTAATTTTAAATGGTTTTTGTATATCTGCTTAAGCATGATATATTTACATACAGAAAAAAGTATATTTTGATTTCAATGTTATTACATTTATCTATTAAAAACTTCGCTATTATCAAGTCAAGTGAAATTGATTTTAAAAAAGCGATGACTGTACTTACAGGTGAAACAGGTGCAGGTAAATCAATACTTCTTGATGCACTTAGCTTTGTATTAGGTGCAAGGCTTGAAAAGTCATTTTTGCATGATAATGATGTTACAGAAGTATCCGCGACATTTTGTATAAAAGACAATCATCGCGCTAAAGAATTACTTGATGAGTTGTTTATAGATTATGATAACGAGTGTATATTTCGCAGAGTTGTAAACAAATCTAAGCAAAGTAGATTGTTTATAAATGGAAGTGTAGCCAGAGCAAGCGATATACAAAAAATTTCAGATAGGCTTATAAACATCTATAGCCAACACTCTCATCAAGATTTATTAAATCCAAAATCTCAACTAAACTTGTTAGATACTTTTGCAAGTAATGATAGTTTAGTAACGAAAGTTTCAAACAATTTTTGTGAGCTACAAAAAATAACAGCTCAGATAAGAAACTTAGAAGAACTAGTAGAAAGCCAAAATAGTCAAAAAGAACTTTTAGAGTATAAGCTTGATGAACTTGTAGCATTAGAGCTAGATGAAAATGAGTTTGAAGAGCTATCAGGTAAACAAAAGAGTCTTTCAAGTGTAGATGAGGTTAGCTATAGCTTAAATTACATCAGTAATGTACTTTATGATAATGATGAAAATATCATTTCAATGCTGACTCAACTTGAGAAAGAAACATCAAAACTTATAGAAGATAAATCTTTTGAAACTCTTGCGGATCTAATAACACAAACAAAAGTTTATGCTCAAGAAGGTTATGATGAGGCTCAAAATAAGCTAGGATCTTTAGAGCAAGACCCAGAAGAGTTAGCACAAGTGGAAGCCAGGATGGGACAAATATACGATCTTGCACGAAAGCACAAAGTTGAGCCTAGTTATTTGTATGGTTATATTGCAGAGCTTCAAGCAGAGTTAGAAAGTTTCTCACAAGAAAATGATAGCTTAAATGCTCTAAAAGACAAAGAGCAACAGCTTTTACAAGAATACCTAACACAAGCTTCAAAGCTTACGCAAGCACGCCAAAAAGCAGCTAAGGATTTTTCAAAGCAGGTTGAGAAAAATATCAGATCACTAAATATACCAAAAGGTAGTTTTGTTGCACAGATTTTGCCATTAGATAGTAAAACAGCTAAAGGTGTTGATAAATGCGAATTTATGATTAACTTTAATTTGGGTGAACAACTAGCACCTGTTAAAAAAGTTGCATCAGGCGGAGAGCTTAGTCGTATAGGGTTGTCCATACAAGCAGTATCAGCTGAGAAAAGATCATATCCTACACTAGTTTTTGATGAGGTAGATGTTGGTATATCTGGTGGTACAGCTGAAATTGTCGGTAAGCTACTAAAAAGTTTGTCACAAAAGTTACAAATACTTTGTATCACCCACCAAGCACAAGTTGCTGCACAGGCTGATTGTCATTTACATGTATCTAAAAAATACCTTAAAGATACTACAGAGTCTAAGATTATTGAATTAGATCAAGATCAACGAATCCAAGAGATTGCTAAAATTGTTGGTGGTATAGATATTTCTGAAAATACTCTAAAGCATGCTAGAGAGCTTTTATCTATTTAAGAGTATATTGTTAGATATATTACTCTTCTGTAACCTTGCCGATGCTCCAATAAGTACCACCTACGCCGTCTCCTGTAAAAGTTATAGGAAACATGTATGATTTGTTGCACGCATTTACATTCCATGTTTCACCCCACTGAAGCACACTAACTCTTTTGTGGTTAGATATTGTTGAGATTCTTTTTAATACAGATGCTACATAAAAGCTAGTGTTTTGTTCAAGCTGTTCTTTTGATGTGCTACATCTTTTAGAGTATAAGTATCTCTGTATATTATCAAGGGTGTCATGTTTTAGTAAGGCTGAAGTGAAGGATCCGCTAAACATTGTTCTAACTAATGGGGCTGGATCATTCTTAGTGCCTATTGAATAGTAAAGTTTCGCAGGTTTATCGTTTCCGTAAATAAAATAATGTAGAGTAACTTTTTTATATTCACCACAGGCTTGATATTCAAGACTTTGAATCGAAGCCATAACAGTTTCTTTAGTTTGCTTATCTTGGCTAGTAACAGGTTTAGTTGCCTTAGAAACACTTTCTATTTGAGGTACTTTGTCGCAGTTAAACTTAACAACATCATACATAAATAATGCGTTTGTTATATCGTTAGGGAGCTTATCTGAAGCATAAAGATTAGTAGTTAAAGACAACAATAGGATAACATAGGCAAAAAATTTCAAACTAGAAAATCCTTAAGCTTTGATAGATCTATCAAAAACATTATCAATCTCTTTTAGATAAGTCTTTTTGATACCTTCAAAATCCATTTCTGGAACATCTAAGTTGATTCCATGCTCAGACTTCATAATTTCTTGAAGCTTTTGTGAGAATGACTCGCCAGCTTTTAGTTCAAATGCTACTTGTTGTACGATTTTGTAGCAATCTTCTCGCATAAAATCTGTATTTGCGATCAAGAAATGCAGATAGAAGCTTGAGAGGTAAGCACTTGTACCTTTTACTCTATCTTCAATGATGTCTTTTTGTACTACAAGATTGTCGATAGTATTTCTCATTCTGCGCAAAGTATAAACCATGATGCCGAAGTTATCAGGCAGGTAAAAACGCTCAGCAGATGAGTGAGAAATATCTCTTTCATGCCAAAGTACACAGTTTTCTAATGCGATAGATACATGAGAGCGTAGCATTCTAGCCATACCTGTTAGGTTTTCTGTAGAGATTGGATTTTTCTTATGAGGCATAGTAGAAGAGCCTTTTTGACCCTTAGAGAAGCCTTCATAAACTTCAAATACATCACTTCTATGTAAATGGCGTATCTCAACAGCTAATCTCTCAATTGCAGCAGCAATTAGACCATGGATAGATACAAGCTTAGCGATTCTATCTCTAGGGATAACTTGTGTAGATACTTCTTCAACTGGAAGACCTAGTATAGCAGCAGCTTTTTTCTCATCTTCTGTAGTAAGGATGCAATAGTTACCTACAGCGCCAGAAAACTGAATAGTGAGACCATCTTTTTGGAAGTCTTTTAGCTCTTTTAAGCGGCGTTTGAATTCAACATACGCACCTAGGAATTTTTGACCAAAGCTCATAGGTTCAGCAAACATACCATGGCTTCTACCCATTGTGATGATTTGTTTTGTCTCTTGTGCCTTAGCTAATAAAGAATCACATAAAGCTTCTAAGTCTTTTACCACATAGTCTAAAGATTCACGAATTTGTAGGCTCAAAGCTGAATCAATAATGTCTGATGAAGTCACACCAAAGTGGAAAAATTTACCTGTCTCAGCTGTAAATTGCTCAGCAATAGAAGTACAAAAAGCGATAATATCATGCTTTGTAACCTTCTCAATCTCATCAACACGACTTGGACGAATCTCTGCTTTTGCACGAATCTCTGCCGCTGTACCTTTTGGAACCATTTTGTCTTCAAGAGCTTCTAATATAGCTAACTCTACTTCTAGCATTTTTGTATATTTACTTTCATCAGCCCAAATATTTGAGATTTCAGTGACATCGTATCTTTTTATCATCGTTTTATCCTTGTTATTAAAACACTAATGGTAGACATAAAGTAAAGGAGTATCGACACCGATCTTTATGAAAAATTTGATTTAAAAATTGAATATAGTTTAATTTTCTCAAATAGGGAGGTATTGTCAATATATAACTAGTTCAAAAGCTATTGAAATGACAAGATATATCACAAGGTTAAAGTTCATTTATCATTCAATATATGTTAGAGTCACAAATATAACAACTTCTTTAAGGGTAACAATGAGAAAGACCTTGATCATTTTAGCAACTGCTTTAACAATTATATCTGTAGGTTATAGTTCTGACCTAAATGGTAAGGATTATATTTCAACTGACACAGGTACAGTCTATAAGTATAAAACTATAGATGAAAATGGTAAGCTTAAGTTTTTTATTAGTACAACAATCAAGAGTTGTAATGAAGATAAGAGTTTGTGTCATTATGTTAGTGAGCTTAAAGATTCATCAAATACTAAAGTTTCAGGTACAAAATATGATTACGCTTACGAGATAAGAGAAGATGGTTCTATTTATACTGTATCTCCTGGATCAGAAGTGGAAACTAAACTATTTCCAGCAAAGATAAAGTTTGGTGAGGTTGAGAAGGATCATCAAAATATAGAGGGTAGAGATGTTACAGATTCATCAGAGTTTAAAAAGCAAATTCCAGAAATTAATATTGCGGGTAAAACTTATAAAGACTGTGTTGAGCTTGATGTTAATTCAACTATCAAATTTAAAGATCAGGTTATAAAAACTGAAAGTGAAGAGTTTTATTGTAAGGGTGTTGGTTTAGTTAAAGAAAAGCTAAAAGAAACTCACAACTCTGACAAACCAATGATTTATACAAATATTTTGACATCTGTAAAAAATAAATAGCTATTTTAAAAAAATGTTTTAAGAAATTTATCTTGTGACATCAGTCACTAATTGGGTTTTATATAGATAAGATTTTAAGTGATTTTGATGAATTAAAACTGAGGTTGTACAAAAGGTATAACTTGTTTTTTACGGCTTAAAACACCATCCAACCACATTTGGTTATTTTCTAGTTTTTTATCGAAAGCAGCTTCGATTTTGCTTGGCTCATCGCTCACACAAAGAAGCTGAGAACCCTCTTTCATTACATCTGTTAAAAGAACTAGCATTGTATGAAGCCCTTCTTCTTCTTTCATAGCGACCATGTCTACATAGATTTCATCTTTTCTATCATCTAGAGTAGAGATATCTATCATCTCAAGCTGATTTACTCCAACTTTATGGCCATTCATCATAAACGGCTTGTAGTCTTTGGTATTTAGTTGTCTAGCTGTTGCACCTACTGTCGCAGATTTCACAATAAACATCTCCATAGCTAATGCTTTAGGGTCTTCTACCCCTGCTATTTTTGCAAGCTCATTTACTGCTTTGATGTCGACTTCTGTACAAGTTGGTGATTTAAACATTACTGTGTCGCTTAGGATAGCAAGCATCATCATACCTGCGATATCTTTAGGGATAGCTACACCTAAAGCATCATAAACTTCTTTTACGATAGTATTAGAGCAACCAATAGGTCTAATCCAGCATTCAAGTGGAGTAGATGTCATCATATCTCCAAGTTTGTGGTGGTCAATAATACCAACAATAGTTGCTTCATCTATATCATCTTGAAAATGTGCCTTATCTGTTGAGTCAACAACATATACTTTTTCACCTGCTACAGATGTTTTAAGCTCAGGCAATTTACCATCAAACTTATCTAATATAAATTTTGTTTCATTAGATATCTCACCTAGTCTTACAGGAAGATACTCCTCTTTCTCAACTTGGTTTTTTAGGTAAGCTATAGATATAGCACCCACGATTGAATCACTATCTGGATTTTTGTGTCCGAAAACATATACTGACATAAATTAAAGCCTTTTTTTATTTTTTAAAAATTGTACTATATTTTTTTAAATATTTACAAACTTACTTTTGAAAACATTTTTCTAACAGTTCTTTCATTTTATCTGTGCCTAGCTCATTCATAAGGTTTATATTTCGCTCTGGGATATTGTCAGGGTCTGGGTAGTTTGTCACTGCTTTTTCAAGACTTGCTTCTCGTATAAGGTGTAGCATCTGATACGGCGAACGATTCGTATAGTTCTCAGCATCATCAAACTCTGTATCTGCAAACTGATAATTTGGGTGAAAGCTAGCTATTTGAAATACTCCATCTAGCTCCATATCTATAAGTAAGTTATCTGCTAGCTCTAAGAAATCATTATAATTATAAAAATCATGCAAAATATTTGGATGAATAAGCAGAGTTGTTTCAATATTTATATTATTGTATAACAGCTCTAGTTCTGCTTTTAGGTCCATAAGTAGTTGATCTTGTGCCGTAACTTCCGAAACTGTATATCGCACTCTATCTTTTACTACTTCACGCTTTGCAAAGGGACAAAGATTCATACCTACTACAATTTTCTCTACCCAGTTTTTAGTGGGTATAATAATGTTTTGATTATTCATATAATTTATTGAGGTGATACTGTTTCATAAAATTGGTTAATTAATAAAAAGTATACTATTGAAGGTGTTTATTTACTATCGACAAGTTTTGAAAAGTTGGTGGTTTCAGTTTTAAAGATTAAAAAATAATGTTTATAATGAATGTTCGAATAAATTAACTAGATTTGATATGGAATATTTCACACACCTAAATTCAGATGATATAGATAATGCAAAATATGCGATTTTGCCTGGTGACCCTAAACGGGCGAAAGATTTAGCTTTTTGTATTGATGAAAGTGCTATTAAACTTAAAGAAAACCGCCAACACGCTAGCTATTTAGCATATGCAGATAAAACACCAATACTTGTGGTAAGTACAGGAATGGGGTGTCCTGCAATACATGCTGTAACGATAGAACTTAACCGTTTAGGATTAAAAAACCTTATTCGCATAGGGACATGTGGTGCTATTAAACAAAGTATAAATTTGGGAGATATAGTTTTTACTAAAGCTGCTGTTAAGCTTGATGGTATCTCAAAACAGTACTTAGATGTTGCTTATCCAGCGGTTGCATCTCATAGTCTTACTCAATCATTTGTAGCTGCAGCAAAAGAGTATAATGTTCCATATCATGTAGGAATAACTGCCTCATCAGATACATTTTGGCCAGGCCAAGAGCGAGTTGATAACTTTTCAGGTTATTTGTTGCGTAACTTACAGGGTTCTATGCAAGAATGGCGTGCACTAAATGTTTCTAATTTTGAAATGGAAGCGTCAGCACTACTTTCTGCGGCGCATATATTAGAGATGAAAGCTATTTGTTTTTGTGGAGTATTAGCTAAGCGAGTAGATAGCGAAGAGATTTCAACGGATGCTAAAGCTATAGCTAAAAAGAACTGGGAAACTATACTAAAGCCTGGTTTGTTGAATGATATAAAAAAACGAGAAAGTCAGGTTGGAGGAATAGTAAAATGAATATAGATAATCAAACAAAACTATACCATATTGGATTTTCTCGTGAAGATGTAGAGTATGCAACACTTGCAATACTTACAGATGATAGTGATTATACTAAAGATTTAGCACTTGCTTTAGACTCTAAAGCAAGATTAATCTGCATCAATCGTGAGTATCATAGCTACATAATCCATGTAAATGAAACACCTGTACTCATTGTATCTACTGGTTTTGGTGGTCCTGCGATGGGAATCGGTTTAGAAGAGCTTTCTATGCTTGGGTTAAAAAGCTTTATAAGACTAGGAGAAACAGGAGCTGTACGCGAATATTTACAAGTTGGAGATTTTGTTATTGCTAAAGGGGCATTACGCCAAGAAGGAACCTCTCAACATTATGCTCCGATTAATTATCCTGCTAGTGCTGACTTTAGTTTTGTTGAATTTGCAGAACAAGCAATGATTTCTTCTGAACTTAGATACAGAATTGGCGTAGTAGCAAGTACAGATATACTTTGGCCAAAGCAAACAGCTAGTGATTTATTTGATAAATGTAGTATAGATTATCAGCATAAATTATTAAAAAGTTGGCGAGATTACCGTATACTTTCAGCAGATAACACTACAGCAACTTTGCTAACTATAGCTAACGTTTTTAATCTTCAAGCTATAAGCATACTAGATGTTATTGATAAAATAGATACACCTGAATATGAGCTTTCGAATATAAAACGCGATGATGCCGTTCGTATTGAAAAATGGTGTAAATTCCTACCTAATCTTATGGAATCTATTTTAGATAAGTAGAGTTTTTCTTAATAACTTCTATTAATAATTATTTGATTAATAACCTCTCCAGCCTTGTTACTAAATATTTAGTAGCTTCTAGGTTCTTTATATTATAAATAAGTTGCTGCAAATTGGTTTAGTATACAAAATAATTAGGCTATTATTTTCATTTCAAATACTAAACAATTTAGCAGGTTTACATTATGAATGAAAGATACAAGATTAATACAGGGCTAGCAGAAATGCTCAAGGGAGGCGTGATTATGGATGTGGTTACACCTGAACATGCTATTATCGCTGAAAAGGCTGGAGCTGTTGCTGTTATGGCTCTTGAGAGAGTCCCCGCTGATATCCGAAAAGATGCCGGTGTTGCAAGAATGTCGGATCCTAAAATGATTAAAGAAATAATAAACAGTGTATCGATCCCCGTTATGGCTAAAGTCAGAATAGGTCACTTTGTCGAGGCTCAAATCTTAGAGTCATTAGGCGTTGATTTTATTGATGAAAGTGAGGTGCTTACTCCTGCTGATAATATTCACATTGATAAACACGACTTCAAAGTACCTTTTGTTTGTGGTTGTAGTAATTTAGGTGAAGCATTACGCAGAATAGCAGAAGGTGCTTCATTGATTAGAACTAAGGGTGAAGCAGGTACTGGTGATGTGTCTCAGGCAGTAATACAAATGAGATGCATAAATAATCAAATGCGTGCTGTAATGTCTGCAGATAAAATGGAGCTAGCTAATATAGCAAAAGACTTACAAGCTCCATTACATCTTATTCAGTATGTTCATGAGCATGGTAAGTTACCTGTACCTAATTTCTCTGCAGGAGGTATCGCGACTCCAGCAGATGCTGCTTTAATGATGCAGTTAGGTGCCGAGTCAGTATTTGTTGGGTCTGGAATATTTAAATCAACTAACCCAGAAAAAAGAGCCTCAGCAATAGTTAAAGCAACGACTAACTATGATAACCCTAATATCTTAGCTGAGATATCTGAAGATATAGGTATAGCTATGACAGGAATAAACTGTGATTCACTTACTGAAATTGAAAACTTCTCAAATAGGGGTAACTAGTTGAATATAGGTGTTTTAGCATTACAAGGAGCTTATGTAGCACATAGCAATAAACTAAAAGAACTTGGTTTTGATAGTTGTTTATTAAAAACTAAACAAGATTTAGAAAAATGTGATGTGATATTTTTACCAGGTGGAGAAAGTACAACTATGCTTTATCTACTAAAGGAATTAGACCTCATAGACATGCTCAAAACTAAACTTAAAACTATCCCAGTTTTTGCAACTTGCGCCGGTCTGATATTACTCAAAGAGCTAAATATTCTTGATATTGAAATAACAAGAAATGGTTATGGTCCTCAATTGATGAGTGGTATATATCCTTTAGATGTTAACTTAAGAGGATCATCGTTTTTAACAGAGGCTTTTTTTATTAGAGCTCCTATAATTACAGGTTTAAGAGATGGTTCTATAGAGGTGAGATCTAGTTATAAAAATAGCCCAGTGCTTATAGAAAAAGACAATATTCTAGCAATGAGTTTTCATCCAGAACTAAGTGATTGTAATCAAATATATAAATATTTCTTTGAAAAAAATATGTAACCATAATTCTAATATAGATTAATTATTCCACTTACTAAATTATAAAATACTTGCTAAATAATACTTTGACAAAGTTTATTAAAGCAATTATGCTGTTAGTAGATGAATATAGATTCATTAGTTTATCTTTAAGGTAAACACGTGTTGATTTGTTAACTCAGCTTGCGGACACGATAAATAATCTGCTAAAAGGTTAAATACATGATTTTACCTACTTTTCAGATTTTCTCCCAAGCTAAAGAAATTTATAAATAGGAGAAATTTATGAATAAATATTCTTTAGAAACTTTAGCCCTACATCAATCCATACCTGCTCAAAGTGGTTCGGTGCAAATACCAATTCATCAAACTTCAAGCTATGTCTTTGAAAGTATAGAACAGGCTGCAGACCTTTTTGCATTGAAAGAATTTGGCAACATATACTCTCGGCTTACTAATCCAACTGTAGATGCTTATGCCTCAAGACTTGCTAAACTTCATAATGTAGCTGGCGCTTTTGCTTGTTCTTCAGGACATGCTGCTCAACTTTTGATATTTTTGAATTTACTACAAAGTGGAGATCATATTGTAGCATCTAAGTATCTATATGGTGGCTCTATAACGCAACTCACTCATACCTTCCCTAGGCAGTTTGGTTGGCAATCTACATTAGTTGATATAAATGATTTTAGTGAAGTTAAGAATGCTATAAAGCAAAATACAAAGGCTATTTTTATAGAAACTCAATCTAACCCTAGTGGAGTAATTGCTGATATTCAAGCACTAGCAGATATAGCTCACTCAGCAGGTATCCCGTTAATAGTTGATAATACTGTTGCTACTCCATATCTACTGAACCCAATAGATTATGGGGCGGATATAGTATCTTATTCTTTGACCAAATATTTGGGAGGTAATGGTTCTATAGTTGGTGGGGCTGTTGTTGATTCTGGGAAATTTGATTGGTCACAAAATGAGAAATTTCCTTTACTATCTAAGCCGGATAGTTCTTATAATAACATTAGTTTTTATGATAGTTTTAAAGAGCTTGCCTTTACTGTTAGGGGGATTGCTGTTGGATTAAGAGATATTGGTGCAACACTTAGTCCTCATACAGCCTTTTTAGCTTTACAAGGTTTAGAAACCTTAGGAGCAAGGTTGGATAAACATGTAGCGAATGCTATAGTCATTGCTGAGTACTTAGCTAAGCATCCTAAAGTGGAAAAAGTTAATTATTCAGGTTTAAAAAACTCTCCGTACCATGATTTGGCTAAGCAATATCTGCCTAGAGGTTTACCAGGACTTTTTACTATAGAGTTGAAAGATGGTTTTGAGGCTGGAAAAACCCTTGTAGAAAAGACGCAACTTTTTGTTCATTGTGCCAATATAGGAGATGCTAGAAGTTTGATTATACATCCAGCATCGACCACACATTCTCAGTTAAGTGATCTAGAAAAAGCACAAGCAGGCATAACTAATAGTTTAGTAAGACTTTCTATAGGCCTAGAAAAAGTTGAAGATTTAATCTTAGATTTAGAGCAGGCATTAAGCTGAAGGGGGGAGGTATGGAAATAAATAGAGATTACTCAAAAAATTCTTCTGTACTAATTAATGATAAGTCTGAAATAGATAAACATACTCTAAGAATAGCAGTATTAAACCTTATGCCAACAGTACAAGAGACTGAGCATCAATGGCAAGATCTTTTATCCTATAATAAAAACAACTCTGTAGAAGTTGTCTTTTTTAACTCATTAATTAGACCTAGTTCTAAGGTCGATAAAAGGCACATAGATCAAAATTATTCTAACTGGGAAAAGTATGATTTTAATAAACTTGATGGAATAGTTATAACTGGAGCACCAGTTGAACTGCTCGATTTCAATGAAGTCGATTTTTATCCGGAAGTATGCAAAATTATTGCCAAAAGTATAGAATACAATCTTCATTTAATGCTTATATGTTGGGCTGCTCAAGCTGCTTTACACTATCTGTATGCTATAGATAAATGTTGTTTAGATAAAAAACTATTTGGTGTTTATGAGCATAAAATAATAGACAACAAGCACCCGTTATTTAAAAACTTTAACAAAACTGAGGTGAAAGCATGTATCTCGAGACAAACAAAAGTAAACTCAATCGAAGCTCTTAAATATACTAATAAAATTTTATCATCAGAAATTGATGGGTTAGATTGTTTGGTAGATAAAAATAATTCCAAAATTATCTATATGTTTAATCACCTTGAGTATACGGAGAAAACATTAGAGGCTGAGTTTGTAAGAGATTTGAGTTATAAAAAAATGCCTCCTCCGTACAATTATTATCAAGGCAAAAATAATTATGTAAATATAAAATACTCTTGGAAAGACGATCGGGTGAATTTTTATTCTAACTGGATAGATATGCTAGTTTAGTCGGTTGATTTCTCCAACTCATCAATCATATAACCTGCTTCTTCTAGTTGTTGCGTAAATAATTCCTTAGCATCTGCTAAGCCACTATTATAAAAATGTGGGCCTATTTCTTTTGCAAAAAACTCCATGAGAAACTCAGCTTCAAAGCCACCGATTTCTTGATTTAGTTCTGTAGAGAAGTAAGTCTTTATCTTGGCTATTATTTGAGCGGTTTGTTCTTTTGTGAAGGTTATTTCTGTCATATCTCAATAATCCCTATTTCTTTCAAGTATTTGTATGTACCATCATAAAAAATTTTGGTTCTTGTATGATCTATCTCACTTCCGTTTGGAATAAATATAACCATGCCTTGTCGCGCTCTTGTTAGTAACACTCTATATGCATTTTTTAAATATTCCTTATCTATCTCTTTATTTATATTTTGCCACTTAGTACCTTTGAAACTTTGATATTTCCAATCAGTATTGTTTGCATAAAAATTTGCACCCCATGCAACACATACCCAATCAATTTCTAAGCCCTGAATATCAAATTCTGTTGCAACCTCTTCTAGAAAATAAGAAGAACGAATATCAGTATTATCATTTAAAAACCAATTAGGTGCTGATATTTCATTTTTTACATCTATACCAATGGGCCTTAAACGTTTTGCTCCTGATGAAGCTATTATACCAACCCTTTCAGTTCCCTTTGATTGTTCTCTAAGCCAGTTTTTAGCTTTGTTTATATCTCTGGTTATAACTATAGGATAAGTAGTCATAATTTGTTTGTAAATATCTTTGGCTAAGTCGGTATTCTTATTAAGTAACTCATGAATGAAACCTGAAAGTTTTTCTGCTCTAAAAGATCTAACTGAGACAGCTAAGTGCAGTTGCTCTTTACTTATACCAGATCTGGAAAACCAGTTTTTAATATCACTTCCTTTTAAGTAATTATCACTCTGCATTACGAGATTAGAATAATAAATATTCCAATCTGAGAATTTTTCTTTCAAGGAATATATCCATTCTTCAAGCCCAGCCTCACCGGTATTTATTTCTTGACCACCTCCAATCAAACATACAACAGTACACCAATGATCATGCCTATCCATCACGCTTATTAAGAATTCAGGCTCGGACATATCAAAATCATCTATACCTTTTTTTCTTTTCATAAAAGAACTAGTCTGATGTTTAGTCCATGCTCGTTGAGCCTCATCAAACACTACAACTTTTTCGATAGGTGCTTTATCAGATTGTAAGTTATCATCTCTGAAATGATGTATGTTTTGTATAAAAGCGTTTGCTTTTATACTTGCTTGCTTTTTTGTTAAGTTTTGACCAGTTTGCTTAGAGCTAAGAACATTATCTCTAGCTAAAGCCTCTCTTAAAACATCTACTAACGGACCATTACCGGATAAAAACACAGCATGCTCATCTTCATCTACATTCATTCGTTCAACAGCAATGTTTAGTCCCGCTAATGTCTTACCTGCGCCAGGAACTCCTGTTACAAAACATATAGACTTTAAATTATTTGCTTTTGAATTTTCAATTACATTGTTTATACAGTCTGTCGTTGTAGTTAGATTGATAGCTCCTGAATCAGAACGTGTGATTTCTTTAACATTATGTCCCTTATAAAGAGCTTGAGCTGCTTCTACAATCGTGGGAGTAGGCTTATAAATAGAATCTTCCCAATAATCTATGTCTATATCTTTTTTTACAGCGTTTATATATTTTCTGAAAACCATTTCAAGATTATTTTGATTAGCTTTTTCTGCTGTTTCAAAATCAGTAACTCTGTAGATACTCTCTTTTATTTCTCTTGCATCAGTAGATACTAAGACAGGAATTAACTTAGCATAGTGGCTACCCTCATGAAAATTTTTCAAATCTACAGAATAGTCTATTACCTGCTCTACAGCATGTTTTTCATACTTATCACTACCTACTTTAAACTCAACGACAAAAACAGTATCTTTTACTATGATGATATTATCTACTCGTTTTCCCATTCTTGGTATAGCAAACTCAAAATAGACTTTTCCATCTAATCCTTTTAGTTGATTTTTTAATATCTGTATCTGTGACTTCCAAGCATTTATCTGCAAATCTTCAAGGTTTCTATTTGTATGACTAGAAGTTAATTTACCTAAAATACTAGATTCTGTTTCAAACAGGAACTGTTCTATTGATTCTGAATAATAAGCTCTTTTCATCATATTTCCCTAGATTTTATAAAGCCTATATAACACCTTTTATAGACAAGCCCCAGCCTTCATACCACTCACAAACTCTTTCAGCTTAGCTAGCATCTTCTCACTACCGCCAAGATTACTTTCAATAATCTTGACAGTTGCCGAGCCTGATATAGCACCACTTGCACCTGCTTGGATAGCCTCTTGTACTTGCTGTGGTGTAGAAATTCCAAAGCCTAGAATTGGATTGGGAGCGTTGTACTCTTTAAGTTTCGCGAGTACAGTTTCTACAGGCAAGTTTGCTGCAGTTTCAGCTCCTGTCACACCTACTCGTGATAGCAGGTAAGTATAACCGCTACCAAGCTCTGAAATAGTTTGTAATAACTCATCAGTAGCATCAGGTGGAGCGATAAAAATCTGTTGTATGCCGGTCTTTTTAGCTATTTCTAAGAAGTCTTTTGACTCGTGAGCTGGGACATCTGCAATTAGGATTGAGTCAACACCTGCATTTTTGCATTTTGTATAGAAATTCTCAATACCGTTAGAGCATACAAGATTTGCATACAGTAGTAATCCCATAGGAATATCGGCGTGCTTCGCTCTTATTTCTCGCAGAATATCAAAGCAATCATCAGGTGTCATACCACTTTCTAATGCACGAATATTTGCAGCTTGAATAGTAGGGCCATCAGCTAAAGGGTCAGAAAATGGGATACCAAGCTCTAACGCATCAGCACCTGCCTCTACAAGAGCATCGATGATTTTTAGTGATGTTTCTTTGTTTGGGTCGCCAATAGTTACAAATGGTACAAAAGCACCTTGATTTTTAGCTTCAAGATTTGCAAAAAGTTTTGTATATCTATCCATTATATTTCTCCTTTTTGCTTTAGTACATCATGTACTGTAAATATATCTTTATCGCCACGCCCAGAAAGGTTTACTACAAGAGTTTGCTCTTTTTGTGGGCTATCAAAAGCCATTTTGACAGCATAAGCTAAAGCATGAGCAGACTCTAGTGCGGGGATTATACCTTCTTTTCTACACAGTAGCTTAAAAGCGCCTAATGCCTCATCATCTGTAGCAGAAACATATTCAGCACGGCCTATAGCTTGTAAATGAGCGTGTTGTGGCCCAACTGATGGGAAATCTAGTCCTGCCGATATTGAGTAAGACTCTTCAATTTGGCCATTCTTATCTTGCATAAGAGGGGCTTTCATCCCAAAAAATATACCAGTCTTGCCATGCTTTAGTGGAGCTCCATGCTGATCAGTATCTATACCTTTGCCAGCTGGCTCCACACCTATTAGGCGGACATCTTTTTCTTCGATAAAGTCAGCAAACATTCCAATAGCATTTGAGCCACCGCCGACACAAGCGATGACTGCATCAGGAAGCTTACCTTCTTTTGCTAATATCTGCTTTTTAGTTTCTTGCCCAATCATCTTTTGAAATTCGCGCACGATAGTTGGGAAAGGGTGAGGACCTGCTGCGGTACCTAGTAAGTAGTGAGCTTTTTGATAATTAGCTGACCAATCTCTAAGTGCTTCATTACAAGCATCTTTAAGAGTTGCTGAACCACTATGGACAGGGATAACCTCTGCACCCATAAGCTTCATTCTAAATACATTGGGGTTTTGACGCTCGACATCTTTTGCACCCATATATACTTTGCATTTTAAATCTAGCAATGCACAAGCTAAAGCTGTAGCTACACCATGCTGACCAGCACCTGTTTCTGCGATGATTTCTTTTTTCCCCATTCGCTTTGCAAGTAGGGCTTGGCCAAGTACTTGATTAGTCTTGTGAGCACCACCGTGCAACAGATCTTCACGTTTTAAGTAGAGTTTTGTTTTAGTTTCTTTAACTAAATTTCGAGTAAGTGTAAGAGCTGTTGGACGACCGGCGTACTCTGTTAGAAGCTCAGAAAACTCTTTTTTAAAAGATTCATCTTGTTGAGCTTTGATAAACTCTTCTTCAAGCTGGTTTAGAGCAGGTACAAGGATTTGCGGCACAAATTGGCCACCGTATTCGCCAAAGTAAGCATTTAATTTAGACATTGAAACTTCTTTAAATATTATTTGTTTATATTATCGCTAATATTGAGTTGAAAATATACAATAAAATTGTGATGCTAAAGACAATTTATATTTTCTAACAGGACTATATGTATACATTCATATTTAGAGTGACTGTATTCATATGCTTATGATCATATAGTTCTTGGTATACATATTCTGGACCAACAAGGACATTGTTATCAAAGTAAGCGCGTTGTGATGATAGTATAAACTGTTGCTTTACACCGGTGGTAGATCTTCCTAGAGAAAGAGGGGATGCAGATATAGGCATTGGTATATTAGAAGCATTATAAGATTGGCCATAAGAGGCACCAAAGTTTGTCTTCCTTCCTTTAAGTACGAAGGAGTAATTGGTTGCAGCGTACCATCCTCCAGCTAAGACATTAGAGCCAGTATCGTCGAAATCTTTCTTATTTGTAGTAGATGCCCAGCCAGCTCCTATATTTAGAAAACCACCGCCAACTGTATATGTAAGGTTGGTGTTTATATCTAAACTACCGATAGTATCTCCGCTTTTTGATTGTGATTTAAGGAACTTGTTTAGAGATGAATTACCAGCCTCAGCAAGGTTGTAGACATAGCCAGTGTTAAAACCGACAGCTAGATCCTCACTCCATTTTTCTGCATAAAATAATCCGGCTGAAAAGTTTAACCTATTGTCATCACTACCAAATACAGCAATGTTTGTGTTTAAAACATCATTTTTATAGTTGAATGAGACATTGGTGACATTCCCTGCAGCAAGAAATTTAGTCATACCACCCGTCCATGTCCCACCACCACCAAACGCTCCAATAGATAGTTTATTTTTGCCAACTGTAAAGAAAAATGGAGAAGTATCTAAGTTTCCTATAATTACTAAAGCATTTCCGAGAGAGAAGTTATTTAATTCAGTTGTACTAAAATCAAACTGAGCTGTTACATAGTGTCCTAAGTTAGATACAAAATACAGGTTTGCAGCTGTAAGATATATGTTTTGACCATTTCCAGGTAAAGTTGTTGTACCATTTGTTATACCGTTACTTCCAGACCATGCTTGAGTATTTGCTCCAATTCTGGCGCCAAACACTATAGAATGATTATCAAACTTATATCGTTGACCAATAAGGGTTGATGCAAAAAGATTGCTTGAAATCATTCCTATTGGGATTCGGTTATTTCCGGAGAATGCTCCTAGGAATGTTATCTCTCCCATAGTTGTAATAGCAGGGATGTTAGCAACATCTACACCTCTATTTTTATTGAATAAACCACTTTTACCTAGATTAATAATTGAATTATCTGTGTTAACATTTGTCAATATGTCAAAAGCTGTGTTTTTGTGAGCATCAGATATTAGACTTGAACTATCTATTCTTGATTTATATGTTGAAAATGTTAAAGAATTTTTAGCTTTTTCATCGTCATGTTGTAGCTTATTTATTTCGGATTGGATATCTTTTATTTTTATTTCTAGCGCTTTTATAGTTTCTAAGTTATCAAAATCATTTAAATTTTTATTAGTGGATTGTTGCTCAATAGAAAATCCTATAGAAGGGAATAATAGCTGTCCTAAGACACCCAAGGATAATGCTTTAAGCTTATTAGACATAGATATTATTAAGGGAAGAAATTATTATCTGTGGATAATATCATTAAATGATAATGATTATCAATACTGTTTATTGCAAAAATACTTATTTATTTCTTTTTATATAAAATAGCCACATCCCAAAGGATATAATACTCAAAATAGTTATCAGTAATGAGATAGGGTATAGAGATGTTATTGCTAAATGGCTGGTTATAAAGCTACTCAGTGAAGATAACAAAAACTCTAGAGATAGTGCAAAAGCCATTGCTGTGCCGATCATTTTTGGGAATGGTGAGACTACACCTACAGCAGCTGTTGTCATAATAAACCCTGTTCCAAGGAAATAGACAAACATTGCAGATATTGTTAGGTATGGCCCATCAACTTTAAGTATCGTTGTAGCTAATAAAAATACAGCTGCTAATACTAAAATCACCACACCTACACCTGTTAGATTAGAAATTCCTTTTCTGACAACATAGCGACCACATATAACAGCACCTAACAGATGAGCTACTAAGAGGCTAGACATCATTATTCCAAAGGTTTTTGTTGGTATACCGTAGGTTTTAATCATCAAAAATGCAGCACTTGTATTGAATGCCGTTTCACCAGCAACCATTAAGCCCGTACACATTAAATAGCCGAAGAAAACAGGATGTCTGAATACGGTAGAATAATCTCTTAAAATCCCTTTGAAAGACAATTTTTTTCGAAAATCATCCTTTTGTGTTTCAGGTAAGTATTTAAACATTATCAGGAAAATAAAACTGCTGTAAATACACATTACTATAAAGGCAAAATGCCAGTTTTTAAAAGTTGCTATAACTCCACCTAGAGTTGGTAAGAAAGCAATAATTATCGCAGCTAAGGCAAAGAGATAACCAAAAACATTTGCAGCCTTGTCATTAGGGTAAGAGTCATTGATAATTATTCGCCCCATGAGTATCGTAGCACTTACTCCAAGACCTTGGATGAAACGGAAAAATATCAGCCATGTTATGTCACTAGCAAATATACAACAAAAACTACTTATAATATAAAGCAGAAGCCCGATTAACATAAATTTGCGTCGACCATACACCTCTGATAAAGGGCCGTAGATTATCATTCCTAGAGCTTTTCCTGCTAAGAAAAAAGCAATAACATACTGAGTAAGCCTTACAGATGTATCTAAATCTTTTGTCATAATCGGAAGTAGAGGTAGTAAAAAATGCACTCCCATATTGCCAAGAAACCATGTCGATAGAACCAGTAAAGGGATATATCTTATATTTTTATTATCTAAATTCATTTTCTAACCTGTTTTTAATGTGTTTGTTTTGCTCTGAGTATTTCGTATTGACTATCTTTTTTTACTAAAATTACACTAGGTTTTAAGTGTATAAACTCATTATTTCTTGAAATATTGTAAGCTCCTAAGCCATCGACTAAAACATGATCGCCATACTCAAGATGTGGTAAATAAGTTTCAGATAATAAATCATGTTGCATGCAACTAGGCCCTAGTAGAAGAGTTTTTTTATTAGGCTGTTCTATTTGTTTTGTGTGATAAATAGGGTGCCTATAAACAGATGTTGTTGGAGCTATATGTATACCAGCATTTGTTATTAGTGTTTGATATTTATTATCTTGTTCTCTTACTCCTACTATTGATGTGATTAGGGTGGTAGAGTAGTCAACTAAACTTCTACCTAGCTCAAAGATAAGCTTTGTTTGATTGTTTGTTTTTGCTAGGTACTCTTTAAGTGGATTAATTACGGTGCTTGCATAAATCTCAAGATCAAAAGGGGAGTAAGGTTCTATTCGAGTATCATCTAGTCTAGGGCTTATGCCTGCTAATCCTCCGCCAAAATCAATCCAATCTAATGTTTGGTTATATTTGACAAGAATAGTTTTAGCTAGTTTTGCAATATTTTGAGACATTGCTTCAAAGCGAGATAGATCACGAATATTTGTACCAATATGACAATGTATACCTGAAAAATTCAACTCAGGAATGTTTTTTATCTTATCAATAGTTTTGAGTATCTCATTATCATGACTCTGTGTATTTGTCAGAGGAAAACCAAACCTTGACCAGTTTTCAGCAGTTGTATTGTCGCAGATTCTTATGCCAATATTTACCTTAGTTTTGAGTTTTTTAGCAATTTCAGCAATACGCAATATCTCACCAAAATGATCACAGTTTATAATGCTGTCTGATCGGATAGCTTTGATTAAGTTTTTATCTGTTTTATAGGGACCATTAAAAATAATCCCCTCTCTATTGAGCTTTAGTTTTTCTATAAGCTCGAATTCATCACTAGACACGACCTCTGGAATAAACCCATTGTCATAAAACCTTTTTATAATGCCTGATAGTGACTGAGTCTTTACAGAGTACGCGGCGATACTATTTTGATAGTGGTTTGTAATTGTCTTTTTAAATAATCTAGCCCTGTCTAAAAGAGCTTTTTCATTAACTATAAAACATGGAGATCCATATAAATGAGTTATTTCTTCTATTTTGTTTTTAGAAAGATTTTTAAAGATACTATTTGAAGTTTCTAGTTTAGACACTGGCTAATTCCTTATTATTTAAATTCAATTTTTGTTGGTCAAAAAGATAAAATAAACATGCGTACATAATTACTAAGAGTAGATAAATAAATGAAGTCAGATAAAATACAGTCTGCATATTACATAGTTGAAATATCATTCCACCTAAGAAAATACCGGATAAATTTCCAAATTTAGAGAAGGTGTTGCAATACCCGATTAAGTGTCCAAAACCAGCATCTTTAGCACGACAAGCTAGGCTAAATAGACAAGGTAGAGTCCCTGCGAAAGAGGCCCCTAATATAAGGCGTGCAATGATTATGAGATAAATGTTGTGAGTGGTAGCATGTATGCTTATTGCGATAGCTGCTAGCATAAATAAAGTTATAAAATAACCACTAGCAAAGAAGTATTGCTTATCAATCTTTTTAAGTAGTTTGTCAAACATAAGTCCTAAAGGAGCAGATATTAGAAGTAAACTAAAAGCAGGTGCAGCGTATATAGCACCAATAACTATAGGACTTGAATTGAAGAAATTTTCTGCATAAATAGCAAAGAAAGACTGTGGTAAAAATTTGGCTGTTTGAGCTAAAAATATACTTAGGAAAATAACAGAAAAATAAAAATAAGTAGAAGTATTTCTCTTTGGTTGTTTTGAATGTATGTTTTTATGTCTTTTTGATTCAAAGGGGGAGTTTACTTTTTTTAATTTCAAGCATAGTACAGTAAACGTTAGAGTTGCTGCAATAGCACTGATTAAAAAGATTGTGTTATAACTAAAAATACTAGCAAAAACACCGCCAACTAATGGGCCTATTGCTATACCTATAGCTGTAGATGATTGTAACCATGCTAAGACTCTACTTCTATATTCTTTTGAAACTAGTACCACAGCATAGCTTTGTGAGGCTAGTAGAAAACCAGCTATTGCTCCTTGGATAAAGCGTAGAGTTATAAAAATTACAACACTATCTGTAAAATAGATCAATAGTTGAATAACAGCTAAAGCACCAGCAGCTCTTAGAATCATGGTTTTATAGCCGAATCTATCGCCGTATTTGCCCCAAAATGGAGAGGAGATTATTGCTGATATAAGAGGTAGTGCGTATGCTAGTATGCTCCAAGTGTTCGCTGAAAGCAGACCAAAGTTACTAAGTGAATGTAAGTATATTGGTAAGAAAGGGTTGCTCATTTCCATAGCAGCTATTACAACAAGCTGACAGCAGCATAGTAATATGATTTGAGATTTTACTATACTATTCATGAAGCATTTTTAATGGATTTTCTAAGTTAACATATATATCTCCCTGCATGTCATCTTTGTCGCAGTCAAGCCTGTCATTTAAACGCATTCTTGTCAAAGCTTTCATAGACCAAGGTTTTTCAACTATTTCAGAGAACTCTTTGTTATATTTTTTAACACTTATTCTGTCTTTTAAAGCTATAAAACGATCTTCAATTTCTTGCCTTACGATAAGCCAAAAATCTTCTTCATTTATTTTATAGTGAGAACTTAACTGTAGTATTAGCTCACCAAGGTTACTCTGTAAGCAAGCATGTATTAATTTTCTTCTGGTAATAGACTGAGAGTCTGTAAATGTCAGTGAAAAAGTATCTTTAGGAAGCACTATGCCCGCATCTTTTATACTTGGAATATGAAGTCGCATCCCACCCAGATCTCTGATCATAAGTTTTTTAGGAAGGTTGTCTTCAAAAACAACTAGAGTATTTTGCTGGTGTGCTTCTAAAGCAATACCGTATAGAAGATACAAATCTAAGCATGTAGTTAGTGTTATTTTTGCATAAGTTCTGAAATATTCTAAAATTTCTATAGAGCTTTTATAGTTTTTTGAATCTAAGATATCACAGATTAGAGATTGGCTATTTGGGGTCTTTACAAATAAACTTGCCAGTGGAGAAGCAATTTCATTAGTACTTAGGTATTTTTCAGGGTTTTCTCTAAATATTGCTGAAAGTTGTCTGATGTCATCCTTTCTGCAAGCTTTTTCAGTATGTATGCCCACAGTATCAGCAAGTATATTCATGCTTTTAGCTATTTGAGGCTCTTTGTCTAATATATCTAAAAGAATTCTACTTACTCGAGGACCTGTTTTAACAGATTCAGGAGAGACGGTTCTCATAACACTTGTTGCGTGAATAGCCACTGGCAACTTTATATGAGGTTCAATTAAGCCATCTTTATTGGATGTAGGAAGCATAGTTCTAAAAGACATACTCGGTTTTGTAGTATATTTACAGTTATCTATGATTAGTAATTGTTGGCAATTCATTAGACACTTGTGTTTTTCTGGTAGGATATGCGCAGCTTGCCATGGGTGAATTGGGATCATTAAATAGTCATCACTATCTAAGCTTTTTTTAGCTAATTCATCACACCAAATACTATGCTGATTAGGATAATTATTTATAACCCATTCTTGGTAGGTTGTTTCTAAACTATCCATGATTTCTGTATGGGCAATATTTTTATGTATAGCACCAAAAATTATATCTACCTCAGCCTGAAACTCTGGGGAGTATTGTATATTTTCAAACTTACTAAGACCTAGCCTTGTTTTTGATCCTGGGTGATAGATGTGACCAACAGCTCCCCATTGCTCTAGAAATGAAAATTGCTCATTTTTATTTAATGAGTTACAGATCCAACTCCAAAGATTAGAATGACCAGATGAGTTAATATTATTCATTAACTGTTTCTGCCAGAAACTTCGGTATATATACATATAAAGCTCATTCTCGAATGAATTATTTAGCTCTAACTCAAACTGTTTCCAATCTGCTTTATTTATTTGAGGGTTATTAGTTTTTGTCCAGTTAAGTAGCTCCTGAAGAGTATTAATCTCACGAATATTTTTAGAATCGTTATTTACAACATAGATATCTCTAGTAAATAGAATTCTGTTGAGACTAAAAGAAGAAGCTTTTCTTGTTTGAAGTGTGTTTTTACTCTCTTGATCATAAAAAAATAAATTATCTTCAGTTGCTTTAACTTTTCCCAGAAGTCCTTCTCTATAGAAACTTAAAGCAACTCGATTAAATTGTTTATTTGCCGTATAATTTTTAAGTTTTTCTAAACCTAGACCTATCTCTCTTATTGTTAAGCCAATTAAATCTAAAGAATCTATATCTATTGGTGCATTTGTATTATGAAATTGCTCGCGTTGCATTTGTTTTATCCCTTTATGATAATGATACCGGTTATCATTATCATAAAGATAAGATGGAAAAGCAACTTTTTTTTGCACTTTTTTTAAGTATCTAAAATATCAGTTTGAGATTTGTTTCTGAGAAGAAGGAGAAGGGGGCTGGAAAAGGATTGGTTTATTAGTCTTTACGGCAATTTTTGCAAATAACATATATATTTAGACTATGATCTACAATCTCAGCTCCAATTGATTCAACAATCCGTTTTTGTAGTTCTTCAATTTCATCATTGTAGAACTCTTGTATTTTGTTACATTTAACACAAATTATATGATCATGATGATCACCTTGATTTAACTCATACATAGCTTGATCATTTTCAAGCTTTAAACGGTTGATTATGCCAACGGATTCAAACTGTGCTAATACTCTATATACAGTCGCAATACCGGTATTGCTTCCTTTAGATTTGAGTATAGAAAACACATCGTCAGGACTCAGATGTTTATCCTTATTTGAGTTAAATAATTTAAGTATCTCTAGTCGTGGTTGTGTGACTTTAAAGCCATATTCTTTTAGGTCAATATTCTGAGAACTCATTTTTTATTAAATATAGTAATGTACTTTGATAATAAGGTTATTGTAAAAGAGTATTTATGTAAAGGTTTTTGGACTCATCGCATAGTTTAGATGTGTTTATTATTAACTATTTTGTTATAAAAGAGGTTTAGAACGATATATTGTAGTTAGATATGACTTAGTTAAGTCAAACAACGAAAGAGGAGCATAGCACTTAAATATTAAACTTAATTTAAATATGATTAAGTTTGTGGTATTATATAATTAATGTTGAGGTGGCAATATAATTCTCTTTTACAGCGGAGCTCTTGATAATATGTCTTACTACTTATAGGGGTTACTGAATATGAAAAAATTAACAAGTATAGCTCTAGTCTTAATAGTATCTTTATCATATTTATATGCAGGTGTTAAGGATTCAACACCAAAGATAGAGAAACTTTATAGCTTTCTTAATAAGGAGTCTAAAGTAGACTTAATAAATACATTTTCAAAACCTTCACCTGTTAATGATGATTCTAACTGGATAGTGAGTACACCGAATTTATGGGGCAAAAATCTAAGTGATTATGAAAAAACATTGGTACCTAAGAATGGTTATGAGCTTTCTCCTACTTTGAAACTACCTATGTGTGGTAGTGATAGTGACTGTAGTGGGTCAGCAACTTGTCAACAGTTATTAAATAAAGAAAAAGTTTGTGTTACTTTTCAAAAAGATATTGTTAACACATTATTTGATTTTATTGTTTCTGCACAACATAGTGTAGATGTAATAGTTTTACAGCCTTTTGATTACTATAACCAGACATCTTTTACAAACGATGCTTTTACAGAAGTTTTAAAACAATCATTCCATGAATTATCTAAAAAGGCTACACAAAATAACCCTATAACTGTCCGTCTGTTGCAAGGCCATTATAATGTTGTTACAGCACAAAATAAATTAAAAGATGAAAAGCAAGAAAATTCACTATCAATAGAACATTGGCAGTACACTTATTTAAAGGAGTTGGTTAAAGGTATTGATAACCCATATTTTAATGTCTATGTTGCTTCACAATACGCAGGATTAACATCTTGGAATCACGGTAAGATAATTAATGTCGATAATAAGAAAATCTTAACGGGAGGTATGAATTTATGGGGTACAGACTATCTAGAATCAAATCCTGTAAATGACTTAAGTAACATAGTTAATAATTCGCAGGTAGCTCAGAGCGCTACTGAATATATGTCATTATTGTTAGATAATAAAACTAATAGTCTATATTGCGATGCATTTTATAAAAATAAGCTACAAGTCAATTTGTGTCCCCTTCAAGAGAACAACCTGACACCATTGCATGATACCACAAGTTCTAGTGATGATTTAGTTATGGCTGTAGGTAAGTATACTAATGAGTTGCCTTCAGGTTATAATGATAATCAAGCAGATCCCTCTGAAGTGGCAAGAATTTATGCTTTTCATAACGCACAGTCTTCTATTAAGATGAGTCAGCAAGCTATTTTAGGTTTATTGGGGACATTCCATTCACCTAAAGAAATGCAACTAAAAGGATTAGATCCTTTAAAGGACAAAATTTCTGTAATAGACTCTTTAGCTTTTGCAATAAGCAACAATGTAAAGGTGAGCTTAGTAACAGCAAATTATTTGGGAATTAACCCTGCAGCAGGATATACAAGTTTTGTTGATGCGGATAGTTTTTATCAAGTGCTATATAATGCTCTAGTTGGAAGAGGTTATTCCAGTAGTGATGCTAAATCATTGCTTAAAAATAATTTTGAGTATAAATATATTGCCTATGACAAAGGTAATACTAATGTTGATGGTTTAGATATAGGAAATCATCAGAAATTCTGGATGGTTGATGATGACTTATTTTATATTGGGAGTCATAATATTTATCCGTCAGAACATCAAGAGTTTGGTGTAATAAGAGGGTGTAAGTCAGGTTCGCAGTGTAGTTCTGCTGCTAAAATCTTAAAAGATGTATGGAACCCTATGTGGGAAAATAGTAAGAAAGTAACACTTACATTGCTTGAATAATATTCAATTATTGTGCTTAAATTTATAAGTTCAGATAAAGCAATTCAATTTAGCATTTTCATTTGGTAAAAGTTATGTATGATCCTTGCTTGTAGGGTTAGAGATACATCCTTGGTAGTCAGATTTTAGAAATACCAAGTGTTTTTTATCAAATTTGGGTAATATAATTACAGTTCTATCATGTTCGTCTGTATAAACTGTTGCTGAATCGGTTTCAATAACGACATTTCCTTTCATTATCATGGCTGTACATTCCGAAGTGTCATCACTATCAGGTGTTTTTTGTAAGCTTTCTTTTGCAAAGCTAACCTGAGCAAAACATATTAGAAACAAAGATATAAGCGCCATATTTATATTAATAAGGTTTATATTTTGAAACATAATTTCTCTTAAATTGATCATTAGCAATCTCCAACTGTTTGACACTAAGCTACCTTAGTACTTAAAAATATACAACTTTTTATACAGCACTTTTTTGTTAGGAAATATGAAAAAATTAACAAGTATAACTCTAGCCTTAATAGCATCTTTATTATATACAGATGTTAGAAATCGAGGGTAATCTTGGACATGAGATAAGCTTATATTCATGATTTATGAAAGCATGACAAGAGGAGATATTAATGATTTAATTTGCAAGAAGTGGAACTAGTTAATTAAATATTTCTAGCTAATACAATTAATATCAAACCAATAATATATGTGATAAACATCAATGTAATTAATTTATTTGTTCCTTTAGGAGCCAAAGCAAATTCTTTCCAAATAAACACACCCCAAAAAGCAGCTATCATCGTTGCACCCTGGCCAAGACCATAAGAAATTGATGGTCCAGCAACGCCAGAAGCTATAAAATTAAGACATGATCCTAGTCCCCATATTACACCACCTAATATCCCTATAGTATGTAGCCAGAGGTTGCCTTGCTTAAAATAATCACTAAAATTTAATCTCTTTCCTGAAATAGGAAACTTTATCATCCAACTATTAAATATAAAGTTTGATAAAAATATTCCTAGAGCAAATATGAAGCTAGCAGTATAAGGTGTCATCAAACCAGGTGTAGGGTTGCTAAAATCACTAGATATAGCGTGTATAACTAGCGGATAGAAGAAGCCCATAAGTATTCCTGAGATGACTGAAACTAAAATACCTTTGATTACTTTATTGTTTTTATTGTTGGAAATACGTTTATAAATAATAGCATCAATTACGATAGCTATAAGCACGCTAAGAACGCCCAGGGATAACAGTATAGGTTGGCCTAATGGTTGAGCAATATAGTTTACTATAACACCAATCACAAGAGCTAAACCGATAGCTAAAGGAAAGGCAACAGACATGCCTGCTATGTCTATAGCTGCCACAAGAAGAATATTAGCAAGGTTAAAAACGACTCCTCCAGCAAAAGCATAAAAAAAGCTCTCTCCTGAGGCTAACCAAATATCTGAAAAGAAACTTCTTCCTTCAGACCCAAAACTTCCAGCAGTTATTGCTAGTACGAATGAGATTATTAAAATACCAATAGCATAATCCCAGTAAAATAGTTGAAAAGACCACTCTTTTTTTGAAAGCTTTTGAGTGTTTGCCCACGACCCCCAACATAACATTGTTATAATGCATAAAAATACTGCTACACCGTATGAATGTATTGCAACCATATAAACTCCTTTGTGATAAATACACTAATATGTATTGGATTGGTATTAAATAATTTTTTCATTAAAAAATAGGTTTAACTCAGTAATTGTTGGAGCAGAGTTCTCTGCTCCTTGAATAGTTACTGCTCGAGCCGATGCTTTATTTGCTATTTTAATGGCTTGCTCAATGCTAAAACCTTTGTCAAGACAGTGTGCTAAACTGCCGTTAAAAGTATCACCAGCAGCAGTAGTATCTTTGACATCAACCTTTGTAGAGGGGAAGAGTTCTTGAGTACCATCTTGCTTCGACAATAAAGCTCCACTTTCTCCCATGGTAATAATTACAATATTGACGCCTTTCTTATGAATAACATTAGCAGCAGTTTTAGCTGAAGTTAGATCTGTAACTTCTACCCCAGCTATAATGGATGCTTCAGTTTCATTTGGGGTTAGAATATCTACTTTTTTTAGTAAATTATCTGGAAGTGTTTGAGCTGGAGCTGGATTTAGTATAAATGTGTTTTTTTCTGTTAGTATATCGGCTAAGTACTCAACAGTATTTAAAGGTATTTCCAGTTGTGTTAGGACTACTGAAGAAGCAGATATATATGGTCTATTTTTATCTATAATTTCTTTATCGACTTCAGCATTTGCACCCATAACAACGTTGATTATATTTTGACCAAAATCATCAACTGTTATAAAAGCTAAGCCTGTTTTAGATTTAGAGCTTTTTTGTATGGTGGATATGTTTAGACCTGTATTTTTGTAGAAGTTTAAGAGGCTATTACCAAAACTATCATCGCCTAGTTTTGTTATGAAATTCACTTCAGCCCCTAGTCTTTTAGCAGCGACTGCTTGATTAGCACCTTTTCCACCACAAAATTCATCATAATTTTTACTAATTATAGTTTGACCTTTCTGTGCTAGTTTATTTACTTTAACCACTAAGTCGCGGTTAGCACTTCCTACTATGGATATAGACATGTTTATATTTAATACTAGAGATTTGAAAGCTATTATAGCTTTTAAAGAAAGGTTTCTATACTAAAAAATATAGCATATTAAGGTATATCTACTTGAAAACTATTATTTTGATATAAGGTTTAAGAAAAAAATATTTCTTTACAGCTACATATTTAATTGATATTGATTAATACTTTAAATAGAGACTGAGCAGTTTCTACCTCTACTCTTTGCCTTATATAAACAATCATCAGCTCTTTTGTAAATTTTATCTGCTGTGTCACCACTCTTAACTTCTGTAACGCCAGCACTGATCGTTATAGTTTCATTTTTAATAACTTTTAATTCCTGCTCCACAAGAACTCTTAGTTTCTCAGCAACTCTATCAGCATTTTTTAATGAAGTATTTTTAAGAATTAATGCAAATTCTTCTCCACCTATCCTAAATGCAGAGTCAATATTTCTAATATTTGAAGTTATTAACTTACTAAATTCTTCCAAAACTCTATCTCCTATCAGGTGACCATAATTATCATTAACCCTTTTGAAGAAATCTATATCAAAAATAATCATCGAAAAAGGTTCTTTAGTGTTTTCGAATATTTCTAAATTCTTATTAATTTGATTATTATATGATCTTTTGTTGTTGAGTTTGGTTAAGTCATCTATAAATGCTTGTTTTTTAATAGTGGTCATTGCTTCAGAAAGATCTGTATTATCTACAGTGGTCATAAGTAGCTGTCTATTATTAGGCATTAATGCTATAGATGACATTAGTCTTTTAATTTTACCAGATTTGGTTAAACAGGTGTGCTCAAAATTTTCATATACTAATTTTACAGCCACTTTTTTAAGAGTAGACTGATATTCAGTTATAAATTTTTCATCAGTAAATTCAAATGTACTCTTACCCAGAAGCTCTTTGTCAGAGTATTCTAAAAATTCACAATATTTGTTGTTCACAAACTCATACACACCATCTAAGCTTAGTAAGCTAATGCCTCCTAATGCTGTTTGGAAGATAGCTTCTAATTGTTCATTTTGTTCAATAATAGTTCGCTCATTTTCTTTTTGTTCAGTAATATCTCTAGCTGAAGCATAAAGCAAGCTTTGATTATCTATATTTATTAGGTTAGCTGTTATATAAGCTATATATTTAGTGTTATTTTTTCTAGTGTGAGTTCTCTCGACCTCTATTGGTCCTTGCTTGAGGGCTTCTATGAGCTGAGAGTATTCTGCTTTATCAATATCTTTATCCCAATCATATACATTAAGATTCTGCATTTCATCAGCTGAATAACCCAGCATTTGTTTAGCTTTTTCACTATACTCGACTAGCTTACCATTGTAATCCATTATAAAAACACCATCAGAAGCTAACTCTAAAATAGTTTTATACTTAGTCTTTTCGCTTGCTAAAAACTTAGTTGCTAAATCAGCTTGATTTATGTTTTTTGTATCAACGATGCGTTGCGATGCATACAAGTATTTTTCACCATCAATAAGAACACCTTTGGCATTTATTTCCACAGTTATAATAGAGTTATCTTTTTTCTTATGTTTCGTAATAAAAGTTTCAGGGGTGTCAATTAGTGATTTAATTATAGGGGTAGGCTCTGCACTTGCTGCGATAGGGTCCCAATCACAGACATTAAAATTAAGCAACTCATCGTAATTTTCATAACCCAGGTTAATCATAAAAGTCTCACTGTAAAAAGCAAGATTACCTTCTGAATCTATAATATGGGTTCCATCAGGGGAACATTTGAGCAAATACTCTAACTTTTCTTTTGATAAGCTTAGCAACTATAAACTCTATTTATCAATCAACTATAAAATATATTTTAACAACTAATTTAGAAAAAGTATTTGTTTTCGACTATATTCTAAGGTTCTTTAATTCGACCTACTTTCATAATAAACAACATAATATCAGCACTTGTCTTATTGTAATATTAGTCGTTTTAGTTAAAGTTGGACCAATAGCTTTTACTCTAATTATTGGATTATTTAAATATATTTTCGTGTAAATAAATATTTTTAACTAACAACCTTACCGTTTCGATCAATAAGGACAAATTTGTCGTTATCATCGGTGTTTTTTTCATCTGTAAATGTAGTAGTTCTTATTCCGCTAGAATTACTTGGTTCTGATGAATCTTGAGAGTTACTACCGTGTATTAGATCATTGGCTTGCTGTTGAGCACTTTGCCAGTCGCCACTAACTTTACTTTCTGTATTTGAAATCTCATTCATTAATGATGAGATTATATCATCTTCACCAGCTGCGGGAGGGTTGATATAGTTTACAGCAGGTACTGATACTACAGATATGCATATATAAACTACCAGTTTAAAAAATTTGCTCATCGGGCATAACTGTTGTAAGTATCTAATCGCTATCAAATAAATAATAGTAGCTAAAACAAAAGCTACAATATAATTAGTCATTTTAAACCTCTTTTTTAGTAGTTTCTTATTTTATTAAAAACCCTTTTAAGCTTTTGCTCATCTTTTTCACCAGGTTTTGATTCAACTCCAGAGTTTATATCATAAGCAGAGCATTTTAACCCTATAGCTTTGCTAATGTTATTTGAGTTTAGCCCACCAGATAAGATGATATTTTTTTTATCTTTTATAAGCTCCCAGTCGAAGCTTTTGCCAGTACCACCAGATTTACCACCTATTTTAGTATCTAAAAGATGGTAATCAATATTGTCTAAAAATTCAGGGATAGATTTGTCAACACCGTATGCTTTCCATAGTTGGCAGTTTCTATGTAGTTTAGCTTTTAAGTCATTAATATATTCTTGGCTTTCATTTCCATGTAGCTGTATTGCGTTTAACCTTAACCCATAGGCAGTATCAACCACTTCTTTAATCGGAGCATCTGCAAATACACCTATATAGTTTAGTTTAACTTTTCTCGCTATTTTTTTGGCAGTTTCAAAATCTATATATCTTGGTGATTCTTTTACAAATATAAAGCCACCATATACAGCTCCAGCATTATAGGCTTTTTGAGCATTTTCTATATTTGTGAGGCCACATATTTTATTGAAACCGTAAACAATCTTCCTAACAGCAAGTTCGAGATTTTTTTCTCCCATAATTGAGCTACCGATTAAGAATCCATTTACAAAACTTCTAAGTTCACGAACCTCTTGATTTTTATAAATACCAGATTCAGAAATAATAATAGTTCCTTTAGGTACCTTAGGAGCCAATAATCTAGTAGTGTTTAAATCAACAGAGAGGTCTCTAAGGTTGCGATTATTTATTCCAATAACTTTGGCCTTAAGTTTTATAGCTCTATTTAATTCTTCTTCATTACTAGCTTCTGTTAAAACGCCCATGTTAAATCTATGGGCTACTTTTGCAAGTTTTTTATACTCTTCATCTGTAAGTACAGAAAGCATTAGTAGTATAGCGTCAGCTTTGTAGTATCTTGCTAAGTATATTTGATACTCATCGACCATAAAGTCTTTACATAATACAGGTTGCTCGACTTGATCTCTTACAATTTCTAAATTAGCAAAACTACCCATAAAGAACTTTTCATCTGTAAGTACTGATATAGCATTTGCATAGTTCTTATATACGCCAGCAATCTCATTTAAATCAAACTTTTTACGGATGAGCCCCTTAGATGGAGAGCCTTTTTTGCACTCTAATATGAAAACAGCTTGCTCAGAATCTAGTGCTTCATAAAAACTTCTATCTGTTTTCTTTACATCTTCTTTAAATATCTCTAGAGGAAAAAGTTTCTTCTTAGTAAATAACCATTTTTTCTTTTCTTCAACAATCTTCGCTAGTATGGTTTCCATCTTTTTTAATTAATGCAATTTTAGTTAGGGTAATTCTAATGGAAATGAGAAAAAATTTCTTTGTTTCTGTGAAACTATTTTCAAAATAGTAATTCTTCTAAGATAATTACGATTTATACTGTTAGTTTTATACAATAATTGCACAACGGGATCTGCATGTTTTTTGGCAATATTTATTTATGGTAGTTCTTTTGAGAAAGTAGCCAAGAATACATAATTGTTGAGGTAATAATAAAACATAAAAAATATAATGGCTGTAATAAAACTCCGTACTCATTCACATAGCCTATAACAATAGAAAATGCCATATAAGCGAAAATACTGCAAGAAGAGGCTAAAGAAATCAATACTTTTCGAGCTTTATATTTATAACTAGTTACAGAATAAAACAAAAACATTACAAGACTAAGTATTAGTACCAGTACTAAAATTTCTACTTTTGCCTGTGCTAACATGTAGGTGATAAATAAAAACATAAAGTAACTTAAGACCTTGCCACAAGGTACTCTAAATTGCTTACTGCTTTTATGTTGTGCGGATTCATTTGATTTAAACTTTGTATAAGATACTGGAATTGCGACAACTGATAATAATTGAAAAACTGTAACAACAATTACAATATCTTGCCAATTCTTAAAAAACACAACAACCCCCATACAAACTAAAATAGTGAAGATAAGAGAGCGATGAGAAAAATTATAGATAGGGTGTGTTTTTTTAAAATATGCTGGAGCTTGATTGTCCTCAGCCATGCCTTGTAACATACGGCTTGCCGATGCAGCATATACTACCCCTGTCCCAGAAGGGCTAACCATAGCATCTAGATATATAACAGTTGCCCATATAGCTAATATATTTATTTGGAAAAGTAATAATAATTGAGCTAAAGGTGAGTTGAAATCTAAATGAGCCCAACCCTTTGCTACCATCTCTACAGGTAAAGCACCAATAAATGCAGTCTGTAAACCTAAATATATAGCTAATATAATGAAAATTGATGCAGCTAAAGCAATTGGAATATTTCTTTTGGGGTTATCTAATTCTGAACTAAAAGTAGCAAGTATCGCAAAACCATAGAAAGAGTAAAAAATTCCAGAGTCAACCACAGTACTGAAAATATTTCCATAACCGTATGGTGCAAACCCATGAGAAGTGAAATTACTAGTATGAAATGCTGCTACCATTAAAATTATTACAGTTGAAGTAGGAATGATGATTTTAAACAATGTAATAACATTGCTAACTTTAACTAAAAAACGGATACCCCAAAAATTTACAAGAACATATAAGCTTAAAACTAAGATGACAAGGAGTATCCCTATATTTGTAAGGTTGCTATCAACATATATATAAGGTTCTAAAATAGGGAATGCCGCACTTAAATATTGGATGGTTGCTGATGCTTCAGATGCAATAGTAACAACGAGAGCTAACCAGGCAGCACTTGATGTTATAAATCCAAAATCTTCATTTTTATGGCTAATTGTAAAAAGTCTAGTAAAAAAAGACGTTTCTTTAGTATGTGAACATGTCATCTCTGCTAATAACAGCGATAAAATAAGTGCTAAGATTGCACCGATAATCCACGATATATATGCTGATGGTCCAGTATTCTTTGCAGCATAATATGCTGCAAATAACCATCCACTTCCTAACATGCAAGTTATACCAAGAGCTATGGTTGATATAAGGTTTGGTTTTTTCTTATAGTAGTTACTCATAATTTCTAATATCCTTAATTTTTTTCCATCCAAGAATTAATAAGTTGTAAAAACTTATGAGAACATTCAGGTAATTCACGCTTAGCATGTACAAGTAGATGCGATTGCCCCATGATTGAACCTTCCGTTGTTGTTTTTAAAGCTATAAGCTTATTGCTGTTTAATTCTTCAGAAACAACAAATTTAGGCAAAAATGTAATTCCCACACCTGATAAAGCAAAGTACTTAAGAGTCGAAATAGAGTTTGTGGTTAAAACAGGTTTTAAACATACATTTTTCTTAATTTCAGTTTTTGCAAGTAAGCTTCGGATACCAAAATTATTTTCTTGTAATGCAATAGGGTATTCACCTAGTTGCTTTAGGGTGATGTTCTTCTGTGATGCCGCTAATTCATGCTCAGGTGAGGCAATAGCATAAACAGGCTGATCAGCAATAATGACTGAATTAATGTTTTGATTCTCAGATGGGTTAAATGCTAAAGCTATATGAGACTCTCCCGTTTCAATTTTACGCAGCATATCATTTGTGCTATCAACACTAATAGAAATAGTGATTCCGGGGTATTTGCGATTAAAATCAGGAATAAAATTCATCATCAAATCTGTTATAAAACCTTCGCCAATTGATAGTTTTATATGTCCAGACTGTAGCCCTTGTAAAGCCTGCAATTTAGAAATACAAATTTCTTTATCAAGTTGTTGCTTATGATAAAAATCAAGCACAGTCTTCCCAGCTTCAGTAAGAACAACACCTCTATTGTGTCTTTGAATTAAAGTGCAAGAAAGTTCTTGCTCCAATAAAGAAATTTGACGACTTATAGATGATGGTGAAATATTTAGTTTATCAGCAGCAGATCTAATAGATCCTAAACTGATAACTTGGTAAAGATATATAAGTCTTTTACTGTTTAAATACCTAAATTTAGTAATATGCTTCAAAGCCTAACTCTCCTATTTGAAATCACGAAGTGATACATACTTTTTGAACTAAATTAACCCAGTAGTTAGCACCTAAAACAAGAATATTATCATTAAAGTCGTAAAAAGGATTATGTAGTCCAGAAGCACCATCTTTAGTTACTCCATTTCCAATCCAAATATATGCACCTGGTCGTTTCTCTAACATAAATGCAAAATCTTCTGATCCCATGCTAGGATGAGAGAATGAATCTACATTATCGTTACCCACTAAAGAGGTTGCAACATTGGTGCAAATCTCAAAATGCTTTGGGTCATTGATTGTCGCAGGATAAATTCGTCTATAATCAAGGTTACCTTTAGCACCGAAAGATAAAGATAAACTTTCTACCTGTTGCCTCATTCTATCTTCTATTTTGTTTTGAATTTCAGCAGAAAATGAACGAACTGTACCAGATAGAGTAACTTCATTAGGTATTACATTATAGGCTTCACCGCCAGACATTTTTGTAATACTAATAACTCCTGATTCTAAAGGAGGTATTTCACGGCTAACAATATTTTGAAGTGAATTAATAAGTTGTCCAGCAGCTGCAATAGGATCAATGCCTAAATGTGGCATACCAGCGTGACCTCCTTTTCCTATAATTGTGATGTCAAAGAGATCCATACCAGCCATAACAGGTCCATTATGTGTCGCAAATTTACCTTCTTCAAGTCCTGGCCAATTATGCATGCCATAGACAGCATCGACATTAAAATCATCAAATAAACCATCTGCAATCATTGACTTGGCACCAGCTTCTCCTTCTTCTGCTGGTTGAAAAATAAATACCACAGTACCTGAAAAATCAGGTGCATCCGCTAAATATTTTGCTGCCCCTAGCAACATAGCTGTATGTCCATCATGACCACAAGCATGCATTTTTCCATCATGGTGAGAGCAATGAGAAAAAGTGTTTAATTCTTGTAAGTTCAACGCATCCATATCCGCTCTTAAACCTATTAAAGGACCGTCACCGAGTCTACCCTTTAATGTTGCTACAATTCCTGTAATAGCTAGTCCTCTTACAACATCTAAACCAAAACTAGTAAGTAATTCTGCCACTTTAGCAGAAGTTCGATGTTCTTCATATGCTGTTTCTGGGTGTCTATGGATGTCTCGTCGCCAATCACGCATAGCTTTATGCAATTCACTTTCTAGTAAAATCATAATGTATAAATTCCTTATATAGTATCTTGATGTATCTCGATAATAGTATTGCCTGCATAGTGAGCAGGTATTAGTAAGCAGTTATCAGTAGTTTGAACATATTCAACTTTATTGTTATCAAGATGTGATTTAGCTTTACTAATAGACTTAGTACTAACACTAATAGCTATACCACTTGGAAGTTGATCATCAGTCAATGGGATATCAACGCCTGCAAAACGCTCATTAGCTTGAGGTTTAGATAAAATCTCAAATACTCCTCGATCTGTTTGTACAGTCATATAGCCTAGTTTATTTTTGGTTATTTTATCAGCTCCATAAATACCACAAAAATGCGAGTATAAATCATCTGGATTATGAGCAGCATACGAGACACTTGTAATTCCGTTAGCACCATTTGGATGCTCCATCCATTCCTTCATCCATATTGTTTCTGGGTTATGTTGATGGCACAAAAAGTGTGAAATAGATGGAAATTTATTATTAATTAGCATCACTAAAGACACACAAACCTCTGTTGTTCCATTTGGTAAGTGAGCAGTTCTACGAAAATCAACAATACCTAAGTTTTCAACCTTATTATTTTCTAATGATTTGTGATCTTCTCGTGCGTCTGTACTATGTAGAGCAACCAATGAAATACCTTCTCGACGACTTATAGAATCACTTATAAATCTACCAAAAGTAAACCCTTTTTCATTTGGTAAATCTAATTTAGTATCATCATATATACTAATTACTTCAATAAAGTTCTCTGGAAACATCAATAAATGATTATCTGTACCCCAGGGATGATGATGACGAGGGTTAATAAAGAAACCTAAACGGGTAAAATCTTCAACTGCTTTATCTATACTTCTTACAGCAACTAGCGGATGATCAATTCCTAAATGATTTTTCTTACTCATAAAATTTACTTCCTGATGATTTAATTAAGACTTATTTATTGTACTTATTGATTTTGATATACTTCCAATCATTGTATCGCCTGCTGAAACAGGTTTAATAACGACAGCTCCACTTGCTATTTTAGCGCCTTCACCAACTTCAATATTCCCTAAGATTGTAGCTCCAGAACCGATAAATGCATTTTTACGAACTTTAGGGTGGCGGTCACCTTGAAGTTTTCCTTTTCCTCCAAGTGTTACACCATGAAAAATTGTCACACCATCTTCAATGACAGCTGTTTCTCCAACGACAATTCCAAAGGCATGATCCATAAAAACACCTTTACCAATAATTGCTGCAGGGTGGATATCAACAGAGAATAATGATGTAACCTTACCTTGAATATAGCTAGCCATAGTATAGTTATTTTTAGTCCAGTAATAATGAGCAATACGATAACATTGCAACGCTAGATAACCATTAAAGTATAGTAAAGGGGTGTGATGATCCTTAATTGATGCATTTCCAATTAACTGACATAACAGATCTTCTTTCGCTGATTCTGCAATATTTGGACATTCCTGCATTATTTTTAGTATATTGCTTTGCCATTCCTCAACATACTCTACAGAGTCACTCAGTTTACTAGCAATAATATAAGCAAGAGCTTTCTCTAAACTATCGTGTTGAATGATATTTTTTTTATAAAATTCAGAAAGGACCTTATGCTCATCTACCATAGATTGTGCTTCTTTTAAAATAACACACCATAAATTATCAGCATCTATAACTCGTTGAAATTCACTCATTATGTTATACCTCTTTAAAAAATCATTATTTATGCAGAGTAGCCAAATTTAATACTAGAATCTTTAGCTGTTTCAACCCATACACTTTTCGTTTGAGTGTATTCTAGTAGACCTTCATATCCACTTGAACGACCATACCCACTTTCACCAAAACCACCAAAAGGAGACATAACATTAATAGCCTTATAACAGTTTATCCAAAATGTTCCAGCCTTAACAAGTGATGACATTCTATGTGCTCGCCCTACATCAGCTGTCCAAACTGCACCAGCTAATCCAAAGCGACTATCATTGGCGATAGATACAGCATCATACTCATCATCAAACGGAATAACAACAACTACAGGACCAAAAATTTCTTCTTGGGCAACCTTCATAGAGTTGTTAACACCAGTAATCACTGTTGGGCGTAAAAAGTAGCCTTCTTCACCACCTGAAACTTCAGGTTTATTACCACCGCATGAAATGGTAGCACCTTCCTTCACACCATCAGCGATCATGCTATTTACATGATTATATTGCTTTAAATTGTTTATTGGTCCAACCATTGTTGTTTTTTCCCAAGGAAAGCCAACAGAAAGTTTATTTGATGCACTTACAAGTCTCTTAACGAACTCATCATATACACCACGCTGAACTAATAAACGAGAACCAGCTACACAGCTCTGTCCAGCAGATGAGAATATAGCCGCTTGTGCACCAACAATAGCATCATCTAAATTTGCATCATCAAATATAATGTTTGCAGATTTACCACCTAGCTCTAAAACACAAGGAATAACCCTTTTTGCCGCTTGTGTCGCAATAATACTACCAACTTTATGTGACCCAACAAAGACTACTTTTTTGACAGCTTGATTGGATATAGCTGTTTCACCCGTGGTATTTCCAAGACCATTTATAACATTTACAAGACCTTTTGGAATTCCAGCCTTTTCAATAATTGAAACTAAAATAGTTGAGCTTAATGGAGTTAGCTCAGAAGGTTTCAATAACACTGCATTACCAGCACATATTGCCGGTGCTATCTGCCAGCCTGCTGTGAAGATTGGAGCATTCCAAGGTGTGATCTGAGCGACAACACCGTAAGGTTCATGACGAGTATAGTTCAAATGGCTTGTTGGTACAGGAATTACTTGCCCCGTCATTTTGTCACACCAGCCAGCATAATACTCAAACATATCTGCTACTTTAGCTACTTCTACAAGACATTCTCTTATTGGTTTACCTGCAGAAATTGCTTCGAGATTTGCTATTTTATCTGAGACATTACGAATGCTTTCACCGCACTTATACATTAGTTGAGCACGATCTTTAGCAGTAAGCTCCCACCATTTTTCTTGTGCTTTGGAAGCACAGTCAGCAGCAGCATTGACTACATCACTTCCAGCATCTTTGTAAGACTTAAAAACTTTTCCAGTAGCTGGGTTAGTTAGTTCAATAACCTCTCCTTTACCTTGAACTATTTCACCGTTTACCCAACTACCAAATGTAGTAGAACCAAAAAAATCAGTTAGTAAATTTTCAATCTGTTTTTCGCCATTTTTTTCAACTATCAAACTCATGTCTAAATCCTATTTGTTGTTATTTACAATACAGTTAAAGTCATATTCATTAGGAATATTGTCCTTACTTTGAGCCCATATTTCTGATATTTGTTCAGATACTGGTAACTTCATGTCCATTTCGCCAATTAAATTTTTTGCTAGGTTAACGTCTTTACGCATCAGTTGCATAGTAAAGCCTGAATCAAATGCATTATTTAAAATCCAACGAGGATAGTTAACTTGGCTTATCGCACTACTACCAGAACCAGCATTCAAGCCTTCTATTAGTTTTTCAGCATCAAGACCTGCCTTTTCACCTAGTGCTACAGCCTCTGAGGTAGTAACAAGATGTGCAGCACACAAAAGATTGTTAATAAGTTTTGCTATATTGCCATTACCAGATTTACCTAAATAAATGATTTTAGATGTTAGAGCATCCAAATATGTTTCAGCACGTTTAAAAGCAGACTCTTCACCACCAACTAGCATCAGCATAGTACCACTTTTACTTCCAGCAGGACCTCCACTTACAGGACAATCTAACAATTGGTGACCAAAACTACTTAGTTTACTTGCCAGCTGGCGAGTAATTTCTGGCTCAGAAGTTGAAGTATCGATGATAAGAGTATTAGGTTTTGCATTTTTAATAATACCTGCAGGACCTTCAATTACTTGTTGGACATGCTTAGACATTGGTAGTGATAAGATGATTATGTCTGCTTTAGAGCACAACTCTTTAACATCATCAGCTATAACAACACCTATCTCTTTAGCTGCAGCTTTCTTGCTTACATCAAGATCTGTTCCTATAACAGTAAACTTATGACGCAATAATGAACAGCACATACCATAACCCATATTGCCTAGACCAATAATACCTACATTTTTTTTAGTCATTTTTATAAACCTTTTTTAATTTTACAAATATCTATAACTATCATCATAAACAATTAAAATGCTCATAAAAATAACTAAAAACAAATCTTGTGTGCTAAAAAACGCAACGCAGATGAGACATAAGATACTGTATTTATTTATTTTTTTATATTATAAATTAGTTATAGACAGTATTTATAAATGGAATTTTCATGAAAAAATTTTTAGTTTTACTAGCAAGCTCAGCTGAGTGGTACGAGTTTACGGTTTACTCGTTTTGTGCGGTATATATTGGAGATGCATTCTTTCCTGAGTTGAGTAGTCCTTTTGCTAGCTTTTTAGCAGCATTTGGTGCATTTGCAGCAGGGTTTTTAGCTCGTCCAATTGGCGGATTAATTTTTGGCTATATTGGAGATAAAAAAAGTAGGACAACTGCTCTAGCTTTAGCCGCATTCTTTATGGGGGTTCCTACCGTAGGTATGGCACTTTTGCCATCTTATGCAACTATTGGCATATTTGCACCATTAATATTAGTAATTTTTAGGATATCACAAGGTATAGCAATCGGTGGTCAATCTAGTGGATCACTTGTGATACTTGTTGAGAGCGAGAGTACAATGTATGGTAAATCAAAAGCAGGTGTTAATTTTGTTACTAGTGCAATGGGAGGTGTTTTGCTAGCAATAGTAAGCTTCCAACTTATAGGATATTTTATTCCTGAAGAATCAATGGCTAACGGTGGTTGGAGAATACTTTTTGCAATAGCTATTATTCTAGTAATCATATCTTTCTTTATTAAGCACAGTAAAGATGAAGAAGAAAAACCAGTAGCGAGCAATATAAAGCTTAGCTCTACGATTTTAAAAAATTATAAAAGTATTATTTTCATATTTGTATTGAGTTTTCCTGGGTCTGTTGTTGCATACTTTCAAATTACGATGCTTCCAAATATTGTTAAGCAAGTTTTAGGGAAAACAAATGTAAATGTATCAGTTCTAACGACAATAAGCATAATCGTTTTCCTTATAGCTTGTCATATATCTGTAAGACTAACAAAATACTTCAGTATTAAAAGCGTAACAACATTTGGTTTGATATTAATGCTTGTGCTGTCTTTACCAATATATCAGTTATATAAGATGAATAATGAATTACTGATATTATTCTTTGTGGCTATGGCAATTGTTTTTGGTGTATTCTACGGTAATATCATGGTTATTTTCGCAGAGTGTTTACCAAAAGAGATCCGCTATACAGCATTTGCTTTGGCTTATAATGTTGGTTATGGAGTATTTGGTGGATTATTACCATTTGTGTGCTTCTACTTAGCAGGTGAAATTTCTGATTATCTTGCAATAGCTGTAATACCTGTAAGTGCTTTGGTAGGGCTATACGCTTTACATTTTCTTGATCCTAATAAAAACAATAATAACTATACAATGAAGGCTTCAGAAAGCATCACTTTAACACCTGTTACCCCTCATGCTCACCACTGATCTTAACATTATGAAGCAGATATAGTTGATTGGCTATTTTTCATAAACTAAAGTCATTGGCTACTTCAAGCTTAAATATCACAAGTCTAAATCAAAATATCTGTAAATCTGAATATGATTTTGAAAGTTTATAGTTTTCATAACTATTTCTGATGTAAAATAACTTTATACAGCCGAATATACATTGTGGTAAAAGTTATCTCTATCAATAATAATTATACTAAAAAAAGATTTTCTAATCCTACAGGTAGTCCTGTGCGTAAAGGAGGAAGTAAGGATCTTTTGAAATTTGTTTTTTCTTCGATGTTTAAGAAACATAAAGAAGTTTTCCCCAAAGATCATATTTTGCCAAAACAACAAGCTTTAGAGCAGTTGAATAATGCTGATAACTATAGTATCACTTGGTTAGGGCATGCTGCTTTTTTGATTAAGCTTAATGATTGTTTTATCCTTACAGATCCTTTTTTGAGTAAAAATGCTGGACCTGGATTTTTAGGTCCAAAGAGAGAGATAAGCTCTCCTCTAGACTTAACTGAGCTTCCAAAGATTGATACGATTATCATTAGTCATAATCACTATGATCATTTAGATTCAAAGGTTATAAAAAACTTTCCAAATAAAGAAAATATCAAAGTGATAGTACCTCTTGGGCTTAGTAACTTTTTTATCAAAAGAGGGTTTAATCATGTAACTGAAATGAACTGGTGGCAACAAATTGATATAAATGACATTACTATAGGTTGTTTACCTTGTGTTCATTTTTCTGGTCGAGGGTTATTTGATAGAAATAAAACGCTATGGGCTAGTTTCTCAATCAAAAATAAAAGCAAAAAGATATGGTTTTCAGGTGATACCGCTTATGGTGAAATTTTCAAAGAAATTGGTGAAAAAGAAGAGGGCTTTGATCTAGCTTTGATAGGAATAGGAGCATATGAACCTCGTGATTTTATGTGCTCTGTACATGCTACCCCAGAAGAAGCAGTTCAAATAGCTAAAGATATCAAAGCTACAAAAACGATAGGTATGCATTGGGGAACTATTAGGTTGACACCAGAACCTTTTTTTGAGCCTCCTAAAAGGTTTAAGCAAGCTGCAGAAGATCAAAAATATGGTCAAGAAAACGCTTTGATTTTAAGAGTTGGTGAGACTATAAAAATATAGTTTTATTTTAGATATTTTTTGAAGATCAAACAGAGAACATGTTTTTGGTGCAATTACCCTGCTAATTACACTGTCAGAGTATCTAATGTATGGTTATAATTAGTATATTAACTATTGTTAGGCATTAAAGAGAGTGCGTGTCACTTATTAATTTCCGCCCGAATGTAATGTTCAAGCCATTTTCGATTTTTGCTCAGCTATAAATGAGCGCGGAGGTGAAAAGGAGATTATAATTGACTTCTCTATGCTACAAATTGGAAGTAGGAACTAAATATGAGTTCTTCACATATTGGTGAATTGGTCTTGAGTGAACAGCAGATTCAAGACGGTGTTGAAGTTGTTGCTAATAAACTAAACAGCCAGTTTAGTGACGCTGTCGTTATTACTGTTGTTCCTGGAGGTATTTTGTTTACAGCTGACTTGGTTCGTAAACTGGAATTTAATATTAAAATGGACTATATCTCATGTCCTCATACACCGGGAGATAGCAATAACCAGTCTAAGATAGTGTTTCATGAAAATATCTCGATTCATGGTAAAGACGTTATCATGATTGATGATGCCATTGAGTCAGGTGGTACAATGAAAAGGTTGGTAACTCATATTCAAGATAATTACCAATTGAACTCTCTGTCAATTGCCACGTTGTTCGTTAAACCAAGCCGTGTAGACATAACTGTACCACAGTTTTACGCATATGAAATGGCAAATGATGACTTACTTGTTGGGTATGGTTTGCCGTGGGAAGATAGGCTAAGGAATGTTCCTTATGTATCGAAACTGTTAAAATAGCAAGCCAGTAGTATAACAATGAGTTTAATAAATGCTCCACAACGTGTGCCGGGGTGCTGCGCACCTTAATGCGGTGTTAAAATTTGGAGAAATTGCCGTAAGGCACTATAGATTATAAGGTCGTGAAAGCTAATAAAATACATATAAATGTATGTTTGTAATCTACTTATAAATAGTTGGTAGGCTTTATGTTATTTTTTTAATCTGATTACACTGTTACTTCGTTTATAAATAACTATAATTAATGCATGAGCAGTTGTTAGCCTACTTTTATAAACGGAGTTTAAATGTCAGAGTATTTTGCCAAAATCAATTGGGTTAGAGATAGTAGCGAAAGTTATATTGATAACAAATATAGTCGAGGGCATGAGTGGATTTTTGATGGCGGTGTAACCGTTCAAGCTTCTTCTTCACCTCATGTAGTTCCTTTACCTTATTCCGTTGAAGCAAATGTAGACCCAGAAGAAGCATTTGTCGCGTCTCTTTCTAGTTGTCATATGTTGTTCTTTTTATCAATATCAGCAAAAAGAAGATATGTTGTAGATTCATATATAGACGATGCTGTTGGTATTATGGAGAAAGATGGCGATGGTAAAACTTCAATGACTAAAGTTACGCTTAGACCACATGTTCAGTTTTCTGGTGATAAAAAACCAACGATGGAGCAACTTGAAAAAATGCACCATCAATCACATGAGCAATGCTTCATTGCTAACTCAGTGAAAACTGAAATTGTTACCGAAATCGTAGCCTAACAAGCTGTTAAATAAGGACAAAAAACAATTGGTTTTTGCTTGCACCTATTATACCCTAGCGTTATATATCAATTAATGAATAGGAGGATTTACGAATGAGTAAGAGTTTTATTTATGTTCTCATCGTCATAAAACTAGGGTTGATAGTGTGGGGAATCCTCGGGTCCATTGAATATTTTGTACCTGCAGTAGCGTTTGGCTTGCAAGACTCAAACTTTCCTCCAGGAGTGCAGTTCCTGCATTGGTTGTTAATTTTATCAACCGGGGTAATATTTGTCTTTGGCTATTTAACTCGTTGGCAATACACTCCTTTCGTTTCAATCGTTATGTATGCAACATTAGCTACGCTTTGTTTTGTTGAGACGGTCGATTTCAATGCATTTGGCGGTGGTGACAGACGTTTCTTAATCATGGGAGTAGAGTATGTTCTTTACATCATTCTTGGAGTATACTTGCTCCGCTCTGGACAAGTCAGGCTTCGATTTAAGAGTGATGAATAGATACATAACAAGGCAAAGTGGAGAGCCCCTGCTCGCGACGTTATTAAAACTTAATACATCCAAAGATATACATTCTTATAATACGCCCTTTGACATAGTCCAAAATATATTCCATAAAGAACTTACAATAAAATACACATAAATGTATGTGTACAATCTACTTATTAATGGTGATAAGTTTTATGTTGTTTTTTATTGCTAGATTAGTAATATAGCTTAGAATTAATGTATTAGCTGTTATTCAATGCAATTGAAAATATAAGAATGAAGATAGAGTTAGAGAAAGCTGAATCAGGAAAAGAGAAATACACGGTTTTTTTAGATAGTGAAGCTATTGGATATACATATATTTGGAACTGGCAAAAAGAAAAGAGTTACAAAATTTATGTTGATTCCGACAAACTGGAAAAAGTCTTTAAGTATAAAGTAAGCGAATTTGATGAAACTATAGAGTCATTAGAGCTACCGCTCACATTCGAAGATAATCATGATTTTGATTGGATCGACGGCATTAGAACATTAACTATAAGGTTTACAGATTATTTCGATGAGACTGCACCGTTCGCCTATATAGAAGTACAAGCAGATACAGATAATTGGGAAAAGCCATTTAGCCTCATGAGAATGGTGGATAGTTTGGAAAACTTATGCAGAAAAACTGAATCAGTAGCATTTCATTTAGAGGATCCAGAAATTATTAATAATGGATTTGGAGTTAAGCAATATTTCATTGATAGAAACAAGAATATTTGCGATGTTTATGAGGGATTACTAGAAATATTTACCAGATTAATATCTGGTACTATTAATTCCTTATTAGTTGAAGCTAGGCAAAATTCAATAACTAGTGTGTTCGATTTTCCTAAAGATATTCAGGTTCCTTGTGAACAGTATTTAGTCTATTTTTCAAAATTTCTTGAGGATTTGGGATTAAATGCGAAAACAACAATAGAAACTGAGGCTCAATCCACTTTATTTACTGTAACTCCTGAAGACCCTTCACAGGCCCTCTCACAAATAAGAGATGCATTAAATATTTACTTGTCTTTGCCTGAAATGCCTGATGTTGAATTAGTATCAAAGAACTACAGTGACATTGGTGTTCAGCAATTAATGTCAAATGTTTACCACTTAAAGTCACAACTGATTTTAGCGCATTCAATTATTCAGACCAAAGATTCTACCATCGAGAACTTAAGTGTTATTGATTATAAGCATAGAGTTTTGCTTGAGTCCGCGGATAAAGAAAAATCAAACCAAGAAAAAGCACTAAATGGTCTAATAACAATTAGTGAATATAAGGGTAATGGCTTTAAGATTAACCTGCCTGAATTATTTAGGCGAATAAAAAGGAAATTCGAATAGTTATAAAACAAAGTGTCTAAGTTCGTTCGTTATCGCTCACTGGGACACTTGCTTAGCATAATGTTAAGCTCTAATGCATCCAAAAATATATTCCATAAATAAACTTACAATAAACTATTAAATTTTTGAATATTCTTTAAAAGATAAATAACTAGCTACTAAACAAAGTAACCTACTTACTTATCTTATGAAAATAAGGTTGATAATAAATATACAAACAACTACAACTCTAAACTCTTACTAACAATTTCAAAGACATTTTTACTAGGATTTGAAGCTTTGATTTTCTTAAGAGCTTGTTTCATCATAGCTTGTCTATCTGCATCATAGCGTTTCCAGCTCATTAGGCTACGAGCCATTCTAGCAGCAACTTGGTGGTTAATTTTATCAAGCTCTAGCACAGTATCCGCCATGAAAGCATATCCTAAGCCATCTTTACGATGATATTGCGAGAAGTTAGCTCCAAAACCACCTATTAGTGAGTAAACTTTATTAGGGTTTTTAGCGTTGTATGCTGGGTGACTAGCCAAGTTTTTAACGATATCTAGCGCTGAATCATCAGATATTTGAGCTTGAGATACTAGCCATTTATTTACAACTAAATCTTCATGTTTCCAACGACTATAAAACTCATTGATAGCATTCTCACGAACTTGCTTATCATTAGATTTTAATAATGCTGAAAATGCCGTTTGCTGGTCTGTCATATTATCAGCATCATCAAATAATTGTTGTGCTAATTCTGTACCTTGATTTTGGTTGCTAGCATTCATTAGATAACTCAAACATACTCCTTTTAGCTTTCTTTTAGCAATCTGTTCGGCTGATAGGCTGTATGGTTGGTTGTCATTACATTGTTGATATACTGCTAACCAGTCATCTTTTAGTTTATCTGCGAGCTGATTCATAACTTTTTTGCGTGATAGCACAATATCATCAACGACAATAGTTGGCATTGCTTCTGCAATTGTAGACTCACTTGGGATAGAAAGAGCATCACTAATTAGAGCTTTGTCTAATTCTTTATCGTGCAGGATTGATTTAAAAGCATTCAAAAACTCATCACTTACATCAGCATTATTCAAAATCATATTGGTAGCTAACTGCTGTAAAGAATCCCAGCGATTAAAAGCGTTATTATCATATTCAACTATATGCAACAGCCCCTCTTCAGAACGCTTATGCTCAACTTTCACAGGTGCTGAGAAATCTCTAAATAAAGAAACTATAGGTTTTTCTGCAATATTCTCAAATGTATAAGTTTGCTTTTGCTCTTTCAGCTCAATTACTTGCTCAGCGATATTTTCACCTTTAGGCGTTATAAGCCCAATGTTAACAGGTATATGCAGAGCTTGTTTTTCTTTCTTATCAGCAGTTGATGGCGTCGTTTGCTCTAAAGTTAAACTATAAGTCTGGCTTTGTGCATCATAGTTTTCAGTAACTTTAATATTTGGAGTACCTGATTGAGAGTACCACCTTTTAAACAAACTGAAATCACAATTATTAGCATCTGCCATAGCATTTACAAAATCATCACAAGTAACAGCTTGTCCATCATGTCTTTCAAAGTATAGTTTCATACCTTTTTGGAAACCTTCTTCCCTTAGTAGAGTATGAATCATTCTAATAATTTCAGCACCTTTATGGTAAACCGTTACAGTGTAGAAGTTATTCATCTCGATATATGATTCTGGGCGAATAGGGTGAGACATCGGACTAGCATCTTCAGCAAACTGAGCACTTCTAATTATACGAACATCATCAATTCGTTTAACATCTCTTGAGTTTAAATCAGCAGTAAACTCTTGGTCTCTAAATACTGTCAAACCTTCTTTCAAGCTCAATTGGAACCAATCTCTACAAGTAACTCTATCACCTGTCCAGTTATGAAAATATTCATGCCCCACAACACTTTGTACTAGCTCAAAATCTTTATCAGTAGCAGTTTTATCACTAGCCATGATGTATTTAGTATTAAAGATGTTCAGACCTTTATTCTCCATAGCCCCTGCATTGAAGTCTGGTACTGCTACTATCATAAAAGTATCTAAATCATACTCTAGCCCAAATCTATCCTCATCCCACTTCATAGAGTCTTTAACAGCTTGCATCGCATAATGGCACTTATCTATGTCTTGCTTAAACGCATATATCTCAAGACTAACTTTTCGTTGTGACTTTGTAGTATAAGTATCTTTGATACTTGCTAAATCTCCTGCTACAAGTGCAAATAGATAGCATGGTTTTTTGAAAGGGTCTTTCCATACTGCAAAGTGTTGAGTGTCTGAAATATCTCCGGATTCAATTTTATCGCCATTCGAAAGGATTACAGGATATTTTTTCTTATCAGCGATTATTTTGACAGTATATGATGCCATAACATCAGGTCTATCTAAGTAGTATGTAATATTTCTAAACCCTGTTGCTTCACACTGAGTACAAAAAACATCCCCTGATTTGTATAAACCTTCAAGAGAAGTATTTGCAGTAGGATTAATTTCTACAACCGTTTCTAGTACAAAGTCATTAGGAGCGTTCTCTATAGTTAGTTGATTGTCGTGAATTTTATATTCTGCTGTAGGCAACTCTTTATTGTCTATCTTGATTGATATTAGTTTCAGAGCATTACCATCTAAAACTAAAGTGTTGCTTTCTCTATTTGCAGGATTTGCAGTGATGTTTATCTTAGATGTCACAATGGTTTTAGTTTCATCAAGGTCAAATGTTAGGTATGTATCTTCTATAAGATAGTTGCTTGGTTTATAGTCTTTTAGGTATTTGATTTCTGGTTGATTCATAACAGTATAAAATTAGATATTTTATTTTAGAATAGCAGTCGCTATAAATTGTTGCAATTATATGTAGCAGGTTATTTGTTCTCAGTTAAAGACTTAATATATTTAGATAAAGGAAAGTGATCTTTTAAAAATTATATAGCTATAGTAAAGCCATAGGTGTTTTAATAATTTGCCAAATCTTCTATAAGAATTTATACTTTGTAACTATATAATTACAAACAGTAGAAGTTATGAAAGAAATTTTAGATCCGATTAATGATTTGTTGAAAAATTCAAAAGAAAGTATAGTAAATAAAGGGCTTAAAAAGCTTGATGTTGTATCGCGTGAAGAATTTGAAATTCAAAAAAAGATTTTGCTAAAAACACGCACAAAGCTTGAGCAAGTTGAAGCAAAATTAGATTTATTGATTGCGGAGAAAAAGTAAGGTGTCTTTGGCAGTACTCTCTAGCCGAGCTCAACTTGGGATAGAAGCCCCTTTAGTCTCTATAGAGGTTCATCTTTCAAATGGATTGCCAAGCCTTTCTATAGTTGGTTTACCGGAGGCAGCTGTAAAGGAAAGTAAAGATCGTGTTAGAAGTGCTATTATAAATTCAGGTTTTAACTTTCCAAATAAACGCATCACAATAAATCTAGCTCCAGCAGACCTACCTAAAAGTAGTGGTAGATTTGATTTACCAATAGCTCTAGGAATACTTTATGCTTCAGGTCAGATTAATCTAGCTAAAGATACAGAAGAATATGAGTTTGCAGGTGAACTTTCACTAAGTGGAGAGTTAAGAAAAATAGCTAGCTCAATCCCAATGGCAATAAAGTCTGTAAGCTCTAAGAAAAAACTTATAGTGCCAACATCTAATGAAAAAGAGATAGCATTGGTTGAAGATGTAGAGGCTTATGGTTTTAGTAATCTAAAAGAGGTTGCTGATTATCTATCAGGTGAAGCGACAAAAGAGCAGATACAACCAAGTAAAAAAGTTGATTTTGAGAGTTTGTATCAAGACTTAGAAGATGTAAAAGGACAGTATCAAGCAAAACGAGCTTTAGAAATAGCAGCATCTGGTGGGCATAATATATTGCTGGTTGGACCACCTGGAACGGGTAAAACAATGCTTGCAAGCCGCTTAAATTCTATATTGCCATCACTAGATAAGAAAGAAGCACTTTCATCAGCAATGGTAGCCTCTATTAAAGGTGAAACGGATATTGCAGAGAGTTTCTATAAGCGACCATTTAGACACCCTCATCATACTTCATCAGGAGTGTCATTAGTTGGTGGTGGTAGTAACCCAATGCCAGGGGAAATCTCTCTTGCTCACAATGGCGTACTTTTTTTAGACGAATTGCCAGAGTTTGATAGAAAAGTACTAGAGGTTTTGCGTGAACCACTTGAGACTGGTAGGATAAATATTTCTAGGGCTAAGTGTCAGGTTGAATACCCTGCAAATTTTCAGTTAATTGCTGCAATGAATCCTTGCCCATGTGGTTATTTAGGTTCGCAATATAAAGACTGTAGTGATTCTTTACAAGCTATTCGTAGGTATCAGGCTAAGCTTTCGGGACCATTGCTAGATAGAATAGACTTACATGTGGAGGTACTTGAGCTGCCAAAAGATGACCTCACAAACCAAGAGTTAAAAGGTGAAAAAAGTGCTACAGTGCGTGAAAGAGTTGAAAAAGCTAGAGCTATTCAGATAAAGCGACAAGGCAAAATTAACTCACAGTTGAGTAGTAAAGAGTTGGATAAAGTCTGCGAGCTAGATAGTGAAAGTAAAAATATGCTCAATATGGCAATCGAAAAAATGGGGCTTTCAGCGCGCGGATATTATAAAATACTCAAAGTAGCTAGAACAATAGCAGATTTAAATGATGTGAATGTAGTAGATAAGCGCGCAATCCAAGAGGCTATAAGCTATAGAAAGATGGATAAGTTTATCAAGTAAGCAATTAATTAGTTTCGCTACTTACTTCGTAAGTTATAGCGACATACTTTTTTCATGGCAGAAAAAGTATGCAAAACTGCCTAGCACTACGCTATCGTAGTTTAAAGCAAATGGAAAATAAAAAACTCACTTTGTTAAACAGTTTTATTTTCGGATCATTTGTTTTTGTAACTACTAACCGCTAATGTGCGAAGAAATTTAACATAGGTATGAAATTATTATGAGAGAATTATTTTTAGAAGCATTTAATGAAAAGAAACTAGAAAAACCACCAATATGGATAATGCGTCAAGCAGGTAGATATTTACCTGAGTATAGAGCTACTAGGTCAAGATTCCCTGATTTTATGGATATGTGCCGTAATGCGGATGCTTGTTGTGAAGTTGCATTACAGCCACTAGCACGATATGACCTTGATGCTGCGATTGTATTTTCAGATATACTAACAATTCCTGAAGCAATGGGATTGGATTTAAAATTCATCAAAGGAGTTGGACCGGTATTTTCTGATCCAATCGAAACAGATGCGGATTTTGAGAAACTACTATCTGTAGAAGATAGCGCTAGCAAGCTTGATTATGTCTACAATGCTGTGAGAACTACTAAGTCTGCTATAGATGTACCGCTAATAGGCTTTACAGGTAGTCCATGGACTTTAGCTGCATATATGGTTGAAGGAGCTGGCTCTAAGCAGTTTAACAAGCTTAGAAAAATGATGTATGCAAATCCAACTCTTATGCACAAGTTACTACAAAAGCTAGCAGATATTACGGTTGTATACTTACTAGAGCAAGTTAAAGCAGGTGCTGATACACTAATGATATTTGATACTTGGGGTGGAATACTACCACAAGATAAATATTTACAGTTCTCATTACAGTATATGAACTATATTGCAAAAGGTGTAAAAGAGGTGTTACCTAGTATGCCTGTGATGTTTTTCACTAAAGGTGGGGCAAACTTCTATGGCGAATATGCAGATGCAAGTTGCGATGGTGTAGGTGTTGACTGGAGTGTAACACTAGAGCAAGCTCGTGAACGACTAGGCAACGGTAAAGTCATACAAGGCAATTTTGACCCTGCATTCTTATATGGTAGTCATGACAGCATTAGAGCGAAAGTAAAAGAAAATATGCAGTTTATCCAAGCGGATAAGCTAAATAATTATATAGTAAATCTAGGGCATGGAATTTATCCGGACATTAGCCCAGATAATGTAAAAGCTATGATTGATGCGATTAGAGAATTTAGCTAATAACTTCAGTTATAGTTGCTGTTAGTGATAAATAAGCTTGCAATCAATGAAAATGTTGTTATTATATACTTCATAAACGCGGGGTGGAGCAGCTTGGTAGCTCGTCGGGCTCATAACCCGAAGGTCGTAGGTTCAAATCCTGCCCCCGCTACCAGGAATTTTTTAAAAGGCCCTTTATGGGCCTTTTTGCTATCTAAAACATAGCAAAAGTTAAATGCAAACTCTAAGGGGTGAAAATGGTACTAGACAAATTATATGAGTTAGTAGAACCCATCACAGCTGATTTAGGCTATATATTATGGGGCATAGAGATAGTTGGTAGTGGTAAGATGACTATCCGTATTTTTATTGATCATGAAAATGGTGTGGCTGTAAATGACTGTCAAACTGTGAGTAGAGAGGTTAGTGCAATATTTGATGTAGAAGACCCAGTTGCTAGCAAATATACTCTTGAAGTGTCTTCACCAGGCATGAATCGCCAGATCTTTAACATTATCCAAGCAGAAGCTTTATTAGGGTTTAATGTTAAAGCAGTTACAATAGCTCCAGTTGAGTCACAAACAAAATTTAAAGGTAGGCTTACTCGTGTTGAAGGTAACAATGTTGTGTTGGTATTAGAAGACAGCCAAAAAGAAGTAAGTTTTGATTTTGATGAGCTTAAAAAGCTAAGAGTGTCACCAGAGTTTAGTTAAGAGGTATAGATAAATGAGTAAAGAATTATTAACAGTACTAGAAACTGTAGCGAATGAAAAAGATATTTCTAAAGATCTTTTATTTGAGGCAATGGAAGAGGCTCTTGCGATTGTAACTAAGAAAGAGTTAGATGAGCAAATGAACATTGAAGTTAAAATTGACCGTGTAACAGGTGATTATTTAGCTGATAGAGTTTGGCATATAGTTTCAGAAGATGAAGATTTGATAGATTACTCTAGAGAGCTATATGAAGATGTTGCTCGTGAAAAAGGCTATGATGTAAAAGCCGGTGATGTAATTAGAGAGCCAGTTGAAACTAAAGTTTTTGGTCGTATAGCTGCTACTATGGCTAAGCAAATTTTGATGAAAAAAATCAAAAATTTTGAAAGAGAGAGAGCGGCAAAAGTTTATTTAGAAAAAATCGGTGATATCGCTTACGGCGAAGTTAAAAGAGCTACTTATGAGCTTTTAATTATTGATCTTGGAAATAATTTTGAAGGTATCTTAGCTAAAAAAGATCTTATTGCTCGTGAAAGATTCCGTGTTGGAGATAAAATTAGAGCAGTAGTTCAAGATGTTGAAAGAGATGAAGATGGTACGCCAAATACTATTATTTTGAGTAGATCTAGCGATACGATGTTAAAAGCGTTGTTTAAACTAGAAGTTCCAGAGGTTGAAGAAGAAACTATTGAAGTTGTAAATGTTGTGCGTGAGCCAGGATTTAGATCTAAGGTTACAGTAAAAAGTAACGATCAAAGAATTGATCCTTGTGGTGCCTGTGTAGGCGTTAGAGGTTCAAGAATACATTCTGTAATGAATGAGCTTAATGGTGAAAAGGTTGATGTTATTCTTTGGGATGCAGAAACTGTTCAATACGCTATAAACTCACTTTCACCCGTAGGTGCTGAAGATATCTTAGAAGTAAATGTAGATGAAGAGTCTAGTTCTATGGATATCGTTGTTAGACAAGAAAGTTTATCTAAAGCAATCGGTAAAAATGGTGTGAATGTAAGGCTAGCAAGTGCGCTAATTGGTTGGAAGATAAATGTATTATCTGATTCTGAGCAAGAAGAAAAGCAGGTTGGTATAGTTGAAACATTTGTTGAAGTCTTAGATATTGACCATGACTTTGCATTGGTTCTTATAGAAGAAGGTATTGAAACACTTGAAGATCTTGCTTATCTTGATAAGGATGAGCTTTTAGAGATTGAAGGTTTTGATGAGGATGTTGTAGATGAGTTACAAGAAAGAGCAAAAGCTGCATTAGTTTCAAAAGCTTTAGGTGGTAAAGAGCCGGCTGAAGATCTTTTAAACATGCAAGGGATGAGTGAAGAGTTGGCTAAGCAATTAGCACAATCAAATGTAGCTACTATGGAAGATTTGGCTGAGTTATCTGTTGATGAACTACTTGATATAGTGCCTATGGATGAAGAGCAAGCTACAGATTTAATTATGCAAGCAAGAGCTCCTTGGTTTGAATAAAAGTTAAAAGACAGGAGAATAACACATGGCAAATATTACGGTAGGGCAATTAGCTCAGCAAACAAATAAAGATGAAGAAACTCTATTAAAGCAACTTAAATCTTTTGGTATAGACAAGTCAAGTAAAGATGACACTCTAACTGCAGATGAGATGAAGACTTTATTAGCAAAAATAAATAGTGCAAAAGCAGCACCGGCTAGAAAAAAAATGACATCTACTGTTAGAACTGGTGGCGATCACAAAATAAATGTATCTGTAAAAAGAAAAAGACGTGTAGCCAAGAAAGTTGAGGATACTCCTAAAGAAGAAGCTAAGGATTTAGTTTCAGAAGCTAAAGAAGTTGTTAGCAATTTAAAGGAAAAAGTAGCTCCAGTTTTAGAGAAAGTTGTTGATACTATAGAGACAAATGTAGTTGAACCGGCTAAAGATACTGCTAAAGACATTGCAGCTGAAATTAAAGAAAAGACTGTTGCGGCAAAGCCTAAAGATAGTGGTTTTAAGATAACTTCTATGCCAACAGTTAAAAAGGTTGAGCAAGAAGAGAGCAACACTAGAGAGCCAGCTAAGAAAAAAGCAGTTAAAAAAGTGTTTTCAAACGCTAACACGACAAATACTAAGTATAAAAAAGAAGAAGAAGATAAGCGTGGCAAAGCTAAAAAGGCTGCGGGTAAAGGATTTAAGAAAGCCAACCCAAGACAGCTGTCTCAGCTTGCTGGTGGTGATTCATTTGATGAATTTGGCTCTAAAAAAGGTAAGTTAAGAACCCCTAAAGTTAAAAGACAAGAGTTTACAAAGCCTGTTGAAGATACCGTTAGAACTGTAGAGATTTATGAAGGTATCACGGTAAGTGATTTGGCTTCAAGAATGGCGGTAAAAGGTGCTGAAATTGTTAAAGTACTTTTTAATATGGGTGTAATGGCAACAATCAATCAATCTTTAGATGAAGATACTGCTGTATTAATTATTGAAGAGATGGGACATAAGTATACTCTACATAATGCAAATGCTCTTGAAGAAGCTGTAACTACAGTAGACAGAAGTGCATTTAAGAAAATATCTCGAGCTCCTGTTGTAACTATTATGGGTCATGTAGATCATGGTAAAACATCATTGCTTGATTATATTCGTAAAGCTCGCGTAGTAGCGGGTGAAGCTGGTGGTATTACTCAGCATATTGGTGCTTATTCAGTTGAAACTGAGAAAGGTTCGATTACATTCTTAGATACTCCAGGCCATGAAGCATTTACTTCAATGCGTGCAAGGGGTGCAAAATCTACAGATATCGTAATTCTAGTAGTAGCAGCGGATGATGGGGTAATGCCTCAAACAGAAGAAGCTATTAACCATGCAAAAGCTGCAGGTGTTCCGATAGTTGTTGCTGTAAACAAGATAGATAAACCAGAAGCTGATCCTGAAAAAGTAATCAGCGAATTGGCTCAAAGAAATGTGATTCCAGAGTCTTGGGGTGGCGATGTAATGTTTGCAAATGTATCTGCTAAGAGTGGAGAGGGTATCCCAGCTCTATTAGATGCTGTGCTTTTACAATCAGAAGTACTTGAGTTAGAAGCATTTGCTGATGGTTCTGGTGAAGGTGTCGTTGTTGAGTCGCGCCTTGAAAAGGGTCGTGGACCAGTTGCAACTGTATTAGTTCAAAACGGTAGCCTAAAGCAAGGTGATAACATTCTATGTGGTACTGAGTATGGTAGAGTTAGAGCTATGCATGATGATCTTGGTAAACAAATTAAATCAGCAGGCCCTGCTACTCCGGTTGAAATACTTGGTCTATCAGGTGTACCAGCTGCTGGTGATGAAATGGTTGTGATTGAAAATGAGAAAAAAGCTAAAGAGCTTGCATCTCAAAGATCACAGAAACAAAAAGAAGCTAAAATTGCTCAAGAGCAATCACTTAAACTATCTAATATGTTTAATAGTATGGGTAAAGAGGGTGAGCAACAAACACTTAAGATTATCCTTAAAGGTGATGTGCAGGGCTCTGTTGAAGCAATTAGAGAATCTTTACTTAAACTTTCTACGGAAGAAGTTAAAGTTGATATTATCACTAGTGGTATTGGTGGTATTACATCATCTGATATTACTTTAGCTGTAGCATCTATGGCTGTTGTTGTAGGCTTTAATGTGCGTGCTGATGGCGCTGCTAAAAAATTAGCGGAAACTGACGGTGTTGAACTTCGTTACTATAATATCATTTATGATTTAATCGATGATGTTAAAATGGCAATGACTGGTCTTCTTTCACCTGAAATGAAAGAGCAGATTGTTGGTATAGCTCAAGTGCGTGAGGTTTATAGATCTACTAAGTTTGGTTCTATCGCTGGCTGTATGGTGATTGAAGGTACTGTTAAGAGAACTAACCCTATCCGTGTACTTAGAGATAGCGTAGTTATTTATGAGGGTACTTTAGAGTCTCTTAAACGATTCAAAGATGATGCAAATGAAGTCAAAAAAGGTATGGAATGTGGTATAGGTGTAAGAAACTATAACGATGTTCGTGCTGGTGACCAAATAGAAGTCTTTGAAGTTATTGAAGTAGCGAAGGAGCTATAAGATATGGCAGCACAAGGTAGAGTTCATCGAGTAGAAAGTGAACTAAAAAAAGTTTTAGCTGTAGTTTTACGTACTAGAATAAATGACACAAAACTTGCTATGTGTACTATTACAGAAGTTGAAGTTTCTAAAGACTTATCTTATGCAAAGATTTATTATTCTTGTTTGATTGCTGAGGATGTTGAGTATTCTAAGAAAGCTTTTCAAAAATCTAAAGGCCTTTTTAGAAATGCTATCGCTAGCTCTCTTAAGCTTAGAATTGTACCTGAGTTGAAGTTTATCTATGATGATTCGCTTGAGTATGGTGCTAAGATGGAGTCAAAAATACAAGATGCTTTAGATGCAGATGCTAAGTTCATAAAACAAGACGAAGAGTCTTTAGAAGAAAACTACAAAGGTAGTGATAAAGATAGTAAAGTCGAAAAATTAAGATAGAGGTTTCTCTATGAATAAAATCCAAATTATTCGTGGCTTCAATGATATTCTTCCAGATGAGAGTCCTAAGTGGCAGTTTCTGGAATCTAAGATTAACAAAGTTCTAAATAGTTATAATTACCAAGAAGTTAGGCTTCCTATACTTGAGAAAAGTGAGCTTTTTCATCGAAGTGTTGGTGAAACTTCAGATATAGTTTCTAAAGAAACTTATGATTTCGCAGATAGAAACGGTGATAGTCTTACTATGCGACCAGAAGGTACCGCTGGATGTGTAAGAATGGTTATTGAAAAAAGCTTGGCTAATCGTGGGCAAACACAGAAGCTATATTACTCAGGACCAATGTTTCGTTATGAACGACCTCAGAAGGGTCGCTATAGACAGTTCTATCAGCTTGGTGTTGAGGCTTATGGTTTTGATGGTTTGGCTATAGATTTAGAGATTTTAGCTATTGCATGGAACTTGTTCTGTGAGCTCGGTCTTTCTCAAGATATAAAGCTTGAGTTGAACTGTTTAGGTTCAATAGCTAGCCGTAAAGAGTACACACAAGCACTTTTAAAGTATTTAGAACCCTTTCATAATGAGCTTGATGAAGATTCATTGAAGCGACTAGATAAAAACCCACTAAGAATATTGGATAGTAAGGTTTCTACTACTCAAGATATTCTTAGACAAGCACCTAAGTTAACTGATTATGTAGACACCCAAGAATTACAAAGGTTTGAGAAAACCTGTGAGTTTGTATCAGCATTAGGTGTAGACTATAGTATAAATAAAAACCTTGTAAGAGGCTTGGATTATTATAGTGGTTTAGTGTTTGAATGGACTACAGACAAGCTTGGTGCTCAAAGCGCTATATGTGCGGGTGGTAGATACGATACTTTAGTAGAAAATCTTGGTGGACAAAAAACTCCTGCTATAGGTTTTGGTATCGGTATGGAGAGATTACTTTTGCTTTTAGAAGAGCTTGGTAAGTTAAGTGTTCAAAAAGATAAGTTAGATGTCTTTTTTGTAGTAGATGAAGCCACAATTCATCAGAGTATGGTTTTAATAAATAGCATTCGTAGTGAGCTAAAAGATTTAAATATTGAAATGGATTTAAAATCTGGAAGTATGAAATCACAATTTAAAAAAGCTGATAAATCAGGTGCAAGAATAGCTGTTGTTATAGGCTCTCAAGAAATTGAGAATAAAATGGCAAACATTAAATATTTACAAGAAGATAAGCCTCAGCAATCTGTGGCTTTTGATGAGTTGTTAAACTTCTTAGAAAGAAATATATGAAATTACATAATATAAAAGGATATGCTTGGATTGTTGTTGGTCTAAGCTCGTTTTTACTAATAGATAAGTACATAATGAATGTATCACCAAGTCTTATAGCAAATGACTTGATGAGTAGCTTTTCAATCAACGCTACAGAAATGAGTGCAATGGTTTCATTATTCTTATGGGCTGTTGTAATTTGTCAATTTTTTGTGGCTGGACCTATTATTGATAAGTTAGGATTTAGAAAGGTTAGTTTTTTCTCACTAATACTATCTGCGATAGGTCTTTTATTGTTTGTTTTAGCAGCAGATATTAATAGTTTTGCATTAGGTTGTGTCTCAAGGCTTATGATCGGTATAGGAGCATCTTTTGCAACTGTTGGCTATATTAAAGCCGCAGCGGTATGGTTTGACCCAAGAAAGTTTGCTTTTGTATGTAGTTTCTTGATGACAGCTGCTATGACTGGAGCTTTGTTAGGTCAAGTACCTTTGGTTTATCTGATAGAATTGACAGGATCATGGCATACAGCATTAGTGAGCTATGCATGCTTTAGTATATTGATAGCACTGTTATACTTTGCACTAGTCAGAGACTATAATCCAGATGCTGACTTCTCTAATAATCTAAAAGAGAAAACAAGTACCCTTGAAGGCATTAAAAAGGTTCTATTTAATAAAAATAATTGGCTTTTGACTCTATATACAGGCTTAACATTCACAACAATAGATGTATTTGGTGGTATTTGGGGCAATAATTACTTTAGAGAGCTATATAGCGTAACACCAAAAGAAGCTTCTTATATTGTATCTATGATGTTTCTAGGATTAGCGATAGGGTCTCCTGTTATAGGAAAACTTTCTGAGAAGTTTGATAATAGAGTGGGGATAATGGTCGTATTTCATATTATTGCGACAATTTCATTAGCGATAGTCTTACAAGTTAAACTTACTCCAGCTATTTCGGGAGTGTTGTTGTTTATCTTTGGTTTTTGTTTGGGTGTATATATGCTTGCTTTTGCAATAGGCAATCGTATAAACCCTATTATTGTTGCAGCTACTGTTGCAGCACTTATAAATACAGGAGAGCCATTATTAGGGGCTATATTTGATCCGTTGATTGGTTACTTTTTAGACATGACATGGACAGGTCAATACATAGATATCCATAATAATATTGTACAAACTGCTGTTGAAGGGTCGCATCGATATTTTCACGTATCTGCTTACCATAATGCCTTTTTAATACTGGTTTTAAGTATGGTAGTGGCTTTTTTCTTGTTAGTATTAATCAAAGATAAGGAAGTTAAATAAATATGCCACAACAGTCTACTCTTAAGCAAGTCTACTACGATAAAGTCAAAGAGTTAGGCTTAAAACCAGATTCCCTTCAGTTAGAAGCAATTGAAAGGCTTCAAAATATAAATAATCAATTGGTTGAAAAAAAACCTCTAAAATTTAATCTTTTTGGTAAAAAACTTTACCCTGAGATTCAAGGGCTGTACATGTGGGGTGGTGTCGGTCGTGGTAAAACTTTTATCATGGATATGTTTTATGAACAAGTTCCTGTTACGAATAAAACAAGACAACACTTCTCACATTTCATGAAAGATATTCACACAAGGTTACGAAGTTTTCAAGGTAAGAAAAATCCAGTTTCAAGAGTAGCTAATCAGATTGCTAAAGAAACTAGAATTATCTGTTTTGATGAGTTCTTTGTTGAAGATATTGCTGATGCTATGATCTTAGGGAATGTTTTTAAAGAGTTGTTTGCATTAGGTGTGGTTTTAGTAGCAACTTCAAATATTGAGCCACAAAAGCTATATTCAAGAGGACTGCAGCGAGAGCTTTTTTTACCAGCGATAGAAGTTTTAAAGCAGAACGTTAGTGTGTTAAATTTAGACTCGGGTGTTGATTATAGGTTTTTAGTAGATAGTGAGCACCTAAACTATACATTCCCATATAATGAGCATAATCGTAAAAATTTCTTTGATAGATTTTTTGTGCATAATAAGGATTTTGATAAAGATAAGAGTATAAATGTCCTTGATAGAGAAATACCAACTTTATTACTAAGTCACACAGATGTTTGTTTTGAGTTTTCTATTATTTGTGGGGATGGTAGAAGTGCTTATGATTATATCGAAATCTGTAAAAGGTTTGAGCAAATATTTTTATATAATCTCGTTGGTTTTGATGAGTATAATGAAGATATGGCAAGAAGATTTATTGCTTTTATTGATGAGTGTTATGATCAAAATAAAAAAGTGATAATTTTAGCAAACCAAGATTTTAAAAATATTTACAATGGTGAAAAATTAAAGTTTGAATTTCAACGTACTATTAGTAGGCTTAATGATATGCAAAACTCTAACTTTGGAAGTATAAATGGCTAGAGTACAACACCTAGAAGTTTCAGATGACATAAACGGTCAACGAATTGACAATTTTTTGCTAGGCAAGTTTTCTAAGCTTCCTAAGGCTTTGATATATCGTTGGATTCGCAAAGGTGATTTGCGTGTAAATAAAAAGCGCGTTAAACAGACAACGAGGGTCAGTGCTGGAGATATAGTGCGAGTACCGCCATTTATGCTTGAGGATGAGCAAGCAGAGGTGAAAGTATCTCAATCACATCTTGATTTTCTTGAGAGTAAAATACTCTATGAAAATGATGATTATATTATAGTTAATAAACCATCAGGGTTAGCAGTTCATGGTGGATCTGGAGTTAACTCTGGTTTAGTAGAAAGATTAAGACAACTTCGCCCAAAAGCAAGAAGATTAGACCTTGTTCATCGTTTAGATAAAGAGACATCAGGTTGTGTGATATTAGCTAAAAAGCATAGTTCTTTGGTGTATTTTTTTGATATTTTTAAAGAACGAAAGGTTGATAAGATTTACTATGCTGTTGTTCATGGCAAGTGGGACAAAAGCCTTAAAACTATAAATCTACCACTTAAACGCACTGAGACTAAAGATGGTCAAAGAGTAGTAAAAGTTGACAAACAAGAGGGTAAGAATGCTGTTACACATATACTTGATGTAAAGCATATCAAAGATGAATTTAGTCTGCTAAAAATAAAATTAGAAACAGGTAGAACCCATCAGATAAGAGTACACTGTAAAGAAATGGGACATCCTATAGTTGCAGACAAAAAATATGGAAATACTATTAAGGATAATCTTTTAGATCGAAAAGGTGTTAACAAGCTTTTGCTTCATGCGGGTAGTCTAGAGTTTTTTGATGAAAAACAAGATAAAATGATTAGTGTTGAAGCTAGCTTAGATGAAAGGTTTAAAACTATAATAGCTAAGTGATTTTATGCTACCTAATTACAAAATAAATTGAACGAGTTAGTCAAACCCTTTAAACTGTTTAAATTGAAATTAAAGCAGAAGAGGTTTTGGAAGATGAAAGATAAGGTTTTATTAGTAACAGGGGCAAGTAGAGGAATTGGTGCTGCAACAGCAATCAGAGCAGCATCTGAAGGTTATAGTGTTTGTGTTAACTATTTAAACGATAGTGATGCTGCTCACAATGTTAGAGATGAAATTTTAGCATTAGGCGTCAAATGCATCGCAGTTCAAGCTGATGTATCTGATGAGAAGCAGGTAGAGATTTTATTTCGTAAAATTGATTCTGAAATAGGCACAATAACACATCTAGTCAATAATGTTGGTATCTTGAAGACTAAAATGCCATTATTGGAAATGGATAATGATCGTATCCAAAAAGTTATCAACACTAATATAATGAGCTTATTTTATTGTTCAAAAGAAGCTATTTCAAGGATGTCTAAATCTAAAGGAGGTGTCGGAGGAGCTATAGTAAATGTTTCTTCAGGGGCTTCAAAGAGTGGCTCGCCTTTTGAGTATGTTGATTATGCTACTTCAAAAGGTGCTATGGATACATTTACCACAGGGTTAGCTAAAGAGGTTGCCATTGAAGATATTCGTGTAAATTGTGTTAGACCTGGAGGAATATATACAGATATTCATGCAGATGGTGGGGAGCCTGATAGAGTTGGTCGAATTGCCAAACATTTCCCAATGAAGCGTGGAGGAAAGCCAGAAGAGGTTGCTGAAGCAATTATATGGCTATTGAGTGATAAGGCTTCTTTTGTTACAGGAAGTTTTACTGATCTTTGTGGAGGTTTATAAGCTCATTTTTAATATGGATTTTTTTTTAACTTAAGTTTGCCATGCCTTTAATCTGCTTTCTAAATAGATATATTGCTAAAGAGACAATCATTCCTACAGCAAAGCTAAAAATAAATAGCCCTTCCCAATTATAGTGAGACTGTATATATCCCGCTAGTGGTCCAACTAGTACACGCCCAAGTGAATCAATAGAGCTTAATATTGCAAATTGTGTTGCTGAGAATTTTAGATTTACCAAGCTCATAATCATAGCCACTAATATCGCTGTACCCATTGCGCCAAAAAAGTATTCAACTGCTACAGATGAAACCATTAGATAATAATTTTTACCGACTATAGCTAGTGCGACATAAGTTAAGTTTGCGCAAGCCATTAGTATACTAAAGTATAAGAAACTACGATAAACCCCAATTTTTTTAGCGACCAAACCACCAAAAATAAGTCCAGAAATAGTTGCTGCTAGTGAGAAAGCTTTATATGAAACAGCTATGGTAGTTTTATCAAAGCCAATATCTACAAAAAAGATGGTATTTAATGAAAAGGCAATAGCATCAGCTAGTTTATAGACAATGATTATAATCAGTATTATGACTGCAGCAGAGACATTTTTACGTGTAAAAAAATCAAAAAAAGGTATTGTGAAGGCTTCTCTAAAAGATTTGGGTGCAACGCTTTGTGGGTTTTCTTTAAGCAATAAAGTGTATAGTGGACAAATTATAAAAAATGGTAATATCATTAACCATGTGAGATTCCAATTGTTATGAAGTTTATCAGCAATAATTAGTACAATTGAGCCAGTAACAATCATACCGATACGATAACCCATCACAGCAACAGCGTTACCTAAAGCTCGTTCATGTTCAGTTAAAACTTCTGTTTGATAAGCATTGATAGCAATATCTTGAGTAGCTGAAACAAAGCAAATTAAAAAACCAATAAATGCGATAATCAAAGGAGAGCTTGCGGGAGAGAAAAGACTCATAGAAGCTATAAGTGAAATCAACAGTATTTGAGTTAAAAAGATCCAGCCTTTGCGCCTACCAAGACCAAGGATACTTATTTTATCTAAGAAAGGAGCCCATAGATATTTTACTGTATAAGGAAGTGCTATAAGTGTAAGGAAAGCAATTTTTTGAGTGTCTATGCCACTATCTTTATACCATAATAGCAAAGATGATGCTGTTAGCATTAGAGGGAGTCCAGAAGCATACCCTAAAATAAGCATGCTAAACATTTTTGAGTCGCGAAAAGGGGCTAGAAACTTCTGTAATAATGTTGGCTTGGTATGTTGCATGTTTAATTGCTATAAACCTTAATAGTCTAAGGCTAATTTAAAAAAAGGATAATGTAAAGAGCCTTCTAGGTAAAACCAGAATCTCAAGATAAACAATACTATTTTATAAAATACATCCACATATTTACACTTAAAAAGCTAAGTATTGTTGTGAATACAACTACAAATGTTTGAATATTAACTTGTTCAGGTAGATCATACTGGTTAGCTATTATATAGTTATGGGTAGCTGTTGGGGTACTACACAGCAAAATCAAAGCCAATAGTAGATTACCATGTAAACCTAGAGCTAAACCAAATAGCAAGGCTACTAAAGGAAACACTAAGAGTTTAAGAACTGTAAGTACACATATCGCTAGCATTTGGTAGTCAACTTTAAACTGTCTTAAACCATAGCTACATGACAAACCTATTGAGAATAATGCAACAGGTGCAGATGCTTTACCAAGAAATTCAAAAGAATGAGTTATATTATGATTTATTGGCACTTTTAGACCGCCAAAAATAAAACCTAATACAGAAGATAATATGATTGGGTTTGTAAAAGATACTTTGATAATTCTCTTAATTACAAATGTAACACTGCCAGTCCCAGATAAGCTATTTTTTTGTAATAGCTCTATCATCAAAACACTAACTGTGAAAAATACTATATTTTGTATAGCCATTAAAGGTATCGCAAATGCTGCTGATGAAAATACCAGCATAAATAAAGGTATCGCGAAATAAGCTCCATCGACTTGAGTAACAGACATAGAGTTTAATACACCATCTACTTTAGTTCCTTTCATTAGTTTTATAGTTATAAAAAAAGTGAAAGTAGCCATAACTAACATACTGCCAACATAAGCAAGACCATAGTTAAAGCTAAGAGTTGAGGTGTCTGTACGATAACAACTTAAAAAAAGCTGTAATGGTAAAAGAATATAGAAAACCAGGTGGATAAAAGTTTTATCGGAACCTTTAGGAAATATTTTACTGTAGCCCATTATTAGGCCAAAGAAAATAGTGAAAAACAGTACAAATGTAGTATTAAAAACTTCCATCATAGTAAAAAGTGACTCCGATAATTTTCAATCAAAAGAATAATTATAAACAAGGGTTTACAAAAAAACACACTTTTAAGTAGCTCAATATATTTTTAATATTAATGTTTTGATTTAATTAATTTTTATAGTATTATAGTAAAAGTTTTGAGAATAACCAAAAAACATAACATGAATAAAAAATTAATAATAGCAATATTAACTCTATGCAGCCTAACAGCATTTGCTGAAGATAATGGCTTTTTATCATCTGCGGAACTACCTAATAGTAAAGAAATTCTTCCACCGCCTCCGAGCATGGAAGTTGATTCTCATGGACATAATTCTCCTACTTTCGCTCAAGATCAGGAAATAACTAAGACTCTTTTCCAGGATAAAATGTTTTTTAATGGTCAGCCAATATCAAAAGAGAGAAAGGATCAAACTATTGCTGATGCAAATAAAACAACAGAGTATTATCAACAAATATTTATAGATCCCCTTGATATATCAGAAGAAAATAAAATCAAGATAAAAAATGCAACTACCGATATTATTACTAAAGTGGTTCTTGATGGTAATAACTCCACTGAAAAAGCAAAGGTTGCATATGGAAGAGACAGACCATATTACTATTATCACACTGTTAGCTGTCAGGGTGATGATCATACATCTTCTAAAAGGAGCATTTCATACCCATCAGGACACTCTACAAGAGGGATGACTGTAGCATATGTTTTAGCAGATATTTTACCAGAAAAGTTTAGAGAGCAAATCTTAGCTCGAGGTATGGATTATGGTAATAGTAGAGTTATATGTGGCGCTCATTGGCAAAGTGATATAGAGGCAGGAAGAGTTTTGGCAAGATCAGTATTTGAAACATTAAAAGAAAATAATACTTTTAATACAGAGGAAAAGAAAGTTATACAAGAAATTGGTACAGTTTCAGCATAATCATAATCATATCTTTTGATAGTATCTGTTTTATTTCTACACCTATAAAAGCTATACTAAATTAGAAATCTCTAACCAGCAAATCTAATATGCAACTTAAAAAAATACTAATATCTATAGCCTCTGTAGTAGGTTTTTCTTATGGACTTTCATGCACAACCATTATTGTCGGAAAAGATGCTTCTGCTGATGGTTCACTTATTGTTTCTCGTAATGTGGATGGCCCTTCAGACAGTGGTGCAGTGAGATTTGTGTATCACCCTCCACTAAAGCATGGTTATCTTTATCAAAACCATGAAGAGCCTGAAAATAATTTCAAATATCAGCTTCCTAATAACCTAATGGGATTTTCTGGATTACCAGATTGGCAAACAGATAATCATGGCTATGAAGAGTCTGGTTTTAATGATGAAGGTATATCTGTTTCTGCTACCGAGACCATTTTTAGTAATGAGAAAGTACTAAAGGTAGATCCTTATGTCAGCAATGGCGTATCAGAAGAGGCGAGTGTTACTATACTATTACCACAAATACATTCTGCAAAAGAGGGTGTATCTCTTCTAGGGCAAATCATAGAAAAATATGGTTCATCAGAAGGTTTTGGTGTGGCTTTTGCCGATAAAAATGAGGCGTGGTATCTTGAAAATGCTGGTGGTCATAATTGGGTGGCTGTAAAAATTCCTGCTGACAAATACTTTGTCTCTGCAAATCAAAGTAGAATCGGCGTGATTGATTTAAATGATAAAGAAAATGTGATGATGTCTTCTGATCTGGTTTCTTTTGCAACTAAGCATGGATTGTACAAAGATGGAGAGTTTAATTTCAGAAAAATCTATGGTCAAGATAATATTTCAGATGCTGGATATAACTATCCAAGAGTAAAATATCTACAGAATCTATTTACGCCGTCACAAAAGGCAAAAAACTATGCTGGCAATGATTTCCCAACATTTCTAACACCCCAAAATAAGATCTCTATAGGTGATGTGGAGCATGCTTTAAATAGCCACTTTGAAAATACAAAACACGATCCTTATGAGCTACAAGATCCATCTGTGACAGCTAGACCAATATCTGTATATAGAACTCAACAATCACATATACTATCTTTGAAAGATGATTTGCCGTTACCAATTGCAAATATTGAATATCTAAGTCTAGGAATGGGTGCTTTGAGCATTTATGTGCCTTTTTATCAAGGAGCGAAAATTCCTTTAGAATACCAAATAGGTGATAATCATGCTGATAATCTCTCTGCTTATTGGAAATTCAGAAAACTACAAATGTTAGGGATGCTTAACTTCCCTGAGTATGCTCCTATCATAAAGGCAAGATTTGCGATGCTTAATAAGCAAATACAGCAAAATCAGCAAACTTTTGAAAAGGAATATGTTGCCCTATATAAAAAAGATCCTAAAAAGGCACAAGAACTTTTAGATATATTTACAAGTGCTACAGTGGCGAGTGTATTTGCCGTGACAGATAGTTTAACTAATGAGTTAATTACAAAGTATTCTGCAACAATCAACGATAAGTATAAGTTCCCAGGAGCTTAGGCTTGAGTCTTCTGTAATTCGCTTAAAGTTACTCGTATCTCGCGTAAACCTTGTTTAGCTAGAATTTTCTGTACTTTAGTTAGTATTTGCTTTTTCATATCATCTGAAGCAACATCAAAAACCATAGCTCCTGATGAGTGGTTTATTTGAGCACTATAAGAATGTAGTTCACTAGATAAAAGGTCATCATTAAAGAGTTTTTTGCCTAAGCTGACATATTCTTTGTGAGGGAAGTTTGATTTCTCTATAGTATTAATTGTGATAGTAAGTTGGTTTTTGCTAGAACAAGAAAAAGCGTTAAAACTAACAAAAAGTAAGATAATCAGTAGTATGTGTTTCATGATATTTTGGTTTAATTATTATAAGTTGTGAGTATATTATCAGTTATTTTATTGATGGTAAATATAAACTCAGCTACTATAGTTTTATACGCATACACAATCATTGTTCTTACTCACTAACTAGTAGTATAATGGTTGTCAATAAACCATCTAATTTTTAAAGCATAATTATGTCACATATTTTAGTACTCAATTGCGGTAGTTCTTCAGTTAAATTTGCTCTTATAAATCCAAAGACAGCAGAGTCTTTATTTACAGGCTTAGCTGAAAATATTTCTCAAGAAAATTGCTCGATTACATTTAAAGCAGAAGATAAAAAGCAACTTCAAATCAAAAATGGTCAATACAAAGATGTTTTCTCGGAGCTTAAAAGCTATTTAGATGAAAAGGACTTTTTTGATAAAGTTATAGCTATAGGTCATAGAGTGGTTGCTGGTGGTGAGTATTTCTCTGACTCTGCAATTATTACACCTGAAAATTTAGAAAAAATCAAAGCTTGTATACCTCTTGCACCGCTACATAACCCTGCTCATGTTGAGGGTATCAATTTTTGTGAGGAAATATTTGTAGGACTTCCACAGGTAGCTGTTTTTGATACAGCATTTCACCAAACTATACCTAGCTATATAGCAGAGTATGCAATACCTAGAGAGCTAACAGAAAGCCAAAAAATCAGAAAATACGGAGCTCATGGTACATCTCATAAATTTGTATCAATGAAAGCAGCGGAGCTTTTAGATAAAGAAAAAGGTAACTTTATAGTAGCTCACCTTGGTAACGGTTGTAGCATCACAGCTGTGGTAGATGGTAAGAGTATGGATACAAGCATGGGGCTTACTCCTCTTGATGGTCTCGTGATGGGTACGCGAAGTGGTTCTATCGATCCAAGTGTGTTTGGGTATTTAGCAGATAATCTTGGTTATGATGCTAAGCAAACTACGACTATGCTAAATAAGCAAAGTGGTTTACTAGGTATTTGTGGGCATAATGATATGCGTCAGGTTTCTGAACTAGCAGAAGGTGGCCATAAACTAGCAAAGCATGCTATAGAAATGTTTTGTCAGCGAGTAGCAGAGTTTGTGTCTAAATATATGTTACATTTTGATAAGCTTGATGCTTTAGTTTTTACTGGTGGGATTGGCGAGAATGCTGCTAATATTCGAGAGCAGATTGTCTCCAAATTAAAAAATATTAGTTTCAAAATAGACAATGCTAAAAATAAAAATGCTGACACACAAATACAGTCACAAGATAGCCATAAAATCATGATAATAGCGACAAATGAAGAGCTCATGATAGCACAAGATACCTTAAACCTTATCTAAGGAGGCTTATAAATGAAAGATACAATATTTATTTTACCAACATCTAAGTACACTGGTCTTAGAATGCTTACAAAATCTATAGAATATGCATTACAACAAGAGGGTTTGAAAGTTACTACATTCCATCCTATTTATGATATGGATTTATCAATTGAAGAAATTGAGAAGTACTTGCTTAACAATCGTGTAAAAGATTTTGTTGAGATACTTCTAAGTAAGTATTATGAAAAATGTTTGGATAAGGATTTTGCCGTATTTTCAGGGCTTTTCCGTCAAGGTAATAATAGTCATCCACTTTATTCATTAAATAGCGTTGTTGATGAGCTAAATATAGAAATTATCAAAGCACTATCTGCTAAGGTGATAATTGCAAGTTATCATGGTAACAAATCTCTAGTTGAGCTTAATGAAGACTTAGAGTATTCGCGTAGAAGCTTACCTAAAAAGGCTGATGTCTTAGGAGCTATAATAACTAAAATAAATGCTACTTATAATGAAGATGGGTATTTGAATTTTAGTTTAACTGATGAAGATATTGATTTAGATCATCAAAAAAACATAGCTGTTAGTGACATAAAGAACTTAGAAGTATTTAGGCATAAAGGTTTTGAGTTACTAGGTGCTGTTGAGTGGAAAAATGAAAAAACCTACCCAAGAGTGCTAGATATTAAGAATAACCTCAAGCTTGATGAGCTTACAAATGTTGATCTAAGCTCCAGGGTACAACGAGTTATGATGTGTTCGCGTGGAGTTGATAACTTCATCAAAGACCTTACACCAAACTCTCTTGTTATAACTTCTGCCGATAGGTCGGATATATTGCTAGCGGTATGTTTAGCTGCTCAAAACGGTATGAAAATACCAGGTGTAATTTTAACTGTAAAAGATTATCTCGATGATGATATCAAAAAACTTTGCTTAAATACTGCTCAAGAATCGGGTGTAGCTATACTTAATACCAAAAGTAGAAGTGTAAGTACTATTTTACGTATCGCTAATATTGATGCAATGGGTATACCTTTAGATGACAAAGAGCGTATTCAAGAAGTAAAAGATGTGGTGATTAACTCATTAGATAAAGAAAAGATATTCAAAGCTGTTAGTGAAAACTTATCTAAGCATCAAATTATGTCGCCACCTGCGTTTAGGTATCACTTATTAAAAATGGCAAAACAAGCTCAAAAGAGGATAATCCTACCAGAAAGCTATGAGCCTAGAACTCTACTGGCAGCTAAAAACTGTCAAGAACAGGGTCTAGCAAAATGTGTGCTGATTGGAGATAAGGAAAAAATCCATAATGTTGCTGAGCTAAATGGCTTTACTCTACCACAGGATATCGAAATTATTAACTTTGATAATAACGCTTTTACAAAGTATGTAGATGCATTAGTTGAGCTTAGAAAACACAAAGGACTTTCTGAATCTCTAGCAAGAGATGCTCTTAAAAACCCAATTGTACTAGCTACACTTATGCTACAGCTTGGTGAGGTTGATGGCCTTGTATCAGGTGCTGAGCATACTACAGCAGATGTGTTACGCCCAGCGTTACAACTTGTAAAAACTAAACCTGGTGCATCACTAGTATCATCGGTATTTTTTATGTGTATGCCTGATGAGGTAATTGTGTTTGCTGATTGTGCTGTTAACCAAGATCCAACTGCTGAACAGCTTGTGGATATAGCTATGCAAAGTGCAGATTCTGCTAAGAAATTTAACATTGAGCCACGCGTTGCAATGATAAGCTATAGTACAGGTTCATCAGGCTCTGGTGCTCAAGTAGAAAAGGTGCGCAAAGCTACAGAACTTCTCAAGCAAAAAGCCCCTGAGCTACTTGTCGATGGACCATTACAGTATGATGCTGCGATGATAGAGAGTGTAGCTGCTAAAAAAGCTCCAAACAGCCCTGTTGCAGGTAAAGCTACTGTACTTATATTCCCAGACTTAAATACTGGGAATACAGTTTATAAAGCAGTACAAAGAAGTGCAAATGTACTAAGTATTGGACCTGTTTTACAAGGTATAAATAAGCCTGTAAATGATTTGTCTCGTGGTGCTACGGTTGATGATATAACTTATACTATTGCGATTACAGCTATTCAGGCTATATAGTAAGCCTTTTAGATTTCAGGTTAATAAGGACTCTTTATGAAATATCTAAGCCAAAACTGTGAACTAACCTTAAGAGAAGGGTTACAAGAATATACAGATAACTATAAGTTTTTGAATAAAAACGATGGCCATGATGATGTTAGTCAATGGTTCAGGAATCATGATGTTACCCATGTGATTTTTGGAACTATACCTTTTCAGTTAAGAGGAGAAAGTATCAATGATACTTGGACACTTTTTGGTTCTGATATGACATTTAAAGAATATATGAAATTTTTTAAGATAACAGGAGTTGATTATAGAACTGTTATGAAAAGTTATAAGAAACATTACGGCAGCATGTTTAGAGTTTACCTAATGATGCTTGTTTATATTCCAGATATGCTTTCAGCTATTTTTAGGTCTTATAAAATGACAAAAAAATGGAATTGGCATTCTCATGAAGAATACTTCGATATACCTCTTAAAGACTTAAGAGGAGAATTTAATATTAATGTGATGAAGCCGTAGTTTATCTAATCAAGGAGATTATAAAATGCTAAATAATAAAGTTTTACAAAAAATTCTAAATAAATATTCTTGTGTTGCAGAAAACAGCTTTGAACTAAGAAACCCTGCAACTGATGGGCTAATATGTAGTTTAGAAAATAAATCAGCAAAATATGTGCAAAAAGCTATAGCTAAATCAAAACAGGCTCAAGTGGTTTTTAAAAACCAGTCTGCACGATCAAAAGCAGATCTTTTATTGAACTGGTATGATCTTATAATGCAAAATTCTGATGATATTGCAGAAATTATAACTATAGAAAGTGGTAAGCCTTTAGCAGAATCAAAAGGTGAACTTCAGTATGGAGCAAACTTCATAAGATGGTATGCTGAAAAAGCTAATCGTATAGATGGTAGAATTTTTGATCCAAATCTTGAAAATATGGAGGGTAGAGTAGACTACCAACCTGTGGGTGTGGTTGCTGCAATTACACCTTGGAACTTTCCGTTTGCAATGATAACGCGAAAGGTTGCACCTGCTATTGCTGCAGGCTGTAGTGTGGTGCTTAAACCATCAGAACTTACACCGTTATCAGCTTTTGTTTGCAGGGAGCTTTTTATAGAAGCTGGTGGAGATGAGGGTTTATTTCAGATAGTTTGTGGTGATTCTAAAATTATTGGCAAAGAGTTGCTAGAGAGTAAAGCAGTAAGAAAAATCACATTTACTGGTTCTACTGGGGTTGGAAAGCTACTGATGCAACAAGCTGCTGAGAGTGTTAAGAAGGTATCTTTAGAATTAGGGGGTAACGCTCCGTTTATAGTATTTGAACGAGCTAATTTAGATAAAGCTATAGCAGGACTTATAAACTCTAAAATTAGAAATGCAGGACAAGTTTGTGTCGCACCAAATAGAGTATTTGTTCATAAAAGTATCAAAAAAGAGTTTGTAGCTAAGCTTAAAGCTGAAGTTGCTAACCTTAAACTAGGTAATGGTCTTAATGAGGGTGTAAAAGTCGGTCCGTTAATAAATAATTCTGCTGTTGAAAAAGTACAAACGCATATTGATGATGCTATATCAAAGGGAGCAAAGCTTATTTATGGTGGTAAGGTTGATGAAGAGTTAGGCGGCAAATTCTTTAAACCAACAATTTTAGATAATATAACAGATGAAATGCTTGTTAGTTGTGATGAGACTTTTGGTCCTCTGATAGCTATATTTGAATTCAAAAATGAAGAAGAAGTTATCGAGCGAGCAAATAATACTAACTATGGCTTAGCGAGTTATTTCTTTAGTGAAGATATGGCACAAATTCGAAGAGTTCGCAATCAATTAGAATATGGAATGATTGGTATTAATACAGGAGTGATTTCATCAGAAAAAGCACCTTTTGGTGGGATTAAAGAGTCAGGTCTTGGTAGAGAAGGCTCTGATGATGGTATCTACGAGTTTATGGAAGCTAAGTATAGTTTGCAGAGTTTTTAAAAAGTTAAGATTATTTTTTAATAGAAAGGTTAATGGTTTGATACTTTAAGTAATCATTGCAACAGATGGTTAAGTCAAGTTCACGAGAAAATCATTTAATCCTGAATCGTAGACTACTGGTTAACACTAATATACAATAAAAATTAAGTTGGTAGTGATTCTAACTTTATAGCATCGATCAATAACGAGGAGTGTTTATATTATGTGTACAAGAATCTTTTTTAATAAAAATGATTACTCATTAACATCACGAACCATGGATTGGAATGAAGATATGCAGGCTCAACTTTATTTGATGCCAAAGAACATGTCTAAAAAAAGCTATGCTGATGATATCAATGCTTTATCGTGGAAAAGTAAATATTCATCTATTGCAGTGCATGTTTATGATAAAAGCTGCGCCGACGGTATGAATGAGGCTGGATTGGTTATGAATGTGTTGTTTTTAGCAGAAGCTGATTACGGCAATGATAAATCTATTCCTTCACTATCAATCTCACAGTATGGTGAATTTATCTTAGATAGTTTTGCTTCAGTTAAAGAGGCTGTTGAATACTTTAATAAAAATAAAATTAATCTAATTCCTATTACTTTACCAAATGGTAAAAGTACTACTATTCATGTGTCTTTATCAGATAAAACAGGAGACTCTGCTATTTTAGAGCATATTGATGGTGAACTGGTAATACATAGAAGTAAAGATTATACGGTTATGACAAACTCTCCTAAGTATAGTGAGCAACTCACTTTGAGTAATTACTGGGGAGATGTCGATGGTATGAAATTTGTCCCTGGAAGTATAAGGTCTGAAGATAGGTTTGTAAGATCTACATTTTTACTAAACTCTATCCCAGATAAAATTTGTGATAATTACACCGCTACTCTAAATAAGCATAGCTTAGATCAGCAAATATTATTCTCCCTTTTAGGTGTTGTTCGGTCTGTTTCTGTACCTCTAGGTATATTTGACCCAGAAAAACCAAATATAGCGTCTACTATATTTAGAACTATAAGTGATAGTAAAAATAGAAAATATTACTTCGAATCTGCGACATGTGGGAGTATATTTTGGGTGGATTTTGACAAGATAGATTCAAGTACATTAGAAGCGTACAAAGTAATTGATGGCATACAGCATACTCATTACTTTGGTGATATATCAGAAGAATTTGTAGATTGTGACCTGAGGTGATTCCAACTACCTTGTATATTATCTTTCTTAAATAGCAGTTTTGTTTATAAAAGTATTATTCTAGTTGCTATAATAAGTCTTTGTTTTTTATCATAAAAATAAAGGCTATTTTTAAAGGAGTTGTTTTGCGTACTAAATCGATAATAGTCTCAAGCCTTGGGAGTGCTTTTGAAACATTTGATTTTCATATATTTGGCTTATTTGCTTTTCAGATATCTATGTCACTCTTACACCAAGAGTCACTCAATAGCTCACTTATTTTAATTTTTGCTATTTTTGGAGCTGGATATTTTGCTAGACCAATAGGTGCTATATTTTGGGGTAATCTTGGTGATAAATATGGTAGAAAAGTACCATTTAAATGGACTGTTATATTAATAGGAGTATCGTCATTGATAATATCAGTATTACCAAGTGCTAATATTTTGGGTATATTTACTCCTTTAATATTGGCAGCATGCCGATTAGTTCAGGGTTTCTCTTTTGGTGGAGAGATGACAGCTGCAGTGTTGCTAGTACATGAACAACCCTCTCCTAGGCGTAACTTCCTTACTTCAATAGTTATATTCTGTGCAACCTCAGGGATGATTTTAGGATCGATAGCATATTACCTACTTAGTCTTGTATTAACAACAGAACAGTTTTTTGCTTATAGCTGGCGTTTAGCTTTTGCTTTTGGTGGAGTCGCGGTGTTATTTAGTTATTTTTGGCGTTCTTCGATAGGAGAGACTCTAACTATAGAATCTAGTAAACCAAGAGGTTTTGTAGTGGTGGAGTTATTGAAAGACCATTTGGGATTATCATTAAGATCTATACTAACAATCTCTTCTTGTACTGTTTTCTTAGCAATGTTTGTAGTATTTTTACCAACATATTGCCAAAAATGCTTAGGTTTTGATAAAAACACAACCTCGACCTATGTCTTGGTAACGATAGTTACTTATTCTGTATCTGTATTAGCTGGAGGGAGAATAGCAGATAGAATAGGAAATGTAGCTACTCAAGCTATAGGTATAATCTTGTCATTAATTTTAATTGTACCATTAGCGATTAGCTTAATCTCAAAAGGATCTTTGGTTTTGGTGTTTATAATTCCTTTTGCTTTTTCAAATGGATTAATAAATGCTAACTATCTGTGTGTAGTATTAAATAGATTTAAGAAAGAGCAAAGATTTAGTGGTTTGGCGATTACTCAGAATTTGGCGATGGCAATCTTCACAGGAGGTTTACCAATACTTTTTGCTTATTTGGCTGTGGATTTACAGGTTATTGCAGCACCATTTTATATATTAGTTGTGGTATATATTATTTCCCTAGTTTCTTTATTCGATAAGAAATAAAAAATATAAAAATTTACCGTAAAAAAAGTTGCATTCATATTCGCGAATATGGTAATGTTTATTCAAGCGCTGATTTATTTCAACTTGCGAGCGCTTTATAAATTATGCTAAAACGGAAACGATTCCCCCCAAAAGTCTTGTTTACTTCGTTTTAGTCAAAAGTTTTTTTGAGATTAACTCAAAATTGATTTACTAATAAAACACGGAGACTACCCAAAAATGAAAAAAGAAACCCTACTAGAAAGACTAGATAAAGGCCCTGTAATCTGTGCAGAAGGTTTTTTGTTTGAAATTGAGCGCCGAGGTTATTTGTCTTCTGGTGAATTTGTACCAATGGTTTCTCTTGATAACCCTCATGTTATAGAAAATTTACACCGAGAGTTTCAGCATGCCGGCTCAGATATTGTCGAAGCTTTTACATACAATGGTCATAGAGAAAAGTTAAGAGTAGCCGGTAAAGAGCATTTACTTGAGCCTTTAAATAGAGCTGCTTTACGCATAGCTAAGAAAGTCGCAGATTCAACTCCTGAAGGTGTGCAACCAAACTTGATGGCAGGTAATATTTCAAATTCTAATATCTGGAAAGAAAACGATGAAGAGTCTCAACGTCAAGTAGCTGAAATGTTTGAGGAAATGGTAACTTGGGCTGTAGAAGAAGGTGCTGATATACTTATTGGTGAAACTTTTTACTATGCTGAAGAAGCTTTTAAAGCACTAGAAATTATGAAGAAAACGGGGCTTCAAACAATTGTAACTATTGCACCAATGGGTGAAAATATCATGCGTGATGGATGGTCAATTGTTGATACTTGTAAAGAGTTGGAAAAGCGTGGTGCTGATGTGGTAGGTTTAAACTGTTTTAGAGGTCCTGAGACAATGCTTCCAGATTTAGAAGAGATACGCAAAGCAGTTAAGTGCCATGTTGCAGGATTGCCAGTACCTTACAGAACAAATGATGAGCATTCTACATTCTTTAATCTTCCAGACAATAATGGCTGTGGTTGTCCATCTCCTCACGGTAGAACATTCCCAACAGCATTAGATCCACTATTTTGTAATCGTTACGAAATAAGAGATTTTGCTGAAAAAGCTTATAATATGGGTGTTAATTATCTTGGTGTATGCTGTGGAGCGAGCCCTATGCATATAAGAGAAGTTGCCGATGCAGTAGGCCTAACAGTACCAGCTAGCAAGTATAATGAAAATATGGAAAACCACTTTATGTATGGTAAAAATAAACGTACAGCTAAGCACATGCAAGAGTATGGTGATAAAGCTTAAAATAACTTAATAAACCCATAAATAAAATGCGCTGATTTATCTCAACTTGCGAGCGCTATATAAATTCTGCTAAAACGAAGATGATTTACTTGTCTCTTATTTGTTTTAGTAGTCTTATAAAATAAAAAATAGGAGAAAATATGACTCAATCTAACTTTAAATCTAGCACTCTTTCTGTACATGCTGGTTCACCAGGTGATAAAACAACAGGAGCTGTGACTACTCCAATTTATACATCCTCAGTATACGCTCAACAAAGCCCCGGGGTTTGTGAGTTTGAATATGGAAGAGTGGGCAACCCAACAAGGTTTCAGTATGAAAAAGCAGTAGCTGAATTAGAGCGAGCAGAAAAAGCGTTTGCTTTTGCATCAGGGGTCGCTGCAATTAATGCTGTAATAGATATTTTGTCAGCAGGTAGCCATATAATTGCTATAGATGTTATATATGGTGGAACTTACAGAATTTTTGAGGAAGTAAAGCGTAAAACTTCAAACCATGAAATTAGTTATATTAATTTTGATCATATTGATTCATTACAACAAAGTTTACAAAAAAATACTCGCATGGTGTGGTTAGAAACCCCTGCTAACCCTTTACTAAACATTGTCGATATCGAAAAAATCAGTAGGTTTTGTAAGCAAAATAACCTCATATTAGTTGTTGATAATACTTTTGCCACACCATATAATCAAAACCCAATTTTATTGGGTGCGGATATAGTTGTTCATTCAGCTTCTAAATATATCAATGGTCATTCTGATGTTATTAGTGGGATTATTGCTGTTAGTGATGAAAGCTTAATTAAGCAAATAGAGTTTGTGCAATTAGCTGGAGGAGCTGTAGCAGGTCCTTTTGATAGCTTCCTTGCTGCAAGAGGCTTAAAAACTTTAGCTCTTAGAATGGAAAAACATAATCAAAATGCTTTGAACTTAGCTGAGTGGTTAGAAGAACATACGTTGGTAAAAAGTGTTCATTATCCTGGCTTGAAAAGTAGCATTGGATACGAAATTGCTCAGCGTCAGATGACTGGTTTTGGAGGGGTTATAGCTTTAGAACTTCAAGGAACTGCTGAAACTGCTCGAGTTTTCTTAGAATCGCTAAAGCTTTTTTCTATCACAGTAAGTGTTGGAGGTGTTGAGAGTTTATCATCTATTCCTGCACTTATGTCGCACTCTTCTATACCCAAAGAAATTAGAGAAAAGCATGGTATTTCTGATACTTTAGTAAGGCTTTCAATAGGGATTGAGGATGTAGAGGATTTACAAAGCGACATAGAGCAAGCTCTTATTAAAGCTACTCAGGGAGGGATTGAGTATGAGCGCTGTAGCTAAAGCTAATCTAACAAAATATCCTGAGGGCATGACACACCTATTCTTAACTGGGCTGTGGGAAAGGTTTAGTTATTATGGAATAACAGCATTACTGATCTTATATTTGTTTAAGCATTTTGACATGTCAGATGCTAGAGCTTACTTGATTTATGGGGCATATGCTTCGATGGTATATGGTACCCCTATTATCGGTGGAATTATAGCAGATAAATATATTGGCCAGTATAGATCAATAATAATAGGCGCTTCACTTATAGCTCTAGGACATTTTGTGATGATAGTTCCTGATAGTGAAAATATTTGTTTTTTTATGGGCTTAAGTATAGTAATAGTTGGCACTGGCCTATTTAAGCCTAGTATAGGAGCGATAACTGGTGCTATATTTGCTAAAAAGAATGCACACAAGAGAAACCAAGGTTTTACATTTTTATATATAGGGATGAATGTAGGTACAATTACTGCCCCTTTAGTGTGCTCTTATATAGCTGTAACATATAGCTGGAATTTAGCTTTTGGAATAGCTGGTGTTGGGATGTTGATCGGTTTGGCAATATTTATAAACGGCAGTAAGTATTATAACGATATCAAAAAGAACAAACTCAATCTGATTGAGAGGGTTTTTTACTGGATTGCTTTAACATTATCGTTAGTATGCCTTATCTTATTTATTTTCATCTTATTGAGTTATCCATTTTGGGCTAGTAAAGTATTGTTTATAATAGGTTTAGCAACAACACTGCTAATAATCTATTTTATTTTTAATTCTGAGCTTAATGATAGAGATAGAATATATATCACTGTAATTTTAACTCTCTTTTATATGGTTTTCATGATTCTTTTGCAACAAAGTGGAGGGATGATGAATGTATTTACAGAAAGAAATGTTAATAGAGAAATATTAGGTTTTGTAATACCAACAAGTGCTTTTCAATCTGTAGAACCATTTTTTATAATTTTATTTGGCCCATTGTATGCATATTTAGGTAAGCGTTTTAATTCCAACCCTCATACATATCCTGTGAAATTTGCTACAGGTCTTTTAATCATGAGTTTATCTTTTTTACTGTTGGTAGTAGCTATATTACTGACGGCGAAAAATGGTTTCATTTCATCTTGGTGGATAAATATAAGTTATCTTTTACAAGCATTAGGGGAGCTTTTTATCGGCCCTATTGGTTTAGCTATGATTAGTGTCGTAGCTCCTAAAAGAATGGTTGGTTTTTTTATGGGTGTATGGGTTTTGAGTTCAGCCTTTGCAAACTATCTGGCAGCTAGTTTTGGAGCGTTGATTAGTGGAGATGGTAAGGTTGGTTCACTAGCACCAAGTGAGACTATAGATATTTATATGAGGGCTTTTGGATACTTTACTTTATTAGGCATTATTGCTGCACTTATTTTATTTGTTTTGGCTCCAGTTTTAAATAAGAAACTTAAATTCTTGCTCTCTTAATTTATTGAATCTATGCGATAACTCAAGAATGAAGAAAGATTAGCTTTTTATGAAAAACAAAACTAAGTATTTATTTAAGGAACTTCTTATTTCTAGTGCTCTTACTAATAGCGCTATCTTTATAGTTAAGTTGATAAGAGAAGGATTCAACTACATATCTAAAATAGAATCTACTATTTGAATTTTTTCACCTTAGTCTGAGTATTTTCTTTAATTGATGATTGTGTTATTATCATAGTCTAGTTTTATGCGATAGATTTCACACTTTTAATAAGGTTCTAATATGAATTTCGAATTTGCTCGAGAAAATATGATTAAGCAGCAAGTAATGCCTGAAGGTATTGCCTATGGAAGTTTAATAGAGGCAATGTCTAGCATCGCTAGAGAGGATTTTTTACCTCACCAATATAAAAACTTAGCGTATTGTGATACAAATCTTGTTTTGGGCTCTAGAGAAATAAAGAGCCCTATGCTTACAGCAAAATTGCTTAATTCTTTGGAAATAAGAGAAAGTGATGATGTTTTAATGCTCGGTGTTGAATGTGGCTACACTGCAGCACTTTTGGCTAAGATTTCAAATAGTGTCGAAATCCTTGATTATAGTGACGATATGCTTGGTCAAACTCGTCGTAGTTTAGCAAGTTTAAATATCTTCAATGCAGAATTTAATAATGCTGAGCATCTTACAAATATTATTGAGAATGATAAAAAATATGATTGTGCATTTATCACTAGTGCTGTTCAGGAGAGTGATATTGATGAGTCATTGTTACAGCTTCTAGACTTAGGTGGTAGAATGGTTTTTGTTGTACAAACTAATATTTGTAATAAAGCGTATTTGCTTAAAAAAACAAGTACAGACGAATATGACAAAAAGTTTTTGTTTGATATATACAATAAGTAGAGCAATATGAAAAAATACTTCTTATATTTGTTGGGGATTTGTGCGTTCGGCTCAGTATTTGCTGATGATACGAGCCCAGATACAAGTGAGAATAAAGAAAAGCCTAAGCCTACTGCGGGTAGGCCTATCGGTACAGACATTGCATCAAATCCGTATACTGTTGAGAAGCAATATGCAAAAGTTGATAAAATAAGAGAAGATAATAAATTCTATGATCTTAAAAAAGCAGACGAAGTTGCGATGGCTGGAGATGTTAAGGAAAAGTTCTATAGCTTAACAGATGTATATAAGTTAGCAGCTGAGCATAATGCTGATTATTTAGCAGCTCGATCAACTTTTTCTGCAAATGTCGAGACTGTACCTGCTGCATTAGGTGCATTGCTACCACAGGTTGATTTTGGTTTTAATCTTCGTCGAGATAATTACGATCAATTCGGTGGACAAGTTACAGATACAGCGCAAAGTACTAGTTTTCAAGGTTCACAAACATTATTTGATTGGACTCAATGGAAAACATATACTCGAGCGACTTATTTGCAAAAATCATATGCGATGATTTATGCTAAAGCTGAGCAAACCCTTGTTACTAATACTGTTACTGCTTACTTTGAATTATTAAGAGCAGAACAAGCTTTACAGTTTCAGTTTGCCAATGAAGCATGGAACAAAAAGTTATATAATACACAAAAATATCAATATGATGCGGGTATGGTTTCATACGCAGATTTTAAAACTACTGATGCTCAGTATCGACAAGCTATAGCAGATAGAGCTGATGCACAAAGAGCATTAGTTAATGCAAAAGCAGTGATGGCTAAGCTTATAGGTAAGCGAATTAGTGCTATTCTTTATATCTCTAAAGATACAGAGTTTGTAGACCCTATTCCTAATGATATTAACTACTGGATCAGCACTTCTCAAATTCATAACCTAGATGTATCGCAAAAAGATTTTGAATATGAAGCTACAACAGAAGGTGTTGGTATAGAGTGGGGTAATTTCTTTCCTAAGCTTAATTTAGTCGGTGGAGTTCAGATGACCCGCAACAAGCTTGGTGGTTCAGCTATCCAAACATCTAAGATCCCTAAGAAGTTCGATGTAGCTAATGTTGGAGGACAGTTAAATTGGAATATCTTAAAAGGTGGTTCTGATTATGCAAGCCTAAAAAAAGCTAGCTATGATAACCAAGCAGCAGATTACCAGTTGCTACAGACCAAAAGAGAGGTTTATGCTGGAACAGTTGAAGCTTACCAAACCGTTGTACTTGACGTTGTTAGGATCGATGCCTTTAAGAAGTCAGTATACTCTGGTTTAGCTTCAGTAAAAGCCATATTAGAAGGGTTTGAAGCAGGGACACAGACTATTGTTGATTTGCTTAATAGACAGGCAATTTTAGTACAAGCACAGCTTTCTTTTGCGGACTCTATTTTCAACTATGTAGAAGATTATGTCAAACTTAAAGAGTTACAAGGAAGTCTTACTTCTAAGGATATTGAGTATATAAACACTTTATTAGGTAAGACAAACATGATTTCTAATATTGCAACAGAATAATATCAATGTCCCATCAAGTTAGCCTTTTTATCCTAAATGTTGAAGATTTTTCTATTGAAGATATTGAGCGTGTAAGTGGTGGTTTTAATTTGAATCTTGATAAAACCTCAAAAACATATAGGGAAAAACTTTTTTCTCAGTTTATTCGTTATTTCATTTTTGCTGAATACTTTAATCTTTCAAGGCTAAAATTTTCTACAAATCACTCAAATAAACCTTATCTTGAAAACTATAGTGATAAGCATTTTAGTATAAGTCATAGTGGCAATAAGATTATTATGGCTGTATCAAGTGTTGATATTGGTGTTGATACAGAAATTATTCAACCTCGTAAAAATATTTTCTCAGTTGCTAAAAGGTATTTTAGTGAATATGAAACCGATGTGTTAGGAGGCTCTAAAAATATAGAAAAAGAGTTCTATAAGCTATGGACACTAAAAGAAGCAGAAGTGAAAAGAAATTCTATAGGTATAGCTCATGGTTTGGCAAAAGCGACATTTACAAAAAAAAATGAATCTTGGGCTAGTGAAAATTATCCTGCAGATTTCGTTAGCTATTTTTTTGAAAATTCATTTATTTCTATATGTTCGGAAAATATTATCTCCTCAAAAATTAGAGTCTTCAAAGTTAGAAATGACTTTTGCTTTGAAGATATTTCTAGTAAGTTAAAATCTAATTAACTTATTTATCTTTACCTTGTTATAATGAAATTAGAGTTTTATACCTAAGTATTACAAATGAATTGTTGATCTTTATATAAGAAATAGTATTTTTTTGAAGTTTTTATTTTAACAATATAGGAGATAACTTATGGCCTTACATGGTAAAAAAGATAATGATTTAGAATTTTTTGAAGGCTCACTACCTAAGCTAGAAATTCCTGCTAAATCTCAAAACCCAATAGATGTTTATCAAGAAATTAAAGATGAACTAATGCTTGATGGTAATTCAAAACAGAATTTAGCAACTTTTTGTCAAACTGAAGTTGATGATTTTGTACATAAATTGATGAATGATTGTATTGATAAAAATATGATCGATAAAGATGAGTATCCTCAAACAGCAGAATTAGAAGCAAGATGTGTAAATATCTTGGCAAATTTATGGAATTCTAAAGCTGAGAATGCTGTTGGTTGCTCAACTACGGGTTCATCTGAAGCTGCTATGCTTGGTGGTATGGCTATGAAATGGCGTTGGAGAGACAAGATGAAAGCTCAGGGTAAAGATTACTCTAAGCCTAATCTTATTACAGGGCCTGTCCAAGTATGTTGGCATAAATTTGCAAGATATTGGGATATCGAATTAAGAGAAATACCTATGTCTGAAGATAGTTTGATTATGACTCCTGAAGCTGTAATTGAGCGATGTGATGAAAATACTATAGGTGTTGTACCAACTTTAGGTGTAACATTTACAGGTCAATATGAGCCTGTTGAAGCGGTATGTAATGCTTTAGATGAATATGAAAAGCAAACAGGTATAGATATTCCTGTACATGTTGATGGAGCTTCTGGTGGTTTTCTAGCACCATTTATCCAGCCAGAACTTAAATGGGATTTTAGGTTGCCTAGAGTTAAATCAATCAATGCATCAGGCCATAAGTTTGGTCTTTCTCCTCTTGGTGTTGGCTGGGTTGTTTGGACAGATAAAAAGTATCTTCCTGATGATTTGGTTTTTAATGTGAACTATCTTGGCGGGGATATGCCAACTTTTGCTCTGAATTTCTCGAGGCCTGGTGGGCAGATTGTAGCTCAATACTTTAACTTTGTTAGGTTAGGTTTTGAAGGTTATAAAGAAGTTCATCAATTAAGTTATGATGTTACAAAATATATTGCTAAAAAGCTGAAAGCGATGGATATTTTTGAGATTATCAGTGATGGTGATAATGGCATCCCTGCGGTAAGTTGGTCCCTTAAAGTAGATAAAAGCTTTGATTTGTTTGACCTTTCAGAAAAAGTAAGAGCAAGAGGCTGGCAAATTGCTGCTTACTCGATGCCAACAAATAGGCAAGATTTGGTTGTTATGAGAGTGCTTATTAGAAAGGGCTTTACTCATGATTTAGCTCAGCTTATGGTTAGAGATTTAAAAGCAGCTATACATTCACTTGAGTCAAAAAATAATAAACAAGTTAAGAATGGCTTCTCACATTAGTGTTCTTTTAAAAGATAATTAACTACTCATAGAGTTAAACCTATAAAAATCTTTCTAACAAATATTCTTTTTAATTATTGTATCAGTTCAAATTTGATATAATAGTTAAGTTAATAATCCTTTCAAGAAGATACAGTTTATGTGTGGAGTAATTGGAGTTGCAGGACCTGGTCAGGTCAGTTATGCATTATTTGATGGTTTAAGTTTATTGCAGCATCGTGGTCAAGATGCCGCAGGTATTACTACTATGCATGAAGGTCATTTTTTCACACGAAAAAATACTGGTTTAGTAAATGAGGTTTTTACTGACGATAAACTTGCTAAATCACTAGGAAATATGGGTATAGGGCATGTGCGTTATCCTACCGCTGGTAGTTTAGGTGCTGCAGATAGCCAGCCTTTTTATGTAAATAATCCTCATGGTATAGTTTTTGCTCATAATGGTAACCTTACCAATGTCTCAGAATTGGCAAGGATGCTTCATGACATAGAAAGAAGACATTTAAATACTTCTTCAGACTCAGAGCTTTTACTTAACTTTTTTGCATGTGGTATGAATAAGAGTAAAGGAAGTCCTACATTAAATGCGGTATATAAAGCTTGCGAGTTTGTTTTTAAGCATGCTCGAGGTGGTTATGCTTGTACCGCAATGATTGCAAACTTTGGTTTAATAGCATTTAGAGACCCTCATGGTATTCGTCCACTTGTACTTGGAGTAAGAGATGAGGCAGATGGTGAGAAATCTTATATGGTTGCTAGTGAAAGTGTATCTTTAGATATTTCAGGATTTAAAGTTTTACGAGATGTAGCTCCAGGTGAAGTTATAATCATCACAGAAGATCGTAAGATTCATTCAAAAATCTGTGCTAAGAATCCTAGTTTAGCTCCATGTTTGTTTGAATATGTATATCTTGCTCGTCCAGATAGTGTTATGAATGGAGTTAGTGTGTATCAAGCTCGTGTGGATGCCGGTAAACTTCTGAGTAAGCGTATAAAAGATGTGTGGAAAGATAATCAAATTGATATTGTAATACCTGTTCCTGAAACTGGTCGTGCTTCAGCTCAAGAGATTGCTACAGCATTAGGTGTTGAGTATCGAGAAGGTTTTGTGAAAAATCGTTATATTGGGCGTACATTTATTATGCCAGAATCAGTCGATCGTAAAAATTATGTTCGTCGTAAGTTAAACCCTATCCCAGCAGAGTTTAAGGATAAAAATGTATTGCTTGTGGATGACTCAATTGTCCGTGGTACAACATCTCAACGCATAATTGAGATGATACGTGATTTCGGTGCTAAGTCAGTTTATCTTGCATCAGTTTCACCTGCGGTATGTTATCCAAATGTGTATGGTATAGATATGCCAGTTAAATCAGACCTCATTGCACATGGTAAGTCTGTTGAAGATATTCGTCAATGGATAGGTGTTGATGGGTTGATATATCTGCCATTATCAGATTTAAAAGAAGTCGTGCAAATGCAAAACCCTGAGATTGTAGAATTTGAAGATAGTGTGTTTTCAGGGAACTACATTACAGGTGATGTAGATGATGCCTATCTTGATGAACTAGAAAAACATAGAAAAGAACTAAAAGAATTAGAGAAAAAACTCAAAGGATTTGACAACTAATGATTAAAATCTTTGAAGGCTTAAGTGCCTTATCACCATTTAAAAAAGAACAAGTTTTAGCAGATGCTAAGAAAATTACAAGTAAAGTAGAATCTATATCTGCTCAATACATTCATATAGTTGAAACTGATGAGGAGCTTAGTGCAAAACAAGAAGATGTGATTAAATCCTTATTAGACTATAACAAAGAGTATGGAGCAACTACGCTTAAAGGCTTTACTTTTATTACAGCACCTAGGGTTGGTACTATTTCTCCATGGTCATCAAAAGCAACTGATATTATTCAAAATACTGGTATCTATGCTGTTAAAAGAGTTGAGCGAGCGGTTGTTTTTGGGATAGAAGGTGATATATCTGCTGAAGATTTAATAAGCATCCAAAACCTAGTTCATGATCGTATGGTTGAAGAGGTGTTTACATGTAAAGAGGATTTACATAGATTATTTAGTATAACAGCACCTAAAAGCTTAGAATTTGTCGATGTACTAGCCAAAGGTGAGCAAGCTATCAAAGATGCAGATGCTAAGCTTGGTCTTGCACTAAGCTCTCAAGAGATTGCTTATCTAGCTGATGAGTATATCAAGCTTGGTAGAAATCCTACTGATACAGAGCTTTATATGTTTGCTCAGGCAAATTCAGAGCATTGTCGTCATAAAATTTTCAATGCTAAGTGGACTATAGATGGTCAAGAGCAAAGTCATTCGTTATTTAAAATGATACGCAACACTACAGAAAAATCTCCAAAAGGTGTGCTTTCTGCGTACAAAGATAATGCCTCTGTGATAGAGGGTGCAACGGCTCAAAGATTCTATAGTAATCCAGAAAATGGTGTGTATAATTTTAATCAAGAAGAAGTTGATATCTTGATGAAAGTTGAAACACACAATCACCCGACAGCCATTGCACCATTTAGTGGTTCAGCTACAGGTATCGGTGGTGAAATTAGAGATGAGGGTGCTACAGGTCTTGGTTCTAAGCCAAAAGCAGGCTTGACAGGTTTTACAGTTTCAAACCTTAATATTCCAAGTTTTGAACAACCGTGGGAATCAAACAAATACGGTAAACCAAGCCACATAGTTACGCCATTACAGATAATGCTAGAAGCACCAATTGGTGGAGCTCACTATTCAAACGAGTTTGGTCGCCCAAATATTACAGGGTATTTTCGTACCTTTGAGCAGTCTGCAAAATCTTCGGCAGGAGATGAGATGTTTGGTTACCATAAGCCAATTATGATTGCAGGTGGTATGGGTAATATCAAGAGAATGCATGTAGAGAAAACAGACATTAATATAGGTGATAAGCTGATATGTCTTGGTGGTCCTGCGATGCGTATTGGTCTTGGTGGTGGAGCTGCATCTTCTGTAGTATCTTCAGGTGCTAATTCTGAGCTAGATTTTGCATCAGTTCAACGCGACAATGCCGAGATGGAACGTCGTTGCCAAGAGGTTATCGACAAATGTTGGCAGTTAGGCGAGAAAAACCCTATTACTTTTATTCATGATGTTGGAGCAGGTGGTATTTCAAACGCATTCCCAGAGCTTGTAAAAGATGGAAATGTCGGTGGCCACTTTGAGCTTAGAAAAGTCATAGTGGGTGAGGAAGGTCTTTCTCCGTTAGAAATATGGTCAAATGAATCACAAGAAAGATATGTATTATCTGTTGAACCTAAAGATTTAGAGTTCTTTGAAGCTTTATGTAAGAGAGAAAGATGCCCATTTGCAGTAGTTGGTGAAGCTATTTCAGACAAGCATATTACGCTGAATGATGAGCATTTTGATAACAAACCGGTAGATTTGCCGATGGGATTATTATTTGGTAATACTCCACAAATGCACATCGATGTAGATACTGTAAAAGTTGAGCAAGATGCTTTTGATACAAGTTCTATAAAGCTAGATGATGCAGTTGAACGAGTACTAAAAGTACCTGCTGTAGGTTCTAAGTCTTTCCTTATAACTATCGGTGATAGAAGTATCACAGGAATGGTTGCTCGTGAGCAAATGGTTGGTCCATGGCAAGTGCCGGTAGCTGATTGTGCGGTAACTACGGCGACTGTAGATAGCCAAAGTGGTGAAGCAATGGCGATGGGTGAACGTACTCCTGTAGCTACTATAAATGCAGCAGCATCAGGTAGATTAGCAGTGGCTGAAACTGTGACAAATCTACTTGCTAGTGATATCGCAAGCCTAAGTGATATAAGGCTTTCTGCAAACTGGATGGTAGCTGCAAATCAAGGCGATGAAAACCAAAAGCTATACGAAACTGTAAAAGCAGTTGGTATGGAGTTTTGTCCAGAGCTAGGTATCGCAATCCCTGTAGGTAAAGACTCAATGTCAATGAAGACTAAGTGGTCTGACGATGGTAAGGCAAAAGCTGTAACTTCGCCGATGTCGATAGTAACTTCAGGTTTTGCTCCTGTAGTAAATGCTCGTAAGACTCTTACGCCAATGCTTATTGATGATGGCGACACAGTACTACTACATATTGATTTATCAAATGGTGCAGGTAGATTGGGTGGTTCATCACTAGCTCAAGCGTATAATCAGATTGGCAGTATTGCCCCTGATGTAGAGGCTAGTAAGCTTAAAGTTTTATTTGAAAATATCACAAAATTAAAAGTGGATGATAAGATTTTAGCTTACCATGACATTTCTGATGGTGGTGTATTTACAACACTAGTTGAGATGGCATTTGCAGGTAGAAAAGGGCTAGATATAACTCTTAATTCTAACGATATTCTAACAGAGCTTTTTGCAGAAGAAGTCGGAGCTGTTATTCAAGTTAAAAATAGCGATAGAAAGCTAGTTCAAAGTATGTTTGAAAGCGCTGATATTCATCTGTGTACAATAGCTAAGCTAAACTCTAGCGATGAGATAAATATCTTTACTAATGCAGATAAAGTTTACTCAAATACTCGTGTAAATCTACAAAGATGGTGGGCTGAGACTTCGTATCAAATCCAATCACTTCGTGATAACAGCGAATGTGCAAAACAAGAGTTTGATAGCATCTTAGATACTAATGATAAAGGTATTCATGTAAATGCTACATTTGATATTGAAGAAGATATCACAGCGCCATTTATAAATACACAAAAGCCAAAAGCTGCAATCCTAAGAGAGCAGGGTGTAAATGGCCATGTCGAAATGGCAGCAGCATTTACAACAGCAGGCTTTGAAGCTCATGATGTACACATGTCTGACTTACATGCAGGTCGTGTAAATCTTGATGATTTCAAGGTGCTTGTCGCTTGTGGTGGTTTCTCGTATGGAGATGTACTTGGTGCTGGCGGTGGCTGGGCTAAAAATATCCTATTCAGTGATAACCTAAAAGCTCAATTTAGTAGATTTTTCGGTAGAGATGATACGCTGACACTAGGTGTGTGTAATGGTTGTCAAATGCTTGCACAGCTTAAATCTCTGATAGCTGGAGCAGAAGACTGGCCAATATTCATCAAGAATAAATCTGAGCAATTTGAAGCTAGAACTTCTATGGTTGAGATTCAAGAATCTGACTCTGTTTGGTTTGATGGAATGACTGGCACGCTTGCACCTGTAGCAGTTGCTCATGGTGAAGGTAGACCACTTTTTGAAAGTTCTCAACAGCAACAAAATATGTTAGCAAGTAATCAAGTTGCTCTTAACTTTGTGGATAACAATGGTAGCAAAACCGAAAACTATCCACAGAATCCTAATGGAGCAATAGATGGATTAACAGCTGTCACAGCCTTAAATGGTCGTGTACTTGCGATGATGCCACACCCTGAGCGTGTCTATAGAGCAATTACAAACTCTTATATCCCAGCAGAGTACGATGAGTACAGCGTTTGGATGAGAATGTTTAGAAATGCAAGAAAGTGGGTTGGGTAGGTAACATGACTGATAAAAATATCATTTATGTTTTATCTAATGAAGCTATGCCTGGTCTTGTTAAAATAGGTAAGACTACTCAACATAGTGTTGATAGTCGAATATCTCAACTATATACAACAGGCGTCCCATACCCTTTTAAATGTGAATATGCTGTTGAGGTTGTTGATTGTCACTTAGTAGAAAAATCTTTGCATATCGCATTTAGGAATAATCGAGTAAATCCTAATAGAGAGTTTTTCGATATTCATCCTGATCAGGCTATAGCTATACTGAAGCTTCTTGATTGTGGTGGAAAAGATGTCACAGATGAGTTTGAGGCTGAGATAGAAAATAATACTGATAAGATTGATTTGAAGTCTGCAGAAATTGCAGCTAGTAAAAGACCTAATATGAATTTTCAAGAAATGGGAATTGATACGGGAAATGAGCTTGTTTTTATTGATGATACAAGTCAAAAAGTTCGTGTCATTAGTTCAAAAAAAGTTATATATGCTGATGAAGAGATGAGTCTAACTATGGCTACAAGGAAGGTTAAAGGATTAAATGATAAGCATCCAATAAGACCGGCACCTTATTGGTTATTTAATGGTGAAAGACTCGATCATATATACGAAAGTACATATGAGTTTTAAGTCAAAGCAAGAATTAATTTTTTTGAATATTGGTTCATATATACAATAACAACAAATGGAGTAAAGCATGTTTGCCAACACAATAGGAATTATCGGCGATATATTAGTTATCCTCGCATTTTTTCTATTACAAACAAGACGCATAAACTCTAGTCATTTGAGTTATTCATTGCTAAATATTTTAGGTTCATTGGCTGTACTGTATTCTTTGATGTATGAGTGGAATCTACCTGCTTTTGTTATTGAGTGTGCGTGGGTTATTATTAGTGGTTGGGGGTTATATTGTTATATAATTAGTAAAACCAAGAACAATAGCAGTAAAACCGATATGATTCAAATCAAAAACAAATTTCTGAAAGTTCAAATAAATCCACTAGGTGCAGAAGTCCGTAGCGTAAGAAATGTCGCAAATAATCGTGAATATATGTGGTCTGGTAATAGTGATGTTTGGGCAGGAGTATCTCCAGTACTTTTTCCGGTAGTTGGTAAGTCTATTGATGGAGAAATTCGTTATAAAGGGCAAGAGTATTCGATTGGGAATCATGGTTTTGTAAGGCATTCAAGTTTTGAAGTTGCTGAGATATTAGATGATAGCGTTTCATTTTCTCTAACAACTACAGAGGAGAATTATCCATTTAAATTGCAATTTAATATTACCTATCGCTTAGAACAAAAAAAATTGGTGACTACATTTAATATCATCAACCTTGGTGCTAATGAAGCATCGTGTGGCTTTGGTGCTCATCCTGCATTTGCATACCCATTTGATAAATCTCATAAGCTTAATGACTATGAAATTGTATTTGATAACAAAGAAACGCTAAACTTCCACCATATAACACAAGATGCACTTTATACAGGTAAAACAAAGCAAATTGAGCTAGATAGAGTTCAGCTTAATGAAAGTGTATTTAACAGCGATGCTTTGGTTTATAGTGGTTTTTCATCAAAGAAAGTAAGATTAGCTGAAAAGGGTTCTAACAGATATATTGAGGTGTCATTTGATGGCTTTGAATATCTTGGATTATGGTCAAAACCTAAAGCTCGCTATGTATGTATTGAGCCGTGGTGTGGTAGGTCAGATACTCTAGGTTTTGATGGCGATATTGATAAAAGAGTTGGAAATATCTCTATAGATGGTTTCGGAAGTGTTATAAAATCTTATACAATAGAGTTTGGGTATTAGTTGAGATATTGTATCAACTAAGTCGAATGTGCTCAGCTAATTTGACATCCCACATTGTAAATTCATTCTACACTTCTTTGTAAAAAGGGGTTTATTCTAGGTGATTTCAATTTGAATTAAAAGTATCTCAAATTAACTGAGAAGGTTGTTCTTAATATTGAAGAGAATATTTTAGAAAGATAGAAGAAAGGAATTAATTAAAAGTTTCTGCTGCTAGCACCAGTATAAAGCTGTCTAGGACGACCAATTTTTTGAGCAGGGTCATTTATCATTTCCATTAACTGAGAAATCCAACCAGATGTTCTAGCTAAAGCAAAGATTGCTGTAAACATTTCTTCAGGAATACCCATCGCTTTAAGGATAATACCTGAATAGAAATCAACATTAGGGAAAAGTTTTCTATCAATAAAGAACTGATCTTGTAGAGCAATCTCTTCAAGTTTCTTAGCGATTGAAAGTAGAGGATTATCTCCATCACCTAGTTTAGAAAGTATTTCTTCACAATTTTCTTTCATAGCTGTAGCTCTTGGGTCAGTGTTTTTGTAAACTCTGTGACCAAAACCCATTAATCTAAATGGATCATTTTTATCTTTTGCTTTTGCTATAAATTTATCGATATTTTCAACAGTTCCTATTTCAGAAAGCATTTTAAGTACAGCTTCATTTGCACCGCCGTGAGCAGGACCCCATAATGCAGTAATACCAGCGATAATTGCAGCATAAGGAGAAGTACCTGTTGAGCCAGCTAATCTTACTGTAGAAGTAGATGCGTTTTGCTCATGGTCAGCATGTAGCATAAACATAGTGTCCATAGCTTTTACATGTAATTCATCAGGTTTGTAGTTTTCATCTTTTGCAAACATCATGTATAAGAAGTTTTCAGCGTAGCCATATTCTTCTTTTGGTTCTAAGAATTTTTCACCACGATTGTGTCTATAAGCCATTGCAGCCATAGTTGCCATTTTTGCGGCAACATTTTTAGCAACATTATCAAAAGCTTCTTTTTGACCATCTTCAACATACTCAGCAGCTAGTACATTTACACCAGCAATTAAGCAAGACATAGGGTGAGCATGTTGAGGTAAAGTGCTAATAGCTGTTTTAACATGTTTGCACACAGGCATTTTAGCTACTATTTCTTCTCTAAATTTTTGCTTTTGACTGTCTGTTGGGATTCTGTCATAGAAAAGAGCGTAACATAAGCTTCTATAGTTTGATTTCTTTGTCCACTCTTGAATAGGGTAGCCACGATGTAAAAGTATACCTTTACCACCGTCAATATATGTAATCTTTGATTCACAAGCTGCTGTTGACATGAAGCCAGGATCATAAGTGAAAATTCCGTGCTTAACAAGAGATGAAACATCTATGCAGTCATTACCAAGGCTAGGTGAATGTACAGGTAGCTGTAATTCGATTCCTTTATCTGCGTATGTAAGAGTTGCGTATTTACTCATTTCAATTTATGCCTCCGAGTTAGAGTTGAGTTAAAAAAGTTATGCAAAAATGCATTTATTAAGAAGATACAAGCTCTAATCGGTTTGGAGAGCTTTTTACCGTATCGATACTCAAAAAGAATAATAAGCTAAAGAAAAGCTATTTGCAAATAATAAAATAGCTCAAGTCTATTTAGATATGAAATTTTAAAAAATAAATCTAAAACTTCACTTAAATATTTGAATTTGAGTGTGCAAAAATATATCATTAAGATGTTGTAGAGTGCGTGTTTAAACGCTACTTAAAGTTTAGTGAAATGCTTGGGAGGATTATCGAGCGTGAAAAAAATTACTAATATTGATTTGATGTCAATCAAGTCGTATAACTTTCCTATTACTGCGATAAGTTCTATACTTCATCGTATAAGTGGGGTTATATTACTTATCGCGATGCCACTTGCTGTTGTGGGTATGAATTATTCTTTGGCTGGTCCTGATGGCTATAAGGCTACGGTAGATCTTCTCACTGGTAGCTGGTGCAGTGTGTTTTTCTGGTTATTCTTATCTGCTGTTACATTTCATATATTTGCAGGTTTTAGGCATATGCTTATGGATATGGGTTTTGGTGAAAGCATGAAAGCTGCTAAAGCAACATCTTTAATAGTTATTGTGCTGGGCTTAGTTTCAGCTGTGTTGTGGGGGTGCTACTTATGGCTATAATGTCTCTAACATCTACAGGACTTAAAGACTTTTTTGTACAAAGAGTTACAGCGATTATTATAGCTGTATATTTTGCATATCTACTTATTGAGGCATTGTGTCTTTCACACTCAGGTCAACTTAATTATGAGGCTTGGTATGGATTGTTCACGGGTAGTATGTTTTTTAGAATAGCTACTTTGATGGCTTATTTAGCTGTATTTTTCCATGCCTGGGTAGGTATTTGGATTATATGTGGTGACTACATTAAATGCGCTTGGGCTAGTGCTACAGTGATGTTGACATTTGTTTTGTCATATATCTTCTGTTTCTTCTGGCTGTTCGCAGTATTATTTTTCTACTAAGAGGTTGTTTTTATGAGTATAGCTACACAAGAGTTTGATGCTATTGTTATAGGTGCTGGTGGTGCTGGCTTAAGAGCAGCCTTTCAGCTTTCACAGTCAGGTTTTAAAACTGCTGTTGTTTCTAAGGTTTTTCCAACAAGATCGCATACGGTTGCTGCCCAGGGCGGTATAGCTGCTGCACTTGGTAATGTTCAATTTGAAGATGATCTACCTTCGGATGATTGGAAATGGCATATGTACGATACTGTAAAAGGGTCGGATTATATCGGAGATCAAGATGCTATTGAATATATGTGTGAGCATGCTCCGCAGTCTATTATTGAGTTAGAGCATATGGGTATGCCATTCTCTCGTCTGAAAAATGGTAAGATTTATCAGCGAGCTTTCGGTGGTATGTCAAGAAATTATGATCCAGCTAACCAAGCAGAGAGAACTTGTGCTGCTGCAGATAGAACAGGACATGCTTTATTGCATACGCTTTATCAAGGTAACTTAGCTCACGATACGGATTTTTATACGGAATGGTTTGCTGTTGATTTAGTGAAAGCTGATGACGGTAGTATTTCAGGTGTGGTAGCACTATGTATTGAAACAGGCGAGACTGTATTTTTAAAAGCTAAGATAACAATTTTAGCTACAGGTGGTGCTGGTCGTATATATGAGTCAAGCACAAATGCTTATATCAATACAGGTGATGGTATGGGTCTAGCCTTAAGAGCTGATATCCCATTGCAGGATATGGAGTTTTGGCAGTTCCATCCAACAGGTATTGCTGGAGCTGGTGTACTTGTTACTGAAGGATGCCGTGGTGAAGGTGGTATCTTGCGTAATAAAGATGGTGAAAGATTTATGGAGCGTTATGCTCCAAATGCAAAAGACCTTGCTTGTCGTGATGTTGTATCTCGCGCATCTCAGCAAGAAATCATGGAAGGTCGTGGAGATACCTTTGGTGGGTCTAGCTGTGTATGGCTTGATTTGACTCACTTAGGAGCTGATGTGATTGATGAAAAACTTCCTACAGTTAGGGAGCTCGGCAGAACTTTTGCAGGTGTTGATCCGGTTGAAAATATGATCCCAGTAGTACCTACTTGTCATTATCAAATGGGGGGTATACCTACTAATAAATTTGGTCAAGTTGTTACACAGATTGATGGCAAAGATAAGGTCATAGAAGGTCTTTATGCTGTAGGTGAGTGTGCATCTGTATCTGTGCATGGAGCAAACAGATTGGGTAGTAATTCACTGCTTGATTTGGTTGTGTTTGGCCGTGCTGCAGGTATTCATGCTGAGCAAAGTTTAAAAGAAGGTATGAAGGTGAAAGATACTTCTGCTGAAAATGTAGAAGCTGCTACTGCTAGAATCAATAGATGGGATAGTTCAGAAGAAAGAGGCTGTAAGGAAAAAATTTCTGTACTTAGAAAAGAGTTACAGCAAGTTATGCAACAGTATTTTTCTGTATTTAGACAGGAAGATACTATGCACAAAGGGCTTGATGAACTTTATGCTCTTAGAACTAGACTAGAGAATGCAGTTCTTGAAGATAGTTCAAGAATATTTAATATGATGAGAATTGAAGCGCTAGAGCTTGATAACCTTATGTTAACAGCTATTGCAACAGCAAAAGCGGCTCTTGAAAGAAAAGAGTCTCGTGGAGCACATTCGCGTGTAGATTTCCCAGATAGAGACGATGTGAATTGGATGAAACATTCGCTTTATTTCTTAGAAGATGATAAAACTTCATCAAGAGAAGTAAATATGAGCCCAACTAAAGTTAAGGCTTTCCAGCCAGCTGAAAGAAAGTACTAATAAGGATTTCGCATAATGGAAGTAAGATTTAAAATTTATAGATATAATCCGGAAGTTGATAAAAAACCTTACTACGATGAGTATACTGTAGAGGTAGAAAACGAAGGTGTTAAGGTGCTTACAGCTTTAGAGCTTATTAAAGAGCAAGATCCTACGCTAGCCATGAGAAGGTCATGCCGTGAAGGTGTCTGTGGTTCTGATGGTATGAACATTAATGGTAAAAACCGTTTAGCCTGTATTACTTCTATCGGAGAATTAAAACAGCCAATCAAGATTAATCCTCTACCAGGTTTACCAGTGGTTAGAGATTTGATTGTAAATATGAAGCAGTTTTTTGATAACTATAATAAAGTTAAGCCATATCTTATTAATGATGAAGAAGCTCCTGTTAAAGAGAGGTTACAATCACCTGAAGATAGAGCTAAATTAGATGGACTATACGAGTGTATTTTATGTGCTTGTTGTACTACATCTTGCCCATCTTTCTGGTGGAATCCAGATAAGTTTATTGGTCCTTCTGGTCTTTTGCAGGCTTATAGGTTTATCGCTGATTCAAGAGATACAGCTACAGAAGAAAGGCTAGAAGATCTTAAAGATCCGTTTAGCTTATTTAGATGCAGAACAATTATGAACTGTGTTTCTGTTTGTCCGAAGGGTTTGAATCCAACAGAAGCTATCGGTAAGATTAGATCAACTTTATTAAAGAAGAGTGTATAAATAGTAGTAAACCAATTCTTGGGAATCTATATGAAAAAAAACCAACCTGATTTTAGTCAATGGCTAGAGACCACTCAGTTTTCTGGTGGCAATCTAGAATATCTTGAATCAATATATGATGATTATATTATAGGCAATCGCGAAGGATTAGATCCTGAGTGGGTGTCTTTTTTTGATTCTGTAGCTAACGAAACTGATACTGTACATAGAGATGTAGTTAATGAGTTTAAAGGTTTAGCTAAGAATAAGACAAACACTGTAGTTGTAGCAGGCGGGAGTGATATCAGCTTAAAAGCAAAAGCTTTGTTAAAGGCGTATCGTTCACATGCTTATAAATCAGCTAAGATTGACCCTCTTGGGCTTACGCAGTATGATAGAGACTCAGATCTTGAAATATCTGCACATGGTTTATCAGAGAGTGATTTGTCTGAGTCAGTTAACTTAGGCGGCTTTACAGACAATAAAGAAATGCTTCTAAAAGATGTTATCAGTAAACTTAAGTCAGTATACGAGTCAAGCGTAGGCTATGAATATAGGTATATTAGTAACAAATCAGAAAAGCTTTGGCTTCAAGACAGAATTGAAAGCGATACTGCCCCAACAATGGAGCAGAAAAAATGGATCCTTCAGCAGTTAGTAGCCGCTGAAGGACTAGAAAAGTTTTTGGCTTTAAGATATGTTGGGCAGAAAAGGTTTGGTTTAGAAGGAGGTGAGTCAATGATACCTTCACTACAGCACCTTATCGAGAAAGCAGTGTCAAGACATTCAACAAAATTTGTACAATTAGGAATGGCTCATAGAGGCCGTTTAAACGTACTTGTAAATGTTTTGGGTAAAAATCCAAAAGAGCTTTTTGAAGAATTTGAGGGCAAGCAAAGTGAGAAAACGCTATCAGGCGATGTAAAGTATCACATGGGTTATTCAAACTATCGTAGTATTGATGGTAAAGAAGCTAAAATTGCATTGGCATTTAACCCATCTCATCTTGAAGCGGTTGATCCTGTTGTTGAAGGTGCTGCAAAAGCTATTCAAGACAAGTTAGATGGAAATGTCTTTAATAAAGTTCTTCCTATTTTAATACATGGTGATTCTGCCTTTTGTGGTCAGGGTGTTGTAATGGAAACATTTGGTTTTTCATTAACAGAAGCATATGGTACGGGTGGTACAGTACACTTGGTAGTAAATAACCAAGTTGGGTTTACTACAGCAAGTAAAAATGGTGTAAATAGAAGTAGTAATTACTCTACAGATATAGCAAAAATGGTTGATGCACCAATATTTCATGTAAATGGCGATGATCCTGAAGCTGTTGTAAGAGTTACAGATATTGCACTAGAATATCGCATGAAATTTAACAAAGATGTTGTTATAGATTTAATTTGTTATCGTAGAAATGGTCATAATGAAACTGATGAACCTTCGGGAACTCAGCCAAAAATGTATGAAGTTATCAAAAAGCACCCTACAACTTTAACACTTTATAGCGATAAGGCTATGAAAGAAGGTGTGGTTGATAGTGAACTATATTCTCGTTACACGACAAATTATCGTAGTAAACTTACAGATGGTAAAGTAACGGTTGATATTTTAGATAGAAGTGTAGTTGCTGATCATTTAAAAGTATCTGATTGGTTACCTTATGCGGGTACACAAGAAACTGATTATGACTATAAAACTATCTCTCAAGATCATTTAAGAGAGTTGGCTATGAAGATGTGTACTGTGCCAGAGAATATCAAGGTACAGATGCAGGTCAAAAAAGCTCTTACTGATAGAGAAAAAATGGCGAATGGCGAATTACCATTAAATTGGGGTTTTGCTGAAACGCTTGCATATGCAACGCTTTTAGATGAAGGATATCCTGTAAGATTGTCTGGTGAAGATAGTGGTAGAGGTACATTTTCACATCGTCATTCTGTTGTTAAAAATATGAATACAGATCAAAGTCCTGAAGAGTACATACCTCTTGAGCATATCAAAGAAGGTGTTAGATTTGATGTGATTGACTCAACACTTTCAGAGTATGGTGTGCTTGGTTTTGAGTATGGGTATAGTTGTTATAGCCCTAAATCTCTAGTGATATGGGAAGCACAGTTTGGTGACTTTGTGAATACAGCTCAAGTTGTTATAGATCAGTTTTTAGTGGCAGCAGAAGAAAAGTGGGGTATATTATCTGGCTTAACTTTATTCTTACCACATGGTCAAGAGGGAGCTGGAGCTGAGCATTCATCAGGTAGGCTTGAGAGATTCTTAAGCTCTTGTGCTAATCAAAATATGCAAGTTTGTACACCTACAACACCAGCACAGATATATCATTTGTTAAGAAGACAAGTTATTAGACCACTTAGAAAACCTCTAATCGTGATGACGCCAAAAAGTCTACTTAGAAATCCTAAGGCAATTTCTTCTTTAGAAGAGCTTTCAAAAGGACATTTTGAAAAGGTTATAGATGATGATCAAGCTAATGCTAATAAGGTTACAAAAATCATACTTTGTAATGGTAAAGTTTATTATGATCTTATGGCTAAGAAAACTGATAAGCATGAACATATAGCAGTGGTGAGAATTGAAGAGCTTTACCCTACACCTCGAGAAGATATCGGCAAGATACTAGCAAAATATAAGAATGCTAAAAAAGTAGTCTGGCTTCAAGAAGAACCTCAAAATAAAGGTTCTTGGTATCATATTCGTGGAAAGCTAGAGAAGTTGTTGGATGATAAGCAAACATTAGAGGTTGTAGCAAGAGAAAGATCTTCTGCACCGGCTGTTGGTTATCATGCGCTGTATACAAAACAGCAAGAAGAAATTGTTAATAAAGCATTAGAAATATAAAAATTTTACTAGGAGTAAATGATGGTTGAATTAAAAGTCCCAATGTTTCCGGAATCTGTAGCCGATGGTACACTAGCTCAGTGGAATAAAAATGAAGGTGATTTTGTTAACGAAGGTGATATCGTTGCTGAAATTGAAACTGATAAAGTGGTAATGGAAGTTCCTGCTACGGCAAGCGGAGTATTAAAAGGTATTAAAAAGCATACTGGTGATACAGTTTTGTCGCAAGAAGCTTTAGCGCAAATAGATGCTGATGGATCTGCTGAACCTAGCACAAAGGCTGAAGAAGCTGCTCCAGTACAAACAACAGCATCAGGCACTGAAGTTGATGTTAAAGCTCCAGTATTTCCAGAATCAGTAGCTGATGGTACAGTTTCGGAATGGCATAAAAATGTTGGTGATGCTGTGGCTGAGGGTGATATTTTAGCTGAGATTGAAACAGATAAAGTAGTTTTAGAAGTTCCAGCAACTGTTAATGGTACATTAGTAGCTATTACAAAAAATGCTGGTGATACAGTTTTATCTGGTGAATCAATTGCGAAATTATCTGAAGGGGCAGTAGCTGTTAGTTCTGCACCAGCTAATGAAGATGAAAAGACAGATTCTAACTCAAATGATCCTCATTTAGTACCATCTGCTCGTAAAGCTTTTAACGCTAGTGGGTTAGATAATGCTAGTGATATACAAGGAACTGGTAAAAAAGGTCGTATAACAACTCAAGATGTGAAAAATGCATCTAGTGTAAAAGTAAGTCAGCCAGAAGTTGCTACTGCACCACAAGGTAAGAGATACGAAAAACGCGTTAAAATGACTCGTTTGCGTAAAACTATTGCTAATAGATTGGTAGATGTTCAGCAGACTAATGCAATTTTGACTACTTTTAATGAAGTCGATATGACTGCAGTTATGGAGCTTAGAAAAAAATACAAAGAGATGTTTGCAAAAGAGCATGATACTAAGCTTGGCTTTATGTCTTTCTTCTTAAAAGCGTCTACAGAAGCTTTGAAAAAATTCCCAGATGTAAACGCATCTATTGATGGTGACGATATTGTTTATCATAACTATTTTGACATAAGTATAGCAGTTGGTACAGACCGAGGCTTAGTTGTTCCTGTGTTGAAAGATGTTGATGATATGAGTTTGGCAGATTTAGAAAATGCTGTAGTTGATAAGGCTATTAAAGCCAGGGATGGTAAACTAACTCTTGAAGATATGCAAGGTGGTACATTTACTATTACTAATGGTGGTACTTATGGTTCTATGCTTTCTACTCCAATCATCAATTCACCACAAAGTGCTATATTAGGCATGCATAATATCGTTGAAAGACCAATGGTTGTAAATGGTGAAATAAAAATTCGTCCAATTATGTATTTAGCATTATCTTATGATCATAGAATCATTGATGGTGGTACTTCCGTAAGGTTCTTGAAGATGATTAAAGAACTTCTTGAAGACCCAACTAGAATTTTACTACAAGTATAGTTTTCTAATTTTTTATCAAATTTCTACCTATAGGTATTTCCATGAGTTTAGAATTTATTGAAAGCAAAATTATCACTGTGCCTGACTATCCTAAACCAGGTATTATGTTCCGTGACATTACACCTTTATTAGCTGATCCAGAAGGCTTACGCAAAACTACTTTTGAGATGAAAAAAGCTTTAGAGAGTAAAAATATTAAGCCAACAATCATCGCAGGAACTGAAAGCCGAGGATTTATTTTTGGTGTGGCGCTAGCAGAAGCGTTAGGTCTTGGATTTGTGCCTGTGCGTAAGCCAGGCAAGTTACCTAGAGCGATTTATAGTGTAAGCTATGATTTAGAATATGGAAGCGATAGCTTGGAGATTCACCAGGATGCTTTTTCAAAAGATGATAAAGTTCTTGTTGTAGACGATTTACTTGCTACTGGCGGTACAGCTACAGCTACAGCAGAGCTTATCGAAAAAACACAAGCCAATGTTTGTGGAATGATATTTGTAATGGAGCTAGATGGTTTAGGTGGTCGTGAAAAGCTTGCAGGACATGATATTACAGCATTATTAAAGTTTTAAGGATATATCTATGGCTAAGTATTTTGGAACTGACGGTATAAGAGGAGAAGTTGGTAATTCAACTATTACAGCAGAGTTTATGCAAAAACTAGGTAATGCTGTTGGCTCCGTATTAAACGATAAAAAGAAGAAAAAACTAGTGATTATAGGCCAAGATACACGTAGCTCAGGTAATATGCTTAAGTATGCTCTAGTGTCTGGTTTAAATGGTGCTGGTATTGATGTTTTAGATTTAGGAGTTGTACCAACTCCAGTTGTTGCTTTTATAACTGTTAAGCATCAAGCGTCAGCAGGTTTTGTTATCACGGCATCACATAACAAATTTACTGATAATGGTATTAAGCTTTTTTCATCAGATGGTTTTAAACTAGATGATGGCTTAGAGGCTGTTGTTGAGTCTAAAATAGATAGCCCTTTTGAATACCAAAAAGATTATAAGTTTGGTAACTACACTCTTGTAGAAAATTTAATTAATGATTATTTAAATGATTGTCACTCTAAATTCAAAGACATAGTTTCTTATACTGGAAAGGTTGTGGTCGACTGTGCTAATGGTGCTGCATCAAACCATTTTGAATCTTTGCTTGATATGTTTGGAATAGATTATATTACAATTGCATCTGATCCTGATGGTGTAAACATAAATGTGGATTGTGGAGCTACTTGTATTGATAATATAGCAAAAGCAGTACAAGAACATAATGCTGATTTAGGGATTTCACTTGATGGTGATGCTGATAGAATCATGATCGTTGATGAAAAAGGTGATTTGATAGATGGTGATGGTATTTTAAATATCATTTCACAGTTTAGTGACATTTGTGGTGGTACAGATGGTATAGTCGGTACACAAATGACAAATATGAGCTATGAAAATCATTATAAGCAAAATGATATTCCATTTATTCGCTCAAAAGTTGGTGATAGGTATGTTCTTGAAGATCTAGTAAAGTATGGTTATAAGATTGGTGGAGAGTCATCAGGCCATGTAATAAACCTAAATTTTGGTACGACTGGAGATGCTTTATTTACAGCTGCGCAATTATTAGCGATATTCTCTCAATATAATAAACCGGTTTCACAATTTAAGTTAGCTGGTGAGCTTATGCAACAAGTACTTATAAATGTACCTTTAGCAAAGAAAGTAACACCCAAGGATTTAGATAAGTTAACAAATGATGTTGCTCAGACGGAGACAGAGTTAGCTTCACATGGAAGAGTGCTTTTAAGACCTTCTGGAACTGAGCCTGTACTTCGTGTAATGGTAGAAGCAGATGATAAGGGTTTAGCTCAAAAGCATGCAGAATACCTGGTAGAGAAAGTAAAAGAAAAAATCTAAAAAACTATAAAACAAAAAGTGGAATAAAATATGCAAAAATTAATAATGGGTAATTGGAAGATGAATGGTAACACTCAAAGCATTAAAGAGCTTTGTGCTGGTATTGCGACTGCTAAATTTGATAGCTCAAAGGTAAGTGTTGCAGTATTTCCATCTAGTGTATATGTAAAAGAAACTATTGCTCAATTACCAAAAGAAATTGGTGTGGGTTTACAAAATATCACATTTAATGATGATGGTGCTTTCACAGGAGAACTTTCAAAAGCTATGCTTGAAGACTTAGGTTGTGATTACCTATTAATCGGTCATTCGGAGAGAAGGTCTTTGTTTGGTGAAACAGATGAATGTGTATTTAAAAAACTACTAAAAGTTATAGATACTGATATAACTCCTGTGGTGTGCATAGGTGAATCATTAGAAGATAGAGAAGGTGGTAAGCTTGAAGAAGTTTTAGCATCTCAACTAGCTTTAGTGTTACAGAACTTATCTGTAGAGCAATTAAGTAAAGTAGTAATAGCTTATGAGCCTGTATGGGCAATAGGTACAGGTGTTGTAGCATCTCTTGAACAGGTTCAAGATACACATAAATTCATTAGATCTATGATAGCTAGAATAGATGAAAATCTTGCTAAAAATATTAAAATAGTGTATGGTGGTAGCCTTAAAGCAGCAAATGCTAAAGACATTTTGAGTCTGGCAGATGTTGACGGTGGATTGATTGGTGGAGCATCACTAAAAGCTTCTGAGTTTAACGAAATAATAAATCAAGCAAATATAATATGTACTCAATAATTTTAACAATAGATGTAATAGCAGCTTTAGCTATTATTGTACTTGTACTTTTACAGCAAGGAAAAGGCGCTGATATGGGCGTATCTTTTGGCGCTGGTTCTTCAAATACTGTATTTGGTAGTAAAGGTTCGGCATCATTTTTATTTAAAGCGACAATTTTCTGCACAGCGGTATTTTTTGTTGGGTGCTTAACTCTTGGTTATCTTGGTAAAAGCCCTAAAGCCGCAACTACAGATACTTCTGCTAAGTCTATTGCTAATCAGTACGACTATGAGCAATACCAAAAAGAGACTGGTCAAGATAAAGCAACAAAACAAGTACAAGATATTGTTGCAAAAACAAATGCAGCAACACAATCTAAATAATCTACCTGCACTGGTGGTGGAATTGGTAGACACGCCATCTTGAGGGGGTGGTGTCCGAAGGATGTGTGGGTTCGAGTCCCACTCAGTGCACCATAATTATAATGATCTATAAAACTTATTTTCTATAAAAGATACCCGGACCTTTCGCTATACTTCAAACTTCAAAAGTATTTTTGGTAATAGGATTACATAGTCTATAAGTACTTTTAACCCTTTTTTGTGATTAGCTATAATTAGTATTGCTAGTTAAGAGCTTTTTTGAAATAATCTGTTTGCATATGAAAAGTGAGAAAACTATATAGATATGCAAAAAAAACCTAAGTTTGATAAATTTGATTATAGCTGGCTAATAATCAGTATAGGAATGGCTGTTGGAGCTGGAATTGTATTAGTCCCTGTTACTACAGGTATCGTTGGGTTTGCAATATTCGCTATTTCAATCTTAGTAGCTTACCCTGGTATATATTTATTTCAGAGGCTATATATTCGTACATTATTTGCTTCAAAAGAGCCTAAACTTTATAAAGAAGTAGTAGGTGAGTTATTGGGAAGCAGATGGTCATTTTTCTTGGGGATGCTCTACTTCCTGATGATGGTTATTTGGACCGTAATTTACGCCGAAGTTGTTGCTAAATCATTAGCAGCATATCTATATATCTTCAAATTTACAGACAACCCTCATCTTGAGCAAAATATAATATATAGTGCTTTACTAATGCTAATAATGATTTTTATAGGTATAAAGAGCCAAAAGCTACTAGTAAGAGTTTCATCTTTCTTGGTTTGTGCACTAGTAATAGCTGTTATTTTAGCTTCGATATTTCTAATACCTTTATGGTCATTAGATAATATAGCTACTCTACCAAGGGAAAATAGTGAGTTTATAACCCGGACTGTTTTCATGTTGCCTTTTTCTTTGACCTCAATACTTTTTATACAGTCATTAAGCCCCATGGTTTCAGCCTATAGAATTCATTATTCAGGCCTTAAGAGTGATGAATTAGTTTTGCAAAAAACATTGAGAACGATGAAAATAGCATTCATCTTATTGGTTAGTTTGATAGGCTTTTATATACTTTCATTTTCACTTGTAATTCCTAAGGAATTTGCACAGGAGGCTGCAGCAGGAAATCAGTCTGCTTTTGTGCTACTAGAGCAGCATGGATTATCAAGTGTAGTTTTACATGTTTGTGGGGTTGTTATAAGTGTTTGTGCAATTTTAACTTCATTTTTGAGTATATTATCAGGCATGACAGAATCCTTGAAAGGGCTCTTAAAAACCGGTTTTTCTAAGTTTAATCCGTATGGAATGGTAAACCTTAAGAGTATAGATATACTGGTGGTTATAATAATATTTTTATTGACGTGGTTATCAATAGTGTTTGAGGCACCTATTTATAACCTAGTACCACTATCTGGGCCAATATTTGGAGTGCTAGGCTGTCTAGCTCCAGCATATATGGTATATAAAGTCCCTTCTCTACATGTTTATAAGTCAAAAAGTATTTATTTCATTATTCTTATTGGTATTGTTTTGATAATTTCACCATTGCTACCTTCAGCAGTCTAGCGATACTTAAGAGTTAGTAAATTAATGTCTAAAGTGTCTCATACCAGTAAAGACCATTGTAATACCTACAATTTGAGTACCATGAGAATATACAATAGTATTTGATTTTACAGTTTTCCATGCAAATAGCATATTCGGTCTATTCTTTTATTATAGGTTGGTATTTTATAGTAAGAATATAGTCATCTTTAGTTATTTCATGATTGTTATAAGGATGAGACATGATTATAAGACAACGTTTTTCTCAAGTTTGTTGGGCATTTGCACAATAATAATTTAAATCTATTTTCTATAAAAAATATCTGCACCTTTAGCGATTTTTCCAAATTTATCATCTTTATTGTATAGAGGGCATCTATCTAAAGATAAACAACCACAACCTATGCAGCTTGATAAATTATCTCTGAGCTTAGTTAAGTAGTCTATTTTTTCATTTAGGTCTTTTTTCCAAACCATAGATAGTCGTTGCCAATCACTTTCATCTGGGGTCTGTTTTTTTGGTAAGTGTGAAAATGAAGCTTTTATATCATCCAGCTTAATTCCTACTTTTTGTGCTGCCTTAATTATTGATATTCTACGAAGCACATCTCGACTAAATCTTCTTTGGTTTCCGGAGTTGCGCCAACCATGTATTAATCCTTTGTTTTCATAATGATGGACTGTCGAAACTTTTATATTACATCTTTCAGCAACCTCTCCTACACTTAGATTTTTTTTCATATACTTTCCTCTGTAAAGCCCTTGACCTCATGTTAACTTGAGGTTTTATAATAGTCAACAATAAAACATTTAAATATCTTAAAAGGGATTTCTATATGAATAAACAAGAGAAGCAATTACTATTTTTTTTACCAGTTTTAAATTTATTGTGTGGCGTAAGCATTGATTCATATTCACCAACACTGCCTGATGTTGCTAATTATTTTTCTACTTCAAGCTCTATGGCTCAATCGACAATTACTATAATGATAATAGGTTTTGCTATTGGCCAATTTGCTTTTGGGTTTTTATCTGATTTGTATGGTAGGCGTAAAACTACAATACTATCTTTAATAATTTACATATTTGCTACGGTTTTAATTCTTTGTACTAAATCTATATTAGTTCTACTAGTATTGAGATTTATTCAAGGGGTTATGTGTGGGTCATTTGCAGTTAATTCGCGAGCCATAGTCATGGATAAGTTTAAGTGGCATAGCTTTAAACTAGTAATTGTTTATTTATCTTTAGCATGGGGGATTGGGCCAATAATATCACCATATCTTGGTGGTGTCTTGGTAACATGTTTCAATTGGCAAGCTATATTCATTGTAACACTGATATATGCAATTATATTATTGGTTGCTTCGATAAAATTAATTGATAGAAAAAATTGTGGAAGTAAACAGTTGTCTGATTATATAAATATTTCTAAAGAAATAATTATAGATAAAGAGTTTATTTCTAGAACAGGAATTTTAGGGTTATGTTTTTCTCAGGCAGTTATTTTTAATATTACGGCACCATTTTGGTCAGTAAATATATTTAAACAATTGCCTGATGCTTTTGGACTAGCTGCTCTTATTTCGGGATTAGGTTATTTTGTAGGAACATTAATTAATAAGCAATTAATTAATAAGGTAGCTTGTAATAAACTCATTTTATTTGGGCTAACTATAGGAAGCATGAGTTCTTTAATATTTTCATTTGTTAGTTATGAGTCAATTTATACAGTTGCATTAACTGTGGCAGCAATTAATTTTGGCTCTGGCTTTATATTTGCTAATATAATAGCTGAAAATATGTCTAGGTTTTGTAATTATGGGGGAGTATTTTCTGCTTTACAAGGTAGCATAACTATTATTATAGGTTTTGCTATAGCACTAGCGGTGTCATTTTTAAATCAGCCAACAATACAAAGTATTGGTATTGTTTATTTACTAGTTTCAGCTATGCAAATATTTCTTTTTATAAAGATAGAGTATTCTAGAAGTATGTATAAGATTATATTTTGAGAAAATATAAGAGTTTTCTAGTGTCTAAAGTGTCTCATACCAGTAAAGATCATTGTGATACCAGCTTTATTTGCTGCATCAATAACTTCTTGATCATTTTTTGAGCCACCTGGTTGGATAACTGCTGTAGCACCAGCTTTAATGCATTCTTCTAAGCCATCAGCAAATGGGAAGAAAGCATCAGAGGCAACTGCAGAGTTTTTTGCACTTTCGTGAGAATTTGCTTTCTCAGCTCCAATTCTAGCAGAATCAACACGAGACATTTGTCCAGCACCTATACCTACTGTTTGAGTATCACGAGCGTAAACGATAGCATTTGATTTAACAAATTTTACTGTCTTCCAAGCAAACATAAGGTCAGCCCATTCTTTTTCAGTAGGTTGGCGATCTGTAGCAACTGTGCAGTCTTCTATAGTAACACCACCGTTATCATAAGATTGAGATAATATTCCTCCATGAATGTTTTTATTAATCATACGATTAGATTTTGTATCGAATGTTTTACCTGTTTCTAGTACACGCAGATTTTTCTTCGCAGATAGTATTTCTAAAGCCTCTTTAGTGTAGCTAGGTGCGATTATTACTTCTAAAAACATCTTGCCTAAAGATTGAGCCCATTCTGCATCTACCTCACAGTTAAATGCTACAATACCACCAAACGCAGAGATAGGGTCACAAGAAAGTGCTTTTTTCCAAGCCTCATGAGCATTTTTACCAGAGGCAATACCACAAGGGTTAGCATGTTTGATGATTGCACAAGATGGCTCACTAAACTCACAAACCATTTCAAAAGCGCCATCAGCATCATTTAAGTTATTATAAGAAAGTTCTTTGCCTTGTAGTTGTTTTGCATTGGTGATGCTAACAGTATTTTTATCTGTAGAGTATACAGCCGCTTTTTGATGAGGGTTTTCACCATAGCGTAATACCTGCTCTAACGAACCAACTGTAAATAGTTTTTGAGGATGTTCTTCCTCTAGTTCTTTACTAAACCAATTAGCAATATGACTATCGTATTCAGCAGTGTGAGCAAATGCTTCTAACGCGAACTTCTTACGAGTGTTAAGAGTAGTGTTGCCTTCATTTTCTGACATCTCTTTTACTACTGTTGCGTATTGGCTTGGGCTTGTAAGAATAGTTGTGTGTTTGTGATTTTTTGCACATGAACGAACCATCGAAGGGCCACCAATATCGATGTTTTCAACGCAAGTATCATAATCTGCGCCAGAGTTTACTGTATTTACAAATGGATATAAATTCACTACAACCATATCAATGGCACCGATACTGTTTTCAAGCATTGCATCTAGGTGTTCTTGGTTGTCACGGTCAGCTAAAATACCTCCGTGAATTAGAGGGTGAAGAGTTTTTACTCTGCCATTCATTATTTCAGGGAAGTGAGTGTGATCAGAAACATCTGTAACATCAAGGCCTTCGTCTCTGAGGGCTTTTGATGTACCACCTGTTGAAAGGATTTGGACATTATATCTGCTTAACTCTTTAGCAAACTCAACTATCCCAGTTTTATCTGAAACAGACATTAAAACACGTTTTATTCTTTTAGACATTTCTCTTCCTTGTGGATTGTGATAGTGAAAGTAAAATTTGTGAGAATTATAACAATTTTAAGTATTAAAATATAGATTTTGTAATTGTGCCTTTAAACTATCAATTTAAAACTCATTTTTCGAGCTAGAAACAGTTGTTGATTTTGTGTAGTAAACTTTATACTAGCAAAATAATAGCTAATATATTAAAATAACACCATCTAAACTTTAATTTTCACAAGATTCAAATAGATGTCAAATATCGTAATTGTAGGTGCTCAATGGGGCGATGAAGGTAAAGGCAAGATTGCTGATACTTTAGCAGAAAAATCAGATCTAATTGTTCGTTACCAAGGTGGTAATAATGCAGGGCATACGCTAGTGGTTGATGGTAAAAAAACTTTCTTGCACTTAGTACCATCTGGTGTGTTACACAAACATACTAAATGTGTGATTGGTCATGGTGTAGTTGTTGATCCTATTGCATTAGATCAAGAAATCACTAGATTACAAGAGACAGGCATTTCTATTAGTGGTGAGAATTTATTTGTATCTGGTTCATGTACAGTTATTACTTCTTATCATAAAATTCTAGATGCAGTACGTGAAAATAGTGCTGTTGAAAAGATTGGTACTACAGGTAAAGGCATTGGTCCAGCTTATGAAGATAAAGTTTCTCGTAAGGGTATAAAGTTTGCTCATTTATTTGATAAAGAATTATTAAGGTCAAGACTAGAGTTAGCATTGATTGAAAAAGAAGCTTTGTTTAAAGATTTATATAAAGTTGATTATCCTAGCATAGATGAAGAGTTAGAAAGACTATATTCATTAGGTCAAAAATTAAGACAATATGCCGCAGATACTTTCTCTATAATAGATCAAGCAATAGCAGATGGTAAAAATGTAGTTTATGAAGGTGCTCAAGGTGTACTTTTAGATGTTGATTATGGTACTTATCCATTTGTTACATCTTCAAACACTTCTGTAGCAGGTGTTTACTCTGGTGCTACTACTGCAGGTGATGATCTTGATCATGTGATTGGTATCACAAAAGCATATGTAACTAGAGTTGGTGAAGGACCTTTCCCAACAGAGCTTTTTGATGATGTTGGTGACTTTATTCAGCACAAGGGTGGTGAGATTGGTGTAACTACTGGCCGTACGCGTAGATGTGGTTGGTTAGATTTGCCATTACTTAAGTATTCTGCGAAATGTTCAAACCTTACTTCTATAGCTATTACTAAGATCGATGTTTTGTCTGAGATGGATTCGTTGAAAGTATGTGTAGGGTACAAATATAAAGGTAAAGAAATTGATTGTGCTTATCCTGGTATAGATTTATATAAAGTTGAGCCAATACTTGTCGAGCTTGAGCCATTTACTATAGATGATGAGATTACTCTGGAAAATATGCCAAAAGAACTTAAAACATATTTAGATATTATCGAAAAGCATATTGGTATTCCTATTTCTGCATTGGCTTATGGTCCTTCAAGAGAGCAGATTTTGTTTTTAGAAGACTATTTTAATAGAGGTTAATCAGATGAGTTTTGCGGTAGATAATACTGAAGTATATATAACTGCTGGTGAGTTAGATAAAGAAATATCAAAACTAGCAGCTGAAATAAATAAAGATTTTGCTGGTCAAGAGATAGTCCTTATTTGTGTGTTAAAAGGCTCATTTATGTTTTTTGCAGACTTAACAAGAAAGCTTGATGTAGATCTTCGTACACACTTTGTTACAGCTTCATCGTATGGTTCTGGGACTGTTAGTTCTGGTAAGGTTATATCAACTATAGACTCTCTTAAAAAAGAGTATATAGAGGGTAAAAATGTTATTATTATTGAAGATATAGTCGACACTGGCCACACTTATCATAGATTGGTTGATGGCTTAAATCAGCTTGAACCTAAGACGCTAAAATTTGCTACTTTGCTATTCAAACCAGCAAGACTGGAAAGAGAAGTTGATTTAGACTATGTTTGCTTTGAGATTGAAGATAAATTTATTGTTGGTTATGGCTTAGACTATAACGATAGATATCGCCAATTACCTTATATAGGTTTGATGAAAAACCTATAGAACTGCCTAAAAACTAGTAACCTCTAGTGAAATTCTCTTTTAAGAAGTTTATTGCTAATTTCCAAGATCTTTGATCTGAAACTTTGTTGTATACAGTTCCAAATTCAATGTCATTTGCCTTAGGGTTAGTAAAAGCATGGTATGTGTTGCCGAAAGTGTGTAATTGCCAGTCAGCTTTTCTTGATTCCATCTCTTGTTGGAAGTTATACACATGTTCAGGTGTTACCATAGGATCATTATTGCCATGCAAGACTAAGACTTTAGATTCTATATTTTGTTCTTTAGTTATGTTTGACTGAAGAAGCCCATGAAAGCTTATTACAGCGTTTAACTCCATGTTTGCTCTTGCCATATCTAAGACACATCTACCACCTAAACAGTATCCTATTGCTGCAATATTTGATTTGTCGACTCGGTGCATTTTTCTAACAACACTAAAGGCAGCCCTTAATCTTGTCATAAGAGCATACTTATCCTCTAAAAGATTGTTCATTAAAGAGGCATTTTCATCCTTTGATTGTCCGACTTTACCATCACCATATAAATCTAAAGCAAAAGCTAGATAGCCTCTTTTTGCTAGTAGCATAGCCTTATCACATGCAAAACTATCTCTCCCAGCCCATGTAGGAGCTATAATGATAGCAGATAAGTGAGCACCTTTGTCTGGATAAGCACAGAAACCTTTTAAAAGTACATTATCAGCACGATATTCTATTTCTTTTGTAATAACCATTTTTAATATATAAGAAATCTTTTTAGATGGAGGTTATTATAAAGGCAAATGATAGTAAATGAAATGGATACTATAACTAAAAATACTAGAAATCACTGTGGCTTTGTTATACTTTGAAGCTAATTAAGAATATAGTTTGTTTTTAGCAATACTCACTATATAAAGAGCGCATATAATCGTTGTTATAAAGAAGCTAATAGGTACATCAATATAGTAGGCAGCGACAATACCAAGCCATACAGTCATGACGGATATAACACAGCTTAAAACTATCGGCTTATAAAAGCCATCTACCCACTGCGTTGCAATAGCTGCTGGACCTATAAGTAATGAAAAGACCAATAAAATCCCTACAACTTGACAAGCCATTGATACAGTGATTGAAATACATATAAATAAGAGTATAGATAGTAATTTGTTTGAGATATTTTTAGACTCAGCAAAAGTTGGGTCAATCGAAGATATAAATAGTGGTCGAGCAATAAAACCTAGTAAAATAACTGTAAATACTGCTAAGCCGAACAATACATATATTTGCTCGAGCGATACTGTGAGAATATTTCCCACAAGAATTGTCATCACAGAGCCAGAGTAACCATTTTGATATAAAAATAAAAAGTAAGTTCCTAGGCCTAAGAAAAATGTTAAAACAATTCCTATAGCGATATCATTTTTTTTGATTTTATCTCCAAATGCACCCATTAGAATACCGGCAAAGAGATTTACTATTAGTTGACCTGTAAGGGCTGAAAGATTTAAAAGAACAGCACCAGCAGCTCCAGTTAAACTTATATGTCCAAGAGCATGGGAAGCAAAAGAAAGTCTACGAATAATTACAAAGAAACTTATCAAACCACAAATAAAAGCAATAATAGTACCCGCTATAAAAGCATATTGCATAAAGGTATAGCTAAACACAAATATCCTCCTTCAAGCAAGGCATCTCATCACAATAGTGGCAATCGCCATCTTTAAAATGTATGAATGAATCAAGTTGAGTGCTTATTTCTTTCATATCGTGAGAGATTAGCAGTAAGGTGATATTTTCTTTTGCATGAATCTCTTTTAAGCAACGCAAAAACTCTTGCTTAGCATTTGGATCAAGATCTGATAATGGTTCATCTAGAAGCAGTATTTTGGGCTCATTAATAAGAGCTTGCATAAGATATATACGCTTTTTTTGACCACCTGACAAATCTTTGAAAGGTTGAGATATATAGTCTTGAGTTTGTGTCAAGTTTATAAGGTAACCTAACTTTTGCTTAAAGCTTTTATTAAAAAATGGCAATCCCCAAAAATTTGGTTTGTAACTATACTTTACAAGTGTTAGACCAGAAGTTTTTTCTTCATAATTGACATCTCTTTCTTGAGGAATATAACTTATCACATCAGTATCAAACTTCTTATCATCAATTGTTATTGTGCCAGATATACTAGGAATCTTACCAAGCATAGTTTTAAAGAAAGTTGACTTTCCAACTCCATTTTTACCAACAATACCAACCCAAGCATTAGTTGGGATGTTTAAATTGATAGATTTACTTAAAGGCGTATTTTTATAACCAATAATAAGGTTTTGGCATTTAATCATTTTTGGCGGTTTCTTCTACAGATTTTTTTGATTGAGCTAGTGCTTGTTGAGTTTCACTAAGAGTATCAACCATCCATGAAATAGCATCTTTATCTGTTGGCATAGTTTCAGTAACTCCAACAACAGGTATACCCTGTTTATTTGCTAAATCTAGAATGTTTTTGGTAGTATTGTCTGTTACTTGTTTGTTATAGAAAAGCACTTTGACTTCATTGTTTTTAAGTAAGTCTTGATAAGCAATCATCATTTTTGGACTTGGTTCAGAGTCATTCATAATCACCCATTGGAAGTCTAAACCTTTAGTTTCTAGACCAAGAGCTTCTTCCATATAACCAAATACAGGTTCTGTAGCTGTTACAGGTGTTCCAGAGTAGTCTTTTTTGATAGCTTCTACAAGGCTATCAACTGTTTTATATTTGTCGTTAAATTTTTTAAGGTTCTTTTGGTATAAAGAATCATCTGCCTTAACTGTGTCTATTTTTGAATAAACTTCTGTAAGTTTTTTAGCAAGAGCAGGGAAGGTTTCAGGCTTATACCAAAGATGTGGGTTTATACCAAGATTAGATGTTTTTTTGAATTCTGCTAAATCTTGAATTTTAATAACAGTAGCTTTTTCATTACTTTTTAATATTGGTTGTATCCATGAGTCATAATCAGCACCGTTGTATATAATTACATCAGCATTAGCTAGAAGCTTAGCATTCTTAACAGATGATATGAATGTGTGTGGGTCACCGTCGGCATTATTTATTATATTTGTAACGTTGACACTATCTCCGCCGATAAGTTTGGCAACACTACCGTACTGGTTTTCAGCTGCTACTACATTTAGTTTCGCATTTTCAGCGAATGCTGTGAATGAGAGGCTTACTAAAGCAAAAATTATTAAAAATATTTTTTTCATAATGGTATTGTTTGAGTGAGAGGTTTTAAAGAGAATGATAAGTTAAATAGGGGCAGTAGTAAAGTTTTATCAATTAGTCATTTGTATCTTTTATAAAAAGAGCAATGATAAATGATAAAAGCATGAGTAGAGGAATAATGCATAGAGCAATCTGGAATGAGTATAGGTCACCATGATGGTGTCCTAGACTTTGGATAACAAACCCGGTAACAGGCTGTAAAACACCACCACTTAAAGGCAAAAACATATTTACTAAAGCTAGTGCAGTAGCTATTCGGACAGGAGCGACACTCTTTCGTAAAGAAGAGTAATTAAGCACATGGACAGCCTGTATCCCACCAAAAAGTATGCATAAAATAAATGCTACATATAGACTGGTATTTAGGTAAAGAAGAGAGATAACTACAAATATTCCTAGCAAAGGTGCAAAAATCAGTGGCTTAGCTTCACTGTTTATAGCTGTTGCAATTATTCCCCATATGGGACTAAATATAGCAATACCAATGAAGATTAAAGAGGTACATAGCCCAGCTGTTTCTTGGGAGAATCCTATTAAACCAAGGTAACGGATTCCCCATAAGTCTGCAAATAGAACAGTAGTTCCATATATAGTAAAGCAGTAAAAACCGTGAAGCCATATTTGTTCATTTTTCATGATTTTTAAAAGGTTTTGGACTGCGCTAACTTTTCTTTTTTGTATTGCTGGCTTAGTTTCGTAGCTAGGGTGAATTTTGATTACAAAAATACTAAATAGAAGTAACACTACGGAAACTAAAAATACACCACTCATTATTACGGATATAGAGGTATATTTAGCCATAATTACCAAAGGACCGGCAGATAGTGTTGCACCAAGATATAAAAAAAACTGTGTAAAACCAGTAAATATTGGGAAATAACGGTCTGGTAACCATAGGGCAATACTTTTTAATGCACACAAAAATGCAAATCCACCACCTATGCCAGCAAGCACTCTATATAAGATAATCATATTGGGAGAGGTTGACATAGATGCTATGAAAATTGCAATTGAGAATATTATAGAGCTAGCTATCATAATTCTCTTGATACCGTATTTATCAACTAACATTCCAGATGGGATCTGAGCAACTACATAGCTTAGGTAAAAAGCTGAACTAGATAAAGACATTTGCTCAGGTGACATGTTATAGGGAAGAACAGCATATGAGTCGTAAAGAGCTCCGCTAGATGAACGAATAAAGTATTCAAGTGCGTAGAAGAATGCGCATATAAACCAAATTGAAATGCCTAGAGCTTTTAATCTTTCTTTATACATATTTATAGCAGCCTGTGTTAGAAGTATTTATGTAAAATATAAAGTACATACATTTATATTAGGCTATAGTTATGATGAAGGCAATAGATTTAGGTTTGATTTGAATAGTTGTTAGGAACTTTACTTTGTTGATATAGGGACTATTCGAGTGTTATTTCCTGATTCAAATATAGTTACTTCATCACCGACACTTAAACCTTTATTCTCTTCTTGAAGTACGGCGATAGATTTGCCAGTATTTAGTTGGATTACAAACTGAAATGCGGTAGAGGATGTGATTGCTTTTTCTGTAGCCCCACCTGCGACACCACCAACTAGAGCACCTCCAATTGAGCCAGCTATGCTTGTTAGCATGTTTCCACTACCAGCTAGAGCGCCACCAAGTCCACCTGCAAGACCACCAACACGAGCACCGACATTATCTTTGCCCTTTACATTTACTTTTTGGATATCTATGATTTTTCCTTGCATTACATTTGAGACCTGCCCGATTGAGCTGGCAGAATAGCTAGGATCATTACTAGCACAACTCGTTAAAAGAGTTGTTACAAGAAAAAATAAAAAGAATATCTTTTTCATAAATAAACCCTTAGTTTGAAAGTTTAGATGCTATATCTGAGACTCTTTTGCCAAGTGTTTTGCATATTTTGATTTCATCGTCAGATAGCGTTTTGTTTGTAGAAAATGTATTTAGGTGAGAGGCCCCATAAGGAGTACCTCCTGTACGAGTGGTTTCTAATGCTTGCTCGCTATACGGAACGCCAACAATTAAGCAGCCATGATGAATGAACGGTATCATCATTGATAGAAGAGTGCTTTCATGTCCTGCATGCATTCCTGATGCTGCGGTAAAAAAGCCTGCAGGTTTACCTATTAAGCTCCCTTTAAACCAAACATCGGCATGCTTTTCTAAGAAGTACTTTAATGGAGATGCCATATTTCCAAAATATGCTGGTGAGCCTACAATTAGGCCGTCGCAGCTTATAAGGTCTTCTTTAGATGCATACAAGTCGCCTGTTTCAGGAATAACAGGGTCTACCTGCTCTGTATTTGCGGAAAGATTTGGCACTGTTCTGAGAATAGCTGTTGCACCTGTAGCCTCTACTCCAAGAGCAATAGTTTCAGCCATTTTCTTTGTACTTCCACCTTGGCTGTAGTATAGTATTAGTATGTTTTTCATTGCTGTACTTCTATGTTTGATATTAAATTATACAAAAAATATTTACCAGTGTTTAAAAACTACTGGGTTTGGGTTATAAAAGAGTATCTTCGTAAAGATTGCCCCACTGTAGCAGCATCGATGACTCTTGCAAGTTTGTTTGCTATAGTACCAACTTTTTTTATTATAATAAATATTTTGAATACTTTTAATGTATTTAATCATCTTTCTGGTGAGATTCAGCAGTTTTTGTTCTCTAATATGCTTCCAGATACTGCAAACACAGTTCAACAGTATATTGTATCTATCTCAAGCAAAATGACTACACTACCTGTAACTTCGGTGTTTGTTTTATTGATAGTTATTTTTATGATGATAAAAAGACTTGAGAAAACTTTAAATAAAATATTTTATGTAAAAAAACAACGCTCATTGGTACAAAGTCTGCTTGTTTATTGGGCTTTAATGTCAATGGGGCCATTGCTTCTTGGTTTTATATTTATTTCGAGTACTTATGTGCTTTCGATGACTTTTTATTTTAAGGATGTCGGTTTAGAGCAGTATCTTTTAAGTGCCTTGTCGCTGATGTTTTTAACAGGTGGTTTTTTTGTAGTTTATAAGATTTTGCCAAACACAAAGATCAGCTCCTCTATAGCTTTAGCTTCAGCATTTATGATAGCAATAGTGTTTACTGTGGCGAAGAAAATATTTTCTCTATACATGATTTATGTACCGACATATTCTGTTATTTATGGCTCACTTTCTTTAATTCCTATATTTATACTGTGGGTATATTTAACTTGGCATATTACTCTTTTAGGTTCTGTGATGATCAGAGCAATACAGTATATGAAAATCACTTTTGATTTTAAAAGAGAAGTTAAAAATGATGATTTAAGCATAAGCATAAATATGCTTAGTGAGTTATATAAAGCACAGAAAGATTTATCTAATGGAGTATCTATAGATGACCTATATAAGAGGCTAGATATTGCTGACTATGATAAGATAAAATCTATACTGTATACCCTTGAGGAGCAAAACATTGTCCGTATAGGAGCACATGATATTTGTTATTTAAATTGCGATGTTTTTGATCTTAGTTTGAGAAAGATATATATCGCTTTCAATCCTACATTAAGTTTAAAAAATTCTTGTGTTACGGCATTAAATACAGTTAAATCAGATCTGTATCAAGACCTTGATATTAAACTATATGACTGTTTTAAAGCTGAAGGTGACTAAATGTTTATAAGTTTTCTAGATTACTCAGCATTGATAATCAATGTTCTATACACTATTTATTTGGCTAGACTAAAAATATGGTCATGGTCTTTAGGTATTGTCGGAGCGGTATTGTTACTAATTCTTTTTGCTATTAAGGGAACCTATTCTTTAGTTCTCTTACAGTGTGTATATGTTATATTTTTTAGCTACGGTTGGTATAAGTGGTATACACAAGGTATTGATAAGGGCGATCAAGTCATAAGATGGATGAAAGCGAAAGATTATATTCGTTATATTTGTTATCTTATAGTGCTTTGTGCTTTAGGAGTTGGTTTTAACTATATTACAGGTTCAAAAGATATTTTATCTACAGGATTGCTCACAGGTATTACATTTGTTGCTGTGATTATGACTATTGAAAAATTTATGGAAAATTGGATTATTTGGATAGTTTCAGATTTGTATTTTGTTGTTGTGATGTACCAGCAAGGTTTACATGGCCAAACGATACAAAACTTCATATTTTTCTTAACAGCAGTTTATGGTTTTTACTATTGGCATAAACATTCTTCCAAAGTAAAATGATAGTCAAAGTTGCTTTACAAGTTCCTCCTAATTATCTATTAGACTATAGTATCGATAGTGAAGTAAATCTTTTTGACAGAGTGCTTGTCCAAGTTGGAAAACGCCAGCTTATTGGTTTTGTTGTAGTTAAAGATGTTTCTATTGATTATCCAGTAGAGAAAGTTAAGCCAATTACTAAAATAATAGATAGCCCTATAAGTCTTGCAATACAGAAACTTATTTATTGGATAGCTGGGTACTATTGTTGTGATCTGTATAATGCTATTCGTTTAGCTCTACCTAATGATTTTTTCAAAAGCGAAATAATAAAGCCTCAAAAAGAGACTTTTATACTTAAAAATTCTCAAACACAAGAGGCAAGACTTACAGTAAAGCAACAAGCAGTATTAGATGTCTTTGAAGAGGATCAAGCAATTAAGTATGAAGACTTAAAGTCTAGGTTTTCACTCAATATTATTACTCGTCTAATAGATAAAAATATACTTATAAAAACTACAGAATTAAAAAGTATAGCTAGTTTAAACAGTGATCAAGACATAGCTAAAAAGCTTAATGAAGATCAACAAACTGCTTTTGAAATAATATCAAGACAAGCTAGTTTTAAGACTTTTTTGTTATATGGTGTAACAGGGAGTGGTAAAACAGAGGTTTATTTACAAGCTATTCAAAGAGTGCTTGATAAGGACAAACAGATTTTGGTGCTTATTCCCGAGATAAACCTTACACCTCAGACTCTTAAACGCTTTGAACTAAGGTTTCCTACTAACAAGATTGTTACGCTACATTCAAAAGTTTCAGAAAAAACTCGCCTTACAAGTTGGTTAAATATTCGTAATGGTGAAGCTGATATTGTCATTTCAACTCGTAGTGGAGTATTGTCAGATTTTAAGAGCCTAGGTATGATTATAGTTGATGAAGAGCATGATAGTTCTTTCAAACAACAATCTAGTACGATTCGCTATAATGCTAGAGATGTTGCTATTTATAGGGCTAGCCAGCTTGATATTCCTATAGTTTTAGGTAGTGCAACACCATCGATAGAAAGCTACTTTAACTGTAAAGTAGGCAAATATGAGTTACTAAAGCTTAAATCTAAAGCTCTAAATAATTTTTCAAATGAAGTCAGATTGATAGATCTTAAATCATCAATTGTTGATAATGGTATTTGTAGTATGTTATTTGATGAACTTGGGAATAACATCAACGCTCATAGTCAATCATTAGTTTTTATAAATAAGTTGGGCTTTGCTAAAGCATTGGTTTGTAAAAGCTGCAATGTTGCTGTGGAGTGTGAAAAATGTGATAAACCATATACACTACATACACACCCTTATCAGTATTTACAGTGTCATTTCTGTGGTACACGCAAGCCAATTGTTACAAGCTGTCAATCTTGTGATGAGGGAGAGCTTTTCACATATGGTACAGGTACAGAAAAGGTTCAATCTCGCATAGAGTCAAAATTTCCATATAATAAGATTATAAGATTTGATCGTAACAATATAAAAACAATAGATGACCTTGATGAAGTTAACAAAATGATTAGTTCAAATATGGTTGACGTGATTGTTGGTACACAAATGATTGCTAAAGGACACCATTTTGCAAATATCACATTAGTCGGACTCATAAATATTGACGCTGGACTTTACAGTACAGATTTTCATGCCATAGAGAAAACAGCTCAACTTATAGTGCAAGTTTCAGGAAGAGCAGGAAGGGCAGATAAACCAGGCAAGATTTTGTTACAAACATATCAGCCAGAAAATAAGTTGTTACAATTGTTGGTTAGTAGTGATTATTTGAACTTTTTAGACTACTTACTTGAACAGCGAGAATATGCAAAGTATCCACCCTACACATTTCAAGCACAAATTTTAGCAGAATCTCGTAATGAGCAAGTAGTACTGGAATTCTTAAATCAACTCTATGCTAAGCTAGCAAAAGTTGAGCAGGTTCAAATATCAAAACCATTGCCTGCATTACATTTAAAGAGAAATAATACTTACCGCTATAGTTTACTACTGACATCGAGTAATCGTAAACAGATAAACAGTATAGTAAGTTGGGTTAGAGAAAATGCTTTAAATGATGTATCTAGTGTTATTAAAGTATATTTTGATATTGATCCTATTGAATTAGCTTAGTGTTTTAACTTGGATAATTAGGGTGAATGCCACTATAATAGAGGTTATATTTTAGTAAAATAGTGAAACCAAGAATTTATGACTAAATCTGATATTCAATATGACCTACAGCAACTTATATTAAGTAAAGAGTTTTCTTCACAAAATGATATCTGTACTACGCTGTCTCAGCTTGGTTATGAAGTGAGTCAATCAAAAGTAAACAGATTGCTTAAAAACATTGGTGCTATTAAGGTTAAGAATAACCAAAAAACATTAGTATATAAGATACCTGATGAGCCAGCACCACCATTAATGTCTGATAATATATCTTCTTTGATAATGAAAATAATGGCAAATGAAGTGAATGTTATTATCGAAACTGCGCCGGGATCAGCTCAGCTCGTAGCTAGAGTATTGGACTACAATAAAAATAGTTTTGGTATAATTGGAATCGTCGCTGGAGATGATACGTTGTTTATTGCTCCCTCGACTATAAAAAATATAGAGAAATTAAGAGACAATATTGAGGAATTCCTTTTTTCAAAAGCTTAATATAGAAATTTGATTACTAACAGGCTTTAGTTATTAAGCTTTTGTTTGATTGATATGTAAGCATCTCTAAAGGATGCCCCTTTTTCAACAAGTCCATAAACTTCTTCGGTAGCATATAAGTCTGAGCTCATAGCCTGGGTAAGCTTTTCTTCATGAACATTCAAATTTGTGATTATTGAACTAATTAGTATAGAGGTATCCTCTATAAGCTCTAATGCTTCACAAAAAGGTACCTTGGTTAGCTGGTAATCACGATTATAGCCACTACCGACGCTATCTATTATTGAGTTAATTTGCTGCATAAAGCCATGATAGAGCTTTGCATTGCCTCGCATAATTTCAAAGAGGTCATAGTTGCGCTTTTGTGGCATGATCGATGAGCCAGTAGTATACAAATTATCTAAGCTGAAATATTTGAATTCGGACATCGTGAATATCATCATATCATTTGCAAAGCGAGAATAAATACTCATAGGATTAGAGAGAGTTTGGAGTATTAGTTTTTCAAAATACCCTCTTGAAAAAGCACAATATATTGGGTTTTCTTGTGTTTTAGTAAATCCTAAAATTTCAGTAGTATAGGCTCTATCATTTTTAAAATTTCTTATTCCAAAACCTGACGCAGAACCTAAAGGATTTTGGTCAATTATTTTATTGGTAGCATCAATTAGTATAAGAGTATCTTCTAGACTGTCGGCAAATGAATTGAGCCAAGTCCCAACGCTAGTTGGCATAGCTTTCTGCATATGAGTATAGCCAGGCATTAATGTGTCAAAATGTATCTCGGCTTTTTTACGTAAAGTACTAATATTGTCTTTAATCAATGTACCTATGGATTTTAACTTTTCTTTCATGAAAAGCCTAAGCATTACTAAGGACTGGTCATTTCTACTTCTGCCAGTGTGTATCTTTTTACCAATCTCACCATAATGAGCTGAAAGATATTGCTCTATAGCCGTATGCCCATCTTCCTGATCTTGAGTTATATTAAATTTACCATTCTCAGAAAGGTTTTGAATTTCATTCAAGCCTTGCTCTAGCTCTGTGAGCTCATTGTCGTTTATAATACCTGTTTTTGATAACATTTTTGCATGAGCTAAGCTCGCTTGTAGATCATATTTTAAAAGTCTCTGGTCATACAGATAGTCTTGACCTACGGTATATTTTTCAACAATATTAAGTAATTGATCTGAGCTCATTTGCCATAGTTTTTTATTCATAAAATTATTTCTTATTTTTCATGATTGAGTAAGCAGTACGTTGAGATAAGCTATGCAACTCTATAAATCCAGCAGAAGCGTTGTGGTTAAATAAATCACCACCGGCATCAAAAGTTGCAAGTTCAGCTTTAAGCAACGAAAAGGGAGATTCAACAGCTACAATCTCAAGGTTACCTTTATATAAAGATATTGTCACAACACCTGTTACCTTTTTATTTTGTTCATTTATAAATGAATGAATGTTATTCATTACTGGATTATACCATTGAGCGGCGTAATTTAGATAAGCCCATTTTGTATCGATAAAAGTTTTTAGTTCATTTTCTTCACGAGTTGAAACTAATTGCTCTAATTTTTTATGGGCTGAGATTATGATACTAGCACCAGGGTTTTCATATATTCCTCTAACTTTTAGGCCTATCAATCTATCTTCTATCAAGTTAAATACACCAACACCATGAGAACCACCAATCTCATTGCATTTTAATATGAGTTCAGCTAATGGTAGTAGTTGGTCGTTTAATTTGACAGGCAGACCCTCTTCAAAAGTTAAAGTGATATTTTGTTTTTCATCTAAAGCTTTTTCTGGGGTTTTACACCATTGTAATATATCTTCATTTGGAGCTATAAGGGTTGAGTCCTCAATTTCACCACCTTCTGCGGTGTTTCCCCACATATTCTCATCGTATGAGTAGGGTTTGCTTTTTTGTTGTTTTACTGGGATGTTATGCTTTTCTGCGTATTCCAACTCTTCTTCTCTTCCCATTCCCCATTCTCTAACTGGGGCAATAGTTTTGATATTATCATCAAGAGTTGTTAAGTAACTTTCAAAACGAACCTGATCATTTCCTTTGCCTGTGCAACCATGGGCAATCACTTGACAGTCGTATTTTTTAGCTACTTCTATTGCTACTTCAGAGATTATGACTCTACCTAGAGGGGTAGAAAGAGCATATCCTCCCTGATAGTCTGCATTAGCCTTAATTGCTTGGCTAATAATTTCATCAGCAAAACGAGTTTTTGCATCGTAGACTATAGCATCTTTAGCACCTAAGTTAAGAGCTTTAGCTTTTATTTCATTAAGGTTGTCAGCTACTTGCCCAATATCTATAGTTAATGCAATAACTTCAACCTCATATTTTTCTTGAATCCATTTAAGCATTACAGAAGTGTCAAGACCTCCCGAATATAGTAATAGGCAACGTTTGAATTCACCTTTTTTAGCCTCATGGCTGGCAACTTTTTGATATTTTTTAGGCATAGTTTTTTTACTTGTCTTTTTGATTATTTATTCATATTATCAGATAAAATGCCATATAAAAAGTACAAATTAAAATAAATATTCATAATCAGGGTTTTTAATTGCTGCAAAAAATAGGTTTTATAAATTGCTTGTGAGAGTTTCTTCGAAGCTTAAAGGGTAGTTGGTTCATGATAAGCATATGGATGTTTACTATAATGAAAAAAGTAAACATCCTAGCATTAATTAGATGATCCTAAATTAACTAGATGTATAAGTAGAAATGAAGTTATAAAATGTCTTAAATTGATAAGATAGATCAGAACTTGAATTTTTTATTTTAGTAACAAATATAGAAGCGCTTTTTGTACATACTTTCGATTTAAACTCTGTTGAAAAATTACAGAACAATCATTATCCGGTAAGGTAGAACTTACTTCTTTGCCTCTTAGCATCGGCATACAATGCATAAAAACAGCATCATTATTGGCATGTGACATGAGCTCTTCATTTACCTGATATCCTTTGAAAGAAGACTCATCTGTAGGCTCGAAGCCCATACTAGCCCATACATCGGTATATACAGCATCACTGCCTATTACAGCACTCTTGGGATCTGTAAAGCCTTTTATTAAACTTTGATCTTTTAATTGATTTAATATTATCGAATTAGGCTCATGACCTTTGGGACATGCATAGTTAACCTTGATCTTTAGCTCATTTGCTATAAGCATTAAGCTATAAAGAATATTGTTTGCATCTCCTAAGTAAGTAATAGTTAAAGATTCTAAATCACCAAACTTTTCTTTTAATGTTAATAGATCTGCTAAAGTCTGACATGGATGATATAAATCAGTTAAAGCATTTATAATTGGTACCGTAGAATAATTTATCATCTCATCTAAATCATTGTCATTAAATGTTCTAATCACAACGGCTGAACAGTAGTTTTGCAAAACTCTTATGAAATCTTTTGGCTCTTCTTGCTTTCTTGAGGTAGAAACACTTTCTATAATATTTCCCCCCATTTCTGTAATAGCTGCTGAAAAACTAAAGCGTGTTCTTAACGATGGTTTATCAAAAACTAAGGCTATTATCTTATCAGTTAAAGCATTCTTATATTCTTCGGGGTTTAATTTCATATGTTCAGCTGTAGCAATGATCTTTACAAAATCGCTGTTAGTTACCTCGGCGCCAGATAATAGGTTATTAAACGATAAATTATTTTCACCCATATATACATCAAAATCTGCAAGTTGTTCCATAATTACCTTCTCCTTCTTTTATAAATTTATTTAATAGAATCTCTTCTTGTTTACCATTTAATATCGTAATATTTTTCTTTGAGCAGTTTAAAAAACTCTTTACTGAATTTAATTTGATTCCCATACCTCCAATAACAGTTTTATTTACTGTAAGCTCTTCAATATCTTTTGTGACTAAATTTGGTATTAACTTTCCACTCTTATCCAAAACGCCTTCCTGATCTGTTAGATATATAAGTTCATCAACATCACATATTATTGCCATTTCTGATGCAACATTATCAGCATTAACATTTACAGATTCATAGGTATCAGTAAGGCTGATAGTTGAAACTATAGGGACTAACCCCTGAGCAAGTGTTTTCAAAATAATACTTGGATTAATCTCCTTGATGGAACCTACATAACCATACTTATCTTTGTCAATAAAATTAGAAGTTAGAAGGTTGCTATCCTCTCCAGAAATACCAACACCTTCTAAACTAATGCTACTAAAAGTTTTAGTGATTTTTTTATTGACCATATACAAGGCCATTTGAATCAGTTCCATATGTTCTTTAGGAGTGACTCTTAAGCCTTCAAGGAAATTTGTCTTTAAATTGTGCTGATGTAAAGTTTTGGTAATATATTTGCCGCCACCATGAACTAAAATTACTTGAGCCCCTTCATCCTTTAACCTTCTCACATCACGACATAAATTTTTCATAACCTGATTATCTTCAAGAATAGAACCACCTAGTTTAATTAATATTCTTTTATTATTTAATTTTTTCATGATAAATACCCCGCATTAATATCCACATATTGTTCAGTTAGATCACAACCCCATGCAGTTACATTCTCATTTCCTTGTGAAAATGTAACATCAATCCCTATCGTATCCTCTTTCATGGATTCTTTAAGATTTGATAGGTCGTAAGAAACTGGTAAACCTTGAGTAAATATTTTTTCTCCTTGTATATAAATCTCACAACTTGCTAAAGTTTCCTCATCAATTTCAACTTCACCTATTTTAGCTAAGACCCTACCCCAGTTTGGAGACTGCCCATATATGGCTGTTTTAACTAATGGGCTGGAAATTATTTTTTTGGCTAACTCTTTAGCTATTGTTTGATCATTTAGACCATTTACTTTAGCTTCTATAAGCTTGGTTGCACCTTCACCATCCCTAGCAATACTTTTAGCTAAAATAATTGCTATTTCATGTAATGCTTGTTTAAATATTTCGATATCAGCCTTAGATGAGAGATTTACGCCACTAGCCCCATTTGCTAACATAAATACACAATCATTCGTTGACATATCACCATCAACAGAGATCATATTGAAGCTATTATCCGTTGAATCTTTTAGTAACTGTTGAGCTAAATTAAGATCTAAATCGACATCAGTTAAAAAGTAGCCTAACATGGTAGCCATATTTGGATTAATCATCCCAGAGCCTTTACAAATTCCAGTAATCGTAATTTCACCGCCTGAGAGCTTTATTTTTTTATGTATTGATTTTGGTAATAAATCAGTTGTCAAAATTGACAGTGCAAACTTATCTGCGATATTTGATAAACTTGTCGTAAGTCTTGGTATTGCAGCTGTTATCTTATCAATAGGCATTTGCTGTCCTATAACTCCTGTTGAAGCTATCAAAACTTGCTCGGGTGAGCATCTAAGCTCTTGAGCTAGAGTCTCAACTATTTGTTTGTTGTGCTTAACTCCTATTTCCCCAGTTGCTGCATTTGCTTGACCACTATTAGTGATAATCGCTTTAATATTATCAGCTGGTAAAAGCTCCATACAATAACGCACAGGAGCAGCCTTATATTTGTTTTTTGTAAAGACTCCAACTGCTTTAGCTTTTTTATCTAATACTATAACTCCTAGATCTGGACGATAAAGCCTTATCCCACTATTAATACCGCCTGCTAAAAACCCTTTTGGCAATTTAGTTCTAAATAAACTCTCCATATCCATCTCCTTTTTTATAATCCTGTATCTACAGGTAAATCATAATAATTATTTAAATTTTCAAGCGCTTGAGTAGCTGCACCTTTTAATAAATTGTCTATGCATGCAAAGATAATGATTTTATTACCTTTGACTAAAAAACCTAATTGAGTATTAGGAGTATTAACAACGCTTTTGATAGATAAAAATGACAGCAATGTTTCATTACTTTGTTTCGTCATATCTATAAATTTAAACAATGGGTAGTTATTATATTCATTGTCATATGCTTCATTAATTACTCTTTTAATGTCATTATTATTTAACATATCCTTACTGAAATTAAGGTCTGCATAAATAGATATTGAAATGCCTGAGTGAATTGGCAACATGCTTGTGCTGAGGAAAAAATTATCCTCTTCCAGATTGAAGTCTGCTAAATATTTTAATATTTCTGGAGTATGTTGATGCTTGCCAATTTTATATGGATAAAAATTATTTAGCATTTCTGAAAACATTAGTTCAGAAGAAGGTGTTTTACCAGCACCAGAAACTCCAGATTTAGCATCTATAATAATATTATCTGGTTTAATTAAATTATTTTTTAATAGAGGGATAATTGACAATAGAATGCAGGTAGCATAACAGCCTGGGTTAGCTATTAAAGTGTCTCTATCAGAAAACTTCACATATGGTGATAAGCCATATTTAGCGCCGTCATCAAAAGCAGGAATCGAGTGTGTCAGGCCATACCATCTTTCTAGATCTTCTTTTTTTAATCTAAAAGCACCACTCAAATCCAAAATCTTTGTATTTATATTCTTTTGATTGATTTTATCTACGATTTCTATAGAAATATCTGCAGGTGTAGCTAATAATAAAAAATCCACATCGAAATTTTCACTATTTAAGTCATCTAAAAAATATCTATATTGATCTTTTTTATTTGATGATAGACCTAAGCTTCCAACTAGCTCAAAATTTGGATGATTATTTATCAGTTTCTTTAAAATCTGGCCGGTATAACCATTCATTCCTGCTATACAAATTCTTTTTTTCATATGCTTCTTTATAATCATTTTTAAATTACAATAACATGATTTTATATTTTGGTGAATAATTATTCAGCAAAATGATGTTTTTATGTATAATTAGTCATAAATTAGAATTATGGATCAGAAAGTGGATGCTAAAAAAATAATAGATAAATTCAGTGCTAATATAATTAATCCTTACAATATTAATATAGTTAGAGGGGATGGTAGCTATGTCTATGATATTAATAGTAAAAAGTATATTGATATGGCAACAGGAATCTCTTCAACAAATTTTGGACATCAAAATCCAGAAATTTTTGAAGCTTTAATTGAACAGTCTCAAAAAGTATCGATTGTTTCGAGACTTTTCTATAATGAACCTTTATCTATGTTCTTAAAAAAAGCTTGCGAGTTAACAAATATGGATAAAGCTATAGTAATGAATAGTGGTGCTGAAGCTATTGAAACAGCTATAAAAGTTATTAGAAAATGGGCTTATATAAAAAAACAAATACCACAAGATAGAGCGCAAATAATTACATTTGATAATAGTTTTCATGGCAGAACAATTGCGGCAATTAGCTCTTCTTCAGAAGCAAAATATAAGGCTAATTTTGGTCCTCTGACCCCAGGTTTTAAATCTATTCCTTTTAATAATATTGAAGCATTAAAAGCTGCTATAAACGATAATACTGCTGCAATTATTATAGAACCAATCCAAGGTGAAGCAGGAGTAATAATTCCAGATCCTAATTATTTGATTCAATGCCAAAAAATATGTAAAGATAAAAATATTTTATTTATATTGGATGAAATCCAGACAGGAATGGGTAGAACTGGAAAAAATTTTGCTATGGAGCATTATGGTTTGAGTCCTGATGGAATAACTCTTGGTAAATCTTTAGGAGGGGGTGTTTTACCAGTATCATTATTCTTAGGCAAAGAAAAAGTTATGAATGTTCTAAGTCCGGGTGATCATGGAAGTACTTTTGGGGGAAACCCTTTAGCAAGCGCAGTTGGCTATAAGGCACTATGTCTCTTAGAACAGCAAAATTTGGCATTGAAATCTGAGGTTTTAAGTAGTTTTTTTATATCTGAATTAAATAAAATAGACTCTAAATACATTAAAGAAATTAGAGCCAAAGGTTTATTTATAGCTTTGCAAATTTATCCAGAATATTTTGAGAATTTTTATAAATCCTTAATTGACTTGGGTTTGTTAGCCGTAAAAACTAGAAACAACTCGATTCGATTGCTCCCATCATTAACTATTGATCAAGAAACTCTTAGAGAAGCTGTTGAGATAATAAATAAAATAAAGATATATTAAAGCTTATAAGTTAAGTAGACTTTATTACAGACATATTCGCTAGAAAATAGGTTATAACCACTTGGTTAATAGTAAGTTCAAGAAAAGATGTTTATCTGATAGAGTTGTAATCGCAGTTGTATAAATTAAACTGCAGAGTATTGATAGCTCTTTAATATTTCTGGATTATTATCTAACCATCTATCAAATTTATTTGCTAGTATTTTACCTTTTTCATTCTTATTGAACATGAAAGCCTTATAAGATATTTTCTTATCAAAATCTACAAGTATTTTGCATAGCTTGGGATTTATTGAGTGCTGATAGTGTATTTCTAATGTATCAGTAAACATTATATTTGGATATATGCCATCAATGCCCTCAGTCAGAGATTTTATGGCTAACTGATTATCGTTAATAATCAAAAGTTTAGCTTTTTTTAATTTAGCTAAGGCAATTTTTTCATTGGTGCCACCACGGTTTTCTATTACTAGGGTTTTAGGGTTGTCGATATCATCAAAGAATTTGTATTTGTTGAGATTGTTGCATTGGGTCATGGCGGCTTTATGAAAAGAGGTTAAAGGCGTTGAAAATACAAAATTTTTCTTACGCTCAGGGTTTATTGTCATCCCGCCTACGAAAATATCAAACTTTTTATCTTTAAGGTTTTTTCCTGCAGTTTTCCAAGTTGTTCTTACAAACTCTACAGGTTCATTTGATGCTTTAGCAAATTTTTTGATAATGCCTATATCCTTTCCTTTAAAACCTCTGGTTTGTTCTTTGTATTCAGAAAAAGGAGGATAGTCACCTGTTGTACCAATTCTTAATAAGGCATAACTAAAGTCACTTAGTAAAATTGAGAATAAAATTATTAAAATTCGAGGCATAAAATTTAAAAAAAATTATTTTGAGATATTCTACCAAGCTTTTTGATTAAAAAGCATAGGCTTTAAAGATGAGTGAAGAATTAATCTTCTTTTTTATCAATTCTGCTTGCTACAAAACAACCAACAGCTACTGCTGAAAATGCTGATAAGAACCAATATAGATAATACATAATAATCTCCTTAATACATATCGTGTGAGTTTTCTTTAACTTCTTCTGCACATATTCTGCGACCATTTGCCCACATTTTTTTGTATACAAAGAAAGTATAGCTAAAGATGATAGGTAATATAATCACTGCAGCACATAATATACCAACTAATGAAGTTTGGCTACTACTAGAGTTATATACAGTCAAGCTAAACAGATGATCACCTACAGTTGAAACCATAATGAATGGGAATAATGCAAACCCAACAGTCAATACAGCACAAAGTATAGATACCATGCTAGATAAGAAAGCTAAACCATCTTTATCTTGCCTGTTAAACTTAATTACAAGTCCTGCACATACTACAGTTAGTACTGGTGCGAACCACATCCAAATATGAGCGTGACAGAAGTTGTAGTACCATGAGTAATCCATGCTTACTACACCGCTAGTAAATGGGTGGTGTAAAGTGTCAGACATATTTACAAGGTCAGCACTTGGAGTATATTGGTAACCAGGTATAAACGCAATCCAAATACCAGCAATTACAAATAGTAATATATACACACTAGCCATAACAGTTGTTATAGATCTAAATCTATCTCTAAGTACACCTTTTGTTCTAAGCTTAGCATAAGCTGAACCATGCATAAGAGCCATTACCAGAGCAAATACACCAAATAGCAAAGCAAATGGAGTTAGTAGGTATATAAGTGTTACCCACATAGATTGGTAAGCTCCATTTGTGATAGTACCGTAGATTAAACGAGAAGTATCATCATAAGAGATAGGGAAACCCAAGAATAGATTACCTACCGCTACACCCATCACTACCATAGGAATTATGCTACCTAAAACTAGCATCCAATCCCAGAAGTTACGCCACTTAGGACTATCAATCTTTTTGCGATATTCAAGAGCAGGAGGGCGTAAAAATAAACCCCATAGTACTACTAAAATAGCAATATATAAGCCAGAGAAGCTTGTTGCATAAACTTGTGGCCATATAGCAAATATAGCACCACCAGCTGCGATAAACCAAACCTGGCTACCATCCCATGTTGGAGCTATCGTGTTGATAATAGCTCTTTTTTCATAGTCATTTTTACCGACAAACTTAGCTAAGATGCCTACACCAAAGTCAAATCCAACAGTGCCAGCTACAAGGAATATCAATATTCCAACAACTAGCCAAGAGAGGATTTGTAAAATATCTAAAAACATTTATTTATCTCCCTTTTTTAAATTTTCGCTATCTTGTTCGAAGTGATACTTACCTAAGCCAAGAGAACTAGGGCCAAGACGAGCAAACTTAAACATTAAGAATACTAACACTGCAAATAAAGCTGTATCAATTAGCGTAAAGATTGCCATTGAAGTAGCCACATCTATAGATGTAAGAGCTGATGAGCTGATATTTGTAGGTAGTATATTGTATACTGTCCAAGGCTGACGACCATGCTCAGTTACATACCAACCAGCGATACACGCTATAAATGGTAGAGGTATCGACCAAGTCATTACTTTAAGTACAAATCTTGTGAAAGCGTTGCTTGTGAAGGCTTGTCTTGCTAGAAGTATTAAGCCTACTATGATTAGTGCAAACATAAAGAATCCGATACCAACCATTATTCTGAAGCTCCAGAATACGCTAGCTACATCAGGAGTCATATTTGTAGCTACTGATCTTACAAGTTCAGGATCATTAGCAACTTTGATAATGCTTGCAGAGTCTGCTTTTCCATACTTATCCATAGCTGCTTGAACAAGGAACTTACCATGCCCCATGTATCTTTGATACTGAGGGTTGTTGTAGTCTTTGTAGTCAGCCGTAGGAGTATCGCCAGTATGACCTGATTCACGCCATTTTAGTAAATCAGCATAAGCAAGGCCACCATCTTTAATCATTACTAAAGCAGAAGGAACTTTTTCATATTTAGCAGGGTTTGCAGCGGCAACTTCTGGAGAAACTTCAGCAGTTACACCTGTTTTGATATCTCTGTAGTATGCAAAGTTAGGATCTCTATCACCATTTGCATCAGCTTTTCCATAAAGAATAGCTTTCATACCAGGAATTTCGACATCAGTTGCATGAGTTGCAATAAGACCAAGTACAGTAGGGATCTCAACGGCATAGTTGTTCTTTTGCTCTGATTGACTTGGTAGAGCTACAGCATTAAATGCTGCAGGAGCTTTAGAAGTATCCCACTCAGCTTCAATTGCTGCCATTTTCATTGGCTGTACTTTAAATACATCAACACCGTTTGCATCACCGAAAATCATAGCAACTAAACAAGTTACAATACCAAAGCCAAGACCTACACCTATAGATCTAGTAGCGAAAGCTTTATCACGACCTTTTAGTAGATAGAACGCACTTATACCAATTACAAACATTGCAGCAGTTGTATAACCTGCTGTCATCACATGGCCAAAGTTAGTTTGAGCAGTTTCGTTCATAAATACATCTAGTAAGCTAACAGTTTCCATACGCATAGTAGAAGCTACGAATTCAGAGCCTACGGGGTGTTGCATATAGCCGTTTGCTACCAATATAAGTAAGGCAGAGAAGCTAGAGCCTATAGCCATACAAAAAGTAGAGAATAAATGCTGTTTCTTTGAAAGCTTGTCCCAACCGAAGTAAAATAGTCCAACAAAAGTAGACTCTAGCATAAATGCAGCTAAAGCCTCAATTGCAAGTGGAGTACCAAAGATATCACCTACTGATTGTGAGTAGTAAGACCAGTTTGTACCGAACTCAAACTCCATTGTAAGACCCGTAATGATTCCTAAAGCAAAGTTAATCCCAAGTAATTTACCCCAGAATTTAACCATGTCTTTATAAACTTGCTTATTTGTTCTTATGTACATCAGTTCCATTGTGAATATAATCCATGTCAGGCCTAATGTAAGAGGTACAAATAAGAAGTGAAAAGATGCTGTTAAACCAAACTGTAATCTAGCTAGGTCAACAGACATGAGCGTTGGTAACATATCGACTTCTCCTTGTATTTTAAAATAATGTGTCGTGTTATTTTTGTTTTTCTAACTTAGAAAACTTGTTTGTTGGATTATTTGGGACGTTGAAAATCTAATAAATTAACAAAAGTCAACTAACGTTAACAAAAATTAATAAAAGTTTATCACATAAGTTTGTGAAAACAAAAAAAATCATGCTGAAAGCCTTGTTTTTAAAGGCTTGTAGTATACCGATTTAGTATAGATTTTGAGTTGAGTATAAGGTCTTTATTGGCTTTTCTTGGTGTAAAATTTAAAAAGATGCTTAAGAATTACAAGCTAAAGATTTATCAAGTGTTTGATTCTTTTAACCAGATTCTGCTCTTCTATTTCTTTTTTATCAATTTTTATGTAAACTGCTTGCTCATCTAGGCATGTGTTATATTCATAAACTCCTGTTTGGGCTGCAAGTATTTCTTCTAGAGCTATCTTTGCATCATGAGAGTTACTTTTTAGCTTATATATTTTTGAGTTTAGATATGTCGGTTCTGCCATCATTATTGATACTATCAACCATAAAATGCCAAGAGTTAAGCAAAGAGTTAGAACTCCTGCTATGTGAAAGTGATGATAGACTACGCCGCCAACCATACCCCCTACAAATATTCCGAAAAACTGACAGCTTGAAAATACTCCCATTGCAGTTCCTTTACTACCAACAGGAGCTATCTTAGAAACTAAAGAAGGTAAGCATGATTCAAGAAAAGTAAATGCAGCAAAGAAAAATGTAAGCAGAACGCTTAGTATGAAGACATGCGTATAACTAAGAGTAAGAAGACCTATCGAGATACTTAGAATGGCAACAGCTATTATAAAGTAGCTTCGCATTTTTCGTTTTACTTCAGCGATCATAACAAATGGAAACATCATTGAGAAAGATATTATTAAAACAGGTAGGTATATTACCCATTGGTAATCAGCTTTCACCTCTAAGATATTTGTCATAATAGGTGGAATAACAATAAACAATGCGGTTAAACAAGCGTGTAAGCTGAAGATACCATAGTTAAGTTTAAGCAATTCTTTATGACTTACTACATCTTTTAAGAGTGTAAATACAGTTTTCCCTTCGTGATGGAAGGTTGTTGTTTTTGGTGTTGGAATCCTGCTAAGCATAAATATGCTTATGAAGCCAAAAATTGCAGTCAGCCAAAATATGCCAGAAAGACCTATAATGCTATTAAGAATAGAGCTTATCATCATCGCAATAAGAAAAGAAAATCCTATAGACATGCCAACTAAAGACATTGCTTTTAGCCTGTTTTCTTCTTTTGTAGAATCAGCAACTAATGCTGAAAGAGTACTTCCTATTGCTCCAGCACCTTGAATGGCCCTACCAATGATGATTCCATAAATGCTGGTTGAGAGAGCAGCGACAATACTACCTATTATGAATAGTATCAAGCCAAAAAGTATTACAGGCTTACGGCCATATTTGTCAGAGCATATACTTAGTACTATTTGAAGCATTGCTTGTGTAAGCCCATATACTCCAAGAGCTAAGCCTATAAGAAATGGTGTGGCATCACTTAGGTGGTTTATGTATAGGCTAAAGATCGGAAATATTATAAATAGTCCAATCATTCTAAAACAATAGATTAAAGATATGTATGTTGTAGTTTTGAATTCGTTTTGATACATGTTGGTTGTGACTTTGCTCTAGCATGATTTAGTAGCAAGAGTATAGCGAAAAGGTTCCTATAATTAAATCTTTATTGATTTTTTTGGGTGTTTTTTTTTGTAAGCTACTGTATAATATGGTATCTCGGTTGAGGTGTGTGTAAAATTCGCAACTTTAAGATAAAATAATAAAAAAGGTATCTTGTATAATGAAATTAAAAAAATATATAGCTATATTATTGAGTGTATTGGCTGTACTATCTTTAGCTGGTTGTAAGGGTGGTATTTGGAATCCAAATGGCGTAATTACAGCACAAGAAAAAGAGTTGTTCATAATTGCTACAGTTCTTATGCTTATAGTGGTTGTCCCTGTGATAATATTGACTTTATGGTTTGCTTGGCGCTACCGTGAAGGTGCAAACGCTAAGTATAGACCAGAGTGGACTCACAGTACAGCGCTAGAGGTTGTATGTTGGGGTATACCTGCTGTGCTTATCTTAATATTAGGCATAATGGTTTGGAAAACAACACACTCTCTTAGCCCTTATAAAGCTTTAGAGTCAAATAAAAAACCTCTTGAAATTGATGTTGTAGCATTGGACTGGAAATGGATGTTTATATATCCTGAGCAAGATATTGCTACAGTAAATTATCTTGAGCTTCCTAAAGATCGCCCAGTAAACTTCAAGATTACATCTGCAGCTCCGATGAACTCATTTATCATCCCTGAGCTTGGTGGTCAGATTTATGCAATGACTGGTATGACTACACAGTTGCATATTATTGCGACAAATAATGGTAAGTATCGTGGTTTCTCAGCTAACTACACAGGCACAGGGTTTGCTGAAATGCAGTTCTATGCTCATGTTGTAGATCAAGGAGACTTTGATAAGTGGGTTACTACGGTACAAGATGGCAAACATCAAGCATTAACTTGGGATTACTTCTGGGGTAACCTTGTTAAGCAGTCTATTGCTAATCCTGTGGCTTACTATTCAGATGTTGATAAGAATCTATTTAGTGATATCGTCATGTCTTATATGATGCCTAACTATAAGCCAGGCGACATGGGAAAGATGGGTGATATGCACCACATGGCAATGTAATTAAGTTGCAAGATATTAGAAGTTATAAATAAAATAAAAGTAGTACAGTAAATAGGAGAATAGCATGCTAGAAGCATTAATCGGAAAGCTAAGTGATCCGCATCTGGTTTTTCCATACTTGTATGAACCGGTAAGCCAACAATTAATCATACTTGTTATGTTTATAGGTATATCGGTCGGCGGTGTGGCATTACTTGGTGGAATCACTTATTTTAAAAAATGGGGATACTTATGGAGTGAGTGGTTTACCACTATTGATCATAAGAAAATAGGTACGATGTATGTAATCGTAGCTTTGGTGATGATGGTTCGTGGTTTTGTTGATGCTGCGATGATGAGAACACAACAAGCATTAGCTTCTGGCGATAGCACAGGATATTTGATTCCTGAGCATTTTGACCAGATTTTTACTGCTCATGGTGTAATCATGATTTTCTTCGTTGCTATGCCATTGATTTTTGCACTTATGAACTGGGTTATTCCTCTTCAGATTGGTGCTAGAGATGTAGCATTCCCTTATATGAACTCATTAAGTTTCTGGCTATTCGTAGTTGGCGCAATGCTTATCAATATTTCTTTATTGGTAGGTGATTTTGCGCATGCTGGTTGGTTAGCTTACCCACCATTCTCAGACATAACTTATAGTCCGACAGTCGGAACAGATTATTATATTTGGGGATTACAGATTTCAGGTATCGGTACATTAATGACTGGTATCAACTTCTTTGTAACTATCATTAAGATGCGTTGCAAAGGTATGACGCTAATGAAAATGCCTGTATTTACTTGGGCTTCATTATGTTCTGTTATTCTTGTGATAGCTGCGTTCCCTGTATTAACGGTTACACTAGGTTTACTTACTTTAGATAGATACTTTGGTACTCACTTCTTCACTACTTCAGGTGGTGGTGATCAGATGATGTATGTAAATCTAATATGGATTTGGGGCCACCCAGAAGTATATATTCTTGTGCTTCCTATGTTTGGTGTGTACTCAGAAGTTGTTGCAACATTCTCTAAAAAGCCACTATTTGGTTATGCGACTATGGTTTGGGCAACTATTGCTATTACAGTTTTATCATTTGCGGTATGGCTACATCACTTCTTTACGATGGGAGCAAGTGCAAATGTAAATGCCTTCTTTGGTATAATGACGATGATTATCGCGATACCAACAGGTGTGAAGATATTTAACTGGTTATTCACTATGTTTAGAGGTCGTATAGCATTTACTACACCTATGTTGTGGTTAGTTGGCTTTATGATTGTCTTCTCTGTAGGTGGTATGACAGGTGTATTATTATCAGTACCTGGTGTTGACTTCCAGATGCATAATAGTGTGTTCTTAATTGCTCACTTCCATAATGTAATTATTGGTGGTGTAGTGTTTGGTGCATTTGCTGGTCTTACTTACTGGTTCCCTAAAATCTTCGGATTTACCTTAAATGAACGTTTAGGTAAATATGGTTTCTGGTGCTGGTTTATAGGTTTCTTTGTAGCATTTATGCCTTTATACGTACTTGGAATGATGGGTATGACTAGAAGATTGTATCATTATGATGCTTCTACTGGTTACCAAACACTATTAGTTGTAGCATGGTTTGGTGCGATGATTATAGCTTTAGGTATATTCTTCCAAGTGCTTCAACTTATTGTAAGTATTCGTGATAGAGATCAAAATCGTGTAGGTGCTGATGTTTGGGGTTCTGGTCGTACTTTAGAGTGGGCTATACCTTCTCCAGTACCATTCTACAACTTCTCACATGAACCAGAAGTTTCTGATAGAGATGATTTCTGGTCACAAAAAGAAAAAGGTCTTAGCTTTGATGGTAAGCCTGTAGATGCTGAAAAGACTTATGAAGATGTTCATATGCCTAAAAACACATCTGTAGGCCTAATCATCGGCATATTTAGTTTTGTATTCGGTTTTGCTATGGTATGGCATATATGGTGGCTTGCTGCTGTAGGTGTTGTTGGTATGATCGGTACAGTTTTACGCAGATCTTTTGACTATAGTATTGACTACTATGTGAAAGCAAAAGAAGTCAAAGAAGTTGAAAGTAAATATACAAAAGAAGGGGAGTTACGATAATGAGTACAGTAACTGCAGATAACAATCACCACGACGACCATCATCACTTTGATGGTTCTAAGAACGTCTTTGGTTTTTGGATTTATATTATGAGTGACTGTGTGCTTTTTGCTACACTGTTCGCTGTATATGCGGTGTTTCACAAGCATACATTTGGTGGAGCTGATGCTCAGGAGCTTTTTAGCTTACCTTATGTTTTTGTGGAAACTATGCTACTACTTGTAAGTAGTTTTACCTTTGGTTTAGCAATGCTTAATCGTAATTCTGATAACATTAATCATGTGATTAAATTTTTATGGGTTACATTCTTCTTAGGTTTAGGCTTTATCATTATGGAGGTTCATGAGTTTTATGAGCTTGCAATGGAAGGTCATACTTGGGCTAGTAGCGCATTCCTGTCATCATTCTTTACTTTAGTTGGTACGCATGGTCTTCATGTATCTATGGGTCTTATATGGATCGTTAGTATGATATTCCAACTTAAAAAGCATGGCATGACACCGATGACTAAGACTAAAATGACTTATTTAGGTTTATTTTGGCATTTCTTAGATATCGTATGGATATTTGTATTCTCAATAGTTTATTTATTAGGAGCGGTATAATATGTCAGGATTATATGATAAAGATACTGGTGCTGCTTATGGTACGCACAAGACTTATATAAAAGGTTTTGTATTTTCAATAGTTATTACAACAATAGCTTTCGCATTAGTTGGTTTTAAGGTGTTTTCTCCTGCAGTATTGTGTATTGCGGTAGCGGTGCTTGCTATAACTCAATTATTTGTTCAGCTAGTATACTTCTTGCATTTAAGTACAGATTCAGAAGCTCGTTGGAATTTAGTGAGTGCTATATTTGCTGTAATGGTAGTAGCAATTATTCTTGCTGGTACAATGTGGATTATGTTCGATCTATATGCAATGATGATGTAATCATAATTTCTTAATATGTCTTCTTTCAAAAATTATTTTCAATTAGCTAAACCAGGTATCATCTTTGGTAATTTAATCACTCTTACTGGTGGTTTTTTATTAGCTACTCATCGCCAAATTGGCTTTGAATATATTACTCTTTTTTTATATGTAATGATTGGTGTAGCATTGATGATAGCTTCTGGCTGTGTATTCAATAACTGCTATGACCGAGACATAGACAGTACTATGGAGCGCACACAAAAGCGACCACTCGTAACAGGCGATATATCTTTAGCTATGGCTTTAGTATATGGTTCGATACTTTTTGTGTTAAGCTGTATGATTTTATATGCTCTAGTTAACCCGCTTACTCTATATATAATTTTAGTTGGTTTTGTAGTTTATGTGGTTATATATACTATCTCGAAAAGACTTACTATCCATGCTACTGTGCTTGGTGGTATATCTGGGGCTATTCCACCTGTAGCAGGTTATACTGCTGTAGTAAATGGTCTAGACTATAATGCATTAGGATTGTTCTTAATACTCTTCTTTTGGCAGATACCACACTCGTACGCCATAGCTATGTTATATAAAGATGATTATAAAAAAGTTAATCTTCCAATGTTACCTTTGGTTAAAGGTGTTGCCTATACAAAAAAGATAATGTTAGTTTATCTTGTGCCTTTTGTGGTTTCGTGTAGCATACCGTATTTGCTAGGTACAGCAGACTTAGTTTCGTTTGTTGTTTGTATGTTTGTGGCTATATACTGGTTATACAAATCAGTAGTATCATATAAGCAAGATGATGATAGAGCTTATGCTAAGACTGTTTTTAAAATATCTATAATTGTAGTTACTGTCATCAGTCTTTGTTTAGGTTAATTAGCTTTTTAGCACTTTAACATCCCTTTTACTTTTTAAATCTTCTTGATAAATAAACATTTGCCCTTATACTTTTAAACAGGCAAATATTTTAATTCTTGGAGAGATTAGTGTCTGTACATAGTGAATTTAACCAACTTTTAGAGTTTTTGAATAATCGTGTGGTTGGTCAAGAAAACTTAAATAAAAGACTTTTGATAGCATTATTAGGTGGTGGACACTTACTTGTAGAGGGCGCGCCAGGGCTTGCAAAAACTACAGCGATTAAAACTTTATCTGAAAGTATAGATTGCTCTTATCATCGTGTTCAGTTTACTCCTGATTTATTGCCAGCAGATCTTACTGGTACTGAGATTTACGTACCACAACAACAAAGTTTTGAGTTTCAAACAGGGCCGTTATTTCATAATCTTTTATTAGCGGATGAGATAAACCGTGCTCCAGCTAAAGTTCAGTCAGCATTATTAGAAGCAATGGGTGAGAAGCAAATAACAGTAGGCAAGAAAACTTATCCATTATCAGACTTGTTTATGGTGATGGCAACTCAAAACCCTATTGAGCAAGAGGGAACTTACCCACTACCAGAGGCTCAGCTAGACAGATTTATGATGTTTGTTAAAATTCAATACCCAGATCCAAAGACCGAGGCTAAGATCTTAGCCATAAGTCGTGGAGAAGCTTTAGGGCATGTTATTGAACACCCTAGTATTCATCAAGATACTATCTTCGTAGCACAAAAAGAAGTTTTGAATGTGCAGGTATCTCAAGTGATAGAAGAGTATATGATAGAGCTTATATTAGCATCTCGTCATCCAGAAAAATATAGTCAAGATATTGCTAAATGGGTATCGTTTGGGGCTAGTCCTCGTGGAACAATATCTCTTGATAGAGCTGCTCGTGCTCATGCTTGGTTAAATGGTTGTGACTTTGTATCTCCAAGTGATATACATGCTGTAATTTATGAGGTTTTACGCCATAGAATTCTACTTACATTTGAAGCAGAAGTTGATGGTGTTACTACTGATGATGTTATTACAAAACTATTAAAAGCTGTACCAATCCCATAAGTTAGAAAGATAGTACTTCGTATGGAGCTTATTAGAGAATGAAAAGCTATAAAGGTATAAAGCCAGATATCAATGAATTATTGAGTTATCGTTATCGAGCAAAAGCCTTGAAGTTATTTGCTAATCAAAAAGTAAATTCAGTAAATGCTGGAAGTAAATCATCTAAGGCTAAAGGTCGCGGGATGGACTTTGATGAGGTTAGGCACTATCAACCAGGTGATGATATTAGGTTAATGCATTGGTCTCTAACCGCTAGATTGGGTAAGCCATATACAAAGGTCTATCATGAAGAAAGAGAGCGAACACTATACTTTGTAGTAGATCAAAGTACTACAATGAAATTTGGTACACGAGAATGCTTTAAATCTGTAAAGGTCGCAAATGCTACTGCTTTAATTGGTTTTGGAGCATTAGAAGCTCATGAGAAAGTTGGAGGAGTGATTTTTGATGATGAGGGGTATAGTTTTTATCCTGCTAAACAAGATAAGTCAGCCCTAGTAAAAATATTAAATCATGTAACAACAGATAATAAACAACCTCAAATAAGCACTGATAAAGGTTTGGCTGGTGCGTTAAAGTTTCTTTATGCGAAGGCTCGTAGTAATAGTGTGATAGTTGTAATGGGTGATTTTGATGGGTTTAATTCAGAAGCTAGACAATACTTAAAACTATTAGCTAAAAAAAATGAGATTATTAATATGTTTAGTTATGATCCATTAGAAAAAGAGCTGCCAGCGAAAGATATTTATAATTTTAGTGATGGTGAAGAAAATTTAGTTTTTGATGCGGCAAATACTAGGCAGTACAAAATTTATAAAGACATATATAATACTAGGCATAGTGCTATTAAAGATTTTTCACGTCAATACAAAATGGCATTTTTTGAGATGGCGACTAATGATGATTTGGTTAAAACAATAAATTATGGGGTGGCAGGGCATGCAACCTAATAATCTTCTTGACCAATTAAAGGATATTTACCTTCCCCAAGAGGTTTCTTCATGGTGGCCATTAGCTTATGGTTGGTGGGTTGTGTTTGGACTTATTGTATTTGTTGGGGTATTATTTTTAATCTATTTGCAAATTAGAAAAAGACAGAAGCAATATGTTGAGAGTATTGTAGATGATTTTAAAGCTAGTGTTACTGATACTTATATATCAAAACCTAAAGAAGTTTTGCAAACCATTTCGGTCTATTTAAAACGCATTGCAATTCATAAGTTTCCAAAGGATGATATTAAATTATTATACGGACAAGATTGGGTTGATTACCTTAATTCAAAGACTAAAATTAGTATGTTTGAAGGAAGTGTTGCTGAGAGCTTAGCAAATATTTACCGACCTATTTCTTTAAGTGATAATGAGCTTGAATCTATTGTAGTGGCTAGTCAAACATGGATAAGGAGAGTTTTATGATAAACATAGAATATCCTTGGGTTTTTATCTTACTAATATTGCCATTAGTTTTTTACTGGATTGTTCCTCGTGCAAAAGCAGATAAGCAAGCAGCACTTAAAACACCATTTTTTAAGCAAATACAATCACAGTTACCAACAAGTCTTGAAAGTAATTTTAAGAGGGCTAATTATTTTAAATATTTATTGGCTACTATTTGGGTGCTTATTATCATTTCTGGTTCAGGACTGCAATGGCTTGGTAAACCTATGAGCTTACCACAGACAGGTCGAGACCTTATGATGGCCATAGATTTATCAGGAAGTATGGCTATTGAAGATATGAAAAAAGCTGACGGAAAATCAGAATCAAGATTTGATCTTGTGATGCGAGTAGCTAATGAATTTTTAGATACCCGGAAAGGTGACAGAGTTGGATTAGTGCTGTTTGGTACAAAGGCTTATTTACAGACACCACTTACATTTGATATTCCTACTGTTAAAAAGATCCTTAACGACTCAAGTATAGCTTTACCTGGGCCACAAACAGCAATTGGTGATGCTATAGGTCTTTCTGTGAAAAAACTAATGCAATATCCTAGTGACTCAAAGGCTTTGGTGCTACTTACAGATGGTGAGAATAATTCAGGAACATTAAAGCCATTACAAGCAGCTGAAATAGCTAAAAAAACAGGCATTAAGATATATACCATTGGGTTAGGTGGTGGGCAGATGGTGGTCAATACTGCATTTGGACAGAGATTAGTAAACACTTCTGAAGATCTTGATACTGGTGTACTCGAGCAAATTGCAAAAATGACTGGCGGGAAATTTTTCAGAGCTCAGAATAGTAGTGATTTGCAAAAGGTTTATGAAGATATTGATAAGCTTGAACCAACGGAGTCTGATAAAACTGTAGTCAGACCAATAACTTATTTATACCCTTGGACTTTAGGTGGAGCATTAGTCATAAGTTATATAGTCGCATTATTATGGTTAAATCGTAGGAGGGCAAACTCTCATGGTTGATACACTTCACTTTATACGTCCTTGGTGGTTTTTAGCTCTTATACCAAATGCAGTATTTGTATATTTGTTGGTTAGATATTCTAGTAAATCAAATAACTGGTCAAAATATTGCGATCCACACTTGCTTGAACATATAATTGTTGGGAAAAGTGCTAAGAGTAAAAAATCGTTATTACCAATATTTTTCTTTATAGTTTGGAGTTTATTGGTAGTAGCATTAGCTGGACCTAGCTGGAAGCATCAAAATGTGCCTATTTATCAAAAAAATATTTCTAGGATTATAGCTCTAGATGTATCTCAATCTATGGATACTACTGATGTCTCACCAAGTAGGCTTGGATTAGCTAAATATAAGATACTTGATATGCTTAAGAGAATTACAGAAGGGCAAGTTGGGATGATAGTTTTTTCAAGTGAGCCTTTTGTAGTATCACCACTCACGAGTGATTCTAAAACTATAGCAAATTTAGTAAATGTTCTTAGTACTAGTATCGTACCTGTAAAAGGGCACGATATGGCAAAAGCACTATCAAAATCATCTGAGCTTTTAACCCAAGGTGGTGCTGGTGAAGGACAAGTGGTGCTAATTACAGATTCTACACCAACAGATAAGGCTATAGAACAGGCAAATAAACTAGCTCAAAAAGGTATAACCGTTGATGTGTATGCTATTGGTACACCAAAGGGTGGTATTGCTAAAGATAAAGATGGGAATTATATCAAAGATAGCTCCGGTAAGATTCAATACTTTGGGGTGAACTTACAAGGTTTAAGAAAGTTAGCCAAAGCCGGTGATGGGAAGCTTATCACTTTAACTGCTAATAACAATGATGTAAAAGCTTTGATACAAGATATTCAAAACGGTGTGAAAACTAAAGAGTCAAAACAGTCATCAGCTAATACATTCTGGCAGGATGAAGGTGTTTATTTTATTTGGGCCTTAGGGTTACTAAGCGTGTTAGTGTTTAGAAGAGGGTTTTTGGAGAAGATATGTCGTTAAAAAAAGTATTTTTACTTGCATTCTTTACTCCTTGTTTGGCATTAGCAAGCTGGAATGATGCTTGGCATACAAAAGATCAGCAAGGTAAAAACAATTTTGAACAGGGTGATTATAAAAATGCTGCTCAAAGCTTTGAAAATTCTAGTTGGAAGGGAGCATCGTACTATAAAGCTAAAGATTTCCAGAATGCTTATAATGAGTTTAAAAAAGATAATACAGCTTCAGGACTTTATAACCAAGGCAATGCTCTAACACAGCTTGGCAAATATAAAGATGCGATAAAAGCTTATAATAAGGCTATTGAAGAAAGACCTGATTTTGAAGATGCAAAAGCTAATCTTAAAATAGCTGAAGAACTTGATAAACAAAAAGATCAGAATAAAAACAATAATGATGATCAAAAAGATAATCAGGATAATCAAAAACAGAAAGATAAAGACAACAAAGACAACAAAGACAACAAAGACAACAAAGACAACAAAGACAACAAAGACAACAAAGACAACAAAGACAACAAAGACAACAAAGACAACAAAGACAACAAAGACAACAAAGACAACAAAGACAACAAAGACAACAAAGACAACAAAGACAATAAAGACAATAAAGACAATAAAGACAATAAAGACAATAAAGACAATAAAGACAATAAAGACAATAAAGACAATAAAAACGAGCAAGATAAACAAGAGTCTAAAGATAATGATTCTCAAGCTCAGCAACAAGCTAGAGAGGATGAGTTAGATAAGCGAGAGGCAGATAAGCTTTTAGCTATGGTAGACGATGATCCTGGTGGATTATTAAGACATAAGTTTGCACGAGACTATCAAAGAATGACAGGAGCTAATCGTGAGAGTTAATTTTATGAAAAAAATTAGTGTTTTATTAGCATTAGTGCTTTTGAGTGTGAGTGTGAGTTTTGCTAAGGTTTCAGCATCAATAGATAGAACAGATATAGAGAATGGTGAGACTATAGAGCTGACTTTACATCTTGAAAACTTTAATACTCAGCCACAATTAGATGTTTTAGATAAAGATTTTACGGTATATAACACTAGTACAAACAGCAAGGTTTCCACGATAAATGGTAAAACGACAGCAATATACGATATGATTGTTACTATTATGCCAGATAAAGCCGGTAAGCTTACTATTCCTGCTATTAGAGTTGGTAATGAATATACAAACCCGATTAATATCAAGGTTGATAAAGCATTAACCAGTGATGAGCAAAGTGAATATCAAGATATATTTGCTATTAGTACAATAGCTAGAACAAAAAGTTATGTAAATGTACCAGTTCTTTATACTCTAAAATTATACTATTCAACACCGATGCTTGGTATACAGCCAAAAGCATTTAAAATAAGAAATGCTGAGATGAAGCCGACAAGTCACCAAATATCTTATGAGAAAAGAATAAATGGTAAGCTTTATGAGGTAGCTGAACAGAGTTTTCTGATAATTCCTCATGTGACAGGTAAGTTATACGTGCCTCCGATGATTCTTGAGGCAACTTTATCTAAAGGTTTTGGACAGCTTGGGGTAAAAAAAGAAAGTATTCCAACCAAATCACATACGCTTTATGTTAAACCCATACCAAAAGATATTCGTATAAAAGATTGGTTCCCATCATCTGAAGTAACTATGAAAGATAACTGGTCAGATGATAAAAATGTTAAGGTAGGTAACTTACTAACAAGAACAGTAACTATTAAAGCACAAGGAGTATTAAGTACAGATATTCCAAAATTAGATTTTAGCTCAAATGATGATTTTAATGTTTATGCGGAAAAACCAAAATTAGATGATATTGAGAAGAGTGGCAAACTTACTGGTACAGCAACATATACTGTTGGTTATATGCCAACTACAGAAGGTAAGTCAAAAGTGCCAAAGTTGGAGCTTAAATGGTTTGATATAGACACTCATAGATCAAAGATTGCTAGCATTCCTGTAAAAGATTTTGATGTTAAAAAAGGTAGCCTAGTAAATACGGATTTCTCAAGCTTATCACCACAAAAAGCTCAAATCGTAGAGAAGACTGTAGTTGACTATTATTGGCGAAATATTGCTATATTATTTATGGTTTTATGGGTTATTACACTACTATTACTTTTAAAATGTAAGTTATCTAAACCTAAACAAAAAAATAATAATGATAGCACCTCGAACTTAAATACAGTAAACCAATCGAGCTTTAAAGAAGTTAAGAAAGCTTGTGGTAAAAAAGATAAAGTTGCATTGCAACAATCACTTATAGGTTGGGCAAGTGAGAAATATGATAAAGAAATATTCTCATTACTTGAGGTTGCTGAACTAGTGCCTGAACTTAAAGCGCTGGTAATAGGTTTGAATGCTTCAATATATGCAGATAAAGAGTTTAATCAGTATGCAGAGCTATTAGAAGAAATTAAAAAGGTAGCAAAATCTAATAAAAAAACAGATAATAAAAAGATTAAAGGACTTTACGAATAAAAAATATGAAACTCTTTGTAACAGCAATTACGATAATTTTGTCAGTTTTTTTAGCTCAAGCTAAAAATCCCAAATCTGATACTAGTGATATAAAGCCCTCTGAAAAAGTTGTTTTAGTCACTGGTTTTGAAGCTTTTGATGGAGAAGGCGTTAATCCATCGTATCAAGCTGTCACCAAGTTGCCAGATAATATAGATGGTTACAAAATCATTAAAAAAGAACTACCTGTAAGTTTTAAGCAATCGACTAAGGCTTTGGATAAATACATCAATAAATACAATCCTTCTATAGTTTTGAATGTTGGTCAAGCTGGGGGTAGATCAAGCATATCTCTTGAGCGAGTGGCTATAAATGTTGACGATGCAAGAATCCCAGATAATGATGGAGCAAAGCCCGTAAATAAAGTCATATCTAAGAAAGGAGAAAATGCTTACTTTAGTAAGCTACCTATATATAAAATAAAAAAAGCTATAAACGCAAAGGGAATCCCAGTGATTATTTCAAATTCAGCTGGTACTTATGTTTGTAATCACATTATGTATGAGTTATTAAATCAACTAGCAAATAAATACCCAAATAAGATAGGTGGTTTTATCCATGTACCTTATAGTACTCAACAAGCTGTATCAAAAGATAATGAACCTAGTATGAGTATAGTTGATATGACAACAGCTATTGATACTGCAATAAAAGTTTCAATAAAGAGTCTGAGTAATAATGGATAAAAACCTCAAATATTACCTGGGCATATCATTATTTGTCATTTCATTTGTACCTTATATAATAGTTTTTGCGATTTTGCCATTTGTAGGTTTAGCAACAGCGACATATTTAGCTGTTTCATCAATTTTGCTGATAAGTGCGGAAGTTATATTTGTAATATCTGTGATGTTACTAGGTAAAACCATAGTTACGGCTATTAAAGATACTATAAAAAAAGTGTTTAAGAATGCTTTTAGCCAGCAAAAACCGATTAGTTATAAGAGATATATTATCGGAATGATAATGTTTTTTAGTAGTTTAGTTTATCCAACCATTTCAATGGAGCTTATATTATTGTTTGATAAGGCTAGGCAGGTTGGTGAAGTAAATATGATGCTAATTTTATTTAGTGGTGATATTATTTTTATAGGAAGCTTTTTTGTTTTAGGTAGCGATTTTATTACGAAGTTAAAGTTAGCATTTAAATATGATAAGTCTTAATGTTTATAGTTTGTATGCTTATCTTAAGTAGAAAGCTTTAGTTTATTAGGAATTTAAAGAGGAGTTATGGAAGTAGAATTTCAAGTTTTGCAAACAAATAGTTTGGTGGATGTTTTGAACTATATTTGCACACAGGTATCAGATAATTACATTACTAACAAAAGGTTAGCAATTTTAGCCCCAAGTGGTGTAGCAAAAGAACTTGATACGGTTTTGTGGCAAGCAGGCCAAGAGAGTTTTATCCCACATTTTTGTGCATTAAATGCTAAGGAATATAACACTTTCAAGGGTATCCCTATACTTATTACGGACAATGTGTTTATAGTAAACAATTTTGATGAACTTATAAATATTATGGATATAGGGATAGATAAGAATAAAGTAAAAGTTAGTAAGCTTATAGAAGTTGTTTATCAGGATAATAAAGCTTTAGACTCTTCGCGTAAAAAATATGTGTTTTACAAAAAGTCTGGACTGGAAATTAAAACTAAAAAAACTAGCTTTTAAGTAGATTGGCATAAGCTCCAGGCCAAGAGCCATCTATTTTTATAGCACCAACTGCTTTTTCATAGAACTCAGCAGGACCAACCGCTCCAATAATTGCATAAGCATAACCTTTAAGCTTCATATCCATCATACATGCTTGTAGTAAAGCTTTGCCAGTGCCAAGGCCACGGGCAGATTGACTAACTCCTGTAGGACCAAAAAAATTGAGCATAGTACTGTCATAGCAAGCAAAGCCTATGATTTCCTTATCTTTTATTGCAATAAAAATAGAACCAGGATTATTTGAAAAAGCTATGTCTGCCTCATCTGCCCAGGCTTGAGCAAACTCTTTTTTTATCCAGTTAAGGACAATGCTTTTTTCAGGAGCTAATGCTTTACGGATTATGATGTTTTTTTTAGTTTGTTGTGAAATACACTTAAGATCAAGTTCTAAGTTATAGAGTTTAACTAGCATATCAAAATGAGGCATGTTTTAAAGTTTGTTGGTGGGTTCTTATAGTATATTTTATATCTTTATTACTTAAATTCATAAATAAGCTAAGGTTTTATTTCCAATAAACTTTAAAAATGATTATATTTACAGCAAGTGCTTATTTTTTTAACCATCAGAATGAAAAAAGTTTTAAATGCTAAAGCTCCATGGTTGTGGGTACCAAGTACATTTTTTATGGAAGGCTTACCAGCAAGTATGATTATGCTTGTGTTAGCTATAATGTACAAAAACTTAGGAGTTTCTAACTTTGAGATTACTCTTTATACAGGTTCAATGGTTTTGCCTTGGGTTATTAAACCACTTTGGGCACCACTGATTGACTCTGTATGTACCACGCGATGGTGGATATATGCAATGCAAATTTTTGTGGGTCTTGCATTTATAGTTATGTCACTATCTTTAAAAACAGAACACTTTTTACTTTTTAGTATAGTTGCAGGCTGGTTTATAGCATTCATGTCATCTAGTCATGATATTGCAGTAGATGGTTTTTATATTCAAAATCTCTCTCCAGAACAGCAATCGTATTTCATAGGGATGCAGTCAGCAGCCTATAATATTGGTAAAGTTTTTGCTACAGGATTTATACTAATGCTTTGTGGAGGTCTCTATAATGTAAATAATGATTATGTTGAGAGTTGGAGCCTTTGCTTAGTGCTCGTAGGCTGTGTATGTATATTTATGGGATATTACCACCTAAAAATCCTACCAGAGCAACCAGTTTTAGAAAAGAAAAGTGCTAAAGAAACATTTAGAAATTTTATTGATGTTTATAAGACATTTTTTTTAATTAAAAACTTATGGATTGGTTTGGCATTTATCTTTTTATTTAAGTTTTCAGAAAGTATGATTGGGGCAATACTACCATTATTTATGATTGATACTCATCAAAATGGGGGACTAAGTTTAGGCAATACATTTACGGGTTTTGCTTATGGAACTATATCTCCTATAGCTATTATACTTGGTGGCTTTGTGGGTGGGTACTATATCTATCGTAAAGGTTTTGGTAGTACTATATATACAATGTTTGTATTAGTCAATTTACCGCATATTCTCTATGTTCTTCTAGCATATTTTCAGGTAAATGATCATATCGTAGTTATTTTATGTGTTTTTGTTGAGCAATTTAGTTTTAGTTTAGGGCTTACTGCAGCTATGCTTTTTTGTTATTTCATGGTGAAAGATAGTTCACATAAAACGGCTCATTATGCCTTTATATCAGGAGTACTTCTTCTGGGTAGAATGATACCAGTAATGATAAGCGGAGCTATTGAAAGCTCAGTTGGGTATACGATGTTTTTTATTATAACGATAATCTTAGCATTACCAGTTGTATTAATACTTCCAAAGGTTAAAGCTATGTTAGGAGACTATGGTAAAACACATGCTAAGGAGCGAAAGGTAGGCTAGCAATGTACTTAGGCCTTAACCTTTAAACCCTTGAGCTACTACATAAATTTCTCTTGACCTAGGACGAGATGATTTTGGCTTGAACTGTGTAACCTTCTTGAAGCATTCTTTAACTTGCTTGATATATTCATCACTACCTTGTCCTTGGAAAAGCTTAACAACAAAGCTACCATTGCTGACAAGGTTATCTTTAGCAAAGTCTAATGCTAGCTCTAGTAGATGTATCGATTTAGCTTGATCAGATGTTTTATTACCACTCATATTTGGAGCCATATCACTAACTATTGAGTCTATCTTTTTTCCTTCAACAAGAGAGTTTAATTGCTCAAAGGTATCATCACTAGAAAAATCTCCTTGTATGAAATCGACTCCTGCAATTGGGGACATATCAAGTAAATCAAGAGCTATCAACTTACCGTTTTGCCCTATATATTTTACAATATGTTCAGACCAGCCTCCAGGTGCAGCACCTAAATCTACTACAAACATATTTGGTTTTATGAGTTTGTATTTTTCTTGAATCTCTATGATTTTAAAGCTTGCACGTGATCTATAGCCTAATTTCTTAGCTTCTGCGACAAAGTGGTCAGAATCATGCTCTTGCACCCAACGCTTACTACTTGCGGTCTTTACCATGAATATATTGATGTTAAATTTTTATAGAGAGATTTTACTGTTTTTAACTAGTAAATAGTAGTATTTCAAACTATAAAATTAATGATTTTACTAGGTTATATTTGTTATAATTATCGTGTAATTATTGATTTATGGGTACTTGAATGAAAAAGATATTAGCTTTGAGCTCTTTAATAGTATTGTTAGCATCTTGTAATATTGATGAAGCAATTCAAGATAACATAGATCATTATCATCGACTTTCTAGAGATGAAAATATTAAAGAAGAGTCATTTAGTAAAGATACAAATACTATCGAAGGAATGAGATTTTTAACTGCCAATAAGCCAGATAAAACTATGGAATTCGATGGAGTGAATTTTGATGAGAGGTATAATGACTTAGTTAAATTTTTAGATAAAGAAGGATATAAAATAGTTGTAAATGATAAATTACATAATGTTGCTACTATAATTGCAGAAGTAAACAAACCTATGCCTAATATGAAATATATTGGCATTGAGATGGAACAAAATAGTAGATTAAAACAAACTGTTTATAACTTCGTTTACGGAAATAATAAGTTTTTAGCCCATAAGCTTTATGAAGATTATAAAAAAAGTTTAGAAGAACCTAAAAAGACGGGTGAAAATATTAATAAATCAGACAAATCAGACAAATCAGATAAATCAGATACTAAGACTTCTTCGTAAAGAAAGAGCTCAGTATTAGAAGTATTACACCGCAAGTTATAGCTGAATCTGCAATATTAAAAGCAGGCCAATGATAACTACCTGTATGAAAATCTAGAAAATCAATCACAAAACCTCTAAAAGCTCTGTCATAGAAATTACCTAAAGCTCCGCCTAATATCATTGCAAAAGAAAAAAGATTTAATTTGGCAGTTATTGGTTGCTTGATGATAAGGTAAATCAAAATTATAGCTGCGATCATTGAGATACAAGCAAACATAATAAGCTGCCAAGAGGTTTGGTCATTACTTAAAAAGCTAAATGCAGCTCCATGGTTATATAAAAGTGTCAGATTAAAGAAACTAGTTATCTCATAAGGCTGAGCAAAGTTTAGATGTGTATTTGCATAGTGCTTAGAGTATAAATCAACAGCTATAATAATTATAGCTACGATAAAATACTTAAGCTTTGGTTTAAGCGAATTCACGCGACTCTCCTGATTCAGTCGTTATATTTTCGACGCAACGCGAACAAATATCTGGATGCTCAGAGTTTTCACCAACACTAGCACTACGATGCCAGCATCTTTCACACTTAGTTTCTTCTAGTTTTTCTATATCGATATATAATCCAGGTATAGTTGACTCAACTGCTGAAGGTGTTTTGTTATCTATAGATTTAAGCTCAGCTTGTGAAGATATAAGTAAGAACCTTAACTCATTTTGTAATTTGCTTAATAGCTCCATGTTTGTAGAATCTACAAAAAGAGTGATTTTGGCTTCAAGAGATGCTTTGATAAGGTCTTCGTTTCTTTTTAGTTCTAAGACTCTATTTACTTCTGAACGGATGTTTTGTGTTTTTGCCCAGAATTCTATGCCTAATTCATCATTAGTCGAGAAAGTATTTAAACCATCATACCATTCACATAATTGGATTGGTAAATTTGTAGTTTTTGGTGTAGCTTCCCAAATCTCATCAGCAGTGTATGAAAGTATTGGAGCTATCCATCTAACTAATGCTTGTACAATATGATAAATAGCTGTTTGAGCAGACTTGCGAGGTTGACCGTCAGCTTTTGCTGTGTACTGTCTGTCTTTGATTACATCAAGATAGAAGCTACCCATTTCTACAGAGCAGAAGTGATGTATCAACTGTGCGACAGTATGAGTTTGATAGCCGTTATAGGCTTCAATAATCTTGTCTTGGAACTCTTGAGTTTTTGCAACAGCCCATTGATCAAGTTTTACAAGCTTATCAAACTCGATAATATCTGTATCAGGATTAAAACCATTTAGGTTAGATAGTAAAAATCTTGCAGTATTACGCAATCTTCTATAGGTATCCGCAGTACGCTTTAAAATTTCATCAGATACAGCCATTTCACTTCTATAATCCGCTGATGCAGTCCATAGGCGCAATATATCTGCACCCAAGGTATTATAAATATCTTGTGGAGATGTTACATTTCCAAGAGATTTAGACATTTTGCGGCCATTTTCATCAACAACGAAGCCATGAGTTAAAACTTCTTTGAAAGGTTTCTGGTTTTTAGCAGATAGTCCCACTAAAAGTGAAGTTTGGAACCAGCCACGATGCTGATCAGAACCTTCTAAGTATAGGTCTGCAGGATAGCTAAGATTTGTATCTTTATCGAGTAGACACATGTTAGATGAACCAGAGTCAAACCAGACATCTAAAGTATCCGTTACAGATTTATATTTGTCAGTATCAACTATAAATTCGCTATCATCAGCATTAAACCAAGCTTCTACGCCACCCTTTTCTATTTTCTGTGCTACTTTTTCAAGTATAGCAGTAGTGTCTGGATGAAGCTCTTCAGTATCTCTATCAATAAATAATGGTAGAGGTACACCCCAAGTTCTTTGGCGAGAAATACACCAATCAGGTCTATCTTTAAGCATGCCTTCGATACGGGTTTCGCCCCAAGCAGGAATCCATTTCGTGTCTTTCACTGCTTTTAAAGCATTGTCGCGTAAATGCTCTTTCTCCATGCTAATAAACCATTGAGGTGTAGCTCGGAACATTAGTGGAGTTTTGTGACGCCAGCAATGTGGATAGCTGTGTTTTAGTTTATCAAAATTCATTAGGCGTTTTTTCTCGCCTAAAAGCTCAACGATTCTATCGTTTGCTTTAAAGATGAACTCACCAGCAAAAAGAGGAGTGTTATCAGAGTAACAACCATTACCTTTAACAAAAGTTTCCATTGATAAATCGTGTTCTTTACCAAGTGTGAAATCCTCGACACCATGAGTAGGGGCAGTATGTACCATACCAGTACCAGAGTCAGCTGTTACATGGTCACCATGAAGTATAGGGACATGTCTACTATAGAAAGGGTGTTCAGCTATTATACCTACTAGCTTGTCACCATTTGTAGTAGCAATTACACTAGCATCTTCAATCGCGTACCTTTTTAGGGTGGCTTCAACTAGGTTTTCAGCCAGGATTATGTAGTTATTTTTTAATTTTACTAAGCTGTAGTTTAGCTCATTATGTATTGCGATAGCTTGGTTAGCTGGAAGGGTCCAAGGTGTAGTCGTCCATATGATTGCAAAAGCTTCATGATTTAAAGTGTCAAGACCAAAAGCTTGAGCTAGTTTTTCATGATCTTTAACTTTAAATTTAACATCTATGGCTGGAGATACTTTGTCAGCATACTCAACTTCAGCTTCAGCTAGAGCAGATCCACAAGCAGTACACCAATGTACGGGTTTAAAGCCTTTATTTAGATGACCATTCTCAACAATTTTTGCTAGAGTTCTAATCATATTAGCTTCATAGTCAAAATTCATTGTAAGGCAAGCATCATCCCAATCGCTTAATACGCCAAGTCTTTTGAAGTCTTTCTTTTGAAGCTCGACTTGTTTTTTAGCATATTTACGGCACTCTTTTCTAAAAGCATCTTCAGATATTTTTTGTCCAGCTTTACCATGTTTTTTTTCAACTTGTAATTCAATTGGTAGGCCGTGACAGTCCCAAGTTGGGATATATGGCGTATCAAAACCACTTAGAGCTTTAGATTTTATTATTATGTCTTTTAGAATCTTATTGACAGCGTGGCCAACATGAATATTCCCATTTGCATAAGGAGGGCCGTCGTGAAGAATAAACTTATCACGTCCAGCAAAATGCTCGCGCATTTTCTTATAAATTCCACTTTTTTCCCATTTGTTTAGAATCATGGGTTCTTTATTTGCTAAGTTGCCCTTCATTGAAAAGCTGGTTTTTGGGAGATTTAGCGTGCTTTTGTAGTCACTCATGTGAATTTCCTTGAAGATTTTAAATTGTTTTATTTTTAGAAAAATAAATTACTTAAGTGTAAGATTATAAAGCACATTGATAATTATGTTAATACTTCTTTGTATACAAAATGATTTTATAAGTATTTTAATTCTAGATAATTATGAGCTTTAATATGAATATAAGTCTGTAAAAAATATTTTCAGGTTTATAGTTATAGTTCAGCAATCATGGCTTTTGCGGTTTGAACATCGTTGGCTATTTGGTCTTTTAGCTCATCAAAGTTAGCAAATTTTCTTTCTGCTCTGATGAAGCCAATAATTTCTACAGTAATATATTTTTTATAAATATCTTGATCAAAGTCGAAAAGATGTGTTTCAAGTAGATTATTTTTGCCATCTACTGTTGGGCGAGTTCCAGCGTTAGTTACACCATAGTAATAAGCCTTATCAATAGAAGTTTTTGTTAGAAATACTCCTTTTAAGACTGAGTTTTTTGGAAGTTTCAAATTTGCAGTATGAAAGCCTATTTTTCTGCCATTTTGTTGACCATGAATCACACGACCATTAATTTTATAGTTTTCACCCAAAAGTTCATGTACTTTTCTTAAATCATGATTAGCAAATGATTTGCGAATATCTGTACTGCTTATGCGATGATTATCTAAATTCAAGGTCGAGATTTTATCTATAGTAAAACCTTTTTCTTTTGAAAGAGCTTCTAACAGTTTAAAATCGCCTTTGCGATTTTTACCAAACTTAAAGTCATCACCTATGATGATATGTTTTACATTTAGTTTTTGTATTAAAAAATCGATAAAGTCTTCTGCTTCGATATTTGCAAACTTTTGATTAAATTTTTGGCAAATGACATTGTCAATTCCAGCTTTTTTGATGTTTAAAATCTTATTGCGAAAATTATTAATTCTTGATGGAGACTTACTTCCCATAAAAAATTCTTTAGGAAGGGGTTCAAAAAATAAGATGAAAGGTTTGAGATTGTTTTTTTTGGCAATACTCTTAAGTTTTTTGATAATGCTTTGATGACCTAAGTGCACGCCATCAAAAGAGCCTATAGCTATTGCTGCGGGAGCTGTATTATTCATTTTTTTAAAATGTGTGGTTATTTTCATAGCTAAAAAAGGGCTAGTATCTATTTTTAAATGAGAAATTATTGGCTATAGTATTCATTTTTTGTTGAAAAAAAGCAACCACTGTTACATACTTGTTAGTCAGATGTTTTATTATATTGAAATTTAACCTAAGTAATTATCATGCAACCAGCAAAAAGAACTAAAAGAATTAGAAAACTGCGCAATCAAAAGGGTAAGGTTTTCGCTATTGAAACGAACCTTACAGGTAGGCAGCTTCTTAATAACCGAGTTTTAAACAAAGATGTAGCATTTTCACAAGAAGAAAGGCTTGCTTTTAATCTAATGGGGTATCTACCTGAGAAAGTTGAAAACCTAGATGAGCAGGCGACTCGTGTTAGAAGGCAAATGAATCTTAAAAATTCGTCACTTGAAAAGTATGTGTTTTTAAACAGACTACATGATTTGAATACGACGCTTTTTTACTACTTCGTCCGTGAAAATTTAGAAGAAATTATGCCGATTATTTATACACCAACAGTTGGTGAAGCCGTTCAAAAATATAGTAGTCAATTTAGAAAACAAAACGGTTTATTTATATCTATAAACCATAAAAGATATATTGGTCAAATTCTTGAAAGATATGACTATAACAGTATAGACCTTATTCTTGTAACAGATGGTGAAGCTGTACTTGGTATAGGTGATCAAGGTATAGGTGGAATGAATATCAGTATCGGTAAGATTATGGTATATGTTGCTGCAAGTGGCATTGATCCAGCTAGGGTATTACCGATCCAGCTTGATATGGGTACAAATAATGATGCTTTACTAAATGCTCCAGGGTATTTGGGTGTTCGTTTACCAAGAGTCTCAGGTGAAACTTATGATGAGTTTATAGAAGAGTTTGTGTCTCAAGCTAAAAACAGATTTCCAAATGTGTTTTTACACTGGGAGGATATCGGTCGTGATAACGCTACTCGTATTCTTGAGAAATATAAAGAAAGACTTTGTACTTTTAATGATGATATTGAAGGTACAGGAATTGTTGCAGCTGCGAACTGTATAGCTGCAGTTAAGACAATTAGCACTCTTAAAATAAACTCAGGTGAAATCACTACAGAAGAGGCTTTAGGATCTATCTGTGATATAAGCATCGTAATTTGTGGAGCTGGTAGTGCTGGCTGTGGTATTGCAAGACAGTTAGCTGATGTAATCGCTGACAGAGCAGGAATAAGTGTAGAAGATGCTAATAAGAATATTTATCTTGTAGACAGGTATGGTCTTGTAAATGATAAATTAAGAGCAAAGCGAATTACTCCAGAGCAAAAACCTTTTGTGAAAACTGGTGAGCAACTTAAAGGTTGGAAGGTTGAGGATTCTAGCTATATAACTCTTACAGATGTGGTTAAGAACTCAAAAACAGATATTCTTATCGGAACATCAGGCCAACCAGGTACATTTACTGAAGAGATTATTAAAGATATGGTTAAGCATAATGATTATCCTATTATTATGCCATTATCGAATCCAACTTCTTTATGTGAAGCTTTACCTGAAGACATTATTAAATGGACAGATGGAAAAGCACTAATTGCTGCAGGTAGCCCATTCCCAGATGTTGAGTATAAAGGTAGGGAGTACCGTATATCTCAAGGTAATAACGCATTTATCTTCCCAGGTTTAGGACTTGGTTCTGTTGCAGTGCATGCTAAAGTACTTACAAAAGGTATGATTAGGGCAGCATGTTATAGACTTAGTGAGTTATCACCGATGGTTATAAGTGAAGATATTACTCAACCATTATTGGCTAAGATCACAGATTTAGTAGCTGTTTCTAAAGAAATTACAAAGGCTGTAGCTAAGCAAGCAGTTCTTGAAGGTGTACATGGTGTTGATATAGATCTAGAAGACCTAGAAGAGGGTGAATTAGAAGAAGAAATTGATAAGCTTATTAGTTTGTCATCTTGGACTCCAACATACGCACCTTATATGCCAATCTAAACTGAGTTACCTCAGTTTGTCTTTTAAAGATTAATATTAAAAAAACAAATTCTTGCTGATGTATTAATTGAAATAGTGCAATTTATTTGTTATGCTCAAAAATGATTTTCTATTGTTTGTGTTTTGTCAGAGGGTATACCAGTGATTAAAAGGTTTAAAAAAACATGTTTGGTTATGGGTGGAGCTGTTATATTTACAGGTTCAGCATATGCTGAAGATTCACCTAAAGTGGTATCACAAGGGGGGCCTTTTGGAGCTACCAGTATTGGTGACCAAAACTTAAGCTCTTCACAAGCAAATACAAGCAAAGCTTCGGCAGCTACAACAACAAACACTCCTGCAAAACCTACAGCTCAAATGAATGAAAAAGAATTGTTGATGCAATTACAACAACAAGTTCAAGAGCTTCAAGGGCAATTAAAACAAATTAAAACAGAGAAAGCCCAAAACGACGAAAATGGTGGAGGAGGTTCTTCAGCGTTTACTACTTATAGCTCAAGAGTTGGTGATAACACAAAAGGTAGGCCTATTGACGGAGCTACTTCTGGAACTGATTTAAGTCAGATGATGGTTACTGGGGAATCAACAGATGACATTATGTCGAATGTTGGCCAAGATGGCTCAATTGTGAATCTGGACCAAAAATCTTTGGGTGGTATATTTAACCAAAAAGGCGGGATTGATGTCGGCGGAGCTCCTGCTATTACATCTCAAGGTGAAACTACTTTCCTAGGTTCATACTCTGGTAACAACAGTATCCCAATAGGGATGATTTCAAGCAGCCTTTTTGCTTCGACATTATTAGGGCAAAGAGAAAAGTTTGATGACTACTCGGTGTTCTTCGGTGGAAAAATAAATGCAGATGCTCAAGCATGGTTCGGTAGTAGTGTATCTAGATCTGAAGCTGGACCAGATGGTAAATCTGTAGCAGCAGGAGCATTTAATAATACTGGTCAAAATGTATACCTTACAGCTGCAAACCTTTATTTCTTATCTAACCTTGGTCACTATGTAACAGCACAGTTTGACTTTGACACAGATGAATCAGGCTCATTTGGTTTAGGTAATGCTTTTGTAATGTTTGGTAACTTAGATACTTCACCATTCTTCGTAACAGCAGGTCGAAATAAACTCTCGGTAGGATCATTCGGTGGTGGTGGACCATATACCGGTGGTATTAATAGCTTCTTAGCACCAGGTAAAACTTCAAATATATCAGTAAACTATAAAGATGACATAATAAACACGAACATTACAGTTTTTGGTTCAGATGATAAGCGAGCTAATTTCTCAACAGGTATTTTCTATGTAGATAGTTGGTCTGAAAACATTGCTGTCGGTGGTAACCTCGGCTATGTATTTAATATGGCGGGTGCTGGTAACAGCTCTTTAAATCAGGCATTAATTAATACAGATAGTGCAAATGACAATGTTGGTGTATTTAATATCGATGCCAACGTCGCTTACACAGGTTTTGGTGGTATTTGGCAGGTTCAAAGTGGTTGGACAACAACGACCAAAGCAGAAAAATTCAATGGTGATGGTAAGTCAGTGAGTGCAAGTGCTGCCTCTGGTGTTGGTTCCGAGGTATTAGCAGGCACTTGGTATGCAGCACTTAACTACTCGGCAGTACTAGCAGGGCGAGGCACTAACTTTGGTGTATCTTATGGTGAAACTTATAATGCTGCTGCTATACCAATGGCAATTGCATCATCACCAATAAACTTTGGTTTGTCTGATTCAGGTATTAAGAATCAGCTTGTATTCTCAGCTCAGCGTGCTTATTTTGATGATAATGTATTATTCGGTCCAGAGTATACTTATCAGAAAATGTATAATGGTGAGCATATGAATACTTTAACTCTTGATATGAACGTATATATCTAGTCTCTTTTACATACTTTATTTCACGTAAGAAAATCGATTTTTAAGCATTTATATTCAAGAAAAAATTAGCTTATAGATGTTGTTATTTCAATGCATGTAAGAGTCTAAATAATATAAAAATTGTTCGTCAAACACATTAGGCCAACAATAGATTTATGGTCGAGGCTTCTAAATTCAGGTGTATTAATTTTTGAGGATAGTTATAGATAGTTTTATATGAACTCTGTGTTTTTGATAAAGAAGTAACAGAAAGAAGCAAGTAAGCATATTACTCCGCTTATTAAGAAGACAATTGTAAAACTTTCGCTGTCATATGAAAGGATAATTCCTGTCAGTAAAGGAGCTAATCCTGCACCTATAAAGTTTGCAAAATTTTGGATGCCTCCAACAGTCCCAACAGATTCCTTTGATGAAATGTCAGCTACTAGAGCCCATATTGGAGATATTCTCAAGCCTAAGCAAAAGATACTAATGCTAATAATAACTATTGAAATTGTTAAGTTATCAATAAATGGAAGTATGATAATCGATAGTCCAGCAACAGCACAGCCAAATATAATCGGTACTAAGCGTGATTTGATCACATTTGTTTTTGCTGAAATAAACATATCAGAAATAATTCCACCAAGCATAACAGAGGCTAAGGCTAGTACAAATGTTGCAGAAGCTGCTAATCCCATCTGAGCTAGATCAAGCCCCTTAGTATGAATGAAATAGTAAGGCAGCCATGTTACAAATACCCAGTAAGCATAGGATGATCCAAAGTTGCCAAGACAAAGCAATATAACATTTTTATTTTTAAAGCATTTAACAAAGCTTGTGGTTTTTCTTGATCTATTTTGTAATTCAATCTTTTTGAAAGATTTATTTGAAATCATATACCATATGACACCCAAGATAGCTCCAATAATACCTAATAGAATAAACATTCCGCGCCAGCTTATTAGAGCAATTAAGAGAACAATAAAAATTGGAGCAACAACACTAGCGATTCTAGGACCTAAAGAGACTATAGATGATGCTAAGCCTCTTTTGCTTGGACTGAAGTGCTCTTGGATAACTTTAGTAGCTATTATAAAAAAAGGAGCTTCTGCAATGCCAAGTAAGATTCGAGTCATAAGTATGGTATAAAACCCTGTCACAAACCCAGAAAGAATACATGCTATAGACCATCCTGTAATGCTTATGGCCATAATTTTATTGATGCCATATTTATCAACAAGATAACCAGAAGGAAGGTTTGCAATGGCATATGGCCACATAAAAGCAGATAGCAAAATGCCCATTTGCATAGGAGGTATGTCGAAAGTTTCAGCAATTACGGTATTAGCTATGCTAAGGGTAGACCTATCAAGATAGCTTATCATTCCCAAGATTAGTAACATGAAGGCTAGGAGCCAAGGGAAGATCTTTTTCATACCTTAAGCTACTTCACTCTCATACCTGGCTTAGCGCCTTCATGAGGTTCTAATATGTATATATCTTTGCCATCACCAGCTGCTAATACCATACCTTCAGACATTCCAAACTTCATTTTTCTTGGAGCTAGATTAGCTACCATGACGGTATTTTTACCTACTAAATCCTCTGGGTTATAAGCAGATTTTATTCCTGCAAACACTTGTTTTGTCTCACCATCTAAGTCAAGAATTAGTCTGAGAAGTTTATCTGCTCCTTCCACAAGAGAAGCTTCTGCAATTCGTGCAATGCGTAGATCAACTTTCATGAAATCATCAAAATTACACTCAGGAGCAATGTTTAACTTTGATTCAGGTTTTTTAGGTGACTGAGGTTGCTCTTTTTCTAACATAATCTTTGTTTCATCTAAGATTTTATCTATTTTTTCTTTTTCTATACGAGCAGCTAAAGGTTTGAATTTATTGATCTTGTGGCTTTTTAAGAATACAGGTGCATCTTCCCAAGATTTTATTTCAATGTTTAGAAACTTCTCAGCCTTTTCAGTAATGCTAGGGATTACAGGTGAAAGGTAAGACACTAAGGCTTTAAACATATTTATACCTTGAGAGCATACTTGATGGACTTTATTTTCTTGTCCTTCTTCTTTTGATAATTGCCAAGGTTTATGGAAATCAATGAATTGATTAGCTTTATCTGCTAAACCCATAATTAGCCTGATAGCTGTAGCAAATTCTCTATGCTCATAAGCTTCGGTTATAGCGTCATGAGTAGCTGTAAACTCTTTTTCTAAGTCAGTATCGAAAATTTGATCTGATAGCGTTGCATCAAATTTCTTATAAACAAATCCAGCACAACGACTAGCAATGTTTACAACTTTACCAACAATATCAGAATTTGATTTAGTGATAAACTCTTCAAGGTTTAAGTCAATATCATCAATTTTTGAAGTTAAACGAGAGGCAAAATAGTACCTTAAATATACAGAATCTAAATGATCTAAAAATGTTCTTGCTTGGATAAATGTACCACGAGATTTAGACATTTTTTTGCCATTCACAGTAAGGAATCCATTTGCAAATACACTTGTAGGAGTCTTGTACCCTGTAGCTTCTAGTATTGCTGGCCAAAAAAGAGCATGAAAATATATGATGTCTTTACCTATAAAGTGGTAAAGCTCAGTATCTTGAGAGTTTTTACCCCAATAGTTATCAAAATCTAAATTATTTTTATTACAATAATCTTTAACACTGGCAATATAGCCCATTGGAGCATCAAGCCATACATAAAAGAATTTTTTGTTATCAGTTCCTGGTATAGCAAAACCAAAATAAGGGGCATCGCGAGATATATCCCAGCTTTGCAAGCCCTGTTCAAACCATTCTTTAAGTTTGTTAGCTACTTCGGGCTGTAGTTTATCGTTTGAATCTATCCAGTCAGCGATATTTTGCTCAAGTTTTGGCAAATCAAAGAAATAATGCTCAGAGTTTTTTTGGATAGGGGCTTTACCAGATACCACAGATTTTGGGTTTAGAAGGTCTGTAGGGTCATAAGTGGCGCCGCAAACTTCACAGCTATCACCGTATTGATCCTCAGCTTTACACTTTGGGCAAGTACCTTTAACAAACCTATCAGGCAAAAACATATTTGCTTCAGGATCATACGCCTGAGCAATGCTCTTGGTGCTTATGAGATCGTTATCGTTAAGTTTTGTATATATATCTTCGACAATTTCCTTGTTAAGGTTATTATTGGTCGAATGGTAGTTATCAAATTTTATTTCAAAATCAGAAAAATCTTTTAAGTGATTTGTAGAGTATTTCTCTATTAAATCTTCTGGTGAGATTCCTAGGTTTTTTGCCTTGAGCATGATAGGAGTACCATGAGTGTCACTCCCGCAAACAAAAGTACATTCATTACCCTGTAGCTTTTGAAATCTTACCCAAATATCAGATTGGATGTAGCCAAGCATATGACCTAGGTGTAGATCACCGTTAGCATAAGGAAGGGCATTAGTAACTAAAATTTTACGCATGAGTATTTGGTTTTCTTTTGTATTTAATCTATTGGTACTATTATATACTCAAATGGATTGAATGGACATATTTTAAGCATGAAATGGATTACAGTAAAATATTTTGGGGTGATTGACTTGACTCTATCTATAATCTATATATAATAGTTTTTCACATGGTTATGGAGAGGTGGCCGAGTGGCTGAAGGCGCTCCCCTGCTAAGGGAGTATAGGCGTTAAACCCTATCGAGAGTTCGAATCTCTTCCTCTCCGCCATTAAGACTTAAAATCGGGTGCATAGCTCAGCTGGGAGAGCATCGCCCTTACAAGGCGAGGGTCGGGGGTTCGAGCCCCTCTGCACCCACCACGATTTTATGATCTATAATCAAACTATTCACCTAATAAAGATTCTTTTAAAAATATTTCTGTATAAAGCATTTTGATATAGTTTTTTGTTAATGGTTATAAAAATTACCTGATTAACTAATTTGTAATACACCATAATTACTGCTACTATTTAAATCAACACAGGGGAGCACTAAGGTAAGTGCTGAGAAGTGTATATAATACGCTGACCCTTTGAACCTGATCTAGTTAAAACTAGCGTAGGGAGTGCTTAAATAGTCGGCTATATATTTTTTCAGCTACATTTGCTCTTTTATGCTTGTTTTACTTGATTTAAGTAAACAAACTGGAGAGTCAAATGAGTTTTAATAACATCAAATCAGTACATAACTATAGGCTAGATGATAATTTAACTAAGCCATATTCTAACTCTAAGAAGGTATATATCTCATCATTTGATAATGATGATCTTAAAGTCCCTTTTAGGGTTATAAAACAATCTCAAACAAATATTGATGGAGTAAAAATTGATAACCCAGATATATATCTTTATGATACATCTGGCGAATATTCCAATGCTGATAATAAGATTGATATTAGCGAGGGTCTAGTTAAACATAGACTAAAATGGATCAAAAATAACAATGACCTACATGAGCTTGATGAGCTTAGTTCGGACTATAGTAATAAACAATCAAATGATGCTTTGAACTTTCAAAAAAATGTAATGCCTTTTAGAGCATGCAAAGACAAAAATATTTCACAAATGCATTATGCCAGGAAAGGAGTGATTACTCCTGAAATGCAGTATATCGCTATTAGAGAGAATATTAAAAGAGCAAATTCTCATTTAGATAGTACTATGCATCAACAGCAACTTGGACAATCCTTTGGGGCAAATATAGTCAAAGAAATAACTCCTGAGTTTATTCGTGATGAAGTTGCTAGTGGAAGAGCTATAATCCCCGCAAACATTAATCATCCTGAGTTAGAGCCAATGATCATCGGTAGAAATTTTTCTGTTAAAATTAATGCAAATATGGGCACCTCTGCAGTAACTTCATCAATATCTGAAGAAGTCGAAAAAATGGTTACAGCAACAAGGTGGGGTGCTGATACTATTATGGATTTATCTACAGGTAAACACATTCATCAAACTAGAGAGTGGATTGTAAGAAATAGTCCAGTTCCTGTCGGTACAGTGCCTATATATCAAGCTCTTGAAAAAACTAATGGTGTTGCTGAAGATTTAACTTGGGAGTTATTTAGAGATACCCTTATTGAGCAGGCTGAACAAGGAGTAAGTTACTTTACTATTCATGCAGGTGTTCGTAAGGCATTTATTCCTTTAGCATCAAAAAGAATTACAGGGATTGTATCTAGAGGTGGTTCTATAATGGCTAAATGGTGTATGCATCATAATCAGGAGAATTTTTTATATACAAGATTCGAAGAAATCTGCGAAATAATGAAGGCTTATGACGTATGTTTTTCATTAGGAGATGGACTTCGTCCTGGGTGCATAAATGATGCTAATGATGCTGCTCAACTTTCTGAATTAAGAACTTTAGGTGAGTTAACAAAAATAGCTTGGAAGCATGATATCCAAACAATGATAGAAGGCCCTGGGCATGTACCTATGCAGCTTATCAAAGAAAACATGGAATATGAACTTCAAGATTGTTTCGCGGCACCATTTTACACATTAGGGCCACTAGTTACAGATATTGCTCCTGGTTATGATCATATTACATCAGCAATTGGAGCTGCTCAGATCGCTTGGTATGGCACATCTATGCTTTGCTATGTTACTCCTAAGGAACATTTAGGTTTACCTAATAAAGATGATGTTAGAGAGGGTATCGTTACGTATAAGCTAGCAGCACATGCAGCTAATTTAGCTAAAGGATTACCAGGAGCCCAGATCAGAGATAATGCATTATCTAAAGCAAGGTTTGAATTTAGATGGGATGATCAATTTAATCTAAGTTTAGACCCAGAAAAAGCACGTGCATTTCATGATGAAACTTTACCTAAAGAAGGCCATAAGGCAGCACACTTTTGCTCTATGTGTGGACCTAAATTTTGTTCTATGAAAATTTCTCAAGATATAAAGAGAGAGTATGCTAGTTAACTAGGCTTATATAATGAAAAAAATAGCAATAATAGGGTCAGGAGTAATGGGGAGGGTTTTAGCCTTAACTTTTACAAAGAATATTCCTCATCTGGGTATAGATCTGTATGACAAGGCTTCTTTGGGTGCAAAAGATAACTGCAGTTATCAAGCGGCTGGTATGCTAGCTCCTGTTTCGGAAGTTACAAGTTGTGGCATCCATACGTATACATTAGGAGCCGATAGTGTACAGCTATGGGAAGAATTGTTATCTATACGTGGAGAAAATTTAGTTCAAAAACATAATATTATTGATAAGTTCGACACGCTTTTTTTAGCACATAAAAATGATGTGAATGAGTTTGATTTAATTAAAAATAGAGTAAGTTTTTTTACTAAACAACATGAGAGCATTAAAGAAAGGTTTAGGAATATAAGTTCTGATGATTTATCAAGTCTTGAATCATCTCTTATGAATGGCACGTTTATGAATAAAGGTTTGTTAATAACTAATGAAGGCGTAATAAATGTTCCAAGTTTTTTTAAATTTACAAGCCAGTACTTCTCTGAAGAAAGCAATATACGATTTTTAAAAGAAGAGATTACTAAAATAGAAAATAATAAAATATATATTGATGAATACACTTGTGAATATGAGTATGTCTATGATTGTAGAGGATTCCCTATAGAAAAGAGTAAAGATAGTAGATTATATGGTACTCGTGGGGAAGCTTTAATCGTACAACATAAAGATATTAATCTTAAGCATGTAATTAGGCTTGCTCACCCAAGACACCCTCTATATTTAATTCCTAGAGGAAATGGGGTTTTTTATGTTGGTGCAACTAGTATTCTAAGTGAGGACTACTCATCTATTTCAGTGCAAAGTGTAATGGAGTTATTGTCTATGTTACTTGTGATAGATAAAAGGTTTTCTGAGGCGAGGCTTATAAAAACTTTAACTTCTGTAAGATCAACTAGCTTTGATGACAAACCATTAATTATAAGAAATATGGGTAATACTTCTATTAATGGATTATCTCGACATGGGTATTTATTTGCTCCAAAAATTGCTAATGATTTATTAGAAGAATTTAAAAAGGATATTTATGAAAATTAAATTTAATAATAAGACTGTTGATCTAACTCAACATACAAAGCTAGGCTTGGTAGAAATTTTAGACTTAAATGATTATAAGAGTGGCTGTTATGCAGTAATGATAAATAATGTTTTTGTACCAAAATCGAATTACTCCACTAAAGAGATAAATGATAATGATCAGATCGATATCATCTTACCAATGCAGGGAGGATAGTTATGTTAGAGTTATTTGATAAGGTTTTAAGCTCTAATTTTATATTAGGAACCTCACAGTATCCTTCTTTAGAATGTATGATTGCTTCAATAGAAGCTGCACAGGTAGAAATGGTCACGGTATCTTTAAAACGTTCGATACATCCAACTTTTCATAAAAATAATTTTTGGGAAGCTTTAAAAAAAACTAAATGCCATATTTTACCAAATACTGCCGGTTGTAAGACAGCTGCTGAAGCGATACAAATGGCTGAAATGGCAAGAGAAATATTTGAGACAGATTTTATCAAAGTTGAAGTTATCGGAGATGACTATAACCTTCAGCCGAACGTCATAGAGCTAGTTAAGGCTTGTGAGCAATTGATTTTACGAGGCTTTAAAGTCTTGCCTTATACTACTGATGATCTTTCAGTGGCAACTTATCTAGTGGAATTGGGATGCGAGGTACTTATGCCTTGGGGTGCGCCCATAGGTAGTGGCAAAGGTGTTATCAATCCATACGCTTTAAACGTCTTAAGAGAAAGATTTCCTCAAATAAAGCTTATAGTTGATGCAGGTTTAGGTGTACCTTCTGATGCTGCCCAAGTTATGGAAATGGGGTATGACGGTGTGTTATTAAATAGTGCGGTAGCTCAGGCTGGAGATCCAGTCAAAATGGCAAAAGCTTTTTCTCAAGCTATAGATGCTGGTAAAAAAGCTTATGAAGCTCAAAGAATGCCTGAAAGAAGCTTAAGCTCTCCTTCCACTAATTTGCTTGAAACTCCATTTTGGCAGGTTTAGGGAATTTAGTTTATAAATATTTTTGACTATCAAAATAAGGAATATAATAAGTATGCAAGATGTTTTATTGACTATTGCAGGTTCAGATAGTTGCAGTGGAGCTGGAATACAAAGAGATACCCAAGTTTGTTGTAATCTAGGTGTCCATGCTTTAAATGTGATAACTGCTATAACTGCCCAAAATGCTCATAAAGTGTATGAAGTAGAGAGTGTTTCAGATAATATGTTTGCTGCCCAATTAAGTGCTTTAAAAGATGACTTTAATATTAAAGTTATTAAAAGTGGTATGTTAGCTACAGTGGGACAAGTTTTAGAACTTGCTAAGTTACTTAAGCATCGTAGAGATATTGTATATATATGTGATCCTGTTATGGTAGCAACCTCAGGTGATATGTTGATGTGTACTGAAGTGCTGGATGCTATTAAAAAAGAGTTACTATTGAGGGTCGATATCTTTACACCTAATCTACAAGAAGCCCAAATGTTATTATCTTTAAAAATAACTAAAACGATAACTTTGTCACAGATGTTAAATATGGCAAAAAAAATCAGTGAACTTTATGGTATTGAAAATGTTCTTTTGAAAGGTGGACATAATGAAGGTAATAAAGCAGTAGACTGTTATTTTAACTATAAACGTAACCAAGTATTGTGGTTAAGTGTAAATAGGTTTTTAAACAATTCTGATACTCATGGTAGTGGTTGCACGTTATCTGCAGCTATGGGTGCATTTTTAGTAAAAGGTTATGATACTAATAATAGTATTGTACTAGCTAAAGCATATATTAGTTCAGCAATTAAACATGCCGAAAAGTTAAGTAAGAAAGGTTCATTATTTTTGAGAAATTCAGGTTTCCTAGCTGATAGTAATGCTTTTCCCAAGACATATCTGAATTTGAGGGATTTGAGCTTTAAGAAGATCAATAAAATAGGTCTATACCCTGTTGTTGATAGTAGTGATTGGGTGCTTTTTTTGGCTAAGCAGGGTATTAAAACTGTTCAGTTAAGAATTAAAAATATGCCTCAAGAAGATGTTAGAAATGAAGTAATACAAGCTATTGAGTATCAAAATCAATATAACCTCCAACTGTTTATAAATGATCATTATAATTTAGCAATTGAATATGGAGCTTTTGGTGTGCATCTTGGACATGAGGATATTGTGAAAATACATGAGTGTGGTAGTGATGTGTTAGATCAAATTGCTAGTGAAAATATTGCTTTAGGGTTAAGTACGCACGATTATTATGAACTTTCTATAGCTTCTAGCTTAAACCCTAGTTATATTGCTTTAGGACCAATATTCCCAACTAAAACTAAAAAGATGAAATTTTCAGCTCAAGGTATTAATAGAATTAATGAGTGGCAAAAACTAGTGAATTTACCCTTAGTAGCAATTGGTGGTATAAAAGAGTCTCATATAACTGAGATAGCTCGCACTGGAGTTAATGGAATTGCAGTTGTTTCACTGATTACATTAGCAGATAACCCTGTAACTGTGATCAATAATATAAAAATTCTTATGAATTAAGGTTTAGCATAATGAGTGATTTGTCCAAATTATCAGCTAGTGAGATTAGACGTTATAGTAAACAAACTTCTCTTGAAAGTTTTGGCATTAGTGCTCAGCAAAAGTTAAAAGATACTGCAGTTTTATTGATTGGAGTAGGTGGGGTTGGTTCGCCAGCAGCACTTTTTTTAACTAGTATGGGTGTTGGTAAGCTTGGAATTGTTGATAATGATGATATTGAGTTATCCAACTTGCCTAGGCAAATATTGTATCATACAGATAATGTAGGACAGTCTAAAGTTACTGTAGCGTACCAGAGATTACGAGAGCTTAATGATAATGTAGTCGTTGAGGCTTTTAATAAAAAAATAACTTCTTTAAATGAAAAAGAATTTAGTATTAGCTCATATGATTATATATTAGATGGAAGTGATAATTTCGAAACTAAGTTTTTATTAAATAAGCTGTCTTTACAATATAAAGTACCTTTGTTAAGCGTAAGTGTACTAGAAGCATCTTACCAAGTTGGATTATTTAACTTAGATAACAAATCACCATGTTTATCATGTGTTTATCCTGGTATAAGAGCAGCAGATTTAATTTCTTGCTCTAATACTGGAGTCTTAGGGTACCTTCCTTCACAATCATCGTTGACAGCGATAAATTTATTGATAAATAATATTTTGAATAAAAATAATAATTCTGAGCTAGTTTGTTATGATGCTAATAAAATTAGCTTGAATAAATATGTTCTTGTTAAAGATAGTCACTGTCAAATATGTAGTAAAAATGCATGAGTCATCCTGTAAAGTTTGGTAAGCGAATAGATGTCATTAAGGAGTCTATAAACAGAGCTATTCTTAAATAAGTGCCAGGGTAAACAAATACTATTTATTTAGTTGAAAGGCAGTAAAGTATACTTTTAGTATCAAGGATAATTAAATTATATGCTCTTTCATTATTTTTTTGATAAACCAGGTATAGTCAGATTTATAATCTAATATTTTTTGGTAAAAGCAGGTTCATTGGTAGGCAAATTACAAGTATAGCAACTATAACTGCTAATGCTTTATGGTAGCTACCTATAGAGTATGTATGAGGGCCTATTTGGGTTCCTAGATTAATTAGTAAATAACCAATTCCAGGTAGTAATATTACAGGTATGATGTTGTTTATCATATTTAGACCGGCTGTTGATGCCCCGGATGTACCTGGTGGTGATATTGCTCTACCAACGGTGAATGTAATGGCTTCTGTACCAGACATTAGGCCAAGTAAGAAATACAAAATAATAAACAAATCTTGGCTAATAGGTATATATATCAAGACTATACTTATAATAATCATACTGATTAAGCTTATAGTGAATAATAGCCTATATCTTGTAGTAAAAGCACTTATAATCGCAGCTGCCCCAAAGCCTATAGCAGTACCGACAAAAAGGATGCTGTTTATATAGGCAGCGTTAGTTTCTGAAAGACCAAATTTAGTTTGTATAAGTCCAACACCCCATAGCGAGCCTAAAACATTTATAGGTAAGAAAAGGGCACTGCCGATAAATGCTGCCGCCCAAAATTTTGAGTTTGTAAACATTTTAAATGTTGTGTGAAGACTATCAACAAGCTTTGGCGCACTGTTTTTCTTATGGTATTCAATAAATTTTTCATTATCTTTAACAACTAGTAAAATTAAAATAATGATTCCTACACCAATATATGTGAAAAGCCCATTACCTTCACGCCAACCAAGATGCCCTACGAGATATGAAAGAACAGTGTCTGTAAATAACCCCCCAAGAATTCCTATCATTGTTGTGAAACTCATAAAACTAGCAAAAAACCTTTTAGGGAGCCACATAGCTGCCATTTTTGCAGCACCGATAAATCCAAAAGCTGAACCTACACCCATAAGCACTCTTCCAAGCACAGAAACCCAGTAATGATCTGTTGCGGAGAATAAAAAGTTACCACAGACACAAAGAAGAGTAGCGATAGAAATTACCCACTTTCGATTATATTTATCAAGAAAAATGCCAGCGGGTATTTGCATCACCGTATAAGATATAAAATACGCTGAAGATAACCATCCTATTTGAGCGTGATCTATTTTAAACGTTTTCATTAGTCCATCAGACATTACACCTGGAGCAGCACGGATAAAGAAATCATAACTATAATTTAGAGTAACAACTAAGCATATAGTCCAGGCAAGGATTATTAAGCTTTTTTTGTTTGGTAGGTAAGACTGGTCAGGCATCTTGGTATCGTTTAAAGTAATAGTGTGATTAATCTATAAGCTACAGGAGGTAATGTCAAGGAAAGTCATTTAGGAACTATTAATCAACCTTGCTTTAAATATAGAATGTATTGGGTAGAAAAGAGAAGTTGTTAGGTTAATTCATCAATAGCTTTTTGTTGCTTTTTATCTAAAGCAACAGCTTTAGATTTGTCTTCGGCAAGATACATATAAACAACTGGCAGTACAAATAATGAGAATATAGCACCAATAACCAATCCACTTGAGATAACTACACCAATACAGTTTCTGCTTACAGCACCAGCACCTGATGATGTTACTAGTGGAATAACACCCACTACCATCGCTGAAACTGTCATAAGAATAGGTCTTAGCCTTTGAGATGATGATTTGACAATTGCATCGTACTTATTTAAACCTTCATGTGATTGTAAATGGTTAGCAAACTCCACAACCATGATACCTTGCTTGGATATTAGACCAATGAGGGTTACAAGCCCCAGCTGAGTATAGATATTTAATGATGCCCAACTTGCACCCATATATTGTCCTAGGTATAAAGGAATCAATGCTCCACATATAGCCATAGGAATTGTAACTAAAATCACCAATGAATCTCTAAAGCTTTCAAACTGTGCTGATAGCGCTAAGAAAATCAAGACTATTGCAAAAGCAAAGGCAATCATCATTGTATTACCATTTTCAACAGTTTGACGCGCAGAGCCTGAGAAGTTATATGAAAAACCTTCTGTAAGTTCATTTTGAGCTAGGTTTTTAACATAGTCAATTGCCTGACCCTGACTGAATCCAGGAGCCATAACTGCAGATATTGTTGCAGAGTTTAGCTGTTGGAAAGTATTTAGTGTGAGTGGCTGCCCTTCAGTTTTAAAGTTAACTAAAGCAGATAAAGGTAGCTCAGAATTAAACAAATCACCAACAAGGTCTTTTGATGTCATTTGATTACCTTGTCCATCAGAGCGGATAAATATATTTCCTAGTTGCTCTTGAGTAAGCATCTCATTACGCGCTAATTGAGGAATTACTTGGAAACTATACCCTTTTAAGAAGAAGAAATTTATATAACCACCAGCATAAGAGTATTGTAGTGTTTTAGCTATATCTGCCATAGTTATACCTAAAATACCTGCTTTTTCTCTATCTATGTCAATATCAACAACTGGGTTGTCAAACTTAAGATCACTTTGAGCGAAAACAAACATACCACTGCTCATCATTTTATCTATCAGCTTATTTGTGGTTTCGTTGATAGCTTCATAGTCATTAACACTTTGAATAACAAGAGACATTGGTGCACCACGAGGTATCCCAGGAAGAGAAGGTGTTTCATAAGTATATGTTTGAATACCTGGTAAATCTGTAACTTTAGCTTGAAGCAGTTTTGCAGCTTTAGCTTGAGAGATTTTTCTATCATCCCAAGACTTCATTATAAACCCACCAAAAATAACATTCGAACCCATTACTCCGTTTAGAATAAATGTACTTTGTTTGCCTGGTATCGTATCAAGAGTGCTAGCAAGAGGTTTTCCAAAAGTTTCAAGATAATTAATGTTTGCTGAAGACGGTGCTTGTCCCATTACACCCAAGAAACCTTGGTCTTCGTTTGGAGCAAGCTCAGACTTTACACCCATACCCATTATAAAGCAGCTTATTAGAACTATGAGACCCATAACTGCAATAGCTGGTTTTATCTCAAGTACAAACTTAAGTAAAGCTGTATATTTTGCTGTTAGAGCGGTAAAAAGTTTGTCAATAAAGTGAACAAGTTTAGTGTTCATCATTTGTTTGTTGAGTGTTTTGGAGCACATCATTGGAGATAGTGTATACGCTACAATACCTGAAATGACAACAGCGCCGGCTAATGAGTAAGCAAACTCGGTGAAGAGCTGTCCAGTGAAGCCACCCATCATTCCGATAGGAGCATATACAACAACTAGTGTTAGTGTCATTAAGATTACAGGATTAGCAATCTCTCTAGCCCCTTTAATTGATGCGGCAAAAGGCTCCATGCCCTCCTCAATGTGCCGGTAAATGTTTTCAAGTACAACAATAGCATCGTCTACAACGAGACCAATTGCCAAGATCATTGACAGAAGTGTTAGAAGGTTTATTGAGAATCCCATGATCTTCATAAAGAAGAATGAGCCAATTATAGATAAAGGTATTGCAATAATGGGAACTACGATTGCTCTTAGAGATCCTAAGAATAAAAACATTACAATTGAAACAATAATAATAGCTTCAGCTAGCGTGTGAATAACCTCTTCAATAGAGCTTTCTATATATAGGGTCTGGTTATAAGCGATATTGACATCCAAGCCATTAGGTAATGAAGCTTTAATGCCTGGTAGCTCACTTATTAAACGAGCTACCACAGTCAGAGGGTTATCCTCCGGAGATACGACAGCTCCGGCAAGCACGGCATTTTTACCATCAAAGATTACTGATGAATCATAATCCTGAGCACCTAGCTCAACTTTTGCTATATCTTTTAGTCGAATTACTTGGCTTTCAGATTTTTTAACAATTAAATTTTCATACTCTTGTGCCGTTGACATGCTTGTGCCTGGATTAAGAGTGTAGTTTAGGTAAGGACCTTGAATCTGACCACCAGCAGCTATCAAACTGTTAGACCCTATAGCTGTAGCTAATTCGCTTGGTGTAATAGCATATTCGGCCATTTTTTGTTTGTTAGGGTAAACTCGCATAGCGTAGGGTTTATTACCCCACACATCAATAGATGATAGACCACCTTTAGCTAAAAGCTTTGGAGTTAGTTCAGAGTTAATATATGCTGATATTTCAGAGGTGTTCATTGATTTACTAGTAAATGCTAGTATTAATGATGGGAAGTTATCTGCAGGATTCATTCTTATTGAAGGAGAGTAAGCATCTGCAGGTAGCTGATTTAGTACGGCATTTACATTTTGGACAACCTCAGATAAAACATCGTTTGTATTATAGCCAAGCTTTACAAATACTGTGATAGTACTTGCTCCTAAGGCAGAAGAAGAAGTCATGTAGTCAATACCCTTGGACGAGCCAACAGATGATTCTATGGGTCTTGTGACAAATGCTTGGATTGTAGCTGGGTTAGCACCTGGATATGTTGTAGTTACTGTGATTGTAGCACTATCAATATATGGGTATTGTCTAATTTGTAGACCAAAAAATGATCCAACCCCAACAACTATAATCATAAAACTTATTGATAGAGCTAGAACGGGTCTTCTAATGAATATATCAATTAACTTCATTATTGAGGTCCTTGCGTATATATGTTGTTATCAATTTTTACACTATTATTAACGACCGCATTCATGCCTTTATGAACCTTGTTTTGGCCAGAAGTAACTATTGTTAAACCCTCTTTAAGCCCCTTTACAAGAGCTAGATTATTTCTTGTTTCTAAAACATCTACATTTTCTTCGCCAACTTTATAAAGAGTTTTGTCTGTATTTACAGTTTTCATACTGCCAGATTCTGTTGAAGTGTAAGAAGCTTTTTTAGGCTTACCATCCTCCATTTCAGGGGTTAGAGTATATACAGATTGACCATACAAGCTATATGAGATGGCATTTCTAGGTATTACAATAGAATTTTTAACATCAGGTAAGCTTACATGTACTGTTAAAAACATTCCTGGAACTATTACACGATCAGGGTTTTTATAAGTAGCCTGAACAGTTATTGATCTGTTTGAGCTGTTGATGAAAGAGTTAATTGCAGTAATTTTTGCAGTAAATTCTTTGTTTGGCATAGAATCAGAGAAGAAATCTATATTCTGTCCGACTTCTATTTGACTAACTTTATTTTGCGGTACGGCAAATGTTATGAAAATAGGATCAAGCATTGTTAAAGTTGCAGCACTATCACCATTATTGAAATACTCGCCTAAACTAATGTTTCGAATACCTATCTTACCATCAAAAGGAGCTCTGACTTCTTTAAAGCCTATTTGTGATTCGATGTTTTGCACTTGTGCAAGAGCTGATAGATATTCTGAGTTTGCTTTATCTGCAGATTCTTTTGATGTTGCTCTTTGTCCTGCAAGTTTGTTATAACGATCATTTGTTAGTTTAGCAAGTTTTAACTTTGATAGGGCTTCTTCAAGGTTTGCTTTTAGTTGGCTAGTGTCTAGCTTAAATAGTAAATCACCTTTTTTTACTATCTGTCCACCTTTAAAGTGTATTTCACTAACGATACCACCAGATTGAGAAGATATTTCTGTAGACTGAATTGATTGAGCTTCACCAATTGTGTTTATGGTTTGTTTCCAGTCTGTTTTTACTACCTCTGATGATGTTACCGCTACAGGTTGAGGTACATAAGAAGCCATACCATGTGAAATCATTGATTGTATAAATTGAGCAAAACCAAAAATACATCCAAACAAAGCAAGCGTCGCGACTATAACGGCAATAGAAGCAAAATTCTTGTTTTTGAATTTAGGGAGTTGTTTTTTTACAAATTTAGTTTGAAAAATAAAGTACACAATAGCTATTGAAATACCTAGTTTACCAAGTGCAAACCATGCAACTGCAATAGTAATAACTATGAATATTAGATAGTTTTTTTTATTTGAGTGTATCTTGTCATTTAGGCTTGTAAGTTGTTTTTTGATTTTTTCTAAGTTCATAAGATTTACTTCTTTTTTAGGATGTTAACAAAAAGTGCTGATGTATTTATAAGCAACATAAATATAAAGAACACTAAACTATAAATAGCAAGGCTCACACCTTTTACTTCTTCTGAGATGGATGTACAACTCTGTACGGAGCCAGTTATACTTTTAGTAGCCTGTATTAAAAATGGACTGCTAATATCACATGACGCTATAGTTCCATGAATAGGGATTGCCTGAAAATACTGAATATAAACCTGATCACCGGCAATATAAATACCATAAAGGATTGCTAGTATAACAAAAGTCTTGACTACTATATGAAAGCTAGATGGACTTTTTTTTATAACTCCTAGTATGCTAAGAAAAAGAATTATAATTACACAGAATTGTTGTAGTAAGCACATAGGACATGGTTTCCAGCCTAAAAATGCGATGGTAAATATTATTACTGCTATTGCACCAACACAGACTAGTATGTTTATTGGTAGTATTAAGCTAGCTAATTTTTTCATTTGTTATTGGTATATACTGCATAAGAGTTTTCCCCATTGTATCATACTTTTATATACTTGTTTATAGTATCTGTTTGCAGTTTTTCTATGGTTGTTTTTAGTTGATTTGCTGGGGTTGATTTAGCAAGCGGGCTTAAATCGAAGCTTAATATTTCATCTATAGAGTTTTTTAGGGTAGCTAATTTCATTAGGTGATTACTCTCAATGGGAGATTTTTGTATGATTTTAATTGCTGATATATAAAGCTGTTGGTTACGCAGAATATTTGCAGATTTTATTAGCTGTAGTATTTGTGGTGTTGGTATATTAGTTGTTATTATTTGGTATATGCTTGCGCTAGCTAATAACAATTTATACTGATTTTTGGTTAGATTAAGTTCGTCTCTTATGTTTTTAAGATTCTCTATAGGAAAGTTATAGAATGTAAAAGCTGTTTTTTCATCTGTTGAGAGATTTTTATAGTCATCATTTTGGAAAAAAATACAGCTATGTAATAAATCGATATTTTTATATATGTAAGGAAAGACAGCTGGTAGAACTTTTAATCCTGTTAGGCACTTAAAGAATATAGTAGGATCTTTCAATGATTTTATAAATTCTAAGTGAAGTCGTTCTTTAGTGAGATGGTTTAATTCATTAGATGAAAGCATTTTGCTTACAAGCTCTATGGTCTCAGGAGCTATAGTGAAATGAAAATCAGATAACTGAGCTTTAAACCTAGCAAGGCGGATAACTCTTAAAGGATCTTCTTTGAATGCAAGTGAGGTGTGGCGAAGTATACGGTTTTCAATGTCTTGTTGGCCATTGAATGGATCAATGATATCACCATCGATAGTTTTAGCGATTGAATTGAGTGTTAAGTCACGCCTTTCTAAGTCTTGTTTTAGAGTTATGCTTGGGTCAGAGCTGATTTTAAAGCCATGGTAGCCACGAGAAACTTTTTTTTCGGTCCGAGCTAGAGCATATTCTTCTTTAGTTTTTGGGTTTATAAAAACAGGAAAACTAGAAAAAATTGGTTTATAACCAAGCTTTAGCATGTCATCATCAGTTGCACCAACTACAACCCAATCTCTGTCTTTAGGTTTTAGATCTAAAAGTTCATCTCTAACAGCACCACCAACTAAGTAAATCTGCATTAGTTAAAAAGTTTTTTTAAGATATTAAGCCTTTCTTTATGTTATCAGAAAAAAGTGTATAATTGCTAACCATGTGACTATAAAATCAGATTTATTGAAAAGGGTCTTCTTACTGAAAATATGGCAAATTTAATTGATAAAATTGATATGAAAGATAGTGGTTCTAATAACCTTAGTGGGCAAATGACTAATCATGAAAAGGTTAGTTCTTTATATAAAAGATTACTTTCTCAGGTAAAACATTTATGGCACTTTTTGGCTTTAGCTGCTGTTGGTAGTATATTTTTCTCAGCAGCAGATGCTTCGATGATATACCTTATAAACCCTATACTTAATTATGGTTTTGGTTCAAGTGGTGACATAACTAAGCAAAGTGCAAGTATACTGATGTTGATGGGCGTTGGTATGGTTGGCTTGCTTACACTTAGGGCTGTTGGATCATTTTTATCTCAATACTTCATTGGTTCACTTGGTCAGAAAGTTGTTTACAAGTTCAGAAAAGATATTTACAAAAGATTTATGGATCTACCGTCAAGTTTTTTTGACAAGCATTCATCTGGACAAATTATTTCTAGGCTTCTATATAATGTTGATCAAGTTACAGAGGCAACTTCTACAGCAATAATTACAGTTGTGCAGGATGGTACATTTGTGATTGGTTTGATAGTTGTGATGGTAGTGTCTAGCTGGCAATTATCATTACTTCTAATTCTAATAGGACCATTGTTAGGTGTTTTTATAACATTAATAAACAAAAAATTTAGATCTTTAAGTAGAAATACACAATCTTCTATGGGTAATGTAACTCATACGGCTGAAGAGACTCTTAGAAACTATAAGGAAATAAGAGTTTTTGGAGCACAGCGTAAACAAGGTGAGAGATTTCATAAAAGCTTAGATTATACATATTCTCAGCAAATTAGAACAATAGCACTAGATGCTTTAACTTCTCCAATTATCCAAATAATAGCATCTTTAGTTTTAGCTTTGTCACTTTTTACAATAGCTATTTTCGGCACGAATGAAGGTGGTGGATCATCATGGCTTACAGCAGGTTCTTTTGCATCATTTTTTGCAGCAGCAGCGGCTATTTTAAAGCCGATTAAAAACCTAACTAAAGTAAATGTTGTTATCCAAAAGGCTGTAGCAGCCACTGAAGATATTTTTTATATATTAGACTACCCTGCAGAAAAAGAAACTGGTAGAAAAGAGCTTCATAATGTGAAAGGAAATATCAGAATTAAAAATGTAGATTTTTCTTTTGGAAACCAAAAAGTGTTGGATGATGTGTCTGTAGATATCAAGGCAGGACAAACAGTTGCTTTCGTTGGTAAGTCGGGAAGTGGTAAAACTACGCTTACGAGTGTTTTATCAAGGTTTTATACTCAAAGCAAAGGACAAATTACCCTTGATGGAGAAGATACGCGAGAGTTATCGCTAGCAAATCTTCGTTCACATTTGTCGATGGTTTCTCAAAATGTACATTTATTTGATGATACTGTTTATAACAATGTATCTTTTGGTTTAGATCGTGATGTAACAGAAGCAGAAATAGTAGATGCTTTGAAAAGAGCTAATGCTTATGAGTTTGTAAAAGATTTACCAGAAGGTATGCATACAGGTATTGGTAATAATGGTTCTAAATTATCTGGTGGTCAAAGACAAAGAATCTCTATTGCTAGAGCATTACTTAAAAATGCTCCGGTGCTGATATTTGATGAAGCTACAAGTGCGTTAGATAATGAGTCTGAAAAAGTAGTTCAGCAAGCGCTAGAGAACTTAACAACCTCGCGCACAACTTTAGTAGTAGCACATAGACTAACTACAGTTGAAAAAGCTGATAAAATTGTGGTTATGGATGCTGGTCGTATTATTGAAAGTGGTACTCATGCTGAGCTTTTAGAAAAAGGTGGTGCTTACTACAGACTTTATCAGTCTGGTTTAGATTAGCATGTTAGATAAAACTTGGTATAGCCGAAGTATTAATCTTATAAGTTTTTTGTTACTTCCTATATCCTTTATTTTTTCAAAAATTGCTCAAAGACGCAAAATTAAGCAACTCCTTGAACAATATAAGTCACATATTCCAGTTATAATAGTTGGTAATATATCTGTGGGCGGTACTGGAAAAACCCCAGTAGTCCGCAAGTTAGCAGAGCAGTATTTAGCTCAGGGTAAAAAAGTAGCGATTATAAGTCGTGGTTATGGTGCGAAGTCAGAAAATTATCCTTTTGTCGTTAGTGTAAATACTAAGCCTAGTGAATGCGGTGATGAACCTGCAATGCTTTATGATGCTTTGAGAGGAAAAGTTCCGATAGTTATTGGACCCAAAAGAGTAGAGTCTGTAAAGTTGATAGAAAAAAAATACCCAGATACTGATGTGATAATATCTGATGATGGCTTGCAGCATTATAAGCTTGGTAGAGATTATGAGTGTTGTGTGGTTGACGCAACAAGGATGTTTGGCAACCAGCTCTGTATACCCGCTGGACCGCTTAGAGAGCCTGTTGAGAGATTAAGTCAAGTAGATCAAGTCGTTGTGATTGGCGAATTAGAAGGCTCAGATAAGGATTTTCTAAAATCTTATAATCAAAAAATAACTCAAACAAAAATTAAATCACTTGAGTTTGTAAACTTACTTTCAAAAGAGACTTTAGCTATTGATAACTTTTATGGTAAGTCAGTTACAGCCGTGGCTGGTATAGGTAATCCGGATAAGTTTTTTACTAGTCTTGATGGCTTAGGTATAAATATTCATCATGAAAAAACTTTTAAAGATCATCACAAGTACGAGGAAAAAGATTTCTCAGACATAGAGGTTGATGATAGGGTAATAATGACCTACAAAGACGCTATTAAATGTAAAGATTTCGCTAATGATAATTGGTGGTATTTAGATATTGACTTAGATGTCTCAAATCTTCTGAATTGTGAATAATATCAAAGTAGTTCTTATAATATTTTTTGCTGCAATGGGTGGCATGATATATGGGTATGATTTCGGCATAATCAATGGAGCTTTGCTTTTCATAAAAGAAGATATTCCAATGAATAGTTCTCAACTATCGCTGTTAGGCGGAGCTGTTTTCTTTGGTAGCGCATTTGCTATTTTGATAGCAGGTATGGCGGCAGATATTTTAGGCAGGAAAAAAGCTATAATTTTCACAAGTGTGCTATTTATCTTTTCACTCTTGTTAGTTGGTTTTATAGACAGCTATATTGAGATTTTATTTTCAAGGCTTTTGCAAGGAGTAGCAGTAGGTCTTATATCTGTGGTAGTTCCTTTGTACTTATCTGAGACGATGTCAAAGTCAGTTCGAGGTCGCGCACTTACAGCTTTTCAGTTATTTCTTACTTTTGGGATATTATTAGCCAATTATGTTGGCGTTTACTATGCTTCTGAGAGTGATTGGAGAGCTATGTTTTTACTTGGAATAATTCCAGGACTAGTGATATTTTTCGGAGCATTTGTTTTAGTGGAGTCACCTGTTTGGTTAGCTAAAAGAAATGGTATTACTGAAGCTAATAAAGTTTATGCCCAATTAAATTTAGAAAATGATCAAGGTTTGGGAGATGATTCTAAGTTTAAGAAAAAATATAGTAAGCACTTGATTATTGTGGCTATGATAGTGATTTTCTTTCAGCTAACAGGGATTAATAGTATTTTAGAATATTCATCTTTAATATTTAAAAATACTGGTGCAGGGTCTAATCAACTTGCGGTATTAAGCAGTAGCATTATGAGTACTTGCTTGTTCGGTGGTTCAATCGTTGCATTTTTTATCGCGGATAGACTTGAGAGAAAGGTTGTAATTTATCTTACAAACATTGCTATGGCTTTAGTGCTTGTGATGATAGGAGTATTATTTTTATTAGTACCGGATTCGCAAATAAAAGCATATATACTTTTAGGGTTGTTAATACTCTACATTTTATCTTTTGCGGTTGGGATTGGGTCTTACAACTGGGTAATAATCCCTGAGTTAATACCTACAAGCATTAGAAGCTTTGGACTACCATTAATGCTGTTTTTAAATAGTATTATATCTTTTGCTACAACATCAATCTTTCTGCCGGTTATTGATATTATCGGTTATGCTAATATCTTTTTTCTTTGCAGTTTTTTTACTTTTGGATTTAGTTATTTTATATATCGTTTTATGCCTAGGACTACGGGGAAAAGCTTGCAAGAGATTGAGAATGCAATCACAACCGGGAAATATTAATCACGACATATAGTTGTAGTGTTACTAACTGATGTTACACACCAAATATATTTTGAGTGTTATAAGTTGTGTTGAAGAGCGAGGCAACAAGGTGTAGGAGCTACTAGTAGCTTCAAATCTTGGTAACGACGCTATTTGATGCAAATTAAATAATCCTAAAGGACAAAAAGCTAAAATATCATCTGACTGTGTTAGAACTTTATTACCATAGCTACTGCTATGGTAATAAAAACCTGCCTTGCATCTAACACTTTATCTTCTTGCTCAAATTTATGTTTGGTGCGTAATATCAGTTACTAATTGACTATGATTTTTTGCTATATTGCTGTGTATATATTACTATTACACTAGCTTTAAATTTCTTTTAAAAACTTCATGAAAAATATCGTACTAGTTGATGGGTCATCTTACCTTTTTCGAGCATATCACGCTTTACCATTTCTTACTAACAAGCAGGGCGAGCCGACAGGTGCAATTTTAGGTGTAATTAATATGCTTAAAAAATTACCAACAAAATATAACACCGAGCATGTTGCAGTTATCTTTGATGCAAAGGGTAAAAGTTTTCGTAATGATATCTATTCAGAATACAAAGCAAATCGTAAATCTATGGATGATGAGCTGAGGGTTCAAATTAAGCCGTTACATGAGATTATCAAAAAGATGGGTTTTCCACTGATAGTTGTAGACGGTGTCGAGGCCGACGATGTAATCGGTACACTTGCAAAAGATCTTGAGAAAGAGGATTATCGTGTAGTTATCTCTACAGGTGATAAAGATATGGCTCAACTTGTAGATGAAAAAGTAGTACTTTTTGATTCTATGAAGAATGTCACTACAGATGTCGATGGTGTAGTAGAAAAGTATGGTGTTCGCCCTGATCAGATAATTGACTACTTAGCTCTTATGGGAGATAAGTCTGATAATATCCCCGGTGTACCAAGTGTAGGCCCAAAGACTGCTGTTAAATGGCTAAACCTATACGAAAATATCGAAGGTGTAATAGCTAATCAAGATAAAGTAAAAGGTAAGGTTGGCGAGAAATTGCGCGATAATATTGAGCAGTTAAAGGTATCGTATACACTTGCTACTATTAAGTGTGATTTAGAGCTAGGGTTATCTTTAGCTGATTTGAAATGCAAAAAATCAGATGATGAATTCCTAGCTAAAACATTTGCACACTATGGTTTTAATACACTTTTAAAAGGGCTTGGAACTACAGCTCCTGTTGCAACTAGTAATAATGAGAGTACACCTGCAAGTATTGAGATAGTTCACCCAACAAGTAATGTAACAGTTGATTATAAAACTGTTTTGACTATGGAAGAGCTTGAGAGTTTAGTTGTAGAGTTAAATAGTGCCGAGAGTTTTGCATTTGATACAGAAACTGATTCGTTAGATACCTCAGAGGCAAATTTGGTTGGCTTATCGTTCTGCACAAAAGAGGGCTTAGCATACTACATTCCCGTTCAGCATCGTTACCTTGGTGTACCACAACAGCTTGAGTTAGATGTGGTTATCAATGCGTTAAAACCTGTATTTGCAAATATAAAAAATGCGAAAGTCGCTCATAACTTTAAGTTTGATGAAAAAGTACTTTCAAAATATGGTATTGAAATTCGTGGAGATATTCATGATACGATGATTATGGCGTATGTGCTGAAAAGTAATGGTAAGCACAGTATGGATGCAGTATCGAAAGAATATCTAGGTGTTGAGCCAATCCCATATACCGAAATAGCTGGCACAGGTAGAAAGCAACAAACACTAGATCAAATTGAAATAGAAGTAGTTTCAAAATACGCTGCTGAAGATGCGGATATTACATTTAGATTATTTAATTATCTAGGCGAGCTTTTAGCTAAAGAAAAGATTTTAGATAAACTTTATCGTGAAGTTGAGATGCCGTTAGCTTTAATTTTGAATGATATGGAAAAGCTTGGTGTCAAGATTGATGCTAATAAGCTTAGAAATCAAAGTGCTGAATTAGAGCAGAAAATAGCAGATTTACAATCAAAGTGTTTTGAGTTGTGTGGCGAAGAGTTTAATCTTTCATCACCTGTGCAATTACGCGAGGTGCTGTTTGAGAAAATGGGTTTACCAGCAATTAAAAAGACGGCAAAAGGTCAAGCTTCAACATCTGAAGAGGTTTTGGTGCAACTAGCAGAGGAGTATGAGGTTGCTGCATTGATCATGGAATATCGTCATCTATCAAAGTTAAAAAATACTTACATAGATAAGCTACCAAACATTTTAGATGAAAATTCACGCGCACATACTTCATATAATCAAACAGGTACAGTGACAGGTAGACTATCTTCATCAGAACCAAACTTGCAGAATATCCCTATAAAAAGTGCAGAAGGTCGTAAGATTAGGGAAGCATTTATCGCAGAAGATGGTTTTGTGATAATGGCAGCTGATTACTCTCAAGTAGAGTTACGCATAATGGCACATCTTTCAAAAGATGCTAACCTTGTAAAAGCTTTTAATGATGGGCTAGATATCCACAGTGCAACGGCTGCAGAAGTTTTGGGTGTGGCATTGGATGAGGTCACAAGTGAGCAACGCCGTAGAGCAAAAGCGATAAACTTTGGTTTGATATATGGCATGAGTGCCTTTGGCCTTGCTAAGCAACTTGAAATTCCAAGAGGCGAGGCTCAAGAGTACATCAATGTGTATTTTGACCGTTATCCAAGTGTCAAAGAGTATATGACTACTGCAAAAGAGGTATGTAAAGAAAAAGGTTTTGTTGAAACCATACTGGGTAGAAGACTTTATTTGCCTGAGATAAATGCTAAAAATGGTATCCAAAGAGCAGCAGCTGAGCGAGCAGCAATCAATGCCCCAATGCAAGGCACAGCTGCAGATATTATCAAAAAAGCGATGATAAGTGTAAATGCTACCATAGCTGAAAAGTATTCTGATACTGTAAAAATGGCAATGCAAGTCCATGATGAATTAGTTTTTGAAGTGGCAAAAGACAAGCTTGAAGAAGTATCTGTTGAAATCAAGAAAATTATGGAAGAAGCTGTAGAGCTAAGTGTGCCACTAGAAGTAAATGTCGATAGTGGTGAAAACTGGGATCAAGCACATTAATAATTCCTGAAATTCGGGGTCTAATAGCGATCTCATGAGGGTGGTTTTTTTATATTTTTCACACGCTAGAAAAGATACCCGTTTGTACGAGTATTGCTAAAAACTGTTGATTTATCATCGAAAAGTCTTAAATCAATAGCACTTGATGAAAGAATAGTACAGTTTTATCTATGTTTTAGTCAGTTATCTTTTTAATATCAAACCTATACTGTATAATGTAGTCAGTTTATTTTGATTAAAACAAAGGCAATTCTATGCTTTTAGTAATGGATGTGGGGAATTCTCATATACATATAGGTGTTTTTGAGGGCGATAATATAGTCTCTCAAATCAGATACGCAACTTCATCTGTAGATTCAACTTCAGATCAGATGGGAGTTTTTTTAAGGCAAGCTCTTCGTGAAAATTCTGTAGATTTAGCGAAAATAGAGGGGTGTGCAATTTCTTCTGTAGTTCCACATCTAAATTATTCTTTAGGTTCAGCAGTTATTAAGTATTTTGATATTAAGCCTTTTTTTATTAGTATGGATACTACTGCTTTAGATATGTCTTCAGTTGAGGCTCATCAGGTTGGTGCTGATAGAATTGCTAGTTGTATAGGTGCTATTGCAGAATACCCAAATAAAAATTTGCTTATAATAGATCTAGGGACAGCAACAACATTTGATGTAGTGACTAAGGATAAAAAATATCTTAGCGGTTCGATTATGCCAGGGGTTAAGCTTTCATTGAATGCTTTGTGTAGTGGTGCATCTCAACTATCATCAATAACTATTGTTAAACCAGAGGTTGCCATTGGTTACGATACAAAAACAAATATCCGTTCAGGTTTGTATTATGGCCATCTTGGTGCCTTAAAAGAGATAAAAAAGAGAAGTATAGAAGAGTTTGATGGTAATGATGTGTATACAGTTGCCACAGGTGGGTTTACGGGGCTTTTCAAAGATGAAGGAATATTTGATGAGATATCTCCTGATCTTATTCTAAGAGGTATTAGAATAGCCTTTTTACAAAATAAAAAATAATTGAGGTTTTAGTTTTTATGTTAAAAAAGAAAAAAGTTGTAATCTTACTTTTTGATTCATTTGGGATTGGTGAAGCTCCAGATGCTGCTGACTTTGGTGACGAAGGTTTTGATACGCTTGGTCATATTGTAGAATATTTTGAAGCTAATGGTAAAAAAATAACTCTTCCTAACCTTTCAAGAAAAGGGTTGAAGCAAGCAGCTGAGTATAACAGGTGTAAGGCTCTATCTACAGATATTTCAGGTGGTAGTGATACTATTGAAAATGCTAAGTATGGATACTGTGCTGAGCTAAGTAAGGGTAAAGATACTCCAAGTGGACACTGGGAGCTTGCAGGTGTGCCAGTGTTGTTTGATTGGTACTATTTCACTAAAAAAGAAAATCAAAGTTGTTTTGATGAGGCATTTATTGATGAGTGGGTCAAAAGATGCGATCTTAAAGATGGTTTTATTGATGCTGGCCATGCTTCTGGAACACAAGTGCTTATAGATTATGGCTGTGAAAGTTGTATGACAAAAAAACCAATAGTTTATACTTCTGGCGACAGTGTATTTCAAATTGCTGCTCATGAAGATTACTTTGGTTTAGATAACCTTCTTAAGATTTGTAAGATAGCTAGAGAGCTTCTTGATGAAATGAATATGATGGTTGGTCGAGTTATAGCAAGACCGTTTGTCGGCGAGTCAACAGATGAGTATGCTCGTACGGGTAATCGCAGAGACTTATCTATATTACCTCCTGCAGAAACTCTACTACAGAAACTTGTGAAAGCAGGCGGAAATGTGGTTTCTATTGGTAAAATTGCAGATATTTATGCTAACCAAGGTATTACAAAGGCTGTGAAAGCAACAGGCCTTGAGGATCTTTTTGATAAGACTATACAGGAGTATCAAAATGCAGATACTGATAGCCTTATATTTACAAACTTTGTTGATTTAGACTCAAGTTTTGGTCATAGAAGAGACCCTAAAGGGTATGGTAAAGCACTAGAATATTTAGATAGTCGCATCCCTGATTTAGATAAACATTTAGATGAGGATACTATCGTGATTTTAGCAGCAGACCATGGTTGTGATCCAACTGCACCTGGTACTGACCACACACGTGAATGCGTACCATTCTTATTGTGGGGTAAAAATATTGAATCAGAATTTATTGGCCCAAGAGATACATTTGCAGATATAGGTCAAACTATTGCTGAGTTTATGGGTGTTGAAAAGCTAGATTATGGTAAGTCTGTACTATAGGAATCAGTATGATAACTAAACAAAAAATCGTTTCGCTAATGGATTTAACTCAATTAGGCGAAAATGATACAAATGAAGATATTATAAATCTATGCTCTAAGGCAAAAAACTCTCTTGGAGAGGTTGCTGCAATTTGTGTCTTCAAAGAATTTATTCCTGTTGTTAAAAAGCAACTAGGACAAGATTTTAAGGTAGCTACTGTAGTAAATTTTCCAAACGGAGACTCTTCATTAGCAGAAGTCATTTCAGAAGCAAAAGAAGCTCTTGAGCTTGGGGCTGATGAGATTGATGTGGTGATTGATTATAATCAGTATATTAAAACTGGCGAAAGCTCAAACTCATGCGAGATTGTAAATTCTGTTAAAGAGCTATGTGGTGATAAGGTACTAAAGGTGATTATAGAGTCTGGAGAATTAAACTCAAATCATCTAATAGAAAAAGCAAGTGTTGATGCAATTGCAAATGGTGCGAATTTCATAAAGACTTCTACAGGAAAAACTCCAGTAGGTGCAACGCTTGGAGCAGCTAAAACAATGCTGGAAACTATTTCTAATAATGGTGCGGGAGTTGGTTTTAAAGCTTCTGGGGGGATTAGGAATTATGAGCAAGCTATTGCATACATAAACTTAGCTGATACTATACTCAACAGTAATTATGTTAACGCAAATAAATTTAGGTTTGGTGTTAGCGGATTGTTAGATAATTTACTCAAACAAACACAAGAAGATACAAATGGCTACTAAACTCTTATTTTTTGTATTAAGTCTACTGGTTATATATATATTAGCATTTGCATGGAGTAGTAATAGAAAGCTAATTCGCTACAAATATTTAGTGATAATTGTCGTGGTACAGCTTATTCTAGCGAAATTTATGCTAAGTACCTCTGTAGGTGTCCAAATTATAGATACCGTAAACAAAGCGTTTGGAGTGCTTTTGTCAAGTGCACATGTTGGAGTTTCATTTGTATTTGGTGGTTTAGCAGATTCAAAAGACTTTATATTTTTCTTTAATGCTGCGATGCCAATAGTTGTGATGTCTGCCGTGATAGGTGTTTTGCAACACTTCAAAATTCTTCCTTATATAGTTGTGGGGATTGGTAGTGTATTGTCAAAATTTACAGGTATGGGTAAGTTAGAGTCATTTAATGCGGTAAGTTCACTAAGTGTTGGTCAGTCAGAAAACTTTTTGTATTATAAGAAAATCTTGCAATATTTGCCTTCAAATGTTCTTTATACTATGGCTGCTACAGCGATGTCTACTGTTTCGATAGGGACAGCTGCTGCATATATGACAATTATAAATCCGACTTATGTATGTGTCGCAATTGTACTAAATATGTTTGGTACATTTTTTGTGTTAAATATCATAAACCCTTATGAGAAAACTAAAGAAACAAGCTATAAATTTCTTAATGATCAGGTTGAAGAAGAAAATAAGCAGAAATTCTTTGAAATGCTTTCAGAGTATATTATTGACGGATTTAAAGTTGCAATCGTCGTTTGTGTAATGATTATCGGTTTTATTGCATTTTTAAACCTAGCAGATGATATTTTTACCACAATTTGTGGAGTAAGTCTGCGAGCGATTATAGGCTATATTTTATATCCTTTAGCATGGCTTCTAAATATAAACGGTAGCGAGATACATTTAGCAAGTCAGATAATGGGTACAAAAATAGTTACTAATGAATTTGTAGCTATGGAAATGTTATCTCAGCATACAAAATCTTTTTCTGCTCATTCAGAAGCAGTTATTTCAGTGTTTTTAGTATCATTTGCGAACTTTAGTTCTATCGGTATTATAATAGGTGCGATACAGGCTTTAAGTAAAGAAGCATCTGTAAAAGTTGCTAAGTTTAGCTTGAAGATTTTATACGGAGCAATACTTGTAAGCTTTTTATCAGCAAGTGTTGTGGGGTTTGTGATATAGAGTTATGATTTTATCTAAAATCTTATATTTTTTGTTAGGACTTGTCGTTGTTTTTGTAATGGCTTTTCTTTGGAGTTCTGATAGGAAAAATATAAAGTATAAAACTCTAGCTATTATTTTAGTTATTCAGCTAGTACTAGCAGTGATTATGCTTGATTCAAGTTTGGGTGTCACTATTGTTGACCATGTTTCTAATGGCTTTAATAATCTACTTGAGTATGCTCATGTAGGTACAGCATTTATCTTTGGTGATTTGGCAAATTCTCAAAAAAATGGTTTTGTATTTTTCTTTAATGTTGGGATGTCTATAGTTTTAATCTCAGCGATAATAGGAATTCTACAATACTTTAAAATTCTGCCAGTAATTATAAAATCTATAGGATTTATTTTGTCGAAAATAACTGGCATGGGTAGACTTGAATCTTTCAATGCAGTTAGTTCTTTGATGGTTGGCCAGCAAGAAAATTTCTTAGTCTATAAAAAAATAATTGGCCATTTACCTTCAAATGTTTTGTATACAATGGCAGCTACGGCAATGTCTTCCATATCTCTAGCAGCAATAGCTATCTATATATCTATTATTGAGCCAAGACTTGTATGTGTTGCTGTTGTGATAAATATGTTTGGTATATTTTTTGTACTAAATATTATCAACCCTTATGAAAAAACTAATGACCTAATGTATTCAAAACTTCATGATAATTATGAAAATACAAAGCAAAGCTTTTTTGAAGTGCTGTCAGAATATATACTAGATGGTTTCAAGGTCGCAGTTATAATCTGTGCAATGCTTATAGGTTTTGTGGCTCTTTTGGCAATGATAGATGGAATCTTTACTGCGGTATTAGGTATAAGTTTTAGAGAGATTTTAGGATATTTGCTTTATCCATTTGCTTGGATTTTAAATATTCATGGCAATGAAACATATATTGCTGGCCAAATAATGGGTACAAAGATAGTCGCAAATGAACTAGTTGCGATGCAAATGTTAAAAGATCAGTCGGCAAATCTTTCTGCACATACGCAGGCAGTTATTTCGGTGTTTTTAGTTTCTTTTGCTAGTTTAAGTTCAATTGGTATAATTATTGGAGCAGTTCAAGCTTTAAGTAAAGAGGCAGCTATTAAGGTTGCTAAGTTTGGTTTGAAAATAGTTTATGGTGCTTTGTTAGTAAGCTTTTTATCTGCAAATATCGTGGGATTAATCATATAGGGTTGTATATGCTAGTTACAAAAATACTTTATTTAATTTTAGGTGTTGCAGTTGTTTTTCTCTTAGCGTTTGTGTGGAGTAGTGATCGTAAAAACATCAAATATAGATACCTTTTTATTATACTAGGCTTACAGCTTATTCTTGGATATTTTATCTTACAGTCTACAGCTGGAATTAAGTTTGTAAGTGTTTTATCTAGTGGTTTTGAGCGTATATTGCAACACTCTCATGAAGGTGCTGAGTTTGTGTTTGGTAATCTTGCAAATATGGATAAATATGGCTTTGTATTTTTCTTTAATGTGGGGCTTTCGATAGTTCTAATCTCCGCAATAATTGGAACTTTACAGCATTTTAAGATACTTCCTTTTATTGTTAAGTATGTTGGCTTAATACTCAGTAAAATTACAGGCATGGGTAAAATGGAAGCCTTCAATGCTGTTAGCTCTATTACAGTTGGGCAACAAGAGAACTTTTTAGTTTATAGGAATTTACTTGATCATTTACCATCAAATGTTTTGTATACTCTAGCAGCTACAGCTATGTCGACAGTATCTCTTGCGATTGCTGGCTCATATATGGCAATAATAGATCCTAAATATGTTTGTGTTGCTATAGTGTTAAACATGATAGGTACTTTTTTTGTTTTACATATTATTAATCCTTATGATAACTCAGAAGACTTTGATTTTGATAAGCTTCAAAAAGATTATGAAACTAAAAAAGCTAGTTTTTTTGAAATGCTAGCAAACTATATGTTTGATGGCTTCAAGATAGCTGTTATTGTTTCAGCTGTATTGATAGGTTATATAGCATTATTAGATCTAATAAATGTGATTTTTTCACATGTCATCGGCATTACGTTTACTCAAATTATAGGGTATGTATTTTATCCTTTGGCATGGGTTTTAAATATTCGTGGTAATGAGGTGATGCTTTCAAGCCAGATAATGGGTACGAAGATTGTTACTAATGAATTTGTGGCAATGCAAGATTTAGCAAAGCATTCTTCAGAAATCTCTGAGCATACCAAAGCTGTTATATCAGTCTTTTTGGTATCTTTTGCAAACTTTAGTTCTATCGGAGTGATAATAGGTGCAGTGCAAGCATTGAGCAAAGATGCTTCTGTTAAAATTGCAAAATTTGGTATCAAGATACTTTATGGAGCAGCGTTAGTAAGTTTGCTTTCTGCATCTGTGGTTGGGTTTATTGTTTAAGGTGAGTTATGAAAGCTAAATTTATAGTAGTAGAAGGCTTAGATGGTGCAGGTAAAAGTACCGCTATAAGCTTTATTAAAAAATTTTTAGAGCAAAAAAACATCAACGCAATATATACTCGTGAACCCGGAGGTACAAGGGTTGCAGAAGATATTCGTAATTTAGCATTACAAAATAATGATGATGAAATAGTCCACTCAGATACGGAGCTTCTACTAATGTATGCAAGTAGAGTTCAGCATATACATAGCCTTATAAAACCAAACCTTAATAATGGTGCTACAGTCGTTTCAGATAGGTTTTATTGGTCTAGCATGGCGTATCAGGGTGGTGGAAGAGGGCTTGGGTTTACTAAGCTTAATGCACTTAATAATAATTTTATAAAAGATTGTGAGCCGGATTTGATCATTTATTTAGATGTTGAGCCGATAATTGGTTTGCAGAGAGCTAAAAAGGTTGGTGATCCAGATAGGATTGAGCAGGCAGGTTTGGAGTTTTTCCATCGTGCTCGTAAGACTTTTAAAGATCTTGTGGCAAAGACAGGTAATGCTTATGAGATAGATTCATCTTTACCATTGCTAGAGATAGAAAAGCAGATTTGTGATTTACTAGCTGAAGTTACGCATTAAATATATTTTGAGTGGTATAACATTGCACTGAAAAGCAGGAGAGCAAGGTGTAGGAGTTACTAGTAAGCCCCAAGTCTATCACTAAAACAATATTTTTGGTTTTCTAAATTCAATATTTTTAGTAAACTCTTTTATCAAATAGATATCTTTAATTATTTACTCATAAAATTATGAACGAACTTCTACAACAAATAGCAAAACGAAGAACTTTTGCAATCATCTCGCATCCGGATGCTGGTAAAACTACCATCACTGAAAAAATGCTTTTATTTGGAAATGCTATCAAGACAGCAGGTACCGTAAAAGCTAAAAAAAGTGGCGTCCATGCGACATCTGACTGGATGCAAATGGAGAAAGATAGAGGTATCTCAATTACCACTTCTGTAATGCAATTTCCTTATAATGATCGTGTTGTAAACCTACTAGATACTCCAGGGCATGAGGATTTCTCAGAGGATACTTACCGCACACTTACCGCAGTTGACTCTGCTTTGATGGTTGTAGATGCTGTAAAGGGTGTCGAGGATAGAACTATTAAACTTATGAATGTGTGTAGGTTGCGTGATACACCTATCCTTACATTTATGAATAAATTTGACCGAGATACTCGTGATCCACTTGAGCTTCTTGATGAGGTTGAAGATATCATGAAAATCAAATGTGCTCCGATGAACTGGCCTATAGGTATGGGTAAATTTTTTAAAGGCGTATATGACCTTTATAATGATGAGGTTACACTTTTTGAGACAGGGCATGGGCATGAGATTCATCCATTTAAGAAGATAAAAGGTCTAGTAAATGCAAAAAATGAAATTGGTGCAGATCTTTATGATGATCTTGAGATGGAAATTGAGCTTGTAAAAGGTGCTAGTAATGAGTTTGACCAACAAGAATTTCTTGATGGAAAATTAACACCAGTTTATTTTGGTACAGCCCTTAGTAACTTCGGTGTAAAAGAGATGATGGATGGCTTTACAGATATTGCTCCGGCACCACAAGGTCGTGAGGCAAATCAACGCGATGTGCTCGCAGGCGAAGAAAAATTAACGGGTTTTGTATTTAAAATCCAAGCGAATATGGATGATAAGCACCGTGATAGAATAGCATTTTTTAGAATCTGCTCAGGTAAATACCATCGTGGTATGAAAATTTACCATGAAAGAACAGGCAAGCTAATGCAAATCTCAAAAGCTCTTACATTTATGGCAGGCGAAAGAGAGCAAGTAGAAGAGGGCTATGCTGGTGATATTATTGGTCTACATAATCACGGTAGTATCCAAATTGGTGATAGCTTTACTCAAGGCGAAAAACTTAAATTTAAAGGTATACCAAACTTTGCTCCAGAGATTTACAAGCGAGTCAAACTGAATGATCCTCTTAAAATGAAAGCTCTTCAGAAAGGTCTGGTTCAGTTATCAGAAGAAGGTGCTACGCAAGTGTTTAAACCAATGATTTCAAATGATCTCGTGCTTGGTGCGGTAGGTGTACTTCAGTTTGATGTAGTAGCACAACGCTTAGCTAGTGAGTACAATGTAAAATGCTCGTACGAAGGTGTGAATGTGGTTCAAGCTCGTTGGGTCTTCTGTGATGATGAGAAAAAACTTAATGATTTTAAGAAAAAATATGAAGTTAACTTATCTTATGATGGTGCTGGGTACTTGACTTATCTTGCTCCGACAGGTGTGAACTTACAGTTAGCACAAGACAAAAATCCAGATATAATCTTTAGTTCTACTCGTGAGCATTAAATAAAATCATCTAGTTTCTATACACTAAAATATGCTATAATTTTTGAGTCTTTATTTAAAGTATATTATAGGGTTTTCTAGATGTTAAAGAATATCAGCAAAATTTTGATAGCGGGTTCAGCTATAGTTGCGTTACAGCCATTATATTCAATGGAAATATACACTGTTAAAAGCGGCGATTATTTATATAAGATTGCCAAATCACACACTGTAAATGGTATAAGTACTGGTGAGTTAACAGATTCTATTAAAGGTATCAATAAGTCTGAGGTTCCAGGGATTGTTGATAATCGCATAAAGATTGGAGATAAGCTTGCTATTCCAACAACAAAAGATGAAGTTGAAGATGGACTTACTTTAGTTCGTAATGAGATGGTCCAAGGGACATATAATGCTAGTAATGTTTCACAGACACCTAAAGTTATTGGCAATAATAATTTTTCAACAACAGACTCATCAAATCTTGGTGACCAAGCTATGGTTCCTAATCAGTCAGCTGCGACACAAAATACTCAAACAACATCATCACAAAATACTGTTCCAAACATGATGCCAAATGATGATGCTAAAGTTGTTACATATGGTAGTGACTTAGATAGTAAAATCAATAATCAAGATATTCAAGAGACTCAGTCGAATGATGGTAGTGAGTCAAGCTCTATTTTTAGTAAGTTAGCTAAATTTATTTTTGTGATTATTATTTTGTTCGGGTTATTTATATTTGGTAAAAGGTTTTGGGATAGCAGAAACTCAAAAAAAGAACAAGAGTTAGAGGTTCTTTCCAAGAAAAGAAGAGATCATCTGATGTCTAGAATTTCTCCAGTAGTATCTGATAGCGATTTTTATAAAGCTGATGATAGTCATCAAGGTCCTCAAGAAGCTTTTGATTTCTCTGCCCCATTAGATGGAAGTAGGCATAGTAAAGTTGCTGCTGAAAATATCAAGGATAAAGATTTAGATGAAAAAGTTAATCTAGAAAGTGATATCAATGATCTTATTAATACTAGTGAAAATAAAACTAACGAAACAGTAGAGTTAGTAAGTACAGGTGATAAACCAGAGGATGATAATAGTGCAGAAGAAAGTATTACTGCTCCTCAAAATGCTAAAAGCACAGCTATTAAAACATCAAAAGGTATGGTTTTTGAAACAGCTAGTGATGATAGCTTTAAAAAAACAGATGATTTAGTAGAAGAAATTGATTCTGAGATATATGAAGAAGATGAGATGAGATATGTTGAAGAGTTGGTCGAGCAATATCTTGATGGCGAAAAATATATGGAAGCGAGTATTACGGTTCAAGACTCATTAGAAAAAAGTCCAAACAATATAAATCTTCGTTTTATGTTGCTTGAAGTTTATGCTCGAGCAGGGGATGAAATAGCTTTTGATGGAGAAGTTCATCTTATTAAATCTAAAAATATTGTTAGTATGTTTGATCCACTCCATCAGAAGATTGCAAAACTTAAAGATAAATATTTTGAATAATCTTTACTGGAATTAATATGTTTTTTAAGAAGAAAAAAGAGTCTGTAGAAGTACAGCAACCATCTAACGAGAGTCAAAAAAAAGGCCTTTTTTCTAGACTACAGTCAGGCCTTTCTAAAACTGCAGGTAAGTTTGGTAGCGGTTTAAATACCATTTTAATGGGACAAAAAATCGTTGATGAAGAGCTTTTAGAAGAAATAGAAATGCAACTTCTTACAGCTGATATCGGTGTTGAAGCAACAGATGAAATAGTTAATCATCTTCGTGATAAAGTAGCTAGAAATGAGCTGCAAACTGTTGATAAACTTAATGATATTATCAAAGCAAAGCTTACTGAGATTTTAAAACCAAGTGAGAAGCCTTTAGAGATTAACTCTCAAAATACTCCTCATGTAATACTTGTAGTTGGTGTTAATGGTGTAGGTAAAACGACAACTATTGGTAAACTTACCAAAAAGTTACAGCTTCAAGGTAAATCTGTGATGCTAGCAGCAGGAGATACTTTTAGAGCTGCAGCTGTTGAGCAGCTTCGCGAATGGGGTGACCGCAACAATACTCAGGTTGTTTATCAACATGAAGGTGCTGATAGTGCTTCAGTTATTTATGATGCAATAAGTTCAGCTAAGTCAAAAGGTGTTGATGTGGTAATAGCAGACACCGCAGGTAGGCTACACAACAAAGATAACTTAATGCAAGAACTTAAGAAAGTCATTAAAGTTATTAATAAGATTGATGATTCAGCACCTCATGAAGTTATGCTAGTGCTAGATGCTACAACAGGGGGTAATGCACTTTCCCAAGCGGAAGCTTTTAATGATTTAGTCAATTTAACAGGTATAACAATTACCAAACTTGATGGTACAGCAAAAGGAGGGGTAGTATTCTCTATTGCTAAAAAAATGGGCTTGCCAATAAGGTTTATTGGTGTTGGTGAGAAAATTGATGATTTACAGGTGTTTAAAGCAAATGATTTTACTGATGCTTTATTTGCAAATAAGTTGAATTAAAAAAAGACTGTAGTCAATGAAACTCAAAACTCTTTTTTCTATTATACTTTTGTTACTGAGTATAGATATTTCTTACTCAAAAATAGAGTATTCAAATGATAGTAAAACAATTATTGAGAAAACCGATATTATTATGTCAAATCTAGCTCCTTTGGCAGACTATATTGCAGATGATGAGAATGATGAGGTAATAGGTGGGCAACAGCTTTATGAGTTTCGAGAGCAAGCGCTAAAAGGTTTTAATCAGCTAATAGCACTTGAGAATAAAGTGGATAAAGAAATAGCATTACGAAAAGGACAGCTAAAAACATACGCTCCTTTAATCAAACATGGACAAGAATTTACCAATAAAGTCGTTAGAGATAGATATGATTTTATTAAATCAAAGCTCTATAAGTTAGAAGAAGCTAAAGCTTATATCGTCGATTCAAAGCAAATTATAGATATAGGATTAAGTGAAGTTACGCAAATGCGAATACAATCGCGTAATAAGGGTATATTAAGGAGAGATAACTTTCTTGGCTATACAAGTGCTTGGCAAAAAGGCATTAATGAAATAAAGCAAAATATAGAAAAGCATAACAAGTTTATACCATTTTTTTTATCGGCGATATTTGCTGTTATAGTGTATAACATTTGTGTATATTTATTTGCAATTAATATGCGTTTTGTTGAAGGTAGATTAAACACTTATAAAGATCGTAAACTAATCAATAAAATAAACATATTTTTGCGAATTTTCTGGTGCACATTTGTAGCATCTTTAATTACTATTGGAATTCTTAAGTTTGTAATTGTAGAGTTTGGTTGGGTTGAAAGAAATCATATAATTTTTATATATTTGGTCATTCAAAATATTATATTTATTCTACTTAAGATACTTGGGGTCAATATGAGGCGTGTAACAGTATTTTGGTTACAGCTTTATGTGTTTATACTTTTATGTTTATTATCAATACATGGGGTAGATTATTTTTCCGTTTCTGCTGCATATAACCCTGTCTATGGAGCTCAAGGAAATACGGTTATATCATTTATATTTAGTTTACTTTTAGTTTTTGTGGCAATAAAAGTTGTGCAAAAAATGCGTAGTTCATATTCAATAACTAAAGGTTTAAGTGTTTATAAGAATGCTGTGAGATTTATTATATTTATTTTAGCAGTTGCTTATTTAAGTTTATCTTTTATTGGTTCAGATAATCTAATAGCTGGTGTAATCATTAGTATACTTAGAATAATGTTTGTTTTTGTGGTTTTTTATTCATTGTATAGTGTTTTAACTATAATGATTTATATGTTCCTAGCAAAACTACAAGAAACATCTAATTATAGTGAGCTTGTAATTAAGAAAGTCCGTGATTCGAAGAATGAGAGTATTTTTGAGTATTGGACAAGAACAATTATCAAAATGATTTTTATTATCGTAGGTATTATTTTAGTTCTTCTTGAGATAGGCATACCTTATCATCAAATTGCAGATAATGTTTATAAGGCTTATTACTATGGTTTTAATATTGCAGGTGAGAAACATTTTGCGATATTAAATATTTTAGAATCTATTCTTATACTTGTAGTATGTTTAGTTATTTCAAGAGTTATTCAAAGCATATCTAATAAGCATATTTTACCTTATATAAATATTGATGATGGTACACACAAGGCCATAAATACAGCAATAGGTTATTTAGGCATATTTATTTCTTTGGTAATATTTATATACTCGTTTGGAATAAGTGGTACATCACTAGCATTTATAGTAAGTGGTTTATCTGTTGGTTTTGGTTTTGCATTACAGGATCTTATCAAAAACTTTTTTGCAGGACTTATGCTTTTGGTTGAAAGACCTGTCAAAATAGGTGATTGGATAAATGTAGATAGTGAGCTTGGAGAAGTAAAAAAAATCAGCCTTAGATCAACACATGTAGAAACTTTCGATCGTAAAACACTTATTATTCCAAATAGTTTATTTATGAGTGATGTGATTTCAAATGAAACCTTTAACCCAATAAGTCGAATCGTTTTAAAAGTTAAAGTTGCATACAATAGCGCCCCTAGAGCAGTATCACAGGTGCTCTATGATGTTGCAAAAAATCATGATAGGGTGCTTAAAGATATAGAACCATTTGTTGTTTTTGAAGATTATGGTGATTATAGTCTTAATTTCACTCTGAGAGCATTTTGCTATAAAGTCCAGCAGCTAGCTATAGAGAGTGACTTGAGAGCAAGGGTTTTTGAAAAGTTAAAAGAGAATAATATAGAAGTTCCTATAGAAGTATCGAAAGTAGTACTTGAAAATAATGAAGTAAAAAACTAGAGATTAAATGCAACAAGTATAAGCAAAGTAATTAAGTTTTACTAAAAATATAAGGGGAAGCATGAAGAGAAGTTTATTTCTACTATTGATTCAGCTGTTTTCTTCGATATCATTTTTTCTTGCTACAATTGTAGTTGCTAGATATCTTGGACCAGAAGATTTCGGAGATTTCTCAGCGGCATATAGTGTGGCAGTTGTCGCTTATATAGTATGTTTACTTGGTGCTGATATGACTGCAATAAATGTTATAGCGACAGCAGTTAAAGCTAGAGAAAATGGTGTTATTAAAGCATTTGTGATTTATGTATTTACTGTGGTAGCACTTTTAAGCATTATATATTATATGATAGCTTTTATTGGATATTTAGTTGCAAAAGATATTTTATACTTCAAAGATGATCATCCAGTTTTTGTTGCTGTATTATTTATACCATTTATGGCACTTACTTTTTTCTTTTATAGAGTTATTATCTCTTTTTCAATGCCAGTTTTTGCTAATATTCTCTTTAAAGCTTTAATACATTTTTCAATGTTACTTTTAGCGTCCTTGATGTTTTATGATGAGTTTTTTAGAGATTCACATATAGCAGTTGTTCTGTTTATGATTCCATGGATATTGTCTCTTTGTATTATGGCTTTGTTTCTCTTTAAGAGAATGAAAATATTTGTTTGTAACCCTGAAAAAATTGATTATGCAGGGTGGCTTAGTTCTGGCCTTTCAGGACTACCTTATACTCTAGCTCTACTCACAATACCTTATTTGTCAATTATTGGAGCAGAAGTGTTTCTTAATAATGAAGAGAGTGTCGGTATTTTTGCTACAGTGATAGCTCTTTCACAACTAATAGCAACAAACTTTTCTGCATGTATACAATCGGTCGATCTAGAGCCAATAGCTGAAGCACTTTACGATAAAAAATATATAATAATCAGACGAATTTTTAATAGAAATACACTTAATATAACCTTGTTAAGTCTTATTCTTATAGAGATAACTTTACTTTATGGCGCTGATATACTATCAGTATATGGTAAGGAATATGTTGTTGATGAAGGTATTTTGCTGATGTTTATTATCACTCAGTGCGTGATTTTGATGGGGTGTTTAGCAGCACCTACTCTTATTTATATGGGGAAAAATAAGTTTGTAGCATCTACCTCTTTACTACTTATTATCTTGCTTATAGCATTTATCAGTCTTTTGGGTTATATTTACCAGGAAATAGGAATTGCCTTTGCAGTATTATTGTCTGTAAGTTTTGTGTTTTTAGTACAAATATTGTACGCATATAAGCTCACACTTGATGGTTGCAAAGTTAATAAGACATATTTTTAAAAATAAATAGTAATTTTATTCGAGGTGCAAATGAAAAGAAGTCTATTATTATTTTTGATTCAGTTGTTAGCTTCGGTATCATTTTTTTTGGCAACAATCATAGTTGCTAGATACCTAGGTTCTGAAAAGTTTGGTGATTTCTCAGCAGCATATAGTGTTGCTAGTGTTGCATATATAGTTTGTCTGCTTGGAGCAGATATTACGGCTATAAATGTGATTGCTATTGCCGTTAAAGCTAAAGAAAATGGTGTAGTAAAAGCCTTTTTTGTGTATGTGTTTAGTGTTGTTGGGTTACTAACAATTTTTTACTACATCATAGCATTTATTGGCTATTGGATTTCTAAGGATATTTTATTATTTAAAAATCCTCATCCAGTATTTATTGCAGTGATATTTATACCTTTTATGGCGCTTTCCTTCTTTTTTTATCGGGTGCTTATTGGGTTTTCAAAACCGGTGTTAGCAAATGTCATTTATAAGATCATAATAAACTTTTCGATGCTATTTCTAGCAGCTTTAATGTTTTTTGATGAAAGCTTTAGGAACTCGTATGCTGCGGTAGTTTTATTTATGGTGCCATGGGTCATTGCATTTGTAGTTATGTTTTATTTGTTGTTTAAGAGAATGAGACTATTTTTTACAAAGACAGAGGAAATTGAGTATACAAAGTGGTTAAGTTCAGGATTGTCTGGGCTTCCTTATACATTAGCTTTATTTACAGTTCCTTATCTGGCGATTATAGGTGCTGAGGTTTTCTTAGCAAATGAAGGAAGTGTAGGAGTGTTTGCAACATCAGCATCATTTTCTCAGCTAATAGCAAATATCTTTTTAGCATGCATACAGTCTATAGCCTTAACACCTATAGCTATAGCTATAAATGATAATGATTTGTTTAAAATTAGAGATGTATTTAATAAGAATCTTGCTGCAATGAGTATCGCGAGTTTTATTATAGTGTTGCTTACAATTGTATTTGGAAGAGATGTATTATTCTTATATGGCAAAGATTATATAGTCGGTGAAAATATATTGCTTATATTTATGGTAATGCAATGTGTAATAATGTCGGGGTGTTTGGCTGCACCTACTCTTATATACATGAAGAAAAATAAGTTTGTAGTATCTAGTTCATTACTACTTATGATACTGCTTGTGATTGCAGTTAGTATCTTTGGTTATATTTATCAAGAGACGGGAATTGCATTGGCTGTACTTTTAAGCGTAACAATAGTATTTGTGGCACAGTCTTGTTATGCGTATAAACTTACTTTTGAAAGCTCAGAATAGTGAATTATTTTCTGTTAAAATACTTTCAGTAATTTAAAAATATTTTATAGAATGTCAAAACATCAGTTTCTTAATAATCTAAACCCAGAGCAACGCAGAGCTGTTCTTTTAGAAGACCGTAACTCTCTTATACTAGCAGGTGCAGGTAGTGGTAAAACAAAAGTTCTTACTTCTCGTATAGCCTATCTTTGTAGAGAAGGTAGGGCTGACCTTGAGAATATCCTAGCTGTTACATTTACTAATAAAGCTGCAAAAGAAATCCAGGCTAGAGTAAGTAGTATGCTTGGAGTTTCAGCTTTTGGAATGTGGATAGGGACTTTTCACGGTATAGCTCATAGACTTTTACGTAAGCATGCACATGAGTTAGGTTTAGACAAAAACTTCCGTATACTTGACCAGGACGAGCAAGCTCAACTTTTAAAACGAGTGATAAAAGAGCTAGAACTCGATGATAAAAAATATCCGCCAAAATTGTTACAAAACTTCATTAACAAGCAAAAAGATCAAGCTATAAGGAGTAATAAACTCTCAAGACAGTATGACTCTCATTATAATGCGATATATAAAGCTTATGAAGAAAAACTACAGACTGAGCAGGCTTTAGATTTTGCTGATTTGTTACTTTACTTATATGAGTTATTTAGCTTGAATAAGCAGTTAAGAGAATACTATCAGAGAATGTTTAAGTATATTTTGATAGATGAATTTCAAGATACAAATAGTGTCCAATATAAGTGGTTGAAACTGCTTTTAATTGATAATAACTACATCATGGCAGTAGGTGATGATGATCAGTCTATATATGGCTGGCGTGGCGCTGTTGTCGATAATATTCATAGTTTCATAAAAGATGTCGCAGATGTAGATATTGTAAAGCTAGAGCAAAACTATCGTTCGACAAAAAATATTCTAAATGCTGCAAATTCAGTGATTAAAAACAATGATAATAGAATGTCAAAACAGCTTTGGTCAGCAGCCGAAGAGGGGCAGAAAGTCGATGTTTATACAGCTGTAAATGAACGCGATGAAGCCAAGTACATAATAGATAAAATCCGTAATTTACACGCAAATGGTACAGACTATAATGATATAGCGATTTTGTATCGTTCAAACTACCTTTCGCGTGTACTTGAGGAAAGTTGTATTTATGGAAGTATTCCTTATAGAATATACGGAGGCTTCAAGTTCTTTGATCGAGCAGAAGTAAAAGATGCTTTAGCTTATTTACGACTAGCAGTTTCAAAGGCAGACAATCTAGCTTTTGAGAGAATTATTAATACTCCAACAAGAGGTCTAGGAGCAAAGACTTTAGAAACTATTCGTAACTTTGCACAGATAAACTCGCTGTCACTTTGGCAAGCGACTATAGAGGTTGTACAACGTGATCTTTTGACAAAACGCACGGTGGGATTGCTCCTTAAATTTATCGCTCTTATAGAAAAAATATCTGCAAAAGTAGCAGATTTAAGCTTAGATAAACTTCTAGAGGTTGTAATAGAAGATAGTGGACTTATTGCATCTTATGAAGAAAAAAATACTGAAAAAGACCGTCAAAAAATAGACAATTTAAAAGAGCTTATAAGTGCAGCTAAAGACTTTGAGCCACAAATTGAGTTACTTGATGACAATACTGATATTCTTCAGGAATTTTTATCATTTGCAGTACTTGAGGCTGGAGATATGCAGGCTGATGATACTGTAGATAGCATACAGCTGATGACAGTCCACGCATCAAAAGGACTAGAGTTTAAGTATGTGTTTATAGTTGCTGCAGAAGAGGGCGTATTTCCTCCTAGTGCAGTGATTAATTCAGAGCAAGCTTTTGATGGAGAGCATTCTAACAAGCTTCAAGAAAAACTAGCAGAAGAACGCCGATTATTTTATGTGGCAATTACAAGAGCTATGAAGGCTTTGACTATAAGCCATGCTGAAGTTCGTAACATATTTGGGCGAAGTAGTTTTCAAGTGAAATCAAGATTTCTCGCAGAAATTGATGATGAGCATATAAGTAAAGCAAAAGCGACAAGACAAGCATCACCTGCTAGACAAAAAACTAAGACAAGCTTTGGTACATCACCATTTGACTTTTTAAAATCAAACTCAAAAGATAATAAATTTAAAAAAGGCGATAAAGTTTTTCATAAGATATTCGGCAAAGGAATATTTGTAAAAGCTCAAGCACAAGGCTCAAAAGAGTTTTTTACCGTAGATTTTGGTAGTGATGTTGGGCAAAAAATTTTATTAGCAGATATTGCTAATTTGGTTAGAGTTTCTTAAATCCAATTAATAAAAATTAAAAAAGAGAATAAATACAATGAATATGTTTAAAAACTTACTAATGATAGTAATGTTGGCTATAGGCTTTGCTACAGCATTTGCTAATAAGCCTGAAGTTATTGTTCTAGGTACTGGAGGCACAATCTCAGCTGTTTCAGATAGTGGGTCAAATACTAGTAGTATTTATACTGCTGGCAAAGTATCGGTATTAGATTTAATAAAGCCAATCACTTCAAAATTTATAGGAGTGAAATTTAAGACAGAACAGGTTTTTAATAAGGATTCTGGAAATATCACTTATAAAGACATTAGAGATCTGGCGTTAGTAGTTAAGAAGTATAATGATGATAAAAATATAAGTGCCATAGTTATTACTCACGGTACAGATACTATGCAAGAAACAGCTTATTTTTTATTTCTTACTATTCACCCTAAGAAGCCAATTGTTATTGTCGGTAGTATGAGAGGTTCAGATCAACTTTCTTCTGATGGGCCCATAAACCTTTATAATGCAATTTCAGTAGGCCTGAGTAAGCATAAGCATGTAATGGTTGTTATGAATGATAGTATTTATTCTGCTAAATATGTACAGAAAATGAACACCACAAATGTGGATGCTTTTAAGCAAGGTCGATTAGGTACAGTTACTGATGGTAAAGTTGATTTTTTTACATATCACCCAGAGAAGTACTATAAGATTCCTGGTGAATCTGTTCCTAAAGTGGTTATAGCTTCTACATGGGAGGGGATGCCTTCTGACTCATTAGATTATTTGCTTGAAGATAAAGACCTAAAGGGATTGGTAGTAGCTGGTTTAGGAGATGGTAATATTCCTTCTGATGTATGGAGTGTAATTTCTAAGTTAACTAAAAAAGGTGTAGTTGTAATAAGATCAAGTAGAGTTCCATCTGGAGAAAATACATATAATTATAATAATCTTGATGACAAGCTAGGAACTATTCCCTCATATTTTATGACTCCAGATAAGGCTAGGATAAAACTAGAATTAGAATTAAGCGACCAAAATACTAGCTCATCTAAAGCTAAAAAATAAATAACTTTTGCATATAGTTCCAAATTCAATATCTTACTAAATTGTATTAGTATTGGCATAAAGCATTTGAGTTTTATAAATCAATGGTTTAAATTGGAATGAACCAATATTTATTTATTCATAATTATGTTCAAAAAAACATTAATATTAACATCTATTGTTAGTTTGATTCTAATAGCAGGTTGTTCTAATGATTCAAATAGTAGCGATGATGCATACTCTGGACAGCTTACAAAAGACAACAATCAGTTAGTTGTAAATATAGGTACCGATATGCCTTCGATAGATCCGCAACAATCTTCGGATAATAGTTCAAGCAGAGTGATTGAAGATATCTTTGAAGGTTTAGTTGATTATAATCAGAAATCAGAAGTTATACCGACAGGAGCATCTAGCTGGGATATATCAGAAGATGGTAGGACTTATACATTTCATCTAAGAGAAAATGCTAAGTGGACAAATGGTGATCCTGTAACTGCAGAAGATTATGTGTATTCATATAGAAGGTCTGTAACTCCAGCTACTCTAACTCGTGCTTATGCTTCGTATTTTAATCCTATAGTTAATGCAGTAGCTATTCAAGCAGGTGAAAAGTCCCCAGATACATTAGGTGTAAAGGCTTTAGATAAGTATACTTTGCAAATTACACTTGCAGCACCTAATCCAACATTTTTAGATTCACTTACTATTTATGCTTTTTTTCCTGTTAATAAAAAAGCGATAGATAAATATGGGGATACTTGGGCTGCTAAGCCTAGTACAATTATAAGTAATGGTGCTTATAAACTAACTAAATGGATTCATAATGGCTACGCTTTAGCAGAAAAGTCTCCTAACTATTGGGATGCTGGAAATGTAAGTATTGATTCCGTGAAATATCTGATGATAGCAGATGTTTCTAGTGACTTAGAAAACTATAAAGCGGGTGGAGAGAGTATCACTTATAATTCATTACCAGCAAATACAGCAGATTGGTACAAAGAGAATTTTACAAATAATCAATTTCAGCCAGCTCCAATGCTTTCTCAAGCTTACTTTGTGTTTAATATGAGAGACCCTAAATTTCAAGATATAAGAGTGCGTAAAGCTTTAAGTATGGTTATAGATAGAGAAGGTATAGCGAACGGGGTTAAAAAGGGATTAGTTGTACCATCTTACTTAGTTGTACCAGAAGCTGTAGCTGGTGATAGATATAAAGACTTAGCAAAAGATATTCCTGGTTACGATTGGATAAACCAACCAATACCTCAAAGAATAAGAGAGGCAAGAGAGCTTCTTAAAGAAGCAGGGTATTCAAAAAAACATCCACTAGAATTTACTGTTAACTTTAACACTTCTGATGTTAATCGTTTAATGGCTCAAGTTTTACAAGGTTCATGGCAGCAAGACTTCGGTGATTTAGTTAAGATTGATATATTTAATGAAGACTGGAAAGTTTATCTAGATAGTCTAAAGAACGGTAATTTTGATGTTGGTAGAATGGCTTGGATTGCAGATTTTAATCAGCCAAATACTTATACTGAGATGTATACTTGTCATAGTGATAACAACAAAGGTGACTATTGTGATAAAGCAGCAGATAAAATATATAAAAAATCACTAGTTGCTAATTCAAAGGAAGAGTTTTATGAATTGCAGCGCCAATTGATTATCAAGCAAACGGCAGGATATCCGATGATACCGCTATTTACTCAACCAGCTATACAGCTTGTACAACCTTATGTGAAAGGGTTTAAACCTAAAGAGAATGTAATGGGTAGATACAGGGCTAAGCAGCTTTCGATAACACAGTCTAAGGTATAATTATTATGATGAAATTTATTTTAAAAAGAATATTTGGAGCAATTCCAACAGTATTCTTTGTGATTACAATTACCTTTTTACTAGTACATTTAACTCCGGGAGACCCATTTTCTTCAGATCGAGCAATGAGCCAGCAAGTTCTAGACAAGCTACATCATCAGTATGGTATGGATTTACCGTTATGGCAGCAGTATTTGAATTATCTTAAAAACCTAATATTTCATTTTGATTTTGGTCTGTCGTATAAAAATATCGGTGCATCGGTGAATGACCTTATTTTCCCAACAGATGGAGATAGTGGGTTTTGGTTGTCTGTGAAGTTTGGTAGTATCGTTTTAGTTGTAACAACTATCTTTGGCTTAGCACTAGGGACTATTGCAGGACTTAAACAAAATGGTATTGTAGATAGAATCGTGAGTATTTTTTCTGTGACATTTATTGCAATACCTACAGTGATTACAGCTCCAGTTTTAGTACTTATATTTGCAGTGGAATTTCATCTATTACCACCAGGTCAGTGGGGTATGGACTTTAGTCATTTAATCTTGCCAGTTGTGGCTTTGAGTTTACCATTTATTTGTATATTAGCTCAGATTCAACGAAATAGCATCATTGAGACACTTAACTCGCCATTTATTCGTACAGCTTATGCTAAAGGGTTATCTAAAAAAAGAATTGTGCTTGTACACGCGATCAAACCATCATTGATGCCGTCCATTTCATTCTTAGGTCCAGCAGCAGCAGGTATTTTGACAGGTACTATTATTATTGAAAAAGTTTTTGCATTACCAGGTATGGGTACACAAATGGTAAATGCTGCGACAAACAGAGATTATGCTATTGTTTTAGCTTTAACTATTATTTACAGTATTTTAGTTGTGATTTTTAATTTGATTGTAGATGTTTTATATGGATTTATAGATCCTAAAGCGAGGATAAAATAATGGCAAATAATAAGCAGAGTCTTTTTCAAGATGCTTTTATAAGATTTAAAAAGGATAGAGTTGCTACGATTTCACTATTTGTGATAGTTTTTATTTTGGTTGCATGTTTTGTTGTGCCATGGTTGTATCCAGATAACTATTTTTCTCATATAGATTTATATGGTACAACTCAAGCACCATCATTTCAGCATTTCTTTGGCACAGATACTATCGGCAGAGATGTTTTTGTAAGAGTACTTGTAGGTGGTCAGATCTCTTTTGAGGTAGCTATAGTAGCAACAGTTGTTTCAGTGGTAATTGGTACACTATGGGGAGCTTTTGCAGGGTTTGTAGGAGGTAAGGTAGATAGCATTATGATGAGGATTGTAGATGCATTATATGCTTTACCATTTTTGTTTTTTGCAATACTGTTAGTTACTCTATTTGGTAGAAACTTTATATTAGTATTTGTAGCTATCGGTGTAGTATCTTGGCTTGATGTAGCTAGGGTTGTGCGTGGGCAAACTATAGCACTTAGACATAAAGAATTTGTTGAAGCTGCTAAGGTTGCAGGTCTTACAAACCGTAAAATTGTGACTAAGCACATCATCAGAAACCTTATTGGTATTATCATCGTATATATAACTCTTACAATTCCTACAGTGCTTATGCTATCAGCATTTTTGAGTTTCTTAGGTCTTGGGGTGCAGCCACCAATGACAGACTGGGGTGAGATGATAAGTGATGGTGCATCATATATAACTTTAGGCTACTGGTGGTTATTAGTATATCCAGCGGCATTTTTAACTGTAACCTTATTGGCTCTAAACTTTGTTGGTAATGCAATGAGAGAAGCACTAGATCCAAAGAGCAAGAGGTAGATGATAATGGAAGATTTAGCACTTCAAATTAAAGATTTAAATGTCGGTTTCAAAACTGATGATGGAGTATTTTCAGCTGTTAGGGATATTAGTTTTGATCTTAAAAAAGGTCATACCCTAGGTATAGTTGGCGAGTCAGGATCTGGTAAAAGCCAAACGGTATTATCACTTATGAGCTTACTTGCTGGTAATGCTGTTGCATCTGGCGAGGCACTATTTCATGGACAAAACCTTATCAATATGCCAGTTAATAACCTAAATAAAATCCGTGGCGATAAAATTTCGATGATATTTCAAGATCCAATGACTTCTTTGAATCCATACATGAATATTCGCAAGCAGTTATTAGAGCCTTTGACAATTCATAAAGGAATGTCTCGAAAAGACGCTACTCAAAAGGTATTGCAGATGCTAGATGCAGTGCAAATACCTGATGCAAAGAATAGGCTCAACTTATATCCGCATGAGTTTTCCGGTGGTATGCGTCAAAGAGTTGTAATAGCTATGGCTTTACTGTGCAATCCTGAGATATTGATTGCTGATGAGCCTACTACGGCTCTTGATGTAACGGTACAGGGTCAGATTATACAATTATTGGCAGACTTACAGAAAGAATTTCACATGTCGATGCTGTTTATCACACATGATTTAGGTGTGGTAGCGGAGATTTGTCATGATGTGATGGTTATGTATTGTGGTAATGTTATGGAGCAAGGTACGGTAGATAATATATTTACAAAAGCGCAGCACCCCTACACAAAGGGTCTACTAAATACTATGCCAAGTATCACTAAGGAAGTAGAGGTTTTACAGACTATCCCTGGGGAAACACCAAATATTCACAATATGCCAAAAGGTTGTCCTTTTGTTACAAGGTGTGATTATGCAAAAGGTATATGTAGAGATGTTAATCCTGCTTTGATTTCGATGGGAGATCAGCGTACAGCTTGTCACCTTGTTAAGGAGTATAGATAGATGAATGTTTTAGAAGTCAAAAACCTAACTGTAGAGTTTCCAATAAAGAAAACTATCACAGGTAAAGTCACTCAAAAGGTTACAGCTGTAAATGATGTAAGCTTTGATGTGAAAGAGGGTGAGATTATCGGTATCGTAGGAGAGTCTGGTTGTGGTAAGTCATCACTGCTAAGAGCATTGATTGGGCTTAATGATATCACTAATGGAGAAGTTATCTGGAAAGGTGAGCATCCACTTCATAAGTACAAATCACATAAGCAGTGGCTAAGCGTCAGAAGAGATATTCAAATGATTTTCCAAGACCCATTTGCTTGTCTTAATCCGCGAATGGTTGTTAGAAATATCATTGCTGAACCATTGATTAACTTCAATAAAGATCTAAGTAAAAAGGAAGTAGATGAGAAAGTGCTTTCTATCATGAAAAAAGTTGGTTTAAGTGAGTCGCAAATGTATCGCTACCCTCATGAATTTTCTGGTGGACAGTGCCAAAGAATAGGTATTGCAAGAGCTTTGATTTGTGAACCAAAACTGCTTGTTTGTGATGAGCCTGTGAGTGCATTAGATGTATCAATACAAGCTCAAGTTGTAAACCTTCTTAAAGAGTTGCAAAAAGATTTTAAGCTTACGATATTATTTGTAGCTCATGACTTGAGTATTGTGAAGCACATTTCTGATAGATTGTTTGTGATGTATCTAGGTAGTCTTGTAGAAGTATCTCCTAAGGAAAATATCTATAAAAACCCAGTACACCCTTATACAAAGGTTCTTTTAGATGCTATCCCGATTGCAGATCCAAAGTTAGCAAAACAAAGAAGGTTTCAGTTAGAAAAAGCAGAGTTACCATCACCACTAAATCCTCCTAAGGGTTGTGCATTTCACACAAGATGTAAGATAGCTACAGATATTTGTAAGAAAGAGCATCCAAGCCTAAGAGCTATTGAAGGAGATGTTTATACAGCTTGTCATAATGTATAAGAAAGCACTATCATTCTTATGGCTTTGGCCATAGAGCTCATTTAATTAAATGCGAGAGAATAAGCAATAAGTGAAGGCATTTATTATAGCTGTTAGCTCTTTTTAACACCCATAGAAGCAAGTCTTTTTTCAATAGATGGGTGAGTTGAAAATAAATCAGACATGTCACCACCACTAATACCAGCACTCAGCGGATCAAAAATATATGAAGCTCTACGCAAGTTTTCATTTTTATTATGTTTGTAGCTATGCTGAGCCTCTGCAGATTTGCTATCATTAGATATTTTTAGTAGTGCATTTGCCATAGGGACATTAGTTCTCATTAGTTCAACAGCTCCAGCATCTGCCATGTATTCACGGGTACGGCTTAAAAATAGCATCATAAATATAGTAAATATCTGCAACATATAACGTAGTATCATTATTATGATAAAAAATGCAGCAGCATTATTATTTTTACTATCTCTACTGTTGTTATTTCCGGAGAATAGTGCTGAATAAAACAAGAAATCCATGATTATCAGCATCATATTAGATAAAACCATTGTAAATAGATTTAGCTTAATATCTTGATTGCGAATATGTGTTAGCTCATGAGCCATTACAGCTTGTAGCTCATCACGAGTCAAAGCATTAGCTAGCTTATTTGTGATAGCTACCATTGCAGATTTTTCAGAGTAGCCTGATGCGAAAGCATTCATATAATTTGCTTCGATGAGAAAAACTTTAGGCATATATCTCATACCAGCAGCTACCTTCATTTCTTCAACAACATTATATATTTTACGCGCAAGAGGATCTTGGTTATCTGGTGAAATTTCTTGGTACTCGGTACCTGAAAGCATTATCTTATCGTAAGATGAAAATGTAATAAGAACCCATATAACAGCTATGGCGAAAATTATCATAGTGGCAACTGGAGGGATCTGAAAAGTCGCTAGAGCAATAAATACCTTTGATATTGGTAGCTGTGTCCCGTAAGTATGATAATAAGCATTAGCTAGTTCACTATAACGCCAAAAAGTATCAACAAAGATGCCTAACAAGAAAAAAACTACCAAAAATGTCGCAATTACGAAATAAGTTTTTCGGGTGTTTTTAGCAACAACCTCACGCCAATTAGCCGAACCAAATTGCAAATTTTCTTGCATTTGTTATAGCTCCACTCTTGATTCTTCAAGTTGCTGTATTTTCTCTTCTGAAAGATTCCAGTACACAAAGTTTTCATCTAATTTTTTGAAAATATTAACAACAATTCCTGCAAAAAAAGATTTCTTATGAGCATTGTATCTTTCGATAGAGTCATTAAAAGCTTGCTTTGCATATGCTAATTTATTTTCTGTAGAAGTAATCTCTTCTTGAAGCTGAATTACATTTTGATTAGCTTTAAGCTCAGGATAGTTTTCAAACTGAACATTTATTCCTTTTGCAAACTGAGAAATTTTATTTTCTGCTGCAATTCTAGTTTTCTCATCGCCATCAGCTTGTGCTTGATTTGCTTGACTACGAAGTTCAACTACTTGTTTAAGCGTAGTTTGCTCATAATCCATGTATTTTTTTACCACATTGATAAGTGAGTCAAAAACCTTAGATCTGCGATCTAGCTGCACATCGATTTGCTTTTGTGAATTTTTTGTTGTTTCAATTTCTGATATTAATTTATTGTATGTCATAACAATATATGCACCAATAATTACAACAATGATAAGTAAAATTATTCCGATAGACATTTTAGATCTCCTTTTTTGTTATCTACTATTAATATAAGGCTATTTTGATGAAATACAAGTTTATATGTCACTTTCAACGAATTTACAGAATGTTTCAGTTAGGTTCGTATGATATTTATTTTTGTGTAGTAGCTTATAAAAATTTCTACTAAGGTCTAATTCGTTAGTTTTGATTTTTAGTTTTGAGAAGTTGTCGCCATTCCAAGAATCTGCAATTGATAGTTCTGATAAACAAGCAACAGCATCACTGTTATAAATGTATTGTTTTTTTGCACCATCGTAGTTTAGGGTGATAGCCTTTTTAAGGCTTTTTATATGCTCCCCTAAAGCTTTTATTAGTAGTTGGTGTGTTCCTGAACCAACTTCTCTTGTTACCCATGGGTATTCAAGTAGTTTTGTAACAGTAATATCAGTTTCTTTAGCTAAAGGGTGGTTTGCTCGAACAATTACTCTTAAATTATCTTCTCTCCAAAAAGTGGTAGAAACCATATTGCTATGACATTCACCTTCAACAAACGCGACATCACAGTTCAGTCTTTCTATTTCATTTATAATTTCTTGGGTATTATTGCTAATTAGTTTGATATGAACTTGAGGATATAACTCTTTGAATTTTGCAATATATTTAGGCAAAAGATAGTTTGCTATTGTAGTGCTAGCACCAATTACTAATTTGCCTGATAAAGAATTATCATTTAGAGCAAATGCTTCAAACTCTTCTACCTGATCTAGTATCTGTATTGCTTTGGCAAGTAAGCTTTCACCATTCGAATTTAAGCGAATGCGCTTACCTACTCTATCAAATAGAGTAGAGCCTAATAGATTTTCTAGTTGAGATATGGACATGCTTGCGGCAGCTTGAGAGATGAAGCATCTCTCAGCACCCGTACTTATAGATTCTGTTTTTGCAGTATTTACAAATACCTGCAGTTGTTTAAGGGATATTTTCATTTATAATGCTTCATAATTCATAGTATATAAGAAATACTAATATAAGTTTTACTGATATACAATATATAAGATATTGGATTTTCTTATCTAGATAAAAGAATCATAATATAGGTTACATAGAGAAATTGAGGATTTTTATGTTAAAAGATAAGTTTAGATGGGCTGTTATAGGAGCTGGGCCAGCAGGTATTGCGACTGTAGGACTGTTATTGGATAATAATGTTGATGCTAAAGATATACTATGGATAGATCCTAACTTTAAGGTAGGGGATTTTGGACAAAAGTGGTGTGAAGTTAGTAGTAACACTAGTGTGAAACTGTTTTTAAGTTTTTTAAACCAAATAGGCTCTTTTGACTATAGTGAATGTAATGAAAAGTTTGTTTTGAATACGCAAGATGAAGAAGGCTTTACTCATTTAAAAAATGCTGCAGAACCTTTACGGTGGGTTACTGATAATCTTAGGACTAAGGTTAATTCTTGCGAAGCTAATATAACTGAGCAATATGTGAAGAACGGTACTTGGAATCTTGTTTCAGATAAGCAAACATACTATGCTGAAAAAGTTGTTTTAGCAACAGGTTCCACCCCTAAATCCTTAACTCTTCATGACAGTGAAAGGTGTCAAGAAATAGGCTTAGCTTCAGCACTAACCCCGAGTATTCTTGCCGAAGAAGTTTCTAATCATGATAAAGTAGCGGTATTTGGATCTTCACACTCAGCAATGATTATAGTTAGAAACCTTATTGAAGCTGGGATTACTGATATAGCAAACTTTTACTTAGAACCTTTGCGTTATGCTGTAAGAATGGATGGCTGGACACTCTACGATAATACTGGCCTAAAAGGTGAAACTGCAAAGTGGGTTAGGCAAAATATTTCTCAAAATCTTGATAAAAGGGTAAGTCGATATCTTTCTACAAAAGAGCAAATAGATAAGCACTTACCGAACTATAACAAAGTTATCTATGCTACAGGATTTAATCAACGAACACCTATATTAGAGGGAGTTGACTTTAGTAAATACGACTCTTCAACAGGGATAATAGCACCAGGGCTATTTGGGGTTGGTATTGCGTTTCCTTGCAAAACTATCGATCCTAGTGGTAATGTTGAACTTAATGTTGGGCTATTTAAGTTTATGAATGATATCAAGAGAATGTTACCATTATGGCTGCAATATAGTTTATAACACTCAAAATATATTTAGTGTGTAACTTCAGTTATAAATAATGCCTCTATCTGTTTACTATCTAGCTCAATTTTAATATATTAGAGTTCATAAGTTTATTTTGTTTAAGAAAATCTCATGCAAAAAAATATTTTAGTTCTTGGGGCAGGGGCTTGGGGCACAGCTTTAGCATTACAACTTGCTTATAATGGTCATCAAGTGAGATTGAACTCATGGCGTGATGAGCATAATCAAAGTATGATCGAAAACCACAATAATATTAAATATATTCCAAATATTGAAAAATTTCCTGATAATTTGCAAGCTATACAAAACTGGCAAGATTGTATTGCTGATTTTGATGATATTTTGATAGCTTCACCAAGCTCAGGATTCAAAGATACGCTTAATAAGCTAAAGCAGATTATACAACCCCGTCAAAATATAATAAGTGCAACAAAAGGGTTTTGTCATGATAGTTATTCATTATTGAGTGAGATGGTTGAGCAAATTTTGCCACAGCATAGTTTTGCTTTAATAACAGGACCAAGCTTTGCAAAAGAGGTTGCTAATAGATTGCCAACAGCAGTGGTTTCAGCCTCAAAAAATATAGAATACGCTGAATATGTCCAAAAATTATTTAGTAATAGTACATTTAGGTGTTATTCAACTTCAGACATCATTGGGGCTCAGGTTGGAGGGGCTGTAAAAAATGTATTAGCTATTGCTGCAGGAGTTGCTGCAGGACTTAATTTTGGGGTTAATGCTCATGCAGCTCTTATTACTAGAGGGCTAGCTGAAATTAAAAAGCTAGGTAATAAATTAGGTGCAAAAGATGAGACTTTTTTAGGACTAAGTTGTCTTGGAGATTTATTGCTAACTTGTTCAGACAATCAATCACGAAACCGTAGGTTTGGACTTTATCTTGGTGAAGGCTGTTCTATAGATGAATCACTTACTAAAGTAAACAATGTCGTTGAGGGTTACTCAACAGCTCAAGCTGTATATAAACTAGCTAAGAAACATGGGGTAGATATGCCGTTAGTATTTGCTACCTATAAGGTTCTTTATGAAGGTGTCGATGTTCGTGATGTTGTTAAAGAGTTGATGCAAAGAGAACTTAAATCTGAATGATAATATTTAAGAATATTAACTCAATAGCAAAAGTTTATTAAGCTTGTCGAAATGTTTGCTATTTATCTAAGGAAACTAAAACTTCGATTCAGCTCAGCCATTTTGTTCTCTTGGAAAGTTAGATCAAATTAACAGTCTTTGTTTATAGATTTACAACTCTATCAAACCTATCTAAAAGTTTAGAATTATGTGTAATAAATATAACTGTTTTATTAGACATCAGGTTACAAAGGTTGTCAAAAACGACCCGTTCAGTCTCTTTATCTAAACCTTCCGTTGGCTCATCTAAAATCAGTATTGGTTTAGATTGTAAAAAGGCACGAGCTAAAGCTAACCTTTTTTGTTGACCACCAGATAAGTGTCTTCCAAGCTCACCAGTCCAAGTGTCTAAGCCATTTGGTAAAGAGTCAACAAGTTCTTTAAGTTCTACTTGTTCTAATGCACTTAACAGCTCTTCATCAGTGGCGTTTGAATTTGCAATTAAAAGGTTTTCTTTAATCGTTGTGTTAAAAATATGTGGTGATTGGTTAATTGTAGTTATTAAATCCCTAATTTGGTTTTCGCTGAGTTCCTTTATATTTTTATTACCAATAGTAATTGAACCGCTATCAACATCCCAAAATCTATTTAGTAAATTTATGATTGTTGATTTGCCAGAACCTGTTGGAGCAAAGAGGGCTATTTTTTCATCTTGATTTATTTCAAGAGAAAAATTGTTAAACACACTAGAGCCTTTAACATAGCCAAAACTTATATTCTCAAAACAAATATTACTGTTTTTTATTTCAATGTCATTTTCTGGGTATACTACATTGGGTTTAGCATTTGTAATATTTAAAATTCTTTTTGAGGCAGAAAGCGTTTTTCCAAGATATTGATAGGCTAATGGTAGAGGCATTAACGCTTCAAATACAGCCATAATTCCCAAAAATATAAGAGCAATAAAAGCACCGTTTATTGAGTTATTATTTGTTAGAGATACTGCAAATACTGTTACCATAATTATTGTTAAGCCCAGGCTTAATGTCATTAAGGCAGAACCTAGCCCGTTGATTTTACTTAGTTTAGTTTCTTGATTTAGTAGACTAACATTGTCTTGTTTTATTTTTTCAAGGTGAGCGTTTTCTAAGTCAAATATTTTCAATTCAGCTAGAGAGTTTACGCGTTCAGTTATATCTGTTTTTAATTCATTAGATATTTCATTTAACTTGTGAGATTTTTTATAAGCTATAAAGCTTGATAAAGCAGGTATAAGAAATCCTGTAGTTAGAAGTGCTAAAGCTGTACAAATCGCTAATTTTACACTAAAAAAACAAAACAGCAGAAATATAGCAAAAGTTGATAGTAAAAATACAACAGTAGGTGATAATATGCGAATATACAAATTATCTAAGGCACTAATATCATTTACTAATCTTGAAAGTAAATCACCACTTTTATATTTGTATAGGTGAGATGGAGCAAGAGGTTCTAGTTTCTTATAAAACCATACACGAACATCAGTTAAAATTTTAAAAGTTGCTTCGTGAGTTAGTATTCTTTCACCATAACGGCCGACAATTCTACCTAATGAAAAGGTTCGTACACCAGCAGCTGGGTAAAAGTAGTTAAAAGAGCTTGCTACAGCATAGCTAGTAGTTGCAAGATAACCTGTATAAGATATAAACCAACCAGATAATGACATTAGTCCAATACCCATAAGTATAGTAGACCATGCTAGGAGTGTGCCTAAGAGCATCCATTGGGTTTGGTTTTTAAAAAGTTTGATGAATGGTATTAGATTTTTCATAGCACCACCTCATTTTTATAGAAATTGTGAAAAGCTTTGTCTTGTTGGTTAACTAGCTCCTTGAAATTTCCTTGTTGAACTATTTTGCCATTCTCAAGGACTATGATTTTATCGACACATTCAAGAAAACTAAGCTTATGAGTTAACATAATTACTATTTTATTTTGCCATGATGATGTAAGTGACTTAATTACCTTTGTTTCACTTTCTTTGTCTAAGCTTGCAGTTGGTTCATCAAGTATTAGTAAGTCGTGAGGTTTTATATATGCTCGTGCTAAAGCTAATCTTTGAGCTTGTCCTCCCGATACACCTAAGTTTTGTTCACCGATTTGTGTGTCTAAACCATTTGGCAGTGATTTGATGAATGTGTCGATATTCGCTTTGGTAATCGCATTGTGAATTTCATTTTCACTACCCTTGGGATTAGCAAGTTGTAGGTTATCTCTTATAGAACCTTTAAATAAAGAAGCGTTTTGCCCCAACCATGATATGTTTTCTAACCATGATTTTTCTGTAAGAGTTTTTAACTCATGCTCTTTGGAGTTAGAGGATGTAATAGCTATATTTCCATTATATTCTATAAACCCAAGCAGTGTGTTTATAAAAGTTGTTTTACCAGCACCACTAGCACCTACAACAGCTATCTTTTGCCCTCGCTTAATATCCAAAGAAATATTTTTTAGTACTTTTTTATCGCCATAACTCACACTAAGATTTTTTATGTTGATGTTTTTAATATTTCCATCAAATACTTTATCTGCAGATTCATTTGGTTTTAACTCGAATATTTTAGCAATTTCAAGTGCAGCACCTACGGCATCAGCTTTAGCATGGTAGTGTGTACTAAGCTCTCGTAATGGCATAAAAAACTCAGGAGCTAGTAACAGTATAAACAAAGCTCCTTGCAGGTTTAAATCTCCAAGCGTCCACCATATATGGTTGTCAGAGCCTTGATTAATAAACCCCATACCCAAGTAAATTGCGACTAATGCTATTGATGCTGCTGAGAAAAGCTCTAATACAGCCGATGAAAGAAAAGCTAATTTTAAAACCTTCATCGTACGAATTCTATAGCTATCAGATGCTTCAAATATTTTGTCGCTTTGTATTTTACTTTTATTAAAAAGTTTGAGAGTTGTGAGACCTTTTAAAGTATCTAAAAATGTGAGGCTCATGCGAGCTAGTTCTTTAAAGTGTTTTTGGCTTTCAGATTCTGCACTAAGACCAACTATTATCATAAAAAGTGGAATTAATGGCATGCATATTAGCAGGATAATTCCAGCAACTATGTTTTGATATAGAACAAAAGCTAAAATAATCATCGGCATAACTGCAGATAAAGTTACTTGTGGTAAAAATTTAGTTAGATAGTTTGTAACGCCATCAACTTGTTCCATTGCACTTGTAATAAGGTTTGCATTTGCTGTTTGACTAGATTTCACTGGCCCAAGCTTGTCTATGTGAGTTACTATATCCTCTCTTAATTGTTTTTTGACAATTACAGCAGATTTATAGCTTACAACTTCTTTTAACCAGCTTAACCCAGCTCGTATAACCACAATAGTAAGTATAATCACGAAAGAGTTTATCAGCTCTGTTAGATTAAATTTTAAAATATACGCATCATAAGCAATACTTGAGAGTAAGTATAGTTGAACAATCAATAACATTCCGCTAATTATCGAAATTAAAACAGTTTGTTTTATTTGTTTTTTTGCTGGCTCTGATATTTGTTTTAGCCATTGGCGAGCTATTTTTTTATTTTCTTTCGGTGAAATAGTAGGCATTAGATTGCTCTATTTATCTTAAAAATTTCGAGTATTATAGCACTTAAGAATGAGTATTTCGAAATATAAGATTTACTGTTGTTACCGAGATTTGAAACTACTAGTAGTTCCTTACACCGTGTTGACTCGCTCTTCAATCTAAGTTGTGACACTCAAAATATGTTTAGTACATAAGCTTCAGTTAATGGCAGTGTAAGCAAAGCATTGTGACTGTATTGGTTGGTTTTTGATAAGGTATTATTTTATGTGTGATTGTGCTAGAATATCGGGTATATGTATTATCTTTAATAATAGCGGTAAATAATGTCATTAGTACCTAGAGAATCCTCATCTATAAATATAGAAAAAGAACTGAAACAGTCATACCTTGATTATGCAATGAGTGTAATTGTTGGTCGTGCATTACCAGATGTTCGTGATGGTTTAAAGCCAGTACATCGTAGAGTGCTTTTTGCGATGAATGAACTATCTAACTACTATAACCGACCTTACAAAAAGTCAGCAAGAGTAGTCGGTGATGTTATCGGTAAGTATCATCCTCATGGTGATACGGCTGTTTATGACACTATTGTTAGAATGGCTCAGCCTTTCTCTCTTCGCTATACACTCGTAGATGGCCAAGGTAACTTTGGTTCTGTTGATGGTGATTCGCCAGCTGCAATGCGTTATACCGAGATTAGAATGCAGAAGCTTACACATGAGCTTTTAGTTGATCTTGATAAAGAAACTGTAGATTTTTCACCTAACTATGATAATACAGAGCTAGTTCCTGATGTATTACCAACGCGAGTACCTAATTTGCTTGTTAATGGCTCTTCAGGTATTGCTGTAGGTATGGCAACAAATATTCCTCCACATAATATGACAGAAGTCATAAATGGAACGCTAGCCTTAATCGACAATCCACAATTAACTATTGAAGAGATTGTAGAATATATTCCTGCACCAGATTTCCCAACAGGCTCATACATTAATGGTACTGACGGTATCCTGGAAGCTTATAAAACAGGTCGTGGTCGTGTGATAATGCGTGCTAAGGCAAATATTGAAGAAGATGAAGCTAGTGGCAAATCTCATATCATTATTACTGAAATACCGTATCAAGTAAACAAAGCAAAACTTGTGGAGAAGATTGCTGAGCTTGTTAAAGACAAGAAGGTGGTCGGTATTACTGAGCTTAGGGATGAGTCTGATAAAGATGGTATTCGTGTTGTAATTGATATTAGAAGAGATGAATCACCAGAAGTTGTTTTAAATACTTTATATGCTCAAACACAATTGCAATGTAGTTTTGGTATAAATATGGTTGCTTTAAGTGACAATAAGCCTAAGCTTTTAGGCCTTAAAGAAATTCTTGAGCAATTTGTTAAGCATAGAAAAGAGGTTGTTACTCGTAGAACTATTTTTGAACTAAGAAAATCAAAGGAAAGAGCTCATATTTTAGAGGGTTTACTTCTTTCATTGGCAAATATTGATGAGATGATTGAGTTGATTAAAGCTTCTCCAAGCCCTGCTGATGCTAAGGAAGGAATGCTTGATCGTTCATGGAATGGTTCACTTGTTAAGAGTATGCTTGAAGGTGTTAATGTTAAGATGTATCGCAAAGAAGAACTTGCTTCTCATTATGGTATTCAAACTGATGCTTCTTACAATCTTACAGAAGAACAAGCAGAAGCAATTCTTGCATTAAGGCTACATAGATTAACTGGTTTAGAGCAAGATAAAATTACAAATGAGTTTAAAGAGCTTATTGAAAGAATTAAGTATCTAATTGGCATATTAAGCTCACAAGAAGAGTTGATCAGAGTAATAAAAGAAGAGTTGGTTGAGATTAGGGATAATTTTGGCGATGAAAGAAAATCTGAAATTATGTCATCAAGACTTGATTTAACAAGAGCAGATTTGATTACAGAAGAAGATATGGTTGTGACTTTATCTATGGATGGGTATGTTAAAACTCAACCTTTAAGCTCATACAATGCTCAAAAACGCGGTGGTGTAGGTAAGTCAGCAACTAAGACTAAAGAAGAGGATAGTATCTTTAAGTTAATGTTAGCTTCTACTCATGATACTATGCTTTGTTTCTCAAGTTTAGGTCGCGTTTACTGGTCAAAAGTTTATGATTTCCCTGTTGCAAGTCGTGTATCTAAGGGAAGACCTATAAATAACATCTTACCATTAGATAAAAATGAAAAAATTACAGCATTAATGCCAATATCTGAGTTTACAGAAGGTTGGTTTGTATTTATGGCAACAAAATTAGGTCGTGTTAAAAAAGTTGATTTATCACAGTTTGAACGCCCAAGGAGCACAGGTAAGATTGCGATTGGTTTAAACGATGGTGATGAACTATCTTATGTGACTCTTACTGATGGTAGCAAGCAAGTCATGATGTTTTCTAATGCTGGTAAAGCTATTCGTTTTGATGAGTCAGATGTACGAGCTATGGGTCGTTCAGCAGCTGGTGTGACGGGTATGCGTTTACAAGATGGTCAAAAAATTGTATCTATGTTTGTTACTGATCCAGAAGAAGGAATTGTGTTAGCTGCTACTGAAAATGGTTATGGTAAGCGAACTGCGGTAAGTCAGTATCGTAAAACTAAGAGAGCTAGTCAAGGTGTTATTGCAATATCTACTTCTGAAAGAAATGGTAGTGTGGTTGTTGCAGTACTTGTGGATACTGATGAAGATATTGTGATGATTACAAACAATGGTACTTTAGTCAGAACGCACTCAAATCAAGTTAGAGAATGTGGTAGGTCTGCACAAGGTGTTAGACTTATTAATCTTAGAAATAATGAGAAACTTATTGGATTAAAAGTTGTTAAGCAAGGTGATGAAGAGCTTGATGATGAGGTCTCTGAGTTGGAAGGTTTGATTGAGGAAACAATCGAAAACACTGAGGTTGAAGATTAATTATAATGTCTAATAAGAGCAAAATTACCATATTAGGAGCTACAGGTTCTGTTGGAGATAGCACCGTTGCTGTAATTAGAGATTCTCAAGACTTTGAGGTTTTTGCTCTATCTGGCTTTAGCAATATTAATAAGCTAGCAGATTTATGTAATGAGTTTTATCCAAAATATGCTGTTGTCACAGATGAAAATGCTAGGCTAGAACTAGAAAAGCTTACAAAAACTAAGATTTTAGTTGGTGAAAGTGCTCTTGAATTAGTTGCGAGTGCTAAAGAAGTTGATTTGGTTATGTCTGCAATAGTTGGGGTCGCTGGCTTAAAACCTACCTTTGCTGCAGCTAAAGCAGGTAAAAAAATTCTTTTAGCAAATAAAGAGTCACTAGTCGCAGCAGGTCATCTGCTGATAGACGAAGTTAAAAAAAATAATGCTCAACTTATTCCTGTAGATAGTGAACATAATGCTATATTTCAATGCTTAGATAATCCAAAAAAGGAATTTACTCCAGAGGTTTCAGAGATTGTGTTGACTGCATCTGGTGGGCCTTTTAAGAATAAGGAATTAAAGGAGCTTGTTGATATAACTCCTGATCAAGCTTGTGCTCATCCTAATTGGAGTATGGGCAGAAAAATATCAGTAGATTCATCTACGATGGTAAATAAAGCATTGGAGGTTATTGAAGCATATTGGCTTTTTGGTGTAACAACTGATAAACTTCGTGTCTTAATTCATCCGCAAAGTATAATTCATTCGATGGTGAAATATGTGGATGGTAGTTTTTTAGCGCAATTAGGTGTTCCAGATATGAAAACACCTATAGCAAACGCGATGTATTACCCTAAGCGCGGGGAAGTGAATGTAGCTGAATTAGATTTCACAAGCATCGAGTTAACCTTTAAAGCTGCCTGTTTTGAGCGTTTTGAAGCATTAGCTATAGTGTTTAAAAATTTGCAGGATAAAAATTATGCTGCAAATATAGTTTTTAATGCAGCAAATGAGATATTAGTTGCAGCATTTTTAGATGAGAGAATTAAGTATTTAGATATTATTGAGATCAATAAAAAAGTAATAGAAGAATTAGAGTTTGAGAATCCGCAAAGCATAGAAGAAGTTTTTAATATTGATGAAAAAGCTCGTGAATATGTGGGTTCTATTTTGAGGTAAGAGTTGGTGTTTTTTTTAAAAAAGAAGTTTGTATTCATCCTTCTTCTTATGGGTATTGCATGTACTAGCTGGGCTGAAGGTGGCAGCTTTATACTAGATGATGTATCTATAGAAGGGCTGCAGGGGTTGCAAAGTGATGTGGTTAAAAGCCGCCTTGGTTTTAAAAAAGGTAGTTATATCACACCAGAAGATACAAACCAGATTATTAATAATCTTTATGGTACCGGTTTTTTTAATAGTGTTGACTTGTATCGTAAAGGTAGTAATCTTTTTATAAATGTAAAAGAACGCCCAATTATCGCAGGTTTTAACTTTAGTGGTAATAAAAAACTAAAGAAAGAAGATCTTGAGAAAGTTTTTACCGATGCAGGTATTTATGTAGGTAATGTATTTAACCCAAATACATTATTTTTATTAAAACAATCGCTACTTAGCCAGTACTCTCAAATGGGTCTTTATGGGGCTAAGATTGAAGAGAATATTCGCAAACTACCAAACAACAGAATAGACATCAATTTAACAATGTCAGAAGGTAAGCCTGCGACAATAGATGCGATAAATTTTGTTGGTAATAAAGATTACGATGATAAAGCTTTAAAATCTAGTGTAGCATTTCAGGTACCTTCATTATGGAATTTATGGGGCTTTTTAGCGCCATTTGATAGTTATTCACCTAATGCTATGGATCAATCTGTCCAAGGAGTCACAAACTACTATTTAGATAGGGGTTATCTTGATTTTAAAGTAACTTCAAAACAAGCCTCAATGACAAAAGATAGAGAGCATTCATTTATAACCTTCGATGTTGCTGAAGGAGAGGTTTATAAGGTTGGTAAAATTAGCTTGGATGGTAAGTTTATACTCCCAAAATCAGAACTAGAGGCTCTAATACAGCTTAAGCAAGGAGAGGTTTTTTCAAAGAAAAAGTTAGTCGATAGTGCTGAGGCAATAAAAACACTTTTAGGTAGTAAGGGTTATGCTTTTGCAACTGTAAACCCAATTCCTGATGTAAATAAGAAAAAAAGAACAGTCTCGTTTAAGTTTGTTGTTGATGCGGGCAAGAAAGTATATGTAAATAGAGTAAACTTCTTTGGTAATAATGTTACTAATGATTATGTTTTTCGTAGACAGTTACAGTACTATGAGCAAGCTAAGTACAACAAAAAAGCAATTGATAAATCTCAGAGAAGATTAGACCAGTTACCATATGTACAGTCTGCAGATATGCAGTTAGTTCCTGTTGAAGGCTCTGATGATCTCGTTGATGTAAACTATAATATAAAAGAAAAAAATGCTAACTCAGTCAGTGCTAGTTTAGGATTCTCGGATCTTTATGGCTTTATGATTGGTGGTAAACTAAATATGCCAAATGTATTTGGTACAGGTAATACATTTAATTTAAATGCCCAGTTATCAATACCATTCCAACAGTTAGACATTAGTTATATAGACCCTTACTTTACCACTTCTGGTATATCACAAAGTGTATCCGCATATGCAAACCGCTCAAACTTCGCAAAAACTAATGCAATTGCAGCATATCAGTTAGACACTTTTGGTGCTAGATTAATGTATGGCTTGCCAATATCGACATTTAGTAATGTTTCATGGGGGCTTACATTTGCAAACAACACAGTTAAACAATCAGATGGTTATGAATCATCAATAGTTAAATGGTTTATAGATCAGCAAGGTAGGAATGTTTTCAATGAGCCAGCTGTTACAGGTGGTTGGAGTTTTGATAATTCAAATAAATTCATGTTTGCAACTGATGGTGGATCTATTGATTTAAATGGAACTATAAATATACCAGGTATTAGTAATATTAACTCTTATAAAGTTGAATTTGGTGGGAAGTATAATATAGCTATACCAAATACTGATTTATCAGCGCTTTCTATAACGGGGAAAGTTGGCTATGGTGGAGGGTTTGGTAAAACTGCTGAGCTACCTTTTTATCAAAACTTCTACGGTGGTGGTTGGGGATCTGTACGAGGATTCTTACAGGGTTCACTTGGTCTAAGAGACATTAATTTGATTGATGGCTCGACAGGAAACTCAATTGGTGGTAACCTTAATATTTATAACGGTTATGATTTATTATTTCCTGTGCCATTTGTTGAAGATAGTTCAAATATGCGGGTGGGAGCTTTTGTTGATATTGGTAATACTTATACCACTTATGATCTAAGTGGTGTCGTAGCACCAGCCCCTAAGCAAGAAACTACACCATCGTTGTCTAACTTGAAGTATTCGGTTGGTGTGGAGTTTAGATGGGCGTCTCCAATGGGGCCTTTAGCGGTATCATTTGCTCAACCGTTTAATGTCCAAACAGGTGATGTGACACAATCATTTCAGTTCTCATTAGGACAGAATTTTTAAAAAAGGTAGTTTGATTAATCAAGGAGAAAGCAGAATGAAAAAAATAATTAGCGCGATATCTATAGCGATTGTAAGTGTAACTTGCTCTTATGCTGAAGCAAAATTAGCAGTTGTGAACCCTTCTGAGATATTTAACGATACTGATTTAGGCTCTGTAAGTGTTAAGAAGCTAGAAAACGACCTTAAGCCACAGGCTGCAAAGTTGCAAGAACAACGAAATGCAATCATGAAGAAGGTTAATGAGTTGCAGCAGAACTCAACTACCATGACAAAAGATGAGTTGGCCCAACAGCAAAAAGCTATTGAGCAAGAGCAACAAGAATTTGCAGGTAAAGCTAGAATCCTTCAGCAAAAAGAGTATGCAAAAAAAGATGAACTATCTAAGAAATTCCAAGCCTCTTTTGATAAGTCAGTAAGTCAGATCGCTAAAGAAAAAGGTTACAACATGGTTGTAACAACTCAAGCATTAGCTTACTCACAAGGTATTGATGATATATCGAATGATGTCGTTGTTCTTATGAATAAATCTTCTAGTTAATCGCGGATAGGAGAAGTAAATGTATACTTTAGATTTTTTAGCAAATAATCTTGATGGTAGAGTTGAAGGAGATACTTCCGTAGAGATTACAAAAATAGCTACACTATCTCAAGCAGGCCCAGGAGATATATCTTTTTGTACTAATCCCAAATATTTATCTCAATTATCTGAAACTAAAGCATCTGCTGTTTTGATAACAGAGGAAGCTCTTGAGTTTTGTAATACTAACGCGGTTGTTTTATCAAACCCTTATATGGCACTAGCTCAAGTAATGGAACTGTTTGATAAATCCCCAAAACCTAGCGGTAAAATTCATAGTAAGGCAGTAATTGCTTCAAGTGCAGTTCTTGGAGATAACATTACAATTGAAGCTAATGCTGTAATTGGTGATAATGTTGTGATTGGTGATGATGTCTGTATTGGAGCATGCGCAACTGTTGATGCAGGTACTATAATTGGTGATAGATCTGTAGTTAAGAATAATGTTTCTATCGCTTATGATATTGTTATTGGTAGCGACTGTATTATTCATCAAAACTCAGTAATTGGTTGTGATGGTTTTGGTAATGCCAGAGATGATGATGGTAGTTGGACAAAAATTCCACAACTTGGCCGTGTTGTGATACATGATGATGTTGAGGTTGGTGCTGGCACAACTATAGATCGTGGAGCTATAGATGATACTATAATCAAAAAAGGTGTTCGTATTGATAATTTAGTTCAGATAGCACATAATGTAGTTATAGGAGAGAATACAGCTTTGGCTGGAGTTACAGCAGTAGCTGGGAGTACAACTATTGGTAACAACTGTCTTATAGGGGGGCAGTCTGCGATTACAGGTCATATAGATATATGTGATAATGCTATTATTGGTGGGGCTTCGAATGTAGGAAAGTCAGTTACAAAGCCAGGGATGTATTATGCAGCGTTTGAAGCCAAACCTCGTATAGAATGGGGGAGGTTTGTAGCCAGAATATCTAAAATTGATAAATTAATGGCAAGAGTAAAAGATTTAGAAACAAAAATAAAATAGCAAATAAGGATTTATTACAATGAGTCAGTTTGATGATAAAAACAAACAAATGGATATATTAGGCATAAGAAAAATTTTACCTCATAGGTATCCATTCGCACTTTTAGACAAAATCTTAGATTGGGATGTTGAGAATAAATCAATCGTAGCTCAAAAAAATGTCACTATTAATGAAGATTTTTTTAATGGACACTTCCCAGATTTCCCAGTTATGCCTGGAGTTCTGCTTGTTGAAGCTATGGCCCAAGCTACAGCTATATTGGGTGAAATAATGGCAGAAAAACTTTTCTCTCATGTTGTTGCTAAAGCTGGTGTTGGCGAGCGTCGTACATTTATGTTAGCAGGAATTGATAAGGTTAGAGTTAAAAGACCTGTCGTTCCTGGTGATGTGCTGATTATTGAATCACAGGTTATAAAAGTTAAAAGTATAGTATGTACAGCAAAATCAGTAGTGAAAGTGAATGATCAAGTTGTTTGTTCAGCAGACTTAATGGCAGCGTATAAGGATTATTAATAGTGATACATAGTTTAGCAGTAGTCCATGAAAGTGCTAAGATTGCAGATAGTGCTACCATCGGCCCATTTTGCGTTATTGGTGCAAATGTTGAGATTGGTGAGGGTACTGAATTAAAAAGCCATGTTACTATTGGAGATAATGCAATTCTTGGTAAAAACAATCGGGTTTTTCAATATGCTTCTATAGGAGATGATCCTATTGATTATACCTATAAGCAGGGAGAGTTTTCTCAGGTTATAATAGGTGATAATAATGTTATCCGTGAATGTGCTACTATACATGGTGGTACCTCTAAAGAAGTTGGTATTACATATGTTGGCAATAATAATCTTATTATGTGCTATGTTCATATTGGCCATGATTGCAAAGTTGGTAATAATATTAGTTTAGTCAATGGGGTTGGTTTAGCTGGTCATGTTCATATTAAGGATTATGCTATATTAAGCTCAAATGTTGGCGTGCATCAGTTCTGCACAGTAGCGGAGCATGCATTTATAGCTCATGCGGCTCTTGTAAGCAAGGATGTGCCTCCATATCTTATGGTAACAGCGGTTGTTGGTGGTGCTACTCCATGTGGAATTAATTCTGAAGGGTTGAAGCGAAGAGGTTTTACACCAGAGCAAATTAAAGCTATTAAAGAAGCTTATAAGGTTTTATACCGCAGAGGTTTAATGGTTAAAGAGTCTTCTGAAGTTATTAAAGAGATGGCAAAAAATGAAGATGTAATTAAACCGTTTGAAACTTTAATGAGTAATTCTAAGCGTGGAATCTTAAGGTAATGAGAATAGGCATAGTTGTAGGTGAACTTTCTGGAGATCAGTTGGGCTGCTCTTTAGTTGCTGCTCTCAAGCAAAAATATCCTAATGCTATTATTGAAGGCATTGGTGGACCTAAGATGCAAGCTGAAGGCTTTATTAGTCACTACTCAATGGATCAACTATCTCTTATTGGCTTTATGGAAATAATCTCTAAGGGCTTCAAAATATTAGCTATCCAGAGAAAAATGATTAATTATTTCAAGCAAAATAAGCCGGATATTTTTATTGGTATAGATGCTCCAGACTTTAATTTAACTGTTGAGAGAAAATTAAGACAAGTTGGAATAAAGACTATACATTATGTCAGTCCTAAAATCTGGGTCTGGCGAGAATATAGGATTAAAAAAATCCGTAAAGCTACGGACAAAGTTCTAGCTTTGCTTCCTTTTGAAGTTGAATACTATAGAAAAAGGCATGATTTTGAAGCAATTTATGTGGGTCATCCTTTAGCTAAATCAATTCCAATAGAAATAGATAAGCAAAAATATCGAGATAAGCTTGGTCTTAAAAATGATTTACCAATACTTTCAATATTACCTGGTAGTCGCACTAGTGAAGTTTCTCGGCTACTGCCTTTGTTTTTAGAGGCAACTCAAAAGTTAAAAGAAGGTGGTTATAAGTTTCAAGCTGTAATCCCTTTAGCTAAGCAAACTCTACAGCCATTGTTTGATGAGTATAAGAGTCAAATAAATAATTTAGATATTAAAGTTATTGATGGTCAATCACATGAACTTCAGATGGCAGCAGACTTTAGTTTACTTTCTTCAGGTACAGCTACATTAGAGGCTATGCTTTATAAATTGCCTATGGTTGTTGGATATAAGCTTTCTAAGCTTTCAGCTTTTCTCGGAAGATTGTTTGTAGGAAGCCATAGTTACTGGGCATTTCCAAATATTCTGCATAAGAGTGAGATAATAAAAGAGCTAATCCAAGAAAACTGCACCGTTGAGAACTTGTATTTTGAACTGAAAAGACTTTTCGATGATAAAGACCGAAATCAAATGATTCAAAAAGAGTTCACGAAAATACATAAAAGCATGATAGTGGATACTGATGAGAAAATTCTTGAAGTCTTAGATACTATTATTAAAAACCCTTAAAATATTACACTTTTGTATATATAATATAGACTAGTAAAATGTTTATAGTAGAGTAATTAATGTCAACGATTTTAATTTTAGTTATAATTTTAGTTGTACTGGTCATAATAGACCTGTGTCGAAAAGCTATCCGTATTAAGCAAAAAGAGGCTCTAAAGCGTTCAGAAAATGAGTCTACTGAAAAGCTTATCAAACAAACTAAATCTAGTCTTAGCAATATTGAAGAGGTTAAAGATGAATATCCTCTATTAAAAGACGGGTATTTACTGTTTTATTTTGAAGGCATTGATATGATTGATGTCAATAATTTGTCGATGTTTTTGAAGTATTATGGTATTAAATATACTGATGAGCAAGTTTTCCAAAAAGTAAATTATGATGATGTAATATTCACGGTTTTACCAGATAATGAGGCACAAGTTTTTGAGTCACAAAAGGAAGGGTCTATTAAATCCCTAGTGGTGGTTATGAACTTTAAAAAACTTGCAGATATGCAGTATGATGTTAAAACATGTTATGAGCTTATGATGGATGTTTTAGAAGCAATGAATAAGAGCTTTCATGGTACAATTATGAATGAAAATAGAATCAGGCTTACTAAAAGAGATAAGCAGAACTATTTAGATGCTATTTTATAATCAAAGTTTTTTCTTGTTATTACAACTTAATTTTTTGGAGAATTTATGAAATATCAATATCATCATATTGGAATTCCTATTACTGAGCCAAGAGATGGAGAGCGTTATAGTCCGACAATGGATATGTATACATCAGGGGGAGAAAAGCCTGGGAGGGTTCAGTATCATCGTTTTGGCCCAAACTGCCCGCTAGATAAGCTTATTCAGACGATGCCCCATATTGCATATAAAGTAGCTAATCTATGTGATGCTGTTAAGGGTAAGAATATTCTTTTAGAACCATACTTCCCTATGAGAGACTTTAAGGTTGCTATAATTGAAGAAAATGGTGCAATTATTGAGTTAATTGAAACTAGTCTGGATGAAGAACAGATATGGGATGATTCTAAACATCAGGATTCTATCTTATATACGAATTAGATGAATCTATTTTATGATTATTTAGCTAAGTATTTTCTATAAGGACAATGTTTTGGCTTTAAGTGTAATTTTACAAATTATTACAGCTTTAAGATATGTAATGTTTGGTGGGCCCAGTAGGACTCGAACCTACGACCTACGGATTATGAGTCCGGCGCTCTAACCAACTGAGCTATAGGCCCAAAACATGAGAGCAATTATATTTAAATCGACTTGATTAGTCAATATATTATTTGATTTTATCGTTGAAAAATTATTTGTATATTTTAGAGGATGAGCCAACAATTAAAGGATCCGGTGGAATTGCAACTTCTGGAGATTTATTATCGTAATCAATACTATTGAGAATGTATCTGATAGCATTAAGTCTAGCTCTTTTTTTATCATCTGATTTAACAATAACCCATGGGGCATAAGGTTTATCTGTATAAATAAACATTCTTTCTTTAGCTTCAGTATAGTCTTCCCATTTATCTAATGACGCTTTATCAACAGGACTTAATTTCCATTGTTTAAGAGGGTGTTGTTCGCGGGCTTCAAATCTTTTTCTCTGTTCGTCTTGACTTACTGAGAACCAAAACTTTATTATTATAGTCCCACTATTGGTAAGCATTTTTTCAAGCATAGGCACCTGTTCTAAGAATGAGAAATATTCTCGTTCAGTACAAAATCCCATCACTTTTTCTACACCAGCTCGGTTGTACCAAGATCTATCAAATAGAGTTATTTCACCTCCTGAGGGTAGGTGTTTAATATACCTTTGAAAATACCACTGGTCGCGTTCTCTTTCACTAGGCTTTTCTAGAGCAACAACCTTAGCTCCACGAGGATTCAAGTGTTCCATCATTCTTTTAATGGCACCACCTTTTCCAGCAGCATCTCGCCCTTCAAAAATAATAAGTAATTTTTTATTATTTTCTTTAATCCAGCGCTGTAATTTTAATAGTTCTATTTGTAGGTGATATTTTTGTTTTTCATATATATTTCTTGGGATGTTATGCTTATAAGGAAAAATATTATCAACAAATAATTTTTGACGCTCAGCTAAGCTCAGTACTTCCATTGTCAATTCTTCAAATATAAATGTAATACTTAATATATTAGCATATAACAGGGTTAAATTATAAAGCTAGTTATCAGAATTTTTAAGGTTTAATTTGAAACTAAAAAGTATATAAAAAACAGTGAAAACCATGATGATTGAAATAATAGGAGTAGGAGTTTTTATTGGGTACATTAAGACTGCAAGAAAAGTGCATATTGATGCAATCATTGTGAAGATAAAAGTAAAAGTTTTTACATGTTTACTTTTACTAATACGCTCAGTTCTTGATAGGTATATATATTTTATTGGAATAAATGAAAAAATTGCTAAAACAATAATTACTAATCCATTAATTAACTGAGAACTTTGGAAACATAACATAAACATCACTATAACATTCCAATAGCTAGGAAAGCCTACAAAAAAGTTATCATCTGTTTTAGCATTTAGCTGACAGAACTGGTATGAAGAGGAGATAGTGATCATTACTATGATTGGGATAAGCCATTGATCGCTGACAACACTTGAAACATATATCCATATACAAGGAACAATAGAATAAGTTGTGAAATCAATAATATTATCTAATAAGGCACCATCAAGAGGAGCAAGTTTTTTAATATCAACAAGTCTGGCTAAACTGCCATCTATTGAGTCAATAAAAACAGCTGCTATAATACTATACATAGATAACTTGATATTATGGTGAAATAAGTCAATTTGACCTAAAGTACTAGCTTTTGCAGCTTCTATTGAGAAAATAATGGCAAGAATCCCAAATACAGCCCCTAAAGATGTAAATAGATGAACTAGCCAAGCATATATTTTTTGCATCATTAACATTATGAAATTTATTAAATAAGATTTAGCTAATTGTAGCAAATAACTTTAGTGGTTTCTATTAATAACTAGTTTGATAATATTTTTAAGTTTGCTACAGTTAACTGAGCTACTTTCTATATTCATAATACTTTCTAGTATTTCGTATGTCATAGTATTGAGTAACTCATTTGCTTTTTCGATACCAAGTAAAGATACATAGGTCGATTTGTTTGATGATATGTCTTTTGCAGATGTTTTACCAAGCTCTTTAGTTGATTTTGTAACATCAAGAATATCATCTTTTATTTGGAAACATAGCCCAGTAAGGACTGCTATATGTTCGAGGGTTTTAGCAATATTTTTATTGTAGTTGTTAGAAACAGTGTATGGTATTAACATACTTGCACAAAACATCTTTGCAGTTTTATTTATATGTACTATTTTTAAGTTATCAATGTCTAAATTACTATTTTCGCCGTCAATATCTAACTGCTGACCAGCTACCATTCCATCAGTACCAGAGCAGTCTGCAAGTATAGAATTTACTTTCTTTAGCACTTTGACATCTTTTATATCTAAATCTTGTAGAACCTTGAAAGCTATGGATTGTAATGCGTCACCAGCTAAAATTGCTGTAGCATCATTATATTTTATGTGGCAAGTAGGAATCCCTCTACGAAGAGAGTCGTTGTCCATCGCGGGTAAATCATCATGTATAAGTGAGTAGGTGTGTATAGCCTCTATAGCAAAAGCAATTTTATTGCTTTCTTGAATGCTTACTCCAAACATTTCTGAGACAATATAAACTAGTTGAGCTCTAATTCTTTTACCTCCACTAAAAAAGCTATACTTCATGGCATTTATTAGATTACTAGAGGGGCATTTCAGCTCATTAAAGTACTGTTTTGCAAAATTATCAAATATTTCTAGTTTTACTTTTGACATAAGAATTTAGTGATCTGATTATATTGTAGGTCTAATACATCGCCATGAGCTTGGAATGTTTTATATGAATTGTCTGCTAATTCAGAACATTTTTGCTTATCTTTTATTAGGTTTGATATGTTAGTTGCAAGCTCTTGTGAATTTCTTACACGAATTAAAGCTTTATTACGAATTAAAGCCTTAGATATTTGACTGAAATTATATAGGCTTGTTCCTGATATAATGGGTTTTCTTAATGCGGCTGGTTCAAGCAAGTTATGACCACCATTATCAATAAGTGTACCACCCATAAATGTTATGTCAGCTATAAAGTAAAGTTGAAGTAGCTCACCCATAGTGTCACCAAGATATACTTGAGTTTTTTCATCGATCTCCTCTTTGTTAGAGCTTCGTTTTTGTAGTGTTAGATTATTGTTTGAAATTATTTTTTCAACATTACAAAATCTTTCTTTATGTCTAGGGACTATAATCAATAAGCAATCTGGATTAGTTTTAAGAATTTCTTTATGTGCTTCTAATATGATGCTTTCTTCACCAGCATGAGTGCTTCCAGCAACCCAAACAGCTCTATGTTTAATACTTTCTTTTAAACTGTGTGTTTGATTCGCCAGATCTTTGGGTGTAACAAGATTATATTTTAAGTTTCCAGTTGTTGATACTTTGTCTTTTTGAACACCAAGTGAAAGAAAGCGTTTTGTATCTTTTTCAGTTTGCGTGCAAATATGAGACACTTTGCTAAAAAGCATTTCACCACCAAAAGGGATTTTCTTGTAATTTCTAAGTGATTTTTTTGATAATCTAGCGTTTGTAATTACGACTGGAATATCCTCCGCAAAACATTTGCCTAGGATATTAGGCCAAATCTCTGTTTCAATAACTATAAATAGCTTTGGATCAACCTTTGCAAAGAAACTGTTAATGAATGGTTTAACATCATAAGGAATATACATGTGATGAACATTTTTATGATTGTCATATAAGCGTCTTATAACATCACTACCTGTTGGTGTTGTAGTTGTTATAACAATATTTTCATTAGGGAAGTCGTTTAAAAGTTTTCTAACTAAAGGTTCAGCAGAAAGTGATTCGCCAACGGAAACTGAGTGAATCCAGATGCTATTTTTTAAGCGTAATGGTGTTATAGCAAAGCGTTCAGACCATCTTAGGCGGTATTGATTGTTATTTAGACTTCTTTTAAGTTTTTTTAAATAGACAATAGGAATATAGACTAGAAAAAGACTAGAATACAAGTGAGTTAATATGTTATAGATTATTTTTTTAATATTATCCACCCTACAAAAAAGACAAACCCTGTTCTATACTTTTCGTTAATTATAGCATATATAATACAAGAATATTTACCATAGAAGTGCTATATTTCAGATTTAATTTGCTCGATAAGTTGACTTAGAGCTTTCGAGCGATGACTTATAGAGTTTTTGAGACTACTATCTAGCTGAGCTAAAGTTTTACTATGATTTGGTTCAAGAAAAATAGAATCATAGCCAAAACCATTGCTTCCTATAGGTTTAAATGTGATACAGCCTTCTAATTTCCCTATGGAAATTATTGGCGTAGGATCATTTTCATGACGCATATAAACTAGAGCGCAAATAAATCTAGCTTCGCGCTTTTTTGAACCTTCTAACTCTTTAAGTAGTTTATTTATATTTGCGATATCATCACCATGGGAGCCAGCATATCTTGCAGAATATATGCCAGGATCGCCATTCAATGAATCAACCTCTAGGCCCGAGTCGTCTGCTATAGATGGTAAGTTTGTTTCTTTACAGCAGTTTCTAGCTTTGATTATTGCATTTTCTATAAATGTTAGACCAGTTTCATCTGCGTCATTTATATTAAATTGAGTTTGAGGTGTTATTTGAACATCAATTGTAGAAAATATTTCACTAAATTCTTTTATTTTACCTTTATTGCTTGATGCAAGTACTATATTTTTCATGCTAGTATTAATTTGGTTTATATGTGATTAACAATATTGTATCAAAATGATACCATTTGTTAGAAATTGATTTTTAAATGCAGGGGACGTTATGATAAAAAGTATATGTTTTATTGGTGGTGGAAATATGGCGGAAGCTATGATTTCTGGAATGGTTAATAGTAGTTATGAGTCACAGTCGATATGTGTTGTTGATAGGAACGAACTAAAAAGAGAAAGTCTTAAAAGTAAGTATGGAATAAGAGTTTCTGTAGATTTAATTGAAGAGGTTGAAAAAGCAGATATTTTAGTACTAGCAATAAAACCTCAACAAATGTCTGAATTGATTCTTGAGATTAAAGATACAGTGAAGGACCAACTAATAGTTACAGTAGCGGCTGGAATAGAAGTTGTTGTATATGAAAAATTATTTTCTAAACCTATTTGTATTTCAAGAACAATACCTAATACCCCTAGTAGTATTGGTTTTGGAGCTACAGGTATATATTTTAATGAAAATGTAACCAAAGATCATGAAGAGCAGGTTATTAATATGATGAGTTCAATTGGTATTGTAGAGGTTGTCGAGAAAGAGAGTATGATTGATGTAATAGCCGCTTGTGCAAGCTCAGGCCCAGCATATTATTTGCAATTCATGGAATGTATGGTTGCAGCAGTTGTTAAGCAAGGTTTAGATAAGGAAAAAGCAGAGCGACTAGTTATACAAACTTGCTTAGGGGCAGCTCAAATGGCCAAGCAGAGCGATAAGAGTATATCTACCCTAAGAGAGAATGTAACATCTAAAAAGGGGATAACAGCAGCAGCATTAAATGTTTTTGAAAAATCCAATCTAGGAGATATAGTTAGGGAAGCAATTGATGCTAATATTGACCGAGCTAATGAGCTTTCTAAAGAGATCAGTGGGAAACTTATTTAGCTAACTATTTTGTGGGCTTTGAAATTTAAAATAAATATTTGCTTTATCTATATTATGATATATACTACCAAAATAAATATTTTTTAATTAAAATTAACATTCTAAAATAAAATAAAGGTAGAAGTAATGAGACTATTATTATGTGAAGATGATTTGAATTTGGGTGAAGGTCTTTTAGAAGCACTACAAAAAGAAAGTTTTAATGTAAACCTAGTATCTGATGGTGAAGCTGCTCAAACATTCATAGAGTCAGGACTTTATGATATCGTTGTATTAGATATTGGCCTTCCAATTAAAACGGGTCTAGAAGTTCTTAGAAATGCTAGAAATAAAGGTATTAAAACACCTATTCTTTTACTTACAGCTAGAGATGGTTTAGAAGATAGAATTAAAGGTCTAGATTTAGGTGCCGATGATTATTTGACAAAGCCATTTGAGTTGAAAGAGCTTGTAGCTAGAATTAAGGCAGTATCTCGTAGAGTAGATACTAAAGCAGGCAAAAATGTAAATGAAGAAATTAAGTTTGGAGACTATAGCTTTAACCCAAGTTCTGAAACAGTAACTAAAGATGGTGTGATTATTCCAGTTTCTAAAAAGGAATTAGCATTACTTTCTATTCTAGTTCAGAATGCTGGTCGTGTTGTACCAAAAACACAACTACTAGAGGAAGTTTATTCTACTGATAAAGAAATGGATACTAATACTCTAGAAGTACATATGCATAACTTAAGAAAGAAAATAGAAATTTCCAATTTTATTCAGACTATTCGTGGTGTGGGATATTTTGTCCAAAAGGATAAGATAGTAAAATAAATATGGAAATATTAAACAGCATTGTTGGTTACTTGCTTAGTTTGGGTTTTACCTTTTGGCTGTTGTTCTTGACTATAGCTAGTGGTGCTATATATATAATTGATTATCTTTTTTTTCAAAAATCTCGTTTAGCACCATATAAAGATCAATTGAAAGGTCTTAAGAAAAAAGAAAAGCGACAATTTTATAAAGATCATGGCTTAAAAGCCCCATTTGTAGCAGATCAAGCCAGATCATTGTTTAGTGTTTTTATTATTGTGTTTTTCTTAAGAACGTTCTTTGTTGGTAATTTCTTAATTCCAACAGCGTCGATGACACCTACTCTCCCTGTTGGCGATTTTATTTTTGTTGATAAAACCGCCTATGGTATTAGAGCACCGTTTAGTAATAAAACACTTATTAAAGTTGGTGAACCTAAGCGTGGAGATATTTTAGTATTTCATTTTCCTGTAAACCCTAATGTGGACTTTGTTAAAAGAGTGATCGGTTTGCCTGGAGATGTTATTTCTTATAATAATAAGATGTTGACTATCAATGGTAAGAAACTTGATTATACTAATTGTAATCGTGATGCGATGAATTATTATAATAATTCCATGGCTGGAGGTAGTGGAGATACTGTTTGTACGGAAGATCTCCTTGGCGTTAAGCATGAGATTGACTGGATAGAAGCTGTTAAGCCAACAAATTTTGAAGGATTAAAGGTGCCTCCAGGACATTATTTTGTAATGGGTGATAATCGTGATAATAGTGAAGATAGCCGTTATTGGGGATTTGTTCCAGAGAAAGATTTAGTTGGTAAAGCTAAGATAGTATGGATGAGCTGGGATAAAATAGATAAAAAAGTTCGTTGGAGCGAGCTTGGTAAAACTTTCTAATTGATATGATTCAAGATTTTTCAAAATTATACCGTAACTTAAGCTATACATTTAAAGATGTTTCTATCCTAAATAGAGCATTAACTCATCGTAGTAAAACAAAAAAGAACTATGAAAGATTAGAGTTCCTTGGCGATTCTATCTTAGGATTTGTTATCGCTGAAGTTTTATACCATAAGTTTCCTGATGATGGAGAGGGTAAACTCTCTCAAGTTCGTTCTAAATTAGTCAGAGGTGCAACTTTAGCTAAGTTAGCTTTAGAGCTTCAAATTGATGAATATATAATATTTGGAGACAGTGAGCGAAATGGTTCACATCGTCGTGAGAAGATCTTAGAAGATGTAGTCGAGGCAGTTATTGGAGCTATTTATCTTGATAGTAATTTTGAAACTGCTAAGAAAATTGTTTTAAAGTGGTATTCAAAATCACTTTCTCAGGAAGATTTTGATATTGCGGTTGTTAAGGATAATAAATCATCACTACAAGAGATTTTACTGCAACAGTCATTAAGTTTGCCGGTATATGATATAGTTAGTATAGATGGTAAAGATCATGAGCAAGTTTTTAATGTATCAGTGTCTTGCCAAGAGCATGACTTGAGTGTTACAGCACAAGGAAAATCACGCAAAAAGGCTGAGCAATCTGCAGCTGGAAAGATGATTCAAATTATAGAAGATAAAGTAATAGATGAAAAAGAATAGACTAAATTTAAATGGTGTAATAGTCGTAAATAAATCAAAAGATGCAAGTTCAAACCATATTCTTCAACAGTTAAAAAGACTCTTTAATGCACAAAAAGCAGGTCACACGGGTACTTTAGATCCAATGGCTACAGGTGTATTACCAATATGTTTTGGTAGAGCTACAAAAATCGCTCAATATTTGCTTGATGCTGACAAAGAGTATATTGCGACTATTAAATTAGGTATAGAAACGGATAGTGGTGATGCAGAAGGTAATATAACTAGTCAAACAGCTGAAATTCCTAAGCTTGATGCGAGCATAATAGAATCTACACTAGATAACTTTAGGGGGCAAATATCTCAAGTGCCACCGATGTACTCAGCATTAAAACATAATGGTAAGCCATTATACAAGTTAGCGCGTGAAGGCATACAAGTTGAGATTAAACCACGCAATATTACTATATATAATTTAGATATGCTTGATTTTACTGAAGATACTATAACAATCAAAGTTCGTTCATCAAAAGGTACATATATTCGTTCATTAGCGATAGATATAGGTACAAGTCTTGGTTGTGGGGGGCATTTGACTGCACTTCAAAGAACTAAGAGTGGTCCGTTTGATTTAGAACAATCTTATACTATTGAACAGTTAAAAGATTTAAGTTTTGAAGATAAACTTGCTACTATATCTCATGTGGAGAGTGTATTTTTAGATAAGTTAAGTTATACACTAGTGGAAGCAGAAAAAGAAGATTTATATAAAAGAGGGAAATTCCCTATAAAACCCGAACTAAATGGCACAGTGAAAATGTATGATGAAGATAAGTTTGTTGCCATAGCAGAGTTTGATAAGGGTAAATTAATTAATAAAAGGTTTTTTGACCAGGAAATACTAATAAGTGAGTAAATATAATATACAAAATGATCCAAATAAGGATCTTGAAGCACAAAAATATGAAAATCCTATACCAAGTCGTGAAGTTATTTTAAACTTTATAAAAGATACAGGATTACCGGTAAGTATAGAGACAATAGCGGATGCTTTAGAAATACATAAAAAAGCATCTTTTGATGGTTTGGTTTTTAGACTGGGGGCAATGGTTCGTGATGGACAAATTGCAAAGGATAAATACTACTTTAGTGCCTTAGATGCTAAGCCGATATTTATTACATCAAAAGTAAGTGCAGATAGAGATGGCAGAATGGAAGTTTTTAGTCATTCCTTGAAAACTAAAGTTTCAATATTGCCAGCTCAGGCTAAAATGCTTTTTGTTGGTGATGAGATTAATGCGAAAGTACTTGGGATAAATAAAAGATCTCGTTTAGAAGCTGAAGTGAAGTCAATAGTTTCTCGTTCACAGAAGACTATTACAGGATATTATTCCAAAAGTTTTGATGGACATTTTTTAAAGCCAATCAGCAAAAATAGTAGTGTAGTAGTTACTTTACTACCTCCTAATATTAAAATTGAACCAGAGACTTTAATTGAAGCTGAGATAATAGTCCAGCCAAGTGTTTCTGGCCCAGCAGTTGCTAAATATATCAAAGAAGTTGAAGCTATATCTCCAGTAAAAGAGGCGATGATGCTTGCATCTAAAAAATACGACTTGATCGAAGAGTGGAGTAAAAAAGCTCTTAAATATGTCGAAGATATTTCAGATGATGTCCTGGATAGCGAACGCGTAGATATGCGAGATAAAAACTTTGTCACGATAGATGGTGAAGATGCAAAAGATTTTGATGATGCTGTTTATTCACATAAAACTAAAACTGGTGGATGGAAGCTTTATGTAGCAATAGCAGATGTATCTAATTATGTTAAAAAGGATTCAGCTCTTGATGTGGATGCTAAGCGTCGTTCAACCTCTGTGTATTTTCCTGGGTTAGTGATTCCGATGCTACCAGAAAAATTATCTAATGGACTATGTTCGTTACAACCTAAGGTTGATAGATATTCTTTAGTTTGTGAAATGAATATCAGCAAAACAGGTAAGCTTACAAGATATAATTTCTACTCAGCAGTTATTAACTCAAAAGCTCGTTTGACTTATACTGAGGTTGCGAAGCTTTTAAGTAAGAAAGAAAACACTATTGTTGAAAATACTCCAGAATTAGTTCCTGATCTATTTACTTTGCAGGATTTATATTTTGTGTTGCATCAAGCAAGACAGGAAAGAGGGGCTATAGATTTTGATACGGTCGAGACACAGATTATTTTGGATGAACATAATCATATAGAATCAATTATTCCAAGACATCGTAATGATGCTCACAGGTTAATTGAAGAATGTATGCTTGTAGCAAATGTGGCTGCAGCTAAATTTATGATTAAACATAAAAAAACTTCACCATATAGAGTTCATAGTGAGCCTAAAGAAGATAAGATGGAAGCTCTTAAAAAATATCTCTCTATCCACGGCATACACTTAGCTTATGGTAAAGATGGCAAAGTAACACCGCAAGCGTTATCAGCTATGCTTGAGAGTGTAAAAGGCCGAGCTGATTACGATGATATTCAGATGATGACTCTTAGAAGTATGAACCAAGCAATCTATAGCATAGATAATGATGGGCATTTCGGTTTAGCATATAAAGAATATACTCATTTCACTTCACCGATTCGTAGATACCCAGATTTGGTTGTTCATAGGCTTATTAAATCAATTATCAATGAGTATAAGCTTGGTGGTAGTGATTATGAAAAGTCTGAGCTAGCTAACATCTGTGATAACGCTTCAGTGCAAGAAAGAAATGCTGATGGGGCGTCTAAACAAGTTGAAGGCTGGTTGAAGTGCTATTTCATGAAAGATTATGTCGGTCATGTTTTAGATGCTAAAATCGTACATCTAAATGGTTTAGGTTTATTCGCAGAGCTTAAAGATATGTATATTGAAGGTCTAGTTCATGTATCTAAGATACCTGGAGATTACTATATTTTTGATGAAGCTAAAAGCATTTTAATTGGTAAACGAACTCATAAAGTTTTCAAAATAGGTCAAGATATAGTTATTAAAGTCTCAAGAGTTGATCTTGAAAATACGCATATTGATTTTGAAATTTTTGATCCAGAAAGCAAAAATGATGATCATAAAAAGTCAAAAGGACCGAGTAAAAAAAGAAAGCCTAGAAAAAGAAAACCTAGAAGTAAGAAAAAGAAAGAGGTTGTTAAAAAGTAAGAAACATATTATCTAATTTATTCTTTACCGTAGCGTAGATAAATATAGATAAATTTATGTCTTTATGGGGCTTCGTGTCCGTTAGATACTTCTAAAATTTTAAACCATTCCTGTACATTTAATTCTATGTTTTGACTATTAACAGTGTTTTCTAGTCTATTGATATTTTGTGAACCAATAATAACCTGAGGGTTGCTTGGATGCTTTAATAACCATGCCATTGCAATCTGATCAATAGTTGCGTTGTGTTTATCCGCTATAGTTTGTAGGCAGGCTTGGACATTTTTTTCAGTAGCATTTTCAGGATTAAAGATTCTACCACCAGCTAATGGAGACCATGCCATAGGACGAACCTTATGTTTTTGCAACTGGTCTAAAGTACCATCATAAAAAGTGTCTGTATGTAGTACAGAGATTTCAACTTGATTTGTATGTAAAGGTATATGACTATTTAGGAGCTCAAACTGGCTTGGAGTGAAGTTAGATACGCCAAATGCTTTAACTTTACCCTGCTTTTGTAAATGCTCAAAAGTTCTAGCAATAACTTCTACATCCATCAATGGACTAGGGCGATGTACAAGAAGTAAATCAAGGTGATCAGTACCTAGGTTTTTAAGTGAATTTTCTGCAGACTCTATAATACTCTCTCTTGATAAATCATAGTGCTTTACAAGGTTTTTTGGTGTTGCTTTACAGGCAAATTTTATGCCACATTTGCTAACTATTTGTACTTTATCACGCAGATGCGAATGGTTTTTAAGAGCTTTACCGTAGATTTTTTCGCATTTATATTCACCATAAATATCAGCATGATCCAAAGTTGTTATATCAAGATCTATAGCCTTCTCTACAAGCTCAACAATTTGATTATCATTAAGTTTAGCATCATCAAGGCGCCAAAAGCCTAAAGCGAAGTTGTTTTTTAACATGAGATTATATCCTTTTGTTGATAGGTTTATGAATTTAGTTTGGAAGAAATACTAGAGAAAAATCTAAATATTTACAATAAAAAAACTTACAAAAAATAATAATTAGTGATAGGGTGTATTTAAAATGCATTTTAAGTGTATAACTTTTTTTAGGTGGCTAATTAGATATGTATACAAATTTAGTGATATCAGAACAGAAACTAAATAATAATAAACCATTTCCCTTTGTTCTCGACAATGAGAGTAGATTTGATAGTGCTGAACAAGTTTTAAATTGGGTTAAAGCAAGTAAAAATTCTTTAAAAAAAATATTGTTGGAGCATGATGCTGTACTCTTTAGAGGCTTTCCTATAACAAATGCTGAAATATTTGAACAAATGCTTGATGATGCAGGGTTTCCACGTATGGGCTATGTGGGTGGTGCTGCCCCACGGAATCAAATTACAGCAGGTAGAGTTCTTACAGCGAATGAATCACCATCAAGTGAGAGTATTCCATTTCATCATGAAATGGCTCAGACTCCTAATCCCCCTAAGCATATATTTTTTTATTGTCATATTGCTGCAGAAAAAGGTGGGGCAACACCTATAGTTCAATCAAATTTACTTTATAAAAACTTTGTTGAGATAGATCCTGAGTATGCAAGAATGGTTGAAGAGCAAGGTGTAAGGTATGTACGAGTTATGCCTTTTGAGACAGATACTAAATCTGCAATAGGAAGATCATGGCGAGAAACTTTTCAGTGTGAAACAAAAGAAGAAGCTGAAAAAGTAATGACAGAACTAGGTACAGAGTGGGAGTGGTTAGAAAAAGATAACCTAAAAACTATCACAGCAATATTACCAGCGGTAAGATTTGATGAAGCAACTCAGCAAAAAGTTTTTTTTAATTCTATCATAGCAGTTTATACAGGGTGGAATGATGCTCGTAATGTTGGTGAAAAGTGTGTGATGATAGGCGATGGTAAGTATTTTGATCCTTTAGTTATGGAGAAATTAGTAAAAGCTGCTCAAAAAGATGCTGTAGCTTTTAAATGGCATGAAAAAGATGTGCTATGGATAAATAATGATACTGTTCTTCATTCAAGACAGCCTTATGAAGGAGCTAGAAAAATTTACGCTTCAATTTCTCAATAATCTATCTGAGGTTACCTAATAATGCAAAAGTTGAAATTACGAAATTTCATTGCCTATGGCATGGGTGATATATTTGGTGGAGGCGCATTTACTCTTATAGGTACATTCTTCTTAATATTTCTAACAAATAACGTTGGTCTATCACCTTGGTTGGCAGGACTGATTTTTGGTCTTGGAAGATTTTGGCTAGCAATAGTTGACCCTATTGTTGGTAACTTATCAGATAGCATTCGTACAAAGTTTGGTAGAAGAAGGGTATTTTTTCTAATAGGGTTCATCCCAGTTTTATTCACATTTGTTCCTTTATGGATGTCACCTATAGCTGTAAATGCAGATGGTTCAAATGAAATGACAGTGTTTTTCTATTATCTGATCATGTACTGTATTTTTGATTTTACATACTCAATATTAGATACTCCTTATGCTGCTTTAGCGGCTGATATGAGTTATGATTACAAAGAAAGAGTGCTATTATCATCTTTTAGAATGGGTTTCTCTCAGTTTTCAGCAATATTATCAACGGCTGTAGCACCAATGTTACTACTTAGTTATTCGTATGGGGCAAAACATTATACAAATCATGCTTTTGTTGTGATGGCTAGTTTTTTTGCTGTAATTTACTCAGTGGTTTGGATATTTGTGTTTTTCGGTACTAGAGAAATTCCACCAAAAAATAACTATAAAGAAGCAGCTATGAAGTGGTTTTTAGTGCCATTTACAGGTTTCATAAACTTTCTTTCTGCATTTAAAAATAAAACTTTTCGTTATCACTTAGGTCTTTTCTTATTTGCTTTTGCTGGCTTAGATATTTTGATGAGTTTTTCTGCCTACTACATAAATGTATATTTGCAAAAACCAGAGCTTATGTCTTATGTAAGCTCAATGTGGATTGTCCAAGTACTTGTATTACCCATGTATGTTTTAATTGCTAATAATTTTAGTAAGGCAACTGCTTATAGAGTAGGTGCTTGTATTTGGTTCCTTGCTGTACTTTATCTTATAAATTTAAGTCCTGAAAATGCAACGCCATTTATGGTAAGTCTTCACTTTGGCTTAGTTGGTTTAGGTTTATCAGGATGTTATGTAATGCCGATAGCAATGCTTAGTTTTGTGACAGAGGTTGATACTTTGATGACTTGTAAGCGTAGAACAGGTATCTATGCTGGCGGAATGTCTTTTGCTCGCAAGCTTTCGCAAGGGCTTTTTATTCTACCAGGAATAGGTCTTCTTTTAAGTGTTATAGGTTATAAGAAAGATGCAATCGTTCAGCCTGAAGAAACATTATTTTATCTACATTGGGTTTTTGTATTATTACCATTAGGATTTATAGCTTTAGGATTTTTCTTTTCACTTAAGTTTGCTCTTAATAGAAGAAACTTTCATCTTCTACAGAAAGAAGTTCTACGCTTGGAAAATGGTGAAGTTAGTGAGTCAGAGTGTCATAAAACAAGAGATTTATGTAGGCTTGTAACAGGTAAGTCGTATAAAGCATTAATCGATACTTGGAGAGAGTTTTATGCTAAAAATAAATAGTAATAGCGATAGTTTCTCAGTAATTCTAGATGGGAAGAAAATACTTGAGCATACTCCTAAAAATCCTTGTATATTTATGGGTGAGGGTGTTACAGATATAAAAATGTATAGAGGTAACTTTGAGTTTGATAATTATCTAATCAAAAGATTGCCTCTAAGAAGCTTTGAGATAACAAAACATACAGATAAACATCATGAAATAGAGCTTACAGCATATACTAGAAAGTTTTATTGTCATCTTAGGTTAGATGGATCAAGACTTGATATTGAGTTCGATAGAGGTACATTCCCAGAGCAATATAATAGATTTTGGATTAGAGTGACTACGGATGTAGATGAAAAAGTATATGGTTGCGGTGAGCAACTGTCATACTTTAATTTGCGTGGTAAAAACTTTCCTTTGTGGACTTCAGAACCAGGTGTCGGTCGCGATAAAAGTAGTTTTGTAACTTGGCAAGCAGATGTAAAAGATAAAGCTGGGGGAGATTATTATAGTACAAACTACCCTCAATCAACATTTATGTCTTCAAGAAAATATTTTTGTCATTTAGATAGTACGGCATATATGGATTTTAATTTTAGGAATTCACATTTTCATGAACTAGCTTGTTCTGAGATTCCTAAAAAAATCACATTTGATACAGCAGATACTTACCTAAATCTTGTTTCAAAAATAACTAGCTTCTTTGGTAGAAATCAAGAATTACCAGAGTGGGTTTATAATGGTGTGATACTTGGTATACAAGATGGTACAGAGGTTGTATTAGATAAAACTAAAGCCGCGATAGATGCAGGCGTTGAGGTTGCGGCTATTTGGGCACAAGACTGGCAAGGGCAACGCAGAACAAGTTTTGGTAAAAGACTTAACTGGAATTGGCAATGGAATGAAGAGTTATACCCTGAGCTAGATAAAGAGCTTGCGAACTTAAAGCAAAAAGGTATAAGATTTTTAGGGTATATTAATCCGTATCTTGTAAAAGACTATCCACTGTATAAAGAAGGCTTAGAGCTAGGATATTACGCTACCGGTAAAGATGGTGGTGAATATACTGTAGACTTTGGTGAGTTTGATTGTGCAGTTGTAGACTTTACAAACCCAAAGGCATATCAATGGTATAAAGATCGAGTTATCAAAAAAGAGCTTATAGAGTTTGGGCTTGATGGTTGGATGGCTGATTTTGGTGAGTATCTGCCAACAGATTGTAAGCTTTATGATGGCACAGATGCTACGATGGCACATAATGACTGGCCAAGACTATGGGCAAAAGCAAATTTTGAAGCAGTAAAAGAGTCCGGAAAGCTTGGAGAAATTCTCTATTTTATGCGAGCTGGATTTAATGGTTTTCAACAGTATAACTTACTCTTGTGGGCAGGAGACCAATGTGTAGATTTTAGTCTACATGATGGTCTAGCCTCTGTGATTCCTGCTGCATTATCGGCTGGTATATCAGGTATGGGATTAAGTCATAGTGATATTGGTGGTTATACAACCTTACATGGTTTAAAAAGATCAAAAGAGTTGTTTATGCGTTGGGCTGAGATGGCCGCTTTCACATCTGTGATGAGAACTCATGAGGGTAGTAGTCCTGAACTAAACTATCAGTTTAATGAAGATGTTGAGGGGCTTGCTCATTTTGCTAAGATGACAAAAGTCTATAAGCATTTGAAACCATATATTAAAGAGCTTGTGCGTATAAATGCTAATGATGGTATTCCTGTTCAAAGACCGCTATTTATGCATTATGAGGATGATGTTATAACCTATGACATACAGTATCAATATATGTTTGGTAAAGATATCCTTGTGGCTCCTGTATACAAAGATAATAAAGAACAATGGCTAGTTTATCTACCTGAAGATAATTGGGTGCATATATTTACAGGCGAGAAATACAATGGTGGAGAAGTTACTGTGAATGCTCCGTTAGGTTGTCCGCCTGTTTTCTATCGTGAGGATTCAGAATATAAAGAGCTATTTTCTAAGGTTATCAATATAGTTTAGAATAATGTTTTTATTAGTGCTGTTTAGGCTCTTTAAAATCCCAAACTATGCCTAATTTTCTAAGTAAGCATAAAATTATATATGTGATATCAATTTGCCAGAACTTTATATTGTTTCTTACAGAATAAGCAAATTTGTGATGATTATTATGCCAACCTTCACCAAATGTCATAAGTGCTACAAACCAGTTATTTCGGCTGTTATCTGTAGTTTTATAGTCTTTTTTACCAAAAATATGGCAAAAAGAGTTTACGCTAAAAGTAGTATGGTATAAAAGTACTGTACTAAAGATACCGCCACATAAAACAAATGTAAGTCCTGAAGTATTTAATGATGGGAACATTGTTGCAATTAAACTACCTAAAACAAAAAGACCTATAAGGTATGCTACAAAAGAGAGATGGCTATATTTGTCTAGCCATACAAGCTCAGGATATTTCATCCAATCTTTAGTGAATTTAGGGTCTACTTTTTCATTTTTAGGAATAAAAACCCAACCAAAATGTGCTTGTAAAAAACCATTTTTAGGTGTGTGGAGGTCTGTTTCTTTATCAGAATGAATATGGTGATACCTATGATGGCCTGACCACCATAAAGGGCCATTTTGAGATGCCCAAGATCCTACAAGAGCTAATATAAACTGAAATGTACGAGAAGTTTGAAATGATTTATGAGCAAAGTAACGATGATACCCAGCAGTTAAAGCAAATGTTCTCATTGAAAAAGTTACTAGAAATACAACTACAGCAGTTATATTCCAAGTAATAAAGAATGCACTAATACATATAATGTGTATTATTGTAAAACCTACAAAGGCTAAATCAATCTTAATATCTTTCATTATTTTCTCACATCATTTTTTTTGCAATTTTAAAATATAATTTATAGGGTAAACTAGCTATCAATTTTAGTGTTAGCGTAAACTTCTTAGCAAAGTGTATTTCAAAACTATTAGAATTTAAGCCTTTTATAATGGCATCAGCAGCATCTTTTGCCTCTAGTATAGCAGGCATTTTGAAATTATTTTTATCTGTAAGCTTCGTTTTCACAAAGCTCGGGTTTATTAGTCGGATATCAAGCTCAGGGTTCTCAGCTTTTGCACTCTCAACTAGATTGATAACACCTGCTTTAGTTGCTGCATAAGGTTGTGACTTAGGTAGACCTATATATCCTGCAACACTAGCTGTGACTGCTAATTGAGTAGTCGAGTGCTTTTTAATATATGGCAGCATAAATTCAAAAAGATAAAAAACAGCAGTAAGATTTGTATCAATCGTTTTTTGAAGATTTTCTGCAGTAATTTCTGATATTAAAGATGGCTCATAAAATGCAGGAAGATAAATAATATAATCAGGGTTATGTTCAAGGGCTAGTTCAGATTTTTCTTTAAAACCTTGATAATCTGCAACATCAAACTCTAAAACAGTTGATTTGTTTATAAGGTTGTCAGCTATTTGTTGAAGTTTATCTTTAGAGCGAGCAGAAAGAATAAAGTCAGCTTTTATTGATGTATCTAGTTTCTCAAGAAGAGCTTTGCCAATCCCGTCTGTTGTACCTATTATCCAAATAGTTTTATCTACAAAGTTTTGCATATTATTCCTTATTTTCTTTGTGCATCATCAATGTAAGCGAACCTACTTTAAAACCAAACTTTTTAAATGTATTTTTGTTTATTAATGAACCATCATCCATCAGATACATCCAGTCATCAAATGAAATTTTGTATTTCTTATCACCAACTGGTACATTCATTTGATATTTCCAATTCATAGCATTACCTTCAACATAAATCTTAGCTATTCCAATAACATCACTTGTTGTACCTTCATAATATCCATCATGGATTTTTTTGATAGTCCAAATACGATGATCTTTTGAGCCATCATCATAAACCATATGCTCATCAAAAGTACCAACGCTATCTTTCCAACTAGCATCGCCACTGAAATCAAACTTTTTGATAACCATGTTTTTATAATCTTGAATCATCCCAGAGCCTTTTATATGACCCTGTAGATAGTTCTCTAATACTAATTTAGGTGTAGCACCTTTATATTGTGATATGTCTGCTGAACAACCAAATAATCCTAAAGCCATTATTATTACTCCTAATTTTTTCAAAAATTTAAATTCTATATTCATTACGATAATCCCCTCAATTTTGTTGATAATTGGTGGTTTGCGGAGTTGTCACTTAACCATATTTCAAAAAAGTATTTCGATAATTGTTTGTCGTTTATCTTACCAACAAGATTTTGGTCGGTAAAAATATATCCGTAGCCATCTTTATCCATATATCCATAAAGGTTACTGTTCTTTTTTATGTCTGGTATTACAGCTGCTATTATTTGCTTATATTTCTTTCTATTTTGTCTAACAGCCTCAGGGTGTTGTTTTGCAATTTCACTGATAGTACGATTTGTAATAACTCTTGATTTAAAACTCAATAAATAATGAATTTTAAGTGTAAAAGGTTGGTTCCAATCAAACTTGCCATTTTGAGTATAAAGTCCAGCATCATATATATGGAAGAACCATTTTCTAAATTCTACTTGACCTACTTGTTGGTTATTTGTAGTTAGTATTTCGTTGAGTTTAGGCTCGGTTGAAAAGCTTAGAATAGGTAGGGTTATAAAAAATAGCACTACTAATTTTCTAAGCATGAGTTATCTCCAATTGAGCAACATCAATTCGGCCATGACCAAAAGCTGCACTACATGATGTTAGATAAAAACGCCACATTCTTTGAAAGCGTTTATCAAATCCTAGTTTTATTAATTCATTTTTTTTTGCGATAAAGTTATTATCCCAAATATCTAAGGTCTTGGCATAATCTTTACCGAATGATTCTTTATTAACGCATTTTAAACCAACTTTCTTAAGTTCAATATTAATTTGTTCAAGGCTTGGTAAAAAGCCACCAGGAAATATGAAAGTTCTAATCATATCAGTACCTGCAGCATATTCATCAAAAATACAATCATCAATTAATATACTTTGGATCACAATTTTTCCATCTTTTTTAAGTAAAGATTTGAGTGTTGAAAAATAAGTATTCCAATACTTTCTGCCGACAGCTTCTATCATTTCTATTGAAACGATATAATCATATAAACCTTTTTGTATACGGTAATCTTCTATAACTATAGAGGCATTTTTACCAGTGAGTCTTTTTGCTGCATAATTATGTTGCTCTGTTGAGAGTGTTATACCTTTTACAGAAAATCCTTGTTCTGTAGCAACTTCAGCAAAGCCACCCCAACCACAACCGACCTCAAGTATAGAAGCATCTTTTTTATCAAATGTTTTAATGATGTTATTGTATTTATTGATTTGTGCTTGCTCGAGAGTCTCACTTTCATCTTTATATAAAGCAGACGAGTAAGTCATAGTCTTATCAAGCCATAAACTATAAAAATCATTGCCTAAATCATAGTGTTCATAGATGTTCTTTTTACTTTGTTCGATAGTATTTCTTTTTGTCAGATAGCTTAACTTTTGAAGTAGCTTATAGAATATATTTGGTTTCATATATTGACCAAAAGCTTCTTCGTTGTCTATACCTAGTCGGATTAAAGCTTTCAAATCTGATGTTTCCCAATAACCATCACGATAGTCAGCAGCAAAACCTATGTCAGACTTGAATTTTAGATTTACGACTGTACGCCAATCTTTTAGTTTTAAATCAGCTGTTTCACCAGATTTTGAACCTTTTTGATGAAAAGTTTCACCTTCTGGAGTTGTAAGGTATATCTCGCCATATACTATGTTTTTAAGTGAATTTAGAAGATTTTTTTTAATAGACTTTTCAAACATTGTTTAACTCGTTTAATATGGTTTTTTGCTACTTTACAATATTAGCAAATAATAGTTGAGACTATATTGCCAAATAATTAAATTTTGTTAATTAATATTTGATATTTTAAATGAATCTTTGTTATTAACTAAAGTTACTAGTTAGTTTAGTTGATTAAAAGGTAATATTTTTACTTAACCCAGTATAATAAAATCCTGCCCCAGCATTTTGACCTTGGATATCGATCTGGAAGGGTTTTAAATTTTTAGGAGGAGATTGATACTGTGTATTATAGAGAGGGCCATAATTACTGATATATGGGTTTGAATTTTTGCTCGAATTAAATTCGGGTTGGTTTATAGAGCCAATATAAGAATAATTATTAGCGAGCAATAGTTGTGGGGTAGATATTATAATTATAAAATATAAGTAGATTTTGTTTTTAGATGTTTTAAATTGCATTAATAATCTCACGAGCCTTTAAATCGAATAAAATAGTAGGTTGAGTGGGCTAAAACTTATTGTTTCTCTAAAAGGATTATCAATCTCTTTAATTAGTTTTTTAGCCATCTTTTTATGGATAATATTTGTCTTTAGAAGAGGATTTAGGCTTTTATTAGCCTTAACTGTTGAGAAAGATTCTAACCATCTTTGTGTAATATCTTTAAAATCCTCTTTTGCCATAGATGGAGATATTTTTGTATCAAAAATAATATGGTTATAAAAATGTTTAGGCATACAAAAGATATGGCGAACTATTTCATTATTTGCATTTATTTGAGCTATTTGCTGTTTATCAATATCACCAAAATTATTTAGGTATAGTGCTTTAAGCATTTCTATTCCAACAAAGTTCTTATGAATATGAGCTATAAAGTCTCTTTCAGTATTGCTACTATTTTCAATTGAATGACTTACATCTTCTATCAAATAGTCGTAAAGGGTATCTTTGTTAAAAATGCTTTCAAGTTTTTTTAGTTGTGGAGAAGAGATGGTTTTATTTGATTTTAGATTATTTAACTCTTTTAACCACCAGTTCATTTTTTCATTAGCCACTTCGATATTATTATATAATTCTGTGCAAGAAATCATTTGTGATTTTAACTGGTCTAAGAGATAGAGTATTTCTTTTTTATCATCAGCTAATTTTCTATATGCAAAATAAGGAATACTCCCATAATTTGGCAACTTTTGAGTAGGGTGATTGAAGTGGTTATATTGCATAAAGATTAAACCTTTTTAAATGCTATTATGTAGTTTACATCAGCATTACTACCAAGCCTGAATTTATCATTTAATGGGTTGTAGTGAACGCCTGTCATATCTATGGCTTTAAAGCCATATTTCTCTGCAGTCTTGATTAGCTCGTAAGGTTTTATGAATTTCGCATATTCATGAGTACCTTTTGGTACCATTTTTAAAATATGCTCAGCGGCAACTATAGAAAGTAAGTAAGACTTGAGGTTTCTATTTAAGGTTGAAGCAAAAAAATAGCCATCATCTTTGATGATTTTGCTGATTGATGCAATTATGCTCTCTGGGTCTGGTACATGCTCAAGCATTTCCATACAAGTAATAATGTCAAAATTTTTAGATTGGTTAACTACAAAGTCTTCAATAGTTGAATTAGTGTATTTAATATTTAGATTGTTTGTTTGAGCATGCTTTTTAGCAACCTCAATAGCCTCAAAAGAAGCATCTAGTCCGGAAGTTTTATTATCTTGTGTAAAAAGTGATTCTGTCAAGATACCTCCGCCACAACCAATATCGATGATTTTTTTATTATTTAGTTGAGTATGTTTTTTTATAAATTCCAATCGAAGAGGATTTACTTGATGAAGAGTTTTAAGCTCACCACTTTCATCCCACCAAGTATTTGCTAGTTTTGAGAATTTATCAACTTCATTACTGTCTATGTTGCTCATAGTTATTACTTTGAATATGTTATATTGAGATAAATAATATCAAAGATATTTAAGCTAAGAAAATTTTTATTAGAGTTTTATGATTTAATTTACTATAATTGACTGGTTATTTTTTTATTAACATAAATATATGAGATATTGTACCTATGAAGTTTAACAATAAGTCGATGGTTTTACTAACACTTGCAGCTACTACTTTAGCTAGTTGTTCGAGCATGAAAACTACTAAAGATAATAGAGACCCTTTTGAAAATTACAATAGGAAGATGTATGCATTCAACGACTCAGCATATGAAACACTTACACCATTAGCACATGGTTATGATAATGTGGTACCTGATTCTGTACAGAGTGGAATCTTTAACATTATGAATAACCTTAGAGAGCCTGGTCGTATCATAAATGATATGTTCCAAGGTGAATGGGGTTATGCAGGAGATGATAGTGTAAGGTTTTTAACAAATACTACGGTTGGTCTTTTAGGTTATTATGATCCAGCAGATAGTATGTTAGGTAAAGAAATGAGATATCATCAAAGTTTTGCTGTTACTCTACATAAATGGGGTGCTTACGATGATAATGAAGCTTCTCCTTATGTTGTATGGCCATTAGCTGGTCCAGGTACTCTTGAAGATGTATCTATGGGTGTTGATGCTATGTTTAACCCTCTTACTTATGTGTTCTTCTTTGCGCCTGTTGGTGCTGTAGTATCTTGGGGTGTGAGTGTGGGTATTACAGGTACATATTATGTAAACCAAGGAGTAGCATACTTACCTGCATATAATAACTTAAACGAAGTTTCTATTGATCCTTATGTTGCTATGAGAAATGCTTACTTGCAGAACTATGATTATGGTATGGCTAAAGTTCTTAAGCAAGAGCTAGCTCAGGATGATGACTCTATCGAAACGGATAAAGCTGTACTTGGTGTTCTTGGTCTTGATAGTTCTGATGCAGAGAATCAAGTAGCTTCAAATCGTAAAGTTACATCTTCTGAGCCTCCGGTAATGCTTAAAACTAAGCTTGCCACTATCAATAAAGCTTCTCAGGTTGACGAATCTTTTGATACAGATTACTCTAATGATAGTGATGCAATAGATTTATCTAATTTAGATGAAAGTGCTGATAAAGCTACAATTGATGAGTCTAAAAATATCAATACTCAAATAGAAAATGCAGCTGCAGACTTACCTGGTGATGCTGATAATGCTCCAGAAGCAATCAAAACATTAGAAGAACAAAACTAGTTATTCCTAGTAAAATTTTAGGATCCTTGTATGATTAAACTTCTCCGCATTCCTATATTAATGTGGGGAGTGGCTACCGCCTTTTATGCATTTGAAATAATGCTAAAATCTTCGATGGGATCAGTTTCTGAAGTTTTCTCTTCACAACTTTCTTTAAATAATACACAGCTTGCAAGTTTAAGTTCAGCATTTTATTTCACATACATTCTATTACAGATTCCAGCGGGTATACTTATAGATAAATATGGTGTTAGAAAGATGCTTCCAATAGCAATATCGGCAGCAGTTATTAGTACATTATTATTTAGCCTAAACAATAACTTTGTAGCCTTAATGGTAGCAAGAATCTTAATGGGGGTTTGTGGAGCCTTTGGTTTTTTATGTGCAATAACTTTAGCAGTTCAATGGTTTTCTGTTAAAAGGTTTGCGTTATTGGCAGGCTTAACAAATTTTGTTGGTTATCTTGGAGGGTCGCTATCAGGTATGCCCTTAGCTATGATAGTTACAGAGAGTAATTGGCAAATTATTTATTTTTGCTTTTCTTTAATTGGGGTTCTTATTTTGATTATTACAATTCTTATTGTGTATGATAACAAGTCCAAAAAAAAGCTATCGCGTGAAAATATTATCTTCAAAGATATTTTTAAAGCTATTTATTCGCAAGGAATTATTAGTAATGGACTTTTCTGTGCAGCGACTATGGGAGCTACTTTTGCTCTTTGTGATTTATGGGGCAGAGAGTTTTTAGCTTCTCTTGGTTATTCGGAGTTTTATGCATCACTAGCAGGCAATTCCTTGATTTTTATAGGGATAGCTATTACAGCACCATTATGGGGCTTGATGACTAAGTATGTTGCAATTAGGACATTGCTTTCTATAGGAGCTTTATTAGGTGTTGTTTCTAGTGTTCTGTATTTGTATATCCCTATCCCTGTAGTTTTGTTGTGTATACTTTCACTAGGCATAGGAGCTAGTCAATCTTCACATATTTTGAGTTTCTCTTATGTGCATAAATATTCTCACAAAGCAGTTATATCTGCAGTATTCGCTTTTGTAAACTTATGTGGGATTATAGGTGGAGCAACTGTACAACTTGTGATAGGTATTTTTCTTGATTTAGGAGTTACGAAAAGTGTTGTGGTCTGTATTATCCCAGCATTATTTTTTATAGCATTTCTACTAACACTATTTATGAAAAAAGATTAGATAGGGTGATTTTAGATTTCATTTTTAGCAATAGTTTTCATAGCTATTGCATGAAGTTCACCTGATAATATATAGTCATTTATTTTAGAGTAAACTAACTGTTGTCTTTTAACTTTGCTTTTTATCTCGTTAAACTCTTCTGCAATGATTGTAGCTGAGAAATGTACATTATCATCACTTTCAACAACAGCATTACAGTTATTGAGTGAGTTTTCGAGAATTTCTTTTAGTTGTTCTTTAGTCATTAAAATATCCTTTTAATAAATTGTTTTTATTGTGTAACTTCAGTTAATAATAGTAGTTCACTAATACCATGCACTTTAGCCAATAATAAAGATTCTTTATTAAGTCCTACAACTTTAAGCTTTATATTGTTTGCTTTAGCATATTTAAAGTATTTGACTAATAAGGCTAAACCTGAACTATCTATGTGTTTACATTTAGATAAATCAATACTCCAGTCTTGATCTGGAAGAGATTTATTATAACTCTTTATTATGTTCGGTACAGTTGTAGAGTTTAAATCTTCAGATATATACCAAGTATTATTGCTGATATTAGTCATTGAGATTTTTAAGCTTGTAATCTTTATCTAGTAGTTTTGGGTAGTTTTTCTTTTTAATACGAGTAGTTACTTTATTAGCAGCCTTTATCATATCAGACACGCTTGCATAAGATTTGAACTGTTCTTTATATGTTCTTAAAATACTGACACCAGCTACATCAAAATCATAGATGTGCCACTTATCATTCTTTTTAAACATCTTAATAGAGAAGTCAGAACTCTTATTATTATCTATATTTGTGATTTTACCATTTACAACAATTATTGGTTTTTTTTGCCAGCTATTATTATCTTTATCAAAATCAAATAGTGTCATTTTGTATTTACCTGCGTAAGCAACATTTTTAGCATACATGAAAGTAAGCATCTCAGTTGCTGATGTTATGAAGGCTTTTTGATCATCTGCAGAAGCAGCTTTCCATTTTTTTGTACCCACTATTAATTGAGCAATCACTTTAGGGCTTACAATAGGAATGATTTTTTGATCTACTAATGCTAAAAGCTTGTATGGGTCTTTAGAATATTCAGTAGCGTTTTTTATTAGATCATCTTGTGTTTTTACTATTGTATTATTAAGCATGTTAACAGGGTTTTCAATTGCCCAAGCAGATGAAATACCAAGAGTAAGTATTGTAAATAAAGCTACTAATTTGCGAAACATATTTTTTACTTATTATTATTTTGATATAGGTATTAAATTCTAATATAAAATATCGAATATTAAAAGGATAATGTGTTAGCTCTTTTTGCTATCGTTATTATCTTTATTTGCGACAAAAGTGTCAATAAGTGAGCCAAGGTCTAAAGCCGATTCTGTATTTTCAAGTGCGATAATACTTCCTTGGTGTAGATATTCATCACTAGAGTTAGAATCACTCTCATCATCAAGACCAGCTACTGCCATAATATCTTCTTTAGGAGGACTAAGAGATATGTAGTTATCCCCAAGAATTCCAGCCATTGATATGCTAGCTGAATAGTTTGCAGGTATTTTTTCATCATTATTTATCGTTATATCAACAACAGCCATAAAGCCATTATAAGTTTTATCTAATGATATGTTTGTTACTCTACCAACTTCAACTCCAGATATCTTAACTGAAGCATTTGTGCGTAATGATCCTACATTTTTAAATTGTGCTTGGATCGTGTAGTCAGTACTTGAAAGTGATTTAAGTGAACCACCACTAACCTTAAAAGTTAGAAAAGCTAGACATAAAACTCCAAGTATTATAAAAATACCAACAGACGTTTCAAAATATTTATTTCTCATTATATTCCTCCTCCAAACATAATTGAGGTCAAGATTAAGTCTGCACCTAACACACTCATACAACAATAAACAACAGTCTTTGTTGTGGATTTAGCAATACCGTTTGAGTTTGCAATACAGTAATATCCTTGATAAAGAGCTATCCAAGATATTAAAAACCCAAACACTAGGCTTTTTATAATTCCATTAATAATATCAGAAGCTGTCACAGATGCTTGGATATTACTCCAAAATTCACCAAAACCAACACCTAAACCTGCTTTTGCTAATATAAATGAAGCTACAATAGAAACAGAACAAAATATCAGAACTAAAATCGGTAGACTTATCATGCATGCCCAAAATCGTGTACTTAGGATAAAGCTAATTGGGCTTACATTCATCATTTTTAGGCTGTTGATTTGGTCTGTAGCCTTCATCAAGCCAATTTCTGATGTGATTGAGCTACAAGCACGACCGGCAAAAAGCATAGCCGTAACAACAGGCCCTAATTCACGTAGTACACTTAAAGCTACCATAACTCCAAGCAATGATTGAGCTCCAAATTTAGAAAGAGTGTAATACCCTTGCAAACTAAGAACTAATCCTATAAAAACACCAGATGTAATTATAATAACTAATGAGTTTACACCAACAGCTTTTACTTGAGTGATACAGTCTCTAAAATCAAATTTTGAAATAATAATATGCCAGATTAAAAGAGTTGATCTTATGGAGCTATATATTAGGTTTAATAAAAAAACAAAGATATTAGAAAAGATGTTCATATAATCTAATTCCCTAGAAGTGTATTGATGAATAAATCATTATCATTATTTGAAGAACGATCAACTTTAGATTTTCCATGAAGAAAATCCTGTACTTCAGGATTTGAGCTGTTGCGAATATTTTCTGGAGTATCACTAGCTATTATTTTTTTGTTTGCTGATATTACTATGTGGTCAGAAAGCTCTAAAGATTCTTCAATATCATGAGAAACTATAATAGAGGTCATCTTTAATGATTTATTTAGAGTTGAAATTAAAGATAGTAGATTTTTGAAGGATGTTGGATCTTGGCCTGTAAAAGGTTCATCATATAGCATAATCTCCGGATCAAGAGCTATAGACCGAGCTAAGGCTATACGCCTTGCCATACCACCTGAAAGTTCACTTGGCATCATATCTATGGTGTGTGCTAGCCCAACAGCTTGTAATTTCATTAAAACTATAGTTTTTATGAGTTCTTCACTGAGTTTAGTATTTTTGCGTAAAGGAAAGGCTATGTTATCGTACACACTCAAGTGTGTAAATAGGGCGCCAGACTGGAATAAAAATCCCATATTTTTGCGTAGTGTAGCAAGGTTTTTTTCTTTAGTGTTTTTACCTATTAGTGTTTCACCAACCTTTATCGAGCCACTAGAGGGTTTTATAAGACCTGAAATTAGTTGGAGGATAGTTGTTTTACCAGCCCCCGAAGGTCCTAGTATAGTGGTTATTTTACCTTTAGGAATCCAAAAAGATGTATGGTCGTAGATGCAGTTATCACCTCTGAAAAAAGAAACATCATCAAAGTTGATATAGTTCATAAAGATGATTAGTTAAAAGGGATGTTAACTTCTATAGTCGAGTTTTTACTACTATCCTCAACCTTAAGATCAATATCTCGAATATTCTGTTCAGATAACGCAACATATTTTTTTACAACTTCAATTATTTCATCTTTAAGTTCAGCTAGTAGGTGACTGCTGATTCTAGCTGATTTTGGCTGTAACTCATTTCTTTGGTGAGCAACAATAATTTGAAGTCTTTCTTTTGCTAAGGAAGCACTCTTTTGTTTTTTATCTAGTCCAAAAAGTTTTGCAAACATAATTTATTTACCCATTAATTTTTTAAAGAAGCTAGTCTTTTGTTCAGTATGTCTCATTGGAATATCTTTTCCAAGTATTCTATCCACTGCATCAAAATATGCTTTTGAAGCTGTTGTGTCTGCAAAGTGAGTTACTGGATGTCCGCTGTTTGATGCTTCTAAAATCTCTCTAGATTCAGGAATAATCCCAACTATTTTAGTATAAAGAATCTCTTCAACATCTTCAGCTTTTAGCATAGCACCAGCTTTTGCTCTAGCTGAATCATATCTGTTTAATAATAAATAGACTTCTTTAAATTCACCATCTTTTTGAGCTTTAAGTGTTTTACTTCCTAGCATGCCTAAAATTCTATCTGAATCTCTTACAGAAGATACTTCTGGGTTAGTAACAATTATCGCAGCATCAGCGCATCTCATAGCCATTAAAGAGCCTTTTTCAATACCTGCTGGTGAATCGCAAAGAATTATATCAAACGAGTTCTTTAACTCATTAATAACTCTATCAACACCTTCTTCATTTAAAGCATCTTTATCTCTTGTCTGAGATGCTGGTATTATGTATAGGTTATCAACTCTCTTATCTTTTATGATTGCCTGATTAATAGTAGCTTCTTCTTTTACTACATTTACCAAATCGTAAACAACTCTTCTTTCACAACCCATTATAAGATCTAGGTTTCTTAAGCCCACATCAAAATCGATAACAACAGTTTTCATTCCTCTATTAGCAAATGCGTAAGCAATTGCAGCACTTGAGGTTGTTTTACCAACACCACCTTTACCAGATGTTACTACAAATACTTTACCTTGTTTTTTTTCTTCACTCATTTTTTAACCCTGACTTTAAATTTTTTTAAAAACCTTCAATATGAAGCTTATCATTATTAAGATAGACAATGTATCCATCTTTGTATCTTTCATCAACCGGAATACTTTCATTATTTAATGTTACATATTTTCCTGCGATAGAAACAAGTTCAGCTTTTAGGTCCTTGCAGATGATTTTTGCATCTGTATTTCCTGAACTACCGGCTATAACCCTACCGCCAATTCTACCGTAAACGATAACACTACCATCAGCTATTATCTCTGCACCATTATTTACATTTGCAGTAATGATTACATCGCTGTCTCTAGCGGTAATAGACTGCCCAGTTCTTACTGGTGAGTTTATAATTTTTGTAGAAGTAGCCTCGGTTTCTGAATCCGAGGAGCTATCTTTTATTTTAGTGTTTTTCAGGATGTTATAGCCTGCTTTAGCAATTTGTGTTTTTAATTCTTGATTTGAAACAACAAACCCAACTGGAATCATACCGTTAGATTTAAAACATCCATGTACTTTTTCAACAAAAGCTAGGTCGCAGTTTTCATCTTGATCTATTTCTCGAATATCAATAGCAAAAGGAGTGTTTTGGAAAAAAGACTTTGACTGAGTAACTTTAGAGTGAAGTAGACTTTCAATCTGAGTAAGCTCAGTAACATTTATACTAATTGCACTTATAGTATAATTACCACCTTTAAAATGAAAAGCTTGTTTCATGAGAAGGTTTCCTAGTTGAGGGTTAGAAGAATCCTATTTGATTTTAGCTTCCTTATACATCACATGCTTACGCACTACAGGATCAAACTTTTTGATTTCCATTTTCCCAGGCATTTCTCTTTTATTTTTTGTAGTAGTGTAGAAGTGACCTGTTTTAGCAGAAGAAACTAATCTGATTTTTTCTCTCATTGTATTTATCCTTTATTAAATATTTTATACTTTATGACCATTAGCACGAATTTCAGTTAAAACTGAATCAATACCTTTTTTGTCAATAATTCTCATGCCTTTAGCACTAACTTTTAATTTAATATATTTGTTCTCGCTTTCAACCCAAAATCTATGAGTGTGAAGATTTGGTAAAAATCTTCTTCTAGTTTTGTTCATAGCGTGAGATACATTGTTTCCTGTAGCAGGCCTTTTGCCTGTAACCATACATACTTTAGACATTTTTTAGAACCCTCCTTTGGGCATAATCATTATTATCATTTTAAGAATATCTCGACAATTTTAGTACTTTTAAGCCAAAAAGTAAATGCTTAAATTCAGATAAGATGAGTAGATGGATCTTTTTTTTGGTAAATGTAGTTTTTAAACTGGAGGGCCACCAGCTCCTGCTGAGTTCATTATGTTCTGTTGGAAGCCAGAACCATCGCCAGAATCGATTAATTCTGTGGCTTGTGGATCACTACTTCTTACTGGTGAAGTAGGGTCGTTATCGACTTTCACAGTATCTTTTTTAGCAATTGTCGAACCAGAAGCAGCAATTGTCGAGCCTGAGCTAACTACCTCTTTCTTAGGTAGGTAGAGCTCACCCGTTTGACCACAACTTGAAAGGGCTAGTGCTATTATTGATAACGGAGCCAGTAAGAGTAGAGATTTTTTCAACATTTAAATCGCCTGTATTAATATATTATATGTACGAAGAATTTATCAATAATGACTTACTTTAGCAATGAGTTTGTTCACATTTACTATCAAGCTGTTAAAATTTATATAGTTTTGTTTCATTTTTTAAGTGTTTTATGGAATTGTTAGATTGCTCCGGTGTAGGTGAGGCTACTGTAAAAATGCTTGAAAAATATGGAGTAAATACTCCTGAAAAAATTTTAACTATATTTCCAAAAGCGTATAAAGATACTCGAAATGTTACACCTATAGCAAATCTTCAGCTTGGTTATACATATCTTATAGAAGGCCGAATTAGTCATATTAGCCATAATAGATTTGGGAGGAAGTTTCTGAAATTTGTAGTTACAGATAATACTGCTAGCTGTACTATTGTGATGTTTCGCTTTTATCCAAATCAAATATCGATGCTTGAGAATGCTGAAACTGTGCGATGTTATGGTAAGGTGGGTTTATCTTCAAGTACACAAATGGTACATCCTGAGTGGTCAATTGTTAAGAACGGCAAATCAACGATTGAACAGAAAATATCAGCGGTTTATCGGTTAGCAAAAGTTTCTGATAAGGTTGTGTCTAATATAGTGTTGAAGGTATTACAGTCAAAGACTGTTGAGAATTTATTGCCTCAAAAATATTTAAAGAAATATGGTTTATTAGATTATACAGATTCATTGTACATAATCCACGCATTAGCAAATACTCTTGAAGAAAGATATCTTCTAAAAGCTCGTTACTCTATAAAATTTGAAGAGATGATTGCTTATAAGTTAGCGGAAGAAAGTGTAAAAAAGGATAGCACTAAAACTAGCTCGCCTAGTCTAAAAGTTGCTGATAAAGATTTACTAAGCTTCAAACAAAAATTCCCCTATGAACTTACAACAGCACAAGATAGAACTATAGCTGAAATCCTCACAGATGTACGCAGTAATGATACTATGATACGTCTGCTTCAAGGCGATGTGGGGGCTGGTAAAACTATAGTTGCGACAATGGCGCTATATGCTTGTGTAAGCTCAGGTTATCAAGCTGCGATAATGGCACCTACTGAAATATTGGCAGAGCAACATTTTGCATTTTTGAGTGATTTTTTTACCGATACGAATATTGAAATAGTACCACTCTTAGGTAAGCTTACAGCTAAGCAAACTCGTACTAGTTTGGAGAAAATAAGCACTCTTAAAAGGTGTATAGTAGTAGGCACGCATGCGATATTTCAAGAGCGAGTAAAATATAGCAATCTTGGACTAGTCGTCGTCGATGAGCAACATCGTTTTGGTGTGGAACAGCGCCTGGCTCTTATGCAAAAAGGTAGTGGGGTAGACTTTCAAGCCCCGCATCAGCTAATAATATCTGCAACGCCTATTCCTAGAACGCTGGCGATGACTTTATATGGTAATTTGAAGCTTTCGATACTTGATGAGCTACCGCCAAATCGTAAGCCAATAACTACAACTATTCTTAATAGAGCTAAAAAACAAAATCTTGTCGCCAAGCTAAAACAAGCCGTTGCAAATAAAGAACAGGTTTACTGGGTATGCCCGCTAGTTGAAGAGTCTGAAGAGCTAGATACCTTGCAGGATGTAAAATCATTACACCAAGAGCTTTCGCAAGAGCTGGGTGCTGAAAGGGTTGGGTTAGTTTATGGGAGCATGAAGTCTAAAGAAAAAGTCCAGGTTATGAGTGATTTCAAAGCTGCTAAGTATGATATATTGGTTGCTACAACTGTAATTGAGGTCGGGGTTGATGTGCCAAATGCGAGTATTATGATAATAGATAATGCCGAAAGGCTAGGTATTTCACAGCTTCATCAGTTGCGTGGTAGGGTTGGGAGAGGCTCAAAAGAGAGTTATTGTATATTACTATATAGTGATAAAATTAGTGAGATTGGCAAGAAAAGGTTATCTCTTGTTCGTGAGTCACAAGATGGTTTTTATTTGGCAGAAAAAGATTTAGAAATTCGAGGTGCTGGAGATGTACTTGGTAAAGAACAGTCTGGATTATCATCATTTACAACTTTCGATATAAATGAGTATTATGATAGTTTTGAGAAAGTCTCAAAATTAGCTGATGAAATAAGTGAAAATGAACCTAAGGTGGCGGATAAGCTGATTAAAAAATGGTTTGATAAAAATATAAGTTTTGTGGATGTGTAGAAGATGATTTTGGCAAGTTTGTTAGCAGTTGTAGTGGCATTGATAGTTACAGTAGTTGTAGTTCGTGTTTTGTATAGGTTTAGCTTCAAAAGAGGACTCTTGCAGTCGCGCAAAGATTATATGATAAATGCTGTGATAGTGGCGTTTGTATTTTTTTGTGTGAGTAGTATTGTGTATGTAACACTAATAAACATTTAGTACACAGATTAGGTTTTGCAATATCAAAATTGTTTTTTAGAATCAAAACAGTACAATATTTATCTTTTATTGGAGATGTTCATAGGTATATGTATTTTATAGTCGTTACACTAATCGTGATTTTAACATTATCATGTTTTTCATATATGGTATATAAAGTTGCAACACATCAAGATAAAGAAACAACTTTAAGTTTCTGGCAGGCGATAATGCTAGCTTTCTCAGGAGTTATAGCGTTTATAGGAGATACAATAGGTGTTGGAAGCTTTGCAATAAATATTGCTATAGCAAAGACATTTAAACTTGTAAAAGATGCAGATTTACCAGCTTTAGCCAATGGTGCTCAAGTTGTTCCGGGAGCTATAGAGGCAGTCTTTTTTTTAGGAGTTTTACATGTTGATGCCTTAACGCTAATCACTTTAGTTTTAGGAGCGACCCTGGGAGGATTTATTGGTGGTATATATGCATCAAAAATAGATGCGAAGAAAATTAGACTTATCATGATAAGCTCGTTTATAGTTGTTATTTTTTTGCTACTTACTAACCTGTTAGGTTTAATTCCAATAGGAGGAAGTTTGGTCGCATTAGCTGGGACTAAGCTTGTATTAGGTTTTTTTGGGATGTTTATCGCTGGGTTCTTAGTGTGCTTTGGGGTTGGGTTATTTGCAATAGTGCAGGCGATACTCTTTTTGCTTGGTATGTCTCCTTTAGTTGCTTTTCCTATTATGACTACAGCAGGAGCTATTCAGCAACCAGTTACTACTTTTGCGTTTATTTTTGCAGGTAAAATTCCTCTTAAAAAAATCCTTATAGTTGGGTTGTTTGGTATTGTTGGTGTCGTGATTGGTTTTAATATTGTTACATCATTAACGACATTTCAGCTTCATTGTTTGTTGATTTTGGTGATTGGCTACAATGTTGTTAATCTAGTTATCGCATCTTTAAAAGACTCTAAGGCTTCAATATAAAACAAGCTTAAAAAAAATATTACAACTGTTATAATACTTTGTAGCAATTCTAAATAGTAAAACTCAAGGTAATATAAATTATGGCAGTTATTAAAACTCAGGATCTAATTGATAGTGTAGCGGATGCTTTACAGTATATTTCTTACTACCATCCAAAAGATTTCGTAGATGCAATGTACGAAGCTTACAATCGTGAAGAGTCAAAACCAGCAAAAGATGCAATGGCTCAAATCTTGATAAATTCAAGAATGTCTGCTTATGGACAACGCCCAATTTGTCAAGATACAGGTATGGTTTGTGCATTTGTGAAGGTTGGTATGGATGCGAAACTTGATGATACTAGTCGCACAATTACAGAACTTGTAAATGAGGGTGTAAAAAAAGGTTACGCTGATGAGCATAATCCTCTTAGAGCATCTATGGTATTCCCACCACATGGTGCAAGAAAAAATACAAAAGATAATACTCCTGCTATAGTGCATATAGATTTAGTACATGGCGATAAGATTGATATTGATATTGCTGCAAAGGGTGGGGGATCAGAGTTTAAATCAAAGTTTAAAGTACTAAACCCTAGTGATAGTATTGCTGATTGGGTAGAAGAAATGCTGCCAACTATGGGTGCTGGCTGGTGTCCTCCAGGTATAATTGGTATAGGCGTTGGTGGTACCGCTGAAAAATCTATGCTTTTAGCTAAAGAGTCGCTTGGTGAAGAGATAAATATGCAAGATATTATCAAAAACGGCCCACAAAATGAGACTGAAGAGTTAAGGCTAGAGATTTTTAATAGGGTTAATGCTTTAGGTATAGGGGCGCAAGGTCTTGGTGGTCTTACAACTGTGCTTGACGTGAAGATTAACGAGTACCCAACACATGCGGCTTGTAAGCCTGTAGCACTTATACCAAACTGTGCTGCTACTCGTCATGTGCATTTTACACTTGATGGCTCTGGAGCTGTAGATTTACCTTCTCCAAGATTAGAGGACTGGCCAGTTATCGAGCAGAGTCAAAATGATGATGTTGTGCGTATTGATCTTGAAACGGCAACAAAAGAAGATTTTCAAAAGTTAAAGTCGGGTGACAATATTTTACTTAGTGGTAAAATTCTTACTGGTCGTGATGCCGCTCATAAACGCTTAAAAGATATGTATGAAGCTGGCGAAGAGTTTCCTGTGAACTTAAAAGATAAATTTATCTATTATGTAGGCCCTGTAGACCCTGTAGGTGATGAAGTAGTTGGTCCAGCTGGTCCTACAACAGCGACTAGAATGGATAAGTTCACGCCGTTTATGCTAGAAAACGTAGGTGTAATGGGTATGATAGGCAAATCTGAGCGTGGACAAGATACTATTGATTCAATCAAGAAAAATAAAGCTATATATCTTATGGGAGTAGGCGGAGCAGCTTACCTTATTTCTAAATCTATCAAGCAAGCAAAAGTTGTTGGTTTTGAAGATTTAGGTATGGAAGCTATCTATGAGTTTGAAGTAGAAGATATGCCGGTAACAGTAGCTGTTGACTCAAATGGAGTGTCTGCTCATCAGCAAGGTCCTAAAGTCTGGAAAGCCAAAATCGCCGATATTAAAAAGCAGTAATAAGTTCTGTGTTATGGTATTATTGGGGTTGTAGTCAATTAGTATTTAGGGATTATTGATATGAAAAAAGTATTATTGTCAACAGTGTTACTAATACCTTTTATGGTTTTTGCAGACTCCCAAAACTCTGATAATCATCAACAAAAATTTGAAGCTAAAAAACAGCAGATAATTACAAGAATGCAAGAGGGTATGTCTTGTGTTGAGAAAGCAACTACAAGGGATGAATTAAAAGCTTGTAAGCCAAATAAAAAAGGGCATAAAAAGAATAAATAAGGTTTAATAATATGCAACAAGCAGTGTTTTTGTTTACACAAATATTTTTTGTGGTTTTGGCTATATCAGTAATAGGTATAACTATTTTTACTATTGTAAAAAGACGCGATAAAAGTAATCTTGGAAACGATAAGGTGACATCATCAGCTTCTAATAAAACACCAAAAAATGAATCAAGATAAAATCTTTGAATTTATAAAAAAAGTAAATGCGATAGCTCATACAGGAGTTGTGTATTCTAAATGTGAATATGCATTGGATAATTATCATGAGCTTTTAGAGTTAAGCACTAAAATGCTTCATGAATATATAAAGTCTGAAGTTCAACCGTATGATATATATCGAGATACTTATTATCCTACTCCTCAACCTGGTGTAAGAGTCGTTATTATCAACGATGGCAAGCTTTTGATGGCTCAAGATATAGACACTCCTGGCGAGTGGACTATTCCAGGTGGGTGGTGTGATATTGATTTATCTCCGGTTGAAACCTGTGTGAAAGAGGTTAAAGAAGAGACTGGCTTTGACATAAAAGTTACAAAATTTTTAGCATTGATGGATAGAAATAATTACACTCAAAGTGAGATCTATAATGTTTATAGTTTAGTTTTTTTAGCTGAAATAGTTGGTGGCGAAAATAACCCTAACTTTGAAGTAACAGAAGTTGATTGGTTTGATATGGAAAACCTACCAAAATTATCTCATAAACTTACTAAACAAGAGTTAGATATAATTCTAAAAACATATAATAATAATCAAATATATTTTGAGTAGGGTTTACATTTTGCCTATAGATAAATACTATCTATAACAGTTATATTAAAATTAAAAATCTAATGATAATTTTAGGCGTTCATCTTACGATAATCTTGAAATTTATAGTTACTTTACTAACTATAATTAATCCATTTTCGATTTCTGGAATATATCTCAATGCAGTTGACTCTTTAAATAGGAAAGAGAAAAATGTTTTTGCACTTACTGTAGCTATCGCAGTATTTATTATTTTAACTGTTGTTGCATGGGTTGGCATAAGCGTATTAAATGCTTTTGGTATAAACATTAATGCTTTTAAGTTTGGCGGAGGTATTGTTGTGCTTTTCTTTGGTTTGAGGGTTATAGGAGTTATTCCACAAGTTCAAAACACAAGTGTTCATACTGATTCAAAAAAATTAGCGATAGTACCAATGGCAATGCCTTTGGTAGCAGGTCCTGGGACTTTAGTAGCTACCATTTCAGAAGTTCATGTTTATTTTGCTACAGTAGAAGCTAAAATAATTGCTACAGCTTGTATAGTTTTTGTAGCTCTTTTACTTTGGTTATTTTTTAGAGAATTACCTAAAATTTTAGAAGTTTTAGGTCATAATATAATGGACATAATCTCAAAAATTATGGGGTTATTTTTAACAGCTTTAGCTGTTGAAATGATGTTTGATGGTGTAAAAGGATTCTTTTTTTAATGTTTAATAAAGTTACGGAGATAAAAATGATAAAAGTTTTTGGAATCAATAATTGTACAAGTGTGCGTAATGCTCTTAAGTTTTTTGAAGAAAAAGGTAGAAAAGTAGAGTATGTGAATTTGAGAAAAGAAAAGCCTACATGGCAAGAAATGCAACAAATAAAGCAAATAGGTGGCTTTGAAGTAATAGACCTTTTTAATTCAAACGGTAAGCTTTTTACAGAGATGGGTTTAAAAGAAAAGTTTGCTAACCTATCTGAAGAAGAAGCTTTCAAACTCCTAGTTACAGATGCATTACTTTTTAAAAGACCATTAGTAGTAGAAGGTGATTTTGCTAGAACTGGTTGGAATAAAAAAGAATATGAGCAAAAATGGAGTTAAGTTATTGGTATAAGTATTGTTTTAATCAGTTAATATAATGTTTTTATCCAGAATATCCAAGTTTAATGTCTCTTTTATCAGGTTTACATTTTTATTATTATTAACTAAGTCTACCGCATTCTGCCTTTTAATTTCTGCGGGAGATTTTTGGTTGGAGCTTGTTAGGTTTGTCTGATGGTTTTTTATATCTAATCTAAAGCTTGGATTTTTGAAATATTCTCCAATACTAGCTTGAAGCTTAGATAAACATTGCGGGTCTAGTTCAAGAGTCTTTTTAGCATCATCATTTAAATGAATTTCAAAATGGTTATCTGTAACTTTTGCGAGATTGCTGTTAAAAGCTAGAGTCTTAGTGAACCCTTTTATTTTGATTTTATTTAAAAGATTAAACCATTTTGTATCTAAAGGTGTATCATCGCGTTGCGGTTGCGGTTGCGGTTGCGGTTGCGGTTGCGGTTGCGGTTGCGGTTGCGTTGCAGTTGCGGTTTCAGGTTTAGGTAAGTCTCCTACTATAGGTTTAGAAACTTTAGACTCTTGAGCATTATTTACGCTAGGACTTGCTTTAGTCGGTTGTTTAAATTCTTCTTTAAGTCGAGAAATATCCTTCCTAGTTTCTTGTGAAAGATTAGCCCCAACAGGTTTTGAATCTGTAGCCTCGCTACTATTTAGGCTTTTTTTTTGAAATGCAATAAGACGAAGCACAGCCATAGTCACACCAGTTTCAAAACTTGGTGCTAGTGAAATATCTTTTTTGGCAGATATCGTTAGCTGATACAGAAAGTGAGCCTGCTCTACAGAAAGGTGAGCTAAAATTTCATTAATTATATCAATGTCTATATCATTTATGGCATCAAGGCTTTGCGTGAAGCTATATATACAACAGCTAAACCATATTTCAGCAATCCTATCAAGCACAGCTTCAGCATTTGATTCGCTTAATGTTAGGTTTTTCACAGCGGGTAGTATCGCATTTGGATCATTTTTGATAATAGCTTTGACTATAGTATAAACCTCTTCATTGTCAACAACACCGAGCATTTGTTTTATTTTAGCTTGTTCTAGCTTACCGTTACAAAAGCTTATAGCTTGGTCAGTCAAGCTTAAAGCATCTCTTAAGCTACCTTTGGCATGGTATGCTATATAATCTAGAGATTGTTGATCTGATTCGATTGATTCTTTGGTAAGAACTTCATTTATTTGTGCTTTAATATCTGTTTGAGAAATATGCTTAAGATGAAGTTGTATACACCTTGAAAGTATGGTTACTGGGATTTTATGATAATCAGTTGTAGCTAATATAAATTTGACATATTCCGGTGGCTCTTCAAGAGTTTTTAGCAGGGCGTTAAAACTTTGTTTAGAAAGCATATGTACTTCATCTATTAGGTAGACTTTGTATTTACCTTGAGAAGGCATATAAGCGATGTTATCTAATATCTCTTTAGTTTCTTCAACGCCTGTACGCGAGGCTGCATCTATCTCAATTAGGTCGATAAAGCTATTATTGTTTATAGCTACACAGTTTTCGCACTCATTACATGGTTCTGCAGTTACACCAGTTTTGCAGTTTAAACATTTTGCAAGTAGTCTGCCAAGAGTAGTTTTGCCCACGCCACGCGTACCTGTAAAAAGATAAGCATGATGAACTTTTTGTGTTTCTAAAGCGTGAACTAAACTGTTTAGAGCATGCTGTTGTCCTGCAACTTCGGAGAAGGATTGAGGGCGATATTTACGCGCTAATGCTTGATATGACATAAATTTTTTTATATTAGTAAAGTCCTTGAATAAATGATAACAAAGTTAACTAAAAAGAATAAGGTATTATTGGGTGGCTTTCTCATTTTATAGTTTATGGGGTTGATATATTAAACAAATTGAAAAAATAAATTATAAAGGGTATTGTTACAGTAATATTTTTTTAAAGAGATGTTTTCTAATAATGAAGTTCAGGGTGTTTTTAGGGTTAGTATTTACTTTAGTTGTAAATTTAGGTTTTGCTGATTCAATAAAGGTTTCCGCAGTACAAATGCTTGCACATCAACAGTCGTTTGAAGAGTTTAAAGCAGATGTTTCAAAGTATGTGGAAGATGCAAAAAAGCAAAATGCCGATATTGTTGTTTTTCCAGAAGATAATACTCTTAATTTGATATACGATTTACCTTGGAAGAAAAGTTCTCTTCTTAATCTAGCAAAGTTTTATGATAATTATAAAGCTTATTTGTTAAATTTAGCTAAACAAGAGAAGATAACAATTGTAGGTGGAACAATTGTGAGGGTCATTGATGAGAAGATTTATAATACTTTGATTGTAGCATTACCAAACGGTGAGATTATAGAGCATGATAAGATTTACTTAACACCTGTAGAATTAGCAGTTGGATATAATGGTAAGGGTGACAATATACTAGTATTAGATACAGATAAAGGTAAGGTTGTAATTCTAATATGCTATACCAGTGAATTTGCAAATATATCTATAGAATTAGCCAAAATTGAACCGGATTTGATTATAGTACCATCCTATACAGACGATATATATGGCTTAAGTAGGGTACAATCTGCTATTAAGATTCTTTCTATACAAAATTTTGCTTATGGTTTAGTAGTTGGTATGGTTTCAAATAGATCTATTAATGATCTTGAAGGTGCAGATGGAGTTGCACAAGCATTATTTGTATCACCTCAGCAAAAGGGTTTTCCATTAGACCATCTAAAGCGAGCTAAGTTTAATCATGAGGAAATGATTGATTATAATTTTAATATTACAAAACTACATAATGAAAAAAAAGAAAATGATGTGTTTCCTCATAACGGACTTAACATATACAAGAAAATATCATTTAATGTTAAAAGTGTAGACCTTTAGTAACTTCAGTTAGCAATCTAGTTGTAAAAAAATTCACAAAAATATAAAATCTACATATTAAAATTTCTATATAAAAAGTCACAAAATGGAATCTGTAAATTATAAATCTTTGTTAAAAGAATTAACGGCTCGTATTCAATCATTACGAGACTATCTTTGACTATGATGTCAAAAAAGAAAAGCTGGTAGAAGTCTTGATGGAGTTAGAAGATGGCTCTGTATGGGATAAACCCGAATATGCTCAAAATCTTGGTAAGCAAAAGGTCGAGCTAGAGGGTGTGGTGAATAATTGCGACCATATTGTAGAGACTTTAGAAGCACTTACAGAATTGCTTGAAATGGTAGATGGAGATGAGTCTTTATTAGAAGAAATTGCAAACGATACCCAAGAAATCACAACCGAGATTGAAAAACTTGAGTTTAGAAGAATGTTTTCAGGACAAATGGATGCAAATAATGCTTATCTTGATATTCAATCAGGCTCAGGTGGTACAGAAGCACAAGACTGGGCTGAAATGCTAATGCGGATGTATATGCGTTGGGCAGATAGTCATGGCTTTAAAGTGACTGTTGATGATGTCTCTGATGGTGATGTAGCCGGTATAAAAGGTTGTACTCTAAAGATAGAAGGTGAGTATGCTTATGGCTGGTTACGCACGGAGACAGGTATTCATAGACTTGTTAGAAAATCTCCATTTGATTCAAATAGTAAGCGCCATACTTCATTTGCATCGGCATTCATTTCACCAGAAGTTGATGATGATATAGACATAGAAATCAACCCTGCAGATTTACGCATAGACACATATCGAGCAAGTGGTGCAGGTGGACAGCATGTCAACAAGACAGACTCAGCTGTGCGTATAACTCATGTGCCCACAAACACTGTAGTACAAAGTCAAAGTGATAGGTCGCAACATAAAAATAAAGATAGTGCGATGAAGCAGCTTAAATCTAAGCTATATGAGCTAGAGCTTCAAAAACGCAATACAGAAAAAGATGCTCTAGAAGATTCTAAATCAGACATCGGTTGGGGAAGTCAAATTCGTTCGTATGTGCTTGATCAATCGCGTATTAAAGATTTACGCACAGGTGTTGAAAGTAGTAATACCCAAGCTGTGCTTGATGGTGATTTAGATAAATTTATTGAAGCTAGTTTAAAAAGTGGATTATAGGCTAACCATAAAACTTATCAAGTAAGTTTTTAAATGTGGTTCCTTGAATAAATATAGATAGTATTACAACAATATATACAATAGAAAATAAAAGTACATACCTACTGTCCATGGGTAGGGATAAGGCTAGCGCAATAGATACTCCTCCTCTTAATCCCGCCCATGTCATTACAATATTGCTCCGACTATAGTCTTTAGGAATACCTCTGTTTCGTAAAAACACAGATATGGCAACACTTATATATCTAGCAATAACTGTAATAATAAACGACACTATCCCAACAAATAGTATTTTATTCGAATAATCTAGTTCTAATATTTTTATTCCGACTAAAACAAATAAAAATGCATTTAATAACTCATCAATTGTTAACCAAAAATCTGTGAATTTTTTGACCTCTCTGTTAGATAGTCTACTTTTAAATTTGCTGTTACCAATAATAAGTCCAGATACAACCATTACTAGAGGACCTGAAACCTCAAGTTGTTGAGCTAGCCAAAATCCTGAGCTAACGATTGCTAAAGAAATAATAATTAAAGTATGACTATCATTAGAGTTATACATTAGTGAGATACCAACTATACCTAATAATATCCCTAATAATATTCCTCCTAGACTTTCTTGAAAAAACAGTTCAGCAATATGTAAAACAGAAATGTCTGTATTTGAGCCAAATGCTATAGATACTAATATCATAAATAGAACTATGGATATTACATCGTTAAATAGTGATTCACCTTCTAGGAGTGATTTAACCCTTGTTGGAACATTTTTGTTTTTTTTGAAAACGGCAAATACTGTAACAGGATCTGTAGGGGAAACTATAGCCCCCACTAATAGATATACAACATATGGAACTTGTTTGCCTAAAATGAGAGGGATAATTAGCCATCCAAGGGTACCTATGATAAATGTTGAGATAATTACTCCTAAGCTAGAAAGAGTTAAAACGCCTAAAAAATGTTTTTTAAGGTTTAATAGATTCAGATGCATTGCTGAGGCGAAAAGCAAGTAGCCAAGCATACCGTGTAATACAACCTCTTTAAAATTAACACTATCCAGTAAATTATAAACAGGATCAAACAAGTGTGGTTTAGAACTTATTAAAACTAGTAGAGTTAAAGAAAAAGCACCACTAATAACTATCAAACCAACAGGTTTTGGCAGCTTAAGATATTTTAGATTAATATAACTTGCTAATGCCGTAATGATACAAAGTAATACAAATAAACTATGGTGACTCATTTTTATTATTTAAGTAAAAGAGATTTAACTAATTATAGGCAAAAGTTATAGTTTTAAAAAGTTTAATTTGTATTGGGAGTGGTATAAGAGGAGGTAATGAGAATTTGGAAGCTACTAGAGCGTAGTTGATAATAAATACTTTGGCTAAAATCTAGCATTTCCAAATAGTTTGTGTCTATATAACTCAATAAATATTATGTATAATAGGTAGCTTAAACTTAAAAGACAATTCTCGCTATAAATTACAGGTGTATAAATGAGCAGTAAATTAAAGGATTTAATCAAAGTTTCTATCAAAGAATATTTAGAAGCAAATGAAGTTGTAATGAAAGATGCTGTAAGAGGCAAAATTCGTGAGCAGGTGCAAAATATCATCACAGGAAAAGGTCTTGATGAAAAAAGTGATGGCGTAAAAGAGCTATCGGCATCATTAGTTAAAAAACAAATAACAGAGTTACAAGAAAATTCTCAAATGACTTTGAGAAAAGAAAAGCTACAAACTTTAGCTGACCAAAATAATGGTATAAGCCACCCAAATAGTTTTAGAAGAAATATTGTGGCAAATGATTTGCAAAATAAATATGCAAGCTTTTCAAAACCTGAGCTAGAAGAGCTTGAGAATAAAGAGCAGTATAGTGTTACAGGTAGGGTGGTTTTACGCCGTGTAATGGGTAAGGCTTCGTTTATTACTCTACAAGATTATTCTGGTCGTGTACAAGTTTACTTGAAAAAGAGTGATTTGCCTGAGGGTCAGTACGATACTTTTAAAAGTTTGTGTGATTTAGGTGACATCATCGGTGTGTCTGGAACTATGTTTAAGACAAATACAGGTGAGCTTTCTGTAGAAGCTAGTCATTTTGAGATTTTGACAAAAGCTATCCGCCCTTTGCCAGATAAATTCCATGGTCTTGCAGACCAGGAAATGAGATATCGTCAAAGATATGTGGATTTAATTACAAATGATAACGCTCGTGATGTATTTAAGGTTCGCTCTAAAGTAGTAAGTTTTATTCGTAACTACTTTGATAAATTAAGCTTTATGGAAGTTGAAACTCCGATGATGCATGTATTACAAGGTGGAGCTGCTGCAAAACCATTTAAAACACATCATAATGCTCTAGATATGCCATTATATCTGCGTATAGCTCCAGAACTTTATCTAAAAAGACTAGTTGTTGGCGGTTTTGAGCGTGTTTACGAGATAAATCGTAATTTCCGTAATGAAGGCGTATCTTCGCGTCATAACCCTGAATTTACTATGTTAGAATTCTATATGGCGTATGCTGACTACAATGATCTTATGGATCTAACAGAAGATATGCTATCTAAGCTAGTACAAGAAGTTACAGGCTCAACAGAGTTAGAGTATGGTGAGTACAAAATTAACTTTGCTGGTAAATACGAACGAATTTCGATGATAGATGCTATCGTTAAGCATAGCGATACTATCACAGTAGAAGATTTAACTGATTTTGATAAGGCTAAGGCAATTGCAGAAAGCTTGAACCTAAAAGTAGAGTCTTTCTATGAGCTTGGTCATCTTATTAATGAAATATTTGAAGAAGTTGCTGAGCATAAGCTTATTCAACCAACATTTATTACAGATTATCCTGCTGTAGTATCTCCACTTGCGCGTCGCCAAGATGGTAATCCTGATTTTACAGATAGATTTGAATTTTTCATCGGAGCTAGAGAGATTGCAAATGGTTTCTCTGAACTTAATGATGCTCAAGATCAAGCAGAAAGATTTAAAAAACAAGTTGAAGCTGCTGCAGGTGGTGACGATGAAGCTATGCCTTATGATAAAGACTACATAAGAGCATTAGAGCACGGTATGCCACCAACAGCAGGTCAAGGTATAGGTATTGATAGGCTTGTGATGTATCTGACAAATTCTCAATCTATAAGAGATGTAATTTTATTTCCACATATGAAGCCTGAGTAGGATAAATGTTGAAAAACCTTATAAAATCATTATTTGAGAATGTTTATAATTCTCAAATTAATCCAAAAGAATATCTTGAAAAATTTGTTAGTAAGGATTACAAGCAAATAGTTGATGGACATGAAATTGACTATATTGATTTTATTGAGCATATTCAAAAGCAGCGCGAAATAATAGAGAGTATTTCTTTTGACTTTATATACCTTATTGAAGAAAAAAATATTGTAGCCTCACTACATAGAGTCTATTTAAAAAAGAAAGAAAGTAATCAGGAAGTTATAGCAGAAGTGCATGCTTTTTTTGAGTTTGAGCATAATATGTTAATTTCATGTGATGAACGCACTAGAATTATTAAAGGATCTAAAGAAGATGAGGATTTAGGTCGTAGGAAATAATAATTGGTTGATAAGCTTAAGATATTTCAACTGTCAATTTAAAAATAGTTCTAAATCTATCCACCCGGTATAATTCTGACCTCTGTTTTACCTTTGTTATTCTCTACAGCATAGGAAATACTTGTATTTGTCCCATCTTTAAAATTAAGTTTGGATTTACAAATTCGACTATGCTTATAAACTTTAGTTTCTTGTATGTCAGATACTTTATATTGAATGCTTTTTTGAGAGCTCGTTTGATTGAGTATCTGTCTAACCAAAGTATTTAGTTTAGGCTTAACATCGCTAGAAGCACATGATGGTACGCTATTTTTTTGATAAAAAACTAAGAAATAAATACTAGTAAGTGCTATTAAGATTATGATTGTAGCTATTTTTTTCATATATTAATGATCATCATCGTAGCTAGCTTTATGAGACTTACCTTCAACAAATGAAGTTGCTGCAATAAGTAATGCAGAAATCACAAAAACAAGATGGATAGAGGCAGCCCATACTAAGTCTCTATCACTTGTTTGAGATATCTCTAGGTATTTTTTTAATAATGATATTGATGATATACCAATGATAGAGCCTGCAATTTTAAGTTTTACAGCATTTGGAGAAAGCTTTTTAATCCAAACAGGTTGACCACCATCTTTTCTATCTAAATTCATTTTACTTACAAAGTTTTCGTAGCCACTTATTACGACAATTACAACTAAGTTAGCAACTAAAACGATATCACACAAAGTCAGTGCTAATATGATTAATTTATCCTCATCAAAAGTTGCTATAGAAGTGAATAGGATATAAAGCTCATGATATATTTCGTAGATAAAACCAAAAAGTACAAAAGAAAGTAATATATATATAGGCGCTTGAATCCAACGGATAGCAAATATAAATCTTTCAATAAGTGAGAGAAGTTTGTTAATCATAATAATTTCCTGTTTGGTTTAAGTAAATTCAAACATAAAAGATATATAAATTAAGTCAAAAAATCAAATATTATTTTTATATTAAAAGCAGTATTTATTGAGATTGGGTATATGTGAAAAATACAGATTAACTTAGATTTATAGGATAGCGACGTATTATACTTACTTTTGTTTTCGTTGTTTTATAGTGTGTAAGTCTATAAATAATGCGGGTAACAAAAGATAGTATTATTGATATATTTAAACAAGTATTTGCAATGTGAAAAGTGCTTAATTATAGAGAAATAAGTATGGTAAATATATTAGAACACTTATTATAGTTTTATTAGCTAGTCTCTAAGATTTTAATTATATCATCGTGACTATTGGTTTTAGCATCATCAATAGCTTTCATTCCCCAGCGGTCTTTTGTAGATACATCAGCACCTTTATTTAAAAGATACCTTACTACATCATCATGACCTTCAGCTGCTGCTAGGTGTAGAGCTGTACGATTATCATAATCTCCTTTGTTAATGTCAGCACCTAGAGCGACACTTCTTCGAACTTCGGTTAAATCACCTGTACTTGCTGCCCATATTAGCTCAAAAGTAAGATTTGACTCAACCATCATACGGTTTTCTATTGGATTGATTTTTAGATTATTATCAATATTGTCATAGTTATGGAAATTAAACTTATCTATTAGACGCCTACTGAAATCAACACCTCTAGCAGAGTTATGATTAGCATCTAACCTTGGTGAAAATATTGCAAACCCCCCAACATTCGGTATAGCAATCACTAAAGAGCCTGATACCCCTGATTTCGCAGGTAAGCCTACTGAGAAGGCGTACTCTCCTGAGAAGTCATACATTCCACAAGAGTACATCATAGATAATGAGTTTCTAATTGTTGTTGGTGAAAATATTTTTTTATTTGTAAGAGGGCAAATGCCACCATTAGCAAAAGTAGACATTACTTTTGCCATTTTGACTGCATTTACTTGTATAGAGCAATTTTGGAAATAAAAATCTAAAGTTGTATGGATATCTGTACCTTCAGGAAAAGCATCTACCTCTTTCATGAAGTGAGCTAATGCATAGTTTCTATTGGCAGTTTCTTTTTCTGAATGGTAAGTGGCATTATCAAAACCGATGTGTTCACCACCGGCAAGATTACTCCAAACTTGGGTAACATATTCAAACCTATCAGCTAAATTAACTTCAGGTTTTATTAATGAGGATGTCATAATAGCACCTGAATTAATCATCGGATTATGCGGTAAATTATGTTTGTTTAAGGCAATAGCGTTAAAAGTAACACCACTTGGCTCCCTACCTACATGTTGATGGACTTTTTCTTCACCATTAAGTTCAGTTGCTATACAGTATGATATGGCTTTAGATGTAGATTGAACACAATATGGTTGCTTATAATCACCAAGTGTTATCATTTGTCCGTCAACACTACAAAAAGCTACTGCAAAAAGATCTGGGTTTACGCGCGCTAATTGAGGGATATATGTAGCTACCTGTCCTTCAGCATTTTTAGAAACCTCTTTAAAAATTTCTCTTATTTCTTTTTCGAACTCATTGAAATCAGGGATTATGAATCCTTTATTTATTGATTTTTCAATAAGGCTTATACATTCTGAGCTTATTTCTATAAAGCCTTCAAAATCAATCTTGTCTCTTCTTGAATAATCTTCTAGATTCTTGTTGAGTTTTTTGATTCTGGGATCACTTCGAGTAATACCATTATCTTTCAAATGGCTTATTATATCCATTTTAGTGATATGTCCAGTTTTGTCGCAAATAGCCTCAAAAATTGTTTTATAGTGCTCTTCACCAATAGTGCAAACTTCAACACTGTTTATTTTATTAGATTCCATTATGAGCCTTTATTTATTTTAATTAGTTTTGTGGAAGTATGTATTGTTTAAAGAATAACAAAGAAAAAGAATTCTGAAAGAAGTTTATGCTACTGTTGCTGCTGCAAGAGCTGCGGAAACCAAGTAAGGATCAGAGTTAGCACCAGGTCTTCTATCTTCAAAGTAACCATAGCCTTTGATAGCAACAGGGCGTGGTATTCTGATTGAGCAACCTCTATCAGCATCACCAACATTGAACGTGTTAATGTCACTAGTTTCAAGCTCACCTGTCAATCTATCGCCTAAACCAAACCCATAATCCAAGATATCTTTAGCATGATTTTTTTCTAAATTTTTGACAATGTTATCAATAGTCTGTTTACCTGTTTCAGCACTTCTAGTACCTATAGTAGAGAAGTTAGCATGCATACCAGCACCATTCCAGTCACCCTTGATAGGTTTGTTTGAAAATGAAACTGCTATATCGTACTCTTCACCTAGCCTTTCTAATAACCATCTCGCTAAATGAGTATGATCAGATACATTTAGTATACCAGCATCTTCGCCGTCTACACCTCTAGGGCCTATTTGAAATTCCCATTGACCAGGCATTACTTCAGCGTTTATTCCGTAGAATAAAATACCCGCATCAAGACATGCTTGCATGTGAGTTTCTACAAGGTCGCGACCAAATGCTTTTTCTGATCCGGCACTACAGTAATATGGCCCTTGAGGTCCAGGGAAACCTGTAGTTGGCCAACCTAACGGTCTACCATCTTGAAACATTGTATACTCTTGTTCAAAACCAATCCACATATCGTGATCTATTGAACTATCAAGAATAGAGCGTAATTTAGCTCTGTTGTTTGTTATATGAGGAGTTTTGTTATCTGGGTTGTATACTTCGCAAAGTACAAGATAGCCACATTCTCTAAGTGGATCAAATACAAAGTTTACTGGTTTTAATATGCAATCAGAGTCATCGCCTGTAGCTTGATTAGTAGATGAGCCATCAAAGCTCCAGTCTGGAAAATCTGTAGCGCTCGCAATTTCTTGGAAAGGAAGAACTCTAGCTTTTGAGCGAAGCTCAGGTACAGGCATGCTTCCGTCAATCCAAATATACTCGGCTGTCATTACTCTCATTATTAAAATCCTTTATTTTGTTGTTTCAAATATTATAATACCAATTAGTACAAAAAAGTAAATGTTTGAAAGCCAATAATATTGATTATAAATTTAAAAAAGACTGTATGTAATCTCGTTTAGAGTGAGTTTTATATTGCCTTTTTTTGCGCCTTTAATATATAGATCTGCATCAAGACATTTTTCCAAGGCATTAGTGATTGTTGAAAGGTTAATTTTATTTATCAAACTAGAGTAGTACTTTTGTTTGGAAGCCCAGATATTGTTATCTTTAAATATTTTCTGGTAATAGGTATTTTGAGTCGCCTTAAGTTGAGAAAGTATTCGCAATTCTTTTTTTAAGGTCCAAAGCACAAGAGGAGGTTTATCGTTTTCTATCAATATACTGTTTAATATAGTTAAAGCCTTAGCTTTTTGTTGCATTAATATAGCATCAGATAGATCAAACACATCAAAGCTGGCGTGTTCGTGTAAAAATGGCCTAATGCTAACCTCATCAAAATTATTTTCATTTTGTCTGCTTAAAAGCTTTAGTATTTGCTTTGTGGCTATTAGATTACCTTCTGTTTTTTGAGCTAAAAGTGCAATAGCATTATCATTTAGTTTTAAGTTAGTCTGAGTGATTTCATATTTAATTATATTAATTGATGCTTGAAAGTTTGGTTGATAAATATGGATGTGTTCAGCATTATTTGTAATTGATTGAAACCATTTAGCACTTAAGGTTTGTTTTTTTAATCCGTGAAATACTAAAATATAAACATTATCACTGGATTTGGTTAAGTTTTCGATTAGTGCTTTTTGAAGATTTTTTTGTGGTGGTTTCTCGATGTTGAATTGTACAAGCTTATCCATAGCAAATAAGCTTAAGCTATCAGCTTCGTCATATAGTGAGTCATGTTTTTGTTCAGTTAAATCGTGTCTAACTATCTCAAAACCTTTATCTTTAAATGAGTCAGTTATTTTCTCAATAGTATTAAACCTTTGTAGTGGTTCATCACCACTTATTACAAAAGTCTTAATATTCGATATATCTGGCTTTTTAATAAAATCTAAGTAGTTTGTTTGCATAGGTTAAGAAAGTTTAATTATTTAAAGTAGCTATAAGTAGTTTATTATATTAATGGTTATAACAAAAGTATTAAGAGTTTTAAGATGAAAAAAGTAATTATATGTCTATTTGCTGTTAGTGTGGTATTTTTAAGTGGCTGTGTTACAAAGCCTTCAAATATAGAGCCGGTTAAAAATTTTCAAGCAAAAAAGTATCTTGGTAAATGGTATGAGATAGCTCGTTTTGATAATCGTTTTGAAAAAGGTATGACTAATGTAACAGCAGAGTACAGTCTAAATTCTGACGGTTCAATCAAAGTAGTTAATAGTGGTGTTAATGCTAAAACAGGTGAAAGAACTTACGCAGATGGTATAGCAAAATTTGTTGGTAACCAAGATACAGCATTCTTAAGGGTTTCATTCTTTAGGCCGTTTTATGGTGCTTACATAGTGTTTGAGTTAGATGATAATTATAAATATGCTTATATTGCTGGTGATGATAAAGATTATCTATGGTTGTTATCTAGAACACCTACAGTGCCTAAAAATGTAAAAGAAGATTTTGTATCTAAAGCTAAAGAACTTGGTTATAACACAAGTGACCTTATATGGGTTAAGCAATAGTAAATAAGGAAACATCTCTATTGAGAGGCATCTTCTTTGCTAATGTTTTTAATAATTCTGTCATTAATTTTCAAGAATATAAGTGGAGAAGCCATTAATAACCCTCCTAGAATTAAAGATATAGTAAATGTAGGTATGCTCAATACATCATCTAAATATGCTCCATAATAAATCCAGCTAGAGATTGGCAAGAAAAGTAATATAGATGTAATTACACCAGGAGATATGTTTTTTTGGAATATCGTTGGCAGAATATGAAAAAATATTCCATTGATAAGCATTAAAGCTGCTATTATCAAGCCGAAGGCTGGTAAATGCCAACCTACCATTGCAGAAGATATTGAGATAAACATTACAGCAGCATTTGCAGTATAGAATGTACTCCATTGCATTTGCTTTAGGCCTAATGATGATCTTGCCCAGCTTCTCCAATCAAGTATAAGCTCTTCTAGTACATGAATGCTATAAGCAGCAAGAGCTATCCAGAGCAGATATTCATGAGTCATTTCTTCAATTCCTTTTATGTTTATATTATAAAGTAAAAGTATAATTACAAAGATTATTGAGTCAATCTAAGAAACCATTATAGCTTACTACATATTAAGAATAGTGTAAGACAGAAATAAATTCAGTATGAGTGGTAAATTATATATTTAAATGTCAATTTGTTGGGAGTATTATGTTGAATGATAGTAATTAACTTTGGGAATTGTCATGTCACTATATCCAGAAATAGAACCATATAATAAAGAGTTGTTAAAAGTGTCAGATCTTCACATAATATTTTTTGAAGAATGTGGTAACCCAAAAGGCAAGCCTGTTGTGTTTGTGCATGGAGGACCTGGCGGAGGTATTCAGCCAAGTTACAGGAGATATTTCAATCCAGATAAATATCGCATTGTTTTAGTTGATCAACGAGGTTGTGGACAAAGCACGCCTTTTGCAGAGATTGAAGAAAACACTACTCAACATCTGATAGAGGATTTTGAGAAGATTCGTAAAAAGCTTGGTATAGATAAATGGATGGTGTTTGGAGGGTCTTGGGGTAGTACTCTAGGGTTGGCTTATGCTCAAAAGTATCCTGAAGTTGTTACAGAACTTGTTCTTAGGGGAATCTTTTTTGGTAGAACTAAAGAAATCTCTTGGATGTATCAACATGGTGCAAGTGAAGTATTTCCTGATATGTGGGAAAAATATGTAGAACCAATCCCGGTGGAGCAAAGAAATGATTTCTTATCTGCTTACTATAATATACTCACGGGTGAGAATGAGGCTCTTAAACAAAAAGCCGCTATTGCTTGGAGTGTTTGGGAAGCATCAATAAGCAAGTTGTTTATGGATAAGGAAGCTATACTCAAATATGCGGGTGATAAGTTTAGTTTAGCTTTTGCACGAATTGAATGTCATTTCTTTAAAAATAAACTCTTCTTAGAAGAGGCTCAACTGCTTAAAAATGCTCATAAAATAGTAAACATACCTGGAGTTATTGTACAAGGTCGCTACGATATGGTTTGTCCAGCAGCTTCTGCTTGGGATCTACATAAAGCATGGCCAATAGCAAAACTAGAGATAATCTCAGATGCAGGTCACTCTATAAGCGAGCCAGGAATTGTAGAGGCTTTAGTTAAAGCAACAGATGGTTTTGTTGAATAAGAATTATTTCTTTTAAAAATATTTAATTTGAATATTTAATGGTTTTAGTAAGATCTAAGATTATTATAACTGTTATAAAGCGTGAACATATTTTCATTAATAATGGTGCATTAAAGTGGTTAAAATGATAATTTTTAAAAAACCTTGAAAAAGATGTAAAAAGTAGTTGCGTTTTGTAAATGTGATGTGTATTATATGTCTTCACCGGTTGGGAGTGATGCAACGGGAAGCGAGGCAGCGATTAGGTTTGCGGTCATCGAGATATTTAATAGATATATTATATACAAACACTTTGTTAATGAATTTGAGTGAACAGTAGTTGGAGTCAGAAATAGATTAAACTGAAGAGTTTGATCCTGGCTCAGATTGAACGCTGGTGGTATGCTTAACACATGCAAGTCGAACGGTAACAGAAGGAGCTTGCTCCTTGCTGACGAGTGGCGGACGGGTGAGTAACGCGTAGGAATCTACCTATCTGTGGGGGATACCGTTTGGAAACGAACGTTAATACCGCATAATATCTTCGGATTAAAAGTGGCACTTGTGCTGCTGCGGATAGATGAGCCTGCGTTAGATTAGCTTGTTGGTGGGGTAAAGGCCTACCAAGGCTGCGATCTATAGCTGATTTGAGAGGATGATCAGCCACATTGGAACTGAGACACGGTCCAAACTCCTACGGGAGGCAGCAGTGGGGAATATTGGACAATGGGCGGAAGCCTGATCCAGCAATACCATGTGTGTGAAGAAGGCTCTAGGGTTGTAAAGCACTTTAGTCAGGGAGGAAGTTTATTTGGTTAATAGCTGAATGAATTGACGTTACCTGAAGAATAAGCACCGGCTAACTCCGTGCCAGCAGCCGCGGTAATACGGGGGGTGCAAGCGTTAATCGGAATTACTGGGCGTAAAGGGTCTGTAGGTGGTATAGTAAGTCAGATGTGAAAGCCCAGGGCTCAACCTTGGAACTGCATTTGATACTGCTAAACTAGAGTATAGTAGAGGAATGGGGAATTTCTGGTGTAGCGGTGAAATGCGTAGAGATCAGAAGGAACACCAATGGCGAAGGCAACATTCTGGACTAATACTGACACTGAGGGACGAAAGCGTGGGGATCAAACAGGATTAGATACCCTGGTAGTCCACGCTGTAAACGATGAGTACTAGCTGTTGGGTTCGGTGTAAAGGATCTAGTGGCGCAGCTAACGCGTTAAGTACTCCGCCTGGGGACTACGGCCGCAAGGCTAAAACTCAAAGGAATTGACGGGGACCCGCACAAGCGGTGGAGCATGTGGTTTAATTCGATGCAACGCGAAGAACCTTACCTGGTCTTGACATCCTGAGAACTTTCTAGAGATAGATTGGTGCCTTCGGGAACTCAGTGACAGGTGCTGCACGGCTGTCGTCAGCTCGTGTTGTGAAATGTTGGGTTAAGTCCCGCAACGAGCGCAACCCCTATTGATAGTTACCATCATTAAGTTGGGTACTCTATTGAGACTGCCGCTGACAAGGCGGAGGAAGGTGGGGACGACGTCAAGTCATCATGGCCCTTACGACCAGGGCTACACACGTGCTACAATGGATATTACAGAGGGCTGCGATACCGCGAGGTGGAGCGAAACTCAGAAAGGTATTCTTAGTCCGGATTGCAGTCTGCAACTCGACTGCATGAAGCAGGAATCGCTAGTAATCGCAGGTCAGAATACTGCGGTGAATACGTTCCCGGGTCTTGTACACACCGCCCGTCACACCATGGGAGTGGGTTGCTCCAGAAGTAGATAGCTTAACGAATGGGCGTTTACCACGGAGTGATTCATGACTGGGGTGAAGTCGTAACAAGGTAGCCGTAGGGGAACCTGCGGCTGGATCACCTCCTTAAAGGAAATACGAAAAATAGAAATAAACTTTAACTGTTGTTTCTCAAGTGATTTAACTTAGTGTTTGTAGATAATATATTTTAGTGTAAATAAATACGGGTCTGTAGCTCAGCTGGTTAGAGCGCACCCCTGATAAGGGTGAGGTCGGTAGTTCAAGTCTACTCAGACCCACCATTTTCTAGACATCGTAAGATGCTGGGAGTATAAAACATATTGGGGCCTTAGCTCAGCTGGGAGAGCACCTGCTTTGCACGCAGGGGGTCAGCGGTTCGATCCCGCTAGGCTCCACCAATATTTATTTGCATGAAGATAGAGATATTTAACAATTTAGTATAGAGATAGACTTAAGAAAATAAGTGCAAGTGGCGGATGCCTTGGCATTCAGAGGCGATGAAGGACGTGTTAATCTGCGATAAGCTTCGGTTAGGTGGTAAATGACCTATGATCCGGAGATTTCCGAATGGGGGAACCCAACCAGAGCAGTCTGGTTACCTACTCGATATAGAGTTAGGAGCGAACGAGGGGAACTGAAACATCTAAGTACCCTTAGGAAGAGAAATCAATTGAGATTCCCGTAGTAGTGGCGAGCGAAGTGGGAAGAGCCTGGTATGATATAGCTAGAATTATAGTAGAACAAGTTGGGAAGCTTGACGATAGAGGGTGATAGTCCCGTATACGAAATAATCTTAGTGGAACTAGACATACGAGCAAGTAGGACGGGGCACGAGAAACCTTGTCTGAATATGGGGGGACCATCCTCCAAGGCTAAATACTACTGAATGACCGATAGTGAACTAGTACCGTGAGGGAAAGGTGAAAAGAACCCTTATAAAGGGAGTGAAATAGAATCTGAAACCACTTGCATACAAGCAGTAGGAGCATAATTTAGTTATGTGACTGCGTACCTTTTGTATAATGGGTCAGCGAGTTACTTTTAGTAGCAAGGATAACTGAATAAGGGATCCGTAGCGAAAGCGAGTCTTAATAGGGCGTATAGTTGCTAGGAGTAGACCCGAAACCGGCGCGATCTATCCATGACCAGGTTGAAGGTTGGGTAATACCAACTGGAGGACCGAACCCACTAATGTTGCAAAATTACGGGATGAGTTGTGGATCGGAGTGAAAGGCTAATCAAGCACGGAGATAGCTGGTTCTCCCCGAAAACTATTTAGGTAGTGCCTCGTGTATAACTGATTGGGGTAAAGCACTGTTTCGACTAGGGGGGTTTTACGACCTTACCGACTCGATGCAAACTCAGAATACGATCAAGTTCAATCACGGGAGACACACTGCGGGTGCTAAGGTCCGTAGTGGAGAGGGAAACAGCCCAGACCGCCAACTAAGGTCCCCAAGTCATAGCTAAGTGGGAAACGAAGTGGGAAGGCCCAGACAGCCAGGAGGTTGGCTTAGAAGCAGCCATCCTTTAAAGAAAGCGTAATAGCTCACTGGTCGAGTCGGCCCGCACGGAAGATTTAACGGGGCTAAGCTATGCACCGAAGTTGCGGATATAGATAATATATGGTAGGGGAGCGTTCTGTAAGCCGATGAAGGTGTGTTGAGAAGCATGCTGGAGGTATCAGAAGTGCGAATGCTGACATGAGTAACGTAAAATAAGTGAGATTCTTATTGGCCGAATACCCAAGGATTCCTACGCAATGTTAATCAACGTAGGGTAAGCCGGCACCTAAGGCGTAGCTGAAGAGTGAAGTCGATGGAAAACAGGTTAATATTCCTGTGCTGCTTATATGAATGATGGAGGGACGGAGAAGGCTAGGTAGGCCCGGCGAATGGTTGTCCGGGTGAAAGTAAGTAGGTAGATACGCTAGGTAAATCCGGTGTATTGTTGATCTGAGATACGAGACGAAGTCAAACTTGTTTGACGAAGCTATTGATGCCATGCTTCCAGGAAAATCTTCTAAGTATATTGTATAGGTAACCGTACTGTAAACCGACACTGGTGGGTAGGTAGAGAATACTAAGGCTATGAGACAACTCTGGTGAAGGAACTAGGCAAAATAACACCGTAACTTTGGAAGAAGGTGTGCCCATGTTATGTGAAGGGACTTGCTCCTGGAGCAGAGATGGGTTGCAATTATCAGGTGGCTGCGACTGTTTATCAAAAACACAGCACTCTGCGAAATCGTAAGATGAAGTATAGGGTGTGACGCCTGCCCGGTGCTGGAAGGTTAATTGAAGTGGTTAGCGCAAGCGAAGCTGTGGATCGAAGCCCCAGTAAACGGCGGCCGTAACTATAACGGTCCTAAGGTAGCGAAATTCCTTGTCGGGTAAGTTCCGACCTGCACGAATGGCGTAACGATGGCCACACTGTCTCCACCAGAGACTCAGTGAAATTGAAATCGCAGTGAAGATGCTGTGTACCCGCGGTTAGACGGAAAGACCCCGTGAACCTTTACTACAGCTTTGCACTGGACTTTGAATATTTATGTGTAGGATAGGTGGGAGACTATGAAGACAAGTCGCTAGATTTGTTGGAGTCGACCTTGAAATACCACCCTTGACTATTTGAAGTTCTAACTCAGGAGAAATTCGAGGACAGTGTATGGTGGGTAGTTTGACTGGGGCGGTCTCCTCCCAAAGAGTAACGGAGGAGTACGAAGGTGCACTCGGCATGGTCGGAAATCATGCCAAGAGTATAAAGGCAAAAGTGCGCTTGACTGCGAGAGTGACGGCTCGAGCAGGTACGAAAGTAGGTCTTAGTGATCCGGTGGTCCTGTATGGAAAGGCCATCGCTCAACGGATAAAAGGTACTCCGGGGATAACAGGCTGATTCCTCCCAAGAGTTCATATCGACGGAGGAGTTTGGCACCTCGATGTCGGCTCATCACATCCTGGGGCTGAAGCAGGTCCCAAGGGTATGGCTGTTCGCCATTTAAAGTGGTACGCGAGCTGGGTTCAGAACGTCGTGAGACAGTTCGGTCCCTATCTGCCGTGGGCGTTGGATATTTGAGAAGAGTTGCTCCTAGTACGAGAGGACCGGAGTGAACGAACCACTGGTGTTCCGGTTGTTTCGCCAGAAGCATTGCCGGGTAGCTACGTTCGGAAGGGATAACCGCTGAAAGCATCTAAGCGGGAAGCCTCCTTCAAGATTAGATATCCCAGGTCTTAGACCTGTAAGGAACGTTGGAGACTACGACGTTGATAGGCTGGGTGTGGAAGTACAGCAATGTATGAAGCTTACCAGTACTAATGATCCGAGAGACTTAAGTCTATTTCTATGCTGAATTGTTAAATATCTTTATTGATATGCAATTAAACAGTAAAATACAAAACCAAAACATTAGAGATTAAAGTTTTGGCGATGATAGCTTGTAGGTACCACCTGATCCCATTCCGAACTCAGAAGTGAAACTATAACACGCCGATGATAGTTTAGCATTCGCTAGGTGAAAGTAGGTAGTCGCCATTTTATTCTATAATAAAAGACTCAACAACAATGAGCACATATTAAAAGCCCCGGTAGTGATCCTATCGGGGCTTTTTTTTTGTCTTAAAATATACAAATTAAAATCGTTGCTTATATGATTGCTTTGTTTGTTTTCTAAACTATTAACTATAATTAACCTTAGTAAAGGTGGTTTTTTATATACTTTTTGCAATTCCCTGCTTATACTGAATATGTGTCTAATATATTTAAGGTAGATAATTATGAGTGATTATAAGAGCATGGACCAATCAACAGCTGATGATATTAAAAATGTTATTGATGGTTTGAATAAGTACTGTGATTCAGATTACTTAGTTGAGCTGTATTCAACGTTATTATTAAAATTGCAAGATTCTAAAGAAGGATTCCCTATTAATAGGTTTGAGCATTCTTTACAATCTGCTACGCTAGCACATAAAGATGGTAGGGAATTAGATTATGTTATTTCTGCTTTGTTACATGATGTGGGTGAAATATTTGACCCATTTAATCATGATCACATTATAGCAGAGCTTCTTAGAAATTATATCTCTGATAAATGTTACTTCATGCTAAAGTACCATTCTATTTTCCAAGGGTATAATTTTTGGGATAAAATTGGTTTAAATAAAAATCTTAGAGATGAGTTTAAAGATAATCCATATTATGATGATGCTGTAGAGTTTATAGCTAAATATGATGATAAAGCATTTAGTAAGTCATATGAAAATATGACTCTTGAAGAATTCAAGCCAATGATGAAAGAGTTTTTTATGTTAAAGCATAAAAATAAAGACGTCTTCAATGTTAACAAATAATTCTAAACAAATATTTTTTCTGTAATCCACCTTTTCACCTAAACCATTTAGTAGGATGAGTTTTATACAGATTTCTTATACCTCTTATGGTAGGATTTAATTAGTGCTTAAATAATTAATGAGGGTTTTTTCTGATGCAAACAGCAGCACAATTAGTAGTAAAATGTTTAGAAGAGAATGATGTCGAATATGTCTTTGGGATTCCTGGGGCAAAGATAGATACAGTTTTTGATGCTTTGCATGATTCAAAAATTAAGTTGATACTTTGTAGACATGAGCAAAATGCAACATTTATGGCAGCAGCTTATGGTCGAACTACGGGTAAGCCAGGAGTAGTACTTGTGACATCAGGTCCAGGTGTTGGTAATCTAGTAACAGGACTTTTAACAGCAACGACAGAGGGTGATCCAGTTGTAGCTTTAGGAGGTAATGTAGCTTTATCTATGAAATTTAGAGAGACACATCAAAATGCAGATAATTCAAAATTACTTGAATCTGTAACTAAATCAAGTATAGAGGTTACAAATGCTGAAATTATTCCAGAAGCTATAGCGAATGCTTTTCGTATTTCTACAGAGCCTAAATCAGGAGGTTGCTTTATTAGCCTACCTCAAGATATTCTACAGCAATTAACAGCTATAAGTCCGTGTAAAAAATCTGAAGCAATCAATTTTGGTAGAGCAAGTGAACAAAATATTTCAAATGCAATTAAGGTGATAGAGTCTGCTCAATCACCGGTTTTATTTCTAGGTCAAGAAGCATCTAGATCTGAAAATGCTAATGAGATAGCAAAATTAGTAAATAAACTTAAGATACCTGTGATATCTACGTATCAAGGTGCAGGAGTTATTCCTAGGAATTTAATTGAGTATTTTTATGGTAGAGTAGGGTTGTTTAAGAATCAGCCTGGAGATAAGGTTCTTGCTCAAGCAGACTTAGTTATCACAGTCGGTTTAAACCTGTTTGAATATGATGCAGAGGTTTGGAATTCAGATGCTAATAAACAAATTATTCATGTAGACTATAAACCTGCAAATATTCATTATCATTATCAGCCAGAATGTGAAATTCTTGGAAATATTTATGAAAACATTAAACTATTAACAGAGAGACTTTCTAAAGTTAAATCAATCGCTTACCCTGATTTACAGAATCAATTATTTGATATGATAAAAGCAGGTGTAAATAAGCAAGGTAAAAACAATAGAATTCATCCACTTAGATTTGTAAATGAACTTAATAAAGTTATTGATGATGATACAATTATTTGTTGTGATATTGGTTCTGTTTATATGTGGTTAGCCCGCTACTTAATATCTCATAAGCCTCATCAATTATTGTTCAGTAATGGACAGCAGACCCTTGGAGTTGCACTACCGTGGGCAATGGCTGTAAAGCTAGCTAATCCAAATAAAAAAGTCATAAGTATATCTGGAGATGGAGGATTTCTATTTTCAGCAATGGAGCTAGAAACAGCTATTCGTGAAAATATAAAAATAACTCATTTTGTATGGCAAGATGGTAGTTATGATATGGTGAAAGAACAAGAGTTAATGAAGTATAAGCGCGGGTCCGGAGTTGACTTAGGTCAAATAGATATACCTAAATTTGCTTCAGCCTTTGGTGCTGATGGTTATCAGACAAATAATCCTGAAGATATTGTGAAACTATATAATAAATCATTAAGTAGTGACAAGCCAACATTGATAAATGTTAGTATGGATTATTCTGATAATATGGAGCTTTTCTTACAAGTGCAAGATACAGGAGTAGGTCATTAAACTATGATAAATATAAAAAAGATTAATGATGAATCACAAACTTTAGCTTATATTGGACATGTTAATAATGTGATCAATGGAATTGTTCCAGAAGAGCTTAAGAATGTAAGGTTTCAAGCTAAAGATTTTGAGTGCGGTTTTGAGCTTGCTTCCCCAGAAGGTATAGCAAGTTTAGGAGAAAGTATTCTTTTTAATAGTTTTATTTATACCTCAAGAACAGATTATAAGGCTAAAGGAAAAAGTTCTTTAATTTACGGTACTGATTTCGTTACTACAGGTATATTTATTGTACCTAAAGGCGCATCTATAAATTATGAAGTTCAGTATACATCTCTTGATAAGAGTCTATCATTGGCAGATATTTATGCCGAGATCTATAAAGAGCTAGATGCTCCATTTGCTCTAATTGGTTGTTGTGAACTTGATTTGGTTAATTATGAGTCTATCTCTAAGGCACCAATAAATAATGAGAATATCTTTAATAATCAGGATAAATATTATGATGGGCAGGTGAGTAGCGATGAGGATATAAGCCTTACTATAATGGCTGTTGTTAGCGATCCAAACTCAGATGACTTAAAAACTATAAATAGTAAGCTTTCATCAGTTTTGTATTATAATCCATTTGCTAATAAACATAAGTTACTAAGTCATACTCATGGTGTAAGGTTGAACAAACCGATAATAGATATGGATAAGGTTACACCTGAGCATGTTGAAGATGCTTTTCATATTAACGATACTTCTATGGTTAGAAGCTTTAAGTTTAAAGTTTATAAGATAGGCGATTTATCAGAAATAAAACCGTAAGCAATATTGTTTAAAGGTTTACGCCAGTAAATACTTTACTGGGTTGTCTGGGCACTCGTGTAGACCGCATTCAAAGAAAGTTGATACTACATTAGCAAATATCACAAGTACATAAATTAAAAATATTACATGAGTTAGAAGGCGTATTTTACTATTCTTAGCTTCAGAAATTTCTTGAGGTGATTTACGGATTTCATATTGTTGAGGGTATGACATAACTACCGCTATATAAATAATAGCGATCATAGATATAACAAATACCCAGCTATACATATGCATTCCTAATATTGTAGACCCAAATCCAACAGGGTCAGAAACATGCAAAGCTACTTGTCGTAGCGAAACGAAAGCTGTAAAAACAGCAGCTAAAAGTGAAAGAGCATAGTGACTTGGTCTAACATGAAATCTCATGTTTAGTAAAAAACCAAAACCTATAGCTAGTAGCCCCAGTCTTTGTAAAAGACAAAGAGGACATGGTAATTCACCCATAAAAATTTGAAAGAAAAAAGCCATTAAAATAATAATAGCGATACCAGTTGATTCAATGGCGCTTAAAAATTTTATAGAATCATTTATTACACTTTTTTTCATAAATATCTCCTATAAGTAAATTGCTAGTTGATCTGTTGCATGATGAAGTAGTACTAAGCTTGCTACTATAAGAAAAATGCTGAATGTGATGACACCCCAGCGTCGATTGAACCAAGCTGTTGACACAGAGATCATAAGTAGTACAAAACTAATTAATATTCCAGGCATTTGATTAACCCTATTTTCATGTTTTATACTTAAATGATAACAGTAAAATATTTTTGTACCAATTAATTTACTAACTTCAGCTACTAATTAAACTAGTTGAAATTATATTTTAAACCACTATCCAATATCATGATCAGGACATTATAGTTTTTACCTTTAGGTAGTGAATTTAAAAGCTGCTTAGCGATATAGTAGTTCGCACCACTACTATGCCCAGCATAAATACCTTGTTCATTTGCTAAATCATGGCAACCTTGCAAAGCATCTTCATCTGTAAATTGGATTATCTCATCAATATAGTTTAGATCCATTGATTTACAGAAAACGGGGTTTCCCGGCCCTTCGACTTTATAGCTATGGATATTATCTTCGATAACTTTTCCATAATTGAAAATATCATAATATACAGAACCTTCCGGATCAGGCATGATAACTTTAGTTGTGGATGAAAGCTCTTTAATTTTTTTTGAGCAACCTGTAATTGTTCCTCCAGAGCCCCCCACGGTTATAAAGTAGTCTAGATCAATTTGGTTAGTTACAAAAAAATCAGATATTTCTTTGCCTGTTGTTTGATAGTGACACTCGGTATTTAGAGGATTATCGTATTGATTAATGAATACTGTGTTTGGAGCATTTGCGATTTCTCTAGCTTTGTTGACATAAAAGTCTTTATCTTTATGATCTGCAGTATTTTTGCAGATTGTTAGTTTTGCACCAAAAGTTTCTATCATTTTTCTTTTAGCTAAACCAGTTTTAGCTGGGCAAGTTATATGTACAGATATATCTAGAGTTTTAGCTATTGCAGCTAAAGAAGTCCCCATATTTCCAGAGCTTGCTTCAACCAGAGTCGTGTTGCTATTTATTTCACCTGATTCTAGTAACTTATTTATAATATATTTTGCGACTCTATCTTTTACACTCCCAGTAGGATTTAACCATTCACATTTAGCGAATAAGTTGTGTTGAGATTTGGTCTTTAATTTTATGATAGGGGTATTTCCTATAATGTCTATCATAGTCAACTTCTAGTTCATCTAGTAAGGTACCTATTCTAACAAATGTTTCAGTATAGTCTTGCTAGTTATACAGCTAAAACCTCTATTTATACCTATTTTTTTATGAAAATTTTATACATAAGTTTTATACCCTAATAGAATCTTTATATTTAAGAGCTTTATAATACCCCACCTAAATAAATAATAAAAAACAGGAATGATAATATGTTTGTTTTATCAGCATTGGTTATGTCAGCTTTGACTGTCTATATATCTTTAACTTTAGTTTTCCCTGAGAAATTTTAGAGGTACGAAATGGTCATGATTATCAACTTTTCATTATTTATAGTTTTTATCGTTACTTTGGTAGTTGTTACTAAAGTACTAGGTGGCTATATTTTTAAGGTTTTCAATGATAAAAAAACAATCATTGATTGGTATGCTCTTCCACTTGAGAATATATATGCAAAATCAATAGGGGTTAGTTTAAGAAGAGAGCAGTCAGCAAAAGCATATTTTATGAGTATTGTGATGTTTTCTGTAATATCATTTATTTTTGTGATGTTTATTTTGATGTTACAAAAATATTTACCATTTAACCCTCAGCATCTTGAGGGTATGGGTTTTTATCAGGCATTTAATACCGCAGTCAGTTTTGTGGCTAATACAAACTGGCAGAGCTATGCTGGTGAAACAACTGTAAGCTACTTCTCTCAGATGACAGCATTATGTGTGCAAAACTTTGTATCTGCAGCAGTTGGGCTATCTGTTGCGATAGCATTAATAAGGTCTATAGCTAGGCATGAAAGTACTACTGTAGGTAACTTTTGGTCTGATTTGAGTAAATCTATATTTTGGATACTATTGCCAATAGCCTTTATATTAGCTGTAATTTATGTGTTTCAAGGGGTTCCTCAGAATATCCTTGAGTATGTAAATGCTCATACTCTAAATGGAGCTACGCAGATAATCCCACAAGGGCCTATAGCATCACAAGAAGCGATAAAATCTTTGGGTACGAATGGTGGAGGATTTTTTAATGCTAACTCTGCTCATCCTTATGAAAATCCAACAGTGATTGTGAACTATCTTCAAGTATTGTCGATATTTGCTATAGCTTCTGCATTAACACATACATTTGGTAAATGGGTAGGTAATACTAAGCAGGGTTGGTCAATATTTATGATAATGCTAGTGTTATTTGTATCATCACTTTTAATTATGACAGTATCTGAGCTACATGGTTGGGGATTATCACATAACTCAAACCTACAGGATACATATGGTCAGGTAGGCCACCTTTCAAATATGGAAGGCAAAGAGGCTAGGTTTGGTATATTTAACTCTACGCTATATAACACAATTTCTACTTCTGCATCTGATGGTGGGGTTAATAGTGTGGTAGATAGTTATACTCCTATTGGTGGTATGATGGCTATGATAAATATGGCTCTTGGTGAAATTATATTTGGCGGTATTGGTGCTGGATTTTATGGCTTCTTTATGTTTTTAATGTTAGCTGTTTTTGTTGGTTCATTAATGATTGGTCGTGCTCCTAGCTTTCTAGGTAAACGTATAGACACAGTAGATATGAAGTGGGTTATGATAGGTTTACTGGTATCTCCATGTTGTGTGCTTGTATTTACTGGTTTAGCATGTGTTGTACCTGGGGTTAAAGAGTCAGTGTTTAACTCAGGAGCACATGGTTTTTCTGAGATTTTATATGCTTATATTTCAGGTGCGAATAATAACGGCAGTGCATTTGCGGGATTATCTGCAAATACTCCATACCTAAATACTACGATTGGATTAAGTATGCTTATCGGTAGATTTGGTGTTATTTATGCAATTCTTAAAGTGTGTGGGTCTTTAGTTGTCAAAAAAAGAAGCTCAAGCTATTCAGAGGTGAGCTCTTTAGATACTACAAGTGTTGTTTTCTGCATATTGGTACTATTTACAATACTAATAGTCGGTGGTTTGACGATATTTCCAGCTTTAAGTTTAGGTCCAGTTTTAGATCAGTTACATATAGGTTTATAGGTGAATAATATGAGTGAAAAATCTAAAATGCTGTCTAAAGAATTAGTTATTCCAGCAATACTTAAGTCATTTACAAAGTGTAATCCAAAACAGATGGTCGCAAACTCTGTGATGTTTTGTGTTGAGGTGGTTACATTACTATGTTCAGTTTATCTGATAGATGAGATAGTTACAGGTCAAGACTTTGGTTTTACGCTACAAGTAGTACTATGGTTATGGTTTACAATCTTATTTGCAAACTTTGCTGAAGCTATAGCTGAAGGTAGGGGTAAAGCTCAAGCTGATACTTTAAAAGCAGCTAAATCAAAGCTAATCGCTATCAAAGTAGACTCTGATGACAGCACTACAAAAATAGATGCTGAAAGTCTAAGAATAGGTGATGTGGTTCTAGTAGAAACTAACTGCTTTGTGCCTTGTGATGGTGATGTCGTGGAGGGTATGGCAACTATAGATGAGTCTGCTATTACAGGTGAATCTGAACCAGTAGTTAAAGAGTCAGGCTCTGATAACTCTGCTGTGACAGCTGGTACAAAAGTAGTGTCTGATAGTATAAAAGTAAAAGTTACATCAAATCCTGGTGAAAGCTTTTTAGATAAGATGATTGATTTAGTCGAAAATGCTAAGCGTATGAAGTCACCAAATGAGATAGCATTGACTATATTATTATCTGGCTTAACTTTGATATTTATATTTGCAGTATGCTCATTATACGGAATGGCAATGTATAGTAGTACAGTACTATCTGTAGTTATGTTAATTGCACTATTTGTAACGCTAATACCTACAACTATCGCAGGATTACTATCAGCGGTAGGTATCTCTGGAATGGATAGATTATTAAAATTCAATATCGTTGCATTATCAGGTAGAGCGGTTGAATCATCAGGAAGTATAGATTTGCTACTGTTAGATAAAACAGGGACTATAACGCTTGGTAATAGGTTTGCAACGGAGTTTATACCTGTTGGAAATGTAGATGAACAAGAGCTTGCCTATGCTGCGTGGATTAGTTCATTATCTGATGAGACTCCAGAAGGTAAATCAATAGTAAAGCTTGCAGAACAAAGATTTGAGTTTTCTCAAGAAGATGTTGATTTGGATAGTGTAGAGATAATACCTTTCTCTGCTTACACACGCATGAGCGGCATTGACTATGATGATGTTTCAATAAGAAAAGGTGCTATCTCAGCTATAGAGGGACATTTAGGAGATGCATTAAGTGCTAATATCAAAATGACTTTCCAAAAGATAGTTGAGACAATCTCAGAGCAAGGCGGTACACCGCTAGCAGTAGCTAAGGGCAATAAACTTTTAGGTGTTATATATTTGAAAGATATTATAAAGCCTAATATTAATGAGCGTTTTGCTGAGTTGCGAAAAATGGGTGTGCAAACCGTGATGATAACAGGCGATAATCCACTAACAGCGGCATCAATAGCAGCAGAAGCCGGCGTTGATGACTATATCGCTCAAGCATCACCTAAAGATAAGCTTGATTTTATCATCAAGGCTCAAAAAGAAGGTAAAACTGTAGCAATGTGTGGTGATGGTACAAATGATGCACCAGCTTTAGCCCAAGCAGATGTGGGTATCGCAATGGCATCTGGTACTTCAGCGGCTAGAGAAGCAGGCAATATGGTTGACCTTGACTCAGATCCTAAAAAGATTATCGAGATTGTCAAAATCGGTAAACAAATATTGGTTACAAGAGGTGCTTTGACAACCTTTAGTATCACAAATGATATTGCAAAATACTTTGTGGTTATACCAGCATTATTTGTAACGGCATTTCCTAGTCTTGATGCTTTAAATGTTATGCATCTACATTCGTCAGAGAGTGCAATACTTTCAGCGGTGATATTTAATGCTTTGATAATTATATTTTTGATACCTATGGCATTGATAGGTGTAAAAAGTGTAGTGTCATCAGCACAAGCCTTACTAAGAAAGAATATGCTAGTTTATGGGCTAGGTGGGGTTATAGTTCCGTTTATAGGTATAAAGCTTATAGATATGTGTATTACGATGCTACATTTAGTCTAGTTGGAGAAAGAAAATGAGAAATTTATTTGTATCATTAAGAGCGATGTTATTTTTTACAGTAGCTTTAGGCTTAGTGTATCCGTTTGTAACAATGGCTGTTGGATATACTTTTTTTTATCATCAAGCTACAGGATCCATGTATAATGAAAATGGTAAAATTATCGGTTCAGAGCTGATTGGTCAGCATATGCCGAGTAACCTTTTTCAGTCAAGACCATCGGCTAGTGACTATGATGCTCAAGCTAGTGGAGGCTCTAATTATGCTGTTAATAATCCTAATCAAGAGAAATTAGTAAAAGATAGAATTACGCAGTTACAGCAAAAATATGGTAAAGGTAATCAAATACCAGAAGATTTGGTGTTTGCATCAGGTAGCGGACTTGACCCTGACATAACGACTGATGCGGCATACTATCAAGCTGACTATATTGCTAGAGTAAATAATATCGCATCGAATAAAATATACGGTTTGATAAAAAGCAATACTAGGTATAGACTCTTCAACACAAATACTGTTAATGTTCTTGAGCTTAACATGGTCTTAATAAAAATGATTCGTCAGAATTAAAAAAAATATGGAAAATAAGCAAAAAGTAGATGCTTTATTAAATTTAGCAAACAAAAGTGGTGAAGCAAGTAAGGGTAAGCTGAAGATATTTCTAGGATATGCTCCTGGAGTAGGTAAAAGCTATGCCATGCTTAATAATGCTAGAACTGTCCAAAAAGATGGTAAAGATATAGTTATAGGGCTTATAGCTAGTCATGGTAGGGTAGAGACAGAATCTCTTGTAGATGGTTTAGATGTTATTAATACTAAGTCTGTTGACTATCGTGGTAGCACTTTTCAAGAGCTAGATGTCGATCTTATAAAACAGCGTAAACCAGATATTGTAATTATTGATGAGCTTGCTCATACAAATATCTCAGGTACAAGAAATAAAAAACGCTATCAAGATATTGAAGAGTTATTAGGTGAGGGAATATCTGTATATACGGCTATAAATATCCAACATATAGCTAGTATCTCTTATGAAGTTACACAAATTACCCAAACTGAAGTTAATGAGATTGTTCCTAATGAATTTATTCAATCAGCTGATGAACTAGTTGTAGTTGATGTATCACCAGAAGAATTAATTAAGCGGTTGAGACAAGGTAAAGTTTATAAAAGTGATGCTATTGATAGAGCTTTAGAAAAATACTTTCAATACACGAATCTCACAATTTTAAGAGACTATACATTTAGAATGGCTGCAAACCATGTTGGTCAAGATATACAGCAATATAAAAAGCTATATAAAAATGGTAATTTAATACCTAGCTCGCCGTATGTGCTTGTATGTTGTGGTTATGATGATTCTACACCTACATTATTACGTAAAGGTAAGCAGTTAGCAGCAACCTTAAATGCTCGTTTGATAGCTGTTTTTGTACAGCGACCAGATTCGCTTAGTAAAGTTAGTTTTGGTTTGATCAGGCGTTATAAGTTATTAGCAAACAGTCTTGGTTATAATATTGATCATATTTTAGGTGATAAGGTATCCGAAGCCATAACTGAATATGCAATTTCGATAGGCGCAACTGATATTGTTATGGGCAAGTCAACAAGACCTAAATGGAAAGATGTGATTCTAGGTTCAGTTGTTTATGATCTAATTCGTAAAAATAACGGTATGCAAGTGCATGTTATATCTGTAAATAAAAAATCTATTGAAGATAAGTCGAAGCTTAAAACTAATAGAGATAAAACACACAAAAAAGATTTTGTAGATGCTATCAAGTCTATGGGTATAGTTTTAATTTCAAGTTTAGTGATATTTATTGGTTTAGGTGATACAGGCTTACTGGCAAAAACACTCTGTTTCCTGATGGTGTTAGCATTCTGCTCATATAGGTTTGGGCTCATTGCATCTATTGCATCATCGCTTGTAGCAACTCTTTTGTATATGTATATATATTTAATGCCAAATTTTGAGTTTCATATATCAAGTTTAGCGGGCTTAACATCATTTGTTTTTTTTGTATTCATGGAAGTATTTTTAAGCCATGCTATATTAAAAACCAAAAAAGCATTTATATTACTGCAGGAACGGGAAAATAGAATATCTGTACTTTATAGATTTACCAAGCTCTTTAATGAAAAAAATGTGGATAAAGATTTTAGAGTGATATTTTTACAAGCTTTAGAAGAGTACTTTAAATGTAGCTTTGTTTTTTTAAGTGTGAAAAATGGCGAGCTAGATTTAGCAGCCTTTCCACAACATCCAAATTTTAATCAAAAAGAGTTGGTTGCTGCAAAGTGGAGTTTTTCATATAAGTTAAGTTGTGGCAAGGGAACGAATACTTTCTCTGGTCTAAATTGGGCGATAGAACCATTAGTTATAGAAAATAGAGTTTTAGGGGTATTAGGTATATATTTACGCTCGCAAGAGGCAACAGAAAGAGTTATTTCTGATAGTGTTATACTAAGTAATTTGCTGTCACATATTTCTCATTTACTACTTAAACGAAGCCTTGAAAAAGAAGAGAAGAAATTTATGCTGTTACAGGAGCAAGAGAAGCTACAGCAATCTATGCTTTCATCCGTATCTCATGATTTAAAGACACCTTTATCATCTATTATGGGCTCTATAAGTAGTTTGAAATCATTCAAGGAATCATTTAACGAAACTCAAAAAGATGAAATGCTAGATATTGCGTTATCTGAGTCTAAAAGGCTAAATAATTATATTGATAACATTATGCAGATGCTTAAGGTTGAATCAGGAAGTTTGGCTTTAGTGATAAGTAAGCAGAATAATAAAGCATTTATAAATGATATAGGGCAAATATGCTCTAGGCTCTATACTAAGGCTGATATTGAATTTATTAATTCAAAAGATGAGTTTGAATTTGAATGTGATGAAATGCTATTTAAACAAGTTATGCTAAATTTGGTTGATAATGCCGTAAAATTTTCAAATGGTCACAGCAGTAAAATTTATGTCAGCTTGAGTCGGAAAAATAATAGTGAATGTATTTTTGAGGTAATTGATAATGGTGTTGGTCTAATTAAGACTGATTTAGATAGCATATTTACAGTATTTCACCGACTTGATAAAAAAGATAGCTACACCCAAGGAAATGGTTTAGGTTTATCAATATGTAAAGGTATTGTTGAGGCACATAGCGGCGTTATAACAGCATATAGTGACGGTGAGAATTGTGGAAGTAGATTTAAAATAGTTTTGCCACAAAAACATACTGATAAAAAACAGTGGGACAGTTCAATATGAAAAAAATTCTAATGGTAGAAGATGATCTGCAAATTAGGCGTTTTTTAGAGAAGACATTTCTTGTACTAGGCTATGATGTTGACTGTGTCGATAGCACTATAACAGCTAAACAATACTTAGCTCAAAACACAGTAGATGTAGTTATTCTTGATTTAGGTTTACCCGACGATGATGGTCAAAATCTAATCCCAATTATTCGTCAAAACTATAAAATACCGATAATCGTACTGTCAGCAAGAAGTGATACTACAGAGGTCGTAAGAGCATTAGACGCTGGTGCTAACGACTATGTCAAGAAGCCTTTTGATATGCCAGAATTAGTCGCTAGAGTTAAGAGTGTTATAGCTAATAGTGCTTTACAAAATGATAGTCAAAATTCACATGGCCAATATAGCTTTGATAATTTGCTAGTTGATATCAGTGATAGAAAAGTACTGATTGATGGTGAGCAAATTCACTTATCAAAAAAAGAGTTTTTAATATTACAAAAGTTAGTAATTAACTCAGGCAAATTAGTATTGCAAGATGACATTTTAAGAGATGTTTGGGGTGAGTATTATGGTGATGGAGCTCAGTATTTGAGAGTGTATATTGGTCAGTTAAGAAAAAAGCTATCTAGCTGTAGTAAACAACCTCTTATAACTACAGAAAACGCTATTGGTTATCGTTTTACTAATGCTGATTAGAGATTAGCGTTAGCTTTATAATCTCAAGCATATTCTTAAGAAAACCTTATGAAGATAGTGATCATGTGTTAAAATTGTTATAATTTACAATTGTGATTTTAACGATGTTTTTTATTAAAAATATAGCGATATACTTAGCTATATATGCTGTTATATGCATACTTTCCATAATTTTATTTAAGCCTTTTTGTAAAGGAAAATCTTTAATAGATGATAAGAATGCAATTTTTATTGTATTTAGCTTTAGTGCTTATATCTTAGTATTCTTGACATTGATATTAAGCTATCAATATTTTATTAGTTTGATGATTTGCTTTGGTAATTTACCGATTACTAGTTATCCGATTTGCTTTTTTGTGGTCTTGTGTTCGGTTCTTTTATATCTTTTTATTACCTTACCAATCTATTTTCAACATAAAGCACAGTTGTATTGTAAATATCGTTTTTTCTATATTTCACTTTTCTCTTTCTTTGTGGTGGCACTTGTTTCATTAACAAATTCATTTCCTTTTTTCTCATCTATTGCATCATTTTTTTACTATCAAAAGACAGATATATCTTTTAGCATATTAAAAATCTGTTTGGGAGTTTTTATATTTGGGTATTTGAGTTATTTATTTATCTATTTTTTTATACGATAACTTTGCATTTGCGACAGCAAAAAAGATTGTAGCTAAATCTTATGCCGTAATATTCACTGTTCTTGTTTTCTGTTGTGTTACTCCTATTCTTTATAGTCAAATTGAAGTAAAAATCTTTGGTACCTATAAAGTGATTCCTGAGGTTTATCAAACAACAAGTAAGAAAGTAAAAGATAGCAATATTTATGTTCCTAAGAAACTTAGTTCTAAACTTGAGCTTAATAAACATCGGACTGATTATGAAAGCCCAATAAAGATTAAGGCTATTGGTAAGATAGAAAGCTTAGAAGTTGCAGTTCAAAAGAGTCAAAAGTTAGAAGATGTTTTGAAAAGGACTATTAAGAGTGACTATTTTGAAAGATTACGATTATCCCCAACATTGCTTAAATACTGGCAAGAAACATCTAGTTTTTCAGATACTTATGTTTTAGAAAATTTAAAGTTAGCTGATGGAACTTCTTTTAAGTATGATATATCCGATAGGGTTAGAGAGAAGCTTGATCATCTACAGATACTAGAAACCTTCTCAGCAAATAAGCTTATAAAAGTCAGAGTTATAGGTTTTCACTTAATGCTTAGTTATGGAGGTAGGGTTAGGGTTTACGACATTACTCGTGGTGCTGAGAATATTTTAACAGATGAGATATTTACTATTGGATGGAATAAATATCAATCAGATTGGAATGTATCTGGCTGGGATGAGATTGCAGATTTAAATATGAAAGCGATAAATACTGGTTACCTTACAATTTTAAATGCAGTTAGAAAGACGATTTTTAATAAGACTGAGTATTTTCAGATTATTGGTGAGTTAAAATTTAAATTTGATAGTAGCTCTAACGATATAAAAATAGATTTTTCTCAAATAAATAGTTATTTAAAAGGTAAAGCGGAAAAAGAACCTCTTACTGCACTAGCACTTACTATAGGTCTTGTAAATCAATGGGCTAATATTAAATCTGCTGATTGGAATTATCAAAATGTTTTAAACAACATATCAGGTCAAATAAAAAATGAGAAAACTTCTGCGAAACAGATTCAGGAGTTTAATGATTTGCACTTAAAGCTTCTTAATGAGAATGTGTATGTTAATTCAAAAGGTGATGTTAAGTATTAAGTTCTTTTTTAGAAACTATAAATATACTCTATACATTCATCTTTTTTAGGACCTACTATATCCCATTCTAACTTTATAGCATTACTTGTAATTTCAAGCTTTGCAGAATATAAGTCATCAACACAAACATGAGCTTCTTCACTCTGCCAGATAGTTTCTGATATTTTGATTAGGTTAAAAAGAGTGACCGTATTTTCATAACCAAAACGAGCATGAGATAGTTTGATTTTATTTGGAGATATTTGTTTCCAAATATACTCATTTGAGATTTTTGTTTGTTGAGAGGATATATCTAGTTTAAAAAAACCATCTTCTTTGAAAAGTATACAACCTTGCTTTATTTTTGTTGAAACAGTACCATTGCCACTACCATTCCATCCAGTTTGAGATTTACCTTTACTTGATGATATAAATTCAAAACTTTTGATTTGTTGCAGATATGAAAATAAATTCATTTTTTATAATTGAGATTTTTTAGCTTAGGTATATTATATGCAAAACAGGCTATTGAGAATACAGTAGTTTGAATAACAGTTAAAATACTGTAATATTCATTTCTGATTTTAATGAAATAAATATATTTATGAATTCTAAAGCCATTGGCTCAGTATTGCTTATCATTGGTACAACTATTGGTGCAGGAATGCTTTCTCTACCTTTAGTCGTTGCATCTTGTGGGTTTAAGGTGGCTATACTACTTTTGATATTATCATGGAGTGTTATGTATATGACAGCTCTTAAACTTTTAAACGCATGTGCTAAATACCCAGTAGGTGTTAATTTCACCACAATGCTAAAAGATAGAACGCCAAAGCTATATCAAGCAATATTTGCAGTAGTTTATATTTTACTACTTTATTCTTTGCTATCTGCCTATACATCTCAAGGCTCGAGTCTTGTTTCTTTAGCTCTGCCAAGCGGTAAAGCAAATGCTACGAATGTTGCTATACCAGCAATTATTTTTATTCTGATATTTGGTAGTTTAATGTATAGCTATAAGGTTAGTGATTATGCAAATCGAATTTTTGTGTTTTTAAAATTTCTATTTTTTATTCTAGCTATTGGTGGAATGTTTGTTTATATACAAATGGATTATTTAAGTAACATGCCTGTTTCACTATCAGCATTAGTATTTGCTTGGCCGACACTTTTACCATCGTTTGGGTTTCATAATGTAATTCCTGTTTTATATGAGTATCAAAATGGTGATATTAGGAGTATTAAAAAAAGTATTTTAATTGGAAGTTTAGCTGTTTTAATAATTTATTTTATTTGGATATTTTTGGCGCTTTCACTAATACCTCAAGAAGGTTTACATAGTTACCAGTCACTTTTTGTCAGTGGTAATAATACGCCAAATGGTTTTGTGAGCGAGATTAAAAATATTTCAAGCTCTTATATGTTAGAAATTGGTTTAAATACATTTATTCATATAGCCGTGATTACTTCATTTATTGGGGTTGGTATTTCTCTTATGCATTATATTAGAGATCTTTTTGTTAAGTACGATAAAAATGTCAGTAATCTTGAGCTTGGTTTTCTATGTTTTATACCCCCTCTTATATTTACGGTATTTTATCCACAAGGATTTATATTAGCATTACAATATGCAGCCATTTTTGCTGTTATAATTTTTGTTTATACTCCTATATTTATAGGATCTAAAAAAACCTTTGAACTTAGTGCTGTTAATCTGTACGCTGGAATTCTTGGCTCTTTAGTTATTGTTTCTCAAATCATTAATCTTTATTTTAATATCAATCCATTTGTTGGTTGATTAAGAGTTTAGGTAATTTAGCACTTTTGTGCTGATATAGGTCTGCTTAAGTGCAAAAAGACTAGTTTATTTATGAGAAAATGTTATCGTTTATTGTAGTTATAATTACATGGTCTGAGCAATATAAAAAAATGGTTGTACATAAGTTTGGTGGAAGTAGTCTCGCTAGTGCTGAAAAAATAAGAAACATTTCTAAAATCATTGATTATAAGGGGGATGCTATTGTAGTTTCTGCCTTAAATAAAACAACATCGCATTTGCGTGATGCTATTGAAAAAGCTTTATCTGGTGAAAATTATAATCACTTAATGGATACTGTGTGTAGTTTTCATACTGATATAGTAAAGGAATTAATCCCAGCCAATGAATCCTTAGTAGCTTTAGTTAGTAGAGATATTTGTGATATTAAGCATATTTTAAGCACTATAGTTATGACAGGCTCTTGTGCATCTAAATTAGAATTTTTTATACTAGGCTTCGGTGAAATTTGGTCAGCGAATATTTTAACAGCATACTTTCAATCTATAGGTGTTAAAGCAAATTTTGTAGATGCCTCTGAAAAATTAATTGTAGATGATAGTACTTATCCGGTGTGTGTGGATTGGCAAAAAAGTTCAGAAAAGTTAAATGTGCTATTAAATGATAATAAGGCTGATGTATACGTAATAACTGGATTTATAGCTCAAAATACTGAGGGAAAAAGGACTATTCTTGGGCTTAATTGCAGTGATTATTCTGCTGCTATATTTGCAAAATTATTGCAAGCGGATGAATTATATATCTGGACAGATGTTAAGGGGGTATATAGTGCTAACCCATCAGTTGTTCCTGAGGCAAAACCATTGTCTAGGCTTACTTATAAAGAGGCTTTGGAGTTGGCATATTTTGGCGCTTCGGTAGTGCATCCATTCACAATAGCACCTATGGCTCTAGAAAATACACCTATATACATCAAAAGTAGCTATTTTCCTTCGGAAAAAGGAACTAAAATAAGTGCTGAAAAAGATGAAGATCAAGGGCTTATTAAGGGTTTAACTAGTGTTTCAAATGTAGCTATCATTAGGGTTCAAGGAGCTGGAATGATAGGGGTTTCTGGCATCTCTGTGAAGGTTTTTAGTGCATTAGAGAAAGCAAATATTTCAGTTATGATGATCTCTCAAGCAAGTTCGGAGTATTCGATTTGCGTTGCTGTGGAAAGTTTACAAGCAGATAAGGCCTTAAGAGTCTTATCTCAAGAGTTTGTTAATGAGATAAGAAATAACCATATAGAAAAGATAATTGCTGAGAAACATTATTCTTTGATTACAGCTGTTGGTGAAGGAATGCGAGCTAAATCTGGATCTTTAGCAAAGCTGATAAACTCTTTGAGATTAGCAAATATAAATATTCATGCTATAGCACAAGGTTCATCAGAAAGAAGTGTTACTGTTGCAGTAAGGTCTGTAGATGAAAAAAGAGGTGTTCAGGCAATGCATAGGCATTATAACACCACTAGTAATGATGTGGCTGTAGCAGTTATTGGGGCTGGAAATATAGGTAAAGAATTAATTAACCAGCTAAAGCAAACATATGAAAGTTGGTATTCTAAAGGCATAAACATTGTTCTAATAGGCGTAACTAATTCGAGACAAATGAGATTAGTTTATGAAAACCTGTTGTTTGAGAATACAGAAACTCTTTTAGCTGAAGAGAATGAGCTGGTTGACTTAGAAAAGCTGGCTGAATTTATGTCAAAAGCTTCAGCAATTAAAAAGATCGTTATTGATGCTACAGCAAGTGAAGAAGTTTCTACTAAATATACTCACTTTTTAGAGAGAGGGGTTAATGTTGTAACCCCTAATAAATATGCTAACTCTAATGATTATGAGTATTATCAGCATTTAAGAAAAACAGCAAATCTTAGGGGAGTTAATTTTCTCTATGAAACAAATGTTTGTGCGGGTTTACCTTTAGTGAAAACTATTCAAAACATGGTACAAAGTGGCGATAATGTTAAAACGATACAAGGGATTTTCTCTGGGACATTGAGTTATATATTTACCGAACTTAATAATGGAGTTAGTTTTGCTGATGCTGTTAAGTTAGCTCATGATAAAGGTTATACCGAACCAGACCCTAGACAGGACTTATCAGGCTTAGATGTTGCTAGGAAAACGGTAATAATGGCTAGAGAAATAGGTGTAAATATTAGCTTGAATGATTTGGAAATAGAAAATCTAGTACCTGAAGAACTAAGAGAATGTTCATTAGAGGATTTTTTCATTAAACTACCTGGGTTTAATGATCAGATAATGAAGCAAATAGAGGCTAAAAAGCAAACGGCTATAGGTGTTCACTATATTGGGCGTGTCGAAAATGGCAAAGCAAGTGTAGGGATTCAAGGTTACGACCAAGGTAGTCCATTTGCTAACATTAGAGGAACAGATAATATAGTAATGATCTATACTGACCGTTATGTTCAACCTATGGTTATTCAAGGGGCAGGTGCAGGTATAGAAGTTACTGCTGCAGGTGTTTATGCAGATATTATTAGTATCATCAAAGAGAGTTAGTATATGGAACTAAGTGATAATGTAAATTTAGCTAAAGCTTTTGCTCCAGCCACAAGTGCTAATTTTGCAGTAGGATATGATTTGCTAGGATTCTCACTAAAAGGTGTCGGCGATATCGTAGAATTAAGAAAAAGAAAAGATTCTAGTTTGGTTATAAAAAGTATAGCTGGTGTAACAGGTGCAGACAAACTTCCTTTTGATATTGATAAAAATGTCGCTACAGCAGTTATTAAAAAATTTCTTAGTGATAAGAATTTTGAGATAGGTTTTGATGTCTATATTACTAAAGGCATAACTTTAGGCTCGGGAATGGGTGGTTCAGCAGCCTCTTCCGTAGCAGCGTTGATTGCTATGAATGCTTTTTTTAAAGAACCTTACTCATATGATGAATTAATTGATTATGCGATATATGGTGAAAGCCTTATATCTGGGTCTTTTCATGGAGATAATGCTGTACCATGTATGTATGGAGGTATGGTTTTACTTCAAAGTTCAAAGCCATGTAAAAAGATTGACTTGCCACTAGTTGAGTGTGATGTTGTTATAATTTGTCCGGCATTGTCTATAGAAACTAAAAAAGCTAGAGAAATTCTCAAAAAGCCTTACAACTTATCTACAGTTGTTGAGCATAGCTCTTATTTAGCTTCAACAATAAGTGCTCTATATACAAAAGATATTGATTTGTTGAGTGAGAGTTTAAAAGATGTTCTAATAGAGCCTAGACGAGCTAACTTAATCACGGGGTACTATGATGTACAAGCTGCAGCTTATGATTCAGGAGCTTTTGCTTGTGGTATTTCAGGTTCTGGGCCTACGATGTTTGCTTTAGTTAAAAAAGGAAATAACCCTGATAAAGTGGCGGATGTTATGAGTAATGTATTTAAAAAATCTGGTTTGGAATCAAGTGTATGGATTAGTTCTATGAACAGTGAAGGCGCATATTTACTAGAAAAAAATTAATAAGGTAGAATAAACAATGAATTTTATTAGCACTAGAAATGATAATATCTGTGTTACGTTAAGTGAAGCAATGCAAAATGGTTTAGCTGCAGATGGTGGCTTATTTGTACCTGAGACTTTTCCTAAGCCTGAATGGAATAAGTTTGACTCTAATATGAGTTATCCTGAGTTTGCTGCAAATATGCTTCAAAAATTTTTTGAAGGAGATGAATTAGAGTCTCATTTGTCTGATATTTGTCAAAAGACATTTAAGTTTCCTGCGCCAGTAAAACGATTAGATGAAAATACCTCTATATTAGAACTCTTCCATGGACCTACGCTATCTTTTAAAGATTTCGGAGCAGGATTTTTGGCTAATTGTTTAAGTTATATCAAAGATGATAAACCATTTACTATATTAGTTGCTACTTCAGGAGATACAGGATCTGCAGTTGCAGCAGCTTTTCACGGTAAAAAAAATATCAGAGTGGTCGTGATGTTTCCTAAAGGGAAAATTTCAGCACGACAAGAGGCTCAAATAACTTGTTGGGGTGATAATATTCAAGCAGTTGAAGTTGAGGGTGTTTTCGATGATTGTCAAAGTTTAGTTAAAGAGGCTTTTAAAACACCATGGTGGAGTGAAAGAACAAAGCTAAATACATCAAATAGTATAAATATCGGAAGATTATTGCCTCAATCAACATACTATGCATATACCTCTTGGCAGCACTATCTAAAGACAGGGCAGAAGATTAACTATATTATACCTTCCGGTAATTTAGGTAATATCACGGCTGCATATTGGGCAAAAGAAATGGGGTTTCCAATCGCGGAAATATCTATGAGTTTAAATGCTAATGCCACGATAACAGATTATATGAGCTCAGGTTTGTTTGAGCCAAGAAATAGCGTAGAAACTTTGGCAAATGCTATGGATGTTGGTAATCCTAGTAATTTTGAGAGATTAGTTTACTTGTTAGGTTCTCACGATGATTTCAAAAAAAGTATTAAAGCTTGCTGTGTGCCAGATAAGGAAATACAAGATACTATAAGCAGTGTTTACCAAGAGTATAAAGAAATTATTTGTCCTCATACGGCTACTGCTTTTGCAGCTAAGCATAAGTATAATGAAAATAAAGATTATGTAATCGTAGCCACAGCACATCCAGCAAAATTTGAGTCTGTTGTAGAGCCAATACTTGGTGTAAATGTGGATCCAACAGCAGATTTACAAAGATTGTTAGACAAGGATAAGCATAAGGTTAGTATTAATAAGAGTATGAAAGAACTTTGCGAAGTATATGAACAGCAAAACTAACAAAAAATTCAAACTGATAATTTTTGTTTAAAAGTATATAATGGCTCTTATATTAAGATATAAAAAAATTAAATTCTATTATGAGATTTGTTGATGAAGTAGTTATTAAATTACAGGCCGGTAAAGGCGGTAATGGTTGTGTAAGCTTTCGTAGAGAAAAATATGTACCTCTTGGTGGGCCAGATGGTGGCGATGGTGGACATGGCGGAAGCATTTATTTAAAAGCTGACGAGAATATAAACACTTTAATAGATTACCGCTATAAAAGAGAGTACCATGCTCAAAATGGTCAAGGTGGAATGGGTGCTAATTGCTACGGTAAGGCGGGCGATGATTTGTTTTTAATTGTCCCAGTTGGTACGAGTATTTTTGATCTTGAGACAAATAAGAAAGTTGGCGAGGTGATGAAGCACGAAGAAACCTATATGATCGCCGAAGGTGGTAAGAGAGGTATAGGGAATACGCACTTCAAAAGTAGTACAAACCAAGCCCCACGTAAATTCACATTAGGTGAAGAGGGTGAGTATAGAGAAGTTCGTCTTGAGCTGAATCTACTTGCTGATGTCGCATTGTTAGGTTTACCAAATGCTGGTAAATCAACATTAATTAGAGCAGTGTCAGCGGCTGTACCAAAGGTTGCGGATTACCCATTTACTACTATGTATCCTCATTTAGGAGTAGTGAAAGTAGGTGTTGATAGTTTTGTAATGGCAGATATTCCTGGTGTCATAGAGGGGGCTGCTGAAGGGGCTGGGCTTGGGCTTAGATTTTTAAAGCATCTAACAAGAGCAAGGTGTGTTCTACATGTGGTAGATATTTGTCCGTTTGATGAGTCTGATCCTGTTGAAAACTATTTTGCTGTTGAAAAGGAGCTAGAAAAATATAGTGAAGATCTTTACGATAAACCAAGGTTTTTGGTTATAAATAAAACAGATTTGTTAGGAAATGAAGTTGAGGAGAAGTGTGCTGAGTTTGTTGAGGAAATAGGTTACGACGACAAATACTTTACAATATCTGCGGCAATGAGACAAAATACAGAGATGTTAGCTAAAAACCTTAATGAGTTTTTAAATAGGGAAGAGTAACTTTAGATGAAACTGAGAAATCTAATATTTGGTTCACCAATTCCTACTGCGAAACAACAAGAGCAGAAGATAGGTCTTTTCTCTGGGTTTGCGATATTATCCTCTAATGCATTATCATCAGTTTCCTATGCAACTAGCGAAATATTTATAGTTCTAGGTACGGCTGGAGCATTAGCTATTGCTAAATATTCCATTGGTGTAGCTATAATGGTTGTGTTGCTGATATTACTTATGGGAGTTTCTTATGCCCAGGTTATAAAAGCTCACCCAGAAGGCGGTGGTTCTTATTCTATAGTTAAAAGTAATTTTAGTGAGAAGATGGTTCTTTTGACTTCGGCCTCACTGATTATAGACTATATACTAACAGTAGCTGTATCTGTATCTATGGCTTCAGTGGCTATAAGTTCAGCTTTCCCAGTATTTAATAACTTTATGGTTGAGATAGCTTTAGCACTTTTAGTTTTGATAATGATTGTTAATTTACGTGGTGTGAAATCTACAGCTCGAATATTTGCTTGGCCGACTTATCTATTTATTGTTTCAATAATTTCATTAATAGTAGTAGGGTTTTATAAGTACCATAATGGTAGCTTAGAACAATTTAATTATAGTCAAGAGCATATGAATCATATGAGTCATATGAATTCTGCTATGGGTGTTTTGACTGTAACTTTGGTTTTAAGAGCATTCTCGTCAGGTAGTGCTGCACTAACAGGTATTGAGTCTTACGCAAATGGAGTATCATCGTATAAAACACCTATGATGAACCGAGCATTGATCGGTTTAGGATTGATGATAATCCTTTCTATGGTGATGTTTGCTGGTGTAACATTTATTGCAACACAAACTAAAATTTTCCCTGACTTTACAGAGAGTATATTGTCTCAATTAGGTCACCAAGTATTAGGTGATGGTGCTGCATACTACTTCTTACAAGCTTCAACTTGCTTGATTTTATTGATGGCTGCAAATACATGTTTTACTGGTTTTCCAACTCTAGCTTCGATAATGAGTAAAGATAAGTATTTACCTGAACAACTTCAAAGAGTTGGAGATAGGTTTGCTTTTAGAAATGGCATCATAATGCTTACATGTACTTCTGCGGTATTAGTAATAATGTTTGAAGCTCAGGTGAATAAACTTATACCGCTTTATGCTTTTGGTGTATTTATAGCATTTACACTATGTCAAGCAGGACTGGTAAAACATTGGTACAAGAATAAGAGAATATATAGAAGTTGGGGTGTTAGAGCATTTATAAATGCTATCGGCTGTATTGCGACTTTTATAGTCTTGCTGACAATTATTGAGAGTAAATTTTTTGAAGGTGTTTGGGTTGTTATTATAGCTATATCTATAATCATGTACTGCTTGTATAAGGTAAAAAAACACTATCTCATAAGAGAGCAAAATTTGACTATTAGTGTTGATGAAGCAATAGTTAGTGCATCGGTAAATAGAAGGACTAAGCCAAAGATTGTTCTTTTAGTTTCTCGTATTCATAAAGGAACGATAGAAGCACTACAGTTGGCAAGAAACTTATCTGATGATATAACTCCAGTATATGTATCTGCAGATGAGAAAAAGATAGCTAAAATCAAAGGACAATGGAAGGGGCTAGCTTTTCAGGAAAAGCTACTTATTTTGAGACCAGTTTATAATTCCTTCATCACTCCTATTGTAAAAATTCTGCATAAAAATGATTTGCGTGATCCTGAAAAGGGTTATTCTGTAGTTATTATACCTGAGGTTATAAATACTAAATGGTGGCACTTTTTACTGCATAATCAAAATTCAAAAATGCTTAAGCTTGCTATAACAGCCATGGATAAAAGGGATCAAAAAACAGTTTCACGTGTTGTTATTTCTGTACCATATAAGGCGGAGTAGATGAGTTTTCTAAAAGATATTTGGTTCGTTTTTAAGCCTTTTTGGCATTCAAACTCAAGCTTTAGAATTCTGTTTGTTTTAAGTGTTTGCATTATTTTAGAGTTTATTAGTGTTGGGTTGAGCGTTTATCTTAACTATTGGTATGTTGATTTTTATAACTCTATTCAAAACTATAACTACCAGTTATTAATTCATCAATTAATAGCTTTTGTTGGCATAGTTTTTTTTATGTTAGTAAATAGCTTTCTCTTATACATTGTGAGTCAAATTTTTATCATAAAAATAAGGAATTCTCTAACTCAAATATATACCGAAAAATGGCTTTACTCAAAACACTATGCTTGTGTGCAAGAGACTTGCGATAACCCTGATGAGAGAATAAGTAATGATATTAAAGAGTTTGTTTCTATTTTAAGAAATCTGTTTTTAGGGTTTATAGGAAGTGTGCTTACATTTGTGCTTTTTTCGTATATATTATGGGAACTTTCTGGATCAGTAAGCTTTAAGTTTTTGGGTTATAACTTAGTAGTTAAGGGATATTTGTTTTGGTTGGCAGTATTACTTGCTGGCTTAAATGCATATATAGTTATCAAGGTTGGTAAACCACTTAGAAAGCTTGTTTATGAAAAGCAAAAATTTGAGGCAGAGTTTCGGTACAACTTAGCAAATATACGCGGCAATAAGAATACAATATGTGAATCAGGACTTGAAAAATTTAAGGTTTCAACCTTAAAACAAAACTTTAGTCAGGTGGTAGATAATTTTTATAAGTTAACTTTTCGAGAGGTCAAAATAAATATCGTAACAGGACTTTTCTCTCAAGTTTATGCAGTGATTGGGATATTTTTGTCATTACCAAGGTACTTTGCTAAAGTGATAAGCTTTGGTCAGGTTATGCAAATAAATGCTGCTTTTTTAAAAGTTGTATCGCCATTATTGTTTTTTGTTTATAGTTATGAAAGTGTGGCAAAGCTAAAGGCAAATGTGCAGAGACTTAAGGAATTGAAGTTGCAAATTGATGTGAGTGATAATAGGTCTGTTTATAAGATTGAGCCTACACAGGAGCAGTTTTTGAATATAAAAAACTTAGATGTTAGTAACCCTAAGGAAAGGCTTTTAATTGGGGTCAATTTATCACTAACACAGGGAGAAAGTGTTTTTATAAAAGGTCCGGTAGGAGTTGGTAAAACTACCTTTCTAAGAGTTCTAAATGGTTTGAATCATGATTTTGAGGGTGAAATCTCTTACAATACAATACCAATGATTTTATTTTTAAGCTCTAACCCTTATTTCCCCAAAGATGATTTCAAACGTGCAGTATTTAGTTCAAATTTATCAAATATCCCTACAGATGATGAGTTTGTAGAGATTCTGGAAGATCTCGGGTTAGAGCATTTGGTGAAATTTGTTGGACAACTCTATGATTGGAAACACTTACTTTCAGCTGGTGAATTAAAAAGCTTAGCATTTTGTAGACTATATACTAATGATTATAATCTTGTGATAATTGATGAAGCTCTTACAAATACTTCTGTATCCTTTAAAGAAAAAATATATAAGCTTTTAAAGCAAAAAAAGATGAATTATATAAGTTCAAGTCATAATAATGATGCTAGTGAGTATCACGATAAAATTATTTGCTTAGGTGATTATAGGATTTATAGATAAATGGTTATGTTTAGCCAAAGGCGCATATAAGGTCGAATAGCAATGATAAGGTTTTTAAAAAGTTTTTGGCATATATCCGATTTTTTCTGGAAAAGCAAACTGGGGAAAATAGCTGTAATTATAATTGTTTTATTACTCAGTTTAGAAGGATTAGGAGTTGCTGTAAGTGTCTATATGAATGAGTGGAATGTTGGATTTTATAACTCTATACAAGAGTATGATAAGTCATTGCTAAAACACCAATTAATTATTTTTTTAGTATTAACATCGGTTATGATGTTTAATTTCTTTTTATCTTATTTAGTTAGGGAATTCTTTGTAATTTTTGTAAGAAAACCAATGACCAATTTTTATACTAAAAACTGGCTATATTCACAGTCTTATTTTACAAGCAAACATGTTGATAATCCCGAGGAAAGAATTGATGAGGATATTACCAGATTTATTACAGACTCCCAATCTTTGTTTTTGGGTATCATTAGAAGCATTTTTAGTTTTTTTTCATTTGCTGTAGTTTTATGGGGACTTTCAGGTAATTACACATTCTCTGCTTTGGGTGTGACATTTACTATATATGGTTATTTATTCTGGGTAGCTTTTTTGTTAGGTATTTTAAATATTGCTGTGGTATTTTGGATCGGCAAACCTTTAAAGAAACTAGTTTACCAAAAACAAAAATTACAAGCTAACTTTAGGTACCATTTATCTACTATAAGAAATAATAGGTCGTCAGTTAGAGACTACAATGCTGAAAAATATGAGTATGCTTGTTCTAAAAGAAACTTTAAAGCGGTTGTAGATAATTTCTTCGGATTGATGTTCCGTAATGCAAAATTAGATGTTGTAAATTCTTTATTTAGTCAGGTTTATGCAGTAATCGGAACAATAATGTCTTTGCCGAGATATTTCGCCAAACAAATAAGTTTTGGGCAAATGATGCAGGTTAATTCGGCGGTTATGCAAGTAATTTTTCCAATGGTGTATTTGACATATGTTTATGAAACATTAGCGAGTTTACGAGCAAGTATGTCACGACTTGCAGAGTTAAAATATGAGATTTCTAAATGCGATGATGTAACAAGTAGCGAAAAAGAGCATGAGCTAACAAGCCTAGATAACCTTTTAGAAGTTAAAAAATTCTCTTTAGCAGACTGCTCAAAATCACATTTTTTACTTGATAAAGTAAGTTTTAGTTTAAAGAATCATGATAGGTTGCTGATAAGTGGGGCTTCAGGGGTAGGAAAAAGCACTTTGTTACGGGCGATTGCGAAAGTTGGATATGGTAACAATTATGAAGTAAATATTGTTTTTGCTAAAGAATGTTTTAGAGTTTGCTTATTTCCACAAACACCTTATTATCCTGAAGATGATTTTAAAAGAGCTGTTTTTTATCCAATACATTCGGGGATTCCCTCAGATGAAAGATTTGTTGATATCTTAAAGAAGCTTGGTGTCGGATATCTAGCTAAATATGTTAATACAGTAAATGATTGGAGAAATTTTTTATCTTCTGGAGAACAGCAGAAACTTAACTTTTGTCGAGTGTTTATTAAAAGATATGATTTACTCTTACTTGATGAGGCGACATCAAATATAGATGCTAATTCTGAAAGAAGGATATATGAGTTTTTACAGCAGAATAATTTGACATATATATCAACAAGCCATAATGAAAGAATTAAAAAGTATCACAATAGATTTTTAAGTTTTTCTAATTGATTATTAGGTGAGTAGCAATACTTGCAAAATAACCTATTGCAATAACCCATGTCCATTTTAAGTGACCCATAAAAGTATACTTGCCATTTGCTTTACCCATTACAGCAACACCAGCTGCAGAACCAACCGAAAGTAAGCTACCACCTACACCAGCTGTAAGGGTTATTAGTAGCCATTGAGTGTGGTCTAACTCAGGGTGCATACTAAGTACCGCAAACATTACAGGAATGTTGTCAATAATAGCAGAGAATATACCTATAAGAGTGTTTGCTTGAGTGTGAGCATCAAACAATGATGGTGCTATAGATTGCATATCTGTATAAATGTATTGTGATGCAATTCCTAGATAACCTAGCGTAGCTAAACCTTGTACGGCAACTAGTATGCCATAGAAAAATAGCAGTGTATCCCACTCAGCATTTTTAACTTTATCAAAGATATTGAATGCTTCATACGACATTTTATGTGCATTAGGGTTTTTCTTTTGATGACAGGTAATGCTAAGACCATAGATATAGTTATAAATCATCACATAGCCAAGACCAGTCATCATCCCAAGTGCGGGAGGTAAGTGTAGTATATGTTCAAAAGTAATTGCTGTAATGATTGTTGCAATGAAGAGAATAATTGTTATTACAGCACCTTTTTTAAACTTTACTTTTTCCTGAATAATTGTTTGTGCTTTCATTTTTGGCAAGAAAAAACTCATAATAATAGCAGGAATAAGGGCATTGACTACTGATGGTATAAAGATCGCAAAAAATTCGTTGAATTCAACAACACCAGTTTGCCAAACCATAAGTGTAGTAATGTCACCAAATGGTGAAAAAGCACCACCAGCATTCGCACAAACCACCACATTTACACATGCCATAGTGATGAATTGTTTATTATCTTTTCCAATTGCGATAACAACAGTACTCATAACTAAAGCAGTGGTTAAATTGTCTGCTACAGCTGATAAGAAAAATGAAATAACCCCTGTAAGCCAAAAAACTCCAAGATAACTAAACCCTGCTCGGACTAGTATGCTTTTGAGTTTCTCAAAGACATTTCGATCTTCCATAAGGTTTATGTATGCCATAGCTACCATTAAGAATAGTAAAAGCTCACCATATTCAACCATAATGTGATCAAAATTAGCGGAGACTATATGTCCAGCATGGGTTGTATTGCCGACTATAGCGACTAATGCCCAGATTATTCCCGCAGCTAGTACAACGGGTTTTGATTTATTTAAGTGAGTAAAGTCTTCTGTGACTACAAAAAGATAAGCGATACAGAATACAGCAACGGCAATTATTGAATAAACATTTGTAGGAGCTCCGAGATCACCATTAGTTGAGCTACTGGCAAAACTTAGTATTGGTAGTAAACTTATAAGAGATATTAGGCTTGTTTTTTTAAGCATAGCAGTATCGAAATTTATTTAAAAACTTAGGGCTTAGTATATCATGCTGAGGCAAATATAGGCAATGAGTTTAGTTGAAGCAACCTCTTATTATTGTTGTATTTGCAACCGTAGTTATTGAAAGAATAAATTATGTATTTAATATAAGTTTTTATATGTTATAATCTTTGAACTGAAAAATATAATAATATAAAACCACTAGGCTTTAACTAATTATGGCATTAGACAATTTATTACACCCTACAAACATCAAGATTGATGACTATGCTACAAACTCGACTAAGTTTTCTTTTGAAGCTTTAGAAAGAGGCGTGGGTTATACTCTTGGTTTTGCTCTAAAGCAAACTATGCTTTACTCTATAAATGGTGCATGTGTTACTAGCATCAAAATTAATGATGGTAAAATTTCATCACTAGAAGACATTGTTCCTTGTGAAGAAACTGTTGCTGATATTATCTTAAATATTAAAGATTTAGCAGTATCTCTTGAAGATGGTATTGAGTCTGGAAGTTTAGTCTTTGAACTTTCTGGTGAAGCAGAAGAGATATTTTCTGAAGAAGCTAAGCTTTCTGAAGGTTTAAGCATCAATGAAGAAGTGTTTATTTGTAGTTACACTGGTAGTAAAAAATTAAAAATTCAAGCTACAGTTGAAAAAGGTATTGGCTATAGAGAAACTACTGAAAACTTCAAAGATGGAGAGTTTCTTTTAGATGCTGCATTTTCACCAATTAACTTTTGTGAATTTGAAGTAAGAGATGCTCGTGTTGGTAGAAGAACTGACCTTGATAGACTTGATTTTAATATTAAGACAAATGGTAATACAACTCCAGAAGAAGCTTTAAGACTTGCTGCAACTAAGATCCAAAATCAATTAACAAATATTGTTAATGTTGAGGAGATTAATCAAGGCATCTTTGTTGAAGATCCAACTAAAGATATTGATCCTGATTTACTTAAGCATGTTGAAGAGCTTAATCTAACAGCTAGATCTTCTAATTGTTTGAAAGCTGTAAACATAAGATTTATAGGTGAGTTAGTACAAAAAACTGAAGGAGAGCTTTTAAGAGCCCCTAACTTTGGTAAGAAATCACTTACTGAAATAAAAGATAAGTTAACTGAATTGAATTTATCTTTAGGTACAATGATCGACAATTGGCCTGAAGATTTATAATCACTTTTGCCGGAGTGGTGAAATTGGTAGACACGCCGGATTCAAAATCCGGTTCTAGTGATAGAGTGCCGGTTCGAGTCCGGCCTTCGGTACCAGATATACTATCAATAGTATAGCATTAAGCCTTCGATTCCTTATTTCACAAAGGAGTTGAGGGCTTTTTTGTTTCTATAGAGTGAGAAAGAATAAAGTCTGTATTTTTACAAAAAATTATTAATCTAAGTTTTATAGTTATCTCAATTATTTTAATTTTCTTATAGTTATGTGAGTTAAAAGTGTTTGTTAGTGGTTATAATAATCTATATATCTTGCAGATAATTTATAAAGGTAACAAAAAATGCGATATGTAGCGATACTGATAATATTGATTATACTAGCTTTACTTTTTTTGTAGAGGTGGAGAGATAGATGTTTAAATTTCTAAAATATATTCTCATCATAGTAATACTGATAATTATAGCGTCGTTTGTTATGAGTAAGAGAAGTAACGAGATAGTACCAACAGCTATTAGCATCCAAAAAATTGGTGAATTAGCTACTTTAAAAGTTGTAGTTAGTGGTAATTCTTTATATGTATCTGATGATGGTATGCTAGTTGAAAATACCGCAAACTATAGCTATAAATCATCAGCTACTTTATCGACTAATATTGATAAAGCTAGTATCAAAATTAATAAAAAAGATAAAACCATAACCCTAAGAGTTAAGCCACCTAGAGTAACATCCGTTACAATAGATTTTGATAAAACTAAGCAGTTAAGTAGGCAAGCGTATACATTTAAAGTATTGCCTAGGTTAGGGGTTATAAATACTGATCCTGATGATAATTTAGCAAATATAGCATATAAAGAAGTTCAAAAGCTTACTAATAATATCGCATCTTCACAAAAGCATATTGATCAGGCAAAGAATAAATTTGTTAGCTTAATGAATAAACAGTATGAGCCACTTGGCTGGAAAGTCATGGTAGTTTGGTTGGAATAAGATTTAAAACTCTCTCTTAGCCTCTCTCTTATTAATAGAGGAGGTTAAGAGGAGTATTTTATAAATTGTTATTAAGAAATAAAAATTTAATAGTTCCTCTTCTATATTTTAGAGGAGGCTAGGAGGAGTATTTAAAAAAGTATGAAAAACCTAGACGCAAGTAGTATAAATTTAAACGGTCGCCACATTATCGAGGCAAGTGCTGGTACTGGTAAGACTTATAATATTACTAATATTTACATCCGTTTATTGCTTGAGAGAAGGTTGTCACCGAAAAATATTCTTGTGATGACCTTTACCAAAGATGCTACACAAGAGATTATAAGTCGGGTTGAAGAGAAGATTCGCGAAGAGCTTAAAGCTTTTGATGGCACAATATCTGCAAAAGATACAAACCTTGTAGAAGATTTAGATAAAAATATCAGAACAGAAGAGCAAGAGCTTAAGTATAAAACTCTCAAAAAAGCACTGTTAGAAATAGATGAAGCAGCTATATTTACTATTCATGGTTTTTGTAAGCGAGTATTATCTCAGCAGGCTTTTACAAGTGGTTTAGAGATGGATGTATCTATGGAAGTAGATACGGATGATATATTGTTTGAAGTTGTTGAAGATTACTTTAGAAAACATATAAATACTGATAACGAAAAGTTTAAATTGCTGCAGTCAAAAAAATGGCATATTCCTGAGAAATTTTTAGATAAAAATAATGGATTCAAAAATGTAGTTAAATCAAATTATGATATTGAAGTGCCAAGGCAGTTAAGCTTAGAAGATTTTAAAATGCAGAAGTTAGAGCAATTAAGTTTGTTGGAGAAAAACTCAAGTGTTGTTGATGAATTTTTAGCCAAAGCAAAGAAGGCAAAAGAGCCAGAAGGAGCTAGGGTTGAGGAGTATCATAGAATATTAGAATGGTTAAAAAATGATGGGCTTACTTTCCCACAAAATATCTCAATAGTTACTAATGGTAGTAAAATCAAAGGCGATGAGATAAATCCTATTTTCATAGGTATAAAAAATTTAAAAGATCTCTCAGTACAAGTTTATCAAAACAAAATATATAAAATAGTCGCAAATATATGCCAAGAAATCCGAGCTAATTTTATTGAAGCAAAAGCCAAAAGGTCGGTGTTAGATTTTGATGATTTAGTCGTGAAATTACGCGATGCAGTTTATAAATCACCCGAGTTAGTTGAGATACTTCAAAAAGAGTATCCAGTAGCTTTAATCGATGAGTTTCAAGATACAGATGTTATTCAGTATGAGGTATTAGATAAGCTGTATCCATTAGCAAAAACTATTGATAACGACACTTCGATTGACAATCAACCCCCTAATACTATCAGTCATTCCCGCGCAGGTGGGAATCTCAATAGCATGAATGAATATTCAAAAGATACTTCTTTAAACGGACATGACAAGTCAACTAATGAGCCACTACTGTTAATGATAGGAGACCCTAAGCAGGCTATTTATGGCTTTAGGGGTGGAGATATTTTTACATATTTAAAAGCAAAAAAAAGTGCTGAATATAGTTGGAGTATGGATACAAATTGGCGAAGTACAGCTGGTATAGTTAGTTCATATAACAGACTTTTTTACACTAAAGATTATACTAAAGATGATTTTGAAACTATCGAAGATAATAATGCCTTTAGTGATGGTATAAGCTATCAGCTTATCAAAAGTACAAAAAATGCTAAAGTAAATAAAGAACTTATAGAGTTTGATGATGATTTTAAGGCGATGAACTACTTTGTTTATGATGAAGAAAAAGTTTTAGCTGATAATGGTAGGAATATCCTTTCTCAATGGACTGCTAATGAGATTGTAAGACTACTAAATACAAATAAGGTTAAAGAGTCAGATATAGCCATACTTGTACAAAATAACAAGCAAGCAAATGCTACAAAAAAAGCACTACAAGAGGTTGGGTTAAGCTCAGTTTATCTTAGTCAGCGAGATAGTATTTATAAAAGTGTCGAAGCTGAAGAAGTCTTGAAAGTGCTAACAGGAATAAATGAACTAGAAAATGACAGTATGTTAAAACAAGCACACTCGACTAGTTTGTTTGGTGGTACAGCCGAAAAGTTTAGCCAGTTTCTTGATGAAGAAAATCCTGCAATTTGGGACAGAGCAAAAGATGAGGCACTTAAGCTAAGAAATACTTGGAAGAAAGAAGGTGTAATGTCGATGTTACTTGAGATATTACATAACCAGTATGCTCCAAGAGTAGAGCAAAATGCACGAGCATTGACGAATATTTTACACATAGCAGAATTGCTAAAAGTAGCTGAAAATAGATACAAACAATCATTCCAACTTATAAAGTGGTACAAAGATAAATTACATAATAAGTCCAGTAATGAAGAAAATACACTTCGTTTAGAAAGTGATTCTAACCTTATTAAGATAGTTACAATACATGGTTCAAAAGGGCTTGAGTATCCGATTGTCTTTGTGCCATTTATGTCTTTGATTAACTCTACAGCATTTAATGCTAAAGATATAAATAAATACTATAACCAAAAATCTCAAAAAACTGTTCATTATATCGGTAAAGATGATTTGGTGAAAAAACAGGTTGATAATGAAATCATAGAAGAATCACAACGGCTACTTTATGTAGCAATCACAAGAGCGTCACAACGCTGTTATATTGGTGTAGCAAATTTTGATAAATGTGATAAATCTTCATTGGCCCAATTTGTAGGTTTTAACCCTAAAGATGAGTGGCAGGCTTTATTAGAAAATATCACTCAAAATCAAGAAAATCATAGTAGAGTTATCAATTTTGATGAGGTCAAAAAGACTAAGTTACAAATTACTAATCATATTGGTAAAGATAAGCTAGAAGCAAAAGATTTTAATACTAAAATTGAAAATTCTTGGGGGATGTTATCATTTTCATCAATGGTTAGAGATAACAAACCGTATGAATACACACAAGATGATAAAAGCTCTGATGAAGTCATTGATGAGGCTGCAAATATTACAAATAAAAAAGAGTTAGAGTATAGATTTACTGCAAATAAAGGTAGTGATATTGGTAATTTGCTTCATGGGGTACTAGAAGAGTCTGAGTTTTCTGAAGGTGTAACGATAGAGAAAGTAAACGAATTTATAGGTAAAAATCTAGGTGCTGTAAATGACAAAGCAGAAGCACAAGATATAAAGCTATGGCTTGATGAATGTTTAGAAGCACCTATTTGCAGTTTGTATGGTGGGCAAAGTTTTTGCCTTAAAGATTTAGCACCATCGCAAGTACTTAAAGAACCAGAGTTTTATTTTCCGATAGATAATAATGATTTATGGAAAAATGATCTTGCGGGAGTACTATCAAACTATCGTGGTGAGCAGGCAGAACTACCAAATAAGACTAAATTACATGGCATGTTACACGGATTTATAGATTTGATATTTACACATAATGGTAGATTTTTTGTAGCTGATTATAAGTCAAACTATTTAGGCGATAAGTTAGAAGATTATACGCAAGAGAAAATGTCGACTAAAAATCAATCAAGTTTTTATGATTTACAATATCTTATATATTGTGTGGCATTGCACCGTTATCTTAGTATCAATAAAAAAGACTATGATTTTGATAAAGATTTTGGCGGAGTTTACTATTTTTATCTTAGAGGGATGAGAAATGAGTATGGTATTTATAGTAAAAAGCTCAACAAAGAAATAGTGCTAGAGTTAGATAGCCTTTTCAGAGGAGGTAAGTAATGATTTATAGCAGTTACGCTCAAGCAAAAAAGCATTTAGATAATTTGGAAGCTATTGATTATTTCTTTGCAAAGCAGGTTTTTGAATTTTTTGAAAACATAGATAAGTCGCATAATATACAGCTTTTCCACTTACTAATGTGCCTACAAAAGTACTATAGTGATGGACACACTTGCTTACCACTAAACAAAATAGCAAACAAAACTCTTTGGAATACTAAAGAAGATAGCGAAGACAACCAAGTAGCCGAGATAAAAGCAGGGTTTGCGTTTGCCGATATTGATACTTTTAAAAATATAGTAACTAGCCTAACACTAGATGAAAAATCACCGATTAGCTTTCACTATGATTGTTTGTATATAAACAGACTATGGTTGTTTGAAAACGAGATAGCTAACAACCTAGTAGCTAGAGCTTTAAATACACATTCTAAGACGCAAGAAACTCAACAATCTAATGAGCAAATTAAAGCTATACTAGATGCTTTGTTTGCTGAAACTAAAGAAGTGGATTGGCAAAAAGTAGCGGTAGCAAAAAGTATAAAGGGCAATTTCAGCATAATATCTGGAGGACCGGGAACAGGTAAAACAACTACAGTTGCTAAACTTATACTTGCACTACAACAGTTATCAAACAAACGCTTAGATATACAGATGATAGCACCGACTGGTAAAGCTTCACAACGATTAAAAGAGTCTATAGCTAATTTTAAAAATGCTAATCAAAACTTAGATATGGATGCTTTACCAACAGAGGCTAAAACGCTACATAGATTTTTAGGAATGCGACCGAACTCAAACTATATAAAGTACAACCAAGAGCGTAAATCTAACTGTGATGTGTTGATAGTAGATGAAGCTTCAATGATAGATATAAACTCATTTATTTATATTATTAGGGCTATAAAGAGTGACTGTAAACTTGTATTACTTGGTGATGTAAATCAGCTACCATCAGTTGAAACAGGAAATATATTGGCAGAGCTTGCTAAAGCTTGCGATGATAATCATTATACAAAGTATACAGTAGAGTATCTTAAGGAGATTTGTGGCTATAGTCTTGAAACATCCACTAAAGCTTATGATTTTACTACATTTTTACAAAAAAGTTATCGTACAGATAGCCAAGATATTCTAGCTATAGCTAAAGATGTGATAAGCGGAGATGTAAAAAACTATCATTCAAATGCTCATATAGATTACCAAATACTAGAAACTAAAAACTATGATAAACAAGTTGAAGATTTTATCAAAAATGTCTGTCTACCAGAGTTTAAGAAAATTCAAACAGCCGAAAGCCCACAGCAAGCATTAGATGTTTTGAAGCAATTCAGAGTATTAGTCGCTAATAGAAATATAGCTACAGGCACACAAGTTGTAAACCAAAAAATAGCTAAGTATTTAAATCAAAATGAAGCGTTTAGTTATCACTGTAAGCCGATAATGATTACTGTAAATGATTATAACTCAAGATTGTTTAATGGTGATGTTGGGGTTATCTGGAGAGATAAAGCATACTTTGAAGCAGGAGATGGACAGTTACGAGAGCTAGGGCTTTCACGCCTACCAAAGCATGAAACAGTGTATGCAATGACTATCCATAAGACACAGGGTTCAGAGTTTGACCATGTAGCGATTATATTACCAAATGAACATAACAGACTACTAACAAGAGAGCTTTTATATACAGGTATTACTAGAGCCAAGTCTAAGGTTTATATCCGAACTAGTGCTGAAGTTTGGCAACAAACAGTAGTCAAAAAGGTAAATAGACACTCAAATATCAGTAAGATTATGCAGGATATTCAGTCTAAAGCAGATAGTATAGGGGAGAGTTAAAGAATGGCACTATATACATACCCATCAAACAAACTTGAGTATTTAGTAGAAGTTTTTGCAAAATTACTTGAATTTAACCAAGAGCGAAAAGCTATATTTGACCAAAATAATGTTTTAGTTGGTAGTAGAGGAATGCAGCATTGGTTGAGTATGGAGTTGGCAAGTAAAAGCTCAATTACAATGAACTTTAATTTTGATATGGTAAATGGTTTTATTGTAAATACTTGTAGCAAAATAGCTAAAACTGAAGAAACCAAAAAAGCTTATACCAAAGAGATATTAACTTGGAGAATTTATGCAATAATCTCATCCAAAGAGTTTATCGCAGATAGTGTTAATAGTAGCTTAAATGACTATTGGATTTTAGACGGTGAGATTAATCAGCTAAAATGCTATCAGCTTAGTAATAAAATCAGTGAAATATTTAGTAAATATATAAAATTTCGTCCTGATTGGTTAGGAAAATGGCAAGTTGGCGAAAGTATTGATAAAACTCAAACTGTTGATGATGAATCATGGCAGATGAAATTATGGCAAAAGCTAGTAGCTCAAGAGTCAAATACACCAATGGAAGTACAAGCCAAGGCATTAGAAAAGCTAGGGGATTATGCGACTAATCTACCTAAGGATCTTTACATCTTTGGTATAAATGCAATATCACCACAGAACTTAAATTTTATTTTTGAATTATCAAAATATATAAATATCCATATACTTTATATCGACCCATGCAGTCAGTATTGGTACGATATTTGTAAAGATAAAGTTAGTGTTTGGCTTGGTAATGATGATTTTGAATTACAGCCATTATTAGCAAATTTAGGTCAGCAGGGTAAAGAGTTTTTTAGTCAAATACTAGAAAATGATACTAAGCACGAAGTCACAGTTTATGGTGATTTTAAATCCTCATTAGAAGTCTCAGTTGATAGTGAGGAGAGTATCTCTACAGATAGTATGCTTAGCTCTATTCAGCAAAATCTACTTGAGTTAAACACTAAGAAAATGCACGATAAAGATAGTAGTGTATCTATTCATTCTTGTCATAGCCCAATGCGAGAAGTTCAGGTTTTACATGATAGACTCTTAGATATGTTTGCTACAGACCCAGATTTAAAGCCTAAAGAAATATTAGTAATGTGTCCAAACATCGAGGATTATGCACCGTATATTAGCTCTATATTTACAAAAAATTATGATGAAAATAAAATACCTTGTTCAATAGCTGATAGAACCCTAAAAGATTCCGAGCCTTTGATTTCCAGCTTTATAGATTTGCTTCAACTCCCAGATAGTAGCTTTGAGGTTACAAAAATACTAGAGTTTTTAAGTGTACCGGCAATTCAAAGAAAGTTTGCGATAGAAAACTCAGATATAGAAACTATTGAGTATTGGCTAAGAGAGACTTGTGTCCATAGAAATCTTGGTAATACTAATAAAACTTACTCGTGGCAATGGGGCTTAAATAGGTTGCTACTAGGATTCTGTATCTCAGACAAGCATGAGATAGTCAACGATAATACACTTATGACTGTACCTAGCATTAAAGGTAAAGAAATAACTGAACTAGGTGCGGTATATGAGCTTTTAGAGTTACTAAATGATTTTGCCGAAGATTTGGAAGAGCCAAGAACTGTTGAGCAGTGGCAGGAGTTATTTGTTAAAAATATTAAACTTTTGTTTGAGGTTTCAGATGATGATTCTAAGGCAAAAAGATATATTGAAAATGCGATAGTTAAGCTAGTTGAAAGTACCAAGCAAGCAGGGATTACAGCTAATCAAAAGCTTGATTTAACTATTGTTAGGTATTATTTGAGTACTTTATTTTCTGAACCTGAAATAAACAACCACTTCTTAACAGGTAAGGTTACATTTTGCTCAATGACTCCGATGCGAAGTATTCCATTTAAAGTGGTAGCAATGTTAGGATTAAATAGTGGTCAATTTCCACGCCAAGAGAATCCGATTAACTTTGATATTATGGCACAAAAACCACGCCAAAAAGGTGATACAACGACCAAAGATAATGACAGATATTTATTTTTAGAGTCTATTATTTCAGCAAGGCAAAGCCTATACCTTAGCTATATTGGTAATAGCGTCAAAAATAATGCCGAGCAACAAGCAAGTTTAGTGCTTAAAGAATTGATTAATTATCTGCAAAAAAACTATGGTTTCGAGGAAAAAGATATTTATCACTATCCATTACACCCATTTAGTGAAAAGTGCTACAAAAAGGGTGATTATCAAAGTTATGATAAAAATTGGCTCAACTTGCTCAAAAAACAAAATATAGATTTTTATAATCAGCAAAGTATAGATGAAAGTGCCCAGCATAGAGCAACTTTAGATAAAAACCTTACTATTGCAGAGATAGTTAAGATATTTGATGACCCATTAAAAGCTTTTTGTAGTTCATCATTGCATTTATATTTTTCTCAAACAGAGGATGAACTATCAGACTCAGAACCTTTTGATGTAAATAACTTAGTTAAGCACCAGTTTAAGGGTGATACCTTATCAGCATTATTAGATAATCAAAGTTTAGAGGATATTAAGCTTAGAACTGAACTATCAGGAGTAATGCCTCAATCACCATTAACAGAGTCGACAATTATCGAAGAGACTGAAAAACTACAAAGAATGGTTGATGATAATCTCTTGGCAGAATGTACTAAAAAACCTATAGTAGCAACTGTAGGTGAGTATCATCTATCAGCGAATATTAGTGTTGATAAAGAAGATAATATCAAAGTGTATGGAGTATCTAAGGGTGCTAAGCCAAAAGATAAACTTTCTTTATATCTAAGCGTTTTGATAAAAGCTATCAATGATGGGAAAGCTGTAGAGAAAGCCGAGATGTATTTTAATTCTGAAAAACAAAGCTCGGTATCAATTTCACTTAAGCAAAAAATATCTCTAGAGCAAGCAGAAAAAGAGTTGCTGACATATCTAAAATTAGCAGAGCAGTTACTAAATACTCCTAAGCTTTCACATTTGAAATTAGCAGATGTGGTCTATAACGCAAAAGATGAGAATGACAAAGAAAAAAAATGGAAAGAGGTTGTCGAAGCTAATGAGCACAATTTTGACTCTTTAAAAGAAAATCCATATTTCGCTATGTTTTACCCAGATAATCCTAGTTGCAATGAGTTTGATGACTTAGATGGTTTGTATAGGGGATTATTTGAAGCGGTGGAGTAATTGCTTATTTATATAGATAACTAAAGAAAAAACAGCAATGCCTATGTAGACCCGTATCTTTAAAATATATGGAAGATGTAAGATGATTCCCACCTTCGTGGGAATTACGAAATATTTATATATAGAATAGTTGATGAAGTTTTTTTGTATATATTGGCTATGGTTAAATCCTTAAACTACAGAGGTTTAGTACGATATGAAATTATAAAAAAACAGTAATACCCGTGTAGATGGGTATCTTTTTATGTATGTCGAAAAAGTAATAAGGTCCTTTCGTTTATCGAAATTACAATTTATTGATAAGTAAGGTATTAATTTAACTGAAGTTATTTATTTTGCTATAATTCCCTTTAACTAGATTTTATAACAAAACATTATGATAATAGATTCACATTGCCACTTAAACTACCTAAAGTTAGAAGATATAAGCCTAGATCAAGTTATTGCAAATGCAAAAAATGCAGGTATAGATAAAATTGCTTCAATAGCTGTAGCTTGGCATGAGATAGATGAGATACAAAAAATAGCTGAGAAATTTGCAGATGTGTATTTTTCGGTAGGCGTACATCCTAGTGAGCTTGATAGCCACCAACCATCAGTTGAAGAGCTTATTACTCGTTCAAATCACCCTAAGTGTGTAGCAATAGGAGAGACTGGTTTAGACTATCATTATAACGGTGAAGAAACTAGAAAAGCTCAGATCAATAAGTTTGTAAATCACATGCACGCAGCAAATGAAGTCAACAAACCCGTGATAATTCATACACGAGCAGCTAAGCAAGATACTTTAGATATTTTGAAATCTGAAAATGTAGAAAAATGTGGTGGAATATTACATTGCTTTACTGAAGATTATGATATGGCAAAACAAGCTATAGATATGGGTATGTATATATCTTTCTCAGGTATTTTAACTTTTAAAAATGCCCAAGATATACAAGAAACTGCCAAGAAACTGCCTTTAGATAGAATCCTTATAGAAACTGATGCACCGTATCTTACTCCTGTACCTCTTAGAGGACGACCTAACTACCCTGAGTATGTTAAGTATGTAGCACAATTTTTGGCAGATTTAAGAGGTATTAGCGTTGATGAGGTGGCAAAACAAACATATAGTAACACCTGTGAAATATTTGGTTTCTAAAATTAGAGTTTTATTTCTAATACCAATAGCACTTGTTATAGGAGGTTGTAATACTATGGCTAGTAATACAATACAAAATAAATCACAAGAAAATATTTTTGATATAAGTCCTGAAAACTCAGATGAAGAAGTTTTCAAAGAACTATATGTTAGTAAAAATGTCACTATAGAAAAAATACTATCTTATGGGCAAACAACTCCTTCAAATGAGCCGTACATACAAGATCATGATGAATGGGTTTTGATTGTTGAAGGTAGTGCTAAACTGAAGTTAGATGACAAAGAATATTCTTTAACTAAAGGAGAAAGTTTGTTTGTACCTAAGAATGTGAAACATTGGGTAACATATACTGAAAATCCAACTATTTGGCTAGCTGTACATATTAAAGATTAGAACGTGCTAGAAAAATTAATCTCCTTTGACTGGAGAAACATATTCTGAGCAATCAACATAAGCATTAGAATCTGGCAAAACTCTAGTGTGTATTCTAGGGTAGTTCCATATATCTGTTATCAATCCTGATAATCCTGCAGTTTTAGCATAAGGGCCTTTCTGCCAGTATGTAGTATTGTTTTTAACACTGGCAGGAACCTCATATAGATATGATTTAAACTTTTCAAGAGCATCATATCTAGTAGCACTTCTGTTTGCTTTATTGTTGGCCGCTAAAAACATAAGTAATCTAATATTATCTTGATTCCATTGTGTGATATCTCTAGCGTTATCAAGGCTTTTAACATACTTGACAATACTCTCCATGCCCCGACCATACTCTAAATCATGGAAGTTTGAAGCGAAATATGTAACAAAAATAGTATCTATCTGCTGGTTATACATCCACTCTACTATATTTTCAATATCCTCTTGACTGAGTGCGGCAGCCTGATTTGACACCTTATAAGTTGCTCCTTTATACTCAAGTGTAGTACCTTTTTTGTCAGATGGAGCATCAGCTGATTTTGATATAAATGCGATATTGTTAGAAAGTGTAGTGCCTTCACGGCGCATAAGGGCTTTTCTTGCACTATCAAATTCATTTTTAGCTACTTCTTTGAATTTATCTTGGCTAGCATCATAAGTGGTTGAATAGACATTTGATGGAGTTACATCTTTTGCAAACTCATCAGGTGCTATAGTTACTGATAAGTATAATGGATGGTCCTTTCTCTCAGAATCTTTTTTGTCGCACATTGCGCCATATAAAGTATTATCGTGGTCTTTACTATTCCCTATATATGAGCCACTAATTCTTAAAAAATCTATTGGGAGTTTGAGGTCAGTTTCGGTAAATTTATCTGTTATTGGTAAATCACGAGGATCCTCTATTAAAGAGCCGTATCCAAGATAAGCAATTTTTGAGTCAGCATAAGATAAACCAATTGTAGTAATTACTAAGCAGATGCTAGTTTTTAATGTTTTTATCATTTTGATAAGCAGATTTTCAATAATTGTATTAAAACTATAACATAATATAGATTAATTTTAAAATTAACTTATTATTTTGGATGATGTGGAGACTAATCAAAATACAAAAAGCATATTAAAAAGCTGTAGTAAATTTAGGCTATAAAGTATACTTTGCTATACACTAAATCTATTTTTTGTAGATTATGAAAACTATCGTATTTGTATATAAAGATACCTTAAAATCCTACAAACAAGAGTTTCTAACTAAAATTCAAGCTGATCTAGCTAAACATGATTATAGTATTTTTTTGGTTGATGGTATGGATGAAGTGGTCGAGCTTTTAGAAGAAAATTCGAGGATTTGTAGCATAGTCCTAGATAGGACTACTTTTAATATTGATGCTTTTCATGATATAGCTCATTTAAATGCGAGATTACCTTTATTTGTTATTTCAGACTATAACCAAAGCATCAAACTAAACCTTAAAGACTTTAATCTAAATATAAACTTTCTACAGTACGATGTACTTGTTCAAGAAGCTTCAAACTTTATTTCTAAAACTATTGAAACATATTTTAATGAGATTCTACCTCCATTGACATATGAGCTATTTAAATACTCAGAATCATTTAATTCATCGTTTTGTACTCCAGGACATCAGGGTGGTTATGGTTTTCAAAAATCTGCTGTAGGCTCATTGTTTTATGATTTTTATGGTGAAAATATATTTAAGACTGACTTATCAATATCTATGAAAGAGCTAGGTAGTTTGCTTGATCATTCAGAGGCACATAAGGATGCAGAAGAATATATCTCTAAAGTTTTTAAGTCTGATAGATCATTGATAGTTACTAATGGTACATCAACAGCAAATAAGATAGTTGGAATGTATAGTGTTGCAGATGGTGATACTGTATTAGTTGATAGAAACTGTCATAAATCACTAACACATTTAATGATGATGGTTGATGTAAACCCTATATATCTTAAACCAACTCGTAATGCCTATGGAATAATAGGTGGAATACCCCAAAAAGAATTTCAGAAAAATGCAATTCAACAAAAAATAGATGAAAGTAATATAGCAGATCAATGGCCTGCTTATGCAGTAGTTACAAACTCTACTTATGATGGTATTTTATATAATACGGATACTATTCATCGTGAACTTGATGTTAAAAAATTACATTTTGATAGTGCTTGGATTCCTTATGCGATATTTCATCCAATATATAAGCACAAATCGGCAATGCAAATAAAGCCTAGACCAGAGCATACTATCTTTGAAACGCAATCAACGCATAAGCTTTTAGCAGCATTTAGCCAATCATCTATGTTACACATTAAAGGTGATTATAGTGAAGAAGTTTTGAGTGAGGCATATATGATGCATACCTCAACATCACCTTTTTATCCGCTAGTTGCAAGTACAGAAACAGCTGCGGCAATGATGGAAGGTGAGCAAGGTTATAATCTTATTGATAGAACGATTGATTTAGCGATAGATTTTAGAAAAGAGCTTGTTAAATTAAGATCAGAAGCAAAAGGGTGGTTTTTTGATCTTTGGCAACCAGATAACATCTCCAATAAAGAAACTTGGCTTTTAAGAAATGCAGATGATTGGCATGGTTTTGATGATGTCGATGGTGACTTTTTATCTTTAGATCCTGTTAAGATTACAATATTGACCCCAGGAATAGAAAATAATAAAGTTACAGACTGGGGAATCCCTGCTGATGTTGTAGCTAAGTTTTTAGATGAGCATGATATTGTAGTTGAAAAAGCCGGACCTTACTCATTATTGTTTATATTTAGTATGGGTACAACAAAAGCAAAGTCTGTAAGACTAATATCTGTACTGAATAAATTTAAACAGATGTATGATGAAAATGCTTTAATTGAGAAAATGCTGCCATCATTATATGCTGAAGATCCTAAGTTTTATGATGAAAAAAGAGTTCAAGAAATATCTAGCCAGCTGCATGGTTATATTAAAGAAGCTAAGATGCCATCACTAATGCATCATGCTTTTAATGTACTTCCAGAGCAGGAGATAAATCCTCATAGAGCTTTTCAAAAATTACTAAAAGGTAAGGTTAAAAAAGTTCCATTAACAGAGCTTTTAAATCATGTTTCAGCTGTGATGATATTACCATATCCACCAGGTATCCCTGTTATATTTCCAGGTGAAAAAATCACAGAAGAGTCTAAAACAATTTTAGACTTCTTGCTGATGCTCGAGAAAATTGGCTCGATGCTACCAGGTTTCGATACGGATATTCATGGGCCAGAAAGAGCTAAAGACGGAAAGCTTTATATAAAGGTTATAGATGATAGTAAGTAGTTATAATGATGAAATCCAGTAGCCAGTAGGGTCTGAAGCACACATATGAGGTCCGCATTCTGCAAAGACACTAATTGTATTTGCTAGAGTCAGCATTATTATAAATCCTATAGCTATTTTGCATATTAAAGAAACACTAGAGTTTACTTCTTTTCTAGGAGAGTTAGAGCTAGCTAGTCCTGCAAATACTGCATAAACTATAAATCCAACACTTATAATGAAGTTCCATGTATACATATGTAAAGAAAGGAAAGCATCACCATAGCTGCCAGTACCTGGAACTATATGTAAAAGGATTTGAGTCATAGCCATTGCAGCATTTAGCATAGCAACTAAAATCACCAAAAAATAATGTTTAGTATAATTACCATGAACAATATTAAGAATAAGTCCAAAACTCATAAGGCATAGAGCAATTCTTTGAAATACGCATAAGGCACATGGTAGCTCATGTAAAAATAATTGATAATAAAAAGCTACGCTTAGTACTACCGCTATGGCAATAATATCAAGAGCATCAAGAATGTTAAAAAATTTTCTAGTTGTAGTCATCGTAGTCACCTATAATTGGATATTTATGTATCTGATTGTATGAGGTATAAACACTGCTAATAGCAATATCATTGAAATGCTAAAAAATATTATGGAAGCTTTATACTTGTTAGTACCAGCTAAGATTAAGCTTGCTAGAGTACTTAAGAAGATTAAGAAAATCATTTTTTCACCTTTTGTTTGTCATTGCTTTTATGTTGAGTATTATCAGCTGATAATAGCTATATGTAAAACTGAAAAAAATGATATATCTTATAATATTTTCTTATGTTGAATGATTTATTGAAAGTGCTAACAGGTTATGAAGATTGTAGCATTAAAAAAGTAGTGTATAAAAAAGACCCTAGAAAGATTTCAAGTTAAGGAGATAATGAAAAAACTAAGGAGTTTTATCTAAATAGAGTCTAATTTATTTGGAAAATATTCTGGAAAGTGTTGGCTCCCTGAGACGGACTTGAACCGCCGACCAATTGATTAACAGTCAACTGCTCTACCAACTGAGCTATCAGGGAGTAACAGGGACTATTCTATAATTGACTACTTGTTTTGTCAATAAGTTTTTAAGTTTTTTTGTTAACTTTTGTCGGCTTTTGTATATTTGGGAACTATCACTAAATAAATATAAATGATTAAACTATTTATTTTCAGTCGCTTAAGGGTTTATGTTAATATTATTATTTAAGATTGATAGTAAAAATTAAAAGTTTTAACGATGGCAAATCAAGTAGTAGAAAGGCAGCAAGAGGTTGTAGAAGAGTTATCTTTTTTTGATGATTGGGAAGATAAATATGATTACGTTATTTCACTGGCAAAGCAATTGCCAAAATTTCCTGAAGATAAGAAAATAGATACTAACTTAGTAAGAGGTTGCCAGTCGCAAGTGTGGTTCGACAGCTCATTAGACCAAGACAAAATCCATTTTATCGCTACTAGCGATGCTTTGATAGTTTCTGGCCTTATTGGTTTATTGATACGAGTTTATGATGATGCTTCTGTAACAGATATTCTTGAATCAAATACTGATTTTATTAAAGAGATTGGGTTTGGTAGTAATCTAAGTGCAACTAGAGCGACAGGCTTAAAATCAATGATAGACTATATTTATAGTACAGCAAAAAAATATCAGTAATGAATGTATTAGTATGCAGACCATTAGAGGATAGTATCGATTTATCAAGATCATTAAATAAACTTGGTATTACTAGCCTTGTTTTACCAACTATCTCGATTGAAAATATAAGTATTAATATTTGCATTGATGGTTTTACTGATTTTATTTTTACGAGTAAGCACGCAGTTAGAAGTTTTTTTAGTCAATACTCACCAAATCTTTTTATTAATATTAATATTTATGCCGTAGGTGCTAGCTCAGCTTCACTTATAGAAGAGTTAGGTTTGAAATGTCAGTATCCTAAAAAAGCTAGCTCCTATGATCTATTTGAGCTTATAGATACAAAGTCTATTTCAGATGAAAAATTTGCAGTGATTGGTGGGGTTGGAGGTAATACATATCTTATTGATAAGCTTTCAAAAATTGCAGGTTGTCAAAAACTCGAAGTCTATAAGAGAAAAGATATTGCCTCTGATGAATTGTTGAAAAATTATCTAAAACATTACCAAGATGAATCCCCAGATATTATAGTAGCTACTAGTATTGATGTTTTTAACTCATTAAATAGAATTTTTAGCAAAATAAGAGCACCGTACGATACTAAAATTACAGTTACAAGCTTAAAAATGCTAGAATTATTGGAAAGCAAAGGTTTTAATAATACTGTTATGTTGAATAAACTAAACAATGACCATATTTGTAAAGTGATAGAAGAAATTGCTAAAGGAAAATAATAAAATGTCTCAACAAAAAGATCTAGACAAAAAAGAAATCAAAAAGACTCCAAATGATAAGAAAAGTTTGTCAACGAAATTAATTCCATTAAGTTTGGTTATATCAATCGTAGCAATTGCGACCTCAGGGTATTTAGCTTTGCAAATAAATGACGATGCAAAAAGGCTATCAGATGCCAATCAAACTTATAATACGCTAGAAAGTAATATAACTAGTTTAAAAGATAAGCTTCGTGAGCAGCAATCTCTGGTTAGTGATATAGCCAAGCAAAATGATGCACAAAATGCGGGTATTAAAACAGTACAAACAAGAGTCGATATGTTAGGTGCTCAAAGAGCGACGCCTACTAAAGAGCTTTATCTTCAAATTAGTATCGCAAATATCCAAGCAGCGATAGATTATTTTATTTTAGCAAAAGATGTAGCCTTGTTTAGTGGAGATACTACTAAGGCTGATGAGCTTGTTGATATAGCTTTTGATAAAGTTGAGGCTAGTAGGACTGCCAATATTGGAGCATCTAGTCGTAGTGAAATAAAAAAAGCAATTGATAATCTTGTTTCTCAATCTGATATTGTTAAAAACTTCTCAAGCATTATTGAGAGAATAGGACATTTGAAATATACAACACCAGAAAATTTTGATAGATCAAAAGAACCTCAAAAAAATAAATATATGAAGTATTTAAGTTCGATAGTTGAGATTCAAGATATATCAAAAGATCAACAGCTTGTGGCTACAAAGCTTTCACAGCAACTTATCTCAGATAATCTCTATAAATCATTGATGGATTTACAGACAGCAATGTATACGAATAATGATGCTGCAGTTACAACATCAAAAACTAATTTACAGAAAATACTGAAACAATACTTCATTCAAAATAAGAATGCTAAAGATCTTGAGTCTCAAATTGATAAAATTCAACCACTAAATACAAAAGTGCTGGAAAGTAATCTAGATAAAGTGATTAAGAGTCTTACAGAGCAGCAAGATCGATTGATGGTAAGTAGTGTAAATCAGTTTAAAGATGTAGCTAAAAAAGGAAGTGAAGATGGTAAAAATTCTTAAGCTTGTAGTTATAGTTGCAATAGCAACACTTATGGGTATATGGGCTAGTCAATATCATGGCTATATCATGGTTGTTGTAGCAGATAAAGCAATCCGTATGAATCTTGTTGCTTTTGTGTTTATAGTAGCTATATTATGTTTTTTAAGTGTATTTGGTTATAGAATACTGAAATTAGTAATTAGTTTCCCATACTTATTGTTCAGCTGGTTATTAGAGCTTGTTAATGTAAGTAAGCAAGAAAAGTTTGTTGATCTTGTTGCTGATATAGCACTAGACCAAAATAAAATTTTAAAAAGGATAAGTATAAGCAAAATAATAAAACTTACACCAGCATATGTTTTAGATTTTATTTTATTTAGAAAGATGATGCTAGTTATTAAGCAGAAAGATCTAAGACAGCTTGAAAATTCTTTAAGGCAGATAAGCAAGACTTCTGATATATATAAGTATTTTCGTGTTTATAAATTGTATTTGGTTGAAAAAACTTCTGATGCGTTAGCTGAGGTTAGACTATTGTTAATGGATAAAAACATTAAGTTGAAACCTAATATTGTAAACTTGGCTGGAAAAATTGCATTAGCTGAAGATGACGGAGAGTTTGCTTTTGAGCTACTTGAAAAATATGATCAACACTTAAAGCTTGAAAATGAGAAAAAATTAATCGTGCTGGCTCTTAAGCACACTAAGACAGCTGCCCAAGCTATGGTAATTTACGATAAGACAGATGAACGCCCATTGTTTACAAGAGTTTATATCGAGATGCTTATTAAATTTGGAGAGACAGCATTAGCTCAAAAGACTCTTAAGAAAAACATTGCAGAGTATAATTTTGAATCGAAAATGTTGAGTATATATATAAATGCATTCAATGGAGAGGTTCCAAGACTTTTCTCAAAAGTTTGTAGTACTGAAAATAATGATCTAGATGCTGTTTTGACATTATTAGATCTAGCAATGATGAAATCAGAAAATAGAACATTCAAAGCAATATATGATTATGTGGAGCTGAATTTGATAGGATCATTTTCTGCAATACAGTTAGAAAAATATAAGCTTATACTGTGTAAGTTTTTTATCAAAAACGGTAGTGTTCCGGGTATTGATTTATCTGAGACTAGATTAGTTTACGAAAATACATAGGGTGGGTTATGCAAGTAAAAAGATGGTTTTCGAACAATAGTTTACGTAATTATCAATATGCCTTATATGATGACAAGCATGCAATAATTGTTGATCCTTTAAAAGCTAGTTTATTTAGTGATTTTATCAAAGAAAATAATCTTTCATTAGAAGCTATTTTAATTACTCATAAGCATGGTGATCATATTGCAGGCGTAAAAAAGCTTAAGCAAGAATTTCCTGATGTAAATATTTATGCTTATGAAGATAATGAGCTTTTTGCGCCTGATTTTTATGTCAAAGATGGTGATCAAATAGATTTAGACTTTGTTAGTTTTAAGGTTATGTATACCCCTGGTCATATAGCAGATCATGTAAGCTTTTTGTTTGAGAGTGAAAAAGCATTATTTTGTGGTGATACTTTGTTTAACGCAGGTGTTGGAGGTGTTCATGCTTCAACTGCTAATACTAGAGATCTTTATAAGTCATTAGTCAAAATAGTAAATCTTGATGGAAATGTAGTACCCTATGCAGCACACGATTATTGGCAGAGCAATTTGGATTTTGCACTTAGTATATTGCCAGATGATGAGGGCTTTAAATATTATCGTGAAAATGTAGCAGAGCTTCCAGCAGAAGATAAGCCGAAAGTTACGCTAGCAGAAGAATCAAAGTTTAATATATTTATTCGTTCAATTGATGATGAAAAGCTTTTAGAGGTACTTTCAGATTTTACTCTAGGCGAAGAAATGTTTGTAAAGCTTAGAGAATTAAAAAATAATTTTTAAGATATTAAGTTTCATTAGAGTATAGCTTTCTTGCCTTTTTAAACTGAAAAATAACTATTAAAATCAATAATATTGAAAAACATAGGTTAATTATTGACAAACTATCTAAGTTAGAACCAGTAATAATTAAGTATGGGAAGTATGATAGTATGAGCCATAACGCTTTTAGAGAAATAAAGATTATTCCGTAAAAATATCTAAATGCTAATATTACATAACCAAATATTTCAAATGATTCAAATATGAATTTGTAGTATAAAAAATAAATGTATGTAGATGAAGAAAACAGCTCACTATTGATTATGAAACCTGGAATTAACATTGTGTATATTAATAGAACGCTAATGACTATGATTAAAAGTGCTTTTAAGTAGAGGGACTTTTGCTAATAATATTATAGCTAAAGTTTATGTATCCTATTGAGGCTAATAAAATAACCAAGAGGTATTTTTGAGTTTTGTGACATTAAGAATAAAAGCTATTTGAAAAATATTTATCAATAATATAAATAAAGTAAAAGATAACATTTAAGGGGTTTGCTGAGGGTATAATGGTGCATTTTACCATGCTATCGATAAGAAAAAAGTATGGCAAGTTAAGTTTGTGACTCAGACTTAGCTTTATCATCTGTTGTTTTATCTTTTTTAGAGGGTTTCTTAGGCTCTATCTTTGTACGACTAATTTCTCTAGTGAAACCACCATTTAAGCCTATTCTTTGTAGTTTGATGATATCAGGAGCAATTGCCCTCTTACTATCATAAGGCCCGATGTACATTCTAATCCAACTTCCAACAGTTTTATACTGTGGTTCAAGGCCTGCTTCTTTCATTTTTTTAGCATAATAAGTAGTTTCATTCATATTTCTAAATGAGGCTACCTGGTAAATATAAGTGTATTTATATTCAGTTCTTTGAGCTTGTGGTGAAGCATCAACTTCAACTTGCTCATTTTTAAGATGATCATAAAATGTAAAAATCATCTTGTTTTTTTTCTTTTGCTCTTCGAAATCAGGTTTCTGCTCAGCTTTGGATGTTTCTTTCTTGAGTACTTCTTTTGGAGTATTCTCTTCTATGGTAGCTTTTTCTTCCGCTTTGAGTTTCTTGAGATGTTTGTTTACAAGTTTAGAGCCGACAGCTATGGCTAAGAGGCAAACTATAGCGACTATTACTACCTTTTTTTTCTTAGATTCTGGCGAAGTTTTCTTTAACTCCTGCTTTATTTCAGGTTCTTTTTTGGGCGTGTCAAATCTTGAGAGGTCTTTCATAATTATCTATTGTAAAAAAGCATTAAACATTCTTAGTGTTTAATCTATTGATGCTATACTAATGAGAAGATTATAATTAATAGTTAGATAAAAATATATAGGTATAAGTATGACTTTTAGTAAAAATGATAAGTTTATTGTTAAAGGCTTTAATGAAAACTGCCCCAATTCGTTTAAAGACAAGATTATTGCTATGGGTGTGATCGAAGGTCAAGAAATGATTGTTACAAATAAATCAGTTTTTGGAGGCCCTATTGCTTTTCAAACTAACTGTGGAATGTTCTCTTTGAGAAAAAAAGATTTAGAGTTTTTAAGTTTAGAAAAAATAAATTAAGAGGGTTGTATGAATTTTAAAAAAATACTTTTAGCAGCATCTGTTGGTATCACAACTTTTTCAACTACAAACTTATATGCTGAATCAAAAGCAGTATCATCTCAACTGACTAGTGCTGAGAATTATCAGCTTAAAAGCGTGTTAGTTGCAAATTTGGATTCACTATTTCCATACCCGGTACAGGTTACTGTTGGTAGCATAAATAAAGATAGCAATGGTATGATTATTGCTAAAGACGTATTGCTGATGAGTGCTGATGAAAAAAATCCAAATATCTCAATCAATAAGGTTGAATTAGATGGTCTTAAAGTGGGAAGTGAAGTTACTAAAGATTTCAGTATTAAGGTTAGTGGTTTAAGTGTATCAAACTTAGCTACGACAGTTGCAAGCACAAATATTGTAAGTGGCAAAGTTGATACTGAAAGTCTTGCTGAAAATAAAGGTTTCTATAGCATCTTTATGAACAACCTGGGTCAAAGTATTGCTGATTTCACGATCAACTATAACTCAAGTAGTGATTCTTTAGCAGTGAGTTTTGATTCGACTTATGCCAAGCAAAAGCTAGCTCAAGGTAGAATAGAACTTTCTGGTATTGACTTATCAGATACTAAAGTTGATGATGATTTCCTTGCGAGTATTCAAAACTTAATACCTAATACAACTTTTAAAGATGCTGAGTTTGATGCTGATTTCACACCATTGTTGAAAGAGGTTACAGTAGAGTATTTAGGCAAGAGTTTTAAGAAGACACCAGCCTTGCAGATAAAAGCAAGCATGGGTGCAATTAAAGGAGAGCTTAAGCTTGATATAGCTGGAGAATTAGGTTCGGATAACCACTTTAACTACAATGCAGTTGTAGATGGCATTAACTATAGTGATAGTAAGCTTAAAGAGCTCTTAGAAAATAAAAATCAAGTATTAGATAATGCCTATATAGCATCAGATAAAGGCAATATGAAGTTTGATTTTGATTTTAAGAAAAACTATTTCTCTAGTAGTGCTACGATCCAACAACTTTTTACACTTTTAGGCAAAGATGAAATCAATATTGCTATAGACTCTAACCGTAATTTTAATGGCTCTAAATATATTGGTGATGTAGAGTTATCTGCTAATGATTTGGCAAGTTTTAGTGCTAGCGAAGTAGGTGTTGTAGATGGTAAACTTAAAATTTTACCATATATTGCCGTTGATCCATCATCAAGCACTACAAACCTTTATAACTGTAAAGATCAGTTGTGTTTAACTCAAATGAACGCTAGCTTCTCAAATGATGGACTACTTGAGAAAGTAGCCCGTTTGGCAAATAAAGATCCAAACACTACACCTCAGCAAATTTTAGGTTCTTATGGTGCATTATTACAGTTATTTGCAGTACAACAAGATGATAAGTTTTTACAAAAATCACTTTCATCATTAGCGATGTTTTTACAAAATCCTAAAAATATTTCCGTAAGCATAAATGCAAAAAAACCAATGAATCAAAATGCGTTGCTAGCAATGCTAGCTAGTGATGCTAAGAGTGTACAAAAAAATAACCCGATGAAGGGTGGTAGAGTGAACCTAAAATCAAACAATAACCTTGAGCTTTTAAATAATATTCAGAAGCTTTTCAAGATCGACTTCGAGGTTAATAAATAACTTTTAGTCTTGTGCAAAAAATTTTCTTATAAAATCTAACGATTTAGTATCACTTGTTATTGACTATTTCATAAAATAATGTAATATATCACCTTGTAATGCGGGAATAGCTCAGTGGTAGAGCACAACCTTGCCAAGGTTGGGGTCGCGAGTTCGAGCCTCGTTTCCCGCTCCATACAAATTTTAAAGTGGCTGAGTAGCAAAATGGTTATGCAGAGGCCTGCAAAGCCTTAGACGCCGGTTCGATTCCGGCCTCAGCCTCCACTCGTTAGCCCGGGTGGTGAAATTGGTAGACACAAGGGACTTAAAATCCCTCGAGACTTAACTCTCGTGCCGGTTCGAGTCCGGCCCCGGGCACCATATATACTACTTGTAGTATACCTCTAAAACCTCATGATCCTGATTTCACACGGGGTTATGGGGTTTTTTTGTACCTGTTTGTTTTATATGGTTTATTAAAGCTAAGATACTCGACAATATGCGGTGTCGCGGTACTACTAGAAGATAGTTTTTAAATCTATAGCTTTAGCTATAAATCTATTTTTTCAAAAAACTCATCTGATAACTCTTCTATAGATTGTGGAAATTGGTAAGTAGCTATATAGGAAATATGATAAGGCTGATGAAATAGATAATGAAGAAATATTGATGTTATACAGAAATTGGCATTACCTATCAAATCAACTATAATCAATTTACTATTTTTAGTTAAAAGACTAGAGCAACGCATGAGCCAAGAGCAAAATAAAATAGGCTATATTTATATCCTTTCAAATAAAAAAAATAATATTGTATATGTAGGAGTAACAGCAAATATTGTAAAACGAGTACATGAGCATAAACAAAAGCTTGTTGAAGGTTTTACTAAAAAGCATAAGTTAGATAAGCTTGTTTACTTTGAGAATTATGATGATATTCGACTGGCAATAGCTAGAGAGAAGGTACTAAAAAAGTTAGATATGGATTCAAAACTAAACCTGGTGAAAAAAGAAAACCCAAAATTTGAGGAGTTAATTTAGAGCTAACTAGCTATAAACACAATTTGTTACACACTATTTAGAGGTTAGTTTTATTGAGCATTACTCCTGAAACAATAAAAATCAGCAACCAAAAATACAAGGCTTGAGTCTATTGAAATGATCTTCAAAATTAACAGCCTATTTGGCTAACTCACAAACCCATGCTCAAGCTTAGTTTTATCAATAAAAGCTTTATTCTCAAGTTTATAAAACTTTTTGTAAATTATATAAATTAGTACAGATAATATGATCGGCAAGATAATTACTGTAAATGTGATGAAACTAATTGTTGTAGAGTTTTGGGCATGAGTTATCTTGCTAGTGCCTGTTTCAGCATGAAAGCCTGTTAGATATAGTCCAAAACTAATGCACCCAGCACTTATAGCTGCAGCTAGTTTCACAACCATTGGCTGGAAAGAGAAAACTATACTTTCATTTCTTTGGTTTAAAATTATCTCACCATAATCAACAGCATCTGCTAGCATTACAAGCGAAAGCCCAAGTGTTATACTTATACCAACTTTAAATACAGCCACAGATATACAGATTAAGATTAGACTTGAAGTGGCAAAGATATGAGCTCCATAAAATAAAGAAAACCCTATAAATATTGCCAAGCAAGAGATATTAAAAGCAGTTTTTCTATCCCATAATTTTATAATAAATGGAAATATAAAAATTCCTACTATTTCAAAACCAGAAGATACCGCACTATAGTATCCAAAGTAACCAGTTTCACCAACTACATATTTAAAATAATAAATAATCATGCCACCGGAGATTTGTAGGATTATGTTTATTACTAAAACAATTACGATGATAATCAGAAGCTGATCATTTTTTGTAACATACTTACAGAAATCTTTAAAAGAAACCTTTTGTCTTTCTGTTTGTAGGGGTATTAAATAGTGCAATTACCACAAGAATATTAAGAACTGTACCGATAGCTATCCAAGGCTTAAACTTCCCCCAACGACTACTAGTGTTATCAACTAATATTCCTATAAGTGGATCAACTATAGCATCCCAGAGTTTAGCAACTACAAATAAAATACCGACAAAAGCAACATTTACACCGACCATATCAGTAAGGTAATACATCAAGAATATATCAAACAATGGCACAGCCAACATCTTTTCCATACGCACCAAGCCCGTATGAGATTTTTAATTTAGAGTTTCTCATTTCAGAATGTTTAGAATCTATATATTTATGGATTCTAAATAGATAGTTGTATTGTGTCAAACAAAAGCATTGCTAAACATAGAGTTATAAAAAGATTAAATTTGACTGAGTAGATAGTGATAGACACTTTGTTTGTGTTTATTTTAGATATTGATAGTATGTCAGATAAAGAGTTTATTTTTTACACATCCCACCTTCTTGCCATTCTTCACTACCAACACAATGATGACAATAAAATAAGCCGTTTGGATCGTACTTGTTCTTTATTGATAATAGGCGATTATAGTTTGATCCCCAGAAATGATCTTGCCAATTTTTTTCAAAATAATCAGCTTCATTGCCATAGTTACCAGCATTAGGTGCTAGAGATTGTATTATACCCATAGCTTTATAGATATTATCAACTTCGGCTTTTTTCTCTTTACTTATTTTAGTATCTCCTAAAACAGGTTTGTCACTACTAGAGCTCATTATAACGAGAGCATTAGCATTGAAGACTTCAGGGTTCATAGAAGTTTGCTTAGTCAATTCTGTAGCATCTTTAGAAGCCCCAGACATCCCTTTATTTAGGCTGATAGACATATTTGCTAATCTTGAAGCTTTATAAAGACCATCGGCTGTTTTATCTATATTCTTTTTATCGAATAAAAACTTCGGTAGGTACCATGACTGATATGTATACCAGTAAGAGAATACTTCACCAGTATTTGATGCCCACCAGTACTCGCCATCTCTAGCATCAGGCCCAGTATTTTTTACCACCATATCTGGATAATTTTTATGCCAGAAGTCATAGCTCCAAATTTTAGTTGGTGGAATATCTATGTATTTTGTATTAGTGTGTAAATCTGATTGATCTTTAGACCATTCGATAAATGGTTTCCAAACTTTTAAAGCATCTTCAGGTGTAAGGTCTTGTGTAACCATTGCTATTTTTAGATGATTATTTTTTCGCAGAGAGAATTGCTCGCCCCAATTAGGGTTAGTCAAATTTTTACTATAGAAAGATAAGAACTTCGTAATTAATTTCTTATAAGCATCATCACTATCAGCAGTTATTTCACCTGTTAATAATCCTAGATGTTTAGGTAAATCATGTACTCTAAGAGTTAGTTTAGTTACGACACCATAAGTGCCACCACCACCACCTTTTATAGCCCAAAATAAATCTTTATTCTGGCATTCATTGGCGATAACCACCTTACCATCTGCAGTCACTACTTCAGCTTGTAAGATTCCTGCAGCACCAGTTCCGTATTGTTTTGTCCAACTACCGAATCCGCCACCTTGGGTAAACCCTCCTGCAGCACCAACCGTAGTACATCCACCACCTTGAACATATTTATGATGAATGTTAGTTACATTGTTGTATGCTTCTAACCATCTTGTGCCAGCACCAACAGTTACAGCTGTATACTCTTTATCTTTAGCACAGTTTGCAGGGTGAAAATGCTGATTATATGAAATGTCTCGCATATTATGAGTCCATATCATTAAAGCATCTTTACTACTTGATCTGCCTAGGTAGTCATGACCTGCACCTTTGATAACAAGTCGAAGGTTATTTTTTCTAGCAAAATCTACAGCCTTGACTACATCGTTTGTATTTTTAGCTTCTACCGCATATGCACTAGGTGCATCTTTCCAAGCATTATACCAGCCCTGATTTTCGCTTCTTCCAGAAGCTGATTGCATATAAAATGGGTTTTTAGTTTTAGAAATATCGCTTTTACATTCTTTACTTTGACTATCTGTGCTACAACTATTTAGTGCTGCTGATGGATTAATTAGATCACCCTTTAAAGATTTTTTTAAAGATTGCCATTTATCTTTGTCGGGCCAACATGAGTCAGATGGTAAGCAACGACAACTAGAGCCATTACTTGTTTCGTTATCTGTAGCGTAGCTAATGCCCATAGTTGTTGCAACTAAAAGCCCTAAGGTTGTAAAGGTTTTTTTCATTTTGTACCTAGCTAATAAATTCTAATATAACTTAGATAATAAAAGATTTTTTGACCAAAGTCATTATCAAAAGAGGGTATTTGATTTAAATTTGGAGAGTTATATTATGTGGCTGTATAGGTTAAGCTATAGTGTGCTATCATAGTTGTTACAAGTAAGATTTGATGAAAAAAATCATGTCATTTGAAAAAATTAATTTAAGCGATGAAATAATCTCAGCATTAACAGCTAAAAATATCAATACTTTAGTAGGTTGCCAAAGTTTGAGCTATGAAGGTATTAGTCAAGGTGAAAATATCTGGCTAAAATCCCCCACAGGTAGTGGTAAAACTTTAGCTTATTTATTACCGATTATTGAAAAACTGTATCAAGATAAACAAGCATTAACTCAGGTTGTATTTTTTACACCTACGCACGAGCTAGCTATACAAATCAGTAATTTTATAAATGAAACATTTTCTAGCATAGGTGTTAAATCTTTAGCTCTAATAGGTAAAGCGTCTATTGAGCGTCAAAAAGAAAAACTTAAAAAGAAACCACAAATAGTAGTAGGCTCTGTTGGCCGTATACTTGAGCTTGTAAATATTAAGAAGCTAAAGCCTAATCATTTTAAGTATTGCATAATTGATGAAGCTGATAGAATGCTCGAGGATGACAGCTTAAAGACTTTGAAGCAGATCTTAGCAAAGTCAAATAAACTACAATATATACTCGGCTCAGCTACTATCAAAAATGATGCTTTAGAGGTGGCTAACTCATTTATTGAAGATTTAAAGCTTGTAGATAATAGTAATGAAAAAGAAACTATAACTCATAGCTACATAATCGCAGAAGGTAATCGTAAAAATGAAACTTTAAGGTCGCTAGCTAATGCCATAAGTCCTGCTCGAGCGATAGTTTTTTTACACCGTAATTATGATGTGAATTTCGTAACTAAGAAGCTAGAAAATGCAAAAATTAGTGTTGGATCAATCCATGGTGAGCAAAATAAGATTGATAGAGCAAATACTATCCGTAAATTTAAAAAATCTGAAATACAAGTTTTAGTAGCGTCTGATGTTGCTGCTAGGGGATTAGATATAGAAGGGGTTGAATATGTTATAAACTACGACATACCAACGAAGTATGAAGACTACAAGCATAGAGCGGGTAGAACTGGTCGTATGGGTAGTGAAGGTAACAGTATTCTTTTAATAAATAAAAGTGAACTTTCTAATATAGAAAAACTAGCTAAAAAAATTACTATATCCAAGGGGAAATTAGGTTTTGGAGAGTATAAGGCTAATTGATAGCTACAGAAATTTCATCGAAAAAATAGATTTAAAGAGCCAAAAAACACTTGAACTTATACTATACTAATATAGTATAGTCTTGGAAAACAGAAAAGGAGAAAATGCAAAATGAGTAATATTAATGAACTACTTGAAGGCAATAGAGAATGGGCAGCAGAAATCAAGAAAAGTAATCCAGAGTTCTTTGAAACATTATCTAAAGGACAATCACCAGAGTACTTATGGATAGGTTGTTCTGATAGTAGAGTACCTGCAAACCAAGTTTGTGGTTTGATACCTGGAGAAGTTTTTGTTCATCGTAATATTGCTAATGTTGTATCTCTTACGGACTTAAACTGCTTGTCAGTACTGCAGTTTGCAATAGAAGTACTTAAAGTTAAAAAAATTATTGTATGTGGTCATTATGCATGTGGTGGTGTTGAAACAGTAGTTAAAGATAAGAGCTACGGTTTGATTGATAATTGGTTAACTTCTATCCGTGAAATAAGAGATGACAATGCTGATTTCGTTGAAAAAACTTTAGCAGCCTATAAATCTAATGAAGATGAATATATGGCTAAAAAAGTTGATATGATGTGTGAGCTTAACGCATTAAACCAAGCTTTGAACTTATCTAAAACTACAGTTGTTAGATCTGCTTGGGAAAAAGGATTAAACTTTACAATTCACGCAGCTATTTATGGCGTTAGTGATGGTAAGCTTTATGAAATCGGTGGTGGTGTAGGCTCTAAAGAAGAAATGGAACTTGTATATAACGAGGCTCTTCAAACTATCGAATCAAGATACACTAAATAATCTACAATTATTCTTTGAAAAGTTCATGCTAAACGAGAATATTTTCGTATTTAGTCCGGGAAATCTCACCTCTATTTTAAACCCTACTCTCTGATGGGGATTACTGAAAGTATTAAAATTAAGTAGTTTGTTGACAAAAAATACTGTTTATTAACTTAATAGCTGTTTTTTTGTTATCAGAAAACGATACGTAGTTCTTATTCTGCCATTTTTGAGAAAGTTGAGCAGACTTTGTTTTAGTATCTACCCAACTTGGGTATATTCTAAAGCTTAATTTGCCCTTTTGATTATTCGTAGAAAAAATCCTATTTTGAATCAAAGTGTCTTGAGAAAATATATACTGGCCAATGTGACTATCATCTTGAAATGAGATAATAACAAAATCAAGTTCATCACTAATATCTATGGGTTCGATTTGATTAGTTATTTGTGATCTTTTCCATAAAGCAACAAAGCCTCCTAGATATTTGGGTGTGATTTTTGCAGTTAAGTGTAGAACTTTATACTTATTTAGCTCCAAATAGCATGCATCATATTCAGCTCGTTTCGAGTCTTTTTGTACTTGGGGTCCTTTAGTAACTATAACATCTGCTGATTGATAAAAGTTTTTTAAACAATAATTGAGAGCTTTAGGAGTACTAATGGTTCTATGGTTGTTACACATATTTCTTATTTTATAGAGCTTTTTAAGTTCCAGCATATTGTAAGAAGTACAGTTGCAATAACACATGAGCCTACTAGTAAAGAAAATACTGCACTCCAACCAAAATAAGTAGCTATAACACCAATTACAGCTTGTGCCCCAACTGTCCCAAATAAATATCCAAATAATCCAACAAACCCAGCAGCCGTACCACCAGCTTTTTTAGGGACTAGGTCAAGCGCTAGAATACCTATTAAAGCCACTGGACCGTAAATAAATATTCCCATTGCAGATAAGCATAAAAGTAGTATCCAAGCTGTATCACTGTTCCAATAAACTAATAAAGCACCTATAAATAAAATCATACAAATCACACTCATTGGTGCTCTACGGCTACCAAGGTATTTATCTGTAAGCCATCCTATAACAATTGTCCCTGGTATTGCAGGAAGTTCAAACATCGCAAAGCCAAGTAAGCCAGTAGCTGTTGACATATGTTTTACTTGAACAAGATAGTATGTAGACCAGCTAAGCATACCGTATCTTGCACAGTATACAAATGCATTAGCCGTTGCAACTAACCAAATCCATTTGTTATTTAATACATATTTGAAAAATATTTCTTTGCTTGAAAATTCTTTTTCTTGGTGTGCTTCAGTAGTTGTATAACCTTTGTAGACTTCTATAGCTGGCAAGCCTAATGATTCTGGCGTGTCTGCTCCAAAGAGAAGTATTGCAGCAGCAACAATAATGCACATGGCACCAGCAACATAAAATAAGCCATGCCAATCACCATTAAATAAATATAAACCAACAGGAACTACCGCTATAGCTAGAAATCCAGCACCAACATTATGGGCAGTATTCCAAATTCCCATTTTAGTGCCTCGCTCGTTAGCACAAAACCAGTGAGTCATAATTCTAGCACAAGCAGGCCAGCCCATACCTTGTACCCAACCATTTACAAGCATGACTATAAATAACACTAACACGCCTGCAGAAAGCAAGCTCGGAAGAATAAGATTTATAACACCTGTTATAAACAGCCCTGTAGCTAAAAATACTTTAGCATTACTTCTATCGGAGACATTTCCCATTAAAAACTTGCTAAGCCCATAGGCAACACCAAGTCCAGCCCCTATAAATCCAAGTTCATCAGGCGTTAGAGTTGTTATATACTGTTTTGAAACATCAAAGCTACTACGACCAAAGTAGTAGGTGAAATAGCCAATATAAGCAACTAAAAACATTCTTAGTCGCCAATGAGGGTATTTCTTTTTAATTGATTCAGCTGTAAGTTGAGGGATAGCTTTTGCTGGTTTTAGAAAATTCATTTTTTAGTTTTATGTTTAAGCTAAATAAGTTTTGATTATAAATCGTTTTTCCCAAAAAACAAAGGTGCTAATTTAAAGCAGGTTGTTAGGTTGAATTTTATGAATTTTTAGCACCTCGCTATATAACTAAGATAAATAACCAATGACTTATTGTAATTGATATAATGATTATAAGATGATATTAATTTTTAGAGTGTTATTTTCATGAGTAGTTATAAGCTGTGTATGGGTGTGATGTCAGGAACCTCGTTGGATGGTATAGATGTTGCACTATGTAGAGTTAAAGGTAGTGGTGTTGATACAGATATTGAGCTAGTAGCTTTTGAAACCTACAAATATTCTGATGAAGTATTTTCGGATATAAAAAAAGCTCTTGAGCTTGATAAAAGTAATGCCCAGCTACTTTGTAGTTTAAATTTTAAGCTTGGTGAAGAATACGCTAATGCATGTAATAAAATGATGAAAGCAAATAATCTTATAGCTAAAGATATATCGTTTATCGCAAATCATGGTCAGACAATTTATCACCAAGCACAAAAAACATTTAGTTTTGTTCAATCATCGCTTCAACTTGGGGATGCTGCAACTATAGCTTATAAATGTAAAACAACAGTTGTTTCAAATTTCAGAGCTGGAGATATTGCTGCAGGTGGAGATGGAGCTCCATTAGTACCATTCGTTGATTATCTGCTTCATCGCTCTAGTGATAAGTCGATAGCCTTGCATAATATTGGAGGTATTGCTAATACAACGATCTTACCTAAAAACTGTGATATATCTGAAATTAAAGCTTTTGATACTGGTCCAGGTAATATGATGATGAATCAAGCTATGGAAGTGCTATATAGCAGGGATTATGATGAAAATGGTGATATAGCAGCTACAGGTAGGTTGATTAAAGAGATGTTTGATGAGTTGATGGCTCATGATTATTTGAAGTTATCACCACCAAAGTCTACAGGTCGAGAGCTTTTCGGGACTGAATTTACAGATAGTATTCTTGATAAATACAAAAATAACTCCAAGCAAGATATTGTTCATACTCTAACAGTATTTACAGCTGAAACTATCATCAAGGCATATAAAGATTTTGTATTGCCATATTGTAAGCTTGATAGAGTTATTTTTACTGGAGGAGGAGCATATAATAGTTTCTTAATTAATTATATAAAAACTCAACTTAACGATGTAGAGGTTTTAACTTTTGAAAGTATTGGTGAAAATAGTGATGCCAAAGAAGCGATAGCATTTGCTATACTTGGAAATGAAACTTTACATAAAGGTTATAATAACTGTCCATCAGCTACAGGTGCGAATGATACGGTAGTACTTGGGCAGGTTAATTATTATTAACAGAACTTATATCGCTTAAAATATGTTTAGTGCGTAACAGTAGTTATTAAAATAAAAGGTTAAAAAATGAAAATAGTAGAAGTAAAACATCCAATGATTCAGCATAAACTAGGTCTTATGCGTGCGAAAGATATAAGCACACAAGAGTTTAAAAGACTTACACGAGAAGTATCTAGTTTATTAACTTATGAAGCAACAGCAGATTTTGAGTTAGAAGATACGCAAATATTAGGTTGGGATGATTCTGATATAACTATAAAGCAGATTAAAGGTAAAAAATTAACTGTTGTACCAATATTACGAGCAGGGCTTGGGATGATGGATGGTGTTTTTGAACATGTGCCAGCAGCAAAAGTAAGTATGATTGGTATGTATCGAGATGAAGTAACTTCTAAGCCAGTTCCATATTTTGAAAAATTATGTGATAAGCTTGGTGAAAGGTTGGCACTAGTTGTTGATCCAATGCTTGCAACTGGAGGATCAATGATTGAAACCATATCACTATTGAAAAGGGCTGGTTCAAAAAATATTAAAGTACTTGTACTTGTTGCAGCACCTGAGGGTGTAAAAGCTCTTGAAAAAGTACACCCTGATATTGAGCTTTATACAGCATCTATTGATAGTCATCTTAATGATAAAGATTATATTATTCCAGGGTTAGGTGATGCTGGAGATAAGATATTTGGTACGAAATAGATTAGGGGAAATAATTTCCCATAAATAGTGAGTAATTTAATTTAGATAAATTGTAAAGAAATGCTAGGTAGAAAACCTAGCAAGAGAATTTGTTTAGTTATAAGCTACATTCTTAACACCATCAACCCAAGTCCAGTTTTGGTAGTCGTCTGAGTTTAGGATCCATGTCATAACACCACCATACTGATCATAGTTAGCTATTTTACCATCATTAATATCTTTAGTAAGATCAACAGGGTCATATATACCAACACCAGAACAAGTAGCATCTCTCATACATTGGCCTTGGCTATATTGGGCGTCTGTTACATTAGGACCTCTGTAGTTTGGTACACCAAGAACTATTTTAGTTGATGCTGGCACATAGAAGCTTGATGGTGATAGGTATTGCTTAAAATTAGATCTTGTTTCTTCTGAAAGAAGATTAAAGACATTAGTTAAGAATCCTACATCAGTACCTTGTTTGTTAAAGAACCTAGCACCACCGTATTGGTTATATGTCTGTACAAACACAGCATCAAGTTTTGCCTTATTCATAAAACTTTGTGTGTAAATTTTTTCAGCAAATTTTGCATTACCACCAGGATAATTACCAACATGACCAGTAATTTGTGGAGCAGCTGTAACAAACTCTGCTTTTCCAGTAAGTTTCTGGAACTCTTCACGCATAGCTCCAAGGTACCTTAAGAAGTTTTCTCCTGTTGCAGAAGCATTAGGATGCTCGACATCTATATCAAGACCATCAAAACCATAATCAGCAAGAAACTTAGCCATTGCTTTACCACCAGATATAGCTTTGTCACCACTCATATCTACATCAAAGAAGTTTACAGCACCACCAATTGCTAGTAGGGCTATACCATTTTTACTATGTATGATTGGCATTTGAGTTTTTAAGTTATCAATGGCTTTTTGTGTCCAATCAGTGAAAAATACTTCTCCTCCAGGTTTTTGACCTGCAAAAGAATATACAAACACATTGTAGCCACGATCAGCAGCTGTAGAAATCATATCATCAGTAGTATCTGGTTGAGTTTTCCAAACAGCGTCATAACCTCTGACATATCCGACAACAGCTCTATCTGGCCAGTTAGAATCTGAAGTTTGTTTTTGCCTAAACTCAACAGAAAGATTATGAGTAGATGAATTATTTGAATCAGCAAATATAGAGTTGGCACTTATGAAGGCAGTATAACCAACTATAGATGATAGTGTAATGTTGTAAGTGCTATCATCACTAGGTAGCTCAAAGCTATAAGAGTCTTTCGTAGAATTTAACTGAATCTCTTTAGTTTGCCCCTTATCATTTACTAGTGTTAGTACTGCTTGTTTATCTTCAGGAATACCTGAAACATTTAAGTTCACATTTTGAGTAGGAAGAGCCTGTTTGCTAAATTCAAAATTAACATTTGTAGTGTTATGACGGTAAATAGTAGCATTAATATCATTGATACTATATTTATAGCCATTTTGAATATAGTCATCAAATGAAATTTTATAACTTGTACCATTTTCAGTAGCTGGTAAATCATCTATATTAAGAGCTGAGCTAAAATCAGTATAGCCATTCCTAATAATATTACCGTCATTATCCAGTATCTTATAATGTACAGCCTCATTTGGTTTATCTGAATTATTAAAGGTTATATTTAGAGTACCTTCTTCAGCTGGAGCAGCTTGTTGATAGTTTATCTCTACAGATTTAGTTTCATTTTTAGCTATTGTAATATTAGCATTGTCAGCAGAACCTGTATTACCACTAATGGCTGGTACAAATATTTGTAAGTCACCAGCTGGTACTTCTAAATTGAAAGGTGTATCCCATTTAGCATCAGTTACTTCAGCAACTTCAATTTGAGTTGAATTTTCATTTTTAAATACAATAATGCTCGGTAATTCACTCTCATTTATAAAGCTGGGTTTGTTTATTTTTATGTTTAATGTAGCTTTTTCTTGAGCTTGATCAGCTTCACATAGTTTCCAGTCTGGATCTTGTTTTGGCGATGAAGCTGTCCACCAGTCAGTTAGTTTATATATAGCACCTTCAAATCTTACAAAGGCATCTTTAGCATAACCATTCCAGTTACCTGGACCTTGAGGTTTAAAGTCCTCAACTTGATTTGGCATTGCAGGACAAGCTTCTGAGCCAGTATTGTTAGCATTGTCATCATTATCAGTATTGCTAGTGTCATCATTATTTGAATCACCGGAACTATCATCGTTTGTGGTGGTATCTGAAATTTTATTCCAAGCATCACTTCCATATGCTCCATTAGGCTTATATGCAGCTATTTTACACCAACCACTTGCTGGCCATGCTTTACATTGATAAGTTTTACCATCTAATTCCACTTTATCACCAGCGTTATATGAGCCTAGATTATTAGTAGACCATACTTCAGCAGAGTATCCAGATGTTCCCATTAGTACAGTAGTAACTATTGATAGTATTTTATATTTTGCTTTCATAAGTATTCTCCTTACAAGGTTATTAATAGATGTAAACTTTTATGCTTACATATTCATTATAGGGCTATAAAAAGTAAGATTACAAATTATAGTAGTCTATAAGTAGCAACAATTACTAAAAATGTAAATTACATTAAGTTTAAATACTTAGTTGTTACCATTGTAAATTTTAGCACTACTTTAAATTTTCCATACTTATCTAAAATTGAATGTAATTGTCTAAAATTAATAAATGAAGTTAATAAATATAAAAAATATAAAGCTGTAAAACCTTGTTATGAAGTTTAGTTATCTATATGTATAATCAATGTAGTCTATAAAACTTATTTTCACAAAAGATGCATAAAAAAATATTTTTATTGTCATTACCTTTGATGCTTTCTAATACAACCTTACCAATTGTAGGCATGATAAATACAGCATTAATAGGACATTTGCATAGTAGTAGTTATTTAGCCGCTACGGGGTTGGGAGTATCCGTAATTACAGTAATTTGTTTTTTATTTGCATTTTTTAGGATGAGCATTACTGGATTAGTTGCTCAAACTCCAATTAGTGATGATAGAGACACAGAGTTGGCTGTATTAGTCATGCGTGCGAGTATTGTTGCTATTATATTATCAATACTTGTCTATATTATTAAACCATTTATTTTATTGCTTTTATTGAATGTTATAGATGTTGATAACGAAGTAAAAAAACTTTTTATAGGTTTTTATAGTATTGGAATATATACACTCTGGTTTGCACTATTAAACTATATTTTTATAGGATTTTTCATTGGTATAAAGCATACAAAGGTGGTGCTTAAAAGTTCTTTGATTTTGATGGCAAGTGGGATTTCTTTTAGTCTTATATTTGTTAAGGTTTATGATTTGAATGTCATAGGGATAGCATTATCATTGGTATTTTCATATTTTATAAATTTTGTGTTTTTGAGTGTTGTGGCGTGTAGGTACTTTTCTGCTAAAGGTGTTAAGTTTAATCAAGTTATATATAAGGCAGATTTTTTAAAACTTTCAGAGTACACACCTTTTTTAAAATTAAATACGAATATATTTATTCGTTCGGTATGTTTGCTATTAGCATTTAATTCTTTTTACTTATTTTCTAGTCATTATGGCAAAGATGTACTTGCTGCAAATACAATATTAATGGAAGTTGGATTATTTGTGGCATTGTTTTTAGATGCTTTAGCAAATGTGACGGAGTCACTGGTAGCTTCAGCGTATGTTGAGAAAAGTCAGAACAAGTTTAATGAAATTATAAATAAAACATTTATTCAGTGTATAGCTATAGCATTTGCATTAACCTGTTTTTATGGGATTTTTTCTGAGCAGATTATAGGTTTATTTACTTCTATTGAGAGTGTGAAAATTCAGATTAATAATTACATAATATTCTCTATAGCATTGCCGTTGGTTGCAAGCTTCAGTTTTTGGATAGATGGGGTGTTTGTAGGGTTGCTTAAAACAACAGTTATGAGAAATGCAATGATCTTGTCAGCTATAGTTTATTTACTAAGTGTTTACTTACTTTCTGATTTTCAAAATTATGGATTATGGGTTTCATTATTAATATTCTATGTAGCTAGGACAGTATTTCTGTATTTACCTCTTAAGGTTTATCTAAAAAAAAGCTTCTTTGCTAGATAATAGTTGTTTAAAATAGTTCAGTCATTAATATAACCAGCAAGACTATTCCTCTAAATTATTATGAAAAAATATAGTAAGTTACTCTTTACAACCTTAGGTGCGGCTTTTGAGTATTATGATTTAGCAATATACTCAGTTTTTGCAGTAACTATTGGTCAGAAGTTCTTTAATGAATCTAGCAGTGTGAGTAGTACTTTATTAGTATTTTCAGTATTTATAGTAGGGTATTTGGTTAGACCATTAGGTGCATGGGGATTCGGGTATTTAGCAGATAAAAAAGGTAGGGCATTTATTTTAAGACTTAATATGTTCTTACTGTTTTTTTCAACACTTGCATTGGCTTTTTTACCAACTGTAGAGCATATAGGTATATTAGCAACTGTGCTTTTTGTAAGTTTGCGTTGTATCCAATCTTTAGCTATAGGTGCTGAGATTCCAGTTTCGGTCATTTATATAGTTGAAAATTATCCTAAAAGAAAAGGGCTAGTAACGAGTTTAGTATTTTGTTGCCTAAGTATAGGTATTATGATGACGTCATTAGTTTTATTTTTGTTGTATCATTATACCAGTGAGGCATTTATTGATAATTATGGCTGGCGAATAGGTTTCTTTTTAGGTGCAGTATTTACTTTTATACTATTCTTTTTAAGGCGAGGGATCGTAGATTTACCTCAAGTTATATTGGATGATGATTCTAAAAAATCTAGTTTTGGTGAACTAACTCAGAAAATAGCTATTGGAATAGCCCTAGTTGCCTGTATTGCAATGCTAACAACTCAGCTATATATGTTTTTACCAACATTTTATAAGCTTTATTTAAACTCTAAGTTTGATGTTTCAGGAGTATTGTTAAGCGGCTCTATAATTATGGCGATTAGTTGTGTGATTGGTGGCTATATAAGTGATTATGTTTGTAGGACTAAAATGTTTGTTTTACTCGTGCTTTTAAGTTTGGCTATTACACCATTGCTATATAAGAATATTTTTTTAGATAAAAACATATATTCTTGTTTTATTGTTATGTCTATAATTATGGGATTTTTTGCTTCAACTTATAATGTCTTGATACCTGAGTTATTTAGGTATGAGTATAAATGCCGTGGTTATGGTCTAGCTTACAACTTAGGTTATCTGGTGTTTTCATCAGGCGTTCCAGCACTGACTATTTACCTTATATCTATCACAAACAGCTTAATGATACCTGTATATATGGTTGTATTTGCTGGAGTTGTTTCTCTAGTTGGTGTTTTGATGTATGAGTATAGCCTTAGAAAGAAGGTCGTTATATAGTTAGTGCTTTTTCTATATTTAACAGAAAGATTTTTTTCTCAGTACCTCCTGTATAGCCACCAATTTTGCCATTAGAGTTTATCACTCGATGACAGGGGATTATTATTGGGAACAAATTTTTACCATTTGCATTTGCTACAGCTCTAAAAGCAGTTGGTTTACCGATATTCATAGCTTCATCTAAATAGCTAATAGTTTTACCGTAAGATATTTTTGATAGTTCTTGCCAACATTTTACTTGAAACTCTGTACCTGTGAATTTTAAGGGAATCGTAAATTTTTTAAGACTGCTATCAAAATAACTGTTTATCTCATGTTTGGTTAACTCAAGTATCTTATTTGATTGTAGTGAAAGTTTGCCATTGTAGTTATTAAGAAGATTTCTTATTATTTGAATAGAGCTTTCACTTATAAAGCTTGAATAATATAAAAGGTCATTATCAGCAATAGCTAGAATTGTGCCTATCGGAGTGGTTATTTCTTGAGCATAAAAAGTTTTAACTGAAGAAAATTTATTTACTTGAATCAAAGAAAGCAGGTGAGTTTTATTTAACATAGTGTAGGATATAGTTATATTATAATTTATATATTAACCTAAATGAAACAAGATAAAAATAAATACAAATTTTTACCAATTATAGTTCTACTGCTTGGGATTATTCTTTTTTTTAGTTTTGGTGGGCAAAACTATTTGTCATTAAATGCTCTTAAAGAAAATTATCAAAGTCTACTAACGTATACAGCTAATAATTTTTTATTAGCATCATTTATATTCTTAGTGGCTTATGTTTTAGTTGTAGCTTTTTCTATACCTGGTGCGACGGTTATGACTTTACTAGGTGGACTTTTGTTTGGTGCTTTATTTGGCTCAATATTAGTCGTGCTTTCAGCAACTCTTGGAGCTTGTTTAGTTTACTTTGCAGTTACAACAGCGTTTGGTGAGTCACTAAGGTCAAAAGCTGGTGGAAACATAGAAAAAATGCGAGCTGGATTTGAAAAAGATGCTTTTAATTACTTACTTGTTTTAAGATTGATACCTATATTCCCATTTTTTGTAATAAATATTGCAGCGGGCGTATTAGATATTAAGTTTAAAGATTTCTTTTGGGCAACACTTTTTGGGATTATTCCAGGAAGTGCAATATATGTGTGGGTTGGTACAAGTCTTGGTTTTGTGTTGAAGCAGGGCGGTGATATTAATTTAGGTATTATATTCGCACCACAATTTATATTACCAATAGTAGCACTTGCACTATTATCATTATTTCCAATTTTCATGAAGAAGTTTAAAAAGAAAGTTCAAAAGGCAGAGTTATGATAAAAACTGATATTTGTGTAATAGGAGCAGGTTCAGGAGGATTATCTGTTGCTGCAGGTGCTGTTCAAATGGGTGCAAAAGTTGTGCTATGTGAAGGCTCTAAAATGGGTGGCGATTGCTTAAACTATGGCTGTGTGCCTTCAAAAGCTATGATTGAAGCATCAAGAATTATTGCAAATACTCAAAAAGCGAAAAATCTAGGGATAGAGGTATTAGGTATAAATGCGGACTATAAAAAAGTTCAGCAACATGTAAAAAGTGTAATAGCAAAAATTGAACCACATGACTCAGTTGAGCGATTTGAAGGTTTGGGCGTTGAGGTTATTCAGGATTTTGGAGAGGTTGTTGATAGTCATACTGTGAAAGCAGGTGATAAGATTATCAAGGCAAAATATATCGTTATTGCAACAGGCTCGAGTGCAAGTATTCCACCTATCAATGGTTTAAATGAAGTTGAGTATCTGACTAATGAAACTATATTTGAAGTTGTTGATAAACCAAAGCGTTTACTTGTAATTGGCGGTGGTCCAATCGGTATAGAGCTTGCTCAAGCACATGTTCTTTTAGGTTGTGAAGTTACAGTCTTTGAAGTATCTGATAGTGTACTAACGATGGTTGAAAAAGATTGCAGAAAGATTGTTGTAGATGAACTAAAAAGTCAAGGTATTAAAATTATTACAAAAGCTGACATTGAGAAGGTTGTCACTGAAAATAATGAAAAAGTTATTTACTGTAATGGAGAGAGGTTTACTGGTTCAGATATACTCGTAGCTGCTGGACGGAAACCAAATCTTTCTAAATTAGGTCTTGATGATGCAAATATCAACTATACTCCAAAAGGAATCGTTGTTGATAATAGGTTACGCACAAATCATAAAAATATTTTTGCTATTGGTGATGTAACAGGAGGGTATCAGTTTACTCATGTAGCAGGGTATCAAGCAGGTATAGTTATTCAAAATATTTTATTTAAGCTTCCAGCAAAAGTTGGTTATACAAGCTTACCATGGTCAATATATACAACACCTGAGATAGCTCATGTCGGTATATCTATAGAGCAAGCAATTAAGCAAGGAGCTAAAATTCTAGAGATCTCTTACGCTGATAATGATAGAGCTCAAGCAGGGTTAGATACTAAAGGACTAGTTAAAGTTGCTGTTGATAAAAAGGGATATATATTGTCAGCTACTATCGTTGGTAAAAGCTCTAGTGAGCTAATAACTCAATGGACTATAGCTATTAAAAATAAGCTTAAAATAAAAGCTATGGCATCGCATATTGTTGCGTATCCAACACTTAGTGAGCTAAATAAACGAGTTGCAGGTAGTTATTTTACGCCAACACTTTATAGCCCTAAAGTAAAAAAAATTGTTAGATTTATGATGAAGGTTTTTGGTAAAAAAATATGTTAGAACAAAAGTTACGACCATTTTTTCAGACTAAATTTGTGGATTGTGTGGCAGTATTCTTAGCTGATAAGATTAAACCAAATACTGTCACAATTTTAGCAACTATTGTTGGTTTACTTTGTGCTATTAGTTTATTTGTTAATCCTTATTTATGTGTAGCGTTATTATTATTTTCAGGGTATCTCGATATACTTGATGGTTCACTTGCTCGGTTACAAAAAACTTCATCAAATTTTGGCACACTGTTAGATATATTCAGTGATAGGCTTGTAGAAGCTTTTATAATAATTGCGATTTTTATCAATCAACCAGATGTCTTGTGGGTTGGTTTAATGATGACTATGTCGATAGCTTTCTGTATGTATAGTTTTTTACTTGTAGGAATGTTTAGCGAAAACTCATCACAGAAGAGTTTCTATTATAGTCCTGGTTTTATTGAAAGAGCTGAAACATTTTTATTTTTTATCGTGATGATTTTATTACCATCTACAGTATTTTATTTAGGAATAATTTATACTATATTAGTTTCATGGACAACGCTATATCGTTGTTATGAATTTTATTTATATCAACAAAATAAGGAAAAATAATGAGAAATTTTGCAAATAAATCTTTTGTCGGTTTTATGAGTGGTTTAATTAGTGCAGGTGTTTTATTGTGTATATTCACATTAATTCGTGAACAAGCAATTACGCTAGATGATGGCTTTAAATATAACCTATATCGTTTAATGATATGGGGAGGTGTTTGGGCGATTCTTTTTGCGTTACCTTTATCAAAAAATATTTTAATCAAGAGTTCGATTATAGGCCTTGCTGTTATATTTTTTAACTTTATAGTGCTTATGCCGCTACAAGGTAAAGGGTTTTTTGCTTCTGAAGCAGGGTCTACAACTTTCATTATGAATATTGTATTTAACTATCTATGGGCACTATTTGCTGGTCTAATTTATATGAAAGTAGAAAAGTAAAAAAAATTCTTAATTTTCTAATTCGCTAAAATACTTATCAAACATGAAATGTGCTAAAATCTTAGCTAATATTTTAAATTTAAATACCATTACAAAATGCTTACATTTCAAGAAATTATTTTAAAGTTACATCACTACTGGTCATCGAAAGGTTGTGCAATAATACAGCCCCTAGATATGGAGGTTGGTGCGGGTACATTTCATCCAGCTACGACACTTAGAGCTATAGGTCCAGAGCCATGGACAGCTGCCTATGTCCAACCATCAAGAAGACCAACAGATGGTCGCTATGGTGAAAACCCAAATCGTACCCAACATTACTACCAATACCAAGTTGTGATGAAGCCCTCACCAGATAATATTCAAGAGCTTTATCTAGGTTCACTAAAAGAGCTTGGGATAGATACTTTAGAAAATGATATTCGTTTTGTTGAAGATAACTGGGAGTCACCAACATTAGGTGCTTGGGGTCTTGGCTGGGAAGTATGGTCAAATGGTATGGAAATTACACAATTTACATATTTTCAACAAGTTGGTGGACTTGAGTGTAAACCTGTAATGGGCGAGATTACATATGGTCTTGAGCGATTGGCTATGTATATTCAAAATGTTGATAGTATGTATGATTTACTTTGGGCAAACACTCAGAATGGGCCTTTATACTATCGCGATGTGTTTTTACAAAATGAAATAGAAATGTCTACCTATAACTTCGAAGAAGCAAATGTGGAAGAGCTTTTTAGACAGTTTGACTTGCTGGAAAAAGAAGGTTATAGATTGGTAGAGAAAAATCTACCACTACCGGCTTATGAGTTTGTACTAAAGGCATCTCACACATTTAACCTTCTTGATGCACGTCACGCGATCTCTGTAACAGAAAGACAAGGCTATATCCTTCGTGTAAGAAAGCTAGCACTACAGGTTGCACAAGAGTATTATAGTTCAAGAGAAAAACTGGGTTTTCCAGCTTTCAAAAAGTAGCCAACAATGAAATCTACCCTTCAAGTTTTAGATTTTTTTAAAATTCAAAGTACTAGTCATAAAGATACTTCTATTAACTCTCTATGTTTAGATAGTCGTAAATGTAATAAACAATCAGTTTTTATAGCTTTAAAAGGTCAAACTACAGATGGTAATAAATACATTAAGGATGTTTTAGCTAAAGGTGTGAAGCTTGTGTTGACTGATGATTCTAGTATAGATAATCAGCAAGATGTTTTTTATATAGATAACTTAAAGGACGAATTAGCTGATTTAGCTAAATGGTTTTATGATTATAGGAAGCCAGAGAATGTTATTGGAATTACAGGAACTAATGGTAAAACATCTATATCAAATTATGTAGCTCAGTTTTTTGATTTAAATAATCAGAAGGCTCTACTTCTTGGCACTAATGGAAATGGTATTTATCCAAGTTTAAAAGAAAGTACACATACAACTTTAGACATATTATCACTATATGGTGAACTATCAGATTATAAAGATTCTCAAAATTTAGTAATGGAAGTGTCATCCCATGCCTTAGATCAAAAGCGAACAAAAGGACTTGATTTTGATACCGCAGTATTTAGTAATTTAAGCCACGATCATCTTGATTATCACAAGACTATGGATAATTACTTTGTTGCTAAGGCGCAACTATTTCTGTTTGAAAGTCTAAAGAAAGTAGTTATAAATATAGATGATGATTATGGGCAGAAACTTTGTAAAATGTGTAACTGTGAGGTAATTACAGTCAGTTTGAAATCAAAGGAGGCTGATATTTATCTTGATGTTAAAAGTATTACAGATATGCAAACAAGTTTTGAGTTATATCTATCGCAAAAGAGTATGGGTTGTTTTACTACAACTTTATTGGGAGATTTTAACCTTACAAATTTAGTCTTGAGTATATCGGTATGTGATGGGCAAATCGCTAGAGATAGGTTGCTTAACAGCATATCACAGATTAAACCTGTAAAAGGGCGTATGGAGATAATAGAGCTTCCTAATAATGCAAAAATTGTAATTGATTATGCACATACACCGGATGCACTTGAAAAGGCATTACAGAGCCTAGAGATTTATTCACAAGCTAATTTTTGGTGTATATTTGGCTGTGGCGGTGATAGAGATAGCTCTAAGCGAGCAAAGATGGCTACTATAGTTGAAAAATATGCAGATAAAATAGTAATTACTGAAGATAATAATCGTTTTGAAGATGTTGAGAGTATTTTTGATGATATTAGAGAGGGTTTTTCTGATACTCATACTTTCATCAAGTCACGAGAAGGGGCTATAAAATATGCTATTGAAAATGCTGAACAAGGCGATATTATATTACTAGCAGGTAAAGGGCATGAGTGCTACTTGGATAAAAATGGAGTCAAAGAATTTTTTGATGAGAGAGAGGTTATTAAAAGAGCAATTTCATAAAAAAATAAAAGTTTAATTTTTGGTAAATATTATTTCATATCACGTTAATATTCGCGTATACTATGAAAGTGTAGGATCTGTAAATTCACAAATAATAAAAAGGTAAATAAAGATTGATGGACATAAGAAAAGCAACACCACAAGATCATGAAAAAATGAAATACGTTTGGTCAGAATGTATTTTGACTACTTGTTACTTTTTAACTACTAGAGAAATTAAAAAACTAGAAAAAGAGTTTGAAGAGAAATTTTTAAAAGACCCTAATATTAATTATTTCACTCAATGGTTAGGTGATGAGTTTGTTGGTTTTGCTTGTATTCGTGGTAAAGATATTCTTTTTACACCTATTAATCCTGTATATTTTGGAAAAAGATATGGTGAGCAAATGGTTGCATATATTCTAGAAAATTATGAGATTGAAAGAACTTATGTTTATTGTTCTGACATGCATTCATTAGCATTTTATTCAAATTTAGGGTTTGAAATTGAAGATAGAATTCCTGATATATTTTTTGGTAATCCTTATGAAATAAATCAATTAAGGTTAGGGGTTTCTCAGGAGGAGGCTCTAAGATTAGTGAAATCTAAAATACTTTCTTAATTAAGCAATAATAAAACCCATCACCTTTATCATTTTTTGGTAATATCTGATAACCGTAGTCTGTTTCATATTCTTTTAAGATATCTATTTTAATAATCTCAGCATTTGTATTTTTATCTAAAAATAATTGTATTTGTTCTTGATTTTCCTGTCTAAGGATTGAGCAGGTTATATATAGTAAGTAACCATTTTCAGTTAGGTTATTATCCCAAAGATTTTGAAGTATGTTTTGTTGTATCTCTTGAATATTTTTTACATCTTTAGAATTACGAAGCACTTTTATATCTGGGTTGCGACGAAGAGTTCCAATAGCTGAACATGGGGCATCAAGGATTATTTTGTTAAATCTGCCATTAAGTTTTTTAGTTAGATCATGCTTTAGCATTCTAACAGTATTATCGGCATTGACTCTATTAAGATTACTTTTTAATAGCTCCAATCTTTTATCGACAATATCTATCGCTGTGATTTTAGCTTTTGGATTAAGCTCAAGTATATGTGAAGTTTTACCACCTGGTGCAGCACAAGCATCAAGAATTATATCCTCATCTTGAGGATTGATAATTACACCAGCATATTGAGCAGATAAGTCTTGTACAGTGAAATAACCTTTGTTAAAAAGTTCGTTATGTTTTACATCTATAGCACTATTAAGTCTTAGAGAATTTTTTAGGCTTGTTTGAGAATATATTACCTTATTGTCATCAAGAAAGTTGATTACTTCTTGAAAATTCTTTGCTTGGTTTAAGCGAATAAACATATCAGCCTGATGATTTAGATTACCTGCTATTTCAACAAGTTTTTTAGGGCATTGTTGCTTTATAGTTTCTATTAGCCATTGCGGCAAATCAACTTTTGAGTATTTATTAAATTTAAGCTCAATAGCATCAATATTTCTTAGGATATTACGTAATACGCCATTAATGAGTTTTTTCGCCCAGGTAAGGTTTAAATCCTTGCAGGCATTGACGGATTCATTGATGCTTGCATAGTTTGGTTGATTAATCTTTAGAAGTTGTAATAGCCCAAGCATTAGAAGTAGCTTTACAGTTTTTTTTGTTTTAGAGTTCGTATATTCTGCGATGATTTGCTCTAAAGAATAGTAGTTCCTAAAAAACTCATAGCATAGTAATTTAGCAAAAGATTTATCTTCTGTAGATATTTCTAGTTTTGAGAGCTTATTATCAAGAGTTAGTAGAGAATATTTATTGTCGATTATATCTATTATCGACTTAGCGGCAATAGATCTAGTGTTCATTATTTCAGATGTTTAGCTAGAATTTTAGAAAGTTTTGGTTGGATTTTTTTATTAGCAGCAATCATTACAGTTGATTCTTCAAGTTTACTCGAACCTTTAATATCAGTTACTAATGCACCAGCTTCTTTAGCTATAACAAATCCTGCTGCAAGATCCCATATTCTTACTTGACCACATGCCCATAAACCATCAATATAGCCTGCTGAAAGGTAAGCTAAATCCATAGCGATACTACCAGAGTATCTATAGCCAGATATTTCCTGTTGTAGCATAACCATTTCAGCTATATAACTATCTTTGAAAATTTTGCGGGAGTACTTTAGTGAGGCAGAGATTAAAGTGTCTTTAAGGTCTTTAGCTTGAGAAACTCTTATTCTTTGGCCATTAAGCTGAGCACCTTCACCTTTGTATGCACTAAACATTAAGTCTAAAGAAGGATTATAAATAACCCCTAATACAAATTCATCGTCCTTTTTAAGTCCCACAGAAATACAGCAATTAGGTAAACCATGGACAAAATTATTAGTACCATCTATAGGGTCTATTATCCATGTAAAACGACTGTCTTTATTGCCAAATTCACCACTTTCTTCAGTAATGAAATAATCATCGTAGCCAGACTTTTTAATGTTTTCGACTAAAAAATTTTCAACAGCTACATCAACATTAGTTACAATAGAGCCATCTGATTTTTTTGAGATGTTTATAGAGCCAAGATCATTTTGAGCTTGAACAATCAATCTACCAGCTTTACGAGTGATAGTTGTAATTGCATTTAGAATAGGTTTCATAAGAATAGCATTTTTGAATTAATATTTTTAGATATGATACATTATTTCAAGTTAAATTAGGATAGTTAAGGCTTAAATAAACTTAGATAATAGCAGTAATTAGGTAAGTAATTGCTAGACCACCAAAAAATAGCCATGCAAATAAGATTAAAGCAAGCAATAATGGTTTGATACCTGCTTGAATAAATTTCGATACATGAGTTTCTAAACCTAAAGCTGTCATAGCCATTGCTAATAAGAATTGGTCAGCAAAACGAATATGATTAACAGTTGATACTGGTAAAAGATCTAACGAGTTAAAACCAGCTACTACAATAAAGCCAACAGCAAACCATGGAATGATCTTCATAAGAGATGGTTGCTCAACAGAAGTCGCAGTCTTATCTGTATTACTAATAGTGCTAGCAGCAGCTTTAGCAAGCCAGATACCTATAACAACAAGCATTGGAGCAAGCATCATTACTCTAATCATTTTAACAGTTACAGCAACTTCTTCAGCATGAGGGTTTATTGCACTACCAGCAGCTACAACCTGTGCTACTTCATGGATTGAACCACCCGAAAATATTCCGTACTGTATATCAGATAGATTTCCTAAAAGACCTGCTTTCATAAGGACAGGGTATACAAACATCGCAGTTGTACCAAATAATACAACAGTACCCACAGCCATTGCTGCTTTGTATGGTTCTGATTTAAGCGTACCTTCTGTAGCAAGTACAGCGGCAGCACCACATACAGCACTACCAGCAGATACAAGTATAGAACTGTCTCTATCAAGACCAAAAACCTTTGTGCCTAATACGATACCTAATATAAGCGTAGATACGAGCATTATTATTGAAACAGAAAGTCCAGCAAGACCTACTGAAGCTATAAGTTGAAATGTAAGGTTAAAACCATAAAATATAATTGCAAATCTAAGAATTTTCTTAGCACTAAAGACAATCCCAGCTTTCCATTGATGGATAATTTTGCTTAAAGGAGTATGAGTTAGAGCCATACCAAGTACTATACCTATAATTAGCGGACTGATTCCGAGACTTTTAATAGCAGGAATTTCAGCTATAAAATAAGATATACCTGCAAGTATTGCTACAAGAAGTACACCTAGTATCATATTTGGAGTAAAGAAGTTTTTCATCGTTTATTATTGATAGTGATTTAATTTGTGTCGTAGGATAACCTAATTTGTATATAAATAAAATTCAGAAAGATTTATATATGATATTAGATACTTTGATATAGGCTATGGGAAGAGTATGCTAGAGGCTTGATTCTTTATTTTCAGACTCTTTTGAGAAAATGACAGCTAAAATAATAAATACTAAGCAAATAAAATAAAATAGAACCACAGAGTTCATTACAGCAACTAAGCTTCCACTCTTTCTTAAAATGAATGCCCCAAGAGTTGTTGATAATGCTGTACCTGTTGTACCAAACAGCAATATAGTTGTGATTAGTGTAGGCGGAGGTGTTTTCATTTGGAATGTTCCATAAGCTAGTAGTCCAGCATATACATAGCAGTTAAATAAACCAAATATTGCAGCAGCACCTAAAGAGATATTTATACTTGATGCAAATATCATGAAATATAACAATACTGTTGATATTGCCATAAATACCGGTAGGATAGTTTTTAGAGGTATTTTTTTTGCGATAATAGGGCTTATAAATAAGCCAACACACTGAGCTGCCCAGAAGTATGCCAGAGGTCTACTTGAATCTACAGCACTCCAACCAAGAATCTTTTCATAGTATGCTGGGCCATACCCTACATAGGTTAACTGACCAAGTAAAAATAGAAATGCCGCAATTCCAATAAAGTATAGTGATTTATTCCAGGATTTTAAGCTTAAACTAGACTCGGATTTAAGAGTTTTATTTTTATCAAATATTGAGTAGTCAGAGATGATTACTAATACAAATATTGCAATGGCAGTAATTTGCAAAGTAAGATAGATCTGATACCACTCTAAGTTTTTAGTTATTAACCAAGAAGCGATAATAGGCGTTAGTACACCACCAAAACTAAAGAAAAAATCTGTAAATAAGATGTTTTTAGCTCGCACTTTATGATCATTGTACATATGCACAATCATATAACTACCCACAGCCATAAAGAAGCCACCACTTATGCCGGCAAACACTAGCATGAGTTTTAGTGTGCTTAAGGAAGGGAATATATTTGTATATATTGATGCTAATACACCTAAAGCAGAAGCTATTAATAGTATTTTTTTAATAGAAAATTTAGTCATCAAGTAACCAGTTACAAGTATTGCTAGCCACATAGATACATTCACGTAAGTAAATGCAAAACCGACAGCATCTATAGGGATGTTAAAATATTTGGATATTGGTAACATTACTGTCCCTGTTACGATAACAACTGTTGCAGTGAAAAAGTAACATAAGTAACATGTTAGAGTTATTAAGGTTTTGTTTTTTAGATTGATGAGGTTATTCATTACTGCTGAAAGATAGTCTAAATAGATATTGTATTTTACAGTCTATCATTAAAATAGCAATAGACATTTTTGGTTGTCTTGATTATTGCTTTCGATATTGATATTAATTACTCTTTAATAAAATCCAGTTCATTGATATGCTTAACAGCATTAAAAGTACTAAAGCTATATTTAGCAGTTCCATTTTTATAAAAGGGATCATTCTTTATAAAATCTTTTATCAGCTCAATATCTCCTGATGCAAGTATAATTCCACCAGTTTTATCAGCTTTAGGTCCAGATGCTATAAAAATTCCTTGGGTATAACCAGTATCAAGAAATTCACGATGAGCGGGACGTACACGAGCGACTTCTTCTTCACTCACCGTGTATTTTAAGTTTATAATATGAATATTCATTTTTTTCTCAGTTTTAGTAATAAAAAAAGCCACAGATAGTGGCTTTTAATGTTTCACCTTTATTTATAAGGTAAGTTAGATTTTTTTGAAAATTACAGAACCATTTGTACCACCAAACCCAAAAGAGTTATTTAGTACATAATCAATTTTCATTTTTTTAGCAGTATTTGCAGCATAATCTAAGTTACAGCCATCATCTAAGTTTTCTAAGTTGATAGTTGGAGGAGCAATTTGATCTCTGATAGATAGTACACTGAAAATAGATTCAATTGCACCAGCAGCACCAAGTAAGTGACCAGTCATAGATTTAGTAGAGCTCATTACAAGATCTTTTCTATACTGACCAATTACTTTTTCAACTACTTGACTCTCTTGAACATCTCCAAGAGGTGTAGATGTTCCATGAGCATTAACATAGTCAATTGCATCAGGATTTTTTGTAAGGCCAGCATCATCAATTGCATTTTGTACAGATCTTTCTTGACCAGCTGCATAAGGCATTGTCATATGATAACCATCAGCAGACATACCAAACCCAACTACTTCAGCGTATATTTTAGCACCACGAGCTTTAGCTTTCTCATACTCTTCTAGTACAAGAACACCAGCACCGTCACCTAATACAAAGCCATCTCTATCTTTATCCCATGGACGAGAAGCTCCTTTAGGATCATCATTACGAGTAGATAATGCACGAGCAGCAGCAAAACCACCTATACCAATAGCATTACTCGCTTTTTCTGAACCACCAGCTAACATAGCGTCAGCGTCACCATAAGCAATCATTCTAGCAGCCATACCTACGTTATGAGTACCTGTTGTACATGCTGTAACTATAGGTACATTAGGGCCACGTAAACCATGATTTATAGATATTACTCCTGAGAGAATATTTATGATTGATGATGGTATACAAAAAGGAGATATTTTTGATGGACCTTTGGCATCTATAGTAGCTTTTGTTGATTCTAAAGTCTCTATACCACCAATACCAGAGCTGACTGCAACACCAAAACGAAAAGCTTCTTCTTCGCTTAGGTTTTCAATTCCAGCATCCTTCATTGCTTCATTAGCTGCTACAATGCCGTAGTAGCAAAAAGGATCAACTCTTTTAGCATCCTTTTTACCCACCATTGCATTTACATCAAAATCTTTGACTCTTGCAGCGAATCGAACTTTGAATTCACTTATGTCTGGAGCAGCTGTATCAAAACCTGTGAGGGTTTCAACACCACTTTCACCAGCTAACACATTAGACCATGTGCTTGGTACATCGTGTCCTAATGGTGTTACCATACCTAAGCCAGTAACAACAACTCTACGATTAGATTTCATATCAAAATAACCTGTTTATTATATTTTGAGAAAAAACATGAATATTATTTAATATTCATGCAGCTAAGAGATTAATTTTGATTAGTTTACTTTAGAATCAATATAGTCGTAAACATCTTTTACAGTTTTGATTTTCTCAGCATCTTCATCAGGGATTTCAGTATCGAATTCTTCTTCAAGAGCCATTACTAGCTCAACTGTATCTAAAGAGTCAGCACCTAAGTCATCAATAAAAGAAGCTTCTGGTTTAAGATCTTCTTCTTTAACACCTAATTGTTCAACAATGATAGAGTTTACTTTTGAATATACTTCATTTGCGCTCATTTTTTTTTCCTTTTTATTTGTTTTGAAAATTTAATTATTAATAGTTCAACAGCAATAATATTATTTTTTATCGCTTTTTGCAATATTTTTGCAAAAAATTAAGCCATATACATGCCACCATTAACATGAATTGTTTGGCCAGTTATGTATCTTGCACCGTCAGAAGCTAGGAAAGCTACAGCTTCAGCTATATCTTTAGGCTCTCCCATTTGACCTGACGGTATTTTTGTAGATATAAATGATTTCTGTTCATCAGTAAGCTTATCAGTCATATCTGTTGCTATAAAACCAGGAGCTACTACATTTACAGTTATACCGCGAGTAGATGTTTCATAAGCCAGAGATTTAGAAAAGCCTATCACACCAGCTTTGGCAGCACAGTAATTCGCTTGTCCAGGATTACCTGCCGAAGCTACTACTGATCCAATAGAGATAATTCTACCCCATCTTTTTTTCATCATACCACGGATACATTCTTTTGAGATTTTGAAGATAGAGCTTAGGTTAGTGTTGATTACAGCATTCCACTCATCATCTGACATTCTCATCATTAAGTTATCACGAGTGATGCCTGCATTATTTACTAAAATGTCTATAGCTAATTTTTCAGATTTAAGTTCTGAGAAAAGGTTTTTAATGCTTTCAGCATCTGAAATATTTAAAATCATTCCTTTTGCTTTGAAACCTTTTTCAGCCATATTTTGTTCAAATTTTTCAGCAGAAGCTTGAGAGGTAGCTGTGCCTATAACAAAAGCACCTTTCTCAGCCATTGTAAGAGCTACTTGGTTACCTATACCACGACTTGCGCCAGTTATTAAAACCGTTTTTTCATTTAAAGACATGTTATTTCCTTTTTTTGCATTAAATTTTTTCTAAACTTTCAATAGAGTTTGTATCTTTTAAGGTTAAACTTTTATCAATTCTTTTCATGAGACCACAAAGTACTTTGTTTGGGCCACATTCAATAATTTCTGATACACCTAGTTTAACTAATTCTTCAACTGATTGAGTCCAAAGGACAGGTTTATAAAGTTGTTTAACTGTAGCTTGCTTGATTTCTGCTAGGTCACTATGAGACTTAGCATCAAAGTTTTGTACAATGGCAGTATTCGGAGTGTTGAAGTTTACGCTATTAAATTCAGCTTCAAATTTCGTTGCGGCATTTTTCATTAAAGAGCAGTGAGAAGGCACGCTTACAGCCAGTATTTGTGCGCGTTTTGCACCTTTTGTCTTTGCTATAGTATTGGCTTTCTCGACAGCAATTTTTTCACCTGAAATAACTACTTGACCAGTTGAGTTAAAGTTCGCAGCTTCAACGATACCTACATCAGAAGCTTCTTTACAGCTAGTAACAACATCTTCATTAGACAAGCCTAATACTGCACTCATAGCACATTCTTTGTCTGTTACAGCACTTTGCATTAATTTACCCCTAGTAGATACTAGTTGTAGAGCATCTTTATAAGAGATGCAATCTGCTGCTAAAAGAGCTGTGTACTCACCAAGACTATGTCCAGCTAAAAAAGAAATTTCTAAATCTGGTTTTTGCTCTTTTAATACTTTAAAAATAGCATAGCTAGTTGCTAGAAGTGCAGGTTGTGTATATTCAGTCTTGTTAAGCTTTTCTTCATTGTTTTGAATTATATCCCATAAGTCATAACCTAAATGTTGTTTGGCTTCATCAACAGTGTTTTTAAATGTTTCAAAATTATTATAATAATCTTGTAGCATTCCAAACTTTTGAGAACCTTGACCAGGAAATACAACAGCTATCTTATTTGACATGATTTTCTCCTATTTAATTATAAACAAAAAATTTAAATTACATTTTAGCGATAAAGCCGCCCCAAACGAATCCTGAACCAAATGCTTCTGAGATAATTGTCTCACCAGCTTTAATGGAGTTGTTTTTTACAGCATGGTCTAGAGCTAGGGGTATAGATGCTGCAGAAGTATTACCATGATCTTGAAGCGTAGTAATAACTTTCGACATTGGCATATTTATTTTTTTAGCTGTAGAGTTTAGAATTCGATAATTTGCTTGATGTGGCACTAACCAATCAATATCTGCTGCGGTAATACCCGCATCAGTTATAAGTTGTTCAGCTAAAGATGAAAGTCGAGAAACTGCAAATTTAAACACTTTGTTGCCTTCCATAATTAAATGAGCATTTATGTCTACTGTGTCACCACGATTTACTGGTAGGTTGTTTGGTACATTTAACATATCTATGCATGAACCATCTGTAAATAAAAGTGAGGATAAAATCTTTTTCTCTTCACTCTGGGAGACTACAACAGCACCAGCACCATCACCAAAAAGCACACAAGTTCCTCTATCGTTCCAGTCTAGAACACGAGTCATTTTTTCTGCACCAATTACTAGGATATTTTTGCAGGTTTGAGTTTCAATATATTGCTTTGCCATATCTAAAGCATAGACAAAACCACTACAAGCTGCAGATACATCAAAACACCTTACATTATAGCCTTCTATTTGTAGTTCATTTTGAACTGTTGCCGCTGTAGACGGCATTATATAGTCTGGGGTGCTAGTAGCTACAATGATAGCGTCAATCTGTTGAGCATCAATTTGAGCAGATTCCAAAGCTTTTTTTGCAGCTTGAGTCGCCATGAATGTGGTCGTTTCAGTCTCATTGGCGCAGTGACGTCTTTCAATACCGACACGTTGCTTGATCCACTCATCAGAAGTGTCTACAAATTTGCTTATATCATCATTAGTTAATATTTTTTCTGGTAGGTAGCTTCCTGTACCTAATATTTGTGCAAACATTTATTATTACCTAAGTTGATTTAATAATAGTAAAGTATTACCCGTGAGAAGCTTTAGCAACTCACTAAATATTAGGTATTGTATCATGGATGGAAAAATTAAAGAACTTTTTCTATGGATTCTTGGATAGTTTTAGGGATGTTATGCTTGACTTCTTTTACAGCCTCAAAAATGGCAGTTTCAAAAGCATTAGAGCTTGCACTACCGTGACTTTTAACTACTATACCAGTTAGTCCTAGTAGAGATGCACCATTAAAGCTATCTAGGTTCATACTCTTTTTCATTCTTTTGAAAATTGGTAGAGCCATTATTGTAGGAAGTTTCATTAACCAAGACCCTTCTGTTACAGACTTCTTTATAAGAGCTTCAATTAAGCGAAGTGTGCCTTCCATTGTTTTTAAAGAAACATTTCCAACAAAACCATCACAAACAACAACATCTGTAGCGTCATCAAAGATGTGTTTGCCTTCGACATAGCCTTTATAGTTTATGAAGTCACAGTTTTGAAGTAACTTAGATGCGTTTTTTATATTATCTAAGCCTTTCATTTCCTCTTCACCAATGTTTAGAAGAGAAACTCTTGGTTCAGCAATTCCTTTTGAACTAGCAGCTAATATTGAACCCATGATTGCAAATTGGAATAGTTGTTCAGAAGAACAAACAACATTGGCTCCCAAATCAAGCATATACGTTTTGCTGAGGGTTTTTGTCTCTCTATTAAATGCAGGTAGTGCGTATACAATGGCAGGACGGTCTACACCATTAACTGTTTTTAGCACAAACTTAGATGTTGCCATCAGTGCGCCGGTGTTACCAGCACTCACACAAGCGTCAACAGAATTATCTTTGACAAGATTTATTGCGACACGCATTGATGAATCTTTTTTCTTTCTGACAGCATCAGCTGGAGATTCATCCATAGCAACTGTTTCACTCGCGTGATGAATAGCTATTTTTTGTAAAACAGGAAGTTTAATCTTTTTAACTTTTGAATATCTGTCTAAAGCTCTTTTAACTTTATGATGATCTCCAACAAGAACTATCTGTAAGTTTGAATCTTTCTTTACAGCTTCAAGAGCTGCGGGGATGGTAGTGTTAAGACCGTGATCTCCGCCCATCGCATCTATAGATATTTTATAACTCATTTTAGATAATATTTCCTAATAGATTAAATGTTGAAAAAATACGCACATTCACGAGTGTATTCTTAATATTGGTATTAGTCTTCAGATTTTGTTTCAACTACTTTTTTGCCTTTATAAAAGCCATTTGGTGAAACATGGTGTCTAAGATGAAGTTCGCCAGTTGCTTTATCAGTAGATAAAGTTGCGCTTGTTAAAGCATCATGTGATCTTCTCATATCTCTTTTTGATCTGCTAGATCTTACTTTTTGTACAGCCATTTTAAATAAACCTCCGGTAGAAATTTTGTTTATTATTTATATTATTAGTGTTTACAAATATGTTACTTCAATGATTTTAGAATTTCAAAAGGATTCTTTTTTTCTTGTGTAACATTTTCTTGGTCGCTATAGTATGAATGTTTTTTTGAACTTTTACAAGTACTACCTGCTTTTTTTGGTACTAAGGGTAAATCTAGGAGTATCTCTTCTTTGATGATGTCACGCAAGTCGATGTTTGCATCTTCGCAGATGAAAGGCTCATGTTGGCTATCATTTGCTAAGCGATCATCTTCTACTAGTATAATGGTATTTGCTGCGTTAAATGGTTGCTCAAACACCTCAAGAGTGTTTTGACATATCAAGCGGAGACTAGCCGAAATGTCGTATTTTATGCAAGTTTTATTTTTTTCTTCAAAAAATGAGAAATTGCATTTGAATGAGTGAGGAGAGTTTTCCATTACTTCACAAAAGGATTTTGGTTTATCTATGATAACCGTATAACCTATAAGTTCCCTTTTTTGCTTGGTATATCCTACATGGTTTATTAGGTAATGATTTTTCATTTTGTGGTTTAATATATTTATGAGGTTTAATTATGAATATTGTAGCGTGATTTGTTGTTTTATTAAAGTTGCTGGGGTATCATTTGTGTGAGTTTCGTTTACTAAAGTTAAATAATCATTATTTAAAAGGATCAGAACTATAATGTCTCTTACAATCTCTCAAGAATTTTCGAATGCGATTAGATTTTTATCTATAGATGCTACGCTAAAGGCAAAGTCTGGACATCCTGGCATGCCAATGGGTATGGCGGATATCGCAACAGTTTTATGGACTAAGTTTTTAAAGCATAACCCTAAAAATCCAAACTGGATAAACCGTGATAGGTTTGTTGTATCTAATGGGCATGGTTCAATGTTGCTTTATTCTTTACTTCATCTTAGTGGTTATGATGTGTCTATTGATGATATTAAAGATTTTCGTCAATTACATTCAAAAACCCCAGGACATCCTGAGTATGGCTATACTCCAGGAGTTGAAACTACAACAGGCCCTCTAGGTCAAGGTATTGCAAATGCTGTAGGTATGGCATTAGGTGAAAAGCTCTTGTCTGATAGATATAACTCGGAAGATAAAAAAGTAATTGACCATCATACTTATGTGTTTTTGGGTGATGGTTGCCTTATGGAAGGTGTTTCTCATGAGGCTTGCTCATTAGCTGGGACTTTGGGGTTAGGTAAGTTGATTGCTTTTTGGGATGACAATAATATCTCTATAGATGGAGATACGAAAGGTTGGTTTACTGATAACACTGTTGAAAGATTTAAGTCTTACGGTTGGAATGTTATTGAAGCTGTTGATGGTCACGATATGAATGAGATCGAACAAGCAGTAGTTAAGGCTCAATCTGAGACAAATAAGCCAACGCTGATTTGCTGTAAAACAGTTATAGGGTTTGGTTCACCTGAAAAAGCAGGCACAGCAGCAGCTCATGGCTCGCCACTGTCCGCTGAAGAAAGAGCCTCAGCTGCTAAAAAATTGGCTTGGGAATATGATTCTTTTGAGGTTCCACAAAGAGTTTATAAGTTTTGGGATGCTAAGGAAAAGGGTGTCGCTTTAGAAACTAATTGGAATAAGCTTTGGGAATCAGCGAAGTCTTTACCAAAATATCAAGAGCTTGAACGAGTACTTGCAAAAGAACTTCCTAGTATGCTTGATTCAGAAATAAGTAAATATATTCAAGATCAAATTGAGAACCCTTCAAAAGTGGCAACTCGTAAAGCATCGCAAATGGCTCTAGAAGTGTTGTGCCAGAATATGCCTGAAATGTTTGGTGGTTCGGCAGATCTTACTGGTTCAAACAACACTAACTGGTCGGGATCTGTTTGGTTGAACAATACGGATGAAGGCGCTAACTATCTATCCTATGGTGTTAGAGAGTTTGGTATGGCTGCTATTATGAATGGTTTAAGCTTGTATGGTGGATTAAAGCCTTATGGTGGTACATTCCTGGTGTTTAGTGATTATTCAAGAAATGCTATTAGAATGTCAGCATTAATGAAACAACCTGTAGTACATGTGATGAGCCACGATTCTATTGGTCTTGGTGAAGATGGACCTACGCATCAACCTGTTGAGCATGTGCCAAGCTTACGATTAATTCCTAATTTAAATGTATGGCGTCCGGCGGACGCTGTGGAAACTATGGTTGCATGGCAAGAAGCTATTAAATCAAGTGATACTCCCTCTGTAATGGTGCTTACACGACAAGGTCTTACTCCGTGTGTTGATAGTCTAGAGAAGGCTGCTAATGTTGCTAAAGGTGGGTATTTGGTTAGTGAACATAAAGATGCTAAAATTACATTAGTAGCTACAGGTTCAGAAGTTGAGCTTGCTGTAACTACTGCTAAAGAATATGCGCAAAAAGGTGTGGATATAAATGTTGTCTCTATTCCGTGTGTAGAAGAGTTTGAAAAGCAATCGCAAGATTATAAAGATAAAGTGATCAGGCAAGATATACCTGCAATTTTTGTTGAGTTGGCACAAGGAGATATGTGGTATAAACATATGCCAAAAGCAGGTGGCGAGGTGAAAGGAATGACTACATTTGGTGAGTCAGCTCCTATAAATGATTTAATGAAATATTTTGGTTTCACAGTTGAAGATTTGAGCAAAATTGTTGCGAAATATCTTTAAGAATATATAAACAGGAGAATAAAATGAAAGTAGCAATAAATGGTTTTGGTAGAATTGGTAGATTGGCTTTCCGTCAAATGTTTGGTAAAGCTGGTATTGAAGTGGTAGCTATTAATGATCTTACGGATCCTAAAATGTTAGCGCACCTATTAAAGTATGATACTGCTCAAGGTAGATATGCTAAAGCAAATACTGTAAAAGCTGGTGAAAGCTCAATCACTGTTGATGGCAAAGAAGTTAAAATTTATGCACAAGCAGACGCTTCAAAACTACCTTGGGGCGATTTAGGTGTTGATGTGGTTGTTGAGTGTACTGGTTTTTATGTGTCAAAAGCTAAATCTCAGGCTCATATAGATGCAGGTGCTAAAAAAGTAGTAATTTCTGCACCAGCTGGAAATGACCTTCCAACTGTAGTTTATGGTGTAAATGAAAATGTTATATCTGCTGATGATAAAATTATCTCAGCGGCATCTTGTACTACAAACTGTCTTGCTCCTATGGCTAAAGCATTACATGATTTGGCTGGTATAGAGAAAGGTTTTATGACTACAATTCATGCTTACACAGGTGACCAAAACACTCTTGACGGACCTCATGCTAAAGGTGACTTGCGTCGTGCTCGTGCTGCTGCTGCAAATATTGTACCAAACTCAACTGGTGCAGCTAAAGCTATTGGTCTAGTAATTCCAGATCTTGCAGGTAAATTAGATGGTGCTGCTCAAAGAGTTCCTGTACCAACTGGTTCATTAACTGAACTTGTAGCTGTTGTAAATGATAAAGTTTCAGCTGACAGTGTAAATGCTGCGATGAAAGCCGCAGCTACGCCATCATTTGGCTATACTGAAGAGGAATTGGTGTCTAGTGATGTTATCGGTATTGAAGAGGGTTCATTATTTGATGCTACACAAACTAAAGTAACAGACCTTGGTGACAAATCAATGGTTAAAGTTGTATCTTGGTACGATAATGAGATGTCTTACACTAACCAAATGGTAAGAGTTGTAGAGCATTTTGCAAAATTATAGTTAGAGGATTTAAATGAGTTTCTTAAACTTAAAAGATGTTGATTTAAAAAATAAAAAAGTAGTTGTACGTGTTGATTTTAATGTACCAATTAAAAATGGTGAAGTTACAAGTAAAGTAAGGATTGAAGCGGCAGTTCCAACTATTTCTTATATTCTTGAGCAAGGTGGGGCAGTTATACTATTATCTCACCTTGGTCGTCCTACAGAGGGTGAATATGATCCTCAATTTTCATTAGAACCAGTTGCTAAAGCCTTAGCTAAGATGATTGATAAACCTGTTAAGTTTGAAAAAAATTGGCTTAATGGTGTTGAAGCTAAAGCTGGCGATATTGTTATGTGTGATAATGTACGGTTTAATGTTGGTGAAAAGAAATCTGACAAAAACTTATCTAAAAAAATAGCTGGTTTAGGTGATGTATTCGTTATGGATGCATTTGCTACAGCTCATCGTGCTCAGGCTTCAACTTATGGTGTTGCAAAATACATTGGTGTCGCTTGTGCAGGACTTTTACTTTCTAAGGAAATACAAGCTTTAGAAAAAGCATTGAAAGAACCAAAAAAACCGATGGCAGCAATAGTAGGTGGCTCTAAAGTATCTACTAAACTATCTGTACTTCATAATCTACTAGATAAAGTAGAAATCTTAATAGTTGGTGGAGGTATTGCAAACACATTTATTAAAGCTAAAGGCTATAGTGTGGGTATATCTTTGTACGAACAGGATTTGGTGGCAGAAGCTCAAGATATAATGATAAAGGCTAAAGAGAAGGGTGTACAAATACCTACTCCTGTGGATGTGCGTGTTGCTAAAGAGTTTAGTGAAGATGCTGAAGCTGTTATAAAAGATGTTGATAATGTTGCTGATGATGAGATGATTATGGATATAGGTCCTAAGTCTGAAAAAAATCTTTCTAAACTACTTAAGTCTTCAAACACAATTCTTTGGAATGGTCCGTTGGGGGTGTTTGAATTTAATAGCTTTGGAGAGGGTACAAAAGCTTTGTCACTAGCTATAGCAGAATCTGATGGTTTCTCAGTTGCTGGTGGTGGAGATACTATAGCTGCAATTGAAAAATATAATATTCAAGATAAGGTATCTTATATTTCTACTGCGGGCGGAGCATTCTTAGAGTTTCTTGAAGGTAAAAAATTACCTGCAGTTGAAATTTTGAGAGAAAAGGCTCAATCGTAAGTTATATTAAAATATAAGCTAAGGAAACAAAATGAAAAGAACTAAAATATTAGCGACTTTAGGACCTGCAAGTGAGTCTAAAGAAGTCCTAACCGCGATGATAAAAGCGGGTGTAAATGCGGTGAGATGTAACTTCTCACATGGTTCGCCTGAAGATCATCGTAAAAGAGTTGATTTGATTCGTAGTATCGCTAAAGAACAAGATACCTATGTCGGTATCTTGGCTGATTTACAAGGTCCAAAGATTAGGCTTTCAAAGTTTAAGAATGGTTCAGAAATGCTTAAAAAAGGTCAAAAGTTTGTTCTTGATTCTGACTTGGGTGTAGAAGATGGTAATGATAAAGCTGTTGGTATTGACTACAAAGAGCTTATTCAAGATGTTAAGAAAGGCGATATACTTTTAGTTGATGATGGCAAAATTGTATTAGAGGTTGATTCTGTAAAAGGAAACAAAGCTACTACTAACGTTTTGGTTGGAGGTAAGGTTTCTAATAACAAGGGCATCAATAAAAAAGGTGGTGGTTTAACAGCTCCAGCTTTGACCGAAAAAGATATCGAGGACATCAAAACGGCTGCAATGTTACAAGTTGATTTCTTAGCAGTTTCATTTGTGCGTGACGGCAAAGACATGGACTACGCTCGTAAACTGGTTAATGAAGCTGGTTGGAAACCTGCTATGGTTGCTAAAATTGAAAGAGCAGAAGCTGTACTTAAAGAAAATTTAAAAGCTATTGTTGATGCTTCAGATATGGTAATGGTTGCTCGTGGTGATTTAGCTGTAGAGATAGGTGATGAAAATGTGCCAGCTGCTCAAAAACTAATAATTACAACTGCTCGACAAAATGAGAAAGGTTCCATTACGGCTACTCAAATGATGGAGTCTATGATAGATAACTCGTCTCCAACTCGTGCAGAAGCATCTGATGTTGCAAATGCTGTGTTTGATGGTACTGATGCTGTAATGTTATCGGCGGAGACTGCTGTGGGTAGTTACCCTGTAGAAACTATTGAAGCAATGTCGCGCATATGTGACTCCGCTGAGCATAGTAAGTATAGCCATATGGTTAAAAAACCAAAAATTGCTGACTGTAGCCGAGTAGATCAGGCTGTATCTGTAGCAGCTGTTAAAATAGCGAATGAGATTAATGCTAAAGGACTTATAGTTCTTACAGAAGGTGGTAATACTTCTCGCTGGATGTCTCGTATAAATACATCTTTACCAATATATGCATTATCTCGTAATGCTACAACTTTAGGTGCTATGACATTGTTTAGAGGTGTTGTGCCAATACATTTTGATTCTACTAGAATGTCTAAATTATATGTAAACAGATCTGCTTGTATGGAGTTAGAAACTAGGAACTATGCAAAAGATGGTGATATTTTCGTGTTAACAAGTGGTGATAGTATGGGTGTTCATGGTAGTTCAAACAAGATTAAAGTAATAATTGCAGGTCAAGTAAGGTAAAAGGAGAAATATAATGGCTTTAGTTTCATTAAGACAACTATTAGATCATGCTGCTGAGCATGGTTATGGTATTCCAGCTTTCAATGTAAATAATTTGGAACAGGTTAGAGCAGTAATGGAAGCTGCTGATAAGGTAAATTCACCAGTTATTCTGCAAGGTTCTGCTGGTGCAAGAAAATATGCAGGAGCGCCATTTATTCGTCATTTGGTATTAGCTGCAATTGAAGAGTATCCTCATCTACCTGTGTGTATGCACCAAGATCATGGTACATCTCCAGCGGTTTGTCAAAGATCTATCCAATTAGGTTTTTCATCTGTAATGATGGATGGCTCATTAATGTCTGATGGTAAAACTCCAGCTAGCTATGAGTATAATGTAGATGTTACTAAAACTGTAACAGATATGGCTCATGCTTGTGGTGTGTCTGTTGAAGGTGAGTTAGGTTGTTTAGGTTCATTAGAGACTGGGCAAGCTGGTGAAGAAGATGGTGTAGGTGCTGAAGGCACTTTGTCTATGGATCAAATGCTTACAGATCCTGAAGAGGCAGCTGACTTTGTTAAGAAAACTAAAGTAGATGCTCTTGCAATTGCGATTGGTACATCACATGGGGCTTATAAGTTTACTAAGCCACCTACAGGTGATATTTTATCTATAAGTAGAGTAAAAGAGATTCACGCTAGAATTCCTAACACTCATCTTGTAATGCATGGCTCTTCTTCTGTACCACAAGATTGGTTGGAAGTGATCAATAATTATGGTGGTGCTATGGGTGAAACTTATGGTGTTCCTGTAAGTGAAATCGTAGAAGCTATTAAGTATGGCGTGCGTAAAGTAAATATTGATACAGATCTTCGTATGGCGGCAACTGGTGCAATAAGAAGGTTTATGGCAGAAAATCCTGCAGAATTCGATCCTCGTAAATATAATGCAGTAGCTAAAAAAGCTATGTCTGAAATCTGTGCTGCTCGCTATGAAGCATTTGGATCAGCTGGTCAAGCTAGCAAAATAAATGCTACATCATTAGAGACTATGTTTGGTCTTTATGAAAAAGGTGAACTTGACCCTGTAGTTAAATAATCAATCTATAAAATTCTTCTAATTTTTCTCTAAAAAAATCTATCTTTGCAGGAATTGCTGAAAATAATAAAAGACTATTGATTTAATACCAAAAGATCATTAAGTACTTAGCAACCATCTGTCAAAATGTCTGTTACAATACAAAGAAAACTGAGACTTCGACTTCGTTCAACGATATTGTTTTCTTGTACCATAATGTTAAATCAACAGTTTTAATGGTTTTTTGAATAATACTCTAAAGATAAGAGAAAGCTTTATTTGTCTATAAAGTTTGTAAGAGATTTTGATGGATCTAGTAGACTAATAGTTGTTATAAAATTAGTAATCTTTTTCCCAATCAACGACAATTTTTTTATCAGTTAAATTTTCTGATAATACATATTGTTTAATATAAGGTATAAGGTACTCTTCTTTATCTGATTGGCAGATTAATACTTGGTTAGAACCTGTATCAATTACGTCAGTGACTTTGCCGAAAGAATCATTGGATGTGTTAACAACAGAACAGCCGATCAAATCTGCATAATATGTTTCATCGTTATCTAGTTTAGGTAAAGCATTTTTAGGTACTCCTATCATAGCATTTACGAATTTTTTAGCGATATTTGCATTGTCAATGTTTGCAAACTTTATATAGATCTTATCTGCACGACGAAATACATTTTCATCACTCAGCTTTTGCCAATCATGAGAGTTTGCTAGTTGAATATACCAATCACCATAACTCAAAAGAGTTTCAATAGTGTTTGCAATAGGATATAGATTGAGCTCGCCATCTAACTTATAAGTAGCTCCAATACGAGCTATTTCAACGAACTCTTTTATCATAGAAGTTTTTAGAATTTAAAAGGCTATTAAGCAGCAGCTTTTTGAGCTTCTTTGATTAAGCTTGCAACTCTTTCAGATGGTTGAGCGCCTTTAGCGATCCATTCTTGAGCTTTAGCTATATCAAGTTTCAATCTCTCTTCACCACCTTTAGCTACAGGGTTAAAGAAACCTAATCTTTCGATGAATTTACCATCTCTAGGGCTTCTTTTATCAGCAACTACGATTCTGTAAAAAGGACGCTTTTTTGCTCCACCACGAGCCATACGGATTACTACCATTTATTTATTTCTCCAATTATTGTGATATTAAAACTTCATTAAACTAAGTAGAGCAGCCATCTGCTTAGCAAAATATATTTAAAAATTTAATAGCAATACTTTAAAGACTATTAATGCAAAAGTCAATAGTTGACTTATTATTAGCATCATATTATAATTGTTTTCGTCGCTGAATTTAACAAACAACTTGCTTGCGACCATAAAAAACAAGCTAAAGCGTTTCTAAGAATCTCTTATGAGTCTTTCCAGAAAACCTTTTAGCAGCCTCATAATTAAAAGGAGAAATAATAATGTCGAAAAATTATTTATTTACATCAGAGTCTGTTTCTGAAGGACACCCAGATAAGCTTGCTGATCAAATTTCAGATGCTATTTTAGATGCAATTTTAGAGCAAGATAAAAATGCTCGAGTAGCTTGTGAAACACTAGTTAAGACAGGCATGGCATTAGTTGCAGGCGAGATTTCAACTTCTGCATGGGTTGATATAGAAGAATTAGTGCGTAATGTTATTACAGAGACAGGTTATGATAATGCTGAAAAAGGTATAGATGGTAGGACTTGTTCAGTAATAAATGCTATTGGTAAACAATCTAGCGATATTGCTCAGGGTGTTGATCGTGGTTCATTGGCCGATTTAGGTGCTGGTGATCAAGGCTTGATGTTTGGGTTTGCAACTAATGAGACTCCGACACTTATGCCCGCAGCTATATATTATTCTCATTTACTTATGAGGAAACAAGCTGAGCTTAGAAAATCGCGCAAACTTGCTTGGTTGCGTCCAGATGCTAAAGCTCAAGTTACATTAGCTTATGAGGATGGTAAGCCGAAATTTGTTGATACAGTTGTATTATCGACTCAACATGATGAAACCATTTCTCAAAAAGATCTTCATGACGCTATCATACAAGAGATAGTAAAAGAAGTTATACCGGCCGATTTACTTACTAAGGATACTAAATATCACATAAACCCAACAGGTGTGTTTTTAATAGGTGGACCTCAAGGAGATTGTGGATTAACTGGTCGTAAAATTATAGTTGATACTTATGGTGGAGCAGCTCATCATGGAGGAGGTGCATTTTCTGGTAAAGATCCATCAAAAGTTGATCGTTCAGGTGCTTATATGGGTAGATACATAGCTAAAAATATCGTGGCAGCAGGCTTAGCGGATAAATGTGAAGTACAAGTAGCTTATGCAATTGGAGTGGCTAGTCCTGTTTCTCTTATGGTAAATACATTTGGTACTGGTAAAGTTGCAGATAGTAAAATTGAGCAAATAGTATCTGAAGTTTTTGATTTGCGAGTTGGTAAGATTATAGAAAATTTGGATCTTTTAAGACCTATCTATCGTAAGACTTCTAATTATGGACATTTTGGTAGAGAGCTAGCTGAATTTAATTGGGAAAAAATTGATAAGGCTGAAGCTCTAAAATCTTCTTTTTCAATATAGTAAGCTCTAAAATTTATCAAAATGTCATTATATAAATCATCTCACACTTAATTTTTTCCAAAGAAAATTATTTTTTTAATCTTGTGTTTATTGTTTATTAGTAGAGCTTAAAGCTAGAAATACTGCAGTGTTTATGGTAGCGTATAGATATACGATTTGTAAGTTTACATAATAAACCATGGAGATATATTATGAAAAAAATTTGTTTAGCAATGATGGCACTAGGTTTATCTACAACGCCATTAATAGCAACTGCAATGAGCTCATCGAATACTGAAAGTGCATCTTATAATGCTGGTGAAAAGGTTGGACAAATTGCAGACTCTGCTAAAGATAAAGCAAATCAAGCATCTGTATCGGCTAGCGAAATGTCTGATAGTGTTAAAACAAATGCTCAAAATATGAATGATACTGTTTCTAATAAGTCTGAATCAGCTAAAGCTTCTCTGAATCAGGCTATTGATGATACTCAAGATAAAGCGCAGAATATGACTGATGATGCATCAGAAAAATTAGATGCAATGCAAGATTCTGTAACTGAGAAAACTGGTCAAAGTTCAGATGATATGAATAAGATGGTTGATGATGCCCAGGTTAAAGCACAATCTATAGCAGATGATACATCTGATAAAGTTGATGGTATGCAAGATGCTATGTCTAATGAAGCAAATGATGCAACAACAAGTATGGGTTCTACTTCAGATGATGTTTCTAACAAAGCTGAAGGTATGAAAAATACCATGATAAATGAAGCGGATGATGCAACGAACAGTGCTAAAAATATGGCTGATAGCAGCTCTCAAAAGGCTAAAGATATTCAAGCTAAAACAGATGCAGCCGTTGATGATTTTAACAAAGGTATGGAAGATCAAGTAAGCTAATAAATGCAATCTATGAAAAAAATACTTAAAAAAATTAGGCTAACAATTAATATTCCTCTTGTTATATTTTTACTTATATCAGGTTCTTTGCTTCTAATAGCCAATATCAATAGTAGTCCAGTTAATCAGGCGAAAGAAACTGTTAATAATACTGTTGACCAGGTTTCTGAGAAGTTAAATAATGCTGCTGATGATAGCACACCTCTTGCTGACGATTCTAATTAATTTTTTTCCTGATAAATATAGTGGGGTTTATACCTATCAGGGTTATCACTTTATACAGTAAATGTATATTCCAATATATCATTGAAAGGCTGGAAGCAACTGCTAAGCCGTATACTCCATATTCTAGAGTTAGGAATATACCCAAAATTATATTTATGGCTAAAGCAAAGTAAAATGCTATACAAGTTTTTCTCTCAAACCCTGCCATATTAAGTATAGTTGCTACACATCCTGACAGTACATTTATAATTTGACCAACCATTAAAATACAAAAAATATAATATGAAGCTGTATATTGTTCACCGTATAATAAAATTATTGGGTAACCGCAAATTATTAATCCACTTATTGCAAATATGGAAAGTATAAAGATAATTTTAGTGTAAGATGTTATTCTTCCTTGGAAAGCCTCTTTAGAGCAATTTTTATAATCGTCAGCTATTTGAGATAATACATTTGAATTTACTGCATTTAGAACAAAACTAACTAAAGCAGAAAGTTGTAGTGCAACACCAAATAATGCAACATTTGAAGTATCACTAAAGACTTTTAAGATTATAATATCTATCTGAGATAAAAGTAGTAAGCCCCATTGCATTAAAGCAAAAGATAAGTTGCTTCCAGCAGGTTTAAAGCTTTTAAAACTATAGTTTTTGAGTTGTTTTAACCATATCATGAAAATATAACTGAACATACATATAGCTATAAAAGCGATGAGGATAGTTGAGTCAGTTATCTGCATAAAGAAAAAGTATGAAACTATAGCAAACATTATTAGTCGTAAGCCTAATTGGATAAGGTTTGCATAAACAACAACTCGTTTGGCAACAAAAAAGGACTGTAATATGTTTGCTATAAAAAAAGGTATTGCAAAAAGTAGCGCAAATGTTTGAATAAGGTTTGTGGATGAACTTAAATAATTGGGTATAGTAATTAGTGCTAAAACGATAATGATTAAGACCAAACCGCGTTTGAAATACCAATTTTGTGCTAAAAAGGTCTCCTGATCTCTTTTGAAACCCATCTCATCTGACTTGCCCCAAGTACGAGCAAGTATCCCACCTGCTCCCATAGTAGCGATAACGGCTAAGATAGTTGCGACTGTAACACCAAATATATAAAATCCATATTGATCCATTGTAAGGTGTCTAGCAAGCATAATAGCTGTTATAAAAGCACAGCCTTGCCCTAAAGCTTGAACAAACATTGTCATTAATGATTTTGATAGGATATGGTTTGAACGAATACGATTAATCACAAAATAATTATTTTTTGAAGATGTAAGAAGATTCTAGCAAATATGGTATAAGAATGTATAGTTATTTAACTTTCAAACTTGCTTAACTCTTTAACCATATCGTTAAATTCTTTTCTTTCAAAGTCGTAAGTTAGCTGATCATCAGCTTGTTTTTGACAACTTTTAGCATATGCTAAAACAACTTTTTTATTTTGCCTATTGAGATGCTTAGATATATGTATCAAGCTTTTTTGAATTCTTTTAGCAACCATGATATTTTGACTGCCATATATTCTTACATATTCGAAGCTACTTTTCACAAACCTTTCAACGGCTATTTCTTTTAAAGAAATTTGTTCAAACTTCACTTTTGAGTTTTTTTTATCATGTGTAAATAGGGTTTTTAGGCAACGGTTAATCGAATCTACAATATCGATAGCAGTGCCTGGGTCATTAGTCGAGGGACTTAGAGCTTTAGCTGCTATCTCCCCTAAGGTTTCAAGTCCAAATACAGGGTCATCTATAAAGCTTTTTTCGGTAGAGATTGTAAAGTAGGATAGTATTTGCTCAAGGCTTTCTTTTGATATGTTTTTAGATGATTTTGCAAATGCTAAGGTTTCTGAGTATGCTAAATGCTCGCCTTTGTATTTTACTATATACAGTTTTATTTTGTTATCTTTGCAAAAAATGTTAAGACCTTGTAGGTTGATATCATTTAGAAAACCATAATCTTGTGAATATATGAACTGAGCATTTTCTGGGATGCCATCTTTTTCAAAAGTATTACAATTTAGGTGAGGATTCTCGGCGTATTTCTTGACAGCTTTTAGAGCTTGTGATTCGGTTTTAGACATTAAAGTTTTAACTTGACCTAATTTAGCTATACTGTCAATCCATATTATGAATGTGAAAATGACCCAACCAAAAACTAGTATAGTAATTATAAAAATAAGGAATATCCCCGTTTCATCAAAGACTCCGGATTTAATTGCTACAGTTGCTACAACCCCATAGATAAAAGCACCTATAAAACAAGATGTAGCATCATGAGATGTGCTATCTCGTAAAAGGAGAGATAGTATTCTAGGTGTACCGGAGTTGCTGGCAGAATTATATGCAGTTACAATAGAGCCTACAGTGAAAACGATTACAGCCAGCATACTGCCTGTTATTACAGATAAAAGTGAGTTAACTGTTTCTAAGTTTATTTTTGTAGTGTAAATTGATACATGTTTTTCTTGGATTAAAAAACATATATAGATACTAAGTATAGCAATAATACAATAAGCTAAAGGTTTGTACCAAAGTTTGCTTCTAAGGTTATAAAATGCTTTTTTGATTGATTGAAGAAAACTTTTCATCTGAAATTAGTTAATCCAAATTTTTGTAAATAAAGTTTATCAATAATTGTAAAAAAATATAAGTAGTACTTGAGAGGCTTAGCTTTTATCTAATATGTCAAGAGCTAATGCCAGTGAGCCTTTAACACCTGTATTATCACCAAAAGATGCTGGGACTATGAAATTATCCATATCTTTAAGAGCAGGGTAGTCAAAGTAGCCATTTATAGAACTCTTAACATTTCTACGAATCAAATCAAAAAGAATTGTTTTGTGCATCACACCGCCACCTAAGATGACTTTTTGGGGTGATAGTGTAAATGTAAAACTAGTGATGGCTTTAGCTAGATACTCAGCTTCAAACTGCCATGCAATATGATCATCAGCTAATTCTCCAGCATGGTCTACCTTCCAGCGTTTATTTATAGCCGTGCCTGATGCTAAACCCTCAAGACAGTTACCATGAAAAGGGCAAGAACCTTCAAACAAATCATTAGGGTTTTGAGCAATACTAATATGTCCAAGTTCAGTATGTGTAGCACCTTGAACTATACGATTGTTGCATATTGCACCACCACCAACACCTGTACCGATAGTCAAATACATCAGGTTTTCAAGCCCTTGAGCTGACCCCCAAAGTTGCTCACAGATTGCAGCAGCATTTACATCGGTATTAAAGTTTATAGGACCATTAAATACTGATCTAATAGAACTAACAATATCAAAGTTTTGCCAAGCAATTTTAGGTGTATTGGTAATAAAACCATAAGTTGGAGAATTAAGGTTTATATCTATTGGTCCAAAACAACCAAGCCCAAGAGCTTTTATTTCATATTTAGATTGATAGTTTTTTAAAACTTCAAGGGTTTCAGCCATTGTTTCAGCTGGAGTGGTAGTACCTGTACGATGTCTTTCAATTACATTGCCTTCCATATCGCCAACAGTTGTGAAAAACTTGGTTCCGCCAGCTTCTATTCCTGCTATATACATTTTAAAGGTTTTAAAGTGCTAATATTTGTATAATACCATTAAAAGATTATAAAATTAATCACTATTTAGAGTAGTTTTATTGATTTAGGGAGAGTCGTTTTAGATCGTATAAACTCTTAATATTAACTATTGAGGTATTTTGAATTGTTACCTCAAAAGGTTAGCGGTTTATATTTGGATTATGTTATTTACTTTTCTTATGGTGTTCTCTCGTATGCTCTTTATGATCATGGTATTTAGTCTTATGATGTTTGTGACTATCTGGGTCACTATGTGTTTGGACAGCATGTTTATTTTGATTTGGATCACCACCATGTTGAGTGTGTGGATGAGATTTTTCGTGATCTCTATGTTTTAGTGTATTCTTGTTGTGCTTATGATTCTCTTCGCCATATTTGTTTTCCATAGTTTTTGCGGTAGAGACTTTGGTTTTTTGCATTTTTTCTGACATTATAATCACTCCTTTAAAGTATTGATTACAACTAAATCATAACAAAAAAAATGGTTTTACGCTATAAGTTATTTAATAACCGAGATACCACCCATATAGTTGACTAAAGCCTCAGGCACAATTATAGAGCCATCTTCTTGCTGATAATTTTCAATAACAGCTAAAAGTGTACGACCAACAGCAAGTCCAGAACCATTTAATGTATGAACTAACTCAGGTTTTTTCATGCTGACATTTTTATGGCGAGCTTTCATTCTACGAGCTTGGAAATCCCCGCACCAACTACATGAAGATATTTCACGGTAAGTGTTTTGAGAAGGTAGCCAAACTTCTAAGTCATAAGTCTTTTTAGCAGTAGCTCCCATATCTCCTGTACATAATCTCATTACACGATATGGTAAGTTTAGCTTTTGTAATATTTTTTCTGCGTGAGATGTAAGTAGTTCAAGTGACTCTTCACCTTTTTCTGCAGTAGTTATATGAACTAACTCAACTTTTTCAAACTGGTGTTGACGAATCATACCTTTAGTATCTCGACCATAAGATCCTGCCTCACTTCTAAAGCAAGGCGTATGAGCTGTATATAGTCTTGGTAAAGATTCTGTATCAAGTATTTCATCTCTAACCATATTAGTGAGAGGGACTTCAGCAGTAGGGATAAGACTATAGTTAAAGTCACCTTCTAAGTTAAATAAATCTTCACCAAATTTAGGAAGTTGACCAGTACCATATAAGCTATCTTTATTTACCATGAATGGTACATACAGCTCTTCATAACCGTGCTTGTCTGTATGAACATCAAGCATAAATTGGCTTAAAGCTCTGTGTAACTTTGCAATCTTGTTTTTAAGAACTACAAATCTACTACCTGTGATTTTAGCAGCAACTTGGAAATCAATCATATCAAGTGCTTCACCTAAGTCAGCATGGTCTTTCGCTTGTGCTTCAGAATGAAACTCACGAGGAGTTCCCCATCTTCTAAGCTCAACATTATCATCTTCAGATTTACCTATTGGTGTATCTTCATTTGGGATGTTTGGCATAGACAGAAGCTGTTGATTTATATCTTCAAGAAGTGTTTTTAGATCTTTTTCTACAACTTTTAGTTCTTCGTTTATTGCACCCACTTTAGCAAAAACATCACTAGCATCTTCGCCTTTTGCTTTTCTTTTACCAATTTCTTTTGAAGTGGTATTTCTTTGTGATTGAAGTTCTTGAGTTTTTTCTTGAAGCTCCTTTCTTTTTGCTTCATTTTTCTCAAAAAGTTCTGTGTCTAGTTTATAGCCTCTAGTAGCTAATCTGTCAGCTACTTCTTGGAGATTATCTTTGATGTATTTAGCGTCAAGCATATTAGTTTTATACCTTTTATTTATCGAAGTTAAATAGAGATTTGCCAGTCATTTGACTAGGTTGTTTAATTCCCATTACTTGTAACATTGTTGGGGCAATATCTGAAAGTTTTCCTTTGCCATTTTCTACTGTAGTTTCAGCAGTATGCTGACCAACATAAACAAAAGGTACAAGGTTTGTAGTGTGGGCTGTATGTGGTTTTTGAGTGTCTGGGTTTACCATAACATCAGCATTACCATGGTCAGCTGTAATGAACATATTGCCATTATTGTTTAAAATAGTGTCTTTCAAAGTAGCTAAGCATTTATCTAGATACTCAATAGCTTGCATAGCAGCTTCATAATTACCAGTATGTCCAACCATATCTGAGTTAGCATAATTACAAACTATACAATCATATTTGCCACTATTGATAGCATTTACTAATTTTTCAGTAAGTTCAGGTGCAGACATTTCAGGTTGTAAATCATAAGTTGCAACCTTAGGTGATGGAATTAGCAATCTATCCTCACCTACAAATTCATCTTCTTTACCACCATTAAAAAAGAAAGTTACATGAGGGTATTTTTCTGTTTCAGCGATTCTTAGTTGGGTTTTGTCGTTGTTAGCTAGTACTTCACCTAGAGTATTTATAGGTTGCTCTGGAGGGTAAGCTACATGACATTTAAGCTTAGAATCATATTGAGTAAGAGTAGTGAAGTTTATATTTAAAAGTCTTTTTTTATTAAAACCATCAAAATCTTTATCTGTAAAAGCATGACTTATTTCACGAGCTCTATCCGCGCGGAAGTTCATAAATAATACACTATCGTTATCTTCTACTTTAACTGTTTTGCCATTTACTGCAATACAAGTAGGTACTACAAACTCATCAGATTGATCACGATCATAAGATTGTTCTAATGCTTGTAAAGCTGAGTTACAAGTATGTTCAGCACTTGCTTCTACTATTGCATTATAAGCTTTTTCAACTCTATCCCAACGATTATCTCTATCCATTGCATAATATCTACCAGATACAGATGCTATATGACCTATATTTAAATCTTTCAAAAGCTTATCTGTAGCTTCAATAGATTTTTGTGCAGAGCGAGGCGGAGTGTCTCTACCGTCTAAGAATGCATGAATATAGACTTTTTTCACTCCTTTATCTTTTGCCATTTTTATTGCTGCAAATATATGTTTCTGATGAGAATGTACACCACCAGCTGATAATAATCCCATGATATGAAGAGCAGAATCATTGTTTATAGCATTGTCCATAGATTGGCAAAGTGCAGGGTTTTGCTCAAATGTTTTTTCAGCAATAGCTTTATCTATCTTAGTAAGTTCTTGATAGATAATTCTACCTGAACCGATATTTACATGGCCTACTTCGGAATTACCCATTTGACCTGAAGGTAATCCAACTTCTAGGCTCGATGCATTAATAAGTGTTTTAGGGAACTCATTCCAAATACTATCCCAAGTTGGAGTATCAGCATTTTTTATAGCGTTAAAATAATCATTGTCACTATATCCCCATCCATCTAGGATGACTAAAAGAGTAGTTTGTTTCATGATATCCTCAAGTTTAAGGTTTTATATAATAAATAAAAATATGAATAATTATAACGCTATATTTGTTATTTGTCTGCTTTGTCCTGCTAAAAACTAATGATTTTTAAGAATTGAGTGTATTTGTTTTTATTAAAGTAATAGTTGCTTTTATATTAATATTATTTTTTTAGTATATGAGTGCTATTTCAGGATTTTTTTGGAAATAAGTTGGAAATATACTGTTTAAAAATATATAGTGATAGTCAGTCTTTTTTAAATATACTGTCAAAATGGAACAAAAAAATATTGCTAATACTATCGTGATGGTTGAACCTAAGCACTTTCGCTTCAACCAAGAAACATCAGTTAATAACTCTTTTCAAAGTAAACCTGATATTACAAATGAGCAATTACAAACTGCTGTATTGAAAGAGTTTAAAACAATGGTTTGTAATATCAAATCAAAAGGTATTGATGTTATTACTTTAGAATCTAACGATAACACTCCTGATGCTGTATTTCCAAACAATTGGTTTTCAACACATATTATAAATGGTAATCCTTATGTTTTTATTTATCCGATGTATACACAAAATCGTCGTAATGAAGTTCAAATTGAAAATTTATTGAAAAACTTGGAGTCTAATACGGGTAAAGAATATAAGGTTTTAGATTTTCGTGGAGATTTTTCAAAAGCTCTAGAGGGCACAGGAGTTTTTATATTTGATCATGAGTTTAAAGTGGCTTATATGTCTGTATCACCTCGAGCAGATACAAGTTTAGCTAAAAAAGTATGTGAGAAAATTGGTTATAAATTGGTTACCTTTACAAGTTTTGATAAGAAAGGACCAATTTATCATACGAATGTGATGATGAGTGTTGGTGAACGTGTTGCTGTTGTATGTTTGGAATCTATAAGGTCAGACTTAGAAAGACAAAGTGTGGTTGAAAGTTTGGAGCAGGCAAATAAAATAATCATAGATATATCTCTAGATCAAATGTATAAAATGTGTGGTAACGTTTTAGAAGTGAAAAATAAGCAAGGTAAAAGTTTCTTAGTCTTATCGGAAACTGCTCACAGCGGATTTACTCAGCAACAGCTAGATAAAATGACTAATTATATAACTTGTCTTCCGTGCGACATTAAAAATATTGAAACAGTTGGTGGCGGAAGTGCCAGGTGCATGTTGGCAGAAGTTTTTTATTGATTTTAAAGTTAATTACTAAACCTAGTAGGAGTAAAATGTTTTGAGTAGTAATGTTGGTTTTTTTAAATATTGTGGTTGTGTTTTATTGATCATAAGCTCTATGATCGGAGGTGGAATATTTGCACTACCAATAATGGCATTTAAAGTAGGAATTATTGCAACTATAGTCTTAACTATTTCAATGTATATATTAATGACTATATCTGGAATGTTGGTCGTTGAGGTCAGTACGAAGCTGCCAAAATTTAGGAATCACTATACATCTCTAGCTCAAGAAGCATTTGGTATGCCTGGTAAGATAATAACATTGATAGCATTTTCAGTGGCTATATATGCTAGTTTGACAGCTTATATTGGTGCGGTACCTTCTTTATTAGGTTCAAATTCTTGTAATATTAACTTATACAGTTGCATAAGCCCCTCAATTGCAGAAGTTTTATTTACAGCTATTTTATCTATAGTTCTCATCGGTAGTATGAAGTATTCCGAGAAAATTAATAGGGTTGTTATGACAGTTAAGTTAATTTCCCTGGTTTTGGTGATATTACTGTTGTCAAGATATGTTGATCTTAAAAGTCTTTTCGTAGTACCTATGAATTTTACAGCTATAACTCAAGCAACTCTCATAGTTATTTTGGCATTTTCATATCAATCTATATTGCCAAGTATTGTGAATTATGTTGGGCCTGAAAATAAGAAAGAGATTAAAAGAATTATACTTATAGGTACCTTTATAACCTGTGTTATATATACACTATGGGTTGTTATTATGTCTGGGTTCATAAAGCATGCTGGAGCAGATGAGATATTTATGGCTGATCCGACACTCGACGGACTTGTTTCAATAATAAAACAAAGCAGCTCAAGTTCATTGGCAGTTAGTGCTTTAGATATTTTTTTAAATGTTAGTCTGTTTGCATCATTTATTACGATATCACTAGCATTTATTGATTTTTGGATTGATGCTTTAAAATTAAGTCCTAATTTAAAGGGTCGTATAATTGCTGGAGCAATAGTATTGATACCATCGTTGTTGATAGCAGTATACTTTAATGATATATTTGTATTAGCTCTAGCTGTATCAGGGTTTGCAGGTATAGCTTATTCTATAGTTTTGCCTGCTAGTGTGTCCTGTAAATTATTTGATAAGTATAATCGTGATGGCTCTTACTTCTTTGGCGGTGGTCGAGGTGTTAGAGCACTGATTTTCATAATAGCAGTTATCTTTATGGTATTTGCTTTGTTTTATTAAACAATAGTAAGAGGCAGGAGTTGACTGTCTAAAATAAAATATTTGAATTATAATAGTGATTAAGTAAATTGAAAGTGAGGAAATTAAAATGAAAGTTTTATCAGTACAAGATGTTGCAAAAATAGTAGAAAAGCATGGGATTAACCAGTTTATGGGAGATCTTAAAAATTATATAAAAGACGATTTTATCAGATGGAATGAGTTTGATAAATCGCCTCGTTATGCAGCGCATGTTCCTGGTGGAGTATTGGAGCTTATGCCTACGGCAGATAATGAGCTTTTTGCATACAAATGTGTTAACGGACATCCAGCAAACCCATTCGAAGGCAAACAAACAGTTGTTGCTACTGGACAGTTGAATGAAATCAAGTATGGTTATCCTCTACTTATATCTGAAATGACAGTACTAACAGCTCTTAGAACAGCTTCTGCTACAATCTTAGCGGCAGATTTTTTGGCTAGAAAAGATAGTAAAACTATAGCACTTATAGGTACTGGAGCACAGAGTGAGTTTCAAACTTTAGCACATAAGCTTATTCGTCCAATTGAGAAAGTACAGTATTTTGATACAGATCCAGAGGCGATGAAAAAATATGCTAATAATATGAAAGATGCAGGGCTTGAGCTAGTTGCTTGCAACAACGCTAAAGATGCTTGTGAAGGAGCTGACATAATAGTAGTTTGTACTGCCTGTAAGCTTCATGCTGTTGTAATTGAAAAGGAATGGGTCAAACCAGGCATGCATATAAGTGGACTTGGTGGTGACTGCCCTGGTAAAACAGAACTTGAATCAGATATATTATTTAAAGGTAAGGTTGTTGTTGAATATACTGAGCAATCAATGATTGAAGGAGAAATTCAAAACTTATCAGAACAAGAGGTTGAGCAGGTACTTCATGCAGAAGTTTGGGAGATTGCAGCAGGACTTAAAAAAGGTCGTGAAAACGATCAAGAAATTACAATTTATGATTCTGTAGGTTTTGCTGTAGAGGATTTTTCAGTACTTCGTATGGTTTATGAGTTAGCAGAAAAATACGATATAGGACATGAAATGGAAATGGTTCCACCAATCAAAGATCCTAAAAATTTATTTTCAGCTATATAAGCAGAGGTTTTTATGAAGAAAGTAGAAGCAATCGGCGTAGCAATAGGAAATGCTGGGCGTGAAATAGGTTGCGGTAGAGCACCATATGTTTTATTAGATGCTCTTAGGGATAGAAGAATAGACTCTCAGATTCTTAATTATATTGGTGGTCGATCAGAAGTTGAAACTATGGCAAAATACTTTAATAAAGTCGCAATGAAAGTTTCAGACTTACTTGATGAGAATAAGTTTCCTTTAGTTCTTGGGGGAGATCACTCTTGTGCAATGGCAACATGGAGTGGGGTTCATAACTATCTTAAAAAGCAAAATAATGAGTTAGGGTTGATATGGATAGATGCTCATTTGGATAGTCATCGACCAGAAACTTCAGATACTGGCAATATACATGGTATGCCAGTTGCTCATCTACTTGGCTATGGTCATGATGAGTTGAAGAAAATATTAAATGATGAGCCAAAATTAAAACCTGAAAATATAGTGTTTTTTGGGATAAGGTCTTATGAGGCTCCAGAAAAAGAGTTGCTTGACAGCTTAGGCGTTAAAATTTATTATCAAGAAGATTTAAATACTAAGAATTTTGAAAAGATCTTCTTAGAAGAGTTTGCACGCTTAGAAAAAATCACAAATGGAAATGTTGGTATTAGTTTTGATTTGGATGGTCTTGATCCAACAAATCTTGATGCTGTCGGTACACCGGTTGAAGATGGTATAGATCCAATAGTTTTTTATAACACTATTAGACAAATTAATTTTGACAGTTTAGTTTGTTTTGAAATTGCAGAATATAATCCTCTTTTAGACAAAACAAAAGTTTCATTAGAATACATGCAAAACCTTTTAAGACTTGTCGAAAGAAACATTAAAGGTTAAAAATATTTCCTTCTTAATATCTATCAGTTTATAATCATCTTACAAGCTTATTTTATCGTTGTTTAATTTAGTATTATGAATCCTTCGAATTTGATTCTTATGACAGATAGTTATAAGCACTCACATCCCTATCAGTATCCTAAAAACACTACATACACTCACTTTTATATGGAAAGTAGAGGTGTGGCAAATGCTTATCTTGGAAATGTTACCAGGTTTTTTGGATTACAGTATTATCTTAAAAAATATCTAAGCCAACCAATAACGCTAGCTATGATTGATGAAGCTGAAAAAGTTTTGAAAGCTCATGGTTTGGTTTTTTACCGTAAAGGTTTTGAACGAGTTTTAGAAAAGCATAATGGTTATTTTCCAGTTAGGGTAAGGGCTGTAAGAGAGGGCTCAATGGTGCTAACACACAATGTCTTAATGACTATAGAAAGTACAGATGAAGAGCTTGCATGGTTACCAGGTATGCTGGAAACTTTGCTTTTAAAAGTATGGTACCCAACAACAGTTGCTTCAATAAGCTCAAATATAAAAGAAACTATTAAAAAGTATCTTCAGCAAACATCAGATACGCTAGATAAACTAAATTTTATGCTTCATGATTTTGGTTATAGAGGTGTTTCATCTGAAGAGTCAGCTGGAATAGGTGGAGCTGCTCATTTGACTAACTTTATGGGCACAGACACGCTAGCAGGGTTGAGAGTTTGTAAAGATTATTATAATGAAGATATGGCAGGCTTTTCGATACCAGCAAGTGAGCACTCAACTATCACAAGTTGGGGTGAAGGTTCAGATTGTGAAAAACAAGCTTTTGAAAATATGATAGAGCAATTTGGTGATGCTAGTGTACTATATGCTTGTGTTTCAGATAGTTGGGATTTTAAAAAAGCCATAAAGACTTGGATTAGTTTGAAAGATAAAATTACTTCTAAAAAAGCACACCTAGTTATCAGACCAGACTCAGGAAATGCTTTAGATAATATTTTATATGCACTTGAAGAGCTAGAGAAAGGTTTTGGTGTAACTGCTAACTCTAAAGGTTACAAGGTACTTAAAAATGTTGCTCTTATCCAAGGTGATGGTGTCAACATTAATCTTATAGAAGAGATACTTTCAGTAATGCAACAACGCGGATATTCAGCAGAGAATATTGCGTTTGGTATGGGTGGTGCATTGTTGCAGGGTAATTTTGAATCATCTTTGAATCGTGATTCATTTAAGTTTGCGATAAAATGTTCAGCGCTTATCAGAGATGGTGAACTTAGGACTGTTTCAAAAAATCCTATTACAGATCCTAATAAAAAATCTAAAAAAGGGCGATTAGATCTGATAAAAAATCAGCATGGTGAGTATGAAACAATAGTGCTAGATGATAGTTACGCTATAGGGCAGTATCATTTGGAAAGTCAGCTTGAAACATATTTTGAAAATGGAAAAATTCTATTTGAACAAAGTTTAAAAAACATCAGGAATTATTAGAGAATATAAAAAATATATAACATAGGAGTATAAAAATGGCACTTATTAAAGATTGGAATTTCTTTTGGGACAATCGTGAAAAATTCAAACTAGGTCACTTAACAACAGAAAAACCTAACCCTAAAACAGTAGGGCTTGCCGAAATGGCAGATTCGGATCTAAGTAAAGCTGTAGAGATGATTAGAGCGGTAGATATTGATGCGATAACTAAAGTTAAAGAGTATGGTGCAGAAATTAATGAGCTTAAAGCTGATTTAATAGAGGTAATGAAATCAGGGAGCGTTTATATCTCTGGTTGTGGTGCAACTGGTCGTTTGGCGATGTTTATTGAAAGTTTATGGAAAAGTAGAGCTCCAGCTAAATTAAAAGATAAAGTAATTGGTTTTATGGCTGGCGGTGATGGAGCATTAGTTCGTTCGGTTGAGGGTTTTGAGGATTATGAAGAATACGCTATTCGCCATATCAAAGAACTTGGATTTACAGAGCAGGATATGCTGGTTGGCGTAACAGAGGGTGGAGAAACACCGTTTGTACTTTCGACAGTTGAGTATGCACGCGAGCATTCAAAATATAATCCATGGTTAATTTATTGTAATGGAGATGATCTTTTAGCTAATGTAAAAAGATCTGATGATTTGATAAAAGCGGATGATGTAAAAAGTATTTGTATTGAAATTGGTTCGATGGCATTAGCTGGAAGTACAAGAATGCAAGCAACTTCTGTACAAACGCTATTTGTTGGATTGGCATTATTTTCTATTATTGAAGATATTGACTACGCTAAAGAGTGTGATGCTTTGCTTGATGCTTTAAAAAATCTTGACTGTAATGAAGTCGCTAAGTTTACACAGTTTGAATCTGATTGTTATAAGCAAGGAGGTTATGCGACTTATCTTACAGATAGTAATCTCGGTCTTACAGTACTTACAGATACGACAGAACGCACGCCAACATTTAGTGTAAACCCTTTTGAGAATACAAACCATCAAAATCCTGTTTCAAGCTATTGTTATTTAGCTGTGAAAGATAGTATTAAAGAAAATGTATGGAATCAAGTTCTTAACCATGAACCTAGAACGCTAGAGTGGGACTTTTCAAAAGAGCAAACTGGTGTAAAAAACTTACAAGGTTTTGATATATCTTCACAAGCATTAGAAAGAAGAAGTGTGTTGCCTAATCATCAAGTAATTGAAGTATCAAGTGCTAAAAATATGTTTGTTATAAACTATGCCGATACAAAATTAGAGATAAAGTATAAAGATATGTCTGAGCTAAGCTCACAAGTGCTTATAAAGATGGTGATGAATAGTCATTCAACATTAGTAATGGCTAGACTAGGTCGTTTCACTAGTAACATTATGACTTTTGTAACTCCAGGTAACAACAAACTAATAGATAGAGCAACAAGGTATGTTGAGTATTTGTTAGACCAAGAAGGCGTTGCAAAACCTGCTTATGATGATATTGCTAAAAAACTTCATGAGGTCTCTTTAGAAATGGATTCAACAGAGGCAATCGTTATGAAAACTTATCAAACAATAGCTAATAAGTAGTCTTTAAATTCATTTAAATTTTTCTTCTATATTCTATATTTTGCTTTTAAGGCTTTTAACTTAGATACAGTAAAAAGAAAATAGAGTAGAGTTGAATCTCAGTTTTTTAGTTTGTCAATAGACATTTCAATAAGCCCAATAAACTTGTTTATGAAGGATTATTTAAAGTTATTATAGGGGTAAAAGTATTTTTTAAATATCTGCTGTGACTCTTTAAATTCAATGATATAGGTGGTATTGTTAAAGTACATTACAAAACAAAGGAGTTCACATGTTAGAACATCATCCATTAATAAAAGAGTTTCCAGAATTAAAAGCACAAATTCATAATATCAAAGCCGACCATCATGTAAGTAAGCAGATGAAACAGTATGAGGATTTAGATAAAGAAGTATTCAACTTAGAAAGCACTGGTAAGTTTGAAGATGTCCGACTTGAGGATCTTAAAAAACAAAGACTTGAGTTGAAAGATTCTATTTATAAGGCTTTAATTAAATAATCTTCTGCAACTAATATTCTTCTGAAATTTCAAAAAAATCTCTAGGAGTGTCCTAATGAATTGGTTAGATCTTATTTCACAAGAAAAGCAAAAACTATATTTTAAGCAAACACTCTCTTTTTTAGAGGCTGAAAAAGAGCAAGGTAAAATTATTTTTCCTGCTGAAGAAGATATTTTTAATGCTTTTAAATTAACAGAATTTGATAATCTCAAAGTAGTTATCTTAGGTCAGGATCCATATCATAATTACAATCAAGCTCATGGGCTAGCTTTTTCTGTACAAAAAGGTGTCGACATTCCGCCATCTTTGCGCAATATGTATAAAGAGCTGGAAGCTAGTGTTGAAGAATTTCAAACCCCAACTCATGGTAATCTTGAAAACTGGGCAAAACAGGGAATTTTCTTGCTAAATACTACTCTTACTGTTGAAGCTCACAATGCAAATTCCCATAAAGATATTGGTTGGGAGACTTTTACAGATTCTATGATTCAGAAAATCTCTAAGTATAAGCAAAATGTTGTATTTATGCTATGGGGTGCTCATGCACGCAAGAAAAAGTCTTTGATTGATTCATCTAAGCATTTGGTGCTAGAGTCTTCACATCCATCGCCATTATCTGCATATAGAGGGTTTTTAGGTTGTGGACATTTTGTTTTAGCCAATGATTATCTGCAGAAAAATAATCTAGGTGAAATAGAATGGAAAATATAACCCTAAGTAGATACTTAAATTAGACATAAACTCCTTTACGACAAATATCTCATTTTGTATCAGGGCTAGTGTTAAGCTTTGGTCTCATCAATTACATCAGTTCCTTTTGGAGTTTTAAAATTAAAATCCTCAGTTTTGATGTTTGAGGTATTCATTTTTACATTATCAAATTTTATTTGAGTGTATTGATGTAAAGACGTTGAGATCTCTAAGCATTCTAGCTCACCACTACTATCAAATTTAATGGTAATGCTATTTATCATTTCATCATCTTTTGGCTTTAAGATGTAAGTGTTTTCTGATTTTTCTTTTATGTTAAATAACTTATCTAAGTTATTTGCATTTTTGGATAGTAAAATTAAATAAGGAAATTGAGCGATATTGTTAGAAACTTTTTTAATAATAAGCTGTTCTAAATCAGCGTCATAAATCCATAATTTTGCACCATTTGACACTATTTGCTGGTTGTTTGGGGTTTTTGTAACCCATTTAAAATCACCAGGTTTTTTAAGGCTCATTATACCTTTTGAGTTATTGTTGCTATTATTTTGACCATCAATAAGTTTTTGTGTGAAGTCAGCAGACATTGAGTTGATATTTTTAATTTTTGAAATTAAATCGTTCGTAGGCGAAGCAAAAAGTGTTGTAGCTAGAAGTGTGATAAATATAGTTAGGATTATTTTTTTCATTATTGTTCTCTACTTATTAGTACATCACGCATACCATTTTGGTTCATTTCGGAAACTATACCGTTATCTTCCATTTCTTCCATAAGTCTAGCTGAACGATTATAGCCTATTTTTAATTTTCTTTGCACTGCAGAAATAGAAGCTTTTTGAGATTTGATTACAATTTCAACAGCATCATTGTATAAAGGATCCTCACTGCTACCATTATCTCCACTAGAACCATTTTCACCATCTTCACTAGTTTCTAAGATATCTTCAATATATTCAGGAGCACCATACTCTTTCCAAGCATCAACGACCTTATGTACTTCGTTATCATCGACGAAAGCACCATGGATACGCATAGGAGCTCCTAAACCTGGTTTTAGATATAGCATATCGCCCATCCCTAAGAGCTGCTCAGCTCCTTGTTGATCAAGCATAATTCTAGAGTCAATTTTTGCAGAAACTTGGAAAGACATTCTTGTTGGAATATTTGCTTTAATAAGTCCTGTAACCACATCTGCAGAAGGTCTTTGAGTTGCTAATATAATATGAATACCAGCAGCACGAGCTTTTTGTGCGAGTCTAGCAATAAGTTCTTCCACCTTTTTGCCAACTACCATTATCATATCTGCAAACTCATCAGCAACAACTACGATATATGGCATCTTAGTAAGTATTGGTGCTTCATGTGCTCGTTCTGGGTTCATCTTAATAAACATAGTGTCTTTAAGTGGGCGACCATCTTTTTCGGCTTGCTCAATTTTATCGTTTAGTAAGGCAATATTTCTTACACCAGCTGCAGACATTAATGCATAACGGCGTTCCATTTCTTTTACACACCAGCGAAGAGAATTAGCAGCTTCTGTCATATCTGTAACTACAGGAGTAAGTAAGTGAGGGATACCATCATAGATAGAAAGTTCCAGCATTTTTGGATCTATCATGATGAATTTAAGTTGCTCAGGAGTACATTTGTAAAGCATACTTATAATCATTGAGTTAACACCTACAGATTTACCAGAACCTGTTGTACCAGCTACTAGTAGATGTGGCATTTTAGCAAGTTCAGCAAAAGTTGGTTTACCAGATATATCAACACCTATTCCCATTAGTGTTGGGGATTTAGAGTCTAAAAATTCGGGGCAGCCTAAGACTTCTTTAATACGAACCATTTCACGTGTAGGATTAGGTAATTCAAGACCTACATAAGGCTTACCCGGGATTACTTCAACAACCCTTACAGCTGTAGTTGATAATGCTCTAGCCAAATCTTGAGATATGCCAACAAGCTTGCTTACTTTAGTTCCACGAGCTAAATCTATTTCGTATCTTGTAATTACTGGGCCTGGGTAAGCACCTACAACTTTAGCGTTTATATTGAAGTCATTTAGGGTTTGTTCTAGTAAAGAGGATGTTTCATTGAGTTCTTGCTGTGATACAACTATTTTTTTATCTTCAGGCTCTAAGAGTAGGTCAATTGACGGCAGTCCAACTTTTTTAAAGTTGTCTCTTGTATTAACTGCATTGTTAACTGGATTATTCTGTGTAATAGGTTGGTTATTTAATGGTTGCTCAGTTTTAGCTTTAGGCATTGCTGGGGCTGGAGTAGCTTCTACAAACTCTTCAAAGGAATCGAATCTTTTAGTCTCAATTGACTCTATTTCTTCTGGAACTACAGGTTCAAAACCCTCATATTCAGATCCGTTAACTATATTTTCTTCTGAGCCTTCTTCAAAGGATTTATTATCTATAAAAGTAAGCTCTTCATCGTTGTTAGAGTGACCTAAAATTTCTCTAAAAGTATCTTCATCACTTTGGTGTACACTTTGATCTGCTTTATTATCTAAACTTATATTTGTTGATGCTTTTTCATCTTTCGATAAGTTGGAGGATTTATTTTTAAACTCCTCAAAATCATCAATCCTATTAATGTTATCTTTTTCTTTAGGTTTAGAGGTAGCAATATATGCAAGAGTCTTAGTTATTAACTTTGACACTTCTTTTATTAAGTTTAACCAAGAATTTCCACAATAAAGAGTTAGTCCAACAAAAAGAGTTATGGTGAGAGTAAAAGATCCACCAACAGTACTTAGGTATTTAACTACAAATTTTGCACTCTCATATCCAAGAATACCGCCAGATCTTTGAGGAACCCAATAGTTTGCAAAGCTTAAATATAATTCAGCAAGACCAGTACATGAAAGGATGAAAATGACTATTCCAATGGTTTTAATTGTAAACATAACATAGCTAAGCTGCTCGTCTTTAGGTTTTATGAGTAACACTCGGATAATATCAATTATTAAAAAAGGTATTAAAAAAGCAATTACACCAAATATTGCTAGTAGGAAGCTAGAAATATACGCTCCAACAGGGCCGGCATAATTTTTTGTGATAGTTTCTGAAGAGATACTACTCCATCCAGCATCATTGATATTAAAAGTGAAAAGAGCAATGAAAAGATAGATTACTATAGCTGCTAATATTAGGACTAAAGCAATTTTAAGCCTTCCAACTGCATGATTTGTATTTTTATGTTTACTATCTGTCATGGTTTTGTATAGAATATAGGTGTTAAGCTTGTTAATAAAATCAAAGGATATTCTAACAAAAAAAAGCATAAAAATGTTAGAGTCTTTATAAATTAAAATATCTTAAGATAGCTAAGGAGAAATATTTTGGCGAAAATGCATGTTGCACTTGGTATAGTAGTTTGTTTTTTGGTATGGCTATTTTTCTTAATTTTCCCTAATGTTGATATAGATGTAGCTAGTCATTTTTATGATCCTTCAACGCAAGGTTTTGTTGGTGGTTACGATGGGGTTCTTGGGTTTTTACACTGGTTTGCTAGATTCTTTCCAATATTTTTTTCTATTGGTGTGATTCTTTTCCTCCTAGGGTCGTTATTTATCAAATGTTTTCAGATTAAGCATCGCAAAGAAGTTTTTTTTGTTGCAGTTTGCTTGTGGATAGGTCCAGGATTGGTCGTTAACTATATATTTAAAGATCATTGGGGTAGGCCTAGACCTGTTATGGTGCAAGAGTTCTCTGGTGATATGGTTTTTCAAAAACCATTTGTTATATCCAATCAATGTGGTAAGAACTGCTCTTTTGTATGTGGTGATGCATCAATGGGGTTTTGGTTGTTTGCATTTATGCCACTTTTAGTGACTCGTAAAAAGAAACTGGTAGCTTTTACTGCAGCTATATTAGCTGGAGGAGGATTAGGTTGGATGAGAATGGCACAAGGAGGACACTTCTTTAGTGATGTGATTTTCTGTGGGGTGTTTGTCTATATTTGTACATGGCTTATTTACTGGGTTATGTATGAGAGAAAGAAACCTTCTGTTGTGACTTGATGCTAGAAGGTCAGTTTGACAGCTTTTGGTCTGCTATGTTACACTTAGTGATGTCGGTTTTTTACCACAGATAATTTTAAAAGAAGAGGATGCGTAATTCTATAGAACTAATTTGAAAGTCATAACACTTGATGATGATTATGTTTCTAGAGATTATGCCGAAAAAAGTCAAAAAGTTATGATTTGATTTTTTGGGTCTAGTACTGAAAGGTGTTAGAACTGTCACACTTGCTTGAGTGTGGAGAGCTTCTGGTCTTAGCATAAATATATGCAGGGTCTCAGCCTCTTGATTTTTGAAAGCTTTCAGAGAATTTATTTAGTAATAAATTTTAAGTATGAATTGTTAAAAAAAGGATAGTATAAATGTCAGAAAAGTTAAATAGAAGTCTACAATCCCGCCATATGTCAATGATAGCTTTAGGTGGTTGTATCGGTACAGGGCTGTTCTTAGCTCTTGGTGGTGCAATAGCAGATGCAGGCCCAGGGGGTACAGTGCTTGCATATATTGTGATTTCGGTGATGGTTTATTTTTTAATGACGAGTTTGGGCGAAATGGCGGCGCATAAACCTGTGAGTGGATCGTTTTGTGAGTATGCTACCCGCTATGTAGACCCTGCTCTTGGATTTAGTACTGGTTGGAGTTATTGGTTTAACTGGGCGATTACGATAGCTGTAGAGATTGTAGCTGCTGGTGTAGTAATGCAGTATTGGTTTCCTGGCACTTCAATTATTTTATGGGGACTAGGCTTCTTTGCATTAGTTTTTATTATAAACCTTCTATCTGTTAGAGTATTTGGTGAGTTTGAATATTGGCTGTCTTTCATAAAAGTTTCTACAGTTATTATATTTATCGTAGTAGGATTTCTATCTATATTAGGATTGGTTGGTAATCATGAGAGTATCGGTTTCCACAACTGGCATATAGGCGATGCTCCTTTTCATAATGGTTGGTTAGGTTTTATTTCTGTATTTATGATAGCTGGGTTTTCATTTCAAGGTAGTGAATTTATAGGTATTACGGCAGGAGAAGCCAAAGACCCAGGCACTTCGATTCCAAAAGCAATTAAGCAAACATTCTGGAGACTCTTTTTGTTTTATGTGTTAGCTGTAGTTGTTATTAGTACTCTTATCCCATACAATGCCCCATTTTTAATAAATGGTGCAGCTAGTGAAGATGTTTCTGCTAGCCCCTTTACAATTGTTTTCCAGAATATAGGTTTAAGTTCGGCAGCGACTATAATGAATGTTATTATCTTAACAGCTATAATTTCAGCGTGTAATGCTAGTATGTATAGTGCTACCAGAGTTTTGTGGCATCTTTCTAAAATTAATCAAGCACCTAAGTTTTTTGCAAAAACTAATTCTAATGGAACTCCAATGTATGCTTTATTAGCAACATGTTTGATTGGATCAGCTTTTATTTTTGAACCATTGGTTGGAGAAGATAGGTTTTTTGGTTTGTTAGTAAATATTTCTAGTTTAGCAGGCTTTATTGCTTGGTTTACTATCGCTATAAGTCATTATCGTTTTAGAAGAGCATATATTAAGCAAGGTAAGAGCCTTAAAGATCTTCCATTTGTAGCAAAATTCTTCCCTTTTGCACCTATATTTGCATTACTACTTGTATCTATAATAATATTAGGCCAAGCAGGTGTGATTTTTTCTAATTATGATAGAAGTTGGGCTAGCCTTTTATTTGAGTTCATAACAACATATGTAGGTTTTTTTGGTTTTGTAGCATTATACTTTGGTTATAAATATATTAAGAAAACCAAGCTTATAAAGTTAGAAGACTGTAATTTAACTTCAGAATCTTAGGTGCAAGATGAGTGTTTTTTTAATTGGTGGTAAGGTAGGGAAGCTAGAAGTAGCCCATGATGAAGTAAAAAATTCTAGTAAAGATACTGTTGCTATAATCTGTCATCCTCATCCTCTATATCAAGGGACAATGCATAATAAAGTTGTAACGACTATATCTAGAGCTATGAAGTCTCTTGGGATTGAATCTTATAGGTTTAATTATCGAGGGGTTGGAAATAGTGAAGGTCAGTATGGCGATGGGATTGGAGAGCTTGAGGATTTACTTTCTGTATATGATTGGATTAAAACTAATACCCAATTTAAAAAGATTGTTTTGTGTGGATTCTCATTTGGCGGAGCTATCGCATATAAAGGGCTTTCGAGCATTTTAGAAACGAATATCTTGGTTACTGTAGCGCCAGCTGTTGACAGATTTGATCTTACTAGTTATCCTCAACCTAGGGATGTTAAGTGGCTAGTTGTACAGGGTATAGATGATGATACGGTTAGAGCATCATCAGTTTTTGATTTTGTGCTAAATAAGGTGAACTCAGATTTGACGTTAGTAAAGAAAAATCATGTAGGACATTTTTTTCATGGCAAACTTACTGATCTAAAAGTAACAATAGAAGATTTCGTAAAACCTATAATCAAATAGTAGTAAAAAACACAGAAGGGATATATCAATGAACAGAAAAGTAGCACTTGAAGCAGTAAGAATAACAGAGCTGGCAGCATTAGCTTCTTGGGGACAAATGGGTCGAGGTGATAAGATAGCTGCTGATCAGGCGGCTGTTGATGCAATGAGAAAGGCTTTTAATGATGTTGATATTGATGGAACTGTAGTTATTGGTGAAGGTGAGCTTGATGAAGCTCCTATGCTATATATCGGTGAGAAAGTTGGTGCTGGTGGCTGTAAAGTTGATATAGCTTTGGATCCACTTGAGGGCACTACAATCACATCCAAGGGTGGAGCTAATGCACTGACTGTATTGGCAATGGCTGATGAAGGTGGTTTCTTAAATGCTCCTGATGTTTATATGGAGAAAATTGCTGTAGGTGGCATTACTGCTCCTAAAGGCATAGTTGATCTTGATGATTCTGTGACAGATAATCTAAAAAGAATTGCTGAGTATAAAGGAGTTCATATGTCAGCGTTAGTTGTATGTACTATGGACAGACCAAGGCATGCAAGTATTATTAAAGAAGCTCGTGAATGTGGAGCTAGAGTAATACTTATAGATGATGGCGATGTTTCTGGAGTTATAGCTACAGCTACTGAAGGTTCTGGTATAGATGTGTTTATAGGTACTGGTGGTGCTCCTGAAGGTGTGTTATCTGCTGCTGCTTTAAAGTGTCTAGGTGGACAAATGCAAGCAAGACTTGTTTTCCATGATGATGCTGAAATTAAAAGAGCACATAAGTGGGGTATTACAGATCTTGATAAAAAGTATGATATAGATGATCTTGCTTCAGGTGATATTATATTCGCTGCAACAGGTGTAACTGACGGTAATATGCTTCAAGGTGTAAAGCGTATTAAAAGCCCACTTCGTGGTTCTTTTGCAGTTACTCATAGTGTAGTAATGCGTTCTACAACAAAAACTGTAAGACATATTACAGCAGAGCACAGCTTTGATTTTAAAGATGGTGTTGAGAACTTCATGTCTTAACCTTGTTTGTAAGATCTGTAATCAAATTTAATACCTCTATCTATATTTCTGAAACCAATTTCTTATAAAATGAATTATAAAAGCTCTAGATGGTAAATTCCGTTTTCTAGGCTCTTTATAAAAGTGTGATTGAAGCAACTGTTTTCTTACAGTTTAAATGGGGCAAATGCATTGAGCAATTAGAGTTTGTCGACTCGATTAAGTTTAGAGCGTAATTTCAGCTATTAAGAGTTATGACAAGGTGCCTATATTAGCAAGATTATAGACTTTATTTAAAAATAACTGAAAAAAATTTTAGTTATTTTTGGTGGTTTGTATCGAATAAAATGTTTTTCGTTTTGAAAAGGATTGAAAAGCTTTTATATGTGATATATAATCACGGCGATTCACCTACTTAATACAGTTTAGTTTAAGTATTAATACTTTTAAAAATAAGGATTTACTACAATGAAACTTAAGAAAATAGTTCTAACTACTTCAGTGCTTTTGGGTACTTTTACAGCTTCTTTTGCTGCTGATGCAGTAGCTGATACTGATACTAGTATGACAACTGATGTATCATCTACAATGGATAAGCCAGAGGCTTCTAGTGTTAGTAATAGTTCTATTATTACTCCATTTGCTAGCACTTATAGCTCTATAACGAATGAGAATGATACTTGGGGTCCTCAGGATAGAACAGGTCAATGGTATCTAGGTGTAGGTGCTAGTGGTCTTGCTGATAGTGGTAACTCTCCTTCAGGTGGTGCAGCTAATTTCCTTTTAGGTTATAACATCAATAAATATTTTGCTGTTCAATATAATCAAATAGTAGGTAAGCATTTTGCTGGTATAGGTGAAGGTGTTCTTAATTTAAGTAATAGCACAATGTTTACGCCATACGCTGCTGCTGGTGCTGGTTGGGGTAACCTATCAGGTCAAGCAACTGGTGCTTGGGATGTTGGTGGCGGTCTTAAGTTTGAGCTATCAAGACATGTTCAGGCAAGTGTTGACTATAGATATATTCAAACAATGGCTCCAGTAGGCACAGGCTCTAATGCTATGGGTGCTACAAATAATATTGGTGCTGGTTTAACTTGGTTCTTTGGTGGTGATGATAATGCTCAAAATACATCAGCGATTCAAGATAATGGAGCTAAGACTGCTGCAGAAACAATCCCTACAGTTGATGAAAGTAAGTATACTCTTCCAGAAGGTATTCAGCAATGTGAAGGTAACTTCAATCTGACTAAAGATGGAGTCGCTTGCTATACTGTTGATGGCGACGATGTTACAGTTTATTTGGATACTAAGTTTGCGTATGACAGTACTGATCTAAACACTCAAGGCAAAGATGCGATAGCTTCTTTTGTTAAATTTGTGAAAGGTAGTGACATTGCTTCTGTAACTGTTAAAGGTTATGCTTCTCAAGGTCAAACTGGTGGCGAGTTTGAAATCTATAACCAGAAGCTTTCTGAGAAAAGAGCAGAAGCTGTTGCTGATTACATGGAAAACCTAGGTCTAGCTTCTGATAAGATTGATACTAAAGGTTTTGGTTACTACGATACTCTAGAAGGCGTTGATAAAACTGATACTGCTAACCAACGTGTACAAGCTAGTGTTTCAGCTCCTTTGAAGAAATCTTAATCCCTCTTAAGCTATATTCCTTGCCTTTTCTAGGCACTAAAAATAATCTTTAATTTATTTCAGCTGAATAAAGCAATTTTTATATTGTTTTATATGTTTTGCAGTGTTTATTGTGATTTTGAGTCTAAAAAATATGATCAGAAATTTTATTAAATTAATTGTGAATGTCTATGTGTTTTTTAAGAGGCTTAAAAAACAAAAGCTTTATATATTGTGGTTTTGCAGAGAATGACAGATTAAAGAATTTTTTATAAGAAACTTGATGATGAGTGAGCTATTTATTTTCATCCCAAGTATTTCTAAGGGTTACAGTTCTATTAAATACTGGTTTATCCTTTGAATGATCTTCTCTATCTGTGACAAAGTATCCAATCCTATTAAATTGGAAACGTTCTTCGGCATTAGCATCTTTTAGAGATTTTTCTACTTTAGCATTTTTGATTAATAAGAAAGAATTAGGATTGATACTAGTTTCAAGATTTTCATCAGTACTTGGGTTTTCAGTATTAAATAGTCTGTCATACATTCTTACTTCAGCATTAATACAGTTGTTAGCATCGACCCAATGAAGAATACCTTTAGGCTTTATACCGTCATCTGGTTTTTTACCACCAAGTGTTTCTGGTAAATAGCTACAAATGAGCTCAGTGACCTTTCCAGCTTGATTAGTAATTACTTCTTCACAATCAAGAACAAAAGCATTCATTAAGCGAATTCTACCATTAGGACTTAGTTTTTTCATACCTTTTTCTAACTCAAATACAAAGTCTTCACTATCAATATAAATTGTATCTGATATGGTAATATCTCTTCTGCCAAAATCAGGGTTTTGAGGATGATTTGGTACACTCAAGGTTTGTGTTGGCATATCTTTGATAGTTACTTTTAGTGGCTCAAGCACAGCATTTTTTCTAAGGGCATTTTTGTTTAGATCATTTCTTATGGATTCTTCTAAAATTGACATATCTAAAATTGAATCTTGTTTAGATATACCAACAGTTTCACAGAAATTAACTATAGATTCTGGAGTATAACCTCTACGACGAAAGCCTTTTATGGTTGGCATGCGAGGGTCATCCCAGCCATTAACAAGCTTGTTATCAACCAAATGCTTTAACTTTCTTTTACTAGTGATTGTATAGTTTAAATTTAACCTTGAGAACTCTATTTGTTGTGGCTTTAATTCAAATTCTGCTTCAGTTACAATCCATTCGTAGAAAGGTCTTTGATCTTGAAACTCAAGAGTACAAAGTGAATGAGTTATCTCTTCAATAGCATCTTCAAGAGGGTGAGCAAAACTATACATTGGATATATGCACCATTTATCACCAGTTTTAGGGTGATGAGCAAATTTTATTCTATATAATGCTGGGTCGCGCATATTTATATTTCCTGAGCTCATATCTATTTTTGCTCTTAGTGTTTTACTTCCAGCTTCAAATTCACCATTTTTCATTGCTTCAAAGAGTTTTAAATTCTCTTCTACAGATCTATCTCTGTATGGGCTGTTTTTGCCGCCTTCTTTAAGTGTTCCTCGATATTCTCGGACTTCATCAGCAGACAAGTCACACACAAAAGCTTTATCTTTCTTAATAAGAATAGTAGCAATTTCATACATTCTATCAAAGTATTCTGATGCGAAGTGAGGGGTGTTTTCCCACTGAAACCCAAGCCAATTAACATCCTCTTCGATGGCTTTGATATATTCTATATCTTCTTTTTCTGGATTAGTATCATCAAATCGTAAGTTACATTTTCCAGTAAATTCATTGGCGATACCAAAATTCAAACAGATTGATTTAGCATGACCAATATGTAAATAACCATTTGGTTCTGGGGGAAATCTTGTTAGTACGCTAGAGATCTTTTTTGTCCCAAGATCTTTTTTTATTATATTTTTAATAAAGTTGGTTTTATTTGCGATGGTTTTATTATCCATTTGTTAAAAGAAAAGGGTTATTTAATAAGTTACTGATATTTTACTTTATATATAAACTAATAGCATAACTTTTTGAAAAAAATGTTTATAACATATATACTTTGATCAAGTAACCAACTCTATAGTTATCGGGAAGATATACTCTAATGGATCCAGCCACTATTGATGATAATAAATTTCTTTATACAAATCAAAATGTATATACAAATCAGACTTTAAATGAGCTTGCACTACATGCTCAAGAGCAAGCTGGATTTCTTGCAAGGAAAAATAAAGCCTTATTAGTTGATAGTGGTAGTGTCAAGGGCAGACTTCCTGAAGATAAGTTTGTTGTTGAAACTAAGTATGCAAAAAAGAATGTTTGGTGGCATGAGAATGGTTCGGATAATAAACGCCTTGCTAGAAGTAATTGGAAGTTAATTAAGCAACAATTATGTAAGGATGTTTCACAAAAAAACCTTTTTGTTGTTGATGGTTTTTACAATCATGATGATAAACATCGGCTAGCAGTTAGACTTATTACAACACAAGCATCAGCTGCGTACTTTTTTAAATTAACTACTATATCTCCAACAGTAAAAGAGCTTGAGGGCTTTGAACCTCAATGGGTAATGATGCATTCTCCAGAGACGGTCTTAGAAAATTATAAAGAACTGGGTATTAATTCATCAAAAATTATTGCAACAAACTTAAAGCAAAGAGAAAGTTTATTTGTTGGAACGTTATATTTGCGAGAGATAAATAAAGTACTATTATCGATAATGAGCTACTATTTGTCCTTAAATGATATAGGGGTTTTTTATTGTGCTGTAAGTGTTGATGAGCAAGCAAAAAGTACTATGTTTTTTGGATTATCGGGCAGTGGAAAGGCGACTCTAGCTCTTGATAATGAGAAGAGTCTGGTTACTAATGAAGCTGTATCCTGGACTGAATCTCGAGGTCTATTTAGTCTTGAGTCGGGTTTAACTCTAAAAGCTGGTAGTTTTAAAAGTGATGATTCACGAATTAGAGATATTTTAAATGAGGATATTTTAGTTGAAAATCCTAATTTTGATGAAGATGGTAGTGTAATCTTTGGCTCTAAAGATAAAAGCCATAGTAATACTTATCTGACTTTTCCTAGGGGAAATTTCAGTAATACGGTAACAGCAACTAATGAGCCAGATACGATAATTTTCCTGGTTAAAGACGCACAAGGAGTTTTACCTAGAGTTTCAAAGCTAAGTAAGGGTCAAGCTATTTATTATTTATTGTCAGGATATACATCAACATCTACAGGTGTTGAAGATGGCGTTAGAGAACCTAAAACTGAGTTTTCAAGTTGTTATGGGCAGCCTTTTCTTCTATTAAATCCAACAAGGTATGCAAACATTTTGCGTAACAGGTTGAAGCACAGTAATGCGAAGATTTATATGATAAATGTTGGTTGGATTGAAGGTGATTATAAGACGGGGCGAAGGGTTCCTGTCGATGAAACAAAAATAGTTGTAAACTATCTGCTTAATAAACCTGAAGGAGTTAGTTTTAAGTTTGAGAGACAAAAGTATTTTAATTTTAAATCTTTAGTTTCTGTCGTGGATGACCAGTATAATTATTATTATAAAAATATTTGGGAAGATTATGCTGAGTATAAGAAGCAGTATAAGTCTTTGGCAAAAGCTTTTATTAAGAATTATAAGCAGTTTGAAGATAATGAGTTCGCTATTAAATATAAAGATTTTGGACCTATTTTATGATGAATGCTGCGGATAGATTCTTTACTATAAAAACAGTGTTGAATATATTATAATGTGACTAATTTATTTTGAGTTTTAGATTATGCTAATTTACTTGTTTGGTTGGTTGAGCCACTATTTTTCTGGTTTTGAATTTTTTTATCAATTTATTTCTTTAAGAATAATGATGATAGCAATTACATCATTACTAATTACATTGTTTTTAGGTGCTCCAATGATTCGTTGGTTACAAAGAATGCAGATTGGACAAGTTGTAAGAGATGATGGTCCAGAGAGTCATTTTTCTAAGAAGAATACGCCTACGATGGGTGGAGTTTTGATGCTGCTTTCTATTGTGATTTCTTCGTTGCTTTGGGGTGATTTAACTAGTATATATTTATGGATTTTGATCTTAGTTGTGGTGTTTTTTGGTGCAATTGGTTTTTTAGATGATTATCTGAAGCTTGTACTTAAACACCCTAAAGGTCTTCGCTCTAGACATAAATTTGCTTTGCAGAGTATTTTCTCAATTATCTTGGCAGTAATTTTATTTGCATTGCTAGCTAAAGATGGTCAAATGAAGCTTGCAATTCCATTTTCAAAGGATTTATACATATATATGGGCGTAGTATCATTTATGGTGCTAACATTTTTCATAATTAATGGTAGTAGTAATGCCGTAAACCTTACAGATGGCTTAGATGGTTTAGCTATAGTCCCTGTTGTTTTGGTTGCTGCGGGTTTGGGTATATATGCCTATATAGAGACAAACAATACCATAGCGACACATTTGCTTTTTGATTATCTTGGAAATCCTGGCTTGGCTGAGGTTGCTGTTTTTTGTGCAGCTATTTGTGGTTCTGGGTTAGCATTTTTATGGTTTAATTCTCATCCTGCTGAAGTTTTTATGGGTGATGTGGGGTCATTAACTTTAGGTGCAGTGCTTGGAGTTATTTCTGTTATGATACGTCAAGAGCTGGTGTTTTTTATAATGGGATTGTTATTTGTGGTAGAAGCTTTATCTGTAATATTACAAGTAGGCTCGTATAAGTTGAGAAATGGAAAAAGAATATTTAAAATGGCTCCTATACATCATCACTTTGAGTTAAAGGGTTGGCCTGAAACTAAAGTTGTGACACGTTTTTGGATAATCTCCGTTGTATTGTTTTTAATTGGTATGATTGCTATTAAGGTAAGGTAATGTCAGAAAAGTTTTATTTAGATGGTGTGCAAATATCTAAAGTGTTAATAGTTGGCTATGGTTCAACTGGTAAATCTATTCATGAGTTTTTAAAAGCTTTTAGTGGTACGCAAGTAGACATTTCAAAATCTGCAGATGATTTTGAAAGTTTTAAATTGGATGATTATGATTTAATTGCTGTAAGTCCAGGTATTCCTCTGAACAAAGATATTTATGCTCCTTTGAGAATTCATGAAAATATAATAAGCGATATGGATATCTTTTATGATCAAATAAAAGATACTCTTTCTAAAACTATAGTAGTTACAGGCTCAAATGGTAAGAGTACAACGGTTACTATGCTTAATTATGTACTTAATTATCTTGGCTATAAAAGCGTCCTTATAGGTAATATCGGAACACCTGTGTTATCAATTATTGATGATGAATTTGATTACTATGTAATAGAGCTTTCTAGTTTTCAGATAGACTTATTAAGAAAAGCTAAGTTTGATATTGGTTGTGTGATAAATGTGTCACCAGATCATCTTGATAGATATGATAGTTTTGAAGAATATAAACAGTCTAAGCTTAATCTTGAGAATTTTTGTGAAGAGTTTATTGCTTATGATGTCGGGACTAAGGGTGTTAAATATGAAGGATGTTATGCTATTCGTAGAGGAAACATATATAAGAACACTACTAAAATATTAAGTATGGAGGAAGTCCATCTATTTGGTAACCATAATCTTGAAAATATTGTAGTAGTTTTAAACATATTAGATAAGCTAAATATTGATACTTTCCAGGCAGTTTTTGCTATAAAAACATTTAAAGGTTTAGAGCATAGATGTAGGGTTGTAGAAACAGTTGATCGAGTGTTATATATAAATGACTCAAAAGGTACTAATGTAGGAGCTACTATCGCCGCACTTTATAGCATTACAGATACTAGAAATATAGTGCTTTTATTAGGAGGTGTTGCAAAGGGTGGTGATTTTACTCTTATGGAAGATATTCTTAAAAAGTATGTTAAGTACTTACATATATATGGGCAAGATAGAGATTATATAGAGAATCAAATTGGAGATTTTTGTGATCACGAGCTTAATAAAAATATGAAAGAAGCTTTTGCTAGCGCATCAAAAAATGCTGATGATAATGATGTTATATTGTTATCGCCTGCTTGTGCTAGTTTTGATGAGTTTAAAAATTATGAAGAGCGTGGAGAAGCTTTTGAAAAGCTAGTTAAACAGCTTTTACCACCAAAGAAAAAACTTTGGAAAGGGCTTAAAAAAAGTGCTATATAGGTTAAAGGTTTTACTTAGCCGACAAAATGCAAAAAAAGAAAGAGTAAGGGCAAAACTAGAGATTGATATATCGTTAGTCTTTATAATGTTAGGAATGTTGGCATTTGGTTGGATTATGGTTACATCAGCTTCAATGGTTGTGGCCCTAGATGACTATAATAATCCTTATTTTTATTCTATTAGGCAAGGTTTCTTCGCAATAATTTCTATATTTTTGTTTTTACTAGCATTGTTAGTGCCAACTAAAAATTACGAAAAAAATTACAATGCATTCTTTTTTATTATGCTATTAGTGCTTGTGGCGGTATTAGTTCCAGGAGTAGGTAAAAGTGTTAATGGAGCAAGGCGTTGGATACCATTGGTTATAATTAATATTCAAGTTGCTGAATTAGCAAAACTTTTGGCAATAATATTTTTCTCTGGATATATTGCTAATACTTTAGATCACATGAAAAACTTCAAGGAAGGAATTCTTACACCTATTTCACTTCTTGGTTGTATAGCTATACTTTTGCTGATGCAACCAGATTTTGGTTCTACAGTTGTTATATCAATATGTGTTTTGGGCATGCTTTTTGTTGGTGGTAACAAAGTTCAATGGTATGGTTTACTTCTTGTTGCTATGATACTAATGGCTGCAACTCTAGTTGTGATCTCACCATACAGAATGCATAGAATCACAGGTTTTTTACATCCTTGGGAAAATGCTAATGGCTCTGGTTATCAGCTTGTACAAGCTTTGATTGGCTTCGGTCGAGGTGGTTGGTTTGGAGATGGTCTAGGTAACGGTGTTCAAAAGCAATTCTTCTTACCAGAAGCACATACCGATTTTATTACATCTGTAATAGCAGAAGAGATTGGTGTGGTTGGTTTAATGGTTCTTTTATGTGTATATTTGTTTATTGTATTTAAGGCTTTAAATATAGCAAAGTTGGCATTTGAATTAAAAAGGCATTATCAAGCATTTCTAGCCTACGGTATAGGCTTTTGGATGGGCTTTCAGGTGTTTGTTAATATTGGGGTAAATACGGGGTTATTACCGACAAAAGGGCTTACTCTACCGTTTATAAGTTATGGTGGTAGTAGCTTACTTATAATGTGTTATACGATCGGAATATTGCTCAGAATAGACTTTGAAAATAAGCTTTTAGCAGATACGATAAATCCTAGGTATTTTTATAAAAAGGTTAAGAATTGATTTTGAAGAACCATATAGGCTAAAATTAGTAACTATAGAGTCTTAGCCTTAATATAGGTGAGTGCTGAATTCATCTTAGATTGTTTTATAAGTTAGATAAAAAATTATAGTTTAGTAAATTGTTCAGGCTTTTCCTCTTTGCCTTCAAATAAAAATTTGTGCATCTCTTCCTTAAGAAACTCTTTTGATTTTGGGTCAATAAGGTTTAAACGATACTCATTTATAAGAATAGTTTGATGAGCTAACCATGCTTGCCATGCCTGTTGAGAAATTTCAGCTTGGATTTTTTTACCTAGCTCACCAGGTAATGGTTGAAAGGTAAGAGCATCTAGTTCTTTGTCATATTTTTTGCAATGTACTTTTGACATTTTTATTCCTTAGTTTGTAACTGGAGTTACGGGCTGAACATATTTGCATAATTATATTTTAGCGAGTGCGATAGTGCAAGTTTTTACGAGTTCCCTTTTGTTTACTTTTTAGTATAAGAAGGGTGGTTTTTAAATGCATCTTTTTGGTTTTGGTAAACCAGCTATTTTAGCTGCTTGAACAGCTGGTGAAACAGGAAATAACATCTGTAAATATAGACTATTACCAGTTTTTTCACCGTGCTTGATTTTTAGATTTTTAACAAGTTCACGAATAGCAGGAGATTTTTTGTTTTCAGCGTAAAATTCACGCAAAAAATCTATGACTAAAAAATGGTTATCATTTAGCTCTAAATTTTCATTATCGGCAGTTATTTTGCAAAAATTGTGATCCCAACTATCGAAATCTACTAAAAAGCCTTCAGTGTCTATGTTGTAGTTATCCACAAATATGGTAAAATTTAATATTAGTTTTTATTATCTACAATTATATCAAACAAAGTTTAGTATGTTTAATTGTTTTAATTTTCAAAAAGGCACCATAAATGAAAGTAATATTATATACAGCTAAGTATTGTCCTTATTCACTTAGGGCTAGAATTGCTCTTGCAGAAAAAAAGATGGCGATGGAAATTGTCGAAGCAGGGGATTTAACTCCAGAAATGCAAAAAAAAGTTTCTCCGAATGGTCTATTCCCAGTTTTAAAGGAAAAAGGTTATAGTATAAATAACCGCAGATCGTTGTTGGTTTATATTGATGAGAGGTTTCCAGCTCCAGGATTGTTGCCGAGTGTGGTTAATGATCGTATAAAAATTCGTCAATCTTTATCTAAGATTGATAATGAGTGGTATCCTGTTCTAGATAAGATAAGAGAAGTTAGAACAAATAAGCTTAAATTAAAAACTATTTTTAAGGATTTAAAGGATAGTTTGCTTACTTTTGAGAAAGCTTTTGCTGAAACTGATTATTTTATAAGTTCTTCATTTACCCTTGCAGACTGCTATATTGCTGCATATATCATCTCATTAGAGGCTGAAGGTTTTGTGATTGATGAAAGTTTTGGTGCAATTCATGAGTATAAAAAACGTGTATTTGCTCGTGATTCTGTTAGAAAGGCAAATATTAAAGGTAATGCGAATGATTCACTTCTTAAAACTTTAAGGGCTCAAAAGTAAAACTATGTGGTACGAAAATTTTGTAAGCTTTGTGTTTTTTGCATTAAGTGTATTGCTTGTTGTGGTTGCTGTAGTATTTGTCGTTGGTAGTTTTTTTTCATTGCTTGCTAAAGCAAAACAAGAGGTTGCTAAACTTGCAGATGGTAGGCTTGAAATTAAAAAACTAGGCGATGATTATAAAGAAACAAAAAATGAGATTTTAGAGACAATTTTAGATAAAAAAGAATATAAAAGCTTTACAAAAGAACAGAAGAAAAAGTCTAAAGAAGAATCTCCTAAAAATAAAATATTTGTAATAAGTTTTAAAGGCGATGTTCATGCTTCACAAGTAGAATGCTTGCGTCAAGAAGTGACAGCTGTGCTAGCTGCTGCGAAATCTGAAGATGAAATAATTGTGAGAATAGATAGCCCGGGTGGTGTGGTAAATGGTTATGGTTTTGCTGCGGCTCAGCTTGAAAGAATTCGCCAAGCGGGACTTAACCTAACTATATGTATTGATCAAGTAGCTGCATCTGGTGGTTACATGATGTCTGCAGTTGGTCATAAAATAATCTCAGCACCTTTTGCTATTGTTGGGTCTATTGGTGTGATTGGGCAGGTACCAAACATCCATGATTTGCTTGAGAAAAATGGTGTAAATGTTGAAATGCATACATCTGGAGAGTTTAAGCGAACACTTACTACGATGGGTGAAAATACTGATGAAGGTCGTGCTAAATTTAAGCAAGATCTTGAAAATATTCACGAGCTTTTCAAAAAGCATATTCTTACTTATAGACCGTCACTTGATATGCAAAAAGTAGGTACAGGTGAGTATTGGTTTGGTAAAGATGCTTTAGATCTTGGTTTGGTAGATAAACTTCAAACTTATGATGATTATATAATTGAGCATTTAAATAATAATCTTGATGTATACCAAGTACAATTTGTAATAAAAAAAGATAAAGGTTTTTTAAAGTCTAAATTAGCTATGATAAGAAAAACTTTTACAAACCTTTTGTATGCTCGTAAAATAATGTAGGATTACAGTGCTATCTCTAAATACTCATAAAAAACTTCTCGATAATTTCCAAGCTCAGAAAAACAGCAATAAGCTTCATCATGCTTTTATATTTAAAGTTAAAGATGCTGTACTTTTGGATAGTTTTATTAAGTCTTTTTGTGAAATACTTTTAGATCAAGAAATACAAGACTATGAAGACAGTCCGTATGTAACTATTGCAAAAGTTGAAAATGATGAGATAAAAGTTGCAGAGATAAAGAAAATTATCAAAAATTGTGAACTAACAGCGCATAACAACCTTGCTAAAATTATAATTATTCCAGAGTTGAGTTTTTTGAATGATTCGGCGACTAATGCATTACTTAAAACTTTAGAAGAGCCTACCGAAAATACTTTTTTCTTATCATTTACACGAAACTTTAGCGATATATTAGATACTGTAAAAAGTAGATCTTTGACTTATGATATTTCATTTGATGATGAGGATAAATATAACTATCTTGAATATACTTTTGAGATGTCTAAAGATTCTATATCTAAGTCATTAAAGATGTCTCGTGATGATATAAATGTAATTGCTAAAATTAAACTCGAGCCAGAATATTGGCAGATTAGGGCGTCACTAATGAAGGTGCTTGTTGGTCAGGTGAATGTTAATGTATTTTTGAAAGAAGCAAGTCCGCATTTTAAAGATACTTTGTATTGGTTAACGAGTTTAATTATAGACGTATATAACTACAATCTTGACTCTGAAACACAATGTATAGCAAACTATGATAAGCTTGCGATAATCAAATATTTAGCTACTAAACTACAAACTAATGATATTTATAAGATTTATCAGCAGACACTAGAAGCTAAGGATTATTTTGCTAACTATAAAAATGTAGATAAAGAGTTAGTTCTAGAAAATATAATATTAGAAATTTTAAAATAGGAAAAATAATGGATACTAAAAAACAACAAAGATTAAGAGCAGATGCTCATATTTTAAAGCCTGTAGTACTAATGGGTGATAAAGGTTTAACTGAAAATGTAATGTTAGAAATAGATTTAGCATTAGCATCTCATGAGCTTATAAAAGTAAAAGCAGGTCGCTTGCCGAAAGAAGAAAAGAAAGCTATAGCAGATGAAATCACAAAAGCTACTAAGTCAGAACTAGTACAAATAATTGGTAATATACTAGTTTTATACAGAAAAAATTCTAGTAAAAATAAGTAGGTAATACCGATGAGCTTTCCAATTACACGTCCGCGTAGATTACGAACTAGCCAAGCTATGCGAGATATGGTTGCAGAAATCACTTTAAGAACAGATGATTTGATGTACCCGATATTTGTTGTGCATGGTCAAAATATCAAGAAAGAAATATCAAGCATGCCTAATCAATATCATTGGTCTATTGATAGGCTTGATGAGATTGTTGAAAAAGTAGTCAAAGCTGGCATCAAAAGTTTGATGATATTTGGTGTGCCAAAGACTAAAGATTTAGTGTCTTCAGAGAACTATGACTCAAATGGTATTACTCAACTAGCTATCAGAAAAATTAAAGCTTTAGCTCCGCAATTAGTAGTAGCTACAGATGTTTGTATGTGTAGCTTTACTCCACATGGACATTGTGGGATATTGGATGAAGACCAAGTTGTCGATAATGATAAAACATTAGAGATACTTCAAAAAACAGCTGTTTCTCATGCACAAGCTGGGGCAGATATTGTAGCACCAAGTGGTATGATGGATGGCATGATTATCGCAATGCGTGAGGCTTTAGATAGTGCAGAGTTCTTTAATGTTGGGATTATGTCGTATTCTGTAAAATATGCTTCAGCATATTATGGACCATTTAGAAGTGCTTGTGACTCATCTTTAAAAGGTGATCGTAAAACTTATCAGATGGATTATCGTAATAAAAAAGAAGCAATTCGTGAAGCATTAGAAGATGTTGAGCAAGGTGCTGACTTTATAATGGTTAAGCCTGCTTTGAGTTATCTTGATATTATCAATGAGCTTGATCGTATCATTGATTTACCGGTTGCAGCATACCATGTAAGTGGTGAGTATGCGATGATAAAAGCAGCAGCAAGTGCAGGATTAGTTGATGAAAAGGCTATCACAATAGAGACCTTAACTTCGATGAAAAGAGCAGGAGCTAAAGTTATACTTACCTACACGGCACTAGATGTAGCTAACTGGCTTGAAAGCTAATTATGATAAGTATCGCATTATTTGAGCCAGAAATCCCACCTAATACAGGTAATATTATCCGCTTATGTGCTAATGTGGGTGCTAATCTTCATCTTATTGAGCCACTTGGTTTTAAGCTTGAGGATAAGCAACTAAGACGAGCTGGTTTGGACTATCATGAATTTGCAGATCTTAAGATTTATAAAAGTTTTGATGAGTTTTATGAAAAAAACAAATCTAAAAAAATTTGGGCTTGTGAAACAAGTGCAAAAAAGTACTATCATCAGGTAGACTTTACAACTGATGACATTCTTTTATTTGGCCCTGAAACTAGAGGTTTACCAGCTGAGGTTTTAGAGCTTCTTAATCAAACTCAAATCAAAATTCCGATGCACAAAAATACCCGTAGTTTAAACCTTTCAAACTCTGTAGCAGTCATATTATATGGTGCTTTGGATAATATTGGCTTTGAAGGGTTGGGATTGTTATAGTCCTGCCTGAAAGCTGTAGTTTTTTTATTATAGGATTTAGAGTGTAAGGGCCGTCATACTATGAGTTTGGCTAATCAAACAATTAAGTGTTTAGTGTAGGGAATTATCTTGAAATTCTGAAGTAAACACTCAAGTAAAATAAAACATTACAGTGAAGATAATATAGCGATCTTGCCTAATCCTCCTAGTTTTAAAAATGCTTTAATATGTATGTGTTAGTATTCACGAAGGTGAGACAGGATCTATTGAGTTAGCTTGTAAGCTAATGCCTGAAATTTATGATGGATTAGGAGTTTCTCGACCTATTGGACCTGCTATGACAGATGTTTTAGAAAAAATGTAGTATTTGATTTATAGTCTCATTTTGCTTTTCTGATCAAACATTTATAAAGAACATAAGCCAGCATAGCAGTCAATAAATCTACAACCATTAGCCATAGAGCAACTTCATTATAATCACCACTAAACAGCGAAAGTATATTTAAAAGCGTATAAATACTAAAAAATATCAGACAACCAGCTTTAAACGCAGAGCCTTTAAATAAGGCGATTATAGAGAATAAAAACAATGCTAGCTGGTAAATTCCAAGCTGAAAAACCGCGGGAGTGTAAATCCATCCTTGAAATTTACTCATGTAATCTCCATCTACTAAATAAGCGTAACTATTTAGTAGCATAAATACGCTTATGTTTATTGCGATAAAGTAATTTGCATAGATGTTTGGGGAATGTTTTTTATAAATAATGCTTGAATGTAAAAAGCCAATTATAAAAGGGGTTATCAGTAAACATACGCTTATAACTATTGTTACCATTGGAGTGTGAATTTCTAAAATAATTTAGAGTTTACAATAAATGTCGTATCTTGTCATATATAAATGCAATAAGATATAGACAATCCAAGTGATGATAGTTAAAATTTGCTACTATTGAATTGTTTAAAATAAAAAATAGGAAACTAAAAAATGCAAGTAACTGTAGAAAAGAAAGAAGGTATCAATTGTTCATTACTTATCGAAGTACCAGCTAACGAAATTGATTCTGTAGTAGAAAAAGAAGTAAATAAAACTGCTAAGACTATCAAAATGGATGGTTTCAGACCTGGTAAAGTACCTGCTGGCATGGTTAAGAAAAAGTACGGTGAGCAAATCAGAATGGAAGTAATTTCTGACTTAATCCCTCAAAAATATTCTAAAGCAATTCAAGATGAAAAATTAGCTGTTGCTGGTATTGAAGTTGACCTTAAAGAAAACAAAGAAGGTGAGCCACTTAAGTTTGTAGTAAACTGCGAGCTTTTCCCTGAGTTTGAAGTAACTGGTTTTGACAAAATTGAAGTTCAAAAGCCTAAAGTAGAACTTGGTGATAACGAAGTTAAAAAAATGATTGAGAATTTAAGAAAGCAAATGGCAACTTTTACAGAAGTAGAAAGAGCTGTTGAAGCTGATGATAAAGTAACAATCGACTTCGTTGGTAAAAAAGACGGTGAAGTCTTTGATGGTGGTACAGCTAATGATTCTGAAGTTGTTATCGGTTCAGGTCAAATGATCCCTGGTTTTGAAGATGGTATCGTTGGTATGAACAAAGGTGAGCAAAAAACTATAACAGTTACTTTCCCTGCTGAATATCAAAATGAAGAATTAGCTGGTAAAGAAGCTACTTTTGACATTACAGTTAAGAAAATCTTAGTTCCTGAATTACCAGCAATTGACGAAGAATTCGTTAAGAAGTTTGGTGTAAAAGGTGGCGTAGATACTTTTGAATCTGAAATCAAAGAGAATATGGAAAGAGAGCTTAAGTTCATCCTTCAAAGAAAAACTAAAGACCAAGTATTTAAAGGTCTAAGAGAAATTGCTGAATTTGAAGTGCCTAAATCTTTAGTTAAAAGAGAAATTGATGCAGCTAAGCAAAACATAGTTAAGCAAATGGGTGGAGATAAAGGTGGATTTGATGTAAATCAATTACCTGATAACCTATTTGAAGAGAATGCTAAGCAAAAAGTAGAGACTAGTTTAGCTCTTGATAGCGTAATGAGAACTCATAATTTTGAAGCTACTGAAGAAGAAGTGGATAGTTTACTTGATGAGATGGTTCAAGCTTATGAAGATGCTGAAAAAACTAAGCAAGAAATCAAGAAAAATGAAAAAGAAATGGCTAACTTGAAAGCAGTAGTTATAGAAAACAAACTTACTGACTGGGTTCTTGAGCAAGCACAAGTTACTGATAAAGAAGAAGATTTCTTTGAAGTTATTAAAGAAAATATGCAAGCTCAACAACAGGGCGGATTCTAATTTTAGAATTAAGAGGTTAATATGATAACTAATAATTTAGTTCCTACAGTTGTCGAAAAGTCAGCTGGTGGTGAAAGAGCTTATGACATTTACTCAAGACTCTTAAAAGAGCGAATTGTTTTTTTAAATGGCGAAGTAAATGATCAGTCTGCAAATCTTGTAATTGCACAGCTTTTATTTTTAGAGTCAGAAGATCCTGAGAAAGATATATTTTTCTATATCAATTCTCCAGGTGGTATGGTTACAGCTGGTATGGGTGTTTATGATACTATGCAATTTATCAAGCCAGATGTAAATACTATCTGTATTGGTCTAGCAGCTAGTATGGGTTCTTTACTTTTAGCCGGTGGTGCAAAAGGTAAAAGATACAGTCTACCAAGTTCGCAAATCATGATTCATCAACCATTAGGTGGTTTTAGAGGTCAAGCTTCTGATATAGAGATTCATGCAAACAACATTTTGCGTATCAAAGAAAGACTAAACAAAGTACTTGCTCACCATACAGGTCAAGATTATGAAAATATAGTTAAACATACTGATCGTGATAACTTTATGATGGCTGAAGAAGCTAAAGAGTATGGCTTGATTGATCATGTAATTGAGACTCGTGACGCAATAATAAAATAAATTAAAGGAATAAGCTAAATGGCTAAAATTCTATACTGCTCTTTCTGTGGCAAATCACAAAACGAAGTGAAAAATATAATCGCTGGTCGTGAAGGTAATATCTGTAATGAATGTGTTAGTAAGTGTGCTACAAAAATGCATACTTCTAATGTTGATGGCAGTATTGCGAATACAGAAGAGTTATCTTTTGATAAATTACCAAAACCTATTGAGATTAAAAAGCAACTTGATGATTATATTATTGGTCAAGATAATGCAAAAAAAGTACTATCTGTAGCTGTTTATAATCACTATAAAAGAATAACAGCTCCCGCTGAAGACTCTTCAGAAGAAGGTGCTGAGAAAAAAGATGATACAGAGCTTAAAAAGAGTAATGTGCTTCTTATCGGACCTACAGGTTCAGGTAAGACTTTATTTGCTCAAACTCTAGCGAAGTACTTAAATGTACCGTTTGCAATAGCTGATGCAACTACTCTTACAGAAGCAGGTTACGTTGGTGATGATGTTGAAAATATTATCGTTAGATTGCTTCAAAATGCTGAGTTTGATGTTGATAAGGCTAAAAAAGGTATTATTTATATAGATGAAATTGACAAAATAGCACGTAAATCAGAAAGTGCTTCTATTACTCGTGATGTATCTGGTGAAGGTGTGCAACAAGCATTACTTAAACTGATCGAAGGAACTGTGTCTTCTGTACCACCTAAAGGTGGTAGAAAGCATCCTAATCAAGAGATGATAGAAGTTGATACTTCTGAGATATTATTTATATGTGGTGGAGCATTTGCTGGTATTGAAAAGCAAGTAAAACACCGCATGGATAAAGTTAGTATTGGTTTTAATGCTGATGTAATCCAACAAAAAGATAATCTTGATACACAAAAGCTAATGCAAAGAGTAGAAAGTGAAGATTTAACTAGGTTCGGGCTTATTCCCGAGCTTATAGGTCGTTTGCCGATACTTACTGTACTAAATGAGCTTACAGAAGAAGACTTGGTTAAAATCCTTAGAGAGCCTAAAAATGCTATCGTAAAGCAATACATAAAACTATTTAAGTTTGATGATATTGAGATAGAGTTCACTGATGAAGCATTAGTTGAAGTTGCTAAGAAAGCTATAGCTAAAAAGACAGGCGCAAGAGGGCTTAGAAGTATATTAGAAAATGTGCTTTTAGAATTGATGTTCCATGTACCTTCAAATGCTGAAGTGGCTAAAATTATAGTTACTGGTGAAGCTATTTCTGATGAAGAGGAGCTAACTATAGTGATGAAAAATAATGATAAAAAGCAACTCAAGGATTTAGTATAAAATTACAAACTCACAGGAGTATATAAATCTATGTCAGAAGCATTAAATGTTGTTCCTGTAATACCGCTGAGAGATGTGGTTATTTTCCCTACGATGACAATTCCGTTAAATGTAGGCCGTAAGAAATCTATTCAAGCAGTAAAAGAGTCATCAAATAATTATGATAATTTTGTACTGCTAGCTACTCAAAAAAATGGTTCAAGCACAGGAGATAATCCTGAAAATATCTATGATATTGCTACTCTAGCTAAGATAGTTCAGATAATGAAACTGCCAGATGGTAGCTTAAAAATTATCGTTGAAGGCGTAGCAAAAAGATTAGTAGCAAAGTATGCAGATGAAAAAGACTGTATGTACGCAAATCTTGATAGTTTATTTGTTGATGATAGATACGATATGAAATCTTTAGATAAAGAGATGAAAGCTATATTGTTATCTATATCTGAATCATTGAAGTATTTTGCTGAAATAAGCAATAAAATTACAAAAGAAGCTTTAGGTGCGATTGTAAACACTGAAAAGCCTGAGAATTTTATCTATGAGATAGCAACTATCTTAAATACAGATATCTCGAAAAAACAAAAACTTCTTGAAGCTACAGATATTAAGAATAAAGCCTTATTACTTTTAACTTATCTTGAAGAAGAGCTTGAGATTTTAGAGCTTGAAGCAAAGATAAAGGATCGAGTAAAAGCTCAGGTTGATAAAAACCAACGTGAGTATTATCTTAATGAACAAGTAAAAGCTATCTATAAGGAGCTTGGTGAGGCGGATGAAGAATCAGAAGTTTCGGCAATTAAAAATAGAATAGAAAAGTCTAAGATGACAGATGAAGCAAAAGAGAAATGTTTTAAAGAGCTTAAAAAGCTTAAAGCAATGCCACCATCATCATCTGAGTCTGCTGTTTCGAGAAACTATATTGAAACAGTACTTTCATTGCCTTGGGGTAATAAAACTAAAGTAAAGAAAGATATTAGCCTGGCTGAGAAAATCTTAGAAAAAGATCATTACGGTATCAAAAAAGTTAAAGATAGAATACTTGAGCATTTAGCAGTACAAATTAAGAAAGATACTAATGCAAAAGCGCCTATATTATGTTTGGTAGGCCCTCCAGGTGTTGGTAAAACATCTATAGGTCAGTCTATCGCTCGTGCTACTGGACGTGAGTATGTGCGCATGGCATTAGGTGGCGTGCGTGATGAATCTGAGATCCGTGGACATCGTCGTACATATATAGGTTCTATGCCTGGTCAGATTATCCAAAAGATAGTTAAATCTAAAACAGAGAATCCATTATTTTTGTTAGATGAGATTGATAAAATTTCTGCTGACTTTAGAGGAGATCCTTCAGCAGCATTGCTAGAGGTTTTAGATCCTGAGCAAAACAATACTTTTAATGATCATTATCTTGAGATTGATTATGATTTATCTAAAGTGATGTTTGTTGCTACAGCAAACTCATTAGATATTGATCCAGCTTTGCGTGATAGATTAGAAATCATTCATTTAGCAGGTTATACTGAGTTAGAAAAGCAAGCGATTGCTAAGCAGTACCTGATCCCAAAATCTTTAAAAAATAATGGTTTAACTACTAAAGAATTAGCTATTACACCAAAAGCTACTTTGGATATTGTTAGATATTATACAAGAGAAGCTGGTGTGAGGAATTTACAACAAAAAATAGACGGGATTTGTCGAAAATCTGTTAAAAATTTGTTGGTTGATCCAGATACTAAAAAAGTTTCAATTTCTCAAAAGAATTTAGCTGATTATTTGGGTGTTCAACAATTTGATTATGGTATTAAGAATACTCAGGCTAAAATTGGTCAGGTAACAGGCCTTGCTTGGACATCTGTTGGTGGTGATTTATTAACTATTGAAGCATTAGCAATGCCTGGTAAAGGTAAGATAAAATATACTGGTAGCCTTGGTGATGTGATGAAAGAATCAATAGATGCTGCTTTGAGTGTTGTGAGATCTATTTCAAAAGATTATGATCTTGTTGATGATTTTTATGAAAAGAAAGATGTTCATATTCATGTGCCAGAGGGAGCTACTCCAAAAGATGGTCCTAGTGCGGGTATTGCGATGACAACAGCTTTAGTTTCTGTGTACACAGGTCAAGCTATCAGAAATGATATTGCTATGACAGGTGAGGTTACTTTGCGTGGTGATGTGTTACCAATTGGTGGCTTAAAAGAGAAACTTTTAGCTGCTTTAAGAGGTGGTATTAAAGAGGTTTTAATACCGAAACAAAATATTAAAAACCTAGCAGACATTGACAAAGAAATTACAGAAAATCTGCAAATAACCCCTGTAAACCATATAAAAGAGGTGTTATCTAAGGTTTTTTAGTTTTTTTTGTTGAAACTGCAAAATATTAGTGTTATAAATTCTAGTGACACAAGTCGTTTGTTAATAAAAAGGAGTCTCAAATGAATAAAAGTGAATTAGTAAGTGCTATAGCTAAAGAAGCTGATGTAACTAAAGAAGTTGCTGCAAAAACTTTAGATGCTACTATTGCATCTGTAACTAAAGCATTAAAAAACAATGATAGCGTAACTTTAGTTGGCTTTGGTACTTTCCAAGTTAAAGAAAGAAGTGCTAGAGATGGAAGAAACCCTAAGACTGGTGAAACTATCAAAATTAAAGCATCTACTGTACCAAGCTTCAAAGCTGGTAAAGGTCTTAAAGACGCAGTACAGAAGTAAATAAAATTCACAATTTAGTGATTTTTTAAAGGCATGCTTAACGGTGTGCCTTTTTTTTATCTATAATATACATAAAATAATAATATCTTGATTAAACCATAGGATTAAAAAAATGTTACAGTCTTTTAATGACAGGCTCAAAGGACCATTCACTTGGATAGTTGTAATAACAATAAGTTTTGTTTTTGTGATTACAGGTATGAGTTTTTTCTTTACTAATATTGGAGCAGGCAGTTCTTATGTTGCTAAAGTAGGTGATAATGAGATAAGTTCTCAGCAGCTCCAGCAAAATGCTAGTGGAGCAACGACAAATGCTCAGAAACGCCAAGTATTAGCTCAAATGGTAGATCAATACCTAGTATTAGCAGATGCTCAAAACCATAATATTCAGGTTTCTAAATTGGCTTTACAAAGCGCTATATTTACTAACCCAATGTTTTTTGACAAATCAGGTAAGTTTTCAAGTGAGAAATTAGCTCAAGTTGCTAGTTATGTTGGTGGTATGCCAAGATTAGAGGCGATACTTTCACAGAATATTACAGCATCATTAATCCCAGGTACGATTGAGCAAACAGCTTTTATTACAGAAGATGAAACTAATCAATTAAAAAATATTTACGCTGTTAGTAAAGATATTGAGTATATTAAACTTACTCCAAAAGATTTGGAGTCTGATATTAAGCCAACAGATGTAGAGCTACAAAAATTCTATAATACTAATAAGGCTGAATATGTAAATCCTGCAAAAGCAAAAATTAGTTATTATTTGATTTCAAAAGATGACTTTAAGTCAAAAGAAACAATTTCTGATGAGCAGATAAAACAGTACTATAATGAAAATAAAGATTTATTCAAAAAATTTGATGATAAAACCAAAGCAACAATAAAAAATATTATCCAAAATAGAACTGCACTTGCAACTTATAATACATATACTCAAAATATTGATAGTATAAAGTTTGAGCAAGTTTCTAAAAAGCTTGGTGATTCAAAGTTTAGTAATATCATAGATAATGATTCTAAAGATATAGAAGGTCTTCAAAATGGTTTATTTTTTACAAATACCCAGAAATATGGAGCGTTGCCAATATCTGATGATAAAACAGTGGTATATCATATTGATGGAATGACTCCGACAGCACAGCAAACTTTTGAAGAAGTTAAAGATAAGGTTTCTCAAGAATATATAAAACAAAAGTCTAAAGAACTAGCTGTAACAGAGGCTCAAAAAATAGCTGCTAATTTACAGGATAGTAAAAAAGTATCACAAGGTTTTGAAAAAGCTACGGTATCTTCTGATGATAGTAGCCTACCTAAAGAGTTTGTAGACTTTGTGTTAGCAAACACTAACTCTCAGTATTTAATTTCTCAAGATACTGATGGTACAAATTATGTTTACAAAGTAACAAAAGTTATTCCATTAGATAGTAAAAAAGCTAGTGTTCCTACGCAAGTAATCCAAGCCTATAAAGCTGAAGAGTTAAACTACTACTTGCAAACCGTAAGAGCAGAAGTTCCTGTGAAAATTAATACTCAAAATATCTAATGACTAAATCTATATATGGTATTGCTGGACCAACTGCTTCAGGTAAAACAGCTCTTTCTATCTCAATAGCTAAAAAAATAAATGCTGAAATTATCAGTGTTGATTCATCGCTTGTTTATAAAGATATGGATATTGGCACGGCTAAGCCAACTGTTGATGAGATGGAAGGGATTCCTCATCACTTAATTGACATTATAGAACCAACAGAGTCCTTTTCAGTAGCAGATTTTATAAGAGAAGTTAATCGACTTAAAGTTGAAATCTGGGCTAGAGATAAGGAAGTGTTACTTGTCGGTGGTACGATGCTTTACTTTAAAGGTCTGATAGAGGGTTTATCTGTATTGCCAGAAAGTGATCCTGAGATTAGAGCTACACTTGAGCTTGAGTGTAAATCTAAGGGTTTAGAGTATCTTTATAAGCAATTAAAGCAATTTGATTTGCAAGCTGCAGATAAAATAAATGCAAATGATCAGCAAAGAATCTTTAGAGCTTTAGAAGTTATTATGATTAGTGGTAAAAAGTACTCAGAGCTTGTACAAACAGCGAAAGTGGGAGCTTTAGAAGAAGAGCTAAAATTATGTGCTATAGTTCCACAAGATAGAAACTTACTTCATAGCAATATTGAAACTAGATTCAAACAAATGATAGAAAATGATTTTCTTGATGAAGTTAAAACTCTTAGGGAAAACCCAAATCTAACTATTGATACTACAGCTATTAGAAGTGTTGGTTATAGGCAGGCATGGGAATATCTTGATGGAAATATATCTTATGAGGAATTTTTGCATAAAGGAATAGTAGCCACAAGACAACTTGCAAAACGCCAACTTACTTGGCTTAGAAACTGGAAGGGTGAGATTAAACTAATTGATATGGAAAGTGCTAGCAAAAAGCGCGAGGTTTTAGAATATTTTGGTAAGGGATATCTTTGATGAGAAAAATACTTATGCTAATTTTAATAGCAGTAGTTATATCAAGCTGTAGCTTAATATCTAACAACTCTTCGGTTCAATCTGAGATGAAAATAGATTATAAGAACAATATTTTAGAAATTAATAACTATAAAGATCGTGATTTTAACCTTGAGATAATTAGTAAAAACTCTAAAGATGGTAAATATTATGCTAGTGAGGATATAGTAGTTAAAAATGGGTCTCATAAATATAATTTGATTTTTAATCAAATAAGTAAAAAAGCTGTAGAAGTTCTAATGAAATACTCTCAAGCGAATACTATGTATATTTATACATCAGTAGATCAAGACTCAAAGATAGATAATGTATCTCATATCATCTTTAAAGCACGCAGTAATGTGAAGACTCAATCGACGCCTTTATCAGCTGATATTTTATTTAATGCAAGTCAAGTATCAACTTTCTATAAAATTACTGGAGTTGCTATCACCAATAATGGTGGAATGAGCAGTAGTGAAATTTCAACTAATATCAAGGTAGCTCTTGCTGATAAAGAGATTACCATAGGAAGGGTTTTAACGAGTAATTATAAAGAAGTTAACTGTAGTGCTCTTAACAAAGGCTGTGATAGTTAATTAAACTAAAATCTATGTAAAGTTCGTAAACATAAAGATATCAGTCAAAATGAAATAGTTGATTATGTATCCGTAATATCTTATTATGAAATATACGATGTATTTTGTTGATATGTATATGAAGACTATATTTTCATTTTTTTTTATGTCTTTTTTTGGTGTTTCTTTTTGCTTTGCTTTAAATGATTTAACTACTCAGTCTGTTTTAGTTTCAAACTATGATGGTAATCCTGTAGCTCTTTTTAAAGAGTCTGATGATAGTGGCTTAGCATATTTGCAATATGATAAAGCTAGTAAATCGTGGACGGGAAACTGGGTCAGTTTGGGTGGAGCTTTAAATAGTGGTTTTGTCAGAAGTTTATCAGCTGTTAAGAATGCAACAGGTGTACTTAGAGGTGTTATAGCTTCAGATAATAGTGGTAATATAGCTATTTACGCCTACAATAGTGGATTAAATACTTGGCAGGAGATGTCGCACTTAAGTTCTATTCGTGGCACAAATAATATCGTTTTTGTTAAAGGACTTTCTTTTGATAAAAATAGTTTTGGTATAGTAGCTGTAAATGAGTCTGTGCCAAACTATACATTAGACTTCTATAAGATGAGCTATAATGAATATGCCAAAGACTCTTTAACCGTTGAAGACAAAACTAAGCAGCAATTTAAGTTGAAAGGTGTTGAAGCAAAAAACAATATAGAACATATTTATCCTATCTATAATAAGTCTAAACTTAAAGGCGTAATAGTGACTTCTAATACTTCTGCAACAGTAAGTTATGTTCATTATTGTAAATACTCTTTAAGTTCACGAGATCAATGTGAGCGGGTTGCTAGATATAATCATCCAATAGAAGCATCAGAGGTTGTTTATACTAGGGATAACAATATAGATGGCTTTATTGTGAAAGCAGGCACTAGTGCGTATTTTTTGCCTTATAGTCGAGGAGAATTAGATGGCAGACATCAAGAACAACTAACACTTTCCGTTTGGGATACTGTCGATGATATTCATTCAGTTACATCGAAAGATGGTGAAACGATAGGCGTAGTAGCTGTTTTTATGAATGGACTTGTAAAATACCTTCCGCATAGTAGTGGTTGGAAAAACCATATTTGGAAAATTCTTCGTAATGCTAGTGTTGAGGATTATATTAAGCAATCTCAAGAGTTTGATGACCATGATGGTAAACATTATTTGTTTATAGGTGATGCAACTGGAAGAGTAGAGTATTTGGTCAATGATGATAATTTTAAAGCAACTTCATGGAAGCTAATCGGTGATAATAAGGGGACTATTACTAAATTTATACCTTTTTTAACAGCTAATGGGGACTTGGAGTCCGTAGAATCTTTATTTTTGAATCCTTTTTCTTCGGTTAGTATTGAGATATAGCCATAGTCGTTTCTAATAAAATAAAAATTTGCCGATGACTATTATTCTTGTTAGAATATACTCGGAAAATTTAATTGTCCAACTTGATAAAATAATAACAATAACAAAATAATAAAAAGGAAGTGAAACAATGTCTAGAATATCATCTTTACAAGACCCATTCTTGAATGCTCTAAGAAAAGAGAAAGTAAGTGTATCTGTATACCTAGTAAATGGTATTAAACTACAAGGTCAAGTAGAAGCGTTTGACCAATTTTGTATCGTACTTAGAAATACTGTAAACCAAATGGTTTATAAGCATGCGATTTCTACTATAGTGCCAGCTAAAAGTGTAAGAATGGTTTACAGCTCATTTAACCCATATCACCAAAATCAAAATGAAGATAGTTCTGATAATGTTGATGAAGTACATTCTGATGATCTTGAATCTCAAGAAAATGTTGGTAACACAGCTGAATAATAACATCTACATTATTTTGAATCAAAGCACTGAGCTAAGTCGAGGTGTGATTCAAGCTCCTACAAAATTCTTTATTTTCTTAAAGAATTTATCTATTCATTCCATTCGGAGTAATATTATTTAATGGAATTTTTCGAATCTTATGATGCAGGTAGCAAATGTTTACTTGTAAATATAAACTTTAAATATCATCGTGGTTTAAATGCCGATTTAGCTGAGCTTGAGGGCTTGGTCTCTGCTGCTGAAAAAACAGTACTAGAAAGTTTAAGCTATAATCACCCTGAGCCTGAAATAAAGTACTTATGCGGTATGGGTAAGATGGAGATGATTAAAAATAAACGCGATGAGCTAGATGCTGATGTCGTAGTATTTAACCATCCGTTAAGTCCATCTCAAGAGCGAAATATTGAGAAGTTTCTTGAGTGTAAAATCATGGATAGAACTAGGCTTATTCTTGAGATATTCTCACTGCGAGCAAAAACTCACGAGGGTAAACTACAAGTTGAGTTGGCACAGCTAAATTATCAGTCAACAAGACTAGTAAAAGGCTGGACTCACTTAGAGAGACAAAAAGGTGGTATCGGTGTAAGAGGTGGTCCTGGTGAGACACAGCTTGAGATAGATAGGCGACTTATCCGTCAACGCATTAAGCAGATTAGTCAAAAGCTTGAAAAAGTAAAACATCACAGGCATTTAAGCAGATCATCTCGTCGTAAAAATAATATCCCAACAATATCATTCGTAGGTTATACAAACGCTGGTAAATCGACATTATTTAATAAAATATCTAATGCTAATGTGCTAGCTAAAGATCAGCTTTTTGCAACTTTAGATCCAACATTACGAAATGTGAATGTACCAAAGCTTGGCGAGGTTATATTTTCCGATACTGTAGGGTTTATTAAAAACCTGCCTCATGATTTGGTAGAGGCTTTTCATGCAACATTAGAAGAGGCGATAGAGTCTGATTTATTAGTGCATGTAATTGATTATGCTGATGATGATTATAAAAGCTATATTGAGCAAGTTGAGAAAGTACTTACTGAGATTGGTATTGGCGATAAGCCTATGGTTTGTGTTTATAACAAAATTGATAAAATAAAAAATGTTGCCCCAAGTTTTATCAAGATAAATGAGCCAGAAGATAATATCGTAGCGAGAGTTTATTTATCTGCTGAAACAGGTAATGGAGTTGGTAAATTTTATGAAAGTTTAGCGACTTATTTTAACTCTACTTGGATCAGCAAAACACTAGAGCTACCTCCAAAGTATTCAAAAATTAGATCTAAAATGTATGAGCTTGGAGTAGTTGAAAAAGAGGGCGTTTCTGAAAAAGGTAACTACCTTTTAGATATAATAATTTCTGAAGATGATTTTGAAAGGTTTAATCGAGAATTTGATTTAAATCTTGAAGATTTTTTTGTGTAGGATAAACAATAAAATCTTTATATTATTTCTTCTTAGCTCTTGGGTGAGCATTGTCAAATACATTAGCTAATTGCTGGAAGTTTAAATGAGTATATATTTGTGTGCTTGAGATATCAGCATGACCAAGTAGATCTTTCACTGCTAATAAATCTTTTGAAGAATCTAAAACATGACTAGCAAAAGAGTGCCTAAGCATATGTGGATGAATATGTTTAGAAGCGTATTTTTTAGCAAATATCTCCAAGCGTTTTTGGATGGATCTGTTTGTTAGATGAGTTCCATTTTGAGATATAAACAAGTAGTTTGATTGAGGATTAAAAGAGTCACGAATCTTTAACCATCTTTGTAAGCTATCAGAAGTTTTATTACCGAAGTATGCGATTCTTTCTTTGTTGCCTTTGCCTGTAACTCTAATGCTTTGTTGCGAGTGATTTATATCTTTAAGCTGTATAGCTGAAAGTTCACTTAATCGGATACCACAACTATATAGCAAATCAAAACTAGCTATATCACGAGCCTCTATGACTGTACTAGGAGTTATATCTAGTAAGAATGCTAGCTCATTAGTATTCATCGCTTTTGGCAGTTTCTTAGAGCTTTTAGGTGCTTTTATATTTGCTGCAGGATTTATGGTAGTAACTTCACTATTTATCATGAAATTAAAAAAGCTTCTAACTGTACTAAGTTTTCGCTGTAGTGTTTTAGCTGATGAGCCTTTCGAATGTTCTTTTTTTATCCAAAGTTGAATGTCTTGGCTTGAAATGCTAACAATATCTTTACCTTCAATAGACTTATCAAGCTGCTCTAAATCTCGTTTATAACTTGTTATAGTTTTATCGGAGTATTTTTTATGGTAGAGGAGGTTATCTAAGAATTTATCAATGTAATCAATATTTGCCATAAGGGTTATGCTATCACACACGAAAGGACTATTATTCCTGAAAGTATTGATATTATCCAAAGGACTTTGTAGCTAGATATTTTATAGTTAAATGATTCACCTAAAGAGTTCATTCTAAACGCCATTAGACCTGGCATAATCATTAGTAATACCGCTATCGACAAGCCTACACAAGTCATTGCATAGATGAAGATATTTGGATCCATTTGGTTGATTATAAGCGGTATAGCAAATGTTAAAATGGCAGCAATAGAATAGCCAGTTATAGTTTTAAGTTTGTGTAATTTATATGTATCCATATTGAAGTGAAATAGTGATAGATTTACACTTAAGAAAGAAGTCATAATAGCTACATAAGTAAATATATGTAATACAGCATCTGTTACGGGAGTATGTATTTTGTTTCCTATAGTAGTTAAGATGTTGTCTATATTTGCTTTGCCTACTGGAATGTGATCAAAGATTGAGCCCATAAAACTTACAGGGCCATGTAATGGTAGTACGCCTAATATAGTCACTACCCAGATTATATAAAGAATTAAAGGTATTACACTACCAATAATTATAGCTTTTTTCATATCACGAGCATTTTTATTAAGATAATCAGAAAGTGCTGGTACAATGATGTGAGATGTAAAAGATGTAGTAAAAACAGGAATTGAAATTAATAATGATGCACCAAGATCTACAGGTGAAACCAAAAGATTTGCAGACTCGATGTATCTGTTAAAAACCACACATAAAATAACTAGTATTATGATTTTCAGTGAGATGAAAAACCTATTTGCATAATCAACAAATCTTGTACCAAGAACTACAATACTACCAAATATCAAAACGAAAAGGATTGACGAGTATTTTTCACTAATACTTGGGAAATCAACAGACATTGAAGATGCCGCTGCAGAGATATAGGCTGTACTTATAAAGTACATCAATAATAAAAACGCTATAGTTGCCACTATACCACCAGCTTTACCAAGATATTTTTCAGCAATGCTTTTAAAGCTAGAACCATAGGGCATACTACATGAGATATCAGATATTATAATAGCTGTATATGTCATAATTGACCATATAACTATAATCAAAAATGAACCGAGCAAAAAACCTAGTTTAGCTGTGATTATTGGTAAGGCAAGAATACCAGCACCAATCATTGTGCCGACTATTATCATTATGCAGCCTAAAACTTTAATAAAGCTATTTTCGGTGTTTTGCATATTTAAAGAACCTTTAGATTAATGTGACTGCTCTTGGCTTTGGTTAGCTTTTTTTTGCATGTAAATAGCATCAAAATTTATTGGAGCTAAGTTCAGTGGCAAGAATCCACCTTTCATAATGGAAGAGTCAATTACTCTTTTAGCATAAGGAAATAGTGTATTTGCACAGTATGTATTAAGTACTGATTCAATTTGGGCTTCTTCCATACCTGCTATTGTAAAAATACCTGCTTGAGTCACTTCAACTATATACACATTAGTTTCATTATTTTTAGTTGTGATAGTTATTGTTAGATCAAGTTCAAAATTTTCTTCATCCATTTTTTTTGTGTTTATATCGATATTAAATTCAGATGCTGGGTTCCACTCATCTTTGAAAGATGCTGGAGAGTTAATAGACTCAAAAGATACATCTTTTGTATAAACTTTTTGAATTAAGAATGATGGTTGATTGTCTGTAGATTCCATTAGTGACTACCTTATTTAAGTATTTAAAATTATATTTGTAAAATTATAGCAAATTGAGGAGCTTTATATAACTAGTCAAGAGAAATTTATCCTAAATCTCCAATTATAAATTATCTTAGTTTACAGGTCTTAATGATTCTGAGAATGATGCTTTCATTATTTCTTCTGTAGCTTTATTGAAGTTTGCTTGAGTTATACCTAATTTTTTAAGAGGTACTGAATTTATATTTTTCACATTAAAAGAATCAACTTTCCAGCGTTGAGAAATATTAAAATAAGTATCTTTGTATTTTGTATATCTGAATATTCCAATTTCACCTTTTTTAGAATTGTTTGAATATTTACCACAATATATCACCATCATAAGATCATTCTTTTTATTTAATAGTGCTTTACCTTCCATATCTTCTTTTTTACATTGGTTCATCAGCTTGGCTATTGAGTAGCTCATAAATTTATTTAGATCAAGATTTTTTTGGTATTTACCGTAGATAGCATTGATTGTATATTTTTCATTCCAATCTTTAAAAGTTTGTCCTGTTGGAATTTGTGTAGTAGAAAACAAGGGGCCTTTTTGATTGTTTTTTGCATTACCTATTAGTCCACTTTTAAACCATGTTGGGTAAGGGTATATAACCGTTGCATCAAAAATGTTGATTGATTGAAATTCAACCTCTCCTTTTTTCATACCCATGAAATCTTTTGGAGCTGAATATGAAGTTAGAATAAAATATGAAGTTAGAATAAAAACTAGACAAAAGCTAACCGTAGGTAATATTTTTTTCATGTTCAGGTTTATAATGTATAGATTATTTTAAGTATAAAGTGATTAAAAAAGTAAGTCTATATAAGGTCTTTTAATTTACTGAGTAAATTCAGTGCAGCTATAGGTGTTAGGTTGTTGATGTCGATTTCTTTAAGTTTATCTTTTAGAGGGTTTGGTTTTTGACTAGTTTCAGTTTCTTCGAATAAAAGTGTAGTTTGAGGTGAATTAGCTTCGATTATGGAAGATTTATTCTCAAGATTATGTAGGTTTTTTTTGGCAGATTTTAAAACATCGTTAGGGATACCTGCGAGCTTAGCAACCTGTATACCATATGATTTCTTAGCAGCACCCTCTATAGCTTTGTGCATAAAGTAAATATCGTCTTTATACTCTTTTGCTTCAAAGTGGATGTTTTTGATATTTGGGTATTTAGTAGTAAGTTCAGTAAGTTCAAAGTAATGTGTTGCAAAAAGAGTAAATGCTCCAATTTTTGCAAATTTTTCAGCACAAGCTTGAGCTAAGGAAAGACCATCAAAAGTACTTGTCCCTCGACCAATTTCATCCATTATCACTAGAGACTTATCTGTAGCACTATTGAGAATATAAGCTGTTTCTGTCATCTCGACCATAAATGTCGAACGCCCACTAGATATATCGTCAGATGCACCTATACGAGTATAAATACTATCTATGTCACAAATACTAGCTGTAGTTGCTGGAACAAATGAGCCAATATGAGCAAGGAAGATAAGCTGAGCAACTTGTCGCATATATGTAGACTTACCACCCATATTTGGGCCTGTAATTATCTCTAGGTTATGTGTGTCTTTACTAAGGTTTGTATCGTTAGGGATAAATGGCTCATCTATATTTTGCTCAATTGCTAAGTGTCGAACCTCTTTAAGTTCTAGTTTGTTTGAAGTATTAAAGTTTGGCTTGGTTAGGTTAAGTTTTATAGCTCTTTCAGCAAAGTTTGTTAGTACATCAACCTTAGCAATACTTTCAGCAGTTTCTTGAATTTGAGCGTAGTAACTAAGAATATTTTGTAAGAGTGCATCATAAACGAGTTTTTCACGAGCTAGTGCTTTTTCTTTTGATGTTAGTATCTTAGATTCAAACTCTTTTAGCTCTTCTGTGATATATCGTTCATTTCCCTTTAGAGTTTGACGGCGGATATAGTCACTTGGTACTTGCTCAGCATACTGTTTTGACATCTCTATATAGTAGCCGTGAACTCTATTGTAGCCAACTTTGAGATTGTTTATGCCGGTTTTTTGTTTTTGTTGTCTCTCAAATTCTAGTAGAAATTCATAAGAGTTATCTTTGATAGACTTTAACTCATCAAGCTCAGTATCGAAACCAGTTTTTATTACGCCACCATCTCTTATCGTTACAGGAGGGTTGTCAATAATCGCTTTATTTAGAAGTTTTGTTAAATCATCTAGGTTGTGGATTTTGTTATTAAGTTCAAGAAGTTTTTTAGAGTCTATTTCAGTTAACTGTTGCTTTAGCTGTGGTAATTGAGTTAGTGAGCTTTCAAGTGATACTAAATCTTTAGGTTTTACTGTACCTAAAGCTACGCGAGAAATTATTCGCTCAATATCATTTATATAACTAAGAGTATCTTGAGTTTTTTGGAATGCATGAGATTTTGTGAAAGCATTGATTATTGCATGGCGAGCAGCTATTTTATTAAGGTTTTTTGTTGGTGATTTAAAGTACCTTCTTAAAAGTCTACTACCTAAACTTGTTTTACATTTATCAATGATATTTATCAGGCTAGCTTTTGAGCTACTATCAATCTCAAGGTTTGTTCTACTGTTATGGTCTATGTTTAAGGTACTTTCATTGTTGCTAGATTGAATGGCTGTTATGTGAGTAGGTAATTGTTTAAGTGTGTAAGCAAGGTAAGCTATAATCGAGCCAATTACAGTTATCTGATCAGGTTTGTATTTTTCTAGTGTAGATTTGGCAAGTGTTATGTCAAGGGCATTGGTAATGTGCTTTTTAGCTTTAAAGTTGCTGTAATACCATTCTTCAAGATAGCTAATAGTTGTTTCAAATGATTTATCTTGGGATAAGTCTTGGCTGTTAGTAACTATTTCTTTTGGATTAAGCTTAGCTATTTCATTTTTTAGCTCTGTAGTATTTGTTAGGGTTTTATATAAAAAGATCTTTCCTTGAGTGTAGCTTGTATAGGCTAGGTGGTATTTGTTGTTTTTAGCAAATATACTTAGCAGAATACTGTCTTCTTTTGTGCTTAAAAAAGCTTCTTCAGATACTGTGGCTGGTGTGATAATACGAGTTACGCCTCTCTCAACAGGACCTTTAGATGTAGCTGGATTACCTATTTGTTCACATATAGCTATTGATAAACCTTTTCTAACCATTTTAGCAATATAATTTTCTGCTGCATGATATGGCACGCCAGCCATAGGGATAGGTTCACCATTTGATTTACCGCGAGCTGTTAGGGTTATTTCAAGTATTTCAGCAGCCTTAATAGCATCTTCAAAAAATAACTCATAAAAATCTCCCATACGATAAAAAAGCATAATATCTGGGTATTGGGCTTTTATCTTTAAAAATTGTTGAATCATCGGTGTATGGGACGAAATATCTTTCATTGATAGTTTTATAGGTGTTTATTTGTATAACAATATTATAACTGAAGTTATGCACTAAACATAAGTTTGAGCAAAAAAATAAAGTTCTAACATGATCAGATTATACTTTACTTTTTTTGTCTTTTATTTAAAACAACTTTAGCATGATTTGTTGTATGATTAGTATAACTAGATCATTGCTCAAATAACTAATTGATAAAATTAATCTTCTACTGTAAACTTTTGTAGTCAAAAATTAAAAATATCTCTAGGAGAGAAAATGAAAAAAATACTATTATCATTATCAGCAATTGTTCTTTTAACAACTAATTCTTTTGCGGCGGAAGCTGCTGCTTCAGCGGGTGGGAATCCTATGAGCTCTATTTTAATGCTTGTGGTTTTCTTTGCTATATTTTGGTTTCTACTTATTAGACCGCAACAAAAGAAAAATAAAGAACTGCGTAAAATGTTATCAGAGCTTTCAAAAGGTGATGAAGTTGTAACAAATGGTGGCATGATTGGTAAAATAGCTAAAATTGATGAGTCTTTTGTAGACTTAGAAATTTCTGAAGGTGTAACTATCAAAGTACAAAGAAATGCAGTAGCAAACATCTTACCTAAAGGTGCAACAAAAGCATAATCTCAAAATATGGTCTAACAAGTAGATCTTTTTCTTTCAATAAAGGAATCCCTCAATGAGTTTTAATAAAAATCTTCCTATTAATCAGTTTCCGTTGTGGAAAAATGTATTGATAGTATTTGTTTTGGCATTAGCATTGTTCTATGCTATCCCAAATCTTTTTGGTAAAAGCCCAGCACTACAAATATCTCCTAAAGATGGTAATGTTTCACAGCAGACTCTTTCTAAGATTGAAACGACTCTTGTTAAAGATCATATAGCTTACCAAAAAGCACAATTATCAGATAACAAATCTAATATATCTATAATATTTGCTGATGTTGAAGATCAGCTAAAAGCAAAGAAAGCTATTAAAGAGAATCTCGGTGATAGCTTTGTAATTGCAATGAATATGTTATCAAATGCTCCAGCATGGATGACAGCTTTAGGCGCAAACCCAATGAACTTAGGTCTTGACCTTCGTGGTGGTATGTATCTTATGCTTGAGGCTGATACAAACTCTGCAATAGATGCTCAACTTGATAATACTTTAGGTACAGTTTTAAGTGCTGCTAAAGATGCAAATATAAGCATAGAAAACTCTACAAAAGCCGAAGATAGAGCTAAAATTAAAGTACCTCAAAAGTACCAGGATTCTAATTTTGTATCTGTAACTACTTCAGGCTCAGAAGATACTGCAAAACTTATAAGCTACTTGAATGGTGAGTTTAAGAAAACTCAAGATGCGAATATTGTATACACCACAAAAGATAATACTATATTTATAACATACAACAGCCCTAAAATGCTTCAGCTAGAACAAGGAGCTATTTCGCAAGTTGTGACAGTTATGCGTAATCGTATAAATGCTTTGGGTGTGGCTGAGGCTTCAGTTGCTCAAGCCGGAGCAAATCGTGTGGTAATTGAAATTCCAGGCATGCAAGATGCTACTCAAGCTAAGCAAATACTAGGTGGGACATCTACAGCTAGTTTCTATATGGTTAATCCTGTTACGGATAGATTAGCTACAGAAGAGCAAGGTTATAAGGTTTATTCTTTAGATAATGGTCGAGGTTATCAAAGTTACTATAGCTTAAAAGGTGCTGCTGTTGCTGGTGGTGCTGATATTATTGGAGCTAGTCCATCAGTTGATCATCAAACCGGTACTCCTATAGTAGCAGTAGAGCTAAGTAGAAGTGCAGCTACTAACTTTAGAAAAGTAACAAGCAAGAATATTGGTAACCCAATGGGTGTAATGCTTGTAAATACTACTTATGAAAAAGTAAAAGATAAAGATGGTAAAGAGCGAAATGTTGTCAGTAAAGTTGAGAAGCTTATCAATGTGGCAACAGTTCAATCTGCTTTAGGGTCTCATTTCCAAATTACAGGATTAAGTCAAAAAGAAGCAAATAATCTTGCATTGATGATAAAATCAGGTGCCTTACAAGTACCAGTACATATTGTCCAAGAGCAACAAATAGGTCCAAGCTTAGGTAAGGATAATATTGACAAAGGTATGTTGTCTATAGCTTTAGGCCTAGTAGCAATAATAGTTTTCATTCTTGCTTACTATAGAGTCTTTGGTGTAATTGCAAATGTTGCACTAGTTATGAACTTGCTTTTGATTGTCGCAGTGATGTCTATAATTCCAGGTGCAACTCTTACACTACCAGGTATAGCAGGTATTGTACTTAACTTAGGTATGTCGATAGATGGTAATGTACTTATTTTTGAGCGTATTCGTGAGGAGATAAGAGCAGGGATGCCTCGTCAAAGTGCTATTCATGTAGGTTATGAAAAAGCATTTGCAACTATTGTTGATTCGAACATAACTACACTTATAGTGGCTGTGATTTTATTCTTTGTGGGTAGTGGTGCTGTTAAAGGTTTCGCTATTACACTAATGATCGGTATCGTAACTTCAATGTTTACAGCTGTTACAGTATCACGAGCTATGACAAACTTTGTTTATGGCAAGAAAAAGAAATTAGAAAAAATTTCTATAGGAATATAAGCAATGGAATTCTTTAAACAAAAAACACAGATAGACTTTTTAGGAATTAAAAAATACACAACTATTTTATCTGTTGTTATGATAATAGTATCACTATTTTTCATCTTTACTAAAGGTTTAAATCTTGGTCTTGATTTTACTGGTGGTTATCAGGTTCAGATTCATACTTCGCAATCAGTTGATTCAGATGTTTTAGCTGATAAGCTTGAAAAAATTGGTTTCAAACATACAGATATTACAACTTTTGGTGAAAATAATAATTACCTAATCAAATTTGCACCGGATGAAGTAAATGCAAAAGCAGAAAACTTAGATGAAGCTCAACAATTACTTCATAAAGATGTTGAACAGACGCTAAATGCTCAAGTTCAAAGTGTAGATTATATAGGGCCACAAGTAGGGAAAGAGCTAGCGAGTAATGGTATCTTAGCGATAATTATTGCACTTGTTTGCATACTTATATATATATCGGCAAGATTTGAGATGAAGTTTGGTATAAGTGCTTGTTTGGCATTACTTCATGATCCGATAGTTATACTTGGAGTATTTGCTGCATTTCAACTTGAGTTTAATTTGACTGTGTTAGCTGCTGTACTTGCTGTTATAGGTTATTCACTTAATGATACTGTTGTAATTTATGATAGAGTCCGTGAAAACTTCCGTAAAATGCGTAAAGCGAGTGTAACAGAGGTAGTGAATAGAGGCATTAACGATACTCTTTCAAGAACTATACTTACTTCGGGATTAACAATGCTTGTAGTTGTTGTGTTGTTTTTCTTTGGCGGTAGTTCAGTACATAATTTCTCATTAGCTTTAATACTAGGTATTATTGTTGGTACATATTCTTCTATATATGTTGCTGGTGTTGTAGCAGTTGTCTTAGGCCTAAATAGAGAATCTCTTCTTCCTAAGCAAATTCCTACAGATGATACGCCTATCCTTTAGTTTAAGGTGTTTATAAAAGTATCTTTCAATAAGAATGACAGTCTTTTTTTAGGATAATTCTAAACCTAAGTTTACATTTTTAAAAATCATTTGCTTTCCATATTTCAGTTAAAATAAGAGATTTTAGTTGTTTGAAATATGGCAAAAATATTGATACGATTTCATATTGTTAATTAAAGCTAGGTATTCAACTATGGCTTCCCAAACTGAAGAAAATCAAATTCAGATAGAAATGATGGCAAACTCGTTTCTTTACATAAACAAACAACCTTTGGTAAAAAAACCATCTGACTATGGTATGGAGTATGAGGATCTAAGCTTTAAAACAGATGATGGTTTAAACTTAGCTGCTTGGTTAATAAAGGGAACAAAAAATAAAACTATTATTTTTAGTCATCCTTTGGCATTTACAAAATATGGGTATTCTTTAAATCACGAAGGTTCTGTAAAATCAGGCTACTCCAAAGATGTAGAATTTTTACCTTCGGTAAAACATTTAGTCGATGCTGGATACTCTGTTTTTATGTATGATCAGCGAAACCATGGAGAAAGTGAATCAGAACAAAACGCAATACATGACCCATATAAAGCAAATTTAGATAATGCAGCAGCGATAGAGTTTGTATCAAATATTCCTTCTCTTAAGGGAGATGTTATTGGATTAATAAGTCATTGCCAATCAGCATATAAAGAAATGGTATCCATGAGTAAAAATCCTAAGCTTTATAATAGTGCTAATGTAAAGGCTCTTGCTATAACTCAACCTCTAGCTATTAGAAAGTTTTATGAAAAGCTGGGATTAAGCAATGAGATAATTGATTCTCTTAAGGATGTATATAAAGAAAAAGGGGTTGATCTAGAAAAGCAAAATCCTTTATTATTTGCAGATAAAACTATTGTTCCAACACTAATGCTTCAAAATATAAATGATCCGTGGGGTGAAGTAGAACATTCTAAACAAATTTTTGAAAAAATTCCAACAGAAAAAGAAATGATCTGGATAGATGAGGAAGCTCATCGTTTTGTAGCATATAATTGGTTTAATGATAATCCAGAAAAATTACTTTCTTTTTTTAATAAGAATCTTTAAGTGCTTTATTATTAAATACAGCTATCTGTGATGTTATAACGATTGGTAATATTATGTATTATTCGAAGTTTCTCTCAATTTGCTTTTATCATTAATATAAGTTTTGTGCTTTTTAAAGTAATGGATAATAGATCAAAATATTTCTTATATAAATAAATTATATCTGCAATATAGTAACTGTTTAGTGTTTTAGTCTGATTTATATTTTTTATACATAGAAATTAATCAAATAAGTTAATAATTCTTAATGAAATTTGCATATAAACTAAGTTATAATAGCTCTATATAATATATAGGAAAGTTAAATGAAAAAAATTATTTTAAGTGTGACTGTATCTTTATTGGCACTTTCACAAATTTTTGCAATGTCTAGTGATAAAGTTTCTAAGCCAGCAATAAAAAATACTGAAGATGCTAAGTCAATGGCAGAAACCACCAAAGACCCACATCAATTAGTTGATATATACGCATCAGATAATGAAACATCTAAAAAGCAAGGTTCTATAGCTTATGTGGATCGTGATAAATTTAATATAATCTTCTGTAAAGAAAATGCATGGTGTGAAGTAGTTGACAATCGAAATGGTAATACTGGTTGGATAAACCTAGAAAAACTTAAAGAGTCTCAGCAGAAGTACAATCAAGTAATGCAAAAAAATGCTAATATAGATAGATTAGTTCAATATGTTGGCTTGCAAGATAAGAAAATAGTACAACTGCAACAAATGATTATGCAAATGCAGAAAGAATTTTCGGTAGTGTTACAACAACAGCAAGCACAGATTAATAGCTTAAAGCAGTCAGCATACTATTAAACGTAAAGGAAATATATGGCTAAAAAGAGCTATCTACCAGCCACTAAATCTAAAACCCTACCAGTCGTTTCCGATGATAACTTAAGTTCATATCTGAATTTTGTTAATAGCTTACCAATGTTATCCTTAGAAGAGGAACAAGAGCTAGCAAATAAGTATAAGCATAAAAAAGATCTTGAAGCTGCACAAAAGCTTGTGTTAGCGCATCTAAGATTTGTTACAAAAATAGCAAGAAACTTCTCTGGGTATGGTCTTTCAGCTGCTGACCTTATTCAAGAGGGTAATATTGGTCTTATGAAGGCAGTAAGTAAGTTTGATCCTGATCAAGGTGTAAGGTTAGTGTCTTTTGCCGTACATTGGATAAAAGCAGAAATGCATGATTTTGTACTTAAAAACTGGAAGATTGTAAAAGTAGCAACAACCAAATCCCAAAGAAAATTATTCTTTAATTTACGTAGTAGTAAAAAAAGCTCTAACTGGTTAACACATGATGAAATAAAACAGATAGCTAAAGAACTAGATGTAAAAGAAGAAACAGTTGTTGAGATGGAAAAAAGGATGTGTCAAGGAGATGCAAGTCTTGATTTACCATATACAGATGATGAGGGTGGAGAATCTAGTGCTCAAAGTCTTTACCTAGAAGATAAAAGCTCAAACATAGAGCATCAAGTTGTACAGCAAGATTATTATGATAATTTTAAAAGTGTTATAAAAGATGTATTAGCAGGGTTTGATAATCGTACAAAAGATATAATTATGTCTCGCTATATGTTAGAAAAAAAAGCTACTTTACATGATTTAGCCGCGAAATATAAAATTTCAGCCGAAAGAGTCCGACAGATAGAAGAAGAAGCTTTAGGCAAAATGAAAAAAGCTGTCAAAAATCGAGGTTAAGAGCTCAATGGGCATTGTGCATCTCTAGACTAATCTTATCAACTAGTTTTTTTACATCTAGATCTTCGCTTCTACGGGGCATACTAATATCAACATTCACCTGTGATGTAATATGGCCAGGGTTATTGCCAAGTACAATAACTTTATCTGCCATTAAAACAGCTTCTTCGATATTGTGGGTTACAAGCACAATAGCTTTAGTGGATGTTTTTTTTGTTAACCATAAGTTTATTACATCATCTCTAAGTTTTTTTGCTGTTACGATATCTAAGGATGAAAAAGGTTCATCTAAAAATAATACTTCAGGTTCAATCATAAGAGCCCTAGCAAAACCAACTCGTTGTTTCATGCCACCGGATAATTCACTAGTGTACAGATCTTCAAAGCCATTTAAGCCTATATCTTTAATTATTTCTAAAGCTTTTGGAGTACTTTTTGCTCTTGATATACCAAGAGCATCTGTGCCAAATAAAATATTTTCTAAGACATTTAACCATGGCAATAAAGCAAAATTTTGAAAAACCATACCAGTGTTTTCAATTGGTTTTATAACAGGATCAGCCTTGTAAAACAATTTCCCTGAAGATGGCTTAATTAAGCCACTTAAGACTCTAAGTAAACTAGATTTTCCTGCGCCAGATTTTCCAACTATAGCTATTATTTCGTTTTCTTTTATGCTGATGCTTACATCATTAAGAACTTGTAGATAATTTTTCTTATCTTTTTTAAAGTTTAATGAGAGGTTAAAGCCACTAATTATTTGTTGATTAATTATTTTTTCCATTGCTCTATTCCTTTTATTTTAAATCAAAGTTTGATAACTAACTGTTTGTATTTTCTTAACTACACTTGTATTTTGTTTCTGCTAGCTTATATAAAGGTCTCCATATAAAGATGACACAAAGTGCCACTAAACTACAAAGTGCTACTACTGCTAGAGCTGCTTGATGAATCTGATTGTTTGAGGTTGTTGTTGAAACAAGAGCCCCAATGCCATCAACTTTAATGGTTTCAGAACCCCAGATTACAACTTCAGCAGCAATTGCAGAGTTCCAAGCTCCTCCTGCTGCACTTATTATTCCACAAACGATATATGGGAATACGGCAGGAATTGCGAATTTGTACCACCATTTCAAACCTTTTAGTTGAAAGGATTTTGTCATTTCTACTATTTCTGTAGGTAGGCTTGATACTCCAGCAATAACATTAAACAATACATACCAAGAAGTTCCTGTCATTATTAATGGGATAGTCCATACATTTAATGATCCACCACTAGTAAGTAATAAAATTGCTACTATAGGAAAAAAAATTGGTTGAGGTATTGCAGCACAAACCTGAATTATAGGTTGAATCTTTTTTGTTCGGTTTGCAGATAAACCAATCCAGATGCCTAAAGGTGTGCATATAAGCACACTTAAAACCATTGCTATTGCAACTCTTAAAGTAGTTTCAAACATTAATGGTATTAGGTATGTCATATCACCATTAGGGAAAAAGTTCCACAATGCATTGCCGACCCATAAGCATAATGCTGTTATACATATGTACCAAATATAACATGTGATTTTTTTAAGATTATGACTTACTGTAAAGTTTATTGAGATGTTTAGTAGTGATCGTATAGATGATGCTCCATTGATTGACCAAAACTTTAAGAAACTAATAAGTGGAGTGAATAATGAAACTAGTCTAGACTTTTTATATGATCTATATAACCAGGGATTACTAGAACTTCTAGTTTTAATAGATTCGTATTTGAATTTTTCCGACCATTTAATTAAAGGTCTAAAGAATATCTGATCAAATAGAATAATATTGATTATTATTGCTAATAAAGCAAATAAGATAGCAATAATGTTTGAGCTTTCTAAAGCTGTGGCAATATAAGAGCCTACTCCCGGTAGATTTATGTTATTTGTTGCAACTGGAATAGCCTCACTTGCTGTTATAGCAAACCATGCTGCAGATTGGGAAACCATAATGTTCCAAAGCATTCCGGGTGTCGAATAAGGTAATTCAATTTTCCAAAATTTTTGCCAAGCATTAAGGTTAAAAGCATCTGCTAAATTAACAAGTTCGGTAGGAACTATTCTAATAGTTTGATAAAGAACTAAAGCCATATTCCATGCTTGTGATGTAAATATTCCAAAAATAGCAGCACTTTCTAATCCCATTAATGAATGAGGAAATAAAAATAAGAAAAAAGCAGTTGTGAATGTTAGAAAGCCTAGTAGTGGTGCGGATTCTAGGAAGTTTATGATTGGTAGACATACTCTTGCAAAGTGCTTGTTTTTTGCACAAGCATATCCTGCAATTAGTGCAAAAATAAATGAAAATATCATCCCGATGACTAAACGCATTGTTGTTCGGAGCATATAGTAAGGTAGGTTGCTGGGGTCTAATGATATTTTTGCTACAGATGATGAGTCTATAAAACTAAGATGCATTTCATGCCATGCGTATGCTGTTAATAAAATTAAAGCAGTAGCGATTGAAAATATAATAATATCTGATTTATTTATAATAAAATTCTTATTTTGAGCTTGATTAATAATCATGCTTATACTCCTTTCTAGAGAGGTTTGTCTGATGTGATATGGTTTTACTTTGAATAGTTAAAGATTTCGATCTATAGTTTTATCTAGGCACAGAAAAGCGCTCTTAATAAAAGTTAAGTCAATAATTATTTCAAAGTATTTTGGACGCTAAATTGATGTACAACTAGGAGGTTGTAGAGAATGATTTATTATCATTTGATTCTCTCCTTACAGAAATTCTGAGAACTTCTAAGGTAGTATTGAATTTTGATAGGAATGGTATATTGTTATTCTCGTTTGTCAACAGTTTTGCTAAATAAAAGTTAAGATATAAAACTTTCTTTTGGGTCTTAGTTTAGATAAGCATGTTTTTTTATAAATTTATTGTCACCAAATATGTTAGTATAATTTGTATATTAGAAAATGTGATTATAATGATATTTCAATGAATAATTTTATACCTAAATTTGCTCTTCCTATATCTAAACAAGTGTATTTAGATGGTTCAAAAAGTATAGCTAATAGAGTACTAATAATTGCTGCAATGGCAAAAGGCGAGGTTAAACTTAGTAACTTACCAAATAGTGCAGATGTATTAGCTTGTGTACAAGCTTTAAAAGAGCTTGGTTGTAAGCTTGAGCATGACAGGCAAGCAAAGTCGCTGATTATACAGGGCTGTGATGGAGTGTTTCCAAACTCTCAAGCTGAAATTTTCTGCAATGAATCTGGAACTTTGACTCGTTTTATAATACCAATGTGTGCTACTCAAGATAATGCTAGCTATCATGTAAAAGCAACAACTCGAATGATGGATAGACCATTAGCAGACCTTCTAGTACCACTTGAATCTTTAGGTATGAAAGCGTCATACCATACGAAAAATCACTCGATGCCACTTACTATAAACGCAAATTCACTTGCAGGTGGTACGGTAAGTGTAGATGGTAAAAAAAGCTCACAGTTTGCTTCAGGACTACTAATGGCGGCACCATATATGCAAGATGGATTGAAGCTAAAATCAATAACAAACCATAAGCAACCGTACCTTGAAATGACAGCAAAGGTTATGGCAGAGTTTGGTGTGCAGGTATGTATAGATGGTAGTGATTATAGTACAGATAAAACGAGCTATGTATCTCCGCTTGAATATGTCGTAGAGCCTGATGTTTCAACAGCATCATACTTTTGGGCATTAGCTGCAATTACAAATTCAAAAATTAAGGTTATGAATATAACCAAAAATTCTAAACAGGGCGATATCCGCTTTTTAGAGGTACTTGAGCAAATAGGTTGTTCTGTAAATTATTGTGATGATGGTGTTGAAGTTATCGGTACAGAGAATTTAAATGGTATAACTGTAAATATGCGTAATTTCTCAGATACTTTTATGACACTAGCAGCTATTGCTTGTTTTGCTGATAGTGATACACATATATCTGGACTTACTCATACTAGAGGGCAAGAGTCAGACAGGGTATCTGCGATGGCAGAAGGGCTCACTAAGCTTGGTGTATATGTAGAAACTACTGAAGATACTCTACTTATTTCACCAGCTAGAAGTAATCTTAGATCAGCAGAAGTTGATAGCCACAACGATCACCGTATTGCCATGTCATTAGCACTATTAGGCTTAAAGCAAGAAGGTGTAATGGTTACAAATGCCCAAGCTGTTACTAAAACTTGCCCTGATTATTTTGAACGTATGATAAAGCTAGTAGATTGTGATGGAAGCTAAAGAGAAGATTATCTCAAGATATTTACATAATCGATGGTATAAAAAAGCCTTGATTATTAGCTCAAGTGAACCAAAATATTTGACTAAGATACATTCTTTAAGTCTTGTATTTTGTAGTGGGTATTTAAAGCAAGCAAAGTCTATAGGATGTAAGTTTGATGCAGCATCATGGCCATTTGATCATAAGTTTTTTGATTTGATTGTCATTGATCATGCTTTTTTTGATGATAAGGATGATGCAAATATTTTTTTAAAACAACTTCACTTTTGTATGGCTGATGATGGCGATATAATAATTGCAGATACAAAAAACATTCGAGCTTATAATTTGGTATCAAGGTTTTTAGTTAATGGTTTTTTGAGTAAGAACCTTCAGTTGATAAATAAAAGTGATAGTATTGCACTCAACCTTATGAAGAGATTAGTTAGTAAGAATTTTATCGCTGTATTCAAAAAAGATATATTTTTTAAGTTTGATGGTTTAGAGGCAAAAAAACTTATTGAGAGAAAAATTGTTTGTAAGAAAATATATAGCAATGCAAATATAAAACAGGTTAATAAAAAAATATGAAAAAAAGTATAGTTGCATATACTGATGGTGCTTGTAAAGGCAATCCAGGTATAGGTGGTTGGGGTGCCGTCTTGAGCTATGGAGATGTATCAAAAGAAATTTACGGTGCGGAAGAAGAAACTACCAATAATCGTATGGAGATAATGGCAGCTATAGCAACTTTGAGAGCATTAAAAAAAACTCATCCAATAAAAATATACACAGATTCAAAATATCTTCAAAATGGTATAAATCAATGGTTGAAAGGCTGGAAAGCAAATGGATGGAAAACAGCAGCTAAAAAGCCTGTGAAAAATCAAGATCTATGGCAAGAGTTAGATGAGCTTGTACAAAAAAATGATGTAACTTGGGCATGGGTAAAAGGTCACAGTGGTAATGCTGGTAATGACAAAGCAGATGAGTTGGCAAACAAAGCCATAATTGAGCTAATGGAGAGTAAAAAATGAAAGATCTTAGCCATAAGAAGATCCTAGTAATATACACTGGTGGTACCATTGGTATGGTAAGTACAGAGCAAGGTTATGATATTCAAGAAGGTTATTTAACTGGAGCTGTTAAAAATCTTATAACTTCGGCAAACTTCAATATGCCCGAGTTTGTTATAAAAGAATACACAAACCTTATAGACTCATCAAATATCAAGCCTAAAAGCTGGTTCTCTATAGCTTCAGATATTATAGAAAACTATGAGCAGTATGATGGTTTTGTTGTTTTACATGGTACAGATACTCTAGCATATACAGCTTCAGTATTATCATTTATGCTTGGTGAAATTCAAAAACCTGTAATAGTTACAGGTTCACAGATTCCGCTTTCAAAGGTTAGATCTGATGGTGTTTCAAATATAATGAATAGCCTTATTTTTGCCTGTAGTGACTACATAACAGAAGTTTGTGTGTATTTTAATCAAAAGCTTCGCCGTGGTAATCGGACAACGAAAGTTTCAGCTACTGATTTTGATGCTTTTATCTCTCCTAATTATCCGAGTCTTGCATATGTTGGTATTGACCTTGATCTTAAAAAAGAACGACTATGGTCACGTAAAAAAGCAAAGCAGTTACCAAAAATAGAGGCTCTGAGTGTACCAAAGGTGGCTATTTTAACTATATTTCCAGAAATGGATAGTGATATTTTTGATGTTGTACTTAAACCCTCATTACAAGGTTTGATTCTTAAAACTTATGGGGCTGGTAATATTCCAAATGACCCAAATATACTTGAATCTTTAGCTAAGGCTAGTGATAGAGGTGTTGTGATAGTTAACTGTACACAGTGCTTGTATGGAACAGTGAAAATGGGTGCATATAAGGCTGGAAGTGGACTTGCTAAGGCTGGAGTTGTTTCAGGTCATGATATGACGGATGAAGCTGCATTTGGCAAGCTTTTTTATCTTTTAAGTCAACCAAATATATCTCCACAAAAGGTGAAAGATGCTTTTAAGATTTCTTTGCAAGGAGAGGTTAGTTTATAGAATTTCAAATATTAATATGATTTTTAGGATAGTAGAGCGTTTTGATTAACTTTCTAATATTTAATAGGAGCTTTATACTAATTAACTTGTTAATTTAAATAATTGAGTAAAAAAGGATATAAGAATGAATAACTTAGCAAATAGAATATCAATCGGATATGTAGCTGGTCTTGTTAGTGCGTGCGTGATACAGACTCTCAGAGTTATTATTTTTGATATAGATACTTTGCTGACAGATGATTTTAAATATAATTTGTATAGGCAAATGATTTGGGGAGGAGTATGGGCGACTTTATTTATTATCCCATTTCATAAGAATGTTATAGCTCGAGGCTTTATAATAGGTGTTATAGTTATTATGTTTAACTTTATAATTAAAATGCCTGTTGTAGGGTTAGGTTTTTTTGGTGTAGATGCACCAATGATTAAGATATTGGCTAACATAAGTTTTAATATACCTTGGGGAATATTAGCTGGGATAATATATTATCTACTGATGTTACGCTCAAAACCTAAAATTTAGGTTTTGTCCTTTAGCTGAGTTGTTTAAGGTGCTTTATTATTCTTAAGTTTTAAAAAAATATTCGTAAAAAAAAATGCTTATGATAATATGGAGGTTCATGTATATATAATTCAAATCAATATGAGTGTTATAAAACAGAACTTTTCAAATTTTAAAAAATCATTTAAAAAACCTAAAATACATGATTTTGGTGTATGTAAGTTTTTACAGCTAAAATATACTTTCATACCTATTGCACTGCTAGTTATTTATTTATTCTTTAATGTTGATACACCAGTTGAGAACTATATAAAACATGATATGCCTAACTATATACCCCCATATTTTGAGATAATTACTCGTTTTGGGCTGGCTTTATACTTGTTGATACCTTTGGTGATTATAGTGATTGCTAGGTTGTTCATTGATGGTGATAAGTTATCTGAAAAACCACGTAATTTGTTTAACTGTGTAACATCTTATTCTTGGTTTTTGATTGCTACAGTAGCGATAAGTGGAATTGTTGGACAAATACTTAAATTTATAATCGGTAGAGCAAGACCTAAGTTTTTCTTAGAATATGGTTCGCATTATTTTCAGCATTTTCATAAGCCAGGTTACGACTTTGCAAGTATGCCATCTGGACACTCAATAACTATTGCAGCATTTTCTTTGGGATTGTTATATTTATTTCCTAAACTTAGAGTCTTCTGGGTGTTTTGTGCTTTACTTGTGGCATTTAGTCGAGTTGTATTAGGATCTCATTACCCAAGTGATGTGGTTTTTGGCTTATCAGTAGGTTTTTATACAACAATATTTATATATTATTGGATGAAAAATAGAGAATTAATTTAAGATTAGTGCGTAATTTCAGTTATAAGTTTGTTATAATCTTGCTTATCAAAAAGTATTTTAAAAAGTATATTAATTCATGACCTTAATAGATGGTAAAGCTCTCTCATTAAAACTTAAATCTCAATTAAAAGAACAAATCCAAGAATATAAGTCTCAAACTGGTATAGTACCTAAGCTTGTGGCTGTAATTGTTGGTGAAGATGCTGCAAGTAAAACTTATGTAGCTTCAAAAGAAAAAGCTTGTGCTAAAGTAGGAATTGATTCTGATATTATAACTCTACCTAGTAGCACTACAGAAGAAGAGTTATTGAGTTTAATTGAAAAATTAAATAATGATGTTTCTGTTAATGCAATATTGGTACAGCTTCCATTGCCAGAGCATATAAACAAACATAAGGTTATATACAAGATTTTACCAGAAAAAGATGTTGATGGCTTTCATCCTGCAAATGTTGGTAGGCTACAGCTTAGAGATAAAAAGTGCCTAGAATCATGTACTCCCAAAGGCATAATGACTATGCTTAGAGAGTATGGTATTGATCTTGTTGGAGCAAATGCTGTTGTTGTAGGTGCAAGTAATATTGTAGGCAAACCTGTTTCTCAATTACTTCTAAATGCAAAAGCAACTGTAACGACTTGTCATAGATTTACTAAAAACCTTAAAGAAATCACTAGAAATGCGGAAGTGTTAATAGTAGCTGTTGGTAAGCCTGGCTTTATTACAGCTGATATGGTTAAAGAAGGTGTTGTTGTGGTAGATGTAGGTATTAACTATGTAGATGGTAAAATATGTGGTGATGTTGATTTTGATGCTGTTAAAGAGAAAGCTGGTGCAATTACCCCAGTTCCAGGTGGAGTTGGTCCTATGACTATCACCGAGCTTCTTTATAATACTTTCCAATGTGCAAGAGATCAGCATTCAAATACATAAATCTTTTTTCTAAAATTAATGTCAAAATGGTATGATTGTCTTTAGATAAATACTAAGGCATTTCAATGATTAGATCTTTAAAAAAATTAGCGGAACAAGCGGGTTTTGAATATTTTGGTGATGATACTGAGATACAAACTGTAGCGATAAATTCAAATGATATCCAAGATAACTGTTTATTTGTAGCAATAGTTGCTAATCGTGATGGTCATGAGTTTATTCCTCAAGCTCTATCTAGTGGAGCAAAAGCAGTTTTAGTATCGAAAAAACAAGATTTAGATATTCCACAAATAGTTTGTGGCAATACAATAAAAGGCTTGCGAAAGCTTGCGACAAAGTATCGGAAAAGTCTGAGTATGCCGATTATTTCACTAACAGGAAGTTGTGGTAAAACAACGGTCAAAGAGATGATTGTAACACTACTTGGTGATAAAAAAGTACACTTTACAAAAGGCAATCTAAATAACTACTTAGGTGTGCCAATGACAATACTTGAAACTCCACAAGATGCTGAGTATGCCGTTGTTGAAGCAGGTACCAATGTTGGTGGTGAGATAAAAGCAGCAGCTGAAGTTATCCAACCGGATATTGCTTTGATTACAAATGTTGGAGCTTGTCACCTTGAAAATCTAAAAACTCTTGATGGTGTGATGACAGAAAAAGGTGAGCTTCTGAAAGCCTTACCTAAAAATGGCTGTAGTGTTATAAATCTTGATGATGAGAGGATTTCTGACTATGCAGAAAAACTGGAATGTAAAAAAATAACATGCTCAATGCAAAATTCAAAAGCAGATATTTATATAAGAAAATATGAGCTTATTGATAATGTGTATTGTGTTGATATTATTATTTTTGATAGACAGTATAGTTATAAACTAGCAAATATCGGTAAACATAATTTATTTAATAGTATTTTAGCAATAGGATCGCTTATAGCTGCGGGTCTTACTCCAGATGAAGTTTTAGCGAACACACAAAATATTAAGAACTATGCAGGAAGGTTCTCTAGTGAAAAAATTACAAAAAATATAACACTTGTTGATGATAGTTATAATGCTAGTGTTTCAGCTGTAGAAGCTGCTATAGATGATTTGAATGAGTTTGAAGGTAATAGTATTCTTGTACTAAGTGCAATGAGAGAGCTTGGTGAAGAAGCAGAATACTATCATCGACATATAGGTAAAACTCTTAAAAACTCCAATATAGATAATGTTCTTTTATATGGTGATAATGAGTATGTTTCGATGATAGTCGAGGAAGCTAACAAACCATCAGTAGTACAATATAAAGCTAAAGCAGAATTGGAAGAAGATTTATATAGTACCTTAAGAAATGAAAACTCAGAATTTAAAATCATAGTTAAAGGAGCTAGATTTTATAAGATGGAAGAGATTATTGAGTTTGTGAAGATAAAGTTTAGTAAATGAATTATAAATTACATTAGGAATTGAAATGAAAAAAATAGCAATATTAGGTGCAATGGAAATAGAAATTCAACCGATACTATCAAAATTAAGTAGTTATAAAGAAGTTGAATACGCAAATAATAAATATTATATAGCAGAGCATAATGGTAATGAGCTAATTATAGCTTATAGTAAGATTGGTAAGGTATTTTCAGCAATGACAGCTACTATTATGGTTGAGCATTTTGGTGCAGAAACACTACTCTTTACAGGTGTTGCCGGAGGCTTACAAAATTTAAATGTAGGAGATGTTATGATTGCAACTTCTACAGTTCAGCATGATGTTGATATTACAGCATTTGGCTATCCACATGGTAAAATTCCAACTTCAGAAGTAAATATCCCAACTTGTAAGAATTTGTTTGAAAAAGCTCAAGAAGTAGCAAAAGAACAGAATCTTAGCTTAAAAACTGGGGTTATAGCAACTGGAGATCAATTTATACATTCTTTTGAAAGAAAAGACTTTGTTATAAAAGAGTTTCAAGCTAGTGCTATCGAGATGGAAGGTGCGAGCGTAAACCTAGTATGTAATGAATTAAATGTACCGAGCCTTATATTGAGAAGTATATCTGATACTGCAGATGGCGATGCTCCAGATGATTTTGATGAGTTTGCAAAAATGGCAGCTGAAAGGTCAGCAAGCTTTATTCTAAAATTGGTAGATAGGGTTTAAGTTTATGAAAAATTATCTTGTAACTGGCGGATCTGATGGTATTGGTAGAGCGGTAGTTTCAAAACTTATATCTAAAGGTCATAAGGTTATAAACTTAGATATTAAAAAACCTCAAAAGATGCTTACTAATGAGATTTTTATAGAGATTAATTTGAGCCAGTATCATGATGTGGATAAGTATATTCCATTAGGGTTTAAGTATGATGGAGTATTTTTAAATGTTGGGGTGCATACTAGTGGCTCGGTATTTACACAATCATTGAGCAATATTGAGTCTAGCATTGCTATAAACTTGATGTCGAATGTAGCCGTAATTAAGGCACTTGAGCATAATTTTGCACATGGGTGTTCTATTGTTTTTAATGGTTCTGATCAGTGTTTGGTGGGTAAGCCAAATAGTTTTGCGTATGGTATGACAAAAGGAGCTATTGCTCAAATAACTAAATCATTAGCATTAGATTTAGCTGATAGGAATATACGAGTAAATACTATTTGCCCAAGTACAACAAATACAGGGCTTTATAAAGATGCTATAGCAAGGTTTGCTCAAAGGGAAAAGATATCATTAGCTGAGGCTGAAAATATAGAGGCTAATGAATTTCCTTTAGGTAGAATAGCTGAACCTAGTGAAGTTGCTAACGTAGTATACTTTCTTTTAAGTGGTGGTAGTAGTTATATGACAGGAACTCTAATACCTATTGATGGTGGTTACACAGTAAAATGATGAAAGTTGTAGACTCTCATATACATTTTTGGGATATAGCTAATGGCTACAATGATTGGGTTAAAAATACTGATCTGCCAAGACTAGTAACACCTGATAATTTTGATACAAAAGCTTATGTACATATAGAGGCTCATAGTGATGCTTTCTCACCATTGTGTGAATACGAGTGGCTTAAAGAAAATTTTCCAAATAAAAATATAAAAATAGTCGCTTGTGCTGACTTTACACTAGAGCTTCAAGATTTTGAAAATAGTATCTCTAAACTTGTAGAGCATAAAGATATCGTCGGAGTCAGACAAATTATGTCAAGCTCTGATAAATCAAGTTATAGCCCATTTGAAAAAGCTATACCAAAAGATTTGCAAGCTAAGTTAGAAGTGCTTAAACAGTGTGATTTAGTGTTTGAAGCTCAAATGTATCCTGAGCAGTTTTTGCCACTTTTAGATAGTATAAATAACTCAGGCGTGAAGATGGCTATTGAGCATTTTGGGTTACCTTTATATGCTGAAAATGGCAATGTTAAAGAATGGCAGACTTTTATCAAAAGTATATCTCAAAATCAAAACTGGTATCTTAAGCTATCAGGGTTTGATTTAAACAATGATATTTGCGATGTAGATAGAGCTTTAGATTTTATTTTTGATTATATAAATCAAAAGCAACTTTGTTATGGCTCAAACTATCCAGTTTCATATACACAAGATTATAAGTTTTGGCAGAGTTATTTGAGAAAATATATTAATGATGAAAAAGTTTCACAGAATATGTTTTGTAAAGTAGCTAGTGAGATTTACTCAATTAATGATTGATAATAAGGATAAATAATGAAAATAATAGCAGTAGAAGTATTTGATGTTTATTGTGATAAAAGACCTGCTTGGTCACCGGTATTTGTAAAGGTAATTACAGATGAGGGGATTACAGGAGTTGGTGAGGCAGGACTAGCTTATGATTTAGGTCATTCTGCTGCTGCAAATATGATCCAAGAGTTTGCTCAAGCTATGGTGATAGGTACAGATCCGTTTAATAGTGAAAAACTATGGGATAGGATGCTCCGTGAAAGTTTTTGGGGCTTAGGTGGTGGACCTGTTGTTTATGCTGCTATGAGTGCTATTGATATAGCTCTTTGGGACATTAAAGGCAAAGCTTTAGGATTACCTGTTTATGAGCTTTTAGGTGGTAAAACTAACCCTAAGTTGCGTACTTATGCAAGTCAACTTCAATTTGACTGGGATCAGTATGAGAGAAAAGCATTATACAAGCCAGAAGATTATGCAAAAGCTACAGAAAAAGCTGTCACAGAAGGCTATGATGCGATTAAAGTAGACCCTATGATGTTTGATGATAAGGGTGAAACTTTATATGATTGCACTTTACCATTTCGCAGAAGTCATCTTAATCTTATTCGTGAAAGAATGCAGGCTATCCGTGATGTACTTGGTGAAAATGGCGATATTATTTTTGAGTGTCATAGTTTACCAAGTCTTACATCAGCATTACAGTTAGGTGAGATAGCTGAAGACTTTAATTGTCTTTATTTTGAAGAGCCGGTGAATTACTTAAACAGTAAATTACATGAGCCACTTAAACAAAAGCTTGATGTGCCGATTGCTGCAGGTGAGAGGTTATATTTGCGTCATGGTGTGAGAGAATATATCGAAAAACAAACTATAGATATCTTACAACCAGATATCGGCTTGTGTGGTGGCTTAACTGAAGCTAAGAAAATTTGTGACTATGTTGATATGTATGATGTGAAAATTCAAGCACATGTTTGTGGCGGTCCAATAGCTACAGCAGCTAGTTTGCATCTTGAAACAGCTATACCAAACTTTATGATACATGAACATCACACCTATGCTTTAAAAGACTTTAACAGAGAGCTTTGCATTCAAGATCCTCAACCTGTAAATGGCTTTTTTGAGGCTCCTAGTACTCCAGGTTTAGGCATTGAAATAAATGAAAAAGCTTTATCTAAAAAAACAATTAAAGTTGTTGTCAAATAGTACGGAAGATTTTTTTTAAATTTCATCATAGGTAAAAGATTTTTAAATATTTATCTCAACTTCATATGAGCAGTCTTATCATAGCTGTTTGTGAATCCTTATTTTTCTTATATAATTAAGTAAACTTTCTAAGTATTTATATGATATGAAACAAGATAAGCTCCCAGTTTTAGATATATCCAATAAACTAAACCAACTTATAGATCTATTTATTAATGATCTTCGTCAAGATGGTTTTAGAGGTGATCTTCACGAAGATTACGCTTCTAGAATATCAACATCAATGGATAACAGTGTCTATATGGTGGTTCCTGAGCTAGTTGTTTTTCCAAGCTCAAAATCAGATGTTGAAATTGTATTTAAACTAGCAAGTTTAGAAAAGTATCGTGAAATGAAATTTGCACCAAGAGGTGGGGGCACAGGAACAGCAGGGCATTCATTATGTGCGGGTGTGATAGTTGATAGCAGTCGTTATATGAATCAAATTTTAGAAGTTAATCTAAAAGATGAGTTTGTTGTTGTGCAGCCTGGTGTGGTTTTAGATCAGTTGAATGATAAGATCGCTGATAGTGAGTATTTCTTTGCACCAAATCTTTCACCAAGTAATCGTGCTACTTTAGGTGGTATGGTTAATACTGATGCGTGTGGTAAAGGTTCAAGAATTTATGGTCGTACTAGTGCTCATATTTTAGAGCTAGAATGTATGCTAATAACTGGACAAAATATTCGTACAAAAACTATCTCAGTTGATGATATTCATAGTAGTGATTTAAGTGATGTTGAGAAAAATATTTATAATACTATAGAAGAACAAATAGTAGATAATTATTATCAAATAGAAGCAGAAATGCCTAAATTAAGTAGGTTTCTTACAGGATATAATCTTTCTAAGACTTATGATAAACCAAGTAATAAAATAAATCTAAGCTATCTGATTTCAGGATCTGAAGGTACGCTTGCATTTGTTACAGAGATGAAGTTAAAACTTACTAAAAAACCGAAGTTTAAAGCATTGTTTGCTGTATCGTATGCTAAGTTTGATGAGGCTTTAAAAGCTGCTAGAGATTTATTGGTTTATGAGCCATCAGCGATAGAAACTATTGATGATAATATTGTAAGACTAGCAAAAGAAGATGAAGTGTATCATCGTATCAAGCATATGATAGAGAAAGATAGTTCTCAAGAAGTTGCTGCAATAAATTTCATTGAGTTTATCGGTGATACTCAAACTACTGTAGATAATAAAACTGCCGGATTAGAAAAACTGCTTTTAGATGATAATAAGATTTATCATTTAACTGAAGATACTGCTGAGATGAACAGCTTATGGGAGTTGCGTAAAAAAGGAGTTGGCTTGCTTGGTGCTATGAAAGGAAACCGCAAACCAATACCTTTTATTGAAGATACAGCTGTTGCTCCAGAAAATTTAGCAGACTATATTAAAGATTTATCTAAACTTTTAGATAGTTATGATGTTAAGTATGGGATGTTTGGTCATGTAGATGTTGGTTGTTTACATATTCGACCCGCGTTAGATATGAGTGATGAAAATGATGCTAAAAAAGTCTCAGAAATCACTAAGAAAGTAAGCCAGTTGGTAAAAAAACATGGTGGTATACTTTGTGCGGAGCATGGTCATGGTTATCGTAGTGAATATCTTAAAGATTTTTTTGGTGAAGATCTGTATAAGAGTCTAGGGCATATTAAACAAGCATTTGACCCATATAACCAACTTAACCCTGGTAAAATCACAACTCCAGCAGATAGTAAGGATGATATAGTCAAAGTAGCAGGTCCTTTTAGGGGAGCTGTAGATAACAGTGTTTCAAAAGAAATGCGTGAGCAATTTTCAGGTGCTTATAATTGTAATGGTAATTCTCAGTGCTTAAATTATGATTATGATACTGCTATTTGTCCATCTGCTAAGGTAAGTAGAAACTGGCTGTATTCACCGAAAGGTCGCTCAGCGGTATTACGAGAGTGGTTAAATCAACTTTCAGCTAAAGGGTATTCAACAGTAAGTAATGATTATAAAGTAGGCATAGATAGACTAAAAGATTTTAAGGAAGACTTTTCACATGAAGTTTATGATTCATTAGATAAGTGCTTAGGTTGTAAGGCTTGCGTTACAGGGTGCCCGATAAAAGTGGATATTCCAAGTATGAAGTCGCAATTTTTAGCACATTACCATTCTAAATATCGCCGTCCAGCAACTGATTATTTCGTGAAATTTAGTGAGAGTATACTTAGTATGAACTTATCTGCACCAAAGATGTTTAATGATATTTTTAATACTCAATTTGTGAGAGCTGGCTTAGGGAATATTATTGGATTTGTGGATACTCCTGTTATTAGTAGCTTAAATCTTCGCAAAGAGCTTAGTCGTCGAGGTGCATTTGAATTTGATCTTAAAGAAATGCAAAAATTAACGGAAGATGAAAAGTCAAAATCAGTATGTATTGTGCAAGATATTTTCACATCTTTATATGACACGCATATAGTACTAAGTTTATATGATCTACTTACAGCTTTAGGTTATCGGGTATATTTAGCACCATTTAAAGTAAATGGTAAGCCTTCACATGTAAAAGGTTTTTTAAAGTACTTTGATAAGCAGGCAAATAAAGCTACGAAACTTTATAACAAAATATCTGGTATCGGTATAGATATGATTGGAGTCGATCCTGCTATGACCTTAGTTTATCGAGATGAATATAAGAAATACTTGAAAGGTAAGGTCGAGTTTAAAGTTAAAATGATTCAAGAATGGCTGTATGAGCAATTACCAAATTTACCAACAGTATCAACTAAATATGAAGGTAAGATAAATATATTTAATCACTGTACCGAAAAATCATTATCTCCAATATCGGTGGATCAGTGGCAAAAAGTCTTTAAACATTTTGGTATAGAAGCGGAAGCTGTAAAAGTTGGTTGTTGTGGAATGTCTGGAAGTTTTGGGCATGAAGTTAAGCACCTTGAAGCATCAAAACAAATTTATAATTTAAGCTGGAAAGATAAAATTGAGAGGTTCGGAATTAGAAATTCTGTGGTCACAGGTTTTTCTTGTCGTTGTCAAATTAAAAGGGTTGAAGGGCACACTATAAAACATCCGATCGAGTTATTAGAATTAAATTATAAAAAGTCGCAAAAAGCGTTGACATAAAAAAATTAAAAAGTATAATACTTCTCATCTACCGGGATGTTAGCTCAGTTGGTAGAGCAGTTGGCTTTTAACCAATTGGTCACAGGTTCGAATCCTGTACATCCCACCATTATTTTCAAAAAATCCCCCTTTAAAATAAATAGAAAACAAGTAGCAATTTTAGTGTCTAAAAATAGATGCATTATTCTGTTATTGATAATTATAATGTTATTCAAGTATAAATCTATCAGGTAGCAATTCATCAATTGTAGTTTCTTTTATATCTGATTTTGCATTATTTGAAAATAGTACAACACATTCAGTAGTTAGTAGTTCAGCCATTACTTGTCTACAAGTTCCACATGATGATGAAGCTTTTGGAGTATCTGTGATAGTTGCTATCATTTTGATATCTTCTTTTCGAAAGCCTTGGCTGTAAGCCGCAAATAAAGCAGACCTTTCGGCACAATTACTTGGACCATAAGCACAATTTTCGACATTAGCACCTAAAATATAGCTACCATCTTTCATAAGAAGGGCAGCACCTACTTTAAAGTTTGAATATGGAGCATAAGCATTCGCTGAAGCTTCGATAGCTTTGTCTATTAGTTTGCTTTTATTTGCTGATGTCATTTTTAATTATATTTATATGATTCATAAATTCCATTCTATCTTATGTTGTAATTAATACAACTAATTTAGTCTAAACCAAATCCAAAAGTTTAAAATATTTTTAATTGTAATTAAATTTCGCTTGTGATAGTTTTGATATCAATAATTTTTCCTAATTTTAAGTAAAGAGTCGTGCCAATTATTAATTCAATACTACCAATTTTGGTACTTTTGATTTCAGGCTTTATGATAGAGAAATTTTGGCTTAAAGATAAAGCTTTTTGGTCAGCTATAAATAAACTTGTTTACTGTATATTTTTTCCATCACTAATAGTTTATGATGTCGCAAATGCTAGTATTGCATATTCAAGCTCGGGATTTATTGTAGTCTTAATCGTTCTAGTTTTTATTCTACTGTTCTTTTTAAGAGTATTTAAGTTTCTTTTCAAAGATGAAAAGTTTTGGGTGGTTTTTGTCCAAGGTTCTTTTAGGTACAACAGTTATGTCTTTATAGGTGTTACGGTTTCGTACTTCAACCCTGCAGAAGCTATGCCTGTTATTGCAATTATTACAGCATCTATGATTTCATTAGCAAACATTGTTGGCTTAATAATGCTTAATGAAAAGGATCCTAAAAATAAAAAAACTCTATTTGTAGTGATTATCGAACTTTTAAGGAATCCTTTGATTATTGCGTGTATTTTAGGTTTTGTGCTTAATGTTCTAGCTAAGTATGCTCCTATAATTCTTGATATAGAGCCTTTAAACCTAGTATTAAGTAACTTTAGTTCAGCTTCGATTGTTTTAAGTATTATGGCTGTTGGAGCTAGTATTAAATTTAATATTAATATGCTTAAGATCGTTGGGATTATTAATTGTTCAATCGTTAAATTAATAATATTTCCAGTTGCAGTGGTGTTGGTACTAAGTCCTTTAGGTTTTGATAAAACTCTTGTAGCTATTTGCATGATATATGCTGCATCACCTGCTAGTACAAGTGCTTATGCTATGGTATATCTTTTAAAGGGAGATCATGAATCAATGGGAAATATTATAAGTATACAAATAGTAATGTGTATTATTACAATTCCAATATTACTATTGGTATTTCCATATTTGTTTAATCTATGGCATTAAAAACCTATTACTTAAGATTTTGTACACAAACTATATATTATTCAAAATATCTTTTATAATAAAACCAAAATATTTTACCCTAAAGACTAATGTCAAAAAAACTATATGCTGATTTTATAACGATAGAAGATTTCTTACCATGTGAAACACCAGAAGAGTGGGTTGATAAGGCTTTAGCAAATCAGGAGCTGATGCTTATTGATCATGCGCACTGTGAAATGAAAGCAGCCTCATCAGCGATGACTTATCTTTATAAATACTCAGATAAACCAGATCTTATAACTAAAATGTCAAAGATTGCTCGAGAAGAGTTGGTACATTTTGAACAAGTTATGCGAATACTTAAAAAACGCAAAATTGAGTTTAAAGCGATTTCAGCATCTAGGTACGCAAGTGAGCTTATAAAAAATACTCGTACAGATAAGCATGGTAGATTTATTGATGCTTTAATTGTCGGTGCATATATTGAAGCACGATCATGTGAAAGATTTGCAAAAATAGCATCTCATCTTGATGCAGATTTACAAAAGTTTTATAACGGATTACTAGAGTCAGAGAAAAGACATTTTACAATTTATTTGGATTTTGCACAGAAATACTCTTCCACAGACATAGCACCAAGCATTGAGAGATTAGCTAAAGTTGAGCAAAACTTGATTTTATCAAAAGATCATGAGTTTAGATTTCATAGTGGAATTTAAAGAAATTAATTTATTTATAATAATTTTAAGTATAGTATTAAATGCAAGGGTTTTAAATCAATAAGGTTTTGCATGAAGATTAAAATATTAGCAGGAACTATTGCTGTAGTTTGTGGTGTTGTAGCTATTGGAGTTTATAATACAAAAAAACAAGAAGATCATGGAGTTACACTAAATACTCATAAAGATCTATATCAACCATATATTAAGAAAGCAAAAAATATAGTTTCGAAGATGACTCTTGATGAAAAGATTGGGCAGATGATAGTCCCAACTACAACTATTTTGATACCTAACCCACAAGATGCCAAGTATTTAAATACACTTTCTGACAAAGAGTTAATTATAAAGTTTGGTTTAGATAAGATAAAAAAATATCATATCGGTTCAGTCTTAGTCGGAGGTAATGATGTACCGTTTGATGCAAATGATCCATCTTTAAAAATGTGGCAGAAAATTGCTCGACTAGCAAAAAGTCAATATTCAGGGCCTAAAGGAACAGAGCTTTTATTAGGAACAGATGAAGTGCATGGCAATCAACATGTTTTAGGATCGCCACTTTTTCCTCAAAATATAGGTTTAGGCGCTACGCATAATCCAAAATTAGTCAGAGAAGCTGCAAAAATGACAGCTGCAGGAACGTTGAAGTCTGGTTTTAACTGGGTTTATGCGCCTACTGTAGCTATTGCTCATGATTATAGATGGGGTAGAGCTTATGAGTCATTTTCGCAAGATCCAGATGTTGTGAAAACAATGGCATATAATTTTGTACAAGGCATGCAGGATGTTCAAAATAAACATGTAACAGGTACTTTAGCTACAGTTAAGCATTTTATAGCTGATGGAAGAACTATTAATGGTCTTGATGAAGGAAACGCTGAGATTACTGATTTCGATGAATTATGGAAAACTGATGGAGCAGGATATCGTGGAGCTATAAATGCAAATGCTGGTAGTATGATGCCTTCATATAGTAGTTTAAATGGTATTCCAATGCATTTTGGTGGAGATAAAGGTCTTCTTAAGAAAATCACTACAACAGGTATTGATGGTTATAAATTCGATGGTTTTGTTGTATCTGATTATGCAGCAATATCAAAAGCTCAAGCAAAATATAATATGTTAAACAAGCAAAGTAAAATTTCATTTATAGATGCGTTATCTATGTCAATCAATAATGGTGTAGATATGATTATGTTTGGTATATTTAATACAGGTATTCCTAATCATTATCCTAAAGAATTCTTGGGAGAACAGCCAAAAAATATTAGTAAAAATTACACTGAAATACAAAATAAAGTAGCATGGCCAAGAACCATGGAGGGTTACAATTATAGTAATGCAGAAGATGTGCTAAAAGCTATAAAATTTGCAGTAACACAACACAAGATTCCGATGTCGCGAGTAGATCAAGCGGTAACTAGAATTATAGCGGTTAAATTAGCTATGAAACCAAGTATGAAACCCATTATGAATGAGAAGATTAAGCAAACAGCTCTAGAGGCTGCAGAACAATCATTAGTACTACTTAAAAATAAAGATAAAACACTACCTGTGAAAATTAGTAAAATTAAAAATGTAGTGTTGATGGGTGCTTATGATGATATAGGTCGCCAAAATGGTGGGTGGACTATATTATGGCAAGGCTTTACTGGTAATAGATGGTGGATGCCAGGAGCTTATGATAAGGAGCATAGTGGAGCTACAAGTACACTTGATGGGTTAAAGTCAGATTTACCAAAAGGTACTAGATTTATTACAAACCTTAAAGAAAATAAATTACGGTTAAGTAGAGCTGACACTATAGCTGTTATAGTTTTGTCAGAAAATCCTTATGCTGAATATCATGGGGATGTTGCAAATAACAACCCTCTATTTACAGATGAGCATAAGGAACCACAAAGTAAATTCTTAGGTTTGAAGTTCAGTGAAAGCCAAGCTACTCAAATCAAAGAACTAAAAGCTAAAGGAATACCTATAATTACAGTGATTCAATCAGGTAGACCAATGGTTATAACAGCTGGTGCAGATAAAGCACCTTTACAAAATAGTGATGCTCTAATTGCTGCATGGCTACCAGGTACTAGTGGGGGGCAAGCAATTGCAAACACTATTACAGGAAAATATAAACTTAAATCTTTCCATACTTTTATAAATGGTAAACAATACAGTAGTAATACTCTTCCATTTGCTTGGCCCAAAGATATGCATGAAGTTAGAAATCATAACTATAGTCTATTTAAAGAGGGTTACGGTTTAAATAACTAAAGTTACGGTAATTAATATCTTAAAATATATTTTTCACAGCATAAGGCGTTTTCTATCTTTGGCAAATATGCTATCTTAGTATTGATGAAATTATCGAGGTAAGTATGCTAAAAAAAATTATTTTAACAGGTCTTGTACTATCTGGTTTTGGTACGGCATTTAGTTTAACAAATACAGAAAAACAATACTCACAGCAAGCTCTGAAGGCTCTTGATAAAGGTGACTATAAGTCGTATTACTATCTAAAATCTAGGCTGAAAAATGCAAGTATTTATCCGTATCTTCAATACAGGGAAATAAGTAAAGATCCTGGTATGTTTGAGCAATCGACTATAGACCGTTATCTTAAGCAAAATAAAGGTAAATATTGGGATACTAGGTTATCTGAAGATTTAGCAACTTATTATGCTAAAAATCACAAGTGGAAAAAGTTTAACGAATACTATAATAATGATCTTGGAGTATCTGGTAAATGTTGGGCAATTCAATCAGAGCATGAGTTGGGCGATAAAAATAAAGCTTTAGATGATTATGGACAATTATGGCAAAATCGTGTTTATATGTCTTCAGGCTGTACGGAAATGCAAAAGCTTTGGGATAAATCAGACAATAAGCCAAAGCCTTATATTGTAAGTAAGGCTTATAACTTAGCATTTGCAAACAAATTTAAAGATAGTTTGTGGCTCTTAAACACATATGTTGATAACAATAAAGACTATGTAGACTATATAAATGCATGGAAAGCTGCTACAAAAGATCCAAGCAAACTTGATAGCTTTATTGCAAAGTACCATAACTATAGATATTTCGATAAAATCTTCGTAGATATATCAAAAGATTTAGTTAAAAAAGATGATCAAGCATATGCAAAACTTTGGGATAACCTTAAAAATAAAAAATATCTAGATAAAAAAACTAAGGCTGAATGTATATCTGCTATAGCTGTAAGTTTTGCTAGGTCACAATCACCGCAGGCAAAGCAATGGTTAGCTAAAGTAGATAAGAGATATCTTACAGCTATAGCTTGGGAATGGCTACTTAGAGTTGATTTATATAATAATAATTTTAATGATTATATAAAAACATATTATCAATTACCTAAAAAATCTCAGCAAGATGAGGCTTGGAAGTACTGGCTTGCATATAGTTATAAAAAAACAAACCAAAAATCAAAAGCTAAGCCGATATTTGAAGAACTAACAAAAGTACCTTTAGACTATTATTCATTTCTAGCATCTGATGAGCTTGATAAACCTTACAACTTTGGTAATCAACAAGCTGATGATATAACTTCTAGCGAAGCAAAAGACTTGCTTAACCAAGATCCTATTTTAGAAGCTATTGATTTATACAGAATTGGTGAATATAAAGAATCTACAAATATCTGGAAATGGGATATAAGAGCGAAGCTAAAAAACAGAGAGATAACACAAATTAAGGAGTTATCTCGTTTAGCGGAAAGTCACAATATGTATTATGCTGCGATATTTAATATGGCTGTAATAGGTAAGTTCTCAAATATAGAATTACTTTTCCCTAAAGCATTTATATCTGAAGTTAATAAAAATGCTGATAAATTCGATATAAACAAAGATTTAGTGCTTTCGATAATGCGTAAAGAATCTTTGTTTGATGTTGAGGCTGGCTCGTATGCTGGTGCTAAGGGTTTGATGCAAGTTACAGAACCTACAGCTAACTTTATTGCTAAAAAATATAAACTACCTATGGTTGGCGATAAATCTAAAGGTATGTCTACTCAGATTTATATTCCTGCAAATAACATCAAGTTAGGTACAGCAAACTTATATTTCCTAGAGAAGCTTTTTGATAAAAATCCAATACTTGGAATAGCAGCCTATAACGCTGGACCTGGTAATGTTAATAAGTGGCTTGGTAAAGAGGTGACAGCTCCAATATGGATTGAAAATGTTCCTTATGGAGAAACTAGGCATTATGTGCGTAAAGTACTTGTGTATATGGTGGTTTATAATAATTTTATTTTCAAAGATAAGAAAAGTAAGATTAGCGATTTCTTAGACTATAAAATATCTTCTAAGCAAAAATTTAGGTAATTCTTATATTACCTAAGACATAACTCATTAGTAATATTGTAATTTTAAATTTCTAGAAGACTTCTATTAAATACATTATACTCTTGACAGAAACACCTACCAGCTTACATATAAGTGAAAAAAATTAACTTATTATCTTATGTTTTGACATGTGTTGGATATATGACTTTGACAATATCAATGTCATGCATTCCATCTTTATCTAAAGCATTAAATCTAACGAGCTATACAACGCAGATAGCTATGAGTTTGTCATTTTTTATGTTTAGTATTTCAGCGATACTATTTGCAACTTTATCAGATGTTTTTACAGCTAAAAAAGTTCTATATGCATCACAAGCATTGTCAGTTTTTGGGTTATGTTCGTTAGGATTGTCTAATAATGTGAATGTGATGTATATGGGGTTTGTATGTCTTGGTTTAGGGACAGGATGTTATTCATCTATAGGAAGAGCTCTTATTTCAAGGAATGCTATTGATACAAATGCAATGAAAAAATCATATGCCATAATGTCATGTTGTATTATAGTAGCTCCAATAATAAGCACATATTTAGCATTGTTTTTAATTCCTATTTCTTGGCGTTTTGCTTATATAGCAATGGCGATGATAGAGCTTGCTTTATTTATATACTCATTGGATATACTAAAGATTGATGCAAAAACTCAAGTAGTTATAGCTCCTACTAAGATAGTATCAGGTTTTAAACACGCATTATCAAACCCTCAGTATGTATTAAATGTAGCTATAGTTGCGACTTTTTTCTCTTTTTATCTTGCTGTATTGATGAGCTCATTTAAGGGTTTAGTTGTTGACGAACTTGGAATGTCTATTAACTACTTTACTGTATTGTTTTTAATGGCTTCTATGTCTTATATAGTAGGTATTTTCACATATAGATATAAAGCGGATAAGGTTCATAAAAAAAGATACAATGTGGGCATAATTATAGTATTCTTGGTGTTGGTGGTTTACTATACAGAATCATCTATAAATTCATTTTATGTAATATTTTCACTCCATGCAATTTGTTTTATACTTGGATTTTTTATACCGCTTGCGACAGGTGTTGCTATGAGTAATATTACAAAAGGGCATGGGTCTGCAGCTGCAATGATAACTTTTTCTGTATCAATGACTATGGCTGTTTGGGAAGCTATTCGGGCACATTTAAATTTATCTAACTATGAGTTTATATTATTAGCATTATGGATTAGCTTGACTATTGTTATAGTTTTAAAAATATTATTGTTTTTTATAGAGAATAAAAGCAAAATAACTAATGGTTAGTTTGTCTACTTAGTTGTAGTTTACCAAATTTTAGATATTAAGGGTTATGTATGAAAATAGTGAAAATTTTGGCTGGGACGATTCTAGCTTCTTCAATTTATGCTAGCGATACTGATAAGTATAATTTTTGTGGTTATAAGCAAGTTATAACAGATCCAGAAAAAAGTCAGCAGTTTAAAGATCTGAAAATGGATGATAACTTTGTAGTAAAACCTACTCCAACAAAATCAACGAGTAATAAGATTTTAGATGATGTGATTTTAGGCTATGGTAAAACCTTGAAGAAGTATGTAGTTAATCCTTACAATAAAGATAACGCAAAAGCAGACTATATAGATCTTCCAGAAATGAGTCCATTTATGATGGCGTATTATAAAGACTTTAAGAAAACTGCAATTCCAGCAGCATGGGTATATTGGGTAGGTGATGGTGAGACAAGTATAGATCATAACTTCCAACCAACTCATAGAGTGCTAGAAGTTATAAACTTTATATTTGTAGTTAAGGGAGCTAAAGATAGAGTCCAAGCAGATAAAACAGTAGTAGATGAGCTTGAGAAAACAAGTTTTACAAAAGATTATTCTGATCAGCATTCATCAGGTTATGCAGGTTTATTTAAACAAGATGGTAAACTACAAACTTTTGATCAGATAGGTGGTCAAGTTAATGGTGACTACCATGGTTATACTTTTGAGGATGTTGATAATCCTGATATCGGAGGGAGTCATTTTAGAGTCTTAGGCCCAGTATATAACAAAGAGCAAAATACTTATGTTTATACTGCATCTTTGTCTAAAGAGTCACCTCGCTATAGAGCTAAACAAGGTATGTGTGGGCATATGTTCCAATCTTTTACTCTTGCAAAAACAAAGCTTGCTCTTGATCTTTTAAATAATAAAACTGCTCATGTATATACTACAAATCTACATACTACAGTAGAAGATAATTATGCAGATAAATACCCATCTAACGAAACCTATTTTACAGGGGATCAGCAAGTTACAGGCAATCAGCTAACAGATGTAGCATTTGTTGCAGTTATGGATGCTAATTAACAAACAACTTTTATCTTTAAAATCAGCCATGATTTTCACCTTTAAATGTAGTAGTATTTATACCTAGTTTTATTAATAAAATATTTCTTTATGATTTCTCATCTTCGTATCCATACAGGTTTTTCTGTAGTCGATAGTACAGTTCGTTTAAATGATCTTTTTGAATCGGCTAAACAGAAAAATATAGTAGCTTTAGCTCTAACAGATGTATCTAACCTTTTTGCTGCAGTTAAGTTTTATAAGCAGGCTATAAAAACAGGCATTAAGCCAATTTTTGGAGTTGAATTAAAAGTAGAAACTGAGTTTGGAGTTTGTGATTTAGTTCTTTTAGCTGAAACTAATGATGGCTATCAAAATATGGTGAAGCTAATCTCAAGAGCTTATGAAGAGGGTGAAAGATTTGGCTCTATACCGTTGGTACCTAGAGCATGGCTCAAAGAAATGTGTTTAGAAGATATTATCTGCTTAAATGGTGGGCAAAATGGCGAGATTGGTAAAGCAATCTTACAAAAAGCTAATAACTTGACTGAAATAGTAGATTATTATATTGATTGTTTTGGCAAAGATAATTTTATAATAGAAATTCATAAGCTTAATTACGAAAACGAAGGCTTATATAATGAGCAGGCTTTAGCTATAGCAAGTGATTATGACTTATTAGCAGTTGCTACGAATGTTGCAGTATTTATGGAAGCAGAAGATTTTGATATCCATGAAATACGAGCTTGTATAAATGAAAAAACTACAATACTAGATGAGACTCGTAAAACAAAGTTTACTCATGAACAGTATCTTAAATCTGCTGATGAAATGTATCAGACATTTAGCTCATTGCCTGTGTTAGTTGATAACGCTTTAGTTATTGCAAAAAGATGTAATGTGACATTTGACCTAGGAAAACCTTGTTTACCACAGATGGATATTCCTGAAGGATTAACTGAGAGGGAGTATTTCTCAAAGCTTTGTTATGAGGGTTTAGATAAACGTTTAGAAAAAATATTAGCTAATAAGCCAATAGATAAACATGATCATGTAACTAAAGTTTATAAAGATAGGCTTCAAGTTGAGATAGATATAATCTGCGATATGGGATTCCCAGGGTACTTCTTGATTGTAGAAGATTTTATCCGTTGGTGTAAGGAAAATGATATTCCCGTTGGTCCAGGGCGTGGTTCTGGTGCGGGCTCACTAGTGGCGTACTCTTTGCTTATAACCGACATAGACCCGCTACCGTACGGCTTGCTTTTTGAGAGATTTCTAAATCCTGAGCGTGTTTCTATGCCTGACTTTGATATTGATTTCTGTATAGAAGGTCGTGATAGAGTTATCAAATATGTAGAGCAGAAGTATGGTAAGCAAAGTGTTGGGCAGATTATTACTTATGGTACTATGGCAGCTAAGGGTGTGGTGCGAGATGTAGTACGTGTGATGGGGCAAGGTTATGGCTTTGGTGATATGATTGCGAAGATGATTCCTGAGACTCCTGGAACTACATTTAAGAAGATACTAGTTAAAGAAAAAGATGGTGAATCAAATAAAAATTTCTGTGAAGAGCTTTATAATGAGATACAAAATAATGAAGATGTCGCTGAGATAATCGAAAAGGCTGAAAAACTTGAGGGTTTGCCTAGGAGTTTAGGTAAGCATGCTGCGGGTCTTGTTATATCTCCAACAGTTATCTCTGATTTTGCCCCTGTGTACTGTGAAGATAAAGGTGGCGATATAGTCACACAATTTGACAAAAATGATGTCGAAGATGTAGGTCTTGTTAAGTTTGACTTTTTAGGTTTAAAAAACTTAACGATTATTAAAAAAGCACTTATAAGTATAAACGCTAAAAAAAATGCAGATGAAGAGCCACTTGATATAGCAGATATTCCTTTAGATGATAAGCTAACATTTAAGCTTTTACAGGCTGGAAATACTACAGGTATATTTCAGTTAGAGTCTCAAGGAATGCGACAAATTGTCAAAGATTTAGGTACTTCAACTTTTGAAGAGATTATCGCACTAGTAGCTTTGTATAGACCTGGTCCGATGGAAAATATCCCGACATTTGTTGATCGTAAGCATGGCAGAAAACGCACAGTATATTTGCACCCATTATTAGAGCAGGTACTACAAGAGACTTATGGTATACCGGTTTATCAAGAACAGGTTATGCAAATGGCTCAAAAACTTGCTGGATATACACTTGGTGGAGCAGATTTACTGCGTCGAGCAATGGGTAAGAAAAAGCCTGAAGAGATGGAAATGCAGCGTAAAATCTTTAAAGAGGGTGCGTTAAAGCATAATGATATTGACTCTGGTTTAGCAAATGAAATATTTGATCAAATGGAAGCCTTTGCAGGTTATGGTTTTAACAAATCTCATGCTGCAGCTTATGCTCTTATTGCATATCAAACAGCGTATTTAAAAGCACATTTTCCTGATGAATATATGGCAGCTTTGATGTCTGGGGATATGGGAAATACAGATCAATTAGTTAAGTTTATGCTTGACTGTAAGGATATGAATGTCTCGGTTAAACTGCCTGATGTAAACAAAAGTATTTATGATTGTAAGGCAATTTCAAAAGGGGTTATATTACTGGGGCTTGGTGCGATTAAAGGCTTAGGTGGTGAGGCAATTAAAAGTATACTTACTGAGAGAGAACAAAGTGGTAGATTTAACTCAATATTTGACCTTACTCGTAGAGTAGATTTGCGTAAGGTAAATAAAAAAGCCTTAGAAGCGCTTTGTTTTGCAGGAGCTTTAAATGAAATAACTGAAAATAGAGCCACAGCTTTTAATAGTATCGAAAAAGCCATTAAAAATGCAAGTTATGTAAATGATATGAATGCAGCGGGTCAAGATGATTTATTTGGATTTAATGTCCAAGAAGAAGATACTGACAAAGAGCTTGAGAAAGAATGCTATATAAATGAGTGGTGTCTGAAAGAGCTTCTTATAAATGAGAAAAAAGCTCTAGGAATGTACTTTAGTGGGCATATTATAGATGAGGAAAGTCATTGGCGTAATCATGTGAGCTTTAGTGATTTAGCAAGAATCCAACAACCAAGTGCAGATGGTACTTCAGTAAGGATTATTGCTAGTATGATAACTCCAGCAATGCGTCGTCAAACAAAAACTGGTCGAGTGCTTTATATACTAAATATTGATGATGAGAAAAATAGAGCAGATTGTTTGATTAGTGAAGATGTATTTGCCTCTGTTAAAGATAATATCAAAGTTGATGATGTAATTGTAGTTGAAGGTAAAGTTAGTCGCGATGTTCAACGAGATAATAATAAACTGAGTGTAGATAAGGTTTTGCCAATAGCTGATTATATTGATGAAACATTTAGTAAGGTTAATATCACTTTAAAAAGTAACCTTATTAATTCAACCAACCTTGAGAAAGTACTTCATTCTTTAAAGGATAATATTGCTAGTGATTCTGGTGATCAAGAGCGGTCATTGAATATCTGTATCTCGTTAGATGGAGTTGATGCTAGCTTTAACTCATTGACTGAAAATTTTTCAATCTACTCACTTGTCAACAATATCAATCACTTGATTGCTGAGGGTAGTACTATTAAGTTGGAAGGATAAAGTGTTAGTTTTCTTATCTCACCACATCGTTGCTTTGTGTTTATTTTTAGTCGTTATGGGATTTTTAGCAAGTTTCATAGATGCTATCGCAGGTGGTGGAGGGCTTATTAGTATACCGGCTTTAAGTATGACAGGTCTGCCCATTGCAATGGTGCTAGGGACAAATAAACTACAAGCTAGTATAGGTACAGGCACTGCAGTTTTTAAGTACTATAAAAATGGGCTTATAAATTTTAAAACAGTGATACGAGGCTTAGTTGCAGGATTTATAGGAGCATCTTTAGGAACTATATTAGCATTAGTAATTGATAATGAATTTATGAACTTTGTTGTTCCAGTACTATTGGTTTTTGTCTTTGTCTTTAGCCTATTTAATAAAAATCTTGGTGTAACTGCTGGCAAAAAAAGAATGTCAGAGCTTGTCTTTTTTACACTATTTGGGTTTCTGCTTGGCGCCTATGATGGTTTCTTTGGACCTGGAACAGGTAATTTTTGGATTATAGCTATTGTGTACTTTTTAGGTTATACATTTTTACAAGCTTCAGGTTATGCAAAAGTACTTAATCTCAAGAGTAATGTCTTTTCACTGATAGTTTTCTTATTGGCAGGTCATGTTAATATACTTTATGGCTTGGTGATGGCAGTGGGGAGTTTCTTTGGCGGTATGGCTGGCTCTAAGATGGTTATATTAAAGGGATCAAAACTTGTTAGACCGATATTTATGATAGTTGTTGGGGTTACGATTTTGGTCTTTATAGTTTCAAAGTTTTAGGTATGAATTTTGGAGTTACTATCATTACGATGTTTTAAGACTCTTTGTAAGTTGTTAAAAGACTTATTCCTGAAACTGCAGGTAAAACTCTTGAGGGAGAATTTGAAATAATTAACTCTGATCACTTAACTCTGATCACTTAACTTTGAGATAGAAGGTTTTACTGTGTGGTAATATCATCTTTCTTTTATAAACTCTTCTTTAAGTATTGCAAATAGGTATTCATCCCCCCAACTACCTTTAAAGAATATATTTTTAATAAAATGAGCTTCTTTCCTAAATTTAAGCTTTGACAGTATTTTAATTGCAGAAGTATTTTTAACATCTGTAATAGCTATTATGCGATGAATATCATAGTTATTAAATAGGGTTTTACAGATTGCAATTATTGCTTCTTTTGCAAAACCTTTATTTTGTGCTTGAGGACTCAATGTAAAGCCTATCTCTATTTGCTTATCACAGTCTTTTAGAAAGTGTATGGCTAAATCTCCAATAAGGATATCTGGATTTGTTTTAGTTGATATTGCTATTTGTACCCAAGAATCAGATTCACCAAAGTGTATATTTTTTTGTCGAGTATACAATTTATAGGCATCTTCGATGGAAAATGTACTCCAGCTTTGATATTTGGCAATGCTAGGATTATTTCTATATTCGGTAAAGTTTAATAAGTCACTTTCTTTAAAACTTCTCAATATTAATCTATTTGTAATTATTTTATTAAACATTTCAGGTTACTTATTTTATTATAGTTATGGCGCACTCAGCGGGACTCGAACCCACGCCACCGCCTTCGGAGGGCGATACTCTATCCAGTTAAGCTATGAGTGCAAAACCATAATGTATAATATAGATTATAGAATGTTTTCTCTAGTCTTTAATATAAGTTGTTTATGAGATTAGCTAATTTTTGAGGGTATTCCCAATCTATAGCATGTCCAGAATTTGTAAAGTAGATAACATTAAGTGTAGACTTATCTTTCAGTTCGTTTATAGTGTCTTGGTTTAGATTGTAGTCCAAAACTACATCATTTTTTGCAAGAAATATAGTCGTTGGCGTTGTGATTCTTTTGAAGTTATAAACATTTTCCTTATTTTCCATCCAATTCTTTAGTGCTATTTTTTGTGTTGCATATATTTTGGGGCCTGGAAATAGTTTATCTATAGTAGGATCTATAAACCGTTTAATCTCATCCTTAAGTTGCTTTGGTCTATAACTATATATATTATTAGTGAAGACATAGTTGTATATATCGTCAGAGATTCGAAATTTTGGTTTTTCCTGAAGTTTTTTTGGCTCTTTATAATTCTCTTCTGGTAAAGCCGGAGATATAAGCAGTAGACTTTTAAAAAGCTTTTTATCATCAAAAACCGACTGTAAAGCCACGCTGCCACCCATTGACCAACCTAATAGAGATACATTTTTTAGTTTTTTGATCTTTATGAAATCATTAGTATCATGTGCTAAATCTTTAATTGTAAAGTCTATGTTTTTAAGAGGCTGCGAGGTATTTATTCCTCTATAGTCAAGTATATATAGATTATATTTCTCAGATAAAAATAAAATAAAATCCCTTGGCCAGAAGTTTGCAGTGGTTCCTATTCCTGTAAGCATAATAAGATCTTGTTTAGCTTTGTCAGGAGTTGTTTGATAATAATGAATATCAGTATGATTAGTTGTAATTTCTTTACTTTGTAACTCAAGAGAAAAAGCATTAATCGTGAGTAAGCAAAGTAATATAGAGACTATTTTTTTCATTAAAATTATTTAAACAATTCATGATAAAATATACCTTAACATATTATTTATTTTTTTACATGAAAAAAATAGGTTTTTAAAAGCATTAGCTAATGTTTGAAAAAAAGAGCTTGAGCATGCTATAGATTATTTATATTATCTGCAAGTTTTTGTGACCGATCCCAGGCAATTGCATGACCAGAGTTTTTAAAGTACTTAACCTTAATTCTTTTCTGATCTTTTACTTCTGTGATCGTAGCTTTAATTTGATTAACACGCTCTACTTTATCATCTAGAGAGATATAAATATCAATTGGAATTTTGATTTGTTTGAACTTTTTCAAATTATCATCATCAGCTCGCCACTTAGTAACACTAGTTATTTGTCTAGCTAAAACATCATTAGAAGGAAAAAGTTGCTTTATATCAGAATTTATAAATCTGTTTCGTTCAACATCTAAGTTTTCTTTTGAGTAGTTATATAAGTTTATGCTAAAAACATAATTATAAATATCATCATCTGTTTTAAACTTTGGAGGTTTTGGGATTTTTTGTGTTGATGTCTTAGGCAAAGCTGGAGATAGAAGTATAAGGTGAGAAAAGTCTTTAGGATAATCAGAAACTGTTTCAATAGCTATAGCTCCGCCCATAGACCAGCCTAGTAGATATGGATTAGAAATATTGAGTTTTTTAACAAATTTATCTACATCAGTGGCCGTATCTTTAATTGCATAGCTTGCACTAGAGGTATTTTTTGTATTGATGTTTCTATAGTCAAGAATGTATAGATTATATTTTTCAGATAGCTTATCTATAAAATCCTTTGGCCAAAAGTTAGTCGTAGTACCACGCCCAGTAAGCATAATAAGGTTTGGCTTAGCTTCATCAGAGCTAGTTTGATAATAATGAATATCAATGTTTTTATTTATATTGATAACTTTGCTTTTTAAGTCAATCGAATAGCCAAAGCTAATTATTATCAGTAAGAATAATACGCCTACAGTTTTTTTCATAATCTGTAAATATAGTATTTGATATGTTCAATATACTAAACCTTTTAAATAAATATCTCAAAAAAAATCTTGAAAACAAGTTTTTAGTCTCAATATAGATGACTGTAGGGAAGCAGAGTTAGGTATACGGCTTTGACCTGCAAAAAAATTAAAATATCATTTAAAAAAATAAAGTAAATCAACAAAGGAGTAAGATTGTTATGAATATTCGTCCATTACAAGATAGAGTATTGGTTCGCCGTAGTGCTGAAGAAACTAAATCAGCTGGTGGGATTATCTTAACTGGTAGTGCTCAAGAAAAGCCAAGCCAAGGTGAGATAGTTGCAGTTGGTAACGGTAAAAAATTAGACAATGGTTCTACACAACCTATGGATGTAAAAGCAGGTGACAAAGTACTTTTTGGTAAGTTCGCAGGCTCTGAAGTAAAGGTTGGTGATGAGACTCTACTAATGATGGTAGAAAATGACATTATGGGAATTATTGGTTAATTAGTTTTAGAATATTTATTTAAAGGAGAATAACAATGGCAGCTAAAGAAGTTTTATTTTCAGATGAAGCTCGTGCAAAAATGCTTGATGGTGTAAATACACTAGCAAATGCAGTAAAAGTAACTCTAGGTCCTAAAGGTCGTAATGTAGTTTTAGATAAATCGTTCGGTGCTCCGACTATCACTAAAGATGGTGTTTCTGTTGCTAAAGAAATCGAGCTTGAAGATAAGTTTGAAAACATGGGTGCTCAAATCGTAAAAGAAGTAGCATCAAAAACTGCTGATGTAGCAGGTGACGGTACTACTACTGCTACTGTACTTGCTCAAGCACTTCTTACGGAAGGTTTAAAAGCAGTTGCTGCAGGTATGAACCCCATGGATCTTAAGCGTGGTATCGATAAAGCCGCTATCAAGCTAGTAGAAGAGCTAAAGGTTCTTTCTAAGCCTTGTTCTGATGCTAAATCTATCGAGCAGGTTGGTACTATCTCTGCAAACTCTGATGCTAGAGTTGGTAAAATTATCGCTGATGCAATGGCAAAAGTTGGTAAAGAGGGTGTAATCACTGTAGAAGAAGGAAAAGGCTTTGAAGATGAGCTTGATGTTGTTGAAGGTATGCAGTTTGATCGTGGATATTTATCTCCGTACTTTGCTACAAACCAAGAAAACATGACTACTGATTTAGAAAACCCATACATCTTATTAGTAGATAAAAAGATCGCGAATATCCGTGATTTACTTTCTATACTAGAAGGTGTATCTAAGTCTGGTAAAGCGTTATTAGTAATTGCTGAAGATGTAGAGAGCGAAGCACTAGCGACTTTAGTTGTAAACAACATGCGTGGCGTAGTAAAAGTATGTGCTGTAAAAGCTCCAGGTTTTGGTGATAGAAGAAAAGCTATGATGGAAGACATTGCAATCCTAACAGGTGCAACTGTTATCTCTGAAGAGCTAGGTATGAAGTTAGAAGAAGCTGGTATGGAAAGTTTAGGTACTGCAAACCGTGTTCAGGTAACTAAAGATGATACTACTATCATTGATGGAGCTGGCGATAAAGATGCTATAGCAAATAGAGTTAAGCAGCTAAAAGCAAATGTTGAAGAAGTATCTTCAGATTATGACCGTGAAAAACTTCAAGAAAGGTTAGCTAAGCTTTCTGGTGGTGTAGCAGTAATCAAGGTTGGTGCTATTACAGAAGCTGAGATGAAAGAGAAAAAAGATCGTGTAGATGATGCACTTCATGCAACTCGTGCTGCTGTAGAAGAAGGTATAGTTGCTGGTGGTGGTGTAGCACTTATAAGAGCTCAAAAAGCTTTAGAAGGCTTAACTGGTGATAATGAAGATCAAAACCATGGTATTGCATTACTTAAAAAAGCGATTGAATCTCCACTTAGACAAATCGTACAAAATGCTGGTGGTGAAGCATCTGTGGTAGTGAATGAAGTAAAAGCTAAATCTGGCAGTCATGGTTATAATGCTGCTAATGATACTTATGGTGATATGGTAGAAATGGGTATATTAGATCCAACTAAGGTTACTCGTTCTGCTTTACAACATGCTGCATCTATTGCTGGTCTTATGATTACTACAGAAGCTATGGTTGGTGAAATTAAAGAAGACGCTCCTGCTATGCCTCCTATGGGTGGCGGCATGGGCGGAATGCCAGGCATGATGTAGTTGAAAAATATTATGTGCTAATTCTTAACATCTGATTAGCATTTCTTTGAAACTCGTAAGGGCTTTTCTCAATATTATACTTATAGTTATTTTTGTCTAATACTTCCAATATTTTATCTAAGTGTTTGGATTTGTTTGATTCTAAATCAAGTATTGGAAATATTCTTACTTCAGATTTTGCTAATCTACACATTTCTAAAATTGATTTTATGTGAAAATCTAAATCTAGGTGTTTGCTATATAGGAATAGAAAGTGAGAGCATAAGACTATATTGAAAGATTTATCTGTAAAGGGGGATAGGTCTGGCAGCGTATTATATATGTACCTACCTTTAGACTTACCTTGTTCATAATCTCTAAGAAAATTATCCATAGACTTTGTACGAAGATCATAGAGAGCTTCTACAGACTCTATATTTCCCCATACATATTTATCTTTATTTATACTAAGTTGCTCTATTACTTCTTTTGAAGTCTCAATAATTCGTTGTTTTATATTTTTTTTAGAAAACTTATAGATTGGGTCTATGGAAGTAATATCTCCACCCATATTAGTTCCTTCATAATTGAAGCTTGAAGGTCCGTCACCACAGCCTAAGATCTTTGATCTTAGATCATCTTCTGTGAGCAAAAACATTTGTCTATATTCTTCAAGACTTCGTCCCCATGGTACAATATTTTTCAATTCCATTTATAAAGCTCATTAATCTATTAAAGATTAATTATTCTATATGTTTGTAACTATTTAATCTTTAGTTTATAGCAACTCTATAAATTAACTTCATAATTTAGCTTTATTTCATCTCCTGTAATTCCTCGAAACCCCCAGTTAGAAGGTTCACTCTCTATAATACAAATTTCTATGTCACTAAGAGCGATCTTTAATTCTTTATTTATATTTTGAAATAGTGACTTTATTAGATTTTTCTTTGTATTAGTTTCTCTTCCTTTCATCATTATAATTTCAATAATTATATATTGCTGGCTTTTATCATCGGGGAATATCATATTCTCCTGATCAAAAGAGATAAAACGATGAAACTTTTTATTTTTAGGAAAGGATAACATATCAACTATTGTTGTATGAATTATCTCAGATAATTGTTCTCTAGTTTCTTTTAAATTCTCTCTTAGTCCAAACACTTTTACTTGTGACATTTTTACACTTTGTGTTATCTATTTTAAATATATATGATAATTATTTGTTTGAATATTTTCACCTATCTTTTTTTAAATATTTACTTATAATATTTTTATGTTTATTTTATAGGGATACGATAATGGGTGGAATTTCCACAAATGATGATAAAGTTTTAGGCTTTAAAGATGTAACAATTATGGCTGTGACAGCTAACTTTGGTATCAGATGGATACCTGTAGCAGCTTGTCTTGGTGCTTCAGCAGTATTTTTTTGGATACTAGGAGCATTGATATTTTTTCTACCTTTAGTCGTTATAGCAGTTCAACTGTCTAGAAAATATCCTGATGAAGGAGGAATGTACGCTTGGACAACTAGAGCAATGGGTGAAAAATCTGGCTTTATGGTTGCATGGTTATATTGGATAAACACCATATTTTACTATCCAGCGGTGCTTATATTTTTAGCGACAAACTTTGCTTACTTTATCGGTCGTCCTGATCTTGTGGATAATCATTACTATATTACTGTAGTTGTTTTAATAGCTTTTTGGCTGATTACAGCTGTAAGTTTTTATGGCTTAAAAGCTAATAAGTATTTGGTTGATATCGGTGGGATACTAGGATCATTTATACCAGCTATTGCTATTATAGTTTTAGGTTTTGCAGCTTATTTTATGTCTGGAAAAAGTGCGACTGATTTTTCAGCATCAAATTTCTTACCGCATGATAATATTTTAAACAACCTTTCTACCTTAACAATAATTATGTTTGCGATGGCAGGAATTGAAATTATCCCAACTTTTGCAAACTCTGTTAAAGATGTTAAGAAAAACTTATTTTATGGTTTGATAGTAGCGTCAGTGTTATTGATAGGGTTGTATGTCTTAGCAACAGTAGCTTTAAACTTAGTTGCTTCACCAGATAGTATCGGTAGTGCATCAGGACTTATGACTGCTTTTGAGATTATTGGGCAAGAGTTTGGTTGGGTATGGTTTCCTAAACTTATGGCTTTTCTACTTACTTTTGCGGAGTTTGCAGCTGTTAGTATATGGCTTTTAGCTCCTGTGATTATGTTTTTTAAATGTACTCCAAAGGGGATTTTACCTGCTTGGTTACATAAGACAAACAAGCATGATTCACCTAAAAATGCTCTAATTTTTATGGGGATATTAGTAAGTATTATTGTATTGTTGACTAACTTTTTACCATCAGTAGATACTATGTATCAAGCTTTGATTTTGATGGCTACAGTACTTTATTTTATACCATATCTTTATTTGGTTGTTTCATATATAAAACTTAGCAACACTAAGTTGAAGTATATATTTGGTGTTTTAGTGTTTATATCAACAACGCTAGGCATTATTTTTAGCTTTCAGCCGCCTGCAGATTTAACAGCAACTAGCGATATTTTAACTTATGAGTTAGAGTTGATTTTAGGTCCGGTTATATTTATATTGATAGGATACTTACTTTATAAATTCAGAAGATGATAAATGCTTAAAAAAATATCTCTATTTTCAATAATAGTAATCCCTTTAATTTTTTCATTTGGTTATAGTTCTTCTAAAGAAATGAATTTTGCAAAAGCTGATGCAATTATTAATAATGATGTAGCAAATGGCTTTGGTGGAGCTGTTTTACTTGTTATAGATGGTGACAAAATTGTAAAACAAAGTGCATATGGCTATCAGGCAATGTTTAAGCCAGACTGTGAAACAAGTGCTGACTATAACATACCAAAGAACTGTTATTTGGCAGATAAAGATAGAACCTTGATGAATACAGATACTATTTTTGATTTAGCTTCTTTGACTAAAGTTTACTCAACGGTTATGGCAATGATGCATCTTTCATATATTAGTAAACTTGATATAAACAAGCCCGTTGCTTTTTATATAAAAGATTATCCATATAAAGATATAACTGTAAAGCAAGTTGCTGAACATACAGCAGGTTTTGCACCTGAGGTAAATTTTTATAATAAAAATGCTGTTATGACAAATGGTAAAACTGTTGCAGAAAATGGTTTTTATTCTCAAGATAGGGCGACAACTATAGACTTTATTACAGGCAGAAACGATAGTGGTAATAATCCTAAGCACCTAATCACACCGCGTGTGTATAAACCAGGTACAGAGAATGTTTATAGTGATACGGACTTTATGTTGCTTGGTATTATTGTTGAAAATATCGTAGGTATGCCACAAAATGAATATGTAGAGAGTGAAATCTATAAACCTTTGGGCATAAGTTTAAAATATCATGCCGAAGGCATGAAGGTACAGCCTAAAAACATAGCTCAAACAGCTGTTGGGAATTGGTCTGTAGATGCTGATAATAAAAAATCTCCTTATGACAACATGCGAGTTAATCCTATACAAGGGCATTCTCATGATGAAAAACTATTTTATAGTATGGGTGGGGTATCAGGACATGCAGGTCTATTTGGTAGTGCTAAAGATTTGACAGTGCTTGTTAAGCTATTACTAAACAACGGTAGTTATAATGGAGTTACACTTTTTGATAAAGCTACTTTGGATAAATATATAGCTCCGGAAGCTCATAATGATACTTATGCTACAGGTTGGCGTCGAGCTGGCTCTAAAGGTACTATGGCATGGATGATGGGTGAGTATGCTAGCTCAAATACTTACGGACATACAGGCTTCACAGGAATGGATACTGTGATAGATCCAGATAATAAATTTGGGATAATTCTACTAACGAATAGGCTACAGAGTCAGCAACTATCGAAACCTAAATTTGCATCAGCAAAGTATCAAACGCCTAATTATGGTGCAGTGATGGATGCTGTAGAAGATGTGATCTTAAAAACTAGAGTTACTGACTAAATATATTTTGAGTGTTATAAGTCTGTGACTTCAGTTAAAAATTAAGAATTAAAGAAGAGAATAAAATATCACTTGTGAAATCAAAGCCATTTGAATTATGCACATACTGATTCATATAACCAATTTCAACATGAGCTGTTTTATTGAAGTTATAACCTAAGCCAGCAAATGCACGGTTTTGTATTAAGGTGGCATTTTCTATATTGCCATCACCATTGAAGTTGTTAAAAAACTCATTAAAAGCTATGATTTCAGTCTTACGATTTTCAGATATAGGATAAGCCCCTCTAAGCATATATCTACCTCGTAAAACTGTGAATTTTCTAGTAGATATGATTAATTCTTCAAGACGAGCACGAAAAAAATATTTTAGATCATTGTACTTATTTTTATATAAGTACTGTTGCCAAATACCACTAGTATTTACAAGCTCAGGGACAAGGTCTCTAGTTTTAATATAGTCTGCCCCTAACCATAAACTATGTCGTTCATTTAGTTTATATCCTATACCACCTCTTAGTAGTGTCTGATAGTGTCTACTTGCATCATCACCAAATCTTTCTTGATAAGTAAGCTCGTATATAAAGTTTGAAAGTCTTGGGTCAACTTTATCAAAACCACCAAAAGCTGTAATATTATTCCATGATTGAAAGTCGCGACCAATTTCTTCTCTTCTCTTAGAGAAAGCTACTCCTATAAATATAATTAAAAAGAATATTGTAACTATCAACTTTTTCATAGGTGTATCGAATACTTAAGTAATCAGTATTTATTTAAAATATTATCAAGAATACTTGTAGGTAGTATTCTCTTGAATATACCCATAAACCAAGTAGCTTTAGTTATATAATATCTTGGTTTAGGCTTGTCAGAGTTCATGATTTTTTCAACAACTTTAACTACAGAAATAGCTTCCTCATTAAATGGAACTTTTTTATTTTGTCTTGCTAATATTCTTTCATAGTCTTTTTTATGTGCAGAATTTTCAAAGTTTACATTTTTGATGGTTTTTATAGAGTTTTCTCTAAACTTGCTGGTTATAGGTCCTGTATTTAGTAGACTCATATAGATATTTGAGCCTTGTAGTTCAAGCCTCATAGTATCTGCTATACCCTCAATAGCATATTTACTAGCGTTATAAGCACCACGATATTTCATAGAAATAAGTCCAAGAACAGAGCTATGCTGAATAATTTTTCCAAAGCCTTGTTTACGCATAATTTTTACAGCTTTATTCGTTATGTAATGAAGCCCAAAAACATTAGTTTCAAATTGCTCTTTTAGATACTTCGTATCAATATCTTCTAAAGCACCAGCTTGACCAAAGCCGGCGTTATTAAAGACAACATCTAGCTTGCCATTGGTTTTGTTGAGAATATCTTCTAAAGCATCATCTATTTGCTGATAATTTGTAACATCAACAAGATATACATCAAAGCCCTCTTCTTTCAGCATTTCAAAATCTTTATTTTGTCTTACAGAGGCAAAAACTTTATGCCCTAGGTTTTTTAGGTATTTAGCTGTTTCATAACCAATACCCCCATGAGAGCATCCTGTTATAAATACTGATTGTTGTTTCATTAAGATTATTTATTTGTAAATTGCTAGGATGATTTTATCATTTTTTAGTTTAACTTATTAGGTCACAATTTCAAAACAGGGTAATTAGTATATTTAATTTTAGATTAGTGTATCTATAAACTTTATTTGTAGTCATTGATATTTAAGGTTTGACTTTATTTTCCACCTGCCATATCTATAAATGTTCCTGTGCAATAATTAGCACCATCAGACAGTAGCCAAATAACGCCACTTGCCACCTCTGTTGGAAATCCACCTCTTTTAAGAGGGATTTTATCTTTTAATTTTTCTATTCTATCAGGATCGCCAGATAATTTATGAATATCTGAATGTATAAATCCTGGTCGAATACTGTTTACTAAAATTCCATCATCTGCAAGCTCAAGAGATAATCCTGTTGTGAGAGTGTCCATAGCACCCTTTGTACAAGCATAATCAATATATTCATTAGCAGATCCAAGCCTTGAAGCAGCTGAAGAGATGTTGATGATTTTACCACCATTATTGCCATGTTTTTTCGACATATATTTTATGGCGTTCTTACAGCAAAGCATAGTACCGAGTACATTAATATTGAAAATACTAGAGAGTCGGTCATGAGACATACCCTCGAACCTTGATGCTGGAAATATAGTACTAGCGTTATTTATAACAGCATAAATACTATCAAATTTACTATAAAAATCTTTAAACATTTCTATAACATCATTTTCATTTGATATATCTGCCTGAAATACTTCAGCTTTTACACCAATATTGCTTATTTGCTTAACTAAGGTATCTATCTCATTTGAATTTTTGTGGTAATGTAGTCCAATATTGTAACCCTGATTAGCAGCTTGAAGAGCTATAGCTGCACCTATCTTGCCATTAGCTCCAGTTATAAGAATATTTTTTGTCATGAGCTTGTTATTTGATTGCTATATCTTGTCATTATAACTTTTTATGATTGTGATACCATATAGTTTTGATTTAAAATTTTATCTTATAGAGAGTTTATGAGTTTCTCAAAAAAGCATATATTCTGTGCATCTGCAAGTACTGTGGTTGAGTGGTATGACTTTATGTTATTTGCTTATCTTACTACTATATTTGCGCATAATTTTTTCCCGTCTGCTAGTCCATCTAGTGCAATTTTGATGACTTTTGGCGTGTTTGCTGCAGGTTTTTTTATGGGACCAGTTGGAAGTCTAGTAATAGGGAGTGTTGGAGATAGATTCGGAAGGAAAGTTGCTTTAGTACTTTCTATATCATTGATGATTATACCAATGATTGTGATAGCTATTTTACCTACATATAATAGTATTGGCATTTTAGCTCCTATAATTTTAGTCTTAATGAGATTAGTGCAAGGTTTTTCAATAGGAGGATCTTATGGAGGAGTTATGGTTTTGATGATTGAATCAGCTAAACCAAATCGTAGAGGGTTTGTAGCAAGTTTCGCAACGATGGCTTCGGGGACAGGAGTTTTTATAGCATCTTTAATAGTAATGCTTTTAACCTATAAACTAGGTAATCAAGCATTAGAAAGCTGGGGGTGGAGATTAGGTTATTTTATAGGCTTAGTACTAGCTGTTTTAGCTTTAATCATGAGGCTTAGCATACCAGAGAGTAGTTCCTTTGAAAATCTTGAAGAACAAGGAGAGTTATCAAGCAAGCCAGTAAGATCGATGTTGAAAAAACAGTTTAGACCATTATTTTTTGCAATATCAATATCTGCTTATGGAAATATTGCTTACTATCTTGTTTTATCATATTTGGAAACACATTTTATACAAATTGGTTATGATGAATTTACATCTTTGGCAATTATAACTATTTTTAGTTTATTGTTTTCATTCTCAGCACCATTTTGGGGATGGTTAAGTGACTTATGTGGACGTAAAGCTCTTATCAAAGTTGCTATTGCTTTGTATATATTAGTATCTTATCCAGCATTTATGATTATGGGTAGTAGCTTGGCAATGCTAGTTTTGGCAGTGATTTTACTTAGTTTGCCTCTTATGTTGATATGGGGATCTTATGGTGCAGCAGCTCCAGAGCTATTTCGAGCTAAATATCGCTATAGTGGAAATGCGTTAAGTTACAATATTGGTAATTCTTTTTTTGGAGGAACAATTCCTTTTGTAGCAACTTTACTATTTGTCTCACTAGGGTTTAATGCACCTGCTTGGCTGCTTATAGTTTCCTCAGTTATAATGGTTCCAATAATTTATTGTATGCCAGAGACTAGGCAGAAAAGTGTCTGAAAAATGTGAGGCTATAGTTTTTTCGAATGAAAAACATATCAAGTGCAGCTATTATTAAAATAAATGCTTCTTACTGAGAGCAATCTTCAGCTGAAATTTCTTAATAGCTTCTTGTGGTAATATATGGCGTATACCGTATATTGGAAAGTCCATAGAGTTATATAGATATGTGTTTATAGCATCAATCAATTTCATTTTATTACCTTCGCTGATAGTACCTGGTTCATATTTCATCAAATTAGTAATTGTTAGTCTTGATAGTTCTTTCTTAGCAATACACTCAACAGTTAATTCTTTTAAGCAAATACCCCAAGTTCCATCTACCCAATAGCCCCATGCTTGATCAAAATTTTGACAACCTGGAGTTTTTATACCTTTGAATTCTTTTTCTAACTGAATGCGAAAATTTATTTTAAGTTGTTGATTTATTTCTGTTAGCTCGTGAAACTCAGATAAAGCAAGAGCTTCTTTTGCCAAGTTTATAATTGATGGATGATAATAGCCTACTCTAGTTGAAACAAGATGGTCTTCTGCAACAGGACTTGAAAAGATGTCAGTAGAGCGTACCTCGTAAGAAGGTCTCGGAATACATTGAGCTCTTTCTAATTTACAAATATCTAGTTCATCGACATTACATTTTTTAGCAAGCTCTGATAATGTTATATATTTTGCCGTGATAAATTTTTTCATTTTTTCTTGTTTCAACTGTTGCATATAATTGTCCTTATTTACTAAGCGTAATATTTTTTTCATGATTGATGAGCCATTGTTTTCGTATGATGCCTCCGCCATAACCACCTAAGTCACCATTACTGTTTATAACTCGATGGCAAGGAATTATAATTGATATTTGATTTGCACCATTTGCTTGAGCAACAGCTCTACATGCAGTAGGTTTGTTTATGCATTTTGCAAGATCTGCATAAGATAGCGTTTCTCCGGTTGGAATATCTTGAAGAGTTTTCCATACTTGTTTTTGAAATGGAGTACCAACTAAGTTGATAGGCGTTTTAAAAATTATATTTTCACCTTGGAAGTATTGTTCAAGCTCAATTTTTAATTGTTTGGTAATATGTGTTTCTCCAGGGATAATAGCAGCACTTAATCTTTTTCTAAGACGCTCGACCTCAAGCTCTAAGCCACGACGGTCAACAAATTCTAATAGATACAAGCCCTGATTATCAGTAATGGAAACCATAGGTCCAAGTTCAGTATCTAGCCAAGTAGCATTCAATATGCGACAATCGGATTTTGTCGGAGCTGCCCCCATAATTTTTGAAAATGCATCACGAAAGCCGCTTCCAGATTCATAGCCTGAGGAGAGTTGAGCATCGATAACTAAGTTTCCTTTCCGAATATGTTTCATGGCTAACCCCATTCTTCTTGCTCTAGCATATTCTACAAAAGTCATACCAAATCGTTTTTTAAATTGGCGTCTTGCTGTTGATGCATCAATAGATAGTTTAGCAAAGTCTTTATCCTTCCAACGCTTTTCAGGATCAGCTTCCACGGCTTCTACAAGTTTTTTTATGGCTGGTGAAACTTGGTTAGGGTGTGAAAGAGGTTGACAACGTTGACATGCTCTATAAGAAGCTAGCATAGCTTCTTTAGCAGATTTAAAAAACTCACAGTTGATAAATTTTGGTTTTCTGGCAGGGCAGGTCGGTCGACAAAAAACTCCTGTTGTCTTTACACCAACAAAAAAAGTTCCTTCAAACTCAGAGTTCTTATCTAACAGAGCCTGATAGTATATTTTTTTATTATTTTTTGAAATCACATTTAGAGCCAAGATTGTTTTTTTGAAAGCAATTATATCCATTAAAAAAAAATACATCACCGAAAATCAGGCATTGATTTTTATCATTTAAGATTTGTTAGTTTATTGACTATATCAAAGAAAAAATTATTTGTTAATCAAGGGAGAGATTTAAGTGAAATAATAAAATTTGGGATTTAAGGATTTGAGTCATAAGTTAAGGATATTATGTTTTATTGATTTGTCCTCTAAGATATCAACTAGTCTTATAAAATTTAGGTTCAAATTCTACACCGTATTTTACATTCATCCACATTCTACTGATAAAACTTTGCATTTTAGCATCATGAATATTTAGCACATACATTTTCTCAATTTGCTCATCTGTAGGTCTGATGTTTGTATCGTCAAAAATCTTATCAAGATATTTTTCATTACCAGTCATAGCATTTGGCTGATATATGTAATTGCTATTTTTAGCAGCTACATAAGGGTCTATGATATAGTTCATAAGCTCATAGGCACTATCAACATCTTTGGCACCTTTTGGAATCATAAGCATATCAAACCAAATATTTGTTCCTTCTTTAGGGGTTACATAAGCTAGCGTTACGTCAGGATTAATTAATTTAGCTCGCTCAACAGATCTTACTACATCACCAGAGTAGCCCATTACAAGGCATAAGTTACCAGCAGTAAAGTCATTTTGGTATTTGTTACTATCAAAATACTTTATGTGAGGGCGAATATGTTTGATGATATCTAAAGCAGCTTTTTCATACTCGGCTTTACTATCAGTGTTTGGATCAATACCGTGATAAAAGAAATAGTTACCAAAGATTTGTTCAGGCTCATCTAGAAGAGATACTCCGCAACTTGAGATTTTTTTAAGATACTTTTCATTAAATACATATTCCCAGCTGTTTGGGATAGTCCCTTTGCCAAGTTTTTTCTCAATTTCTTGTTTGTTGTAAGCTAACCCAGTTGTACCGTAAGTATATACTACGGCATATTTGTTACCCGGATCATTAATTTGAGAAACTTTGTCATATATAGTTTTGTTAGCATACTTGAGGTTTGGAAGTTTTGATTTATCTAATTCAACTAGAGCTTTAGATGCAATTTCACTATTAAGATAAAGTGCACCTTGTTCAACTAAGTCAAACCCTGATGAACCTGTCATAATTTTTGCTCTAGTCATATTGTCATCGGATGTATATATGTATTTAATACGAGTATCAGTTAGTTTTTTAAAGCAAGGCATAATGTCAGGAGAGATGTAATCAGCCCAGTTAGTAAAATTCACGGCAGATTTATATTCACTAGAAGTCAAAGGGGTTTTTAGAATCTCGTTATTGCAAATATAAGAACTATTTTTTGCATAAACTTCACCTGCTAAAAATGGTAATAAACTAATAAGAATTGTTCGTAGTTTCATTTACTTTGTACGGTTGTCATCATTTAGTTAAAAGTATATACTAGGCGGGCGAATCGTAGAAACAAAATCTCATCCTTATGGAACAAATAATCTCTAGTAAAAAGTTTGGTTTAGTAAGACTTATTATGATAAATATTATCGCTGTTGATAGTCTTAGAAATATCTCAATTACGGCTCAAGCTGGTTGGATTGTGATAACTTTTTATATATTAGCGGGCTTGGTGTTTTTAATCCCTTGTGCTTTACTAACAGCGGAAATGTCTACAGGTTCAGCAAATGAGACGGGTGGTATTTATATATGGGTCAAAAAAGCCTTTGGTAAAAAAATGGGCTTTCTTGTAATATGGCTTCAGTGGGTTTATAACTTAGTATGGTTTCCCTCAATATGTGGGTTTTTTGCAGGAGTTATAGCTTATGTCATGGGACCACTAGTCGGTGATAGTGCCAATGATTTAGTTGCAAATCCGTGGTATATGATCTCTATGAGTCTGGTGATGTTTTGGGGTGCTACTGCTATCAATCTATTTGGTGTGAAAACATCTAGTACAGTAAGTACGCTAGGAGCTATTATTGGGACACTTTTACCAATGATAGTAATCATAATAATTGCTATAGTTTGGTCTTTTTCTCATTCTCAAGATATAGTTTTGCCAACGGTTAAAAGCTTTATTCCATCTGGTGATAATATGAGTAGTTGGGCGTTGTTTATAACTGCGATGTTTAGTTTGTTTGGTTTAGAAATGAGTGCTATTCATGCTGCAAATGTTAAAAATGCTAAGAAGAATTACCCAAGAGCTTTACTAATATCAGGTAGTGTTATTTTAGGTTCATTGATACTGTCAAATATTGCTGTCATTATAGTAAGTAGTCAGCTTGATGTAGGGGATGTTGATATAGTTACAGGTCTTATGGTTTCTTTTAACTATTTCTTTAGCCAGATTCATATGGAATGGATGACTTATCTTATTGCTATTACGCTTATATTTGGAGCATTTACAACTACTGCTACATGGATTATGGGATTATCTCGTGCATTTATGGTGGTAAGTAATGATAATATTTTGCCTAAAATGTTTGGTAGTACCAATAAAAATGATGCACCCGATACGATGTTGATTACACAGGCTATAGTCTTTACGGTATTTTGTTTTTCTTATATATTTATGCCATCAGTAAATGAGGCGTATTGGTATCTTAGTGATCTTACTGCTCAGCTTGCTGTTATAGCATATATCTTGATGTTTGTTACTGCTATAAAGCTGAAAATCAGTTATCCACGTCAAGAGGGTCAATATGAAATTTATAAAGGCTTATTTGGTACGACTGTAATGGCAGTATTAGGTTGTATTGGTTGCGTAATAGCGATTGTTGTAGGTTTTATTCCTCTTGGTGATCAAGATATGTCGGCATTAGAGTTTGATTTGCTTTTAGTAGCTGGAATAGCAGTAGCTTTAATAGTACCAGTAATAGTGAGCCTCAAAAGAAATTAATCAGTAATTCAATTATTTTCAAAAACTGCTAAAATAACCTCACTTTTACAGTTAATTATATAGTTTAAATGATTTTACGCGTTTTTAAAGGTTGGTACCAAAAAAAGTATCTTAATAATGAGCCTATCATCTTTGTTGTGATGATGTTGTGTTTTTACCTTATCTTAAAGTTTTTAGGTAATTATATAGCACCGATTTTAGCAGCATTAGTTATTGCTTATTTACTTGATACATTTGTGAGTATTTTGCACAAAGTTACAAAAATAAAAAGGATATTTTTAGTATATTTTGTATATATAATATTTTTGCTGATTTTATTGTCAGTAATATTTGTTCTTTTTCCAATAATTATTAGCCAAACTATAGATTTTGTAAAACAAGCATCACATACACTTTCTAGTTTAAAAGCAAGCTTAGAAGAGTTATCTGTTAAGTATCCAAAGTTACTTACTGATGAGAGAATAAACTCTATAGTTAGTTGGTTTAATACAGTAGATTGGCAGAAGATTAGTTCTAATGTAGGCACATATTTACTACAAAATACAGCAACAACTTTGCCTATATTATTTTCCATACTAATTTATTTATTTTTAGTACCACTGATGATTTATTACTTCTTGAAGGATAAAGAGATCATAATCAAATGGTTTAAAAGCTTTTTACCAAAACAAAATGCTGCGATGTACTATGTTTGGAATGATTTAAAACCTAAACTTGCAGACTATGTAAGAGGCAAAGCAATAGAGTTTGTTATTGTTTCAATTGCCACGTATGCAGGATTTGCCTACTTTAATCTAAACTATGCAATACTGCTGGCATTTGGTGTAGGTCTTTCAGTTATAATTCCTTATGTTGGAATGGCTTTGATTACAATACCTGTTGTAATGGTTGGGATACTTCAGTTTGGTTTGAACGGTACTTTTGTTTCAATGTTGGCAGTATTTTTCATTATACAAGCATTAGATGGTAATTTACTTGTACCATTATTATTTTCAGAGGTTTTAAATATGCACCCTGTAGGTGTGGTATCTGCTATCCTGATATTTGGTGGAATGTGGGGGTTATGGGGAATATTTTTTGCTATTCCATTAGGGCTTTTATTTATGTCTGGGGTAAATATGTTTCGTAATCATCTCAAAGGCAGAAGAGAAGGTGCTAATATAGTTGTATGATTATACAAAGATTAATTAATCAGACTATTTATCAAAAGCTTACAGCTCAGAATAAAGATCCTTTTTTAGCTAAAATAATAGCTGCACGAGTAACTGATTATGCCGATTTAGATTTGGTTTTAAATGGTGAGATTAAAGATTTATCATCACCTTTTTTATTTAAAGATATTGAAAAGGCTACAAACAGACTTTTTACTGCGTTACAGAATGGTGAGGTGATTGGCTTAGAGACTGATCATGATTGTGATGGACAAACGTCTCATGCAATATTTTACGAGGCTTTAACTAAAATATTCAATCACCCTAAAGAAAAAATTCGCTCATATATTGGGCATAGAATGAAAGAGGGGTATGGGCTTTCACAAGCGTTGATGACGAGAATTTTGACTGATGAAATTCGTCCAACTTTAGTCATAACAGCAGATAATGGTTCAACAGATGAGCCAAGAATATCTACCCTCAAGCAAAATGGTATAGATACTATAGTTACAGATCATCATGGTATACCACCAGAAGGATCACCAAAAAGTGCAGTTGCGGTACTTAACCCAACACAAGCAGATTGTAACTATCCTGATAAAGCTATAGCAGGGTGTATGGTTGCTTGGCTTTTTATGGCGGCTTTACGCAGAAAATTTATTCAAGAAAATATGCCAATTTCAACGAGCTTTGCTTTGAGTAATCTTTTTGATTTAGTTGCTATTGGTACAGTTGCAGACTGTGTAAGTATGGCAAATAGTCATAATAATCGGATTGTGACTAAGCTTGGGTTAAAGCAATTAGCAAAAAGTGATCGTGTTTGTTGGGACTTTTTTGAGAAAGAAAAATTGTCTTCTGAATATGTTGGATTTAGTATAGCACCAATCTTAAACAGTGATGGTAGAGTAGCTGATGCCTTAGGTTCGGTGAGTTTTTTACTAGAACAAGATGAACTAAAAGCTGCGGATATTTTTGAAAACTTGAAAGAGCAAAATACAAATCGTAAAGAGATACAAAAGCAAATAACTACAGATGCAATGAAACAAGCTAGAGTGCTTGATAAAACCAAAAGCTCGCTATGTATACTGCTTGAAAATGGTCACGCTGGAATACATGGCATCTCTGCAAGTAGGCTAAAAGATACCTTCGGTAAGCCAATAATTATATTTTCTGAAACTCAAACAGATAGCTCATTAGTAGCAGGGTCAGCTCGTAGTACAGATGATATTCATATTAAGAGTATTTTAGATGAGGTTGCTAAGCGATCACCTGATCTTATAATCAAATACGGTGGCCATAAAGGTGCTGCAGGCTTAACCATCAAAAAATCTGATTTTAAGAAATTTTATGAGTGTTTTGAGAGTTGTATACTAGAAGAAATAACAAAGCAAAATTTAAAGCTAGAACCATTTGTAGAGTATGATTTTGAGCTTGAAGAAAACGAGTTTAACTTAGCAACATTTTCTAAAATAGAATCACTAGAACCATTTGGTAGAGAGTTTGATAAACCAGTATTTTGTAATGATTTTACAGTAGAAAGCTTTCGACTTGTAGGTAAAGATAAAATCCATGCTCAAATGGTTTTACGAGTTGGTAATACGTCTGTTAAATCTATATGGTTTAATGCTACGGATAACCCGATTGTTGCGGAGATAAGTATTGGTGATAATATCAAAGCGTGTTATCAGCTTCAAAAAGAAGAGTTTCTTGGACAAGTTAATTTGGGCTTGAACATAAGGGCTATAGAAAAAAATGAAAAATCATAATTTTATCAAAACAGAATTGACTAAATTTCTTAAAGACATTGAGCTTGAGTATTTTGAAAGTATTGGTTCAACAAATGATTATCTTTTAGATAAAGTTTTTACGCATAAATACCATTTATGTTATGCAGGTGAGCAAACAAAAGCTCGAGGACGCCGTGGTAATAAATGGTTGGCCTCAAGCCATGAAAATATTTATGCAACGATCGGTTTTCGATGTGATTTTAGTGCTAATCAAACAGCATTAGCAAGTTTAAAGATAGCGCTAGGTGTTGCAGAGGGACTTAAGAAGCTCATACCAGTTGAGCTACAACAAAACCTCAAGATAAAACTACCTAATGATATTTACTACAATGGCAAAAAACTTGCTGGAATACTTATTGAAACAAAAAATATCAAAAAAGATAGTTTTGATGTTGTGATAGGTGTTGGAGTTAATGTAAATATGACAGCCTTAGGTGAGAGCATAAATAGAGAGTGGACTTCGTTAGCTATTATAAATGAAAAGCCTGTAGATTATGCAAAAGCATTAGTGAATGTATTTAGTTATATTGTTAGAAATATAGATTTAAATCAAGGGTTAGCTTTAGAGAAATTTGGTAATTATGATTATCTATTAAATCAAAAAATCTCTTTTAATTATTCATCAGAAAGAGTAGTTGGTATTGCTAGAGGTATTTCTAAGGATTTGAAGTTATTAGTGGATATAAATGGTTTAGTTCAGCAACAAGAGTTTGACATAGCTAATATAAATACTGTTAGGTTAGCTGGTTAATGAATTTAGTAAATATAAAAAAACGAGCAGAATATCTTGAGAAAATCCGTCAGTATTTCAGGGATTTAAATGTACTAGAAGTAGATACTCCTTTAGCTTATGAGTATGGCGTTACAGACCCATTTATCGATGTTTTTTCAATAGATACTGTTTCGGGTAAGAGGTATCTACAAAGCTCACCAGAATATGCAATGAAAAAACTACTTGCTGAGGGTAGTGGAAGTATCTATCAAATATGCAAAGCTTTTCGTGATGAACCATGTGGCCGACTGCATAATCATGAGTTTACAATGATAGAGTGGTACAGGGTTGACATCGATTATTTTGAGCTTATGCAAGAGATGGAGCAATTGTTCGCTATTCTCAAACCGAACTTAAAGTTTAAATACTTGAGTTATCAAGAGGTTTTTGAGGTATATTGTGGCTTTAATCCTCATACTGCTAGTTTAACTGAGCTAAAGGACTATGTTTTTGAGGTTTTGGGTGATATACAAGGTTTAGAAAACCCATCAGTTGCAGATTGTCTAGATATACTGTTTAGTTATAAAATTGAAAAAAATTTAAATGCAGATAATACAGCTTATTTTATATATGACTATACTGTACACCAATCAGCTTTAGCTAAGAAAATCTCAAATAAAGATGGGCAACTAGTTGCTGCAAGATTTGAAGTATTTATAAGTGGAGTAGAGCTAGCAAATGGCTACTATGAACTTATAGATAAGGTTGAGCAATTAAAGCGGTTTGAAGCAGATTTAAATATTCGTAAAGAGCAAGGCAAATATCTGCCAGAGATAGACTATGGTTTAGTCGACTGTTTAGATGATATTCCAGAATGCTCGGGTGTGGCATTAGGCTTTGATAGGTTATTTATGAGCTTAGAGAAAGGCATAACAATTAATCTTGAATAATCTTCTAGCTTAAGTTGCTATGAAGTTAAGTATAATTTATCTGGCAAAATATGCTTAGAAAACTAATCTTAATAGTATCTGTTGTTGCTAGCTGTTATGGATATTCTATGATGGCTCAAAATGATAAACTTACAATTAGCAAATCTAAAGAATTAAAAGCTCTTAAAGATGATTGTCTATCGTATTATGAAGTATATGAGTCGATTCTAGGAGAACATATAGACCCTGGAGATCGAAGTGAGCAGACTAATATAGGAGGTATCAAATGTCATGATGCTACTAAGGCATGCATTGTAGGAATTAATAGTACAAGATCTTTCTCTAGTGTTCAGCTTAAAGTATCAGGTGGATATGAAGATACTATAAGAATTACTACCGATATAGTTGGAGAAAAAACTTCATCAATGATTCATGTGACAGCAAACTCTACTTCAGGTATTAAGCTTCAAAAGGATTGTCCACTTAGTATAAAGTATATATTAGTTAATGGGCCTATAAATGATCGGTTTCACATACGTTGTGTAGAGAGTTAGTTCGTGCTGAAGTTGATTATTAGCCATAGTATAATTTTTATAGTATAGGTGTTTTATATGCTCTATGCTAATATTGAGTCATTAAATTAAATAAATCTTACTTGTAGAGTAAATGAGCAAAATAAAAAAAAATCTTTCAAAAAGAGCATTGAGGCAGCAAGGTATTACTTTAGTAGAATCAATGGTATCTATAGCTATATTAATGTTTTTGTTATTTGCTTTTTTTTTAGTTTTCAATAGCACAATTTTATCATCGAGCACTTTAAATAAGCAGGTTGATATGACGAGTGACCTAGATCAGAGAATTGATGATTATGTTTTAACGGGAAGTTTTAATGATACATCGTCAGGTTCGATGATGTTTTCTCAAGAGGCTACAGATGATCCAGCTATTGTTAAGTTTACAGTTACTGGTGATGGAATTACTGTATCAAAAGATAAAGCTGTTTTTAATAGCTAATATTTAAAATCATATTTTAACTTTATTTTCACTAAATTTGCGATATAAATTATTTGTGTTACAATCATGCGTGTAAAGACTGTATTAATAATTAAGGTTTAACACCTCATAAATAAAAGTTCTAGTGTCACTTCGTTGTGGTGCGTTTAAAAAATATAATATTTTTCTACTTCGAACGGTCTTTAAGAAAACATAGAGAGCTTGTAAGTAGAAGACTATGTCTTATCTATGTTATAAGAGGGTAGTATTGTAATTTTTAAAGATTATATCTTTAATTCAATTGTCGCTAGCGTTATAGTGGCCAATGTTGCTTTTACTAATTATCTAAACCTCATTAGGTAGTGATGCTTAATGAAGTTTGATGTGTGAAAAGGTTGGGTTAAGAGTGAGATTTTCATTAAAATCAAATAATAAAATATCAGGTTTAAGTTTAGTAGAGCTTTTAGTGGCATCTACTATTTCATTGCTTGTGATCGGGATGAGTGTAACAGTGTTTGCTTCTGCTAAGAAGAACTATGTGGCAGTAAGCACATCTGTCAAAGCTAATGTAGATCAGCTAAATGTGAAAAGAATTCTATATAAATCGGTTAGAACAGCAGGTATATCATGTAGTTATGGTACTAGTTTAGCTAGTTTTCATAATAGTACATCAGATACTATTGCTGCTAATAGCTTCTTACTTGATAGTTCTAATATTCAAGTAGGAAACGTATCATCTTTGGCAGGGAAACTTGATAATCCTGGGATTACATATGAGCCAAATACTAATTACATAATGGTTAAAACAGAGACAGGTTCTTCAAAGTTAGCAAATAAAGTAAATAACTTAAATGTTGAATTAGAGTCTAGTGATGATCTTAGTGATGGAGATTATCTGGCCTTATGTAGTGATGATAGTGTTGATTTAGTAAAGGTTGAATCTGAGAATTCATCAAGCAATATTGTTAAATTAGTGCAAGACCCATCAAATAGTTATAATGCAGGTGATTATGCAGGTAAATATCAAATTGAAACTTTTTATACCGCAAATACTGGGGAAGTAGATGAAAATGGTCAGGCTATATATGCTTTATATATGCATATACAAGATGGTCAAAATACAAAGAATGAAGAGCTTGTTGAAGGTATCAAAGATTTAAAAGTTAAATCTGCTAATGTTTCTGGTAGTAGTGTTACATGGAACTCTATTACTTCAGATCAGAATTTTGATAGATCAGATACAAAAGCGCTACAAGTTGAGTTTACTTTAAACGGTAAGAGCTATAAAAAAACTATATTTCTATAAGGCAATCACATGAGGTTAACAAGTCATAAGATAAAAGGTTCTGCATTACCTATGGTGATTATATTATCTTTTGTTATTTTAGTTTTTATGTCAGCAATGGCTTATAATTTTAAGATGGATCTTGAAAGCATAAGAGTATCATTAAATTATGAAAACCTTGAAAGTTTAAATCAAGATAATATTGATGGTATTGGTGATGAAATAGATAATTTACCAGACTCTGACTATACAATAGGTATACATGAGGTTGATGGTTATGTTTTTCATAACGTTCTTGTGTCTAGTGAACCATCACTTTATAAGACTAATTCAGATGCATCTTTATATAATGCTCAGCCGCATGTTATAAACTTTATAGTAAATCATAGAGTTATTAAGGATGATAAAGTCTATAAGGAAGAACAAATTTCTATTAATAAATTACCGCTTTCCAATACAAAAATATCTTATGATGATAATATCGTCGAGCTAAATATTCCTTACATAAAAACATCTGGTTTGACTGAGTCACAGCAACAGTTAATGCTCGCTGATGGTAAAATTTTAGGGTCTAGAGAAGGAAATATAGGCTATCTTGAAAAAGAGGAAGGTAAGCTTTCGCTTGTTATAGGTGATACTTCTCAATCGATAAATGTTGAAAAACTAGGTTTATCTTCTGATTATGAGGTATCTGTTGGGTGGAATCTAGTAGATGGTAAGTGGCAGGTATTATTAGCTCTTTATGATAAAGATCATCTTTACATTTCATCAACAGGTTTGGAAAATTTAAATTCAGAAAATTTATCAAAAGCCACATTGGATTTATTAAATGTAAATACTGTTAAAAACGACAAGCATTTGAAGGATATTGTATCAGCTAAGTGGTATTTTAATGAGGATCAAAATGACCCAAGATTGGTTGTTGCTACTGGCGAGCAGTCTAAAAAAAATGAAGCTAAGGTAAAAATTCTTGATATTAGCTATGATGAAAAAAAGAATGTTTATAAGGCATCAAATAAGGGTGTGATTAAAGATTTGGGACAAATCTCTAAAGATGAGTTTCACTTATCAATATTAGATCCTACGGCGACTTTTGCACCAAGTAATATCCTTATGTTTGCGGGAGATAAGCTTTACGATATAAGTGCTCTTTCAGAGGGTGAAAAAGTTGATAAAGTAGAACCTACTATTTTGAAAGGTTCTACAACTAATACGCCGATAGTAGTTAAAAAAGATAATGAAAATTTTTACATCATAACATATGATGACAACGGCTATTATCAATACAACTATACTCTTGGGTCAAATACTGCTTCAGGAGAGCGTATAGAAAAATTTGAAGAAGAAACTATAGAAAGTATAGTTGTTAAATACGGTGTTAAATTTATAACAACTGATAAGCATTTATATGTTGTTGATTTTGATAACAAGATACTAAATAAGTTAGAACCTGCAGATAGTCAAGATGGGCATAGTGATGAAGGCAGTGATAAAGTAACTATTTGTCATAAACCAGGCACTAGTGCTGAGAAAACTATGACTTTACCAGAATCAGCGATAAAAGGTCACTTAGGACATGGTGATTATCTTGGAGCATGTAGAGATGAAGCTGTTGACTCTGCTGATGATCTCGATGACCATGATCATGATGATAGTACTGATAGCGACTTAGATACTACAGAAAATAATAACGCAAACGGTAAAGGAAATAATGGCCACGGCAATAATGCTGACGGCGTAGACTCATCTAATCCAGGGAAAGGTGGCGGCGGACCGAATGGTCAAGTTGATCCGTCTGGTGATGTTGATGACGAAAATAGCAACAGTAATGAAAATAGTAATAATAAAGGAAATGGTAATAGTAAAGGAAATAATGGAAAGTCTAAAGGGAATGGTAAAAAATGATGATTTTAAGAAAAAATGATAATTTTGCCACTAAGTTTTTGTCTATGCTAATAAAGTCTGTGCTTACACTATTTTTATTTACCTTATCATTTAATAGCTTATATGCATCAAGTTGTAAACTAGTTAAGTCAAAGGCTGATTTTACTGGGGAAGTTACATTTAAGTGTGATAAAGATACAGATTTATCTTTAGCTGATAATAAGCTTAGCTTTGAAATTAAATCAAATAATAGCTCTAGTCCAGTAACAGGGGTTAGTAATCTATATACTGACAAAGCTTATACTTCTTACAAAATCGAAGAGGTAAGTAAAGGAGTGTTCAAGGTTGAGTTTAATGTTTATGATACATGGACAGAGAATAACCCTTATATAGCTGAAGAAGATAAAGATATAACGTTTGAATTTGATGTAAAAGATAAAAGCTCGAAAGATTATGAGATTATATCTGATGAAGACGAGGCAAATCCTTTTGAAGTTGTACAAAATAATAAAGATGCCTATGAAAATAATGGATCAAATACTAATCTACTTTTAAGATCTGGTAGTGATGAACCTGTCGCTGATGATAATGCTATAATACTTTATATAGATTCAAAAATTGATAAAAAAGGTAAGCCTGTTGTTAAAAAAATTAACAATCTCTGGGTAGATGGCTTTGATGCTAAATATAGTGTGGAAGATGTATCTGACACACGTAAAAAAGTCACGATAGAGCTGTATAAATGGTGGCCAAAAAATCAACCAGCTACAATTGCTGATGGTAATACAGTGCAGATAGGAATTTCATATCATTTCAATAGCTGGCCACATGAATATAAAGTCAGTTTACATAAAGAAGAAAAGCCTGTAAAAGATGAAACTGATGAGGATAAGGTAGATGAAAATTTAGTCAGTAAATATCAATTCTACCGAGGTTTAGGCAGTTTGATTTATGCAGCTACTGATAGCTCATATTGCACAGATGATGAGAAGTGCGATGATGCTAAGTTATCTATAGCAAAAGGTTGTAAAGAATTTGGTAGTTGTGATGCTATCTCTGAGTTAAATACTTTACGACTAGGAATAGTTGGTGAAAAAGAAGCGTAATGAAGTATCGTTTAATAGCTAAACTATATTATCTTATATTTAATAATTAAATAATGCTTTTTTCGTTTTCAGTTGCTTTGCATATTCTGCAATTAATACAGGTAAAATGAGTAGTTCTCAAAAAATGAGTAAACTACAAGAAGGTGATAAGCTAAATATAATATATCAACCACCTTCAAAAGTTGAATCTTTCGAGTCCGTAGACTGTACTAATTGTCATATCTCATGTGATGACCTTCAAGATTCCTGTAAAGTTCTTATCTTAGATAAAAAATCTTATACTAAAGCAATTATAGAAAACAATTATAGAGAAAAACCTAAAGAAGAGTATGGCATTTCTACAGAAGTTGTGGGAAATGGAGCATCAGCTAAATTGAAAATAAGCGTACTACCTCCAGGTGAAGTATCACAGAAAATTGAGCGAGAGTGTGATACTAATACTCGCTTTGTTAGAATTCATGGTGTTTCTATTCATTGTCAAAATAATTGATAGTTATGTATCAAATCTAAAGTTGTATATGATTGATCGGATGTAAATCAATATCAGTCATATTTCACAAGATTACACTACTTCGAATCAAAGCAATATTATAAAACTAGCAACTATCATATACATTATTAATGTTTGAGAAAATTTCTGACTAAACATCCTGATATAGTTGGTATAGGATTGCCTCAAAAAAAGCAATATTACTGTAGCTTATATGCCTCTTTTTTAATAACAAGAATTAGCTTACTAATAGATGATTTTATAAGTATCTTTAGCTAGCTTTATGCTAGAATCAATATACAACTTATATCAAAATAGTGTAGTAATGAGTAGAGAAAAAGTTTTAGATAAAGTCAAAAATAACTCTAACCCTAAAGTTAAGCTGGCAGTCACAGATATAGATGGCGTCTTGAGAGGGAAATATATTCATAAAGATAAATTTGCTAGTGCACTAGATAACGGTATGGGTTTTTGCAGCGTAATCTTTGGTTGGGATAGTAGTGATGTCACTTATGATTATGTAAAGCACACAGGTTGGCATACCGGTTTCCATGATGATGATGCATTTATTGATCCGGATACTTTTAGAACTGTACCTTGGGACAATGATGTACCGTTCTTTTTGGCAGATTTTTCAGATAAAGATAAAAGCCATCCAGCTTGTCCAAGAAGTTTGCTCAAAAAGATTAAAAAACAAGCTAAAGGCATGGGCTACGATGCTTTGTTTGGGCAAGAGTTTGAATGGTTTAATTTTAGAGAAACATCTGAAAGTATATTAGATAAACAGCCATCAGAGTTAAAGCCTCTCACTCCTGGCATGTTTGGTTACTCGTTACTTAGAATGAGTGAAAATAAAGATTTTTTTAACGATATTTATGATTTATTAAATGATTTTGATGTACCAATAGAGGGTCTGCATACTGAGACAGGCCCAGGTGTGATTGAAGCAGCTATACTGTTTGGAGATATTTTGCAAGCAGCAGATAGAGCGGTACTTTTTAAATCAGCAGTCAAAGAAATTGGTGTTAAGTATGGTATTAAGCCTACTTTTATGGCTAAACTAACAGCTGATCTACCGGGTTGTTCTGGGCATATCCATCAAAGTTTATCTGATGGTAAAAATAATCTTTTTTATGATGCTAATGAAAAAAATGATATGAGTAAACTAATGCAAAGTTACCTTGCAGGGCAGTTATTATGTTTACCCGAAATACTACCGATGATAGCTCCCACAGTGAATAGCTATAAGCGTCTTGTTGAAGGAATGTGGGCACCAACTAAAGTAAATTGGGCTGTAGATAATAGAACGGTAGCTTGTCGAGTCATTAATGGTAGTCCAAAGGCTACAAGAATTGAATTTAGAGTTCCTGGTTCAGATGCTAATCCATATCTAGCGATGGCAGCGTCATTAGCTAGTGGACTTTATGGTATCAAAAATAATCTATCATTAGATCAAGAAGCGATAAAAGGTAATGGCTACTTAGATGAAAGTGCCGTGAAACTAAGCCCTACTCTTTGGGATGCTACTCAAAAAATGAAAAATTCAAGTATCGCAAAAGAGCTATTTGGTGAAGAGTTTGTTGAGCATTTTACTTCTACACGAGAATGGGAATGGAAAGAGTATCTTAAATCAGTAAGTGATTGGGAATACCAAAGATATTTTGAAATAATTTAAAGAAATATTGGATGTTTTAGGAGAGACAAAAATGAGTATTAAGCAGTTTAATTTCCCAACTGTTATTAGGTTTGGTGAAAATGCAGTAAAAGAAGCACCTATGCATTTAACAAACAACAACTGTAGTAATGTTTTGATAGTTACTGATCCTGTTTTAGCTACTATGGATATGATTAGTGACTTGCAAAATCATTTGTCTGAAAGTGGCATTAAAGCTAGCGTGTTTTCAGATATAGCAGCTAACCCTTGTGAAGCAGATGTGATAAATGGTGTAAAAGCATTTCATCAGAATAATTGCGATAGCATAATCGGTATAGGCGGAGGTGCTGCTATGGATACAGCTAGAGCTGTACTACTAATGGCAAATCATCCTGGTAGTGTGATGGATTATGAAGATGGTACTGGAGCTGATGAAACAGTTGAAGATAGCAAAATTCCATACTTTATAGCTATACCAACAACTAGTGGAACTGGTAGTGAAGTTGGTAGAAGTGCTATTATTTCAGATGATAAAACGCACCAAAAGAAAGTTATCTTTGCACCTCAATTATTAGCAAAAATCATATTAGCTGATCCATTACTAACAGTTGCTTTGCCTAAGCATATAACAGCTGCAACAGGTGTTGATGCGTTGGTACATAATGTTGAAGCTTATCTTGTGAATAGTTTTCATCCGATGTGTGATGGCATTGCACTTGAAGGTATAAGGCTTATAGATGAGTCTTTAGTTACAGCTGTAAATGAGCCAACTAATGTAAAAGCGCGCACACAAATGCTTATAGCATCTACTATGGGAGCTGTAGCATTCCAAAAAGGTTTAGGTGTAGTACATTCATGTGCTCATGCCTTATCTGCCTTTAATAATATGCATCATGGTCTTGCAAATGCTTTAATGTTTGCAGAAAGCTTAAAGTTTAATAAAGAGGTTTGTGCTGATAAATATTCTCGACTAGAAAAATTACTAGGTGTAGATTGTTTTGTAAAGTATGTCGAAGACTTAAATGAAGCTGTTGGAATTAAAAAAGGATTATCAAACTATGGTGTAACAGCCATAGATATTGACCAGATTGCAGATATTGCTCTTACGGATACTTGCCATTTATCAAACCCTAGAAAAGTATCAAAAGATGATTTGGTAAATATCTTGAAGGCTAGTTTATGATTAAAATAGGAATAACAGCCTGTATAATGCCACCAGATAGCACTCGTGCAACATTTTCAAAGAAAGATCTTTTCTATGTTGAGTCAGATATGGTCCATTATCTAAATACGGATAAATCAATACCGTTGATGATTCCAAATTTTAAGCAAGAAAAAGATTTACATAGATTTATAGATCAGCTTGATGCAGTTGTTATTCATGGTGGTGTTGATGTATGTCCACTTTCTTATGGAGAGGATTACCTTGATAAAGCTTTATGGCCAGGTGATAAGGTTCGTGATGACTATGAGCTAGCTGTTATAGATTATGCTTTCAAACAAGGTAAACCTATACTAGGTATTTGTCGTGGTTTTCAGCTCTTGAATGTATATTTTGGAGGTACACTTTACCAAGATATAGCTACACAGTTAGAGACACCGATAACTCATGCAAACAGACCTATTTATGATCAAAATTATCATGCTATAGAGTTTTTAGACGACAGCTTATTAGCAAATATAATTTATGCTAACAGGAGCCAAAAAGGTTTTGTAAATAGTATCCATCATCAGTCAATTAAAAAGTTAGGTGAAAACCTAAAAGTAGAAGCGATATCTCCGGAAGATAAAATCATTGAAGCCTTTAAATATGACAATGATGATAATTTTATTTATGGAGTACAATGGCATCCAGAGTTTAATCATACTTTAGGTGATAAGCTTATCGGTGCAAATTCATTACTAAAATATTTTATTTCCCAAATTTTAAAAAAATAAGCAAGGAGCAAAAATGGATATTATAAATCCTGCGACTAACAAAGTTATAACTTCACTTAAATCGGACACTAAAGATAGTGTAAATGTAAAAATACAAGAATTAAAATCAGGTCAATCTAAATGGGCAAAAACTACGCTAACTCATAGACTAGAATGTATAAAATCTTTTCGTGATGATTTACTGCAAAATATTGATAAATATGCTAATGATTTGACTCAAGAGGTAGGTAAGCCGGTATTTGAATCAGTCAATGAAATTAATGCAGCTTGCGAAAGAATAGATTTTTTTCTTAATAACTTAGAAAAAGTGCTTCAAGTTGAGAGTTTTGCTGAAGATACTGCAACAAAAGAAGAGTTAGGCTACGATCCACTTGGAGTTATTGCAAATATTTCTGCGTGGAATTATCCGTATCTAGTAGGTGTTAATGTATTTATTCCTGCAATATTATGCGGTAATGCCGTTGCATACAAACCATCAGAATACTCCGCACTAACAGGGCGAAATATCGAGCAAGCGCTTTATAACTCAAAAGTACCTCAAGATGTATTTAAATGCCTTGTAGGTGATGGTAGTGTGGGTCAAGCATTGTTGGATTCAGACTTAGATGGCTACTACTTTACTGGTAGTAAACAGACTGGGGTATATATCGCTCAACAAGTGGCTTCAAAGCTTGTACCTATTGGTTTAGAACTTGGTGGTAAAGACCCTGCCTATGTAACGCAAAATATTAGTGATGTTGATGGTGTTGCTGAAGGGTTAGTTTCAGGAGCTTTTTATAACAATGGTCAAAGCTGTTGTTCAGTTGAAAGAATATATGTGCATGAAAGTCATTATGATAAGTTTGTAAAAGCATTTGTGAAACATACACAAGAGTTGGTAGTTGGCGACCCTCAAGATTCAAATACTACAAATGGAGCAATCACTCGTTCTCAGCATTTAGCATTCTTAGAATTTCAAGTTAAAGATGCTGTTTCAAAAGGTGCTAGTCTTCTAACAGGTGGTAAAATTATAGAAGCGGATGGTAATTTCTTTGAGCCAACTGTACTTGTAGATGTAAATGAAGATATGTCTGTAATGGTTGATGAAAGCTTTGGTCCTATAATAGGTATACAAAAGGTTTCTAGTGATGAAGAGGCTGTAAAACTTATGAATGCTAGTGAATTTGGTTTAACTGCTAGCGTATTTACAGAAGATGAGTCACAGGCTAGAGATTTGATGAGAAAAATCTCTGCAGGGAATGTTTATATGAATTGCTGTGATAGAGTGTCACCTAACTTACCTTGGGCTGGTAGGAGAATGTCTGGTTTAGGGGCTTCACTTTCTAAACATGGTATCTATGCATTTACTCAAACAAAAGGTTTTCATTTTAGAAAATAATTAGATAGATACTCCAGTTTAAGTAATCAATTAATACATAAAGGATAATTTGTATGCAAAGTAACTACCAGGTTTCAATTTCTAAGTTTGTTTTTATAATGGTTGGAATGGTTATTTCAGGTCAGTACTTTGGTTGGAATAGTGGTGTAACAGCTTCATCGACAAACTCTTATATCTTAGCAGTACTTTTGTTAGTGGTATTCTTTGGTTTCTTTATATTTGGTTGTGCTATTCTTACCCACTATTTTATGGGTTCAGATAAGTCCATAACAGAGTTAGTGGGTAATGTGTTAGGTATTCGGGTCGGTATCTTTACTGGGCTAATGTGCTATTTAGAATACTGGTTTGCAACGCCTGCTATAGCAATAGCTTTTGGACTGTATTTAGAGTCATTGTTGCCATTTATACCTTATCACTTTGCGGTACTCATAGGCTTTATAATAGTTTTTATGGCAAATCTTGGTAGCTTAAAGTATGTCGCTAAAATAGAATCTATAGCAACTATTATTGCTATATTGGGTGTGTTTTGTTTTTATTATATAGGCTTTAAGCATCTTGGTGTTGTAGATAATTCTATAGTTCAAGACTCTATCTCAATGTCAGCTTTAGGCAAAGGCATAGCATTTGGAGTTTGGTTATTTTTAGGGATAGAGGGTGGTATAACACTTATGCATGCTATGAAAAATCCTAGAAAAACAGGAAAAATAGCAATTTTAATAGGCTTAATGGTTTTGTCATTGCTAGCAATATTTACAAGCGTTTTATTTATAGAGTTGGCTCCAACTAATTTGTTATTAGACTCAAACCCATTACCAGCATTAGCTCAGTACCTTGGACATAGCACTTTATTTGAAATATTAGCAGTAACTGGAATTATAGCGATACTAGCTAGCTTTAATGGGTTAACAATAGGATATAGTCAGCAATATGAACTATTGGCAAATAACTATAGGTTCAAAAATACAAAATTCTATGCAATGAATTTACCTTTGCTAGTAGCGCTAATTTGTAGTTTATCTAATGATTTATCACAAGGGTTTGTGATACTTAGTGTTTCAAGTGCAATAGTAGTTTATGCACTTGTTTGGATTAGTGTTATAAAGCTAACTTATTCATTAAAAAGATATGTTATATGCGCAAGTTATACTTTAGCGTTACCACTTTTATTAGTTGTTGGAGGTTGCACTTACTATTATGGAGCTCTAACAACTAGCATAACAATTTTTGGGATTAAGATTTTAGCAGCGTATCTGCTTGTAGTACTTATTGTTATAGCAATGTTTATAGCGTGCTTTATCTATAGAAAAAAGAGTTAGGATTTAACTGGGTTCGTTAATTTGTTTTTGCGAAACTAAGCGTTTATCTAATATAGCCATGCTACCAAAGAAGTTATTATATTGTTGTTTTACACTACCATACGGTCTTGTACCAAAATATCTATCAGGCTTAGCACTTTTTAGATTATCATCATCAATTTCTAATGAAAAGATAGTGAAACTAGATAAATTTACTCCCCTGATAGTTTTGAGTTTGTTTATTCTGTTATTAAGCTTACTAGATTGTTTCGTATCTAAAATAAGCTCATATTTAACACCATATTTATTAGCTATATTTATAGCATTCTTAATATCTTCAAATTTTGGAGAGTCTCTATCATAAGAGTAAGCAGGAAATAAAATTTTCCCTTTATTTTTGATAGTTTTCATAAACAGCTGTAATAGCTCTTTGTCTTGTTTTTCTAGTAAGACAAGATTTTTGGGATTAATATATACTGAGATTTTTTTGTCTTTTAGATTTTTAATAAAGGCTATATGAAAATCAACATTATTTATTTTTCTCTCATAAAAGGGCTCACAGTCTAAAGAAATTTCTTTTATTGAGTCATAGTATTTATTATCGTTTTTAAGTTTTTTAATGGCATTTTCTGCATTTTGTGGTTTTAATTTTACTTGATCAGATTCAATAGCACCTATATAACCATAATTATCAAAAAACAGATGACAATCCCAGTTATAATAATCACCATTTTCTTCAAAGCCTCCGATGCCACAAATAATATTTTCAGGGCTTAGAGGGCTTTTATCTAACATCTTTTTTAACTTTTTTATATCTTGTGAAGATTTACCGTGAGCATAAGCATATATTGAGATATTCTTATCATTTCCAAAGCTTTTTTTCATAGGCAAAAACATACACAATACAAAACTTATAAATAAAAATAAACTACGGGTATTTATAACGTTTTTCATTTTAGGTAGGCTCTTATACATTTTTATCAGTTTTATATTAATAGGGTAGCATTATTTTAGATATAGTGAAAATATTTAGCTTTGTACTATTCTGTAGTTTTAAGCTGTTGAAAGTTTCTGTAAAAACTTAGTTACTAATAAATAGAAAGTTTTTTTATTTAAGCATATTGGTTAAATAATCATAGCCATTTATATTAATATTAGTTATCTTTTTTAATATCATCTAATTGTTTTTTTCCTCTATATTTTATTAAAAATAGTACGGAGAAGATCTATGGTAACTATAGTAGATAGATTTTTAAATAGGAGTTGATTTTGAAAAGATATGATGTAATTGTAGTTGGTCTAGGAGCTATGGGTGCTTCAAGCTTATATCAGCTATCTAAAGAACAAGACTTAAAAATACTTGGTATAGAACAATTTGCTAAAGGCCATGAAAATGGTTCTTCACATGGAGAGACAAGGATTGTAAGGCAGGCTATTGGTGAAGGCAATGGATGTTATACTACCATGGCAAAAAGATCATATGAAATCCTTGATGAGATTGAATCTAAGTCAGGCAAAAAATTTGCAAAAAAGCAGGGACTATTGCTTTTATTTAATGATAGTTTAAAGCCTAAAGGTGGCAAAGATGATTTTCTTGCAAAAACTATACAGCAAGCGAAATTATATAATATAAACCATCAGATATATGATGAAAATCTAGTCTACCAAAAATTTCCATTCTTAGTAGAGCAACCAGAGCTTGGTAATTATTTTGAGCCAGGAGCAGCTTGTATATCTCCAGAGGATGCCATACATACACAGCTAAAGTTGGCTACTGAAAATGGTGCAAATATAAACTATCATGAAGAGGTATTAAGCTTGGTCAAGCAAGAAAATACCACCATAGTTAAAACTACAGTAGCCGAATACGAAGCTAAGCATGTAATTCTTACAGCAGGAGCATGGTTGAAGAACTTTGTTGAACCAAAATATAAAGATATTTTAAAAGCATTTGTACAAAAAATATATTGGTTCGAGGTTGAGCCAGAGTATGAGGATATTTTTGATAAAACGGGACCATTTTTAATTGGTGACCCAGTAACGAATAGTTTTATATATGCCATGCCGTCATATAATAAAGGGTTAGTGAAGTTTGGCTTTGAGGAGTTTAATGAAGAGTTTAACCTTGTAGATACTCCAATAATTGATGAAAAAGATATATCAAATATTTATAAAAATCATATTAGCCCAAATATTAAAGGTATCAAGGGGGTATGTGATAAAGCAAAAACATGCATTTATATTATAACTCCAGATTACAATTTTATCATAGATGATTTATCTCATTATGGCAATGTGACTATTATATCTGCATGCTCAGGACATGGTTTTAAACATTCTTTTTCTATAGGTGAAGCTATGGCCGATAAGGTCTGTGGTAGAAAGATGAAAATTCAGTTAGATAATTTTTCTATAGATAGATTTTAAGAGAATTTTTGAAGATTATTATAGAATGAGAGAATGATTATTATTTAATAATAACGCTTGGAAAATGATGTTTTACACACTTACCATAATCACCTTGCGTAAATGCTGAATAAGGTGTTTGATAGCCAACAAGTTTACAAGCAAAAGATTTACCTTCTGGATTTTTTGCGTTATAACTAAAATCTTGCTCCCAAAAAATATTTGTAGCTCCAGCACCTTGTGCATCAAACTGTTTCATACCTTTACAACCAAGTACTTCATCGTTACTTATGTTTACTCCTAGGTGTTTGGTAAAATTATCATAATAAGAAATACGATTTACGGATTGAGCAACTTCAACGCTACCACCACATTCAACTCCACCATTAATAATTTGAGTAGTTACACCAAAACCAGGAGTTAAACCATTTGCTTTATCTGATGCGTTTGGTTGCCAAGTACCATCAATTACATGAAGCATAGATGGTTTAGGTGGTTGAGGATATACAAAGAAAAACACAGCAGAAGCTAAGTTTAACCATGTATCAGCAACAAGCTCTGGGTTATTAAGTAGTACAGTTACATCACCATATATTGCTTGAGAGAATGGTCCGTAATTATAGTTATAGCTTAATTGTTTTGCACCTCTACCAAAGTATGACTTAAATTCACCAGTATTAAACTTACCACAAGGCCATGTTTGACCTTGCCATACATTAGGATTACATTCGCCATTATATCCTCCCAACATTGCTTCATTCCAGCCCATTTCTCTGACATGAACTAGAGCTTGACGCCATTCAGGAACATCCCAGTGAGCTGTGTGACCACCTGTTTCTTGAGCAAAATGTGCAAACATAGTTGCTAGAGATTTTTTACAGATTGCATCAGAATCTCTACCATCAGTATATGTACCACAAAATGCAGGAAACTTAGCAACAGCTTTTAAGAAATTGCTATATGTGTATTCTGGAGCTCTTTCAGGGAATAAATATTCCCAATCTTGACTAGAAACTATGCTCTCTACACGCTTAACATTTTCTGGATTATTCGGTAAACCGGGCTCTACAGCTTCTACAACCTCATTTGGGATAGTACGAATGGATTTTTTCACCTCTTTCATTACAGGTCCACTTGTGAGTTCACTTTCTTTTTGATCTAACTCAGCTTGTGTAATAGTAAATACATCACTAGGCTTAGGATTATCTGGATTAGTCGGGTCTACAGGATCTACAGGGTCAACTGGTTCATCAGATGTATGTAGGCTCCACGCTTGATCCCATGCAGTGCCTGTACCTGGAGCATAAGCCCAAGCAGCAGATGAGCACCAAGCACCAACAGCTTCTTTACATTTATATAGTTTGCCTTGGTTTTCTACAATATCACCACTTTTATATGCGTTACCTTCTTGATACAGAGGGTAATCACCACTAGGTTTAGGTGGGTCAATAGGATCTACTGGATCAGTTGGATCCACTGGGTTAATTATAGGGTCATCAGGTGTACTTGTAGAGTTGTTTCCTACACTAAAACTAGCTAAGCTAAATTCGGGTTTACTCGGTGAGAATGAAATAGTTGCTGATTGATTCGCTTTTAGTATAGTCCCTTCACCTTCTGGCCACCATTTTTCTACTGTTATTGATGTCGTGTTACTATTTTTTGAGATATGTGTCTTACCATTTAATCCCCATACACTACCTATACTTGCATTATTTGAAAGTTTGATTTTAATAGGGCTTTTCATTAAATCCATGTCTTTATCGCAACTAAACTTTACGCTACCACTCCAACCAGTCTTTACATCTTCGATTTTACAATCAGCGAATGCAACTGAGCTTAAAAGAGCTAATGTTGTTGTATAAATTATATTTAGGTTTTTCATTTTGATTCCTTATAGGTTTGCTAAAAATACTTACATTAATCGAGAACTCGATTACGATATCTATATTAATCGATATTTTAATATTTTTATGCAAGTTAAATTTAATAAGGACTATCAAAAATTACTAGGTAAGCCGTGTTTAGCTATTTATGGTAAGGGTGACCTTCAAGGATTGTGTATGCTCTATAAAGTTGTTCAGCAATTATGATTCGCACAATAGGGTGAGGGAATGTCATTTTAGAAATAGATATTTTTTCTTTAGCGATATTTTTTATACTTTGATCTATACCGTCTGGTCCACCTATTAGGATTACAACATTAGGGTTGTTAAATTTCCAATTTTGCATTTTATCAGCCAGCTCTTCAGTCGATATAACTTTTGATGCTACATCTAAAATAACAAGATGTTCATTAGGGCTCAATTTGTTTAATATGGTCTTAGCCTCTTGTTCCATCCATAGTTTTGGGTTGCCTGTCTTTGAGCGTTTAGCTATAGGTAGCTCTATAAGTTCTAAAGGTATAGATTTGCTGAGGCGTTTTTTATATTCATCATAGCCGTCAGCTACCCATTTTGGTGGTTTTTCACCTAGTGATATGATTTTTATCTTCATAATTACCTTGTAAAGCAAATTAGATTTTTATTAGAGAGTTCTTGGTTAAAACTATATCCAGCAATGTTAAATTTTTTAATATCCTCAGTAGATTCGATTTTGTTTTCTAAAATATATCTACTCATTAAACCACGGGCTTTTTTAGCGTGAATACCGATTGTTTTGAATGTACCATTTTTATCTTCTTTGAAATCAATATCAAGCCAATCAGCCTTGAGAGACTTCTTGTCAATAGCTTGGGAATATTCGTTAGAAGCTAAGTTGATTAGTGTTTTATTTTCTTGGGTGTTAAACAACTCGTTTAATTGAGCTGTAATTTTATCTTGCCAGTATTTATATAAGACTTTATCTTCTATCTTAATTTTAGTGCCCATCTCTAGCCTATAAGCTTGCATTAGATCAAGAGGGCGGATAAGTCCATATAAACCCGAAAGCATTAGTAAATGATTTTGGGCGTATTTTACTGTATCTGAGTCTAAAGAGCTTGAATCTAAACCTTTGTAAACATCACCACTAAATGTAAAAATAGCAGCCTTAGAGTTTTCTAAATCGTACTTTGCAGAGTTAAAAGAGTTATGTTTATCAAAAACTTCTGTAGCTAACTTTGGACTAATTTTCATAAGCTTTTCTATTTCTGGTATTTCATAGTGTTTTAGTTTATTGATAAGTAGCTCTATCTGATCTTTAAAGAGAGGTTGGGTAAAGTTATATTTGTCATCAATAGGTTCAAAATTTTGGCTTTTAGCGGGAGATATTACTATAATCATGATCTTAAAGAAATTTATTATTTTATTGGTTAAATAATACCAATTTATCAACAATAATGGAATTTTGATTTAGGCTATAAATGTTTTAACAGCTGATTCAACAAAAGCTATTGATTTTACCGCTAATGAAACTATAATAGTAGTTCTATACTCGCATAGCTCAGTTGGTTAGAGTACTACCTTGACATGGTAGGGGTCACTGGTTCGAATCCAGTTGTGAGTACCAATAATTCAATGTTTTCAGAGTATCTTTTTAAATGTCATAATCTCTTAAGATGTAAATAATGTAGAAAGTTTATAAGTTCTAATATATAAAGAGATATATGAAAAGCATTTATGTTATATAAATATTGTAAGTGTTTTTTTATTAAAATAGAGTATAAATAAAAAATATAATTAAGAAAAACTTTTGAGTAATCACTTTATAAATAAAGTGAAATACTAAAAGTGGTGCGGTCGGGGAGACTCGAACTCCCACAGATCTCTCCGCTGGAACCTAAATCCAGTGCGTCTACCAATTTCGCCACGACCGCAGTTTCTGGGGTGATTGATGGGGCTCGAACCCACGACAGCCGGAATCACAATCCGGGGCTCTACCAACTGAGCTACAACCACCACAACAACCCTTTATTATGGCGCGTCTGGCAGGATTCGAACCTGCTACCCTCGGCTTAGAAGGCCGATGCTCTATCCAAATGAGCTACAGACGCATCAAAAAATGGTCGGAGCAGAGGGATTTGAACCCCCGACCCTCTGGTCCCAAACCAGATGCGCTACCAAGCTGCGCTATGCTCCGACAATCTTTTAAAATGGTGGCCTGAGACGGAATCGAACCGCCGACACGAGGATTTTCAATCCTCTGCTCTACCGACTGAGCTATCAGGCCAATGTCGTATATTATACCTATACAACTGCTTTTAAGTCAACAGGTTTTTACAACAATTTTTCATCGTAAAAACTTTTACTAATCTTACCATCAGTGTAAGCGTATAAGGTTTGAGCTACTTTTGTTGATCCACTACAGATATTTCCTTCTTTATCTATAGCAATTAGGCCAACATAGTCTCCTAATTCATCACTCTCTTTTATGGATTTATTTACTGCTGACTCTAGTGACATGCCGTCTTTTACACGAGTAGAAATTTTTGCTGCCACTGATTCATTGTTTATATGCTCGCCTATGCCCGTACAAGATATTCCCATAAATTCATTTGCAAAATTACCTGCAACAGTAGGGCTATCACCAACTCTACCTGGATATTCAAAGCCTGCGCCACCTGTTGAGGTAGCAGCACATATTCTACCATTTGAATCTAGTACAACAACCCCAATTGTTCCAGTGAAGCCTTTTTTGAGCTCAAGATATTCTTTATATCTTTTTTCTGTCATAGGGTTATATTTAGGCAGTTGCATTACGTTATGAGCAAACATAGTTGCTGGCTCACCACCCAGTACACTATGATGTTGCTCCATAAGCCTATTTGCAACTTCAATAGGGTGTTGAATATTCTGAACGTTTATCACTCCAGCAAATTTTCTTCGCTGACTATCCATGATAGATGCAGACATTCTGATTTGGCCATCTTGCTGTACTCGAGATCCAGTTCCAGCATTAAAGATTTCGTTATCCTCTAGTAGCTTAGCTGCATATACAGCGGTTTTATTAGCATCATTTGTAGTTTTAAGGTAATCAAAAGCTTTATTTACTATAGGGATTAGTTGTTCATGATAGTCAGTGAATGAAGTATTCTTGTCTTCTCGAGCCCCACAGCCACCATGTATGATTATTTTTTGCATAAGAGATTTCCTTGCATTAGAGAAAGTGTATTTGAATATTTATTTAGAATTCTACGAGAGTGGTGTTTAAGTCAAACTTTTGACCTTCTAGTAGCATATGCATACGGATATCAACTAAGCTAATAGGAGCGTTGTTACGAGCATTGTGTAAAGAAGAATGCTTTAAGTGAGAAAAGTCTATTACTGTAACCATTCCAGAGCCAACCACTTCTACTATGTTATTATGATTTAAAAGAGCGGCCGTATCTTCATCAATTCCCACACCAACCATATATGGGTTATAAGAAAGTGCAGACAATAGTCTACCAAGTCTATCTCTCTGTGAAAAATGTTGATCTACAAGTAGTTTATTTGTAAGACCAAGTCCCGGTGCTAAATTTACCATGTTACAACGAGGCATAAGACCAGCTTGACCACCTGCTATCATAAATCCAGATATAAAAGCAGCACCGGCAGATGTTCCTGCAACATTAACCCCTTTAGCATTTAATCTACGAATTAGTTGAGCAATAGGTGTACCACCAAGTGTTGTTGAAAGTAAAAGTTGATTACCTCCAGTCATAAAAATCCCAGTACACTTTGAAAGAGTGTCTTGGTATTCTTTATTTGTTGTTGCTTCAAGACGACTCTCTATTTTTAAATTATGGGCTTCTTTGACCCCCATTTTTTCAAAAATATCAACATATATGTCGCCAGTGTCTGCAAGCTTAGATGCTGTTGGTATTACTGCTATAATAGCATCACTACCACCAGAAAGTTCTATGAATTTCTCTAGAACTGTTGGACTTGCAAACTTATCTTCACCACCACCAATTGGCATTATGAAGCCACGATGGTTTTTAGAAACAGGTTTAGAAGGCATTAACTCTCTCCCTTATATATTTTGTAAAATGTTAATCGCACAAAACCAATAATACTAATTAATGACTAATTTTTCTATATAAAAAAATTAATTTTGCCAATAATACTTGATGTATCCATATATATTTAATGATATTCTATTAGGCATATTTTGATATAAACTTTAATGCTTAAAGAATGAAGAACAATATAAAAGCACTTACTATTGGTGGTGCAACACTCGATACTATTATCCAGTATGAAGAGATGTTCACAATGAATATGCAAAAAAAAGATGTTACTCAATCTTATATGCTTTTAGAAGAAGGAGCTAAAGTAGAGGTTAAAGAACATAATTCATTTTCTGGTGGTGGTGCAACTAATGCTGCAGTATCTTTTAAAAAGCAAGGTATTAATGTTAGTTTTTTTGGTAAGGTTGGTAAAGATCTTGCGGGTGATAAGATTGTTGAGGAGTTAAGGGACTTTGGTATAGATACAGGAAATGTCCGATATTCGAGTAGCTACGGGACAGCAACTTCTTATGTAATTCCTACTTTGAGTGGTGATAGAACTATATTTGCATATAGAGGAGCAAATAAAGATATATTGAAAGATGATCTTCCCGAACAAGCAATTGCAGATAGTGATTTTATATACATAACCTCTTTAAGTCAGTCATCAGCAGCAAGACTTCCTGAAATTGTTGATTTAGCTACTAAAAGCGACACTAAAATAGCTATAAACCCAGGTTCTTCACAGCTTAGTATTGGTGAAAGTTTTATTAAGGAGTCTATGCCGGGTATAGATATACTTGTCTTGAACTATCAAGAAGCACAAAAACTAATGTTATCGTTATTATCTTTAGATGATGAAGATGTAGCAAAATCAAAAGATAGATTAAAAACAAGTCATGAAACTGATAATAGTGATTTTCTAAATGCTACATTTAGACTGCCAGACTTTTTTAAAATTTGTTTAGATTTAGGTGTTAGGTTGATTGTAGTAACAGATGGGTCTAATGGTGTTTATGCTGCCACTAAACAAAAAATATACCATAGTGAATCGCTTTATATTAAGAATGTTATCAATACTTTAGGCGCAGGTGATGCGTTTAGCTCAACATTTTGTGCTAGTATTTATAAAGGTTTCTCTGTGGAAGACTCTATAAAATATGCTTTAATTAACGCTAGTCATGTTATTCAGTATCCAGATGCAAAGTTTGGACTTCAAAGCTTTGAAAAACTTAATGAAATAAAGTCAAAAATGAATACTGGTTTAGATAATAAAATTACAGTATCTGACTGGTAAATCAACCGTAGGTAAATGTTTTTTTGACAGTTTGAGTTATTTTTTGATACTTTAGTGCTTAAAAAAAATGTTATACTAAAAAGTAATTCTTAAAAAATATTGTAGGTAAGATTAGTGGATTTTTGGCTGATTTTAGGAGCTCTTGTAGTATTGTGCCTATATTTGATAATAGAAAATATAGTACATAACGCAAGTATTAAGAGTATTCCTGTAAGAATACATGTTAATGGGACTCGCGGTAAATCTAGTGTTGCAAGACTTATAGCTGCTGGTGTTAGAGCAGGTGGTTATAGAACTGTTGCAAAAACCACTGGGACTTTAGCACGATATATAGATGTAGATGGTTCAGAGACGCCAGTTTTTAGAATAGGTTTTAGTAATATTGCAGAGCAAGTTAGAATTATGTTTAAGGCAAGAAAAGCTAAAGCAGACGCTATAATTATAGAATGTATGGCATTACAACCGTTATTGCAATCTTTATGTGAGCTTAAGCTTATAAAAGCTACTCACGGAGTGCTTACAAATGCTAGGCCAGATCACTTAGATGTTATGGGTCCAACAGAAAGAGATGTCGCTAAAGCTCTTGCTGGAACGGTACCTGTAAATTCTAAGTATTTTACTGCTGAAGATATTCATTTAGATTTTTTTGAATATGCTTGTAAAGATAGAGGTACTGAGCTTATTGCTGCAACTGAAGAAGATGCTAATTTAGTTTCTGATGAAGAGATTAATAGTTTCGTGTATTCAGAGTTTAAGATAAATGTTGCATTAGCTCTTAAAATCACAGATGATTTGGGGATCCCTAGAGATGTGGCGTTAAAAGGTATGTGGGCAGCCACTCCAGATCCAGGTGCTATGACAGAGTACACATTTACTGTAAATAAAAGTCAAATCAATTTTGCTAATGCTTTTGCTGCTAATGATCCAGTATCTACAAAGATGCTATGGGATAAACTTTATACAAAATACCTAAGTTGTGATAAGAAAGTATTAGTGGTGAATTGTCGTGCAGATAGAGAAGATAGATCTAAGCAAATTGCAGAAGCTATTTTAACCTGGGAAAAACCTGATTTAGTTGTGCTTATAGGTACAGGTACTGATGTGTTTGTTTCGTTCTACAAAAAATACGCTAAATCATTGGAAAAAAATATGGCCCAAACTGTTGTTTGTGAAGGGATGGAACCAATAGAAATACTTGAGAAAATGGCTTCTGCACAACCAGCCAAATCATATATGTTGGTAGGTGTTGGTAATATCAAAGATATTGGTATGGAACTTGTTGATTTTTGTGACGAAAGTCATAAACAAGAAAATAGTTTATAAAAAAATAGGAGAAAAAATGGATCCTTTAACGCTCTCGATAGGTATAGGATTAATCGTTGGATTGATTTTTGTATCATTATTAGGACTATCTACAGGTGGTATGGTTGTACCAGGGTATTTCGCATTAGAAATGGGCGCTCCTGATAGAGTAATTGTTACACTAATAATATCTATTGTTATATTTGCTATAGTAAGACTTTTATCAAAATTCATGATTATTTATGGCAGAAGAAGAATTGCTATAACAGTGTTATTGTCGTTTATACTAGGAACTTTGTGTAATACTTTTTTAGCGCAACACTTAACATCAAGCTTCTATTCTGACCAAGTACAGGTTATTGGTTATATTATCCCAGGGTTAATAGCGCTATCTATAGATAGGCAGGGTTTAATAGAGACTATAGGTTCTTTACTTATAGCTTCGATAGTTATTCGCTTGTTATTAATTGTTTTAATCGGACCACAAATAGTAGGAATTTAATATGAAATCTATATACTGGCACCGCAAGTTTTTATCGCGTTACATAATTTTATTTCTTACCGTGTTTATGCTTATATCGTTGTATATTGTTGAGAAAAATCTTGTGGTTGAAACTAAAGGCTATAATCAAAAGATTGAGGCTGCAAATACCGCAAGTACAGCTTTTAAGCTAACAAAAAAGTTTTTTGTGTCAAAAGGATATCTTTGTAAGGATATAGGAGATGTTTCTTGTACTGGGCTTATTGGTCTTTCTATGACTGAGATAACCACAGATTCTGGTGATTTATATGCAAAAAGATCATCTGTTAATCCAAATATGGCCGCTATTTTTGTTCAATGGTTAAGTGAACTTAAGCTTAAGAAAGGCGATATTGTCGCCGTACAGCAGACAGGATCTTATCCAGCTTTAGATATTGCAATGTTATCAGCTATTAAAACACTTGAGCTTAAACCTCTAATTATATTTTCTGTTGGAGCATCTCAGTTTGGTGCAAATAGACCTAGCTTTACATGGCCAGATATATACAAGCATTTAGTAAATGAAGGCTTGTTTAGCTATGATGTCTTAGGGATAACTCTAGGTGGATCAAGAGATAATGGTTATGGTATGACTCCAGCAGCTATTTTAAAAATGAATGATGCGATAAAAAGAAATGGCTATGAAACTATTAATGTTCCTTATCATTACTCAACAACATCTTCTATTAAAACTAGGATGGAGATGTATAAAAAAGCCGCTGGTGATGAAAAGATACAGGCATATGTAAATGTTGGTGGTAATATGGCATCGATAGGTTTAAAGCAGCCGAAAATTATAGCAGTTGATGATAGCAAAGGTGGTAAAAAAAGTGTGAAGAATAATGTTCTTAAGCTTCCTAGCTTCCCTTCTGGTGTAACTAAGAAGTTGCCAACAGGTTATGAAAATGTACGATCTGTGGCTGTTAATTTCTTAAAAGAAGGTGTTCCTGTTATTAATATTAGGGATATTGGGTCTTCTCTAATTAAGAAGTATGGCCTTATATATAACCCAGCGTCAGTAAGCCAACCAGGTCAAGGTGCTGCATTCTCACAAAAAAATTATAATACCAAACTAGCTATAGTATTATTAATTATTGATATTTCATTAATTATCTTTATGGCTTCTATCTCAAGAAAATATCTAATTTCTTTTAAACGCAAGTAATAATTGCTTTGCAAAAAAAATCAATTTATCATTTAAGTAAATTCACTATATTCTTGTATGATAATGTTTTGTTTTTATGAATTAAATAAACTGATTTCAAAATACCTTCCGGAAGAGGAAAGGTTGAAAATTTCAAAGGCGTTCATATTTGGTGCAGATGCGCATGAAACTCAAGTGAGAAGTTCAGGAGAGCCATATTTTACACACCCTGTAGAAGTCGCCTGTATTTTAGCTGATGTTAGAATGGATGTTGACACTATAATAGCAGCATTATTACATGATGTGGTTGAGGATACTGAATATACGGCTGATGATATTACAGAAAGATTTGGTGAGAAGGTCTCTCAACTCGTTGAAGGTGTGACCAAGCTTACGCAAATTAGACATAAAAATAGAGCCGAACAACAAGCTGAAAATTTTCGTAAGATGCTTATGTCTGTAACTAAAGATGTACGAGTGATATTTATCAAGCTTGCAGATAGACTTCATAATATGCGAACACTGGCACCTCTTAAACCAGAGAAAAAGCGTAGAGTTTCTCAAGAAACACTTGATGTGTTTGCACCTATTGCTCATAGGTTAGGTATAAATACCTTAAAGGAAGCTCTTGAAACCTTAGCCTTTGAGGGTATATACCCTTATAGATACCATATTCTTGAAGAAAAGGTTAAAAAAGTAGAAAAAAATAAGGAAAAAGTTTTCTATGAAGTTAAGCAATCTTTAGTAGATAGGTTGGATGGGCTAGTTACTGAAGACAATATCAAATCTCGTAAAAAAACCTTATATAGTATCTATAATAAAATGAAGAAAAAAGGTCTTTCATTTGAAGAGATAATGGATATGTATGCTTATAAGGTTATTGTGCCATCAAGAATCGATTGTTATGTTGCTTTAGGCAAAATACATGAGCTTTATAAGCCAGTACCTCAAAGATTTAAAGATTACATAGCAACACCAAAAGCTAATGGTTATAGATCTATCCATACTGTGGTGCTAGGTCCTTATAATATTCCTCTTGAGATACAAATCAAAACTGAGCAGATGGATCGGCAGGCAGAATATGGTATTGCAGCACATTGGAGCTATAAGATTGGAGAAAAGACTGATAAGGCAATACAAAGGTGGCTTAACAAAATTTCTGACATACAAGTTTATACTGCAAGCTCTGTAGAATTTCTAGAAAATGTAAAAACAGATATGTTTAATAGTGATGTTTTTGTATTTACACCACAAGGTGAAATTGTTGAGTTACCTAAAAATTCCACATGCATAGATTTTGCGTATTTTATTCATACAGATATTGGTAATAAGTGTATAGGTGCGAAAGTTAATCGTAAATCTGTACCTTTAAATCACAGGTTGAGTCAAGGTGATAATATTGAGATCATAACTTCAGCTATAGCTGATCCAAATCCTTCTTGGTTAAAATTTGTTGAAACTGGAAGGGCGAAAACAGCTATTAAAGACTTCTTGAAAGATCAATATAAGAATATTGATTATATAAGAGGTAGAAACATTGTTGAGGGTGAGTTAAGGCTTGCAGGGATAGAGCTAAGAAATATTCCAAGTGAAATTGTCGATGGAGCTTTGTTTAACTATGAAGGTATAGAGACTATTAATCGTTTTTATTTAGATACAGGTTTGAGTTTGATAGACCCAAATAATTTCATAGATTTTGTTACAAGATATGTGAATGATGTACAGAATTCATATAATAATTCTGAGTCTGCTAAGGTGCAGATTCGCTATGGAGATGACCCTCGTATAGCTGACTGCTGTTTGCCTTTGCCAAATGATGAGATTACTGCTATATCAAGTGCTGAAAGCGTAGTTGAAGTTCATAGAAGTAGCTGTAACGAGCTTTATGCCTCTCTAAAATCTGAGAATGTTAATAAGATAGCGGCTGATTGGTTTGTTAATGCTACTGATGAACCTAGTTTTAGAGCACGAATTGCTATTAGTTTAAAGAACATACCTGGAGCAATAGCAAAAATAACGACAAGCTTAGCAAGAGAGGGTGTCGATATTAGAAGTTTTGATATGATTATGGTAGATAATGATCTTGCTAAGTTAGCGGCTGTAGTTGTTGTTAGAAATAGGCGAGAGTTATATTTATTACTTCGTGTGATTAGAAAGCTTGATACTTGTGTAGGTGTAGAAAGGATTTTGAATAAATAATTCCTTTTTAAAAGGATCTATATCTAAAATTATACATTTGTTCGAGCATTGAATGCGTGAAGAAGTGTTTGTTGGTCAAGATATTCAAGTTCTCCACCAAATGGAACACCAAAACCTATTCTTGAGATTTTAATATTTTTACTAATCATTTGTGATATAAAGTGAGCTGTAGTTTCCCCCTCAACTGTAGGGCTTATTGCTAATATAACCTCATCTATATCTCTAGATGATATTATTTGTTGTAAAGTATCTAATTTAAGCTCATTAGGGCCTATGCCATCAAGAGGGGATATCCTACCGTTTAATACAAAATATTTGCCTTTGAATATTCCAGCATCCTCTATAGCAATCATATCAAGAATATTTTCAATAATACATAATCTTGTATTATCTCGGCTATTACTATTACATATATCACAGGTTTCTTTTTCTGTTAAAACTTGGCATTCACGACATTTAGAAATATGTTTGGTTGCATCAAGAAGTGAGTTTGCTAATGCAATCGCAGTTTCTGGAGATTTGTCTAAAAGATGTAAAGCAAGCCTTTGAGAGGACTTTTTGCCGATAGTAGGTAGCTTTCTTAATGATTCAACTACAGCTGTAATTTTTGGTGAAAAAATTATACTCATTTTAAAACGGAAATTTAACGCCATCAGGTAAGTTTATACCTGCTTCTTCAGCCATTTTCTTCATATCTGGAGAAGATGTGTTTTCCTCTACTTTTTTAACTGCACCATTTACAGCAGCAGCTATTAAGTCTTCTAGCATTTCTTTATCTTCACTCATTAAAGAATCATCGATGTTTACAGATTTCACGTCATATTTACCAGTCATCGTAATTTTAACTAGTCCAGCACCAGCTTCACCAGTAACTTCTAAGCTATCTTTTTGTTCTTGAGCTTGTTTCATTTGTTCTTGCATTTTTTGAGCTTGTTGCATCAATTTAGACATATCAAAATTCATTGTTTAATCCTTGTTTTTTATTTAAGACTTTTGTTTAAGCACTTCATATATATTATTCAATATCTGTTCACTAGCATCATTTTTCAATGCTTTTTTTGCATTATTCGAAAGGGTAGCTAGTTTGTTCGTATCTTTTACTAAAGGATTAATTATATCAAGTAGGTTATTAACATCCATTTCATTTTGTTCTAAACAAAAACTAGCATCGTGTTTCACAATATTTTGAGCGTTGAAAAACTGGTGGTTATCCGCAGCTATTGGTAGTGGAATATAGATTGCAGGTATTCCAGCTATAGCACTTTCTGAAACTGTCAAAGCACCAGCTCTACAAATTATTAAATCAGCCCACCTATAAGCTTCAGCTATATTTTCGATAAATGGTGATATCTCTTTTATGTTTGAGTCTGAAATTTCTTGGTACTTTTCTTTTGTTTTATCAAAGGTTAATGCGCCTGTTTGATGCCAAACTTTAATACTTATTCCTTCATCGGTAGCTTTAACAATAAGTTCAGGTATTATGTCATTAATTACTTTAGCTCCTTGGCTACCACCTAATATTAATAGTTTTAGCTCATTACTAAATTCTTTAGTTTCTTTGTTTAATGCTACTATATCTTTTCTTACTGGATTGCCAACAATTCTAGTTTTTTTTAGTTGTTTTTCTGTGAAGTGATTTTGAATGTCATCAATATCAAAAGCTAGGCATATTCTAGAAGCTAGTTTTGCTAATACTCTATTGGTTAAACCAATTTTTGCATTTTGTTCATGGATTATAATAGGAATACCTTTTGACTTTGCTGCTAGACAAATAGGTCCAGATGCAAACCCCCCAAAGCCAACCACAAGGTCAACTTTGATTTTTTTTAGCATTGAACGAGCTTTAATAGTATTTAATGCCAGTTTTACAGGAAAGCTTATTTTTTTCACTAAACTTTTATTCCTTATACCAGAGGACTTTATGTATTGAATATTAAATTTTTTAGGGACAATTTTAGATTCCATACTATTTGGCGTTCCAACCCAAGTAACTGTAGCACCATTTTCTGCTAGTAGTTCAGCTATTGCTATAGCAGGGTAGATATGCCCTCCAGTTCCACCAGCTGTTATAATTATATTAGTATCTTTCAAATCCATATTTTTTTATCAATTAGAGGTTATAGCAAATTAATTTTAAAGGATTTTTGTGCTATTATCTATGAGCTTATTAGAAATTACTATTTAGGAATTTTATATGTCTAAAATTAATCAAGATTGTTTGTACACAGAAACTAACGAATGGGTCTCCGTAAAGGGCGATCATGCAAGAATTGGTATTGATGATTACTCTCAAAATGAATTTGGAGAGATTGTTTTTGTTGATTTGCCAAAAATTGGTCAAGCTTATTCAAAAGAAGATGAAGTATGTGTGGTTGAGTCAGTAAAAACAGCATCAGATATTTATACTCCATTAGCAGGAGAAATTACTGCAGTAAATGATCAGCTTGAAACTAATCCTAAACTTATAAACCAATCTTGTTATGAGAGTGGTTGGCTTTTTGAGATTAAAATAGCAAATAAAGAAGAGCTAGCTACGTTGATTAAAGCTGATGATTATAAAAAGATTATTTCATAAAAAAAATACAGCACTAATAATTTGTTTATTTACCTTTTGTGCTAATACTGCTCAAGCAGAGGAGTATGTTAATTTTTGTAAAGTTTATAATCCTAAAAAAGGAATAGAATATGAAACGCATACAAAGATTACCAAAGGCTTTTGTGAATATTACTTAAAAATCTGTAACGAAAAATATAACAATAAGTGTCATGCAAAAATGAATGCTTATCAAGGGTTATATAATACCAACCCTTCCTTAGCTTTTATGCATGTTGCTTATAGAAAGGATTTTGATAAAGATTAAGTTTGAAGAATATTTAAGAAGGACCTTTTTTTATAATTTTAGTTATCTTTTATTTTACATGTAACACTGTTTAAATTACCAGATACTATGTATGTAATGTCATCTTGACCATTTGAAGGTTTAGGGCAATTAACATAATCTGAGGCACTATTACCACTAGCTTGACTAGCTTTAGACCAAGGCATGATTCTAACTTGTTCATTACTAAAGTTTATTGTACCTAAGTCTGCATACCAGCTTCGAGGTGTTACAGTGTCATTTTTATTAACTTGATAGAAAGGTATGTTTGATGAAATATCTACACTAGCATTTTTATCAACACCAGTATTTGTATCATCACTGTCATTTCCTTCAACATTAATATCAAGAGCTTTTTGCCATGCTTCTGCACCAGTCATTTCACTAGAGAAGATTAGTTTATATTGGCCTACAGGTAAGTTTTCAATCTTCCAAGCTAAGTCATATGTTGCCATAGGTTCTATCATTATATTATTTTGACGCTTAACAGCTTCACCATTTTTATTTTGTAATACTACAGAAACATTTGTTTCTTTAGAGCCGTGAGACATTATTTTCGCATTTAAGTTTAAATCCCCATTACTATCAGTAGTATACGTTTCTTTAAGATCCATTAAATGAAGCATGTTTTTTAGGTTATGATCGGCTAATTGATGAGTTATGCCTATTTCAGTAAATGGTTTGTTAGCTGTTTGGTATATTTTTAGGTCATCACTGCTATTAGCAATGCTGCCGCTAGTACTTTTAATACCAGCCATAAATTTCTCATTAAACTTGGATTTGCTAAGTTCATTAATCTTATTGGTCAAAATATTTATAATATCAGCACTAGTCATACCTTTCTCAACAGTCATTAGTTCATATTCTTGTTGTGAGTCTGGAAATATGAATAATCCAATTTTATCACCCGCAGAAAAAGAATCAGGGTTAATGTTTAGCTGACCAATTTGATCTGGGTAATTGTCATTAGGATTTACGGGTGGGTTATTTTCATCCTTACCAATCAACTTCCATGGACCATATAATTCACCAGGTTCTTGACCAGGGTTTACATACCATTTAGACTCATAAACATTTCCTTCATAGACTACGCGAATTCCACTATCTCTATATGTTTTACTAGAGTCATAGGTTGGGGTGTCACTGCTATCAGTATCCCCAGAAGATGATCCATCAGGTTTTATTATAGTGCCTGCAGGCACATCGTTAGTGAAATCAAGATCAATTAGGTTGTAGAAGCTAGCCGCGGTATCATCAACGTCCCACACTGCCATAATTACTTGATATCCTGCTCTTTGGGGCATTGTGCAAGTAAATGTTAACCCATCCATCGGTGGTTGGTTTGGAGCTACCCATGCTGGCTGAGGGTTGTAACAGTTAAGAGGAGTACTTTCAAAACTATCTCTCGTTAATAGCTTATCTGGATCCCAATTAGGCTTAGTAATATAGAACTCAAAAGTTTTTGATTTATGGTTTGCAGTAAATTGCCATTTTATGTCAAGAGGTTCTCCAGGTCTAACAGCTGTTTTAGCCCAACGAGACTGTTCTTGTTCATCAAGGGCTTCAAAACCTGTTACACCAGCACTCCCTATATTGTTGTTTAGTAAAGAAAGAGGCTCACCTGTACTACTATTGAACTGGAAGTCAGCAGCCTCCACTGACTGTGGTTCATACCTTGATCTACCGCAGTCGGTATTGTTGCCTTGTTTACACATAAAGTTTCTTGATTCTGGGCTTTCAACATAACCGTGAGAAAACGCTTGGGTTGAAGCTAACATTGCTAAACCTGTTAGTATTGTTATTTTGTTAAGTTTCATAATAGAACTCCTATTTATATTTTAAACAAAAGCAGCTAGGTACCTTAATATTCCCAACTACTAATTTCATCGTATATAATAAGAATGTAAAAACCAAATTTATTTATTTTAGAAGGTATTTTCGTTTAAAAGGGCTTAAAGCATACAAATTAATATGGAATACCTTTCATACTGTGGTATAGAAGAAGTTTTGTTTTAGTTAAAAATAATAAATATTGATTGCATGAAAATTATCTTGACAAATGGGTTTTAGGTTTTAATTTGCATAATTATATGCTATGACTATGATCTGATCTATAAGAAAAATGTTTACCGATAAGTATCAAAGACTAATTTGCAAAATTTTTAGTATCTAATATAATATCTCGGTTAATATTCAAAACTATATAAGATCTAAGCTTATGATAAAAATTACATTTCCAGATGGTTCTATGAAAGAGTTTGATAGTGGTGTTAATTCACTGCAAATAGCAAAATCAATCTCACCAGGATTAGCAAAAGTTACAGTTGCTGCTTATATTGATGATAAGCTTTGTGATGCAAAAGATGCAATTATAACTGATAGTACTTTAAAGCTAATTACTACAAAAGATGAAGAGGGACTAGAGATACTTCGTCACTCATGTGCGCATTTATTAGCTCATGCAGTAAAAGAGCTTTATCCTAGTACGGAAGTGACTATAGGCCCTGTTATTGATAATGGCTTCTTTTATGATTTTTCATTTAAAAAACCAATTGGTGAAGCAGATCTTACAACTATAGAAAAAAAGATGAAGCAATTAGCTAAAAAGGGCTCGCCTGTAAGCTATGAAACTGTATCGAAAGAAAAAGCTATCGAAATATTTAAAGCTCAAGGTGAAAACTACAAGGTTGAGATAATCGCTAGCATTCCAGATGAGAATGTAAAGATATACACACAAGATAATTTCTCAGATTTATGTAGAGGTCCGCATATTCCTAGTACTGCGGTATTAAAAGCATTTAAGCTTACTAAGTTGGCTGGTGCATATTGGCGTGGTAATTCAGATAATGAAATGCTTACTAGAATATATGGTACTTGTTGGGCTACGAAAGAAGATCTTGAAAATTACCTAACTATGCTTGAAGAAGCTGAAAAACGTGATCATCGTAAGATTGGTAAGGTTTTGGATTTATTTCATTTCCAGGAAGACTCTCCAGGGATACCATTTTGGCATGATAACGGTACTAGAATTTGGCGAGAAGTTGAAGACTATATGCGTGCTTCAAACAACAAGTATGGTTGTAGTGAAATAAGAACGCCACTAATTGCAGATTTTTCAATGTGGGAAAAGTCTGGTCATGCTGATAAGTATGCAGATAATATGTTTGCAACTAAATCAGAAAATAGAGATTTTGCAATTCGTCCAATGAATTGCCCAACTTGCGTGCAGGTTTATAACACTAAACTACATAGCTATAGAGATCTACCTGTTAGAATGGCAGAATTTGGTATAGTACATAGAAATGAGCCGTCTGGTTCGTTACATGGACTTTTACGTGTTAGAAGCTTTACTCAAGATGATGGACATGTGTTTTGTACTTCTGATCAGGTTGAAGAAGAAGTTATTATGATGGTTAAGCAGTGCTTTGAAGTCTACAGTGATTTTGGCTTTAATGATTTCTCTGTAAAGATAGCTTTACGACCTGAGCAAAGAATTGGTGAAGACGATGTTTGGGATAAGTCTGAACAAATGCTTAAAAATGCTTTAGAGGCAAATAATGTTGAGTACGATCTTTTACCAGGTGAAGGTGCTTTTTATGGCCCTAAGATTGAGTTTCATCTAAAAGATGCTATCGGCAGAAGCTGGCAGTGTGGCACGATACAGCTAGATTTCTCTATGCCTGAGAGATTAGGAGCTACTTATATTGATAAAAATGGTGACAAACAAGTTCCTGTGATGTTACATCGTGCTATAGTTGGGTCACTAGAGAGATTTATTGGAATGCTTATCGAGCATTATGCTGGAAATCTACCGTTATGGCTGGCACCTGTGCAAGTTGTTGTGGCTGGTATTAGCAATTATCAAGATGATTATTGTAAGAAAGTGCATCAAACACTTGAGAAAAGTGGCATAAGAGCTAATTTAGACTTGAGAAATGAGAAGATAGGGTTTAAAATACGAGAGCATACTCTTTCGCGTGTACCATATTTTGTAATTCTTGGTAAAAATGAAGAGGAGCAACAGATTATATCTGTAAGAAAACATAATGGCGAAACTCTAGGTCAAATGACTGTAGAGGAGTTTTGTGAGTTCTTAGATAAAGAAATTAAAAGTAAAGAATAGCAAATTTCTCAGGAGGAATATAGTTATTAAAGCAGAAAAGAAAGCACTAATTAATGATCAAATAAGAGCAAAAGAAGTGCGTCTAGTTGGAATTGAAGGGGAGCAATTAGGTATTGTTTCTCTTAACGAAGCATTAGCGTTAGCAGAAAAAGCTGGCGTTGATTTGGTTGAAATGGTAGCAAATGCTAAGCCACCAGTTTGTCGTTTGATGGACTATGGTAAATACTTATTTGATTTAGGTAAGAAAAAAGCACAAGCTAAAAAGAACCAAAAGAAGACACAGGTCAAAGAAGTAAAGCTTAGACCTGTGACTGATGTCGGGGATTACCAGGTAAAACTACGCAACCTGATAAAATTCCTAAATAACGGCGATAAAGTAAAAGTTACTCTAAGGTTTAGAGGCAGAGAGATGTCACATAAAGAATTAGGTATGGAAATGCTTAAGCGTATGGCAGCTGATGCACTAGAGCACGGAGTGGTGGAACACCAACCTAAGATGGAAGGTCGTCAGATGATAATGGTTCTAGGACCAAAGAAAAAATAACAACAATAACAGCAACAAATGCGGAGTATTTGAAAAATGCCAAAGTTAAAATCTAAGAGTGGTGCTTTAAAGCGCTTTAAAAAGACGGGCAAGGGTGGTTTTAAACATCGTTGTGCAAATCGTGCTCATATCAACACTAAAATGACAACTAAAAGAAAGCGTCATTTAAGAGGTATGAATCAAGTAGCGAAAGTTGATACAGCTAGTCTAAATCAACAAATGCCTTACGCATAGATTAACAAATTTTTAAAGTGGAGAAATAAACCATGTCAAGAGTAAAAAGAGGCGTTACGGCGCGCGCAAGACATAAGAAAGTCTTAAAACAAGCAAAAGGTTATTATGGTGCTCGTTCAAGGGTATATAGAGTAGCTAAACAAGCGGTAATTAAAGCAGGTCAATATGCTTACAGAGATCGCAAAAATAAGAAAAGAACATTTAGATCTTTATGGATTGTTCGTATTAATGCTGCAGCTAGACAACATGACATTAGCTATAGCCAATTAATTAATGGTCTTAACAAAGCTGGTGTAGAACTAGATCGTAAAGCATTAGCAGAATTAGCTGTATACAACAAAGATGCATTTGGTGCAGTTGTTGCAAAAGCAAAAGAAGCATTAGTTTAAAGAATATTTCTTAAAGAAAATCTAACAGTGAAATCTCACTATCTATTATTTATGAAAAGACTACTTTTAGTAGTCTTTTTTTGTCTTGGGCTTATATTATTTTTTATATTAGATGGTTTCAAATATTTTAACTTAAATGAGATTCAGCATATTTATTATAAAATGGTAGACTACTCGAAGCTAAATTATATTAAAGCTTTATTTATCTATATATTTTTATATATAAGTGCTGTATTTTTTTCTATACCAATAAAGCCTTTTCTTAAGATAATAGGCGGCTTGATATTTGGTTTGTGGATAGGGTTTATATCGGCATTATTTTCAGCAACAACTGGTGCAATGCTAGTATTTTTATGTGTTAAATACGGTTGGGGAAGATCTGTTGATAGTGGTAAGGTAAATTATTATTCAAAATTCAAAATCTTAGTTCAAAACCATCCTGTGAGTACTTTATTAGCATCAAGATTATTACCACTACCTTTTTTTATTCCAAACATACTAGCTGGAATCTTGCAGATTAAAAGTAGAGTGTTTTTCCTTACAACTTTAGTTGGGATTATTCCAGTTACATTTGTATATGTGTGGCTAGGTACTCATTTAGGAAAATCTTTATCTCGTGAAATTACTAACTTTATTGATTATAAGTTTGTTTTAGCATTAGGCTTGCTTGGTTTATTGGCATTATTGCCTTTAATTGGTAGAAGCTTTTTGAACAGGCAATTTAAGAAGTGATTAGAGATTTTAATAATAAATGAGTGATAGGTGTATTATTTTTTCCATTATATTTTTATTTAATAAAAATTACAGTTTTTGCTTTTTATAATTCCAAAAAAGTATTAAAATCATTAGTGTAATTATTTTAACTAACAAAAGGTTTGTGATGTCTGAAGATTTGATGATTTTTAGTGGTAATGCTTCTAAAGAATTGGCATGTGAAGTGGCAAAAGAGTTGGGAGCAACACTTGGCAATGCAACTGTCGATAAATTTAAAGATGGTGAAATTCAGGTGGTACTAAATGAAAATGTCAGAGGAAAAGATGTGTTTGTGATACAGACTACTTGTCCTCCTTCAGATAATCTTATGGAGTTAGTTCTTTTAATTGATGCATTAAAAAGATCATCAGCTGAAAGAGTTACAGCGGTGTTACCATATTTTGGTTATGCTAGACAAGATAGACGCTCAAAATCTGCAAGAGTACCTATTTCAGCTAAAGTGATAGCTAATTTACTTCAAGCTGTCGGATTAGATAGAATATTATCTGTTGATATTCATGCTGAGCAAATACAAGGATTCTTTGATATACCTTTTGATAATGCTTTTGCAACTAAGATATTCCTTGAGCATGTACGTAAAAATCCATCAAAATTTGAGAATATTAAGATTGTGTCTCCAGATATGGGTGGTGTAGTTAGAGCAAGATCTGTTGCTAAAAATTTAGGTGTAGAAATTGCTGTGGTTGATAAAAGAAGACCAAAGCCAAATGTTGCGGAAGTTATGAATATTATAGGTGATGTTGAAGGTAAGCATTGTATTTTAGTTGATGATATTATGGACACTGGTGGAACTATGTGTCAAGCAGCCAAAGCTCTTCTCGAAAAAGGAGGAGCAACTAAAATCTCAGCTTTTTGTGTACACCCTTTACTTTCAGGTGATGCTATTGAAAATATTGAAAATTCTGCGATTGATGAGCTTATAGTTACTGATTCTATAGCTCTTAAAGAAAATGCAAAAAAATGTAGCAAGATAAAAATTATATCTTTAGCTCCACTTTTAGCTCAAATTATTGAGAAAACTAACGGTGAAGAATCTGTTAGTGACATCTTCCGTACTGATGGTTTGGTTGATTAGTACTTACAAGTAATTAATTTCTACCTTGAGTTTTAGTAGTTTATTTACTACAATAGCTTAGTTAATCTAGGGTCGCATAGATTACGTAACAATAAATGTTTAAATAAAACAAGGAAATAACAATGTCAAATTTTAAATTGAAAGCGCAAAAAAGAGATGACTTAGGTACTGGTGCGAGCCGCCGCTTAAGAAAAACTGGAAGTATTCCAGCTATTATTTATGGTGGTAACAAAGAAGCTGTATCTCTAGTAATTGAGCATGATAAATTATTACACGCTACAGAAGATAAAGCGTTTTTCTCAAGTGAAATCACTTTAGATGTGGATGGTTCAGAAGAAAAAGTAATTATTAAAGCTCTTCAAAGACACCCATACAAAGTTAAGTTAGTTCATGCTGACTTTATGAGAGTATAAATCCTTTATATTTTTTAAATCTATCTATATTCTATTATTAGTACAAGTTCTTGTGCTAAAATTATTTTCATATAAATAATCAAACAGAGTGTTATGGGTACATATACCGTAATTATAGTTATAACTGTATTAATCAGTGCATCTGCATTTTTCTCAAGCTCAGAAACAGCTATGATGGCTTTAAATAAGTATAAATTAAAGCATCTTGCAAAAAATAACGACAAAGCAGCAAAGAGAAGCTTATCTTTGGTGTCTAAACCTGAAAAGTTACTTATAACGATACTAATAGGAAATACGTTTGCAAATATATTTGCAGGAACAGTTATATCTTCATATTCAGAAGATCATTTTGGAGATGTCGGGCTTTTAATATCTACGATAGTGGTAACAATGCTTGTACTTATATTTGGTGAGATTATACCTAAGTCATTTGCTGCAGTATATCCTCAAAGGCTGGCATTTCCCTTTTCATTACCATTAAAGTTTATAATGTTAGTACTATATCCAGTAACAATTATACTGAATACTATATCAACTCTTACTCTAAAAATATTTGGTATTAAGATAGAAACGGTAAATAATGAATCTTTAAATAAGGAAGAGATACATACAGTAGTACATGAATCTAATTCAAAACTTGGTGCTAAGAATAAGAATATGTTGTTGGGTGTATTAGAGCTAGATAAGATAACTGTTCAAGAAGTGATGACACATTTTAATAATATAGAATATATTGATTTAAGTAATCCAACAGATAAGATTCTATCTAGAATATCAAAGACAAAATCTATTAATTTAGTTGTGTGTGATGGTAGTATAAATAATGTTGTAGGCACGGTGAATATAAAGCAAATAAACAACCTTCTGATTTCATCGAAATCTATTACTAAAGGTAAGCTTCGTAGATTAGTTAGTCAAGCTTACTTTATTCCTGAAACAGTATCTTTACAAACACAACTGATAAATTTTCAGAAGAAGAGTAAGCGCTTTGCTATAGTTGTAGATGAATATGGTGATGTAAATGGTGTAATTACTATAGAAGATATTATGGAAGAAATTGTTGGAGAGTTTTCAGATAGGTTTGACATTCATAATAATATTAGAAAATTAGATGGTACGAGTTATCTTGTTGGAGGAAGTGCGACTCTTAGAGAGATTAATAGACACATTGGTATACAATTTAAAAGTGAGGATGCAAAAACACTTTCTGGCTTAATAATTGAAGAGATTGAAAATTTACCATCTGGTAATTGTTGCATTAGATTTGATAATACTTTATTAGAAATATTAGATATTCATGAGAATAAAATAGTCTCAATTAAGCTTAGCTTTTTATAGAATTCTTCAACTAAGAAAATATATTCTAAAATAAATATTGATACATGCTATAACTGCAATCGTTGCTCTGTTACAATTTAGATATTGAATATAAAAAAATCTGATAATGCTACAAAAAATCAGAGAAATAAAAAGAAAACTAACGAGCAGAAATTCACTTAATAACTCATATCTTAATGAGCTTGTTTCATCAATTCATCGAGCTGATATCAAGGCTACTGTATTTTCGATTTTCTGGGCAGCAGGTCCAGTAACAATTATTGCTATTTCACTGGGTTATTATTTGAGTCATGGAGTTAGAGTACCAATAGAGACAGTTTTATATTTTTCATTTTATGTATTTTTTGTAGGTCTTGTAGGTTTTGTTAGTAAATTAGTATTTGACTCTATACAGTATAGAAAAAAAGAGGCTATTCAGGAAAAGTTTTTAACTGTTATAGATGAGTCTTATAACAATCTTTTTTTATCAAAGAGGCTTAATCTTGCAAATCTTACTGATGATGTTAAAAACAATAAAATTGCTTATGATATTCTTTGTAAGTCGCACCCAACAAGTAAAGAAATTTTTTATGCCTTTGATTTACATTTTGATACAAAAATTGCTGAGTTTGTTCAAATAATTCATTTGCATAAAGAAAATGGTTTTCCAATTGATAGTCAGGCAAACCGTCATAAACTAATCAAATATTATAAAAAGATAGATACAAAGACTGACATTCCAGATATTTTGAAAATGAAATTTCTAGAAGCATTGAAGGGTGATTATGCTAGTATTAAAAAAGGTGTTGAGAGAAAGGTTGGCTTCTTAAGTAAAATTTATAATAGTTCAGGTCAACATGGGCTTTTTGATTTAGATGATGCATACCATGCAATAGCATTTTTTATTGAACTATTATCTGGTAGGAAAATCTATTATTATAAGGCTATTTCAAAGTTTGATGATGTTAAGAAAGACTATTTGTTTAAATCAATAGAGAGTTTAAGAGATAAAATCATTCAAAAATACAATCATATACAAGGAGTTCATAAACAATTATTTTTAACTGTGTCTGAGATGTTACCAAATCTAGAGTTGTGTGAAGTACTTAATATAAGTGAGGATATATCTTATAACCTAAATCTTTTAGATGAGTCATTAAAAGAGATAGGAGTTAGGTCTTTAGATAGATCTGTTAAAAAACAATTTCAACTGTCTAGATATCGCTTTCATCAAAACCTTCGCATAATAAATACACTTTTAAAGCGGTTAGACTTATTGTTAAAGCAGTGGCACTCTTTAAGTTTTGATAAAACTGAGCAAATTAATAACCATAATGTTGAGTATGAGCTAGCCTATGTTCAACTCGAAGAGAAGTCACGGATGTCTATTGCATATGATATGGCAACTTATCTTAATTATAATAATGAGTTTGAATCATCTGATGATATGATTAAATCATTTGCTCACCAGGTTGTTAAAATCATTCAAGAACCTATAAGTTTAGATCAACCATCAATACTAACAGCTATAGAGCTTTCAAGTGGCGCAAATTTAAGTAGTGTACAGCTAAATAATTCAACAAAGCAGAAACTTGATTCTACTTATAATTTATGTAAGTCTGTAAAAACAGATATCAAAGAAATTAGACAAAGGGTTAAAAAAGTGGTTATAGCTCAGTATGCTTAACTTATGTCTATAATTCTTTTATCAAGGTTGTTGGGTTGATTGCGAAACTTATGTTTTTTACATTTAAGGATTGAGCAATTTGTATAAAAATATCATCCTGTATTTCTCTAAAGTCAGCATTAAGTACATACGCAGTCATAGCATAAATTTGGATATTGACTCCTCTATCGCCAAAAGATCCTTCTGTACGGTTTCCAATTACAGTGCCTGAGGGGCATAGAGATACTAGAGTTTTCATGTTTGGATCAAGTTTTGGGTGGGACTTAAGAATTTTATAAATCTCTTCTTTAATCATAGATATGTCATCTAAATGCTTATAATCAACAGTAATGTTTTGCAAAATCCTTCTGTGAGTTCTTCTTGCAAAGTTGGTTATACAAGTATTTAAGAAAACTGAGTTTGGAATATGCATGGGGGCCGTTTCATAGCTGTCTATTTGTGTAGTAAGAGTACCAATTTTTTTAATTTTTCCTTGAAATTTTATCGATGAATTTATATCTGAAGCTACCATATCTCCCTCGGAATATTTCCGATTGAAGATAACAAATAGGCCACCAAAGAAGTTAGTTAATATAGTGCTTTGTGACAAAGTTAATCCAGCTATGGCAACACCACTAAATGCTCCTAATGCTGTAGGAGGGACTCTTAATGCTGCTAATATTAAAATAACAGATAAACATATTCCTGTTAACTCTAAAGCTTTAAATACGGCATTTATATCTCGATAGTCTTCATAACCACCTACGGTTTCTTGTTTCTTTTTTTCTATAAGCATCATTTTGCTTTTTTTAATAAATCTAAATAAGCTGATTATAATTGCAATATAAACGCAAAAATCAAAAATTTTGTCTGTATAGCTGATAACTATTTCTTTATAGTTTGGTAGTTGAACTATTACAAATAAATCAATACATGTCTTTATAAAATATACTGTAATAATAAGATAAAGTGTAAGCTTGAATGATTTTATGAAGCAAAACTTGATAGTGTTTTTATGTTTTGCTGTAAATATATGACCAATTATATATATAATGAGTCCTAGCATTAAACATATTAATAAATCTATTAGTATGATTTGGAAAGGGTGGAGATTTTGTACTCTTAATAAAATATCATTCAATGCATTCATAATTAAGCCCCTATAGATATCAGTTAGGTTTTAAGAGTTAAAATCAACAGATTTTGAATCTGGATCATCAATTACAATATTATTCATATTAGCTGTCATAGGTGGATGAGCTACGGTTGTACTTGTTGCCTTTGATGTTGTGCCAGAAGTGCTGTCAGCTGTATTAGATTTTGCTGTTTTTTGTGCGACATCACTACTATTCACTGAGGAGTTACTTTGATTATTTAAATCGTCTATATCATAGTTTACGGGAGTGTATATGATTGATGTCTTTGAGTTTTGAGGATTAGAAATACTGGAAGCAGAAAAAATATTTTTTTCAATATGTTGGTACCCTAATACACCAATAGCTACTATCAAGACCAATATTGCCAGACGGTTGAAGTAATCAAAAACCTTTAGTTTTCCATAACTAGATTTTTTATAATATAAAATGTCTAGTTTATTTAAAATAGAAATAATTTTATTTTCTTTGACCTCTAAATATTCACAGTACCTTCTAATTTGATTCTTTAGTAAGGTACTTGATGTTTCAAGTAGAGACTTACTATCGGCGTCTTCTATTAGTTTTATTGTTTCAATTGAGAGGTTTGTAGCATTAGCTACAGTATTTTGCTCAAGATCTTTAGACTCTCTAATACTTTTAATATACGATTGGAAATTAAACATGTGAAAAATTGTTATTTTAAACTTAAAGAGAATTATATAAGAAAAAGAAAGAAATTAAAATGAAGAGATTTGCGTGATTACTTAGATTTTTTCTCTTCAAGCATTTTTTCTAAGAAATGAATGTTAGTTCCACCTTCGATGAATCTTTCGTCATTAATGATCTCTTGGTGAAGAGGTATATTGGTTTTGATGCCGTTAATAACCATTTCTTCAAGAGCAGCACGCATTTTCTTCAGTGCTGTATTTCTATCGTGAGCTCTTACGATTACTTTAGCAATCATAGAGTCATAATTTGGTGGCACAGAGTAGCCAGAGTAGATATGAGAGTCTACACGTACTCTAGGGCCACCTGGAGGGTGATATACATCTATCTTACCGGCACATGGAATCATTTTCTCAGGATCTTCAGCATTTATACGACACTCTATCGCATGACCTACTATTTTGATCTCTTCTTGCTTCCAAGTTAGACCTTGACCAGCTGCTACCTTTAACTGTTCTTTAATTAAGTCAGTAGAAGTGATAGATTCAGTTACTGGATGTTCTACCTGGATTCTAGTATTCATTTCAATGAAATAAAACTCACCATTTTCAAATAAGAATTCAAAAGTACCAGCACCACGGTATTTTAAAATTTTACACGCATCTACACATCTAGCACCGATGTCTTTTCTTTGCTTTTCAGATAAACCAATTGCAGGAGCTTCCTCAATTACTTTTTGATGTCTTCTTTGAGTTGAACAATCTCTTTCAAATAAATGTACGGCATTACCTTCACCATCACCAAAAACTTGAATTTCAATATGACGAGGGTTTTCTAAGAATTTCTCCATATAAACTACATCGTTATTGAAAGCTATTCTAGCTTCACTCTTAGTTAAAGAGATTGAGCTGACTAAGTCTTCTTTTTTGCGAACGATACTCATACCACGACCACCACCACCACCAGCAGCCTTAATGATTACTGGATAACCGATTTTGTCAGCAATCTCTAAGTTAGTCTTATCATCACTTCCTAATGGTCCATCAGAGCCAGGTACACATGGTACATTAGCTTTTTTCATGTATCTGATAGCTTCTACTTTATCGCCCATTACTTCGATGCTTTCTGCACGGGGGCCAATAAATATAAAGCCGCTTTCTTCCACAGCTTTAGCGAAACCAGCATTTTCTGATAAGAAGCCATATCCAGGGTGAACAGCATCAGCATTAGTGATTTCAGCAGCTGTGATAATACTTTGGATGTTTAAATAGCTTAGGTTTGGAGCAGCAGGTCCAATACAAACAGCTTCATCAGCTAGTTTTACATGCATAAGGTCAGCATCAGCAGTTGAGTAAACAGCTACAGTTTTGATACCTAATTCTCTACATGCTCTTAAAATTCTAAGAGCAATTTCACCTCTATTGGCGATTAGTACTTTTTTAATCATGTTATATTACCTTATAAATAAAAGTTTATACTTGATTGTTAAATTGTGAATAATATTATAAAGTTTATTCAACAATAAATAGAGGTTGATCAAACTGTACTGGATCACCGTCTTTAGCTAATATCTTAACTATTTTTCCAGCTTTATCAGCTTCAATTTTATTCATTATTTTCATAGCTTCGATAATGCAAAGAGTATCGCCTTTTTTCACTTCTTGACCTGCTTTTACATAAGGGGCAGCATCTGGAGATGAGGCACCATAAAAAGTACCAACCATTGGAGATTTGATTTCTTCACCATCTACAACTTCTTCTTTAGGTGAAGCTACTGAAGGACTAGTTGTAGTTTCGCTTGAGCTTGCCACAGGTGCGGCACTAGCTATAGGTGCAGCACTAGCTACAGGTGCTGAAATTACGCTAGCAGTATTATTTTTTGTCATAAAAATACTTGAGCCACCATCTTTAACTCTGATCTCTTTGATATCGCTTGAGTTAAGTATTTCTGCTACTCTATCGATTGCTTTTAATAAATCCATTTTGTTATATACTCCTTTACTAAGTATTTTGTTTTATGTAGTTTATTGCTTCTATCAAGGCAAGCTTATAGCTATTGGCCCCAAAACCATATATACCACCATAAGCGATATCTGACAGAAGAGATCTTGTCCTAAATTCTTCTCTATTATATATATTTGAAAGATGTATTTCAATAAAAGGCTTGTTTATCGCTAAAAAAGCATCTCGGATCGCTATACTTGTATGTGTGTATGCAGCTGGATTAATAATGATAAATTTAGCGCTTGTTTGTTGGATTTTATCAATAATTTCACCTTCATGATTACTTTGGAAAAAATCTAAGGAGCAGTCAGCATCTTTACATGAGTTTTGCATCGATGATTTAATGTCTGCTAGTGAAATACTCCCATAAGTTTTAGGCTCTCTTTTGCCTAGTAGGTTTAGGTTTGGTCCATTTATAATTAAGATATCCATATTAAATATTCCTATAGCTTTTATTTGCTGTAACTTTGTAAATTTTATCGTTATCAATACAGTAGCAGCTTAGTTTTCCACCAAACACACATCCGGTATCTAAGGCAATTGAATAATCGTTATTCGTTTCACCTTTGATAGCAGCCCAATGCCCAAAGATTAATTTTTGTCCAGGTTTTAATTTTTTATGCTTTTTAGCAAACCATGGTTTATAATTTTCAGGTAAATTTTCTAAATTTGAACTATATTTGATGTTTAACTTTCCATTTTTATCAATAGTTCTCATCCTTGTGAAATAATTCAAAATACATAGCCATCTTTCTATACCTTCAAGCTCTTTATTCCATGTTATGGATTCTTCGTTAAAAAGATTAGCTAGTAGAAGCCTTCTTGTGGTGTCGTTTCGCAATACAAACTCAATTTCATTAGCTCTTTTAATCGCTTTTTTTGGTGACCATATATGAGGGATTCCAGCATGAGTAATAAAGCAGTCTTGTTCTTTAATTAGTAAATTTTGATTACAGAGCCAATCTTGAATTTGTTTTAAGTTTGATGCTTCTAAGATATTATTAAAGGTGTTTTTACTGCTGTTTGGAAGATAGTTATAGCTAATTCCTAAAAATAAGATTTCATGATTGCCGAGTACTAGCCTTGCTGAATCTCCTAAAGACATTATAAAGTTTATGGTTTTTAAAGATTCTGGACCTTTATTTATTATATCTCCTGCAAAAATAAGTTTATCTTTTGTTTTGCAAAAATCTATTTTTTTTAGTAATTGTTTTAATTCATCAAAGCAGCCTTGTACATCACCAATAACATAAGTAGCCATTTAAATCCTCTAAGTTAAAAAATTTGCTAAAGCAACAAAATCATCGACACTTAAATTTTCTGCTCTTAGTCTTGTATCTACAGGCAGTTTTTCGATATCAATATTAAGTTCTTTAAATATATCCTTTAAATTATTATGCAGAGTTTTACGCCTTTGTGCAAAGCTTTGTTTGACAATTTTTTCAAAAAACACATGATTTTTGAGTATTGGTTTGTCTGTTCTAGGTTTTAGTCTTAGAATTGCGGAGTCGACTTTAGGTTGAGGATGAAAAACTTCAGGTGGAACCTTTAAAATATTACTACATTCAAAATGGTATTGTAGTATCACAGAAATTCTTCCATACACCTTTGTGTTTGGTTTTGATGATATTCTATCAACCATCTCTTTTTGTAGCATAAAGTGAGCATCTATTATTTTGCCTTGGTGCTCAATTACCTTAAATAAGATTGGTGATGAGATGTTGTATGGTAAATTACCAACTAGCTTTAGTTTATTTTTTGAAATCTGATTAACATCAAACTTTAGGAAATCTGCATTAAATACTTTAGGAATACCATATGGTTTGCAGTTATCTAAAAGTGTATCTATTATTGAACTATCATACTCAATAACATTTACGCTATCAGATTTAAGTAGAAGATGCCTTGTTAGTGCTCCAAGACCAGGTCCAATTTCGACAACAGTATCGTCTTTTTTAATATTAGCAAGATTGACGATTTTCTGAATAATATTCTCATCTTGTAAGAAGTTTTGGCCAAGAGACTTTTTCGCTTTAGTAGTGTATTGCATGGTTTAGTATAAATCAGGTGTTTTTAGATCAGGCTCTAGAATTTCAACATATGCATCATCTTTCATTGAAGCAATCCATGTTTTATATATTTCCTGAGCCTTTTCGGAGTAAATTGCTTCTAAAGCTTTTTGCTCCATTAATTGATCTGCGGCGTTATGAATTTTAGTTTTTGTATATTTGATAATCATCCATGTTTTAGCATCAGCTTGGAAAGGTTCTGAAAGTTGCCTTTTTTTAAGAGACTTTAGTCTAGCGAAAGCTGCCATAGGCAGGGAAGGAGGACTATCCATAGTTGAAACCCAACCAAACTTACCATTTGCATGATCATAGTCTTGATTTGTTTTTTCTGCAATACTGCTAAATTTTTGACCACTTTCAATTGCTAGACGTGCTCGATCTAAGGCATTTTTAGCACCGTCATCATTCATGCTTCCATCGAGTTTTATAACTATGCCGTACACGAAGTATCTTGTTATTTTCTTACTAACCAATGGAGCTTGTTCATCAACATGATCAACATAAATCATCTGCAATGTGTGATTAATCTCAAAAGGTTGAGAAGTTTCATGGACCTGAACATTTTTAACTTTATCTTTATACATTTCAGGAATTGCATCAATAGTTACTGGGCGGCTAATTAATCCACCATTACTAGCATTAGGTGCTTGAGAGAATTGCTCAGCAACCTCTTTAAAGTCTATTAGACCTTTGTTAATAGCAGTTGCAAGCTTCTTATAGAGATTGAATTTACGATCTCTAGCTTTCTTAGATTTAGGAAGTGCTATAATCAAGTTTCTAGCTGTATAGATTTTTATAGGAGCCATTTCTTTATCAAAAGCAGCTTTATGTTTAGTAATATATTTTTTTATCTCTTCTGGTGAGACATAAACCTGTTGAGAAATAGCTCTTTGTTGAAGTTGGCTAATCATAAGCTGGTCGTGTATTCTTTCTTTATATTTATCAAAGCTCATTCCAGAAGCTTCGATGTTTAGTTTTAATGAGTCGAGACTTACACCATTTTTAGCTGCAATATCTTTTATAGCGGCTTCAGTTTGTTGTTGTGATACATTAATGTTGTTTTGTTCAGCAAGCTGTAAAAGAACATCTTGAGAAATTAAATCTTGTAAGGCTTGTCTTTTAATATCTAATGGATTTTGGTTGAATTGAGGGTTGGGATTGCTAGCTTTAAGCTTTGATACTTCTCGTTCAAGTTCAAGGTCAGTAATAGCTTTGTTGTTTACTATAGCGACAGTCTTATTTAAAAATTCTTTTTTATTTGAATTTGGTGATGTAGGTTTTGGTTTTTGTGAATCAATAGATGAATCAAAAGAATTTTGAAAGAGATTACTAGTTACATCAGTATAGCTTGTACCAATTATGCCAATGGTTAGAGTTATAAAGATGACTATTTTCTTTATCATGTTCCTGCTCCCCACTGTCCAGAAGTATAACCGTTTATTTGGTTTAAGCGGTTTGATAAATTTGAAGTATCACCAACACCACCTAAGCCTTTTAGTTCAAACTCAAGTATGTATGAGGTGGTTAAGGGGTCCAAAGCGTCAGGGTCGTTAGGAGTAGCATTAGTGAAAGCACTTGCCTGTATCAATGCTCTAATGGTCCATGATTTAGCATCATACTGAACGCCACCAAAGACATCAGCAGTTTGATTTTGTATGAAGTTATAGTTCCAAAGAGCCGCGACTCCCCAATGATCAGTAATGTTTAGTATAGTTGAGAGTGTAACGGTTTCTTGAGGTCTTGGAAGTTGCCCTTCATTGATCTGCTCTTGAGTCATACCATTCCAGTTGTTTGCAATATTGTCATAAGAAACATTGAATATGTTTTCATTATCATCTTTGTATGATAATTGATAAACCTGGTAGTCAACTTTTCCAGTCTGCATGCGATAGTTTGCCTGTGCAGAGAAGTAAATGTTTTTAATTACTTGGAATTCAAAAGAACCCATTATAGGAGAAAAGCTGTTATCAGAATACGGGTCCATTAAGTCAGTGTTGCTACAACCACTATTTCCTTGACAAAGTGTAACATTTCTATCTGCGAGGAAGAGTTGCTGACCAATTTTTGCAGATACTATTGTCGATCCGTCTTCCTGGTTTACAGTTGTTGATTCTAAAGCATAAGTAACTTGGTTAGCATTGTTAATTCTATCATGACCTGTAAATCTATTTACTTGGAACATCTGCATATATTGTTCATTTTGCAGACCAGTATCAAACAACGGTATATCTGACTGATTTTGATACGGGATATAAGTATAGAATAATCTAGGCTCAAGTGTTTGCGTGTATGAACCATCTTTTGTAGCATAATCCCTATCAAAATAAGCACCGGCATCGATGTTAAATATTGGAAGTACACTAGTAACATTACCTTTGTTAAATTTTATGGTATCAGTATTTCGACTTTGAAGTTGATAGTAACGCACAGGCACTTGTAAAGAAGGGTTTATGAAACCCCAAGTATCAGAAAAATTGCCTTGAACTTTTGGAGCTTCATAGCTACGGAAGCCATTGATATTTGTACCAACTTTAGGGACTACATCAGGGTTATTATCTATTATGCTAGCTTCCTTATAGAAATATGTATTTAGCGTTTCAATGCTTAGGCTTAATGAGTCAGATGTATAACCATCAGCATTAGCGTCAAATTTGAATTCAGGAAGTTTTGCATAAGGTCTGTTTGCAAGGTTAAGGTCGGGGTTTACAACACCGTAATCAAGTAAAGTTAAACTAGAGTCTATGTTTGAATTACCATAGTTTACATCAAATTGTCTATCTAGTAGCGTTTTAGTAACAAGGTTAACATCTCCAACTGAGAAGTCATCATAAAAGTCTTTATCGCTTACATAATCATAGCGCAAGTTGGTAGTTATACCATTTTTAAAGTTGCCAGTGTTAGTATAAGAAAAAGCACCTCTCATTTTGCCTTGTTGAAAATCAATAGGCAATATAGAACCATCAAATTCACCTTCGAAATAGTCTGTCATATATCTAAAATTAGCACTTTCCATAATACCAGACTTAGACCAAATAGTTGTACTAAGTAGTAGGTCATAGTTAGGTGCTAAGTTAAAGTAGTATGGTAATGTCACACCAAAGCCAGCACCTTCTGTGTTAGCATATTGAGGCATTAAGAAACCAGATCTTCGCTTATCATTTATAGGGTGTGATAAATAAGGTATATAAAGCACAGGAATATCTTTTATTTTGAAAAATCCATTTTTTACATATGCCATTTCTTCTTTTGTATCGATATCTATATTTTCACCACTGATTTTCCAGTCATTGTCATATGGACCACCAGAAGTTATGTATGCGTCATTAAATATAAGGTTATCAGCATCTTCTTTTTTCATACTGTTTGCATAACCTCTTAGATACCCAGAATAATGATCTTTATCATATATACGAGTGTTAGGTGTTTGACTAGGCATTCTAAAATAAATGTTTCCTGTACTATAGGTATTATCATTTAAGTTACTATCAAACTCTTTTGTTCTTAAAACAATACCTGTAGAAGGCTGTCTAGATATTACGTCTCCAGTCATCACAAGAGATCTGATTGAACTTTTGTCCGTGTTGAAGTCAACTATAGCATTATCACCGTATAACTCTTGGTCACATTGCAGTACTTCGACGTTACCTGATGCAACAAATGTTCCATCAGTGTCATACTCACCATTTTGGTAGCTTAAGTCTGTTTTCTTTGATTCACATAATGCTTTAGTGAATTGGCTATCATTATTATAATAGCCACCGACAAATGTTGAAACATCTTTGACCCAGCCCAAGTCATCAGCTAGAGCTTTTTCTCTTTCCGGTGTTTTTAACTTCTTATCAAATACATTTTTGGGTTTTTCTGGTCTTTCACAGCTCCATTTCCCATCTATGACCTTACATTGCCAATCTTCTTTAGTCAGATTTTTCTCCATAATACGTGCAGCATAAGCCTGGGTTGAGAAGCATATGGTTCCCAAGCTCACTAGCAAGTATGTATGAAGTTTTTTGATCATAGTAGTTATTAAAGACCTTTGTTAAATTGTTTGAGTTTTTGAAAATAACCGTGATATTATATCTGTATTTCGCGTATATTTCTACGGCAATATACATAAATACAAATTTTTGGATAACATAATGAATATAGAAGATTATCTTTCTGAAATCTTACAAAAGAGTTTTGCTAAACTAAATTATGCTGAGAGTTTTGCTCGGGCTGTTACATCTACAAGAGAAGGTGTAGGACATTTTCAATGCAATGGGGCGATGCCTTTAGCTAAGTTTGCTAAAAAAGCTCCAATTATAATAGCGGAAGAAATTGTGGAAAATATAGAGGACAAAACTATTTTTTCTAAGCTAGAAGTTGCAAAGCCTGGTTTTATAAATATGACATTATCTGCTGAGTTTTTAGCAAAAGTGAGTAATGATTTTTATAAGAGCGAGAAATTTGGCTTTAAAAAACCTGAAAAGCAACAAAGGGTTGTATTAGACTTTGGTGGGCCAAATGTCGCAAAGCCAATGCATGTAGGGCATATTCGTTCAGCATTACTTGGTGACTCATTACAAAAAATTTATAAGTTTTGTGATGATGATGTAACTTCTGATGTGCATCTAGGAGATTGGGGTACTCAAATGGGTATGCTTATAGAAGAAGTGAAACTCATGTTTCCAGAATTAATCTATTTTGATGAAAACTACAATGGAGAATATCCTAAAGAGTCTCCCGTAACGGTAAAGGAGTTAGCAGAAATTTATCCTCAAGCATCAAAAAGATGTAAGTCTGATATCGTTGAGATGGAGAAAGCAAGACAGGCTACTTTTGAGCTTCAACAGGGCAGAAAAGGGTATGTAGCATTATGGCAACATTTTGTGAAAATATCTGTAGAAGCTGTTAAACAAGATTTTGATTCACTTGGTATAAAGTTTGATTTATGGCTTGGCGAGAGTGATGCTGATAAATATATATCACAAATGATTGAGCATTTAAAAAAAGAGGGTTATGCACAAGAAGATGATGGTGCTTGGGTTGTGGATACTGGCCTTGAAAATATCCCACCTTTAATCTTAATAAAGCGCGATGGTGGTGTGATGTATGGAACTACTGATCTTGCTACATTATGCCAAAGAGAGAAAGATTTTAAGCCAACTAAAATTGTATATGTTGTAGATAAAAGGCAATCATTACACTTTAAGCAAGTTTTTGCAGTGGCTCATAAATCTAATATTGTTGGAAAAGAATGTCAGCTAAAGCATGTTGCATTTGGTACTGTAAATGGTAAAGATGGTAAACCATTTAAGACCCGTGAAGGTGGGGTGATGCGTTTAGCGGACTTAATTGAGCAAGCTAGAGATTGTGTTAAAAATAGGATGCCAAAAGAAGATAACCAAGAACTTATAAGTCAAATTGCGATGGCAACTATAAAATTTGGTGATTTAGTGAACGTGTACTCTAATGACTATGTTTTTGATTTAGAGAGGTTTTCTCAGTATGAAGGTAAAACAGGTCCATATCTGCTTTATACAACAGTAAGAGCAAAGTCTATTTTGCGTAAAGTTTTTGGTGATGATTGTAACCTTAGTGATGTAATCTCTAGCAACACTATAAGGGCGGCAACTACTGAGCAAGAAGAAAAGCTTCAACTGCAATTATTACAATTTCCTATTGCTGTTGCTAAAGCGTATGAAAATTCACAGCCGCATTTTATTTGTGAATATGCATATTCACTAGCGAATGCTTTTAATAAATTTTACGTAAACTCTCCAATAGCAAGCATTGAAGATGAAGATCTTAAGTCTAGCAGGGTGGCATTATGTGCTGCTACAGTAAAGGCTATGACTATAGCTACTGATTTACTGGGCATCTCGATACCAGAAAGAATGTAAGTTCAACAAGTAATAAATTTTTCTATAAACTTTTCATCTAGCGATAAATTATTTGGATGAGAACCTTTTTCTCCTTGAGGAACTTCTAGACCTTGTTCAGCATATAGGTTTTGCCAATAGTCTGATATTTTGTGAGTTTCTAGACAGTAGTAATTTAAGGTTTGCTCTTGAAAATATGGCTTACCTAAAGTTCTAGCAAAAGCCTCATGTATAAGTTCAGAGCAGTAAAGAGCTTTGTCTTGGTTGGGTAAAAAAAAGTCATTATATTTAAAGCCAATAAATGATTTAGCTTTGCTAATAATTCTTTCAAGTGTATAAGAATCTAGGTCTGTACGAGCTACTAGTTTTTTGTTTGACTTATACTTATCAAGATTTGCTTCAATAACACCTTGATAAGTAACAGCTTCAATTATTTTATTATCACCAATATATATACCGCAATGATAAAAACTAACGCCACTAAATCCAGAAGATAAAGATGAGATGTTTTCCTCTGATTCATTAGCAATAAATATCACATCACCTTTTATAAGTTTTTTGGGTTTCAAAGTACTCATAGCATTTCTTTAAGTTGAGCTTCTGTGACTATCGTGACATCAAGGTTTTGAGCTTTCTCAAGTTTACTTCCTGCATTGTCACCACAAATTAGTATATCTGTTTTTTTAGAGATACTACTTGTAACTTTTGCACCCATTGATTTTAAATCTTGGGTTAGTTGATTACGATTAAAGTCTTCAAATGTCCCTGTTATAACTATAGTTTTATCTGCAAAATTATCGTTGAGCTTTTGTTCTTTAATCTCGGGGTTAATGATCTCAATACCTGTAGCTAAAAGCTCATCAACGATAAAGTTATTTAATTCATCTTGCCAAAAATTAACAATATTAGTTGCCATGATTTCACCAATATCTTTAATCTCTATAAGCTCTTCATAATTACTTTTGCGGATATTATCTAGGTTAGAAAAATGATTTGCTAACGCTTCTGATGAAACCTCGCCAACATCTTTAATACCTATTGAAAATACAAATCTTGCAAGTGTTGGATTTTTACTTGCTTGTATAGATTCTATAACATTTTTTGAAGATTTTTCACCCATGCGTTCAAGAGATATTAGCTCATTAAAGTTAAGTTTGTAAATATCAGCAGGGTACTTAATTAGATTAGCTACGACAAGTTGCTCGATAAGTTTAGAGCCTAGTTTGTCGATGTTCATAGCTTTGCGTGATACAAAATGTTTAAGTCGCTCGGTTGTTTGAGCTTGACAGTGCCAGCCACCGGTGCATCTATAAATTGCTTGATCGTTGATGTTTTCTATACTTGAATCACAAATAGGGCAGTTAGTAGGCATTTGTATGAGAGTAGCATTATCTTTACGATACTCAGGTAAGCTCTTTACAATCTCAGGAATTACATCACCAGCTCTTCGTACTATGACTCTATCACCAATACGGACATCCTTGCGTTTGATTTCATTGATGTTGTGTAAAGTAGCATTTGAGACGATTACACCACCTACAGCAACAGGCTTTAGTCTAGCAACGGGAGTGATTGCACCAGTACGACCGACTTGGAACTCAATGTTTAAAACCTCTGACTCAACTTCTTCTGCTGGGAATTTGTATGCTATTGCCCATTTTGGTGCTCTTGCTACATAGCCTATAGCATCTTGAAGTTTTATATCGTTAACTTTAAAAACTAGACCATCAATATCGTAATCCAAATCTGCACGCATATGAGTCATTTTTTCAAGAAATTTTTCAACATCATCAAAGCTATTAGCTAAAAGAGTTTGGTCAGAAACAGTAAAACCAATATCATTTAACAATTTCATTAGTTCAAACTGAGTAGCAGGGTATTTAAAATCTTTACTAAAATAGCCAATTCCATAGCTGTAGAGTTTTAAAGGTCTTTTGGCAACCACTTTAGGGTCAAGCATTCTGATGCTTCCAGCAGCAGCGTTGCGGGGGTTAGCAAAAGTTTTTTGGTTATTTTCGGTCATATAGTTATTTAGTGAGATAAAACTTTGCTTATCTAAGATGATTTCACCACGAACCTCTAGCTCTTGTGGAGGATTTTGCATATTTAGTTTTAATGGTATATTTCGAATAGTTTTGACATTTTCTGTAACTTTTTCTCCTTGGATACCATCACCTCGTGTTACGGCATACTCAAGTTCACCATTTTTATAAACTATACTTATAGCAAGACCATCTAATTTGGGTTCACATTCTAGGCTTATGTCCTTATATTCAAGTTTTTCATAAAAGCTCCTTAGTTCATCAAGGCTGAAAACATTGGCTAAAGAAAGCATTTTCTTTTTGTGCTTGATAGTTTCAAAACCTAATAAAATGTCTCCACCAACTCTATCTAATACCGAATTTGATGGTTTGAACTGTGGATATTTAATTACAATATTTTGAAGTGTTTGAAATAGCTTATCGTAATCATTATCTGAGATGATTGGCTTATCAAGCGTATGATAAAGGTAGCTTTGCTTATGAAGAAAATCTGCTAATTTTTGAATTTCATCTTTTAGAATACTAAGCTCTAAATCATTGTAGTTTTTGTTTAAAAAATATGAGGCTTGCATAAAAGTTTGTATGTATAAGTTTATGCTAGTATTTTATACTATTGAGCTATAAATTTGAAAATAACATTTAACAGAAGAGGTGAATATTTTAGGTACTAAGCACTGAAAGTATTTTCACATGTGTTAGGCATATTATGAAGAGTTAGATTGGATGCATTTGTATTGAAGGAGCAGGTCCATAAGAACATACTACCACTTTGAGCTCCGACAAGTCTAATTAGGTCATTTGCATTTGAGAAATGCTCGGGAGATGTTTCGCTAAGGTTTATTTGAATTGTGGCGCCTGTTTGGGATGCATTAATGACAGAGATGCCCGGAGGAGTCGAGTATGTTTCTGTTTCTAAGTTTACACCACCATTTATATCATCTTGAATTTCTGCTCTTACCCCACCGGTAATATTAAATGCCTCTGTAATTGCAGCTTTTTCTTTATGGTTCGAGTAGATAGGTATAGCTACAGAAGCTAATATCGCGATGATGGCAATAACTACCATTAATTCAACTAGTGAGAATCCTTTTAGTTTGTGTATGTGAGTTTGCATAGCAATATATATTTATAAAATATTACTCTAAAGTTTATATCTAAAAAGTATATTGTGCAATTTATTTGTAATTCTAGAATGTGATAACAAATAGATAGAATATGGTCATACCCGCGGGATATCTCAAGTATATTGATAAAACCTTAAAGATTCCCATCTGCGAGGGAATGACTGCGGGTTTCAGAGATTTTATAGAAAAATGTAGGCATAAAAAAACCGCACAAGGCGGTTTGATTATTTAGATAAAGTTGCTTAAATTAAGCTATAGAGTTACAACTACCAGGAATACTAGATGCAGCTGGGCTACCAGTAACATCACAACCCCAAGTCATAGCACCAGAAACTAAAGCTGGAGTTAATCTGATAGTTGAACCTGATATAGATGTAGATGTTCTGTTAATCACACCAGCATCTGTAACAGTTGTACCTGTAGGAGCATCGTATCCAGTAGTAGATACACCAGTGATAGTATCACCAGCAGTTAAGCCAGTGTTAGCAATGTTTTCAGCTACTTGAGCTTTAACGCCACCTAGTTGAGATATTTCACTAGATACATTTGCACGAGTAGTGTAGTTAGAGTACATTGGAATTGCAACTGCCGCTAAAATTGCGATAATTGCGATTACAACCATTAACTCAACAAGTGAGAAACCTTTTTGCATTTGTTTTTTCATGATAATTTTCCTTATCTTTATATTTTGTTTTTACTTACTTATGAGTCTTAGTAAGCCGGAACTTATAACCCTAAGTAATCTTCATTATAAATAGTTTTTCATAGTGTGCAAGTTTAATTGGATAAAAAAATGATTATTTTTTAATATAAATTTCTGATTATACTAGTTTGATATACCTTATATCTATTGTAAAGTAAGCGATTGTAAATGGATGGATTTGGGAGATTTCCACTTGAGTGGAAATGACAAACTTGTGTAGTAAACAAATCATTACGACCTAACTTGAAATGTGGGTATGATAATTCAAATGTTTGTGAGGTATATGCAGGGACTGATCTATGTGTTTACTCTTTCACATGTTAGCCACCAGCAACATCTTTAGGTACATAGTCTTTTAGGTTTGTTTCTTGGATTTTAACTTTTGAGTTATATGCAAAGTTACCAGTTTTTACAAGTATAGGTCTAAGCTGTGAGTTTTCCCAAACACTGTGTTCTTTTACTGCATCGATAGAATTAAGCGTTGAGCATATTAAAGCCCAGACGAATAAATATCTGATCAGAGCAATAAAAAAAGCAAAAAAAGTGTTAGATAAACCTTCTTTCTCCTCATTTTTCTTGAAGAAAACTTTCATAATCCCAAATATAATTAAATAAGCTCCTAGTAAAACTAATATAAAAGAAACTATATAGGCAGTGTTTGGATCTTCTATAAAGTTATTAATATATGCAGATTGAATTTTCTGAGCAAGAATACCTGCTAGTGCTACAGCAAATATCATAAGTATTAATTGAATAATGTTTTTCATCAAACCTTTAACAGCAGCAAATAAGCTTATGATAAAAGTACTAAGAATGATGAAAATATCTAGAATGTTTAGACTTTGTAGGAATTCCATAGTTTTATAAATCCATTATTAACTGTTTAAGTTCTTTTAAATTACTAATACCGATAACATCAGCATTTGTTTTTTTAGTTAGCTTTGAAATATTTGCTTTTGGTACAATTATTTTCTTAAAGCCATGTTTTGTTGCCTCATTGATTCTTTCTAAGCCATAGGGGATAGGGCGAATTTCACCAGAAAGACCAACTTCACCCATTATTAGCATATTATGAGGTATTTGAATCTCTTCTAAGCTAGAGTATATAATAGCAATCACAGCTAAATCTATACTTGTTTCTGTGATTTTAATACCTCCAACCACATTGAGAAAAACATCTTTGTCATATAGATCTAGATGCATATAGCGTTGAATTACAGCTAAAATCATAGCTAGGCGATTACTATCTATACCGACACAAAGCCTTTTAGGTGGTTGATTTTGATTTTTTTCAACAACCAAAGATTGTAGTTCAACTAAAAGAGGGCGAGTACCTTCCCATACAGAGACTCTTACGCTACCAATTAGGTTTGTACGACCATTGTTTAGAAATATAGCAGATGGATTTTTGACCTCTTTCATACCTTGATCAGTCATTGCAAATACGCCAATTTCATTTACAGCACCAAAACGATTTTTTAAAGCTCGCATCATTCTGTAGCGACCATTGTCTTGTGATTCGATAAATATCACAGCGTCGACAATATGCTCAAGGACACGAGGTCCTGCAACTTCACCGGATTTGGTGACGTGACCAACTAAAAATACAGATACTTGATGCTGTTTAGCAACTTGAGTGATGTACGCAGATGATTCTCTAACTTGAGAGACACCACCAACCATTGATGAAAGTTCAGGGTTGTAAATTGTTTGGATAGAGTCAATAACTACTATCTCAGGTTTTTGAGTAACTATGTAGTTTGCTATGAGCTCTATATTAGTCTCACACATTACTAGTAATTTATCTTTAGGTAGATCAAGTCTTTCTGCTCGAAGTGCAATTTGTTCAAGAGATTCTTCACCACTTACATATAGTACTTTTTTCTCTTGAGAAAGGTATGCCATGATTTGTAGCAATATTGATGACTTACCAATTCCAGGATCACCACCAACCAAAGTTACTGAGCCCCTAACGATACCACCACCTAAAACGCGATCAAATTCTGCAATATTTGTTTGGGTGCGACTATGCTCTTTGCCTTGTATGCTACTTAATGGAGTTGCTTTAGTTACACTACCAGCAAAGCCTGACCTAGCAATAGGCTTTTTTGAAGTTTCAATTTTTACTTCTTCTATTAGAGTGTTCCATTGATTACAACTATGACATTGACCTTGCCATCTTGGAGAGCTAGCACCACATTCTTGGCAGATGAAAATAGTTTTAGATTTAGCCATTTGAGTTATTTTCCTTTATAACCAAGTAAGTATTTAGAGAGAACTCTTTCAGTCTCAGAAGCGTTTGGACCAATAAATTGAACTATGTATTTATATTGGTTTTCATTACCACTAGCACGAATGTTACGAGGAAAAACAGAAACCACTCTACCTTCACAGCCAACTTGCTCTTTTAATTCAGTTAAGGTTATTGATGCTCTAATGATATCTCCTAAGTTAAGCACTTTTGCTACAGATATTTCAAGTCCACCATCCTGTATCACTTTTACATGTTTATCATAGGCTTCTTCACGATGTTCAAAGCTATATTCAACCTCTGCTTTGATATCATCTTCACTGTAGTCTACAAAAACCTTCCCTTCAACTCGTTCTGATATATCGCTTTCTATATCACTATCAGCCTGCTCTAGTTCTTCACTTGAACCTTCTGAGGTTTCATCGTCTTCATCATCACTGAGTAAATCAGATTCTATATCTAGTCCTTCATTGTTATCAAGATCGATATCAAGTTCAATAATATTTACATCTTCATTACTTTCATCATCATTATCATCAATATCGAAATCAGGTGAAGTAGAGTCATCTAGTTCATTCTGGAAGTCATCATCGTTTAAGTTTAAGTCTTCATCATCAAGCTGATCTTTTCTTTTGTTATGATGTTTAGTTTCTCCTCCGAGCAGGCCGCCTCGACTAGATGGCTTTTTAGTAGGTTTATCTGTTTTTGAACTGGTACTTTTTTTTAAAAGATCTAATCTACTCATTATTTATGCCTTTTTAGGTAATTTTTAAATGTTCTGTAGCTGATATATATAATACTTGAAAGTATTAAAATTATAAATATAGTTAATCCTTTGTTATGACGGATCCAGTGAGTAATATCATCATGATCGACCAATTTTAGTATAGCGTTTCCAAAAAAATATCCGAGAGTAATATATATAGTTGACCAAATGAAACTGCTAATAGCATCAAGCACCACAAACTTTACTTTTTTTACATTACCTAATCCTATAATAAGAATAGTAATTGTTCTTAAACCATATAAAAACCTAACGCTTAAAATTGCCCAAGAGTCGTATTTATCAATAATTCTCAATGATCTATCTATCTTTTTTTGCCAATGAGGTTTTTTCTCAATAAACTTTCTACCTGTGAGTTTTGAAAATATAAAAACACTATTATCGTGAAATATAGCTCCAGCAGTTGCAGCTAATATAACTAAAGGATAATTAAAAAGAGTTGTAGCGGTTGTAATACCCACAATAATTAAGAATATCTCTCCCTCAATTATTACGGCTAAAGCTACAGCTAAGTAGCCCCAGTGTAAAAGAAATTGATAGAAGTCGTGTTGGCTCATATGTTTTGGTTATAAGCCTTAGATATTAAAAACTCATCAATAATAACTAAAGCAAGCATAGCTTCAGCAATAGGAACCCCACGAATACCAACACAAGGATCATGACGACCTTTAGTGATGATACTTGTGTTTTCACCATTAGTATCGATAGTTTTTCCAGTTTTTAAGATACTAGATGTCGGCTTAAAGGCTACTTTGGCGAGAATTTCCTGCCCACTTGAAATACCTCCTAATATACCTCCAGCATGGTTAGTTAAAAAACCATCTTCTTTAGTAATTTCATCACGGTGCTCACTACCTTTTTGAGCAACACAATCAAAACCATCACCTATAGATACGGCTTTTACGGCATTTATAGACATTAAAGCATGAGATATAGTGGCATCGAGTCTGTCAAATACAGGCCTACCTAACCCAGCTTCTACACCTTTTGTAACTACTGTCACCTCAGCACCGATCGAGTCTCCCTCTTTACGGATTTTGTGAATTAGATTTTCACATTTTTCAACATAGTCATTATTTGCGATAAAAAAAGAATTTTCATTGATGTTAGTCTTATCAGCAAAAGGAATCTTAAGTTCACCTATTTGAGAGCAGTAGCCATAAATTTCAATTCCAAAATGAGCCAATGCTTTTTTTGCAATTGCTCCGGCAGCTACACGCATAGCAGTTTCACGAGCAGAAGATCTGCCACCACCTCTATAGTCGCGAACCCCATATTTTTTGAAATATGTGAAATCAGCATGACCAGGACGAAATTTATCTTTTATCTCGCTATAGTCTTTTGATTTTTGATCTTGATTTTTTATAATTAGGCCTATCGGAGTACCTGTAGTCTTACCCTCAAACACCCCAGAGATAATTTTTACCTCATCGGGCTCTTTGCGTTGAGTTGTAAATTTTGATTGACCGGGTTTGCGCCTATCTAGTTCAAGTTGAATATCAGCCTCTGTGATTTCAATGTTCGCTGGACAACCATCAATAATTGCTGCAAGAGAGTCTCCATGGCTTTCGCCACAAGTAGTTACTGTAAAAAGTTTACCGAAAGTATTTCCTGACATAGTTTTGTGTAAGAGAGTATTTGTTAATTAAAATAATAACATATTTGATAGCTATTTCTTATCTACAACTATAAAAAGTTAAAACAGAGATTGTTAGAATGAATTTATGATTTTAGTAACCTCAACTGTTTTATCCCACGCAACTGCGTGACCAGATTTTTTCAATTCTTTTAAGCTATAATTTTTATTTTTTGTTTCATTGAAATAAGTTTTTGATTTTGTCTCATTCAGCATCTTGTCATCACTTGGTATAAATACAGTTGTGGGTATTTTTATATTTGAAAATTCTTTTTTCGCTTTTTTAGAGCTAAACCATCTAAGTAAAGCTTGTTGCTCTTTTTTTGCTTGGTCTTTTGATAATAATAATTTGTTTATTTTAGAATTTATAAAACGAGATTTTTCTTTCTCTAAATCTTTTGGAGAGTAGTTGTATAGGATTTGATTGAAAATCATATTATAAAGTTCTTGAGGATTCTTGATTTCATCAGGGTTAGGCCTAGGAAGCTGTATGTTGTAAGGTATAATAGGAGCTAGTAGAAAAAGGTGTTTATAGAGTTCTGGATTATCAAACACAGTTTGTAAAGCTACACCTCCACCCATCGACCATCCTAGAAGGTAAGTGTTTTTAGGTGAGTACTTTTTGACAAAAGCATTTGTGTCATCAGCTAGTGCGTTTATACTATATTTCACATCATCACAGCTTTCTTCAGTATTGAAACACCTATAATCAAGTAAATAAAGGTTATAGTTTTCACTCAGTTTTTCGATGAAATTCTTTGGCCAAAAATTTGCTGTAGTGCCACTACCAGTCAACAACACAAGATTTTTAGTTTTACCGTTGTTTTGATGGAAGTAGTGAATATAATTATCATTTATTTTGGTGGTATTACTTTGTAGACTTATTGCAAAAGTAAGCTCGGTTAAGCTAATTAAAATAACAATTGCTATGAGTATCTTTTTCATATTGTATTTTTATATCTTACTGTTCGGATAATATTTATACTATATCAACACAAATCCATTTACTATAAAAGCTATACTTTGCGGTAGAGAAACTTTTGATATAAAACAAAGCAGATTGTGAATGAACAAACTATAAGATTTATATGTATTACAATATTATCCGTAATAATTAAACTACTAGCAAGTTCGCAGAGTATTGCTACAAGAGATAGAGCTATAAATAGTAAACTATAACCATCACATCTTTTTTGCTTGATGTTTTTATGTATCTGAGGACCCCATATTGCAAAGTTAAATGCTAACTCTATAACTATAGATGTTTGAGGTACTAGGGAGCTTTTAGATCTGATAGCTAAAAATGCAATAGATAGTAACATCGCATACATAAGGTTGATAACGGGATTCATATTGCGATTGTTTAGTGAAATTTGAAGTTGTTGTATAGTTAAACAAGTACAGTAGATAAGGGGAATTAGTATAAATGCCCAATGTGCATCATTATGGAATTCTTGCACCAAGTCGCATAGTACTATAAATAACATACCAAACTGTGTGAGGATGCTTATATTTACTAAGCTATTTTTGTTTATCAAATTATGTATTATTTGAGGTAAAAACTGTATTGCATATATAAATAGTGATATTTGGAGTAAAGTCTCGCCGTATTGTTGCATTGGTTTAGGAGGAATCTTTATAACTTTCAATAAATATATAAGAATATTAGGTTAAAAAAGCTAGCTTATCAATGTTTAATTAGATTTTATTTTTATGAGGAGGTTTCTTTATTATCGAATAAATATAAGTATTCTCCATAGCCATCCTTTTTCATATCTTCTTTAGGTATAAAACGTAAGGATGCTGAATTCATGCAGTAGCGTTTGCCAGTAGGTTTTGGACCATCATTAAATACATGTCCAAGATGAGAGTCGCCGTATTTTGAATTAACTTCAGTTCTAGTCATAAACCAACTACTGTCTTTATTTAATTTTATAAACTTAGAATCTATCGGCTTAGAAAAACTAGGCCAGCCTGTACCAGACTCGTACTTATCAGTTGAGCTAAATAAAGGCTCTCCTGAGACTATATCCACATAAATTCCTTGCTTATGATTATCCCAATACTTGTTATGAAATGCTCTTTCAGTGCCATCATTTTGTGTAATAGAGTACTCAAGTTTGGAAAGTTTTTTAATATTTTCTTCTTTGTTAAAATCTTGCCAAGGTTCAGTATTACAATATGCAAAAACTGGTAAAAGGGTTGTTAAAATAAGAAGTTTTTTCATAATTTATCCTTAGAGTTGATTAGCTTAAGCTACTTAGAGCTTGTTTCACACCATCAGCATAAGTTGTACAGATTTTCTCAAAATGAGCTAATTGCCTTTCTACTATATGCTTAGGTACACCTTGCATAGATTCAGCTATATTCATAAATAAACGCGATTTTTGGTCATTATCAAAAAGCTCATATAATGCTCTAGGCTGGCTATAATCATCATTACCTATTCTATGGTTATAGTAGTCTGCATCGCCATTTATTCTTAGTGGAGGTTCTCTGTACTTATCATCTTCAGAAGCTCCATTAAAACTATTTGGCTCATAGTAAGCATCACAATTCTTAGCAAAATTATCAAAAAATCTCATCGAACCATCTTTGTGATAATGATGTACAGGACATCTAGGAGCATTTACAGGTAGAGCCTCATAATGAGTGCCTAATCTATATCTATGTGCATCAGCATAAGAGAAGATTCTAGCTTGAAGCATCTTGTCTGGTGAAAAACCTATACCAGGGACTATATTTGAAGGGCTAAATGCTGCTTGCTCAATCTCGGCGAAATAGTTATCAGGGTTACGATTTAACTCTAGCTCACCAACATCTATCATTGGATACTCATCGTGAGGCCATACTTTTGTTAAGTCGAATGGGTTATAGCTGGTTTTATCAGCATCTTCTTCAGGCATTATTTGTACTTGAACAGACCATTTTGGGTATTTACCTGATTCAATAGTATAAAAAAGAGACTCTTGATAACCTTCACGAGTTTTTCCAATAACTTTTTCTGCTTCTTGGTTTGTATAGTGCTCATGGCCTTGCTGGGTTTTAAAGTGCCATTTTACCCAGTAGCGTTTGTTATCATCACTAATTAGACTAAGAGTGTGAGAACCATAGCCGTTCATGTGTATAGGTGTCTTAGGGCAACCACGATCAGAAAAAAGAATTGTAAGTTGGTGTAGTGATTCAGGACTTAGTGACCAAAAATCCCAAGCAGCTGTAGAGCTTCTTAGGTTTGTTTTCGGATGGCGTTTTTGAGTGTGAATAAAATCAGGAAATTTTTTAGGGTCACGCACAAAAAATACAGGAGTATTATTTCCAACCAAATCCCAGTTTCCTTCTTCAGTATAGAATTTTAAAGCGAAGCCCCGTACATCGCGTTCGTTATCGGCAGCTCCAAGCTCACCGGCAACAGTAGAAAAGCGTAATAAAACTTCAGTTTCTTTATTTGGCTGTAAAAATTTAGCTTTAGAGTATTTGCTAATGTCTGGATTTGTAACTTTGAAAGTACCATAAGCTCCCCAGCCTTTAGCATGAACAACGCGTTCAGGTATTCTTTCACGGTTTTGGTGAGCTAGTTTTTCTATTAATTGATAATCTTGTAATAATACAGGGCCTCTTTCACCAGCAGTTAATGAGTTCTGGTTATCTGCTATTGGACATCCTGCAGAAGTAGTCATAGTAGTTTTTTTAGACATAATTAGCTCCTTAGTTTGAGTAGTTAAATTTAAACTATCTAATTTCATTCTACAGAGCTAGCTGACTAATGAAAAGGAAAATGCATAATATTGTTTTTATAGTGTTAGTAAAGAAAACTTATATAACTAATAGGTTCAGTATAACAAATAAATTTAGACGTTTATGATAGTACTTTTATCGGAATGCACCAAAGAGTTAACAGGGTGAAGATAGAGTAATTTATGATAGTATTACTGATATAATAGGAGCTTTCATCGTTTAGTTAGAAGATATATGATTTAACATTAGTGTCACCTTTTAAAGTAGTAAAAATTATCACAGAGGGAATACTCTAGTAATTAATAAACCTCACAACGGTTTCTGCCATTATTTTTTGCTTTGTATAGAGCTTTGTCAGCATAATGAAGACATTCATTAATATCTTTTGAATCATTGCTATCAGCTATACCACAACTTATAGTGTAGTTGATTTGATTACCATCAAAGTTAACACATTGCTTTTCAACACTTTTACGCAACCGTTCAGCAACTTTTAAAGCATCCTCCTTATTAGACTCTACAATCATTAAAGTAAATTCTTCGCCACCATATCTAACACCACTATCATCATCACGGCAATATTTTTTAATAACTTTTGCAATATTTTTAATTACCTCATCACCGTGGGCGTGCGAGTATGTATCATTAATTTTTTTAAATAAATCTATATCCATCATCACTAAAGCATAATCTTGTAGATTTTCATTATGTCTATTATAGCTCTTAGTAATAGACTCAAAACCTCGTCTATTAAATAGACCAGTAAGACAATCTCTCTCAGCAACTTTTTTTTGTGCTATTTCAGATTCTTTTAGTTTAGTTACATCAACATGCATGCCTGCAAAATGTGTCACCTCATCTCTGAAGCCAAGATTAAGAGGGAAAATTGATAAATCTACCCAATATTTTTCGCCATTTTTTTTGTAATTAAGGATTGTTGTTTTTATCGCTTTATTCTTTTTTATGGCTTGTTTTAAAGCAAATAAGCGTCTTTTATCAGTATCTTTGCCATGAAGTATTTTTGGAGTATTTCCAACAATCTCTTTTTTTGTGTAGCCAGTTAATTTTTCAAAATAATCATTAACATAAATTATTTTAGGGCCATCTAATTTTGGGTCGCTCTTCGCAGTTGTAATCATTACGGCATTAGTAGCATTATCAACAATTTGTTGAAATGGTAGCCTGTATTTATCTGTAACATCTATAAATGTGATAACTATTCTTCCATGATCAGAGTAAGCTTTTGTCCAAATCCAAACATTTGATTGTCCTTCAGGATACTCTATTCCCAATAACATCTCACATTTTTCTTTATTAGTATTGCGGATAATACTAGATGGGAGTTGATCCTTATCGAGATTTTCTCCACTTGCATCAACTATTTCCCAGTTAAATTGATGGAATTTTTTACTAACCAAATCCTCACGATCTACTTTTAATATATCGCAAGCAGACTCATTAGCATAAATAATAGAAGTGTCTGGTCCGTAAACCACCACACCTGAACTGATATTCTCTAATAACTTACTTATACATAGATGTTTCATGATTCAGTATTTTGTCCTATAAACACTAATGTTAAGTTATCAATATACTTTATATTAAAAATAACATAATCTAGTAATCATTGCTATAGCCTCATAAGCTAAATAGTAGCTAAAAAATACTTGGTAAAGTGGGAATCTATCAAATAGTACAAAGATTTTTATTTCAGATATAAGGATAACTAATTTTTAATAAAAACCTTTTACACCGTTATTTTCTTTTAAACCTTGAAGATATGAGCATAGCAGCTAGTACACCAATTACAATTATTGCTATCATAATAGTAGCTAGAGCATTTATTTCTGGAGTTGGTCCATTTTTTACAGTTGAATAAATATACATCGGCAGAGTAGGGTTGTCACTACCAGCAACAAATTCTGTAACAACTAAATCATCAATAGATAGTGTAAACGTTAGTAAAGCAGACGTTATGAGAGCAGGTAATAGTTGAGGTATCATTATAGTGAAAAATGTTTTTATAGGTCCTGCACCAAGGTCTAAAGCAGCTTCTTCAAGAGATACATCAACACTAGCTATGCGTGACTGCATTACAATAGTTACGTAAGCTGTACACATCGTAACATGAGCTATAACTACTGTTGTAGTTCCTCGCTCTGTTGGCCAACCGATAAACTGCCCTAAAGCAGAAAACATCAGTAAGAATGCAACACCTAGTATAATATCTGGTAATACCAATGGGGTAGCAACTAGCCCATATAAAAAACTTCGACTTCTAAAAAAATGAAACCTAGTAATAGCATAAGCAACAATAGTTCCTAAAAAAGTGGAAATAACCGCAGTAATAGTTGCTATTTTGAGGCTTGTAATAGTTGCATTAATGATGTCTGTATCGTGAATTGCTTCATGATACCAGTTAAAAGTAAACCCACCCCATAGATTGATAATCTCTGAATCACTAAATGAAAATAATACAAGTATTACTAATGGGATATATAAAAATACTAAGCCAAACATAAGCATAATATTACTAAATGAGAATTTTTTCATACCAGCTCCTTATATAAAAGTTTTTTTGACTTGAATTCGTTGCATCCATAATATTGGTAGTGCCAATATCATGATTAATACTACAGAAATTGCTGCAGCCATGCCCCAGTTGTTTGAGGTAAAAAACTCTTCCCAAATAATATTACCAATCATTAGAGAATTCATACCCCCCATAATTTGTGGAACGACAACCTCACCAACAGCTGGGATAAATATCAACAAACTGCCGGCTATAAGCCCTGGCATAGAAAGTGGTAGAGTGATTTTGAAAAATGAATTTATAGGTTTTGAGCCTAAATCTTCGGCAGCTTCATAGAGAGTAGGGTCTATCTTTATAAGAGTGCTATATAGTGGTAAAACTAAAAAAGGTAGATAACAATAAACCATCCCAAGATACATTGAAAAATCATTATAAAGTAAAGCCATGCTCGGTAGTCCTATACTCATAAGAAACTCATTAAAAGTATGATTTCCAAGTAAGGTAACCCAAGCATAAGTTCTAAGTAGGAAAGAGGTCCAATAGGGGATTACAATTAAAATTAAAAAAAATAGCTGAGTTTTCTTTTGTGCTCGTGATAAAGCTAGTGCCATAGGATAGCCAATCAGTATACACAATATAGTTGTTACAACAGCGATTTTTAGGGAGTTAAAAAGAGCTATAAATATAATGTTGTAATGGATAAGTTCAAGATAGTTTCTAAGGTATAGCGTAAAGTGGACAGTACTATTACTATAATCAAAAAGAGGAGTGACAGGAGGAGTACCATCAGCAGGTAGAGTAAAGCTTATACTGATAACAAATATAAATGGGATTAGCAGAAATACTACAAACCAGGTCATTGGAACTAAATAAACTAGCCTGTGTCTAAGGCTTTTCTGTAAGTTTTGCATTATGAATATAGCACCATAATGTTTTGTGACTCCCAGCTTAGGTAGACTTCATCTTCCCATGTCGGATTATCAGCATTTCTCTCGACATTAAAATCAGTAGCTTTAACAATAATATTGTTAGCTGTACGTACATGATAAGTTGAAAGCCCACCAAGATATGCAATATCTTCAACTTTTCCTTTTATACAGTTAATTGGGTTTTGTGGGTTATAGTCTTGCGGTTTTTCTTTGCTAATAGTTATTTTTTCAGGTCTTATACCAACCCATATTTCTTGGTCTTCGACAGCTTCAATTTTTCTTTCCAATACAAAAGAAGTGTTTGCTTGGTTAGAAATGATAACGCTTCGACTCTGAGATATTTGCTCAACTTTGCCTTCAAAAATGGCACTTTTACCAATAAAATTTGCTACAAAACGACTTTTAGGAAATTCATAAATCTCATTAGGTGGACTAACTTGCTCTAGCCAACCATCACTCATAATGCCAATACGAGTTGACATAGTCATTGCTTCCTCTTGATCATGAGTTACCATAATAAAAGTACTACCAGTTTGCTCTTGAATGTCTACAAGCTCAAACTGCATTTGATCACGTAAGTTTTTATCTAGAGCAGATAGTGGCTCATCTAATAAAATTAGTTTAGGCCTTTTTGCAAGACATCTTGCTAAAGCTACTCTTTGGCGTTGTCCACCAGATAGCTGGTGAGGTTTTCTTTTTTCAAGATGATCCATTTTGATAATTTTAAGAGCAGAATCTGTAGCTTTTTCGATATCTTCTTTTCTTAGGGATTTTTCTTGTTTAAGTCCAAACATGATGTTTTGCTTTATATTCATGTGTGGAAATAGAGCATACGATTGAAACATCATATTTACAGGTCTTTTGTATGGAGGAATATTTGACATATCGACACCATCAATGATAATTTTACCATCAGTAGGTTTTTCAAATCCTGCTAACATTCTAAGTAGGGTGCTTTTACCACTACCAGAACCACCTAAAAGTGAGAAAAATTCCTTAGAGTAAACATCAAGATTTACAGTATCTACAGCTACATGACCATCTTCAAATTGCTTAGATAAATTCTTAATGGAGACAATAGGTTTTTTAGATATATTACTCATAATTTAAGAGCCGATATTTTTATATAAAAAAGATTCTTAATAATAAGCAATTTTTAACTAGAAAAAAAGTAAAAGTTGAGGTGATTAGATTATAATTTCAGTTATAAAGAACTATCAAATACACTGTTCATTTTTTTAGAGGCAAAGAAGTATATTGCAGCAATAACAGCAGTTAAAACTGATAGCCCTACAAATAGGTTTGTATATAGTTGATTTGTACCTAAGGCAGTGATTTCATGAGAATTCAGTTGATTACCTATAGTATAGTTTGCCATATATCCAGAGGCAATCACACCTACAGCCACACTCACAAAGAAGTAACCTGTAAATAAACCTTGGTGTTTAGGTTCGATAAGTTTACCTACTAAAGCGTAATTTGTAGCATTGATTTGAACCTCACCACCACCGACTATAAGTAACATTACTATAGGTATGATAAGACTTACCATACCATCATTGCCTGAAACTAAAATCCCAAAAGGAATTATTAAAAAAGCAAGTACATAAAATATTAAGCCTCTAATTATACTTGTGGTTGGATATACAGCTTTATTTAAATCATTCTTTTTAGCAATTATCTTAGCAAGTATTATACCAAACACGATAACACCAACAGTTTCAAAAGAATTTACAAAAGCCGGAGAAAGATGGATGCCTAGTATCGTTTTTGTAGTGTTATACTCTACAAAGTTTTCTATCGCGGAAGTTTGCATACCTAGTACAAAAGCAGTTATCATGCCTGCTGATGCTAATGCTAAAAAGACTAAAATTCTTGAGCGATAAATTCCATCTTGCTTTAATGCTAAACGAATTAGGTAGATTAAAACTATAAAAAATACAGAAACAATCAGGTCAACTCCGTATTCAGGGTTTTTAATTAGTGTTAATGAAAAAGCAAGACAAATAATAATAATTGCCGGCATTACAGCAAAACGAATTTTTTTCTTAGAAAAAACTTTAGAAAAGTAAGTGTCGTGATCTTTGACATTTTTAAAGTTTATAAGTTGTAAAATAGAAGCAATTATAAGTAAAACAGAAGCAATATAAAAAGCAATATTATATGCAGAATAGCTTTGTAGCACTCCAGAAAGCACAAAACAGCATAAGAACCCAAAGTTCATAGCAGTATAGTTAACAGAAAATGCCATTTCTCTTCTAGTGTCATTTGCATCAAAAAGTTGAGTAAGCATCATGTTTAAGCAGCTAGTATTTAGACCAGCCCCTGTAATGAATATAGCTAAACCAATAACAATAGCGTCATAATCGTGAGGCATAGCTATTAAAACCATACTAACAGCTTGTAATATAAGGCTTGTTAAAAACAATCCTCTGAAACTAAAATAGCGTCCACCTAGAGCACCTCCTAAAAAATGTAATAAAAAGTTTAAGGCAAAAAAGCTTGCTGTTAGAGTGTTTGCTTCTACTTTAGTAAAACCTGCTTCACTACTAAGATAGAAATTTAACATTCCGATTAGAATTGCATAACCAGCTAGAGATAAAACTTGAATAATGTGTATTTGAACTACGCCTTTAGGCATAGTCTTTATATAGTTTGTCATTAATAAGTTGAATATTTTTTATATGAAAAGAGCATTATAAGCTAAAATGCTCTGATTACATAGTATTTAGGGAAAAAGTTAGAGTTATTTTGATTATGTTGTATGTAGTCTTTTAAACACACTATTTATTTTTTTTGATATTAAGAAGAATATAATGGTTAGTACAATAGCAATGACTGCCAAAGATATAAAAATATTTGAATACATTGGATTAGTACCAAGTGCTGTAATGTGTTTAGCACTAATTTCATTACCAATAGCGTAGTTTGAAACAGGCCCTGAAATAATAATACCGACAGCTACATTCACGAATAAATATCCAGTAAACATCCCCTGATGAATAGGTTTGATTAAGTCGCCAACTAAAGCATAGCTTGTTGCGTTCACATGAATCTCACCAGCTGCAACTATTACGAGTAATAGAATGGGAAATATTACATTAACAGTGCCAGTATCTTTATTAGCAAGCATTATACCTAAAGGGATCATTAAAAATGCTACGATATATAGTCCTATTCCTCGAGTTATAAGGCTTCCTGGAGCTAAAGTAGTACCATTCTCAAGTCTTCTTTTTGCAAATATTGCTAGTAGAAAACCAAAAACGATTACGCCTAAGGTTTCAAAAATATTTACAGTAGCGGGTTGCATTGTGATACCAAATAGTGATTTGTTAGTGTTAAATTCAACAAAATTTTCTAAAGCTGAGCTTTGCATTCCTTGTACAAAAGCAAAAACCATACAAGCAGAGCTTAGTATCATAAATGCAAATATTCTCTCTCGATATTCTGGAGTTTGTTTTAAAGCAGTATAAACAAGGTATATTATAATCATCACAAAGACACTGATGACTAAGAAACTACCGTACTCTGGATTTTTAATTAAAAATATTGAAAAAATAAAACAAGCCAAAATAACAGCAGGAGCTGAGAAATATCTAGCTATAGATTTTGAAAACTGATTATGGAAATAAGTGTCTTTGTCTTCAACATTTTTAAAATTAAATAGATGAAGAACTATGCTGAAAGCTAAACATCCTGCAGCAGTATAAAATGCGATAGTATAAGCACCATAACTTTGGATAATTCCTGAAAGCAAAAAGCTTCCTGCAAAGCCTATATTCATACAACTATAGTTTATCGAAAAAGCAACTCGCCTATTGCGATCCTTTGATTTAAACAGTTGGGTAAGCATCATGTTTAGGCAACTAACATTTAAACCAGCACCTGTTATAAACAAAGCCATACCATAGATTATAATTGTTTGATGATGCTCGGCAATCATAAACATACTTACAACCTGTAACGCTACACTAATTAAAAATAAACCTCTAAAACTAAAAAATTTACCACCTAAGGCACCACCTAAAAAATGAAGTAGGAAGTTAAGGGCAAAAAAACTCGCCGTAAGAGTGTTAGCCTCCGTCTTCGTGAAACCACCATGGTCTGTTAGATAGAAGTTAAGTAACCCCATTAAAACAGCATATCCGACAGTTGAGAATATTTGGATTATATTTATTTGAAGAACACCTTTTGGCATTTCTTTGTAATTTATCATAGGTATTTATGCTAAAAATATTTTTATAGTTTGTATAATATAAACAAAGCACACAATACTAACAACATTTTTAATATGAAAAACATAATTTTTGATTTTGATTCAACTCTTATAAAGGGAGAGTCTCTAGAGTTGATACTTGAACCACTACTTAAAAATAGCCCAGAAAAAATTCAAGAAATAGAAAAAATTACAAATCTTGGTATGCAAGGGGAGCTTGATTTTAGAGAATCTTTAGAGCAAAGGTTAGCTATAGCAAGTCCAACTAAAGCTAGTATAGAAGCTTTCAGTAAAGAATACTGTCCTAGCTTACTAACTAGAGGTATGGAAGACTTTGTCAAAGAACTTCATAGTAAAGGCTATAAAATTTGGATATTTAGTGGAGGTTTAACTGAGAGCATAGCCCCGTTTGCAAAAGCTTTAAAAATTCCACGCAAGAATATTTATGCTGTAGAAGTTAATTGGAACGAAGATGGTAGCTTTAAGTCACTTGATAATTCTAATGGTGCTTGTGATTCAAAGTTAGTAGCATTTGAAAAGGCTAAAGAATTATTGCAAGGTGAGGTTATAGCTGTAGGAGATGGATTTACAGATTATCAACTATTTGAAGCAGGTTTTGCAGATAAGTTTATAGCCTATACAGAGCATGTTGAGCGTACTAATGTGGTTGAAAAAGCTGAGAGTATCGCTATGGATGTAGGTGTTTTGAAGTATATTTTAAATCGAAGCTAGAACAATTACTATTTAATGCAAATTATATCATCCAAAGGATAAAAAGCTAAAGCATCATCTGACTGCGTTAGAACTTTACTACCATAGCTACTGCTATGCTAATAAACCCTGCCTTGCATCTAAGACTTTATCTTCTTGCTCAAATTTATGTTTGGTGCGTAACATCAGTATTTAACCTAAAATAATCTCCTCATTTAAACTTCTCATTTTTCTAATTACATATTTTATTTAAATATTTGTTATATACCCCATCAGGGTATATAATCGTTTTTAGATTTAAGTCAAAAGGATCATTTAAGATGCACCCATGTCATACAAAACATTTAGGAAAACTAAATAGAGTCTCTGGTCAGGTAGAGGCTGTTAAACGAATGGTTAACGAAAATAAATACTGTGTTGATATCATGACACAAATAAAGGCAGCTAGAAGTGCCTTAAAAGCTATAGAGCTATCTATTTTAGAAACGCATATGAAGTCTTGCCTTGAAGAGTGTCAAAATAATCAAGAGTTACATCAAGTTAAGATTACAGAAATTATAAACCTTCTAAAAAAATATGAATAAAGGAGAGCTAGCTATGGGTAAGAATAATAAAACCACATCAAAAAAAGCAACTATTTACCGAATGGTTACTGATAAAAATATTTGCCCTTATGGCATAAAGGCGAAAGATTTATTAAAGCGCAATGGCTATGAGGTTACAGATAATCATTTAAAAAATAGAGAAGAAACTGATACTTTTAAAGAAAAGTATGGTGTTAAAACTACACCTCAGACTTTTATTGATAATAAAAGGGTGGGTGGTTATGATGATCTTTTAGCATTTTTAGGAGAAAATAAACCTAAAAAAGAAACAACATATACGCCTGTCATAGCAGTTTTTGTAATTGCTTTATTGATGGCTATTTCTACTAATTATACATTTACTGATACAGTGACAATAGGTTCTGTAATAAAGCTGTTTATGGGGTTTAGTATAGCTATCTTAGCAATGCTAAAGCTTCAGGATTTAAATAGCTTTTCAATGCAGTTTATTACTTATGATTTAGTTGCTATGCGATGGGTGCGTTATGCTTATATTTATGCTTTTGCAGAGGCTTTTGTAGGGTTAGGGATAATAGCTAACATTTTCACTCTAGTAGCAGCTACGATAGCAATAATTATAGGTTTAATTGGAGCAATATCTGTATTTAAAGCTGTATATCTTGAAAAGCGTGAGCTTAAATGTGCTTGTGTTGGTGGAGGCAGTAGTGTACCACTAGGATTTTTATCCTTAACTGAAAACATAATGATGATAATTATGGGTGTTTGGATGTTTTGGAGTTATCTTGGTTAACTGATGAGTTTTATATACAATGAAAAATAAAAAAACAATATCGAGTATATTGTTGCTATTGATGGTTTTTATATCAGTATATATATACTATAGCGAAAATACTGTAGTAGAGTTGCTTGTTACAAATAAAACCATAGATATTAATGGCAAAGAAACTACTGTAAATACAGTTATTCAACCAGATGGCACATGGGGATATTATGGTACTGTAGGTGATGATTTTAATGTAAAAGTTAAAAATGGTTTAAAAAAGCCTACAGTGCTACATTGGCATGGTTTATTATTGCCAAATAAGTATGATGGTACTGAACTTAACCAACCATATATTAAACCAAATTCTTCTTATAGTTATGATTTTAAGCTAATCCATAGCGGAACATTTTGGATGCATTCACATTATGGTTTTCAAGAGCAGAATTTTGTAGAGGCGCCATTTATAGTTTATCCAAGAGGATATGATGCTACCAATGATGTAGTTGTTATGTTCCAAGGTTTTAGCTTTAAACAGCCAGAAGCTATAATGAAAGATTTAAAACATAGTGATGACAGTAATATGCATATGCATGGCACCCATAAAATGGCTATGGTGATGGATAAAGATGCGAAGCCTGATTTAAATGATGTTTCATATGATGCTTTTTTAACAAACTATCGAACTGCAAAGAGCCCTGAAATCAAGCATGTTGTAGCAGGTCAAATCTATCGTTTGAGATTTCTTAACGGTTCATCATCGACTAATTTTTGGATAAACCTAGGTAAATTAAAAGGAACTGCCATAGCTGTAGATGGTCAAAATATCAAACCTTTTGAAGGCAACAAGTTCCAGTTAGCAATAGCTCAAAGAATGGATATACAAGTACAGATACCTAAAAATGGAGTTTTTCCTATAGTAGGTCAAGTTGAGGGTGAAAAGTATCAAACAGGAATAGTCTTAACGACAATTAATGATAAAAACTTAACTATCCCAGCAGAAGCGAAAGTTGACTCAAAACCTTTTAATTATGCTCAGTTAAAAAAGCTTCACTCAGCAAAAGATAGTCTAGCATTGGGAAGTATAGAAAAAACTATAGATTTAAAATTGACTGGAAATATGAAGGACTATGTTTGGCAAATAAATGGTCAAACTTGGCCGGATGTTTCACCTATTGAATTAAAGTTTGATAAAACTTATGAGTTTAAAATTCAGAATGAAACAGGTATGTCTCACCCCATACATATCCATGGGCATGTATTTAAGGTAGTCAAAGTCAATGGTAAGTCAATAGATGACGGTGTAATAAGAGACACAGTCTATGTAGAGCCTAAATCAAGCATAACTATAGCAATGAAAGCAAACGCTAAAGGTAAATGGTTTATCCATTGCCATATGCTTTATCATATGCATTCTGGAATGATGACCTTTATTGAAACTAAAAGTGCGTGAGATTTATGGTAGGTATTTACCAATAGCTATTATCAGTATACTACAGTTAAGTATAAACTTTCTTTGAGGCAAATATGGCGATTTGCATTATGTTTGATATCACTTCAGCGACATTAATTTTTTCTATTAAGAACCACAGAATGGATATATGAGATAGCTAAAATCAAAATCCCAATAGAACCACTAAACCATTCTGGGATAGGTATAAATATTTTTAACAATAATATACAAGCTAAAAAACCTATTGCATAGTGAGCACCATGCTCAAGATAGATGTATTTACCTAGGGTTTTCTTTTCTACAAACATTATAGTTAAAGATCTTATAAACATCGCACCAATACCAAGACCAATCATTATAATAATTATATTCGTTGTAATTGCAAAAGCACCAACCACACCATCAAAACTAAAAGAAGCATCAATTATTTCAAGGTAAACAAAACCCATAAACCCATTTCTAACAATAGTTCCAGAATTAATGTTAGAGTTGCCAAAGAAAGAATTTAATATTCCAATGCTTTCATGAGTTATTATTCCTAGTAAGAAAGCTAAAGCAATTGATCCTTGAGTTTCATTATGGACATTACTAATAATTATTATGCCAATTAAAATAGCAAGATAGATATAACCACCATCATAGTTACGTATTTTTCTTATTATGAAGTTGTTTTCAATAATAGGGATCCAATGATGTTCAGTGTTTTCACTTAAAAAGAAGTTTAGGAAAACTAATAATAAGAAGCTCCCACCAAAACTACAGATATAAGGCATAGCATTTTCAAGTATAGTCTCGTATTGATTAGGATGATGAAGAGCTAAGTTTATAACATCGTTAAAACCAATATCACCTGCTATGCTTACTAAAAATATAGGAAAAACAAATCTCATACCAAATACAGCTATAGGTAGTCCAATAAAGATAAATATTTTTTGCCAAATTTTAGGCATTTGCCCAAGAATTTTGGCATTGATGATAGCATTATCAAAACTAAGAGATATCTCTAGTAAGGCTAGTATTAATAACGAATAAACAGTTGCGACAATATCATTAGGGTATAAAAATGCTCCAATAAGAACTCCTAATATCGTGACAATAAAAGATCCGTAGAAGTATTTCAAAGTTTTCATTGTTTAATTATAGATATGTTTTATAACGCTTAGATTTTAACATATAATAGCTATAGTTTTAGATTTTTGAGAAAGAGACTAATGTCAGTAGCATTATATACACTTATATTTTTAGGAATTTGTTTTTTTACATGGCGCAATTTTATGAAAAATAAAGAGTATACGATAGGTATAGCTGAAAGATCTGCTAAAAAGCATAATATTGAAATGCTAGATGATACTGTTTGCCTACGTAAGATAAGTGTAAAAATTGAGTTTAAAAAGCTAGTTTTTTATAGGGTGTATTCATTTGATTATAATACAGCAATTAGCGATGATAGATATCGTGCTTATATAGTGCTTAAAAATGGTAAATTTGATGAGCTGATTATGTCAGAATTTGAAAAAGCAGATTTAGAGAGAGAGAATGTGGTTGCCGAACAGACGGAACAAGAGAATGAAAAGCCACAAAGGCGTGCTGCTAATAATATTATAAGTTTTGAGGACTAAATAAATGATACACCTTCACCAACTACCTAACCTACCTGGGAAAAACTATAGTTGCAGTCCTTTTTGCGTCAAGCTTGAATTGTACTTAAAAGCTATAGATATCCCCTATAATAACAATTTTAGTTTAGAGTTAAATAAATCGCCAACAGGTAAAATGCCTTTTATTGAAACACAAGGCAAAAAAATCGCTGATAGTAATATCATTATAAAATATTTAGAACAAGTAAATGATCAATCATTAGATAGTCATTTAAGCTGTCAGCAGAGCGCGATAAGTTTAGCTTTTATGAGACTATGTGAAGATAGTTTGTATTGGGTAGCTGTTTATAGTCGCTGGGTAGATGTTGATAATAAATCTTGGAAAAAAGAGTTTATGGCATCGGCAAAATTACCAAAGATGATGTCAGGTATTGTTTACAATGCTGCTAAGAGAAATATTGCAAGGCAATTAAAAGCATCAGGAATACTAGTACTTTCACAACGAGAAATATATGCTAAGGCTGAGCAAGATTTAAAGGCTTTAGCTGATTTTTTAGATGGCAGGAAGCATTTCTTTAATGATAATATTTCGCTGCTTGATATAACAGTTTATAGCTTTATCGTGCAATTGTTAGATGATAATTGTAGTAAGAAAATTCAGTCGATTTTAGAAGGGTTGAACTTTAGCAGTTTTATAGATAGTATGAGAGAGTTTTCAAGATTTGAGAAATGATTTATGAATGCAAATATATTAGAAGTAAACACAAAAACTTTAAGAAAAAATATATCTATTATAAAAGCATATACCCAAACTAAATTTTGCTTTCCTGTTAAAGCAAATGCTTATGGGCATGGTCTAGATATTATTGTGAAAAATTCTTATGATTTAGTAGATTATTTTGCTGTTGCCTGTTTATCAGAAGCTATACAGGTTTATAGTGCTTGTAATGAAAAGCCGATCCTAGTGTTTGGAAGGGTGGAGTATGATGATATATCAAAAGTATTGGATTGTGACTTTATATATAGCATACACAGTATAGAAGATATACGATCTCTATCAAAAATCGCAAAAGAGTCATCAATCAAGATCAAAGTTCATATAAATATAAATACTGGTATGAATCGGATGGGAGTTGGTTTCGATGGTTACAAAGAGGTAATAGATAAAGCATATAACTCCCAGCATATTGAGCTTTTAGGTGTTTATAGTCATTTTGCCTGTGCAGATGATAAAAATCATCCTTTTAATCTTCAGCAAAATCAGAGATTTAAAGAGGTTGTAGCATACACAAAAAGTATAAAGGAAAATGTTATTTGCCATCTGACTAATTCTTATGGATTGGTTGGTCAGGCAGATGTTTGCTACGATATGGTAAGGCCTGGTATTTTAAGTTATGGTTTTTTGCCAGAGTTTGAAGTTGATGATATAGTTAAAGAAATTCAACCAATAGCTAGATTAACTTCTGAAATAATAAAAATTATTAGTCTTAATGACGGTGACAGTGTTGGTTATTCTTTATTACACAAGGGATTCGAAGGAGAGTATATCGCAACTATCCCTATAGGTTATGGAGATGGTTTTTTTAGAGCGTTAGGAGGTAAAGGTTTTGTTACTATTGATGAAGATACATATCCTATAGTCGGTAAAATGAGTATGGATGCTATGGCTATTTCATTGGGCAGTAACCATAAAAGCTTGAGAGTTGGTAATCAAGTTGAGATTATTTCAAATAACCCTAGCTTACCAAATAGCGCAAAAAGTATCGCGAAATTACTAAATACTATAGAGTATGATGTCGCTGCAACTCTTAATGAAAGGATAGTTCGTATAGGCTTATAAAAAGGCTTAAAATCTTTACATTTCAAATTTTTATTACTAGAATCATTGTACTAAAAAAAATACATTACTAAAAATTTTATGATAAATACGAGATTAAGTATTACTAGTCTTATTGCTATAGGTATAGGAAGTATAATGGGTTCAGGCTGGATGTTTTCAGCTCAATATACCTCTGAATATGCTGGACCAGCCTCAATTTTTTCATGGATAATTGGTGCAGGATTAATGATTTTTATTGCATTAACTTTTGCAGAGAGTGCCTCTATAGTTCCTGTTCAAGGCTCAACTTCTCGTATTCCACATATTACACATGGTACGCTAGTAAGTTATATATTCGCATGGATTACTTGGATCTCATACCTTGTTTTAGCTCCTATTGAAGTTCAAGCTGTAATACAATATGTAGCTGTTTTTTACCCTAGTTTAATTGACCAAAATAATAGTGGCGCTCTTACAACTCAAGGTATACCTGTTGCGATGGCGTTATTATTCATATTTTGTGCATTGAATTTTTATTCACTTAAATGGCTAGTAAAGATAAATAACATTGTTACTGTACTTAAAGTTTTAGTGCCTATAATAATTGCTGTATCTTTGATTGCTATGTGTTTTGTGCTACCAGAGCTTGTAAGCAGAGGGATTGATAGTGATTTACAGTTTGCACCATTTGGTTTGAATGGCGTATTGGCAGCTGTTTCACTTGGGGGGATTGGTTATGCGTTTGTGGGCTTTAAAACTATTGTAGAACTTGCAGGAAATACTAAAAATCCAGCAAAAGCTATACCTATTGCAACTATAAGTACTATTGTTATTTGTTTATTTGTGTTTCTGATATTACAAGTAGCATATTTATTAGTTATATCAAAGTATGTTCATAATAATGTATGGGATTTAAATACTATTACTGAAGGTGAGAGTTCAAGTTTTGGTGCTTTTGCTGTTATGGCTCAGTACTTTGGTCAAACTTGGATGATGTACTTTTTGTATTTCGGTGCAATTTTATTTCCATTAATGGCGGGACTTTTATACTTTTGTGTAGCATTAAATTCATTAAACGCTATGGTGAAAAATGGTTACATGCCAAAGGTTTTAAATAAGGTTAATCCATTAGTTAATAAACCTATTAATGCAGTAGTTCTAAACTTCCTTATAGCATTGATAATGTTTGCCCCATTTCCTGGTTGGAAGACAATGACAGCCTTTTTGACTTCTTTGATTTCTATAACATATATTACTGGTGCTACATCAACTATGGCGATGAGATATCGTTTGCCAGATATTCACCGACCATTTAGGCTGAAATTTGTTGGTTTAGTTTCTGTTGTTGGGATATTTGCTTCTACACTCGTTTTTTTATGGAGTGGTTGGGACATAGTTTCCAAATCAGGTATTGCTATATTTATTGCTATAGCGTTATTAGGACTTTATAGAAAGTTTGGAGCAGATAAGGACGAACATATATCATGGAATGTAAAAGAGTCTATCTGGTTTTGGTTTTATATAATTGCTGTATCAATAGTATCATATTTAAGTGATTTTGGTGGAATTGCTGCTTTTGATTTTTATCAGGCAGCAGGAGTCTTGTTTATCATCAGTGTGATTACAGCATTATTAGCTAGAAATTATTGCCTTCCAGCTGAGCAAATGCAAAAAGGTATCGACGATGCTTTAGCATCTTGTCATTTCAATAGAAAAGTAAATTTCACTAAGAGTGATAAATAAGTTCTTATAACCTTTAAATATTAAATGCTTTATTAAAAGCTTTTGATAATGATATTACTATTAAACCTATTATAATAGCGCTAACAGCAAGGTAGAGGTAAACATCAAAGAAGGCTTTTGCTTGAATAACTAAATCGCTTGTAACACTTTTTTTATCTGTAAATGTTGCAACATATCCTGCTAAAAAGTTACTAATTCCAGATTTAATGCCCCAAACTCCAAATAGTAATGCTGCTATATCTGTAGGGGCTATCTTACTAATAGCAGCAAGTCCTGTTGGACTACAGCATAGCTCTCCGACTGTTACTAGTACAATACCAAGTACTATGAAGAGTAAAGGTGCTAAACTTCCATGCATAGCAGTAAAAGCAGCAAACCCAAACACTCCCATAGCAGAACCTGTTATGATTATTCCTAGTCCCATTTTTATAAATACAGATATATTCCACTTATTCCAAATAAACGCAAATAATGGTGATAAACATACAATAGATATATTGTTGATAACATTTATATTTGCTGCAGAGATTTTCATCCCAAACAAATGCAAATCAACAAAACGCTTATTAAATAAAACTAGGCTTGTCGCTGTTTGTTCAAATAAGACCCAAAAAAACATTATTACAATAGATATTATAACAACAGCAGATATTGATTTTATATAAACCTGACCACCTTTATAGCCTCTATAAGTAAGGTAGCCTAATGCTAGAATGCTTAAGCTGTATAGTATATAGGCAGTGTTGCTAGCATTGTTAATTAGATAAGCAAAAACTACACCTGCACAAATAGTTAAGACTAGTGTTATAAGTTTTGTTTTGCTTGTTGGGTCTATATGATCTTGTGGCACTAGGTTTTTATGTTGACCAATAGTTAATATTAGTAAGCCTAGAGCCATCCCTCCAGCAGCAGTTATAAAACCTGCATGCCAACCTAAGTATAATGCGATTAAAGGCACAGAAAGAGTTGCTAATGCACCACCTAAATTTACACACATGTAAAAAAGGGTATATCCACTGTCTTTAAGTTCTTCTTTGCCCTGATATAATTCACCAATATTTACGTTCATTGCTGATTTAAAGAAGCCTGTACCAACTACAACAAACCCAAGACCTAAAAAAAATGACACATCAAGAGATAATAGCAAATGACCAATAAGTATAGTGATGCAGCCATACTTTACACTACGAGTATGACCAAGATATACATCAGACACATAACCACCTATAAGCGGAGCCATATATACAAATGCTACATAACTACCATAAGTAAGATAGGCTTTAGTATCACTCATGCCATAAAATTCGCTTGTGAGATAGAGAATAAGTATAGCTCTCATTCCGTAGTAGCTAAATCGCTCCCATATTTCAATACCGCATAAAACCCATAAACCTTTAGGATGTTTTTTGAGATAATTAAGCATAATAAATTATTTTTATTTAAATATTTTGTCAATATTATTTATAAAGATGCTGAAAGTAAATGCTTTTTGGTATTTGTCAAAAAGTATATTGAAAAGTAAAAAAGTAAGTTTTATTTTTTTTAAGCTATAGAATTATCTTTTTTATTAAAGATATGCTTGTTTTGTAGAGGTTTGATTTTAATAAAATATAAAAAACTGTATTATTGTATTAAAATTTATTACTGTTAATTTTACTATATGATAAAAATATCGTTTCAAGGTGAGCATGGAGCTTATTCTGAACAGGCAATTACTAGCTTTCTTAATTCTAACTCTATAACAGATTTTCAAACAGTACCTTGTTTGAGTTTTTATAATGCTATAGAAGCTACTATAAAAAAACAAACAGATTTTGTAATTATCCCAGTTGAAAATTCATTAGCAGGATCTGTTGTACCAGCTTATGATGAGCTAATAAAAAGCAACCTCAAAGTAAAAGCAGAGATTATTTTAAAAATACAGCACTGTTTAATGGGACTACCTAATGCGGATTTAAGTAAGATAGAAAGTGTAATTTCACATCCACAAGCGTTATCTCAATGTTCAAATAGTCTAAAGAAATTAAAACTTGAACCAGAGGCTTTTGCTGATACTGCTGGAGCAGCTAAGTATATTTTTGAGAAAAAAAGCAAAAATCATCTCGCTATAGCAGGAAAACTTGCTGCAGAGACTTATGACTTAGAAATTATTCAAAGTGAGTTTGAAGATGAGCATTTTAATTATACGCGTTTCTTAGTAATGGGAAGAGAAGATATTATTGATGTTAAAAAAGATAATAAAAAAACAACAATTATATTTTCTGTAGAAGATAAAGCTAATGCCTTAGTTGAAATTTTAAGTATATTTGGTGAATATGATATAAATCTGACAAAAATAGAATCAAGACCATCGCGAGATAGAGCTTGGGATTATCTGTTTTTTATAGATTTTGAAGGCTATGAAGATGATGATAAAATCCAGTTAGCATTATTGAAAATCCTTAAAAAGAGTACATTTTTGAGGGTTTTAGGATCTTATGAAACATATCAGTATGAGTAGGTTAAAATGAAAAAATATTTTATAGCTTTTGTATTATGTGCTATTTCTCTATTTGGGTTTGCTGAAGATGATATTACGGTTTTATCTTTGAACGATTTTCATGGACAGGTTGAACCACATAAAGATATGGTTGGAGCAGCTAAGATAGCAACTTTTGTAAAAGGTTATCGAAAAACACATCCGAATTTAGTAGTTGTAGCGGCTGGTGATAATTATCAAGGTACAGCAATTTCAAATATTTCTCATGGTGATGTAGTCAATGATTTTTTTGATTATATAGGTGTAAAATATTCAGCTGTTGGTAATCATGATTTTGACTATGGGCAAAAATGGTTTAAACATTGGTATAAAAGTAGTGATGTAAGGTTTTTAGCTGCTAATATTAGTTATGTAAATGATTCTTTAACAGGGTATGTTAAAAGACTTTTCTCTGGTGATAATTCGTTAGACTATATAAAACCATTTGGTTATGAGACTTTTAAAAATGGAAAGACTATATATTTTATTGGGCTGTCAACATTAGAGACTCCTAAAACCACAGCAGAGAAACATATATCAAACCTTCATTTTACTAATCCTGTTTATGCTGCAAATAAGTGGATTAGGTATATTCGTAACTATAAAGAGCATAATTTACCAAAACCAGATACTATAGTTCTTTTAACGCATATTCCTACAGAACAAGTTGATAACAATATTCTTTATAAAAAAAATAGTGCGTTAGGCAATCAGTCTGAGATATATGCTGTTGTAAATGGGGTTAAGGGTATTACAGCTGTTTTGACTGGGCATAGCCATGAGTTTGTTAATGGTTTCAAAAATAACATCGCCGTAGAGCAAGGTGAAAGCCAAGGTAAAGATATAAGCGTGCTTCACTATGATTGTCATACAACAGATGTCTGTAAAGTAACACCAGAAGTTATAAATCTTGCTAAGGTAACTAAAGATCTCGCGGATGATAAAGAAGTAAATGCTATTATTGAAAAATATAATTCTAGTGTTAAGGATGAGCTTGAGAAAGTTATTACAACAGCACCTAATCCACTTTCTGATAAAACACAAGATGGCCACTATAATGTTCCATTAACATATACTTTAGCAAATATAATGAAGCTAGATACTTCTAGCGATGTTGCTTTATTAAATACTCATGGTGTGCGTAGATCTCTACCTAGTGGTAAAATAACTTATAGTATGATTTATGAAACAATGCCTTTTGATAACATGGTCGTTACGATGGATATTAAAGGTGCAAACTTGCTAAACTTAATTAAGCATAGTTTACAGTTTATTGGTGAAGAGCAGAGTGGTATTTTTGCTGGAGTTAAAATAGCTCTTAATAAAGATAACTCAGTTAACAGCATCATGATAAACAACAAACCTTTAGACAAAAATAAATACTATAAATTAGCAACCATTGATTTTCTTGTTAGTGGTGGTGATGGTTTTGTTTTCAAAGGTTTTAAAAATTATAAGGACACAAGTATTCCTATTAGAGAAGTTATTGTTAGCTATTGGCAGGGTGAAACGGCCAATATAGCAAAAGGTTGGCAAAATGTAATCTTTGAAGGTTAGATATTTTGGATAATATAAATATTACATACCGAAAAGTTAAAAATCTTAAAATATCTATAGCAAATGATGGAGCTATAAATATAACTTCACCTTTAGGCGTCAAAGAATCGCAAATATATGATTTGATTGAGTCTAAGAAAAAATGGATTGAAAAACATCAGCAAAGACTCTCTAAAAATTCTAAATATGATTACTCAAAATACACATTAGAAGAGGGTAGTATTGTTTATTTTTTAGGGCGTGAATATAAAGTTAGGTTAATTGAATCAAAGCAAAATGTAGTAACTGAATCAGAAGATGCTATTTTATTCTATGTAAATCCAAGTGTGATAGGCAATCAACAGTTTAAGCTTCAGCTTTTAGAAGAGTTTTATCGAGATAGAGCTGATATTATATTAAACAACCTGATGGCTAAATATCTTAAAATCACAAACCAAGAGATAGAAAGAGTAACTATAAAAAAGACTAAGACTCGTTGGGGTTCGTGTAATTATGTTAAGAAGACTATTAATTTAAATTTTGACTTAGTTCTTCGTGATATAGAGGCTATTGAATATGTCATTCTTCATGAAATAGCTCATCTAACACACCCCAATCATTCAAAAGAATTTTATAATTATGTTGAGAGCTATATGCTTGATTGGAAATCTCGAGAAAAAAGGCTAAAATGAAAACATAAGATTTATATCTTTTACCCATTTAAATTTTAATATAATTTTGGAGAAATCATGGAAAGTACTTTTGAGCTTTTTTCTATAGGTGTTGGTCCGTCCTCATCACATACAATTGGTCCTATGCGAGCTGGTTGTGATTTCGTTAACTTAAATAAAGAACACTTATCTAAAACTACTAGAATACAGATCGACTTATATGGTTCATTGGCCTTAACTGGTAAAGGACATAAAACTGATTATGCGGTAGTTTTAGGGGTGATGGGTTTTTTGCCAGAGTCAGTAGATATTAAGTTAGCTAAAAAGCTTTATGGGAATTGTTTAACTAATGAAAAATTAGATTTAAATCAAGAGTATGAGATAGGCTTTAACTATAGTCATGATTTGATTTTTCATTATGATGAGTTTTTACCGGAACATGCAAATGGCATGAGGTTCTCTATATTTAATAATGATAAATTACTTGCTAGTAAGGAGTATTTTTCAATTGGTGGTGGTTTTATAGTTGATAAAAGTCATATTAAAAAAGATGAAGTTCCAACAGAAGTGGTTTGTAATAAGCCATTTAAATTTGCAAGTATGGAGGATTTGCGTCATTTGTGTATACAAGCAGATCAAAGTATAGATCAGATAATGTTTGAAAACGAAAAAGTTGCTTATGGTGAAGAGCAGTCGTTAGAAAAACTAGCTCAGATATGGCAAGTTATGGAAACATCAATAGAAAGGGGATTAACTTGCCCAGAAGCAACTCTCCCAGGTGGTTTGAAGGTGCGTAAGAGAGCTCCGAGTATGATTGGAAAACTTAAGAGTAAAAGTGTAGATAAAAGTGATTTTAATTATTTAAATGCTTATGCAATAGCTGTAAATGAGCAAAATGCTTGTGGTGAAAGAGTAGTTACTGCTCCAACAAATGGAGCGGCTGGAGTTATTCCTGCAGTTTTGAAATATTATATTGAAAATAATGAATTCTATAATGCTACAGAAAAGAAAAAAGCGATTAATAAATATTTGTTAATAACTGCTGCAATCGGTGTTTTATATAAGTCTGGAGCGTCTATATCCGCCGCAGAGGTTGGCTGTCAAGGAGAGGTAGGGGTAGCTTGTTCTATGGCAGCAGCAGGGTATTGTGCTCTTTTAGGAGGTGATCTTGATGCTATAGAGGCGGCAGCTGAAATAGGTATGGAGCATAATCTAGGACTTACTTGTGATCCTATAGGTGGACTTGTTCAAATTCCTTGTATTGAACGAAATGCAATGGGTGCTGTTCAAGCAATAAATGCTGCGAAACTAGCATATCTTGATAGTGGTGAAAAACGCTTTGTGGGTTTAGATTATGTGATAAAGGTAATGCTCCAAACAGGCCGTGATATGAATAGTAAATATAAAGAAACATCTTTGGGTGGACTAGCTGTAAATGTTCCAGTTTGTTAGATGTATTAATTAAACTAGTATCTATCTTTTTAATATTATAAAATTAGTTATCGTAATTACTTTATATGCACAAATGATAAAAAAATATTTTGCTCCAATAGTTATAGCTTTGGTTATTATTGGGTATTTTTTGTTTCTTAATTTCTTGCAGCCGTTAAGAGCCGATGATTTTGGGCGAGCTTGCACAGATGTTTTATCTAAAGGTTTAATAATGCTTGTACACTCAATACAAGCAGATTATGGTGGCTGGACTGGTAGAGTTTCTGCTCAAGGACTAATATATTTGTTACTAAGCAAAAAATATATTTTAGTATCAACATTTATTGTAAATATAGTTAATGCTATTTCATTTTATGTCTTTATGGTGCTTTCATTTAAAATAGTATCATCAAATAAGCTAAAGCTATTATCAAAAGATTTTCTATTATTTGCATTTTTCTTTATTTTTATCTTTTATCAAACAGGATTTATTGCAAATGTAATATGGAAGACAGGGGCTATCCAGTATTTTTGGGGTATTACTCTACTCGTTGTTTTATATTATGTAGCTATTGAAAAAAATAGAGAAAGCTTAATACTTGGTTTGTTGGTTGGGTCGTTGATTGGCTTATATAATGAAATTTTTGTGTGTGTTACAGTTTTATTATGTTTAGCGTATTTCTTTGAAAGATGGGTTTATAAAGAGTGTATATCAGATACGATTATTGCTTATTTTGTTTCTTGTTCAATAGGTGGATGCATCTTGATAGCGGCTCCAGGTAACTATGCTAGATTAGATTACTTATCTGCAGGAGATGGGCATACATCTATACTTTCAAGTATTACTAATTTGCTAGAGCAAATTATAATGCAACCTCAATATACACTTATTATGATGTTGATGTTAGGAGCATTTTTAATACTGATTTTTACTAATAAAGAAATTAAAAAAATTAGAGCTTTGATTTATTCATTAACTTTAATTATTTCAATATTTGTTTTAGTACCTGTTGCTAAATCTTATAATCTAAATCAGAGAGTTTTACTTATCTATTACGCATTGTTTTTTATTGCTGCATTTAAACAGTTTTACAAGCATGATAGTAGTTTTGTTAATACGCTATACTCATGTTTAAAGAAACTTAGTTGGTTATTTGCTATTTTATTACTTGTACAATTGTTTTTAATATCAAGTACTTATATTTACTTTTATAAGTTTGAGCAAAGTCGAAATCAGATGGTTGAACAATACCGTAACCAAGGTGAGAGAAATCCAGTACTACCTAACTTAGCCACATATATGGGAGCTAATGTGTTTTTAGATGATATTACTTCAGATAAGCAAATATATAATAATAAAGCATATGCTGAGTTTTATGGTTTTGATAGTGTAACTGGTGAACATTAGTTTATTTAATGTATGATTTTAAAAAGTTTTAGGGAATTGTTTGTTGTGAAACAAAATAGTAAAAATGTAGATATTAGAAATATAGATAGTTCAAATGAAGCTCATTTTGTAATAAAAGTCTTAGCATTATCAGTTTTTGTAGTGTGTTTTTTTGTGATAGTGGCAATATACACATATGTTTTTGCTAGAATCCAAAATAGTACGATATTTTTTAAGTTTTTAGATGTTATCGGGATTCCTCAATTATCTCCAATATTGTCTTTTTTATGGCTATTATCAATTCCAGTTTTGCTTGTTTGTCTTTTTGCGTTATTTAAGGCAATTTGGTTTAAAAGAATCTTTAGCTTTAAATGATAATATTTTATTCGTTTATAGGATGTGTGTTTAAATGAAGAAATTAAGCTTTATATTCCTAAGTGCTTTGATAGTAGGTTTTTTTCTGCTTTTAAACTATCTTCAGCCGTTAAGAGCAGATGATTTTGGCCGAGCATATAGTGATGTGCTTGTGAAAGGTCTTGATATTTATTTTAGAGCTATAGCTTCAAATTATATACACTGGACTGGCCGTATATCAGCACAAGCATTAGTTTATTTGTTATTAAGTAAAAAGTATATTACTGAGTCAGTATTTGCTATTAATTTTATAAATGCGATAAGTTTCTATTTGTTCATAGTATTTTCATTTAAGTCAGTAACTCTCGATAAAATCAAAATTATTTCTAAAGATTTTTTAATATATCTTTTCTTCTTTATATTTGTGTTTTATCAAACTGGTTTTATTGCAAATGTGATGTGGAAAACAGCTGCTATACAATACTTTTGGGGTATTACGCTACTTACAATATTTTACTATTTCTCAATAATTAAAAAACAGCAAAATATTTTGTTCGCTATCTTTACAGGATTTTTTATAGGATTGTATAATGAGGTTTTTGTTGGGTTTTCAATTGTTATATGTTTTGCTTATTTTTTAGATAAATTACTAATAAAAGGGAGCATTAGTAAAAATATTATATATTATTTTGTTTCTTGTGTGATTGGAGGGGTTATCCTAGTCATTGCTCCAGGGAATTATGCACGATTTGATTCAATGTCTAGTGATCATAATTTGTCTATATTTATGAATCTTATAAACTTGATCTCTCAAATACTGATGACTCCTGTTAATACAGCAGTATTGCTAATATTAGTGGTTATTTTTATTGGTTTGATTTTCACTAATAATGGCGTTAAAAAATCTAGAGCTTGGATCTATACATTAGCTTGTATAGCAACTTTTTTTGTTTTAACTCCTATTGCAAAGACTTATGAATTAAATCAACGAGTATTTCTAATTTATTATGCTTTTTTCTTCATTGCAACTTTTCAACAGTTTTATAACCATAGCAGTATTTTTGTAGAAAAATTAAATAATGCTTTTAAGAGTGTTAGGTTTGTTTTTTTAGTATTATTGTTAATTCAGCTATACATTATGACAAGTGTTTATTTTACTATTTATAAATTTGAAGTAGAGCGTAATCAGCAGGTTGCAATGTGTTTGCAAAACAATGTTGAAAACCCTACTTTTCCAATACTTCCTGAATCAGTATCTGCAACTATATTTTTAGATGATATTACACCAGATGAAAACAGCTATAATAATAGAGCTTTTGCGCTTTTTTATGGATTTAAAAGTGTTCGAGGAAAGCCATTTATGTGATTTTTACTTGTATAGTAAATAAAATAAAATAATGATTTTTATTCTATGTTAGAATACTCAGATTAATTATTATAATAATTTCCACTTTAGAAATGAGTAGGTTAAGAGCTAAAAGACTTAAACTTAGCAATCAGTCTGGGATGTCACTGATTGAAACTACTATTTCTTCAGGCATTTTATTGTTTATATTGTCTTCATCTTTTCTGATAATTAATACAACTGTTAGTACATCATCTGTTGTAGAAAGAAAAGTAGAGTTATCTCAACGTCTAGATGCCAAAGTTGATAGGTATTTAGTTACTGGAAGGTTTAATGCAGTACCAGTTGAGTCAGATGAATTTGAGCAAGTTAAATCCTCAAACCCTAAAATTGCTAAATTTGAAGCAAAAGATAAAGACTTTAATGTCAAAATATCGAGAGAAGTTTTGAAGGTGTGAATTTGAAAAAACTTTTATACTTTATAAAAAATGTTTAAAATTAATAGGTTACAAAAGGGTATAACTCTTGTAGAGATTCTTGTCGCTATGACTGTATCTGCTATAGTTATGACTATGGCTGTAAGCATTTTTTTATCTTCAAAGAAGAATTATCAACATACTAAAACCGTAGCACAGAATGATGTTAAAGTTTTAAATACCCAAGAATTATTATATAACGCTATAACAAATGCAGGACTGTCTTGTAAGTATGGTACGCAAACACAAAGATATATAAATAGAACTACAGAAAACCTTAATGATTTAAATTTTGCAGTAAATAAATCAGCTGTTAGGTTTGGTGATATTGCTAGTATTGGGAGCTATTTAAAATATACACTACCAGTAAAATCTCAAGGGCTACTTTATCAAGAGGATAGTGATTATGTTATGGTTAAAAATGAGTCATTGTCTGCAAGTTTGGAATCTAAACCTACTAGTTACACGCTTAATGTTGACAATACATTAGAGCCTGCTGCAAATGATTTCTTAGCCATATGCAATGATGATGAGATAGATATTGTCAAGGCAACTGCTTCGAATAATAACCAGATAAAGTTAGCGGCAGCACCATTGGGAGATTATCATAGAGGTGATTATGTAGGAAAGTTTGCAGTAAACATATTTTATATAGCAGATACTGGAGAAAAAGATAAGCTTGGGCATACTATAGAAGGGCTTTTTTTATACACTAAAAATGGTTCAGGTTTAGCTAATAGTCAGCTGTTGATATCAGGAGTTTCTAATTTAAAGGTCAGCTTTGCAAATACTTATCGTAATAAGTTGAGGTGGAAGCAAATATATAATACTACTGATCTTGAAGATGGTGATTCATCAGCTTTACGGATAACTTTTAAAATAAAGGGTAAAAAGTTTGAAAAAGTTATATTACTTAAATAGCAAAACTATTAAAATGTCTGGTTTATCTTTGGTATCAACAATGATATTTGCTTTTGTACTATTAGTTACTGTGTCAAGTTTAGTCTATATATTTAGATTTAATCTTTTAAGTATTGAAAGTTTGTTAGATAACGACAGTACAACTAAAGTACAAGAGCAATATATTAATGAGATAAAATCTTCTAAAAAAATATCTATAGGCTCTAAAAAAATTGGTGATTATAAATTTGATAATGAGCTGATATCTCAAGAAGATATTTTTTCAAATAAAATGGTTGATATAAGTCTGTATCATGCCAAATCAACTGCTGTAAATGAAAAAATTCTTCATAGTGTGTATTTAAAGGATAAGTTAATCTCAAAGAGTAACCTTCTATTTAATAAACCACCAAAGCATTCAATGCTTAATTATGGTTCCAAATATGTACCTATAAATGTACCATTTGTCGCTATAGGAAGAATGGGTGATAGTGAACGGTTACACCGATTAAAAAATGGAGATATTTTAGACAAAAACTCTGGCTACTTGGGTTTTATAGAAAAGGATTATGATTGGCTTTTATTATCTGTAAACAATCATACAAAGCTTATAAACTTAAGTAATCTTGATATAGAAAAAGGTAGCTATAAGGTTAAAATCGGTTGGAATTTAGTTAAAGGTCATTGGCAAATGCTGATGAGTATATATGATAATAAGAATATCTATATATTTAAAACATCTTTAGAAAAAATCATTGATAATATTGATAATAGTCTTTTAGACCTATCAACGCCTATAGCAGAAATTAATCAAATTAATGATATTAAAGATCTGACTTGGTATTATCCTAAAAATAATGGCTCGCCAAGTTTGGCTATAGTTTCACCATCTCATGACAGTGAAGGTAATTTATCTGTGAAAGTATATAGTGTTGACTACAATCAAGAGAAGAGACAATATGTTTCTAACTTAAAAGATACTTTAAATGGTATTGGTAAATATGATTACAATACTGTTCATATTAAGGCATTAGACCCTGATTTTATATTAGCAAAAAGCTCTTTAGTGATAAGTGCGGGTAAAAAATTAATTATTTATGAAGCTTTAAAAGGTAGTGCAGATATTTCTAAATACTATATAAAGCTTGAGGATGTTAGCATAGGTGAGCCTATAATTATAAAAAAGGATAAGTATCATTATTATGTTATTACTTATGGAGGAGATAGTTACTATCAGTATACTTATACAAAAGATACGGATATTCTAAGTAAAGTGAAACCAAAAGTTTTTGAAGATGAAAAAATTTATAATATCAAAGTAGTTTATGGGCTCAAGTTTATTATTACAAAAGATAATCTGTATATTGATAATTCTATGAATAAGCAGTTGAGTAAGTTTGAAATATAGGCCCGGAGGTTGAAGTGTTAAAATTATTTTGTTACTTTTGTATGGTTTTAACTTTGTTATTTAACTTTGCCTATGCTGAAGACTTTGTTCAATGTCATATTTCTGAGTATACCAATGGTTATGATGGGAAATTAAGTTTTAAATGTGATAATGAGATTTCTTTATCCGAAAATAAAGTAGTATTTTATATAGTAGGTGATGCAAAGCTTGATAATATAAGACTTTATGGAGTTAAAGTTAAATATAAAGAAGATGAAATAACTAAGGGATTAAGTAAAATATCTGTAAACTTGGTTACAAAAGGTGTATTTGTTGATAGTGATTATATTGTAAATAAAAATAATACTGTTAATTTGAAGCTTATATTTTCTGGAGATAGTAACCCTAAATATAAGGTATTATGGGGAGGAGTAGTTAAAAATTCATATAAACAACGAAAGCCTCAAAAAAGAAATATACAAATCTATCAGGGTTTAGATGGTAAAGTCTATTTTTATGAAAATGGATTAAAATGTGCTATTGAAAATGACTGTGATGATAAGGTCTATATAGATGAGAATTGCCAGGATAATAAAAATTGTAATAAATTTGATAATAATTATAAAAACAAAAAAAAATATGGGTTGGTTTATTAACGCTTTAAACCAACACCTTATCGATTAATAGGAAGTATATGTATAAAAGAAGTAATAAGTCTAGTTTCTGTATAATAGTGTTTTTATTCTGCTATTTCTTTTTCCTGAATTATTGTCAGCCACTAACTATGGATGATCTTTCAAGAGCTGTAAATGATACTTTAGCTAATCATAGTTTTTTTTCATGGTTATATAAAGATTACATCGGTTGGACAGGTAGAATGTCAGCTCAAGCGCTTGTTTATATTTTATTCTCTAAAATTTATGCTACATGGTCAATACTTATAATAAATGTTTTAAACTCGATAGCATTAAGCGTTTTTATGATTTTTAGTTTTAAGCTCGTTACACGAGATAGATATAGTATTGGGTCTAAAGATTTTGTTTTTTATGCATTTTTGTTTATGTTGATGTTTGGACATACTGGATTTATCGGTGAAGCAATTTGGAAAACAGTTGCGATACAATATTTCTGGGGATTTACACTACTTACAGTATTATTCTATTATTTACTAGTAAAAGAAGAAGACTATAGAGTTATTAGCTTACTAGTTGGTTTATTTATTGGTTTATATAATGAACAGTTTGTTGGTGTGTTAATGATATTGTGTATGTCATATTTTTTTGAAAGATATTTAGTAAAAAATAGAATTAATATAGGAGTGATTTTTTTTGCGATAGGCTGTTTTATTGGAGGATTGATTTTAGTTGCAGCTCCAGGAAATTATGTACGCATGGTACAGATAGACCCTGAGCATACTGTATCGCTATTGGCCCAGCTTAAAAATTTTTATAGTACCTATAAGTACAGTGTTTGGCCTAATACAAGTGATGTTACATGGTTATTTGTTGCATTTATGGCCTTAGCATTGACTAATCAAAAAAATTTTAAGAAAAGTATATTTATATATGCTTTAGCTTTAGCTTTTAGTTTGATGGTAATGTTTCCTGTTATTCAAGGTTACGGTCTTTTAATAAGACTTATGTTAATTTATTATGTGATATTTTTCCTTGCTGTTTTATATCAATTTTATGACAGTGATAATGAACTAATAGAGAAAGCACATTTTTTTATTAGGAAGCTATATATTTTGCCATTAATAGGTTTAGTTATTGTCTTCTCATTATTAGCGAGTACATATTTCTCATTATATAAGTTTCACTTACAAGAACAGAGTTTAATACATCAATATCAGGCTAAAAATATTGAAAACATTATAATGCCTGCATTTGAAGAGCCGAATGCTCAAAACTTTGGTATAACATATGGAGGTATTTCTTGTGATATAAATAATCCAAATAATAAGGTATTTGCTGAGTATTATGGTTTTAAAACAGTTAAAGCTGAGAACTGTTGATTCAATATGTTTGAATGCTTAATACTCTTTTTTTATGCTAAAAAACCGTTGCAAAATATTCAAAGATAAGTATAATACTTATCAACGACTGGAGAAATGGCAGAGTGGTCGAATGCGGCGGTCTTGAAAACCGTTGACTGTAACAGGTCCGGGGGTTCGAATCCCTCTTTCTCCGCCACATTGAAGCTCTTAGAAATAAGGGCTTTTTTTATGCCTAAATTTTCTCGTTACTATTTTAAATTTATTCATCCACACTCCTTAATTGATATATACTTATAGGCTGTATATAACAATTAAATCAAAGTTTAGGAAATTCTATGGAATTAGATATTAAATATCATGTTACAGAAAACCTTTTTAGGTCTTTTTGGGTAGATTTATTACAGCGAGAGCTGGCAAATAAAGATTTGGATAGCCATCAAATTATTGAAGTAGATGGTACTCCAGTACTGTATCTTGATGAGTTTGATATCGAAATAGAGCTGATTTCTAATACTCAAAACAGATCGATGAAGCTAAGACTTGGAGATTATACATATGAAACTTTGGTGGAACAGTATCTTAAAGCAAGTGGTCTAGAATCTATTTCTTCTGAACAAGAGTGTCCATTTATAACAGAAGCTACATTTACTATAAGAGATTTGAAGAAGGGCACAAGATTTTTCGCGATAGTTAAAAAGTATAGAGGGATTTAATCTTTAGTTTGTTCTTTTAGAAAATGATGACTAAGTATTGCTAAGATAGACATAATTAGTACCGTTATCATTAATACTGATGTGCTAATACCAAATAGTTTGCCTATAAACGAAGCACATAATCCAGAAAAGCCTATCTGAGCAAAACCAACCAATCCAGATGCTACACCAGATTTTTCTTTAAATATATTTATGGCTGATGCGATCCCTAATGGTAGTACTATACCATTTGATATCGAAACTATAGACATAGGTATTATTATTTCAAAAGCATGATTCATATTAGATGATAAGTTGAATATAAAAAATAATAATCCACCATATAGAAATGAAAATAGTCCAATATAAAAAACTTTTTCATTGCCTAAAGTATTCATTAGCTTCTTACCGATTAGATTCCCAATATAAATCATTATTGCTAATGGGATATAAAAATATCCAATAGTATGTTGAGAATAACCCATTTCATCAAATAAAAATGTAGATTGAGATAAGTATGTGAACCATGCACCATAGACTAAGCAAACAGGAATAACATAACTTAGAAAAGCTGTATTTGATATCAGTAATGGATAGCTGTGGAAAATATGGAATAATTTTTTAGGTTCTCTATTTAAGTTTGTTTCTTTAAGAAAGAAGAAGCTTATAATTAACAAAATAATGCCATAAATTGCAACAAATTCAAAAGTTGCTTGCCATCCAAAAAATGTAGCTATATATCCTCCAATTAATGGAGCTATGGCAGGAGAAATTGCAACAATAGGATAGATAATATTGTATATATTTGTAGCCTCTTTAAGACTAAATTGATCACTTATAGTAGCTCTACCTACAACTAACCCTGTTGATGCTCCAATTGCTTGTATAAACCTAAAAACAATTAGAGTTTGTATTGAGCTTGAAAAACTACAACATATAGAAGCGATAACATATATAAGAAAGCCTATTAAAAGTATTTTACGTCTACCATAGATGTCAGATAAAAAACCTACAAATATTTGAGATATCGCTAACCCAAACAAATAAACACCTAAAGTAAGCTGAAGAGAAGAATCTGTTGTTGATAATGCTTCAGATAAGCTCGGCATAGCAGGTAAATATATATCAGATGCTAATAATCCCATACTACTCATCATCGCTAAGATTATCATATATCTGATAAAATCTTTTTTGTCATTAGCTATCATTTTTATTTAATACCTTCTAAGTCGATAGCTAACAGACTATTTGCAACTTTAGGAAATCCTGCCAAGGGAATTACTAGCAGTAAAGTTTCAATTATCATCTTTCTAGATGCTCCTAAATTAATAGCACCCTCTAAATGACATTGTACTTGAGCTTGACAGTCACCAAGAGTACAACATACAGCTATAGTGATTAACTCTTTAGTTAGCATGGATATATCTGCATCTCTAGCAAAAATACTTTCATAAGCAAAGTCAAAAGTAAATTTTGAAAAATCAGGGGCTACTTTAGATAATCTATCAATTAATTGTTCTCCTAAATGTTTGCTATGAAGTTGATCAAATAATTCCCTGCCATTTTTACTATAACTTTTTGTATCAATCAGCTCTTTGAAGCTAGCTGATGATTTGGTTGGGGTAAAATTTTTGATGTTAAATTCAGCGATATCATTTATATAAAAAGGATCATTAACGATATAATCATTAACATCTTTAATATCTATCGTTGAGATAATAAACCCTCCAGCTCTATCATTATACGGACCAGATGCTAGAATTAAATCTCTATCATAAAAGCTAGTTAGATACTCCATGTGAGAATCTCTATATTGGTCTACAACTTCTAAACTTGTTTTATATTTAACTTCTATTAATACCATTTCATTATTCCTTGTGTTAATGGATTAGAATTTAATAGAAATATTACAGTGATTCTTGTATAGTGTTAATAACTAAAATATAGAAACACTGATATTGAAAAAGAATCAATGAAAATTGAAATACTACATTATAAAATATTTGATAAGTTAGCACATACATTGAATTTTCGTAAAACTGCTAAAGAGTTAAACTTATCTATCTCTATTGTTTCTAAGAAAATAAAAGAATTAGAAAATTATTATAGCTCGAAACTTTTTTATAGAACCACAAGGTCAGTTTTATTAACTGAAATGGGACAAAATATACTGCCTAGAATCAAAGAACTCATTTTACTTGAAGAGCAGATTAAACAAGATTTGGATAGTAGTTATCAGTTTGTAGGTAACCTAAAGGTAGGCGTACCATTCTCATATTTTGAGTCTATCTTAGATAGAGTAAGGGCATACACAACAAATAATGAAAATGTTTATATTGACTGGAAAATAGGTAACTATTTGGGTAGTTTGTATGAAGAAAATTTTGATGCTGTAATATTTTGTGGCTCTCTTCCTCATGGCGATTTTTATGCAAAAAAAATTGGTGAATGGAGAAAGGTTGTATGTGCATCGCCCAACTTTCTAAAAGAGAATGAAATACCACAAAAACCAGAGGAGTTAGAAAAATATCCTTGCTTAGATCATTCTGAAAATTTCAAATCTACTTGGGGATTATTAGGTGAGGAATATAGTATAAATTTAAAACAAAAATGTTCTTTTTCTAGCTTACTAACAAAAATGGCTATTAACTCTTTCGGTATAGTTTATTTACCATCGTTTACTGTTGAAAGCTATATCAAACAAGGTTTGTTAGTAGAGATTTTAGAAGAATATACTTCTAAGAAATTTGATATATACCTAATATCTAAAACACCATTTTCAGAAAATAGAAAAGCTCAAGAAATATTGAGTATGCTTAGTAGCTAGCTTTTAAACTAGTCTGTATGATCAGAAATAGTTGTTGGTATTAGAAGGTTTTAGTCGTTGTATAGAGTTATTATTTAGTGTTGGAAAGTGATTATTATTAACGATAGAGTAGTTTTTTAGAGGGAAATATAATAAGCTCTAGTTAGTTTGTTTATATTGTTCTCTATATGTTGAAAAAGAAATACCATATATTTGTAAAAACAACGATTAAGGCAATATTTTTAATTATTTGTATATTTGCATGTTATGCCTATATTTCTCCTTTTGTATCAGCACAATACTTAACTACTAAAGAGTCTAAGAGTAAAGTATATCAATCATTAGATATGTTAACTCCTAAGAAACTTGCTGACTTAAATAGCAAAAATCCTCAAAACTTATTCAAAGGTTACTACTACAAATCTTTAGCATTATGGATGGGCTTCCATAATTATTATTTTGACTTGATCAACAGTAGTTATCATGAAATTGTACAACCCAATGATTATACAAAAAATGCACAAAATTTAAAAATAGATAAAATGCTCATAACATTAATACAAACAGATTTTAAATGGAGTGATATACCTGAAAAAGTGACAGGCGATGAGCTAACTCTTACATTAGGGAATGATAATAAACATACTTTTTATTTGAAGAAAAAAAGCAACGGGAACTGGTACTTTACAGAGAGAAACTTCGACTCGCCTGAAACTATTAAAACAATGCAACAATTTTTAAAACAAAAAAATACTAGAATCGATAATATCCATACTACATCTACTCCTATACTTTCTTATATAAACTTTATATTTGGTGTTAATCATGTCTATGGGTTTAATATCGAAGATAGTATGGAAACGATGATAACCGATTGGATACCCAAAGAAATTCGTGATGACTATAGCTTATTTACGGCATTTAGTATGCTTAAGGTATTTGAATATAGTAAAACTAAAGTAAGCAGTATACCTGGGGGACTTGAGGCAGGTAATGATTTAGTTATGGTGTATAGATCACCTATATCAACTATGAGTGTTTATTTGTCTCTTTTAAAAGACAAGCATGATGATAAATATAAGTGGGTGTTTACAGAAGATGCTCAGAAAGATGCTATAAGCATTTTATTGTATGACTTACCTAATGATATGCCTAGAGACTCTTTTACTTATAATATTCGTTATACTATATGGGAAAACATACCAATAATGCTATCTAAATATGGTATGAACTCATATATAGTAATTTTAGCGTTAGTATCATTAATATTGTTATATGTTAGTTACAAGTTAATAAAACTAATATCTAGAGCTATTCTGAGAACCTTAGGTGTTTTTTACTTTAATTATGATAAAAAAAGTTATAAAACAATAAGTACCGCAATTTCACTATCAATCTCAACATATATATCATCTTTTCTGTTTTTTAATGGAGCTATAATATCTTTAGATATAGCTTATTATTTTGATTTCTTTTTTAGAATTAGTTATGGCATCATAATGATGTTTCTATTCATCGAAATTATAAACCTAGTTTGTTTATTTGCCTCTAACTCATATGAAAAGCACATGAGCGAAGATAAGGCTGCTAGGTTTTCTTTTGCACTAACAATAGTAAATAAAATAGTTAATCTTGTTATAATTTTAGTAGTATCAGGGGTTATAGTTCAAGAGCTAGGCATTGATATGGTGCATTTCTTAACTGCTCTTGGTATTGGTGGTATTGCTATAGCATTAGCAGGAAAAGATACTATTGAAAATCTATTTGGTTCTATTATGTTAGCAATTGAAAGACCTATAAAAATTGGTGACTGGGTAGTAGTAGAAGACAAAGAAGGTACTGTAGAGCAAATAGGCTTAAGAAGTACAACAATCAGAACATTTAAAGATTCAGCACTGATAATACCTAACTATACTTTTATTAATTCAAAAATAAACAATATGGGTGAAAGAACATATAGAAGGTATAAAACCATGGTTGAGTTAGAAGAATCAACACCAGCTTATCTGATAAAAGAGTATAAAAATAGATTGGATGATTTGGTCAAGAGTACTGAATATATGCGACAAGAAAAATATCATATTAGAGTAAATGAACTAACACCAGTTTCCGTGAGTATTTTAATATATGTGTTTTTCATTTCTAAAGATTGGGGTGAAGAGCTTAAACAACGAGAAGATTTTATAATTAAAATGTTAGAAATTGCAGAAGAGATAGGTATTAAGTTTGCCTCTACTGAGAGAGTTCAATTTAAACCTATGGATGATAGCTCAAAGTAGTTAAATTTTTTAGAGAATGTGTTTATCAATTATTTGTGGTTTGATAAAAAGTTATCTATATTCACAGTTGTTGAAATTCTAGCTAAGTTTTCTAGACTTGCTTCATGAGCTTCTTGAGTCGCAGCATTGCAAGCATCAGCTATCACGGTAACTTTATAATCACGATCATGAAGTTCTCTAACAGTAGATTCAACAACAAAGCTTGTAGAGACACCGCAAATTATTACTTCAGAAATATCATTACTTCGTAAAATAACTTCTAAATTAGTACCATATAAAGCACTAACTCGGTGTTTTGTGATAATTATGTCATTGGCTTGTACATCCATATCTTTATGAAAATCTGTAGCCCATGTATCAAGCTCTAGTACTTTGTATTCTGGAGCTTGCTTAAACATTGGTGAAATCTTAGAGCATTCATTATAGTTCTTACTAAACCCTACCTTTACATGAGCAATAGTGATATTTTTTTTTCTCGCCCAAGCTATAAGCTGATTAGCTTTTTCTATAGTTTTATCATCTTTTATGCGTTGAGCATTATGAGCACCAAAAGCACCTTTGTCATCAACTATTTCATTTATGAAGTCAGCGATTATTACTATTTTATTCATTTTATTTTCCTATGTTTTTTTATTTTTTAACGATTGATAATATGCTTGCTAAGCATACTATCACAACACCTAATATCTCAGAATAGCTCAAACTAATATAATACATATATGAGTCTAGAATAACTGCTACTATCACAGAAAAATACATTCCTGGAGCTATAAATGATGGATCTTTTGTATACTTAAAAGCTTTAACTCTAAATATTTGAGAGCTAATGCTTAAAACTATGATTGTTATACACGACCATGTAATAATTGGTTGAGTTAGTATGCTGTCAAAGCTTGCTAAAGATGGTTTGTTTAGTGGTAAGAAAATAATCATCAAGATACCTATAAATGTATATATCCATAGATTTATAATAAATATATTTTCTTTTTTACTGGCATCATGTAAGACAACTTGGGAAGCAGCATTGAGTATTCCTGAGAAAAGGGCGCATAAAGCAAATAAATTAATACCAGACCCTGTGCCTAAAATTAGATAGATACCAAAGAAGCTAAATAGTATGCAAATAAAGCTATAATAACTAATTTTTCTTTTGAAAAATATAAAGTTAATTACAGGTATAAATAGTGGGCTAGTATTAAATAAAAGTATCGTTATTAGTAGAGAACCTTTGCTAAGGCTTATAAAAAATAGTATCTGAGCAAATAATCCTAAACATACTCTTATGTATACAGATCTCCAATTAAATGGAGTAATTTTTTTGAATGATGAAATACACACAATCCACCACATTAAAATTGACCCACCAACAAAGCAAATGAACATAGTAAAATAAATACCATCAATGTTCATTAAAAATTTTCTTGCTAGCGAACCAAAGGTGATCATTGTTGCAGAAAGTATCATTAAAGACATGCTTACAATATTATTTATAGAGGTCATCATTTAACTAGGTAACTAAAACTTACATGGATAATATAGCTATTGAGTTAATTAGTAAAACGCTTTATTCTTACATAGTATGTTAGCTATACTTACATGCTATGATTAAAAGAAATGATTTACCACCACTAAACTCCCTCCCAGTTTTTATTGCTGTAATGAGAACTAAAAGTTATACAAAGGCTGCAGAAAAACTTTTTATGACACATTCAGCTGTTAGCCAGTCTATAAAAAAGCTTGAATGTTTTCTTGATATAAAACTATTTTTAACAAGCAAGAAGAGGCTTGAGACTACTCAGGCTGCAGAAAAATATTATGCAAAAATAGAGCCTTTAATGACCGAAATATATAATTCAACAAATGTATTAAAAGAGTGCCAATCTAAAAAAATAACTATTAACTGTATGACAACTTTATGTGCAAATTGGTTAATACCTAAACTTGATAGTGTTATGGAGGCTTTAGAAGATACAGATATTCAGCTTACAACACTAGGTAAACATGTTGATTTTGATAATGATGATGTGGATATAAGCATAGAATACGGCTTTAAAGAAGAGTTTGAGGGACTTAATAAGTACAAGCTTGCTGAAGGTGAGCTAATACTAGTGTGTAATAATAAAAATATTGGTAAATCCTGCTTGGAGATTATTTCTCAGCAAAAACTTATTTATGTTGATGATAGAATTAGGATTGATGATTTTAATTATTGGTGTCAGCATAATGGGATAAATATTAAGTCAAACAAAAAGATAGTATTTAAGAGTTCGCTTCAAGCTATCAAGGCTTGTTTTTCAGGTATAGGTTTTTTTGTGACAGATAAGTTACTAATTGAAGAGCATATTAAAAATGGTTTTTTATATATACCAGAACAAAAAAGTTATTTAACAGGTAAGTCATATTATCTACTTTCTAAAAATGATCAGTCACATTTATTTCAAAAAATAAAAAAATTATTAGTAAGCTTTCTAAATGAAAAGACTATTATGTAGTTAAGCAAAGTAGTCTAGAGAAGTGTTGAAAACATCATTTAATTTGATCAAACCAGTAAATAAATTTGAAGGCTTCATGTTTTAGTAAGTATTTATTAGAAGTTACATACCTAATTAGAAAATTCTTTTTGTAAACAAACATGTATAAACTTAACAAATTCTTGCTCTAGATTGTTACGGACCCCTATGTTTCTAATCAAATAAAAAACTGTTTCATCAAAGTAAAATTCTTCTAAGATAGATTCTATTTCTTCGCTATCGCGTATAAATATGTTTAGAGTGTTAATAATGAATTCACATTTCGTTGTTAGGCTAATATCATACATCGCATTATTAAGAAATAAAGTTGGTTTTATACAGACTTCTTCCTTGGTTTGACTATATTCTGAAATACCAATTAAAGCTTCTCGACATTTATTATCATCAGCAATCCCCACAATTTTATGATTTTTTAAATCCTTAATAGATTTTGGCATGCCTTTTTCACTAATATATTTTTTAGAAGCATAAAGTTTATTCTTTGCTTTAACTAATGTTTGTACTGTGCAATTTTGAGCTAAAGGTGGTTTTGATGTAATGGCTAAATCTAAGTCATTTTTCACTAAATCATTTACCTTTGAAATATAAGTAAATATCAGTTTTACATTTGGATAACGAGTGTAGAAGTTATTTAGTTTGTTTACGATAATATTATCGAAAAAAAGTTTTGGTACTCCTATTTTCAACGTTCCTTCAACTTCCTTAGAGGTATTGATGAGTCTTTGAAGAGCCTCGTTTGCTTGTACTTCTATATTATTAAAACTTTCATATACAGCTTTTCCGTCGACTGTCATCTCAATCAAGCCTCGAGAATTTCTTTTTATAAGTTTAGTATTTATGGATTCTTCTAAATTTTGGATTCTACGAGATACCGTACTTTGCGAAACATTAATTTGTTTAGCAAGCTCTGTAAAGGTTCCAATATTTATAAGTTTTATAAAAAGAAAGATATCGTCATAATTCATGCTATTTCCTATTTATGCATAAGAGCTATGTATTTTTTGCTACAGACAGGTTAATACTACTACAAGTATACTAACAGTGTAAGTTAAACATTAGATAAAGTGAAAATTAAACACTAGAGGTATATAAAATGAAAAAATTAGTATCAAAAATCTTAATTAGTACGATTGGATTAGCAGTAGCTACACCATCTTTTGCATGCTCAGAATTAAATCATGATTTTGGTGAAAAATTAGGAGTATATTCTGCTAGAACTATGGATTCATTCATAAATCTCAAGCCAAGTTTAACTGTCTACCCAAGAGGTACTAAAGAGAGTAGCCACCTTATAAGAAATCCTCTTAACTGGACAGATAAATATGGATATGTTTCTGTAGATGAGACAAACTTATATAAGTTAACAGCTGAAGGCATTAATGAGAAAGGGCTAACTGCACATTTACTATACTCTGGTTCAATGAAGCAACCTCAAAGAGATGTTGACAAGAAAGGAATTAATGGTTTGGCTTGGATTAGGTACGCACTCGGCAACTATGCAACGGTTCAAGAAGTTATCGATGGGTTATCAGAATATCAGATATATACTCCAAAAGTAGAAGTTAATAATAAAAAAGTAACTTTACCTATACATTTTTCTATAGAAGATGCTGCAGGAAATAGTGCGGTTATAGAGTATACAAATGGTAAGCTGACTGTAAATAAAGGAGCTAAAGTCATGACAAATGAACCTAGTTTTGAAGACCAGGAAACAAACCTAAGTAACGCTAAAAAAGATGGTGTATTTAATATAGATATAATTCCAGGTGGTGCAAAATCAGAGAATCGATTCGTTAGAGCAAGTTTCATTAGTGAGAATCTTCCAGATGCATTTACTAGGCAAGAAGCTGTAAACTATATGTTTTCTGCTGCTGACTCATTATCTGTACCTTTTGTGAAAGATTATGATAAAGAAAGTTTTGACTCTGGAAGCTTACAAGATAAGTGGCCAACTCAATGGAAAAGTGTTATTTCAATGAAAAATAAAAGGCTATATTTATCGGATGTACTCGTCGGTAATAGAGTGTATGTGGACTTAAATGAAGCAAATTTAAATAAAGGACAACCTGTTAAGACTATTTCAATAATGAATGATAATTTAACAGGAGATATTACAAATAAAATGGTTGTAGAAAAATAAGTAAAACTCTTAGCTATAATTTTCTAAAAATTCTTTTCTAAATTCATCAAACCTTTCTTCTTCTATTGCTTGACGAATATCTTTCATTAGCTTCTGATAATAATAAAGGTTATGAATAGTATTTAATCTTGAACCTAATATCTCCTTAGTCTTATCTAAATGGTGTAAATAACTTCTACTGAAGTTTTTACAAGTATAACAGTCGCAGTTTGGATCAAGAGCGGTAGTATCTTCTTTGAATTTTGAATTACGAATGCGAATAGTACCTTCAGATGTGAAAATATGGCCATTACGAGCGTTTCGTGATGGCATAACACAGTCAAACATATCCACACCTCTGTAAACTGCCTCAACTAGGTCTTTAGGAGTACCCACGCCCATTAAGTATCTTGGTTTGTCTTCAGGCATTTGATGAGCTGTATGGTCTAGTATTTTTATCATTTCATCTTTTGGTTCACCGACAGAAAGACCACCAATTGCGAATCCATCAAAATCAATCTCTTTTAACTTCTCTAAAGACTTATCTCGCAAGTGCTCATACATCCCTCCTTGGATAATTCCAAATAATGCTGACGGATTATCTCCATGAGCATCTTTTGATCTTTGAGCCCAGCGCATAGAAAGCTCCATAGAATCTTTAGCTTCTTTTTCAGTAGCAGGGTAAGGGGTACACTCATCAAAGCACATAACTATATCTGAGCCTAAATCTCTTTGGACTTGCATAGATATTTCAGGAGACAAAAACACTTTAGAACCGTTTATAGGTGATTTAAAAGTAACTCCATCTTCTGTGAGTTTACGCATTTTACCTAGACTAAAAACTTGAAATCCTCCTGAGTCAGTAAGGATAGGTTTATCCCAACCATTAAAATCATGAAGAGTACCGTGTTTTTTTATAATTTCTGTCCCTGGGCGTAACCATAAGTGAAATGTATTCCCTAAAATTATATCAGCCCCCATTTCTTTTAACTCTGCTGGACTAAGTGATTTAACAGCACCGTAAGTACCTACTGGCATAAATGCAGGTGTTTGTATGTCACCTCTTGGAAAACTGATTTTACCTCTACGGGCTTTACCTTCTGTTTTAAGAAGGTCAAATTTCATTACTGTCATGTTTTATCCTTGTAAGATAGCTTGAGTATCATACTAACTATTAAAGTGGATTCTTACTCAAGATAGATAATAAGTGTTTATATTTGTTGGGAGGTATTATACATAATTTGAATTATAAATGGAGTATAAACTAGAGGTGTTATGGATTTTGAGTGCTTATGCAGAGAGATAAATTAAATCGCATCACCCATTTGGAACATTGGCATATACATACTTACTACTAGGAAACCAACTACACCACCTAATACAACCATAATGATAGGCTCTAGCATTGAACTTAAACCTTCTACTAAAGTATCTACTTCTTCTTGGTATACACGGTTAAGATTGCCAAGCATTGTTTCTAGAGCTCCTGACTCTTCACCAACGGCAATCATTTGCTCTACCAAGAATGGGAAATTTCCAGTTTCAACAATAGCTTCTTTAAATGATGCACCTTCACTGATACTTTTTTTAATATCCAATGCTGACTGATCATATTTTGCATTACCTGTAGCAAGTGCGACCATGTCTAGGGCACGGGTTAGACTCATACCAGATTGAACTGTAATCTCCAAAGTACTTGAAAATCTCGCTAGGGCGGACTTAAACATTACTTCACCAATAATAGGAACTTTAAGCATAAAATGATCTTGATATACTTGGATTTTTGGGTATTTGAATTTTAAAGATTTAAATGCAGTTATGGATATAAATATGACTAGTATTATCTTCCACCAAGATTCTTGCATGAAATTAGAGGCATTCACGGTAAGCTGGGTTATCGCAGGAAGCTCCTTTCCTGAATTTATAAACATAGCTGAGAAAGCTGGGACCGCAAATGTAAGTAATATACCAGTTACACCCGCGGCAATTACACACACAACAACAGGGTATGACATTGCTTTTTTAACTTTCTTTTTAATGCTTTGTAAAGCTTCTCTTTGGTCTGCGATTTTGTTAAGCATTAAATCTAGGTTACCTGATTCTTCACCGGCTGTAATCAAACCAACATAAAGTTTGTCAAAAAGCTTAGGGAAGCGTAATAATGCTTTAGAGAATGATTCTCCACCTTCAATTGCTTGTTTTATCTGGATAGCTGTAATTTTTAACTTAGGGTGCTTACGGATACCCATGATAAATACTTCAAAGGATTTAATGATTGGGATACCAGCTTTTACCATTGTGGCAAGCTGCCTAGTCATCTCTGTAACATCTTGATAAGACACTTTTTTCGGCATCAAATCTTTGGGTTGCTTCTTTAGTTTTATGCTTGAGTAACCTTTTTGTCTAAGTATAATATCTGCTTTTTCTTTTGTATCAGCATCAATTTGACCAGATGTTTTTTTTCCGCTTTTTAGTTTGGCTTTATAATTCCAACCTATAATTGTGATTGCGCTTTTATCTTTACTACCAAATAACATAATAATTTTTCCTTTAACTTATACGGTAAGCTTCCGCCATAGATGTAAGACCTTCAGCAACTCTAACTAGGGCTGACTGTCTTACAGAAGCAACATTTTCTTTTTGAGCTTGCTGGGCTATTTCCATTGTATTTTTATCTTCTAAGATCATCTTAGCAATCTCTCTTGATACGGGCATTACTTCATATAAACCCACACGACCTTTATAGCCTTTAAAGCAACGAGGGCAACCTTTAGGATTGGGCTTATAAATTTTTGCTTTTTTGATTTTACTCATTGTAGTTTCAAAAGTGGACAATATTTCTTCAGTCATGCCGCTATCATCAACTAGCATACTAAATTGAGTGTCCGTATCTTCTAGCTTACATTTTTGGCAAAGTTTACGGGTTAGTCGTTGCGCTATAATTAAGGTTACAGAAGTAGCAATATTATATCTTGGCAAACCCATATCCACTAGTCTATTTAGTGTTTCTGGAGCACTGTTTGTATGTAGCGTTGACATAACTAAGTGACCTGTTTGAGATGCTTTAATACCAATAGATCCAGTTTCGATATCCCTGATCTCACCAACCATGATTATATCTGGATCTTGTCTTAAGAATGATTTTAATGCAGCAGCAAAAGTCAAACCTTGCTTGTTGTTTACACTCACCTGATTTATACCACTAACAGCTAGCTCAACAGGGTCTTCCGCTGTGGAAATATTTCTTTCAGGCTTATTAAGAATGTTTATCCCTGTATATAGTGTAACAGTTTTACCTGAACCTGTGGGCCCGGTAACTAATACCATTCCTTGAGGTTCATTGATTGCTTTAAGATAGATTTTTTTTTGGTGCTCAGAAAAACCTAAAGCTTCAATAGGTATCTGAGTAGAGCTTGAATCGATGATACGCAGTACAACTTTTTCACCGAAGTTAATGGGGCAAGTACTTACACGAAAGTCGATAGCTTTTTCTCTAGAGAGTGAAATTTTGAATTTACCATCTTGAGGAATTCTTTTTTCTGCGATATCTAGCGAAGACATAATCTTTAAACGCGAAATTACTTTTGGTCCTAGGTTTTTTTTAGTATTAAAAGTTTCTATTAAAAGTCCATCTATACGATATCTTATGCGAAAGTTTTTTTCATAAGGTTCAAAGTGTATATCCGAAGCTCCTTTTTGAATGGCATCAACAATAGTGTTGTTAATAAATCTGATAATTGGTGCTTCATCGTCATCGCCACTACCAATTAGAGCATCACCTTCACGATCACCTTCATCGACAAATTCCATGTCGATATCAACATTATCCATTTGATCATCAAGAGATGATTCTTCATTGCTTTTGCCTTCATCTTTTAAGTATTCATCAAACTCTTCTATTTTTCCTTTGAGTGTGTTCAATTCAGCAACAATTGCGGTAAAAGGTCGATTATATTTTTGCCTTAACTCCCGTATAATTTCCTGGCTTTCAATGGCATTCGCTACAGCAATATATGTAACTTGTTTTTTTATGAAAAGCGGTAAGCAATATTTTTTCCTACAAAAATCACCTTCAAATAAATCTATTGGCAGATGCTTTACGGCAATTGTCGAAAGATCTATGTATTGTAAACGCAGAAGAGTTGCAGACTCAATCATAAACTTTCTGCTGTCTATGATCTCGTGGTCTACTATATAATTTAAAAAGCCTTCTTTAACTATAGCTTTGTCCAAGCTGACTTCTTCTAACTGCTCTTTTGTAATTAACTTACGGTGCAATAATAAAGAGGCAAGCTTTTTACATATATGGGGATTATTGACCATTTAGCGCATAATATCGTAAGTAAAACTACGAGAAATTATAGCATATTTGGATATGTTTTTAAAAAACAAAAAAATTTAAAATATTGGCTTATGTATTCTTTTTTTTTGTGCTTGTTGATGTATAATCGGTTTAATTTGATAACCTTAGGTTTTTGTACATGAATATCGATCGGTTTATTTCTCACCGTGGCGCAAATACAGAGTATGTTGAAAATACAATACAGTCTTTCCAAATAGCAAAAGATTTTGGGTTTAAGTGGTTTGAAATAGATGTTCAAATGAGTTTAGATGGTGGACTTTTTTTATTTCATGATAATGATCTCAAAAGACTTGCAGGTTTAGATTTAAAACCAACTGATCTAACAATAGCACAGTTGAAAGAAATAGATGTTTTTCATACGGCATCAGATACAACAGATAAAATCCCAACTTTAAAAGAATATTTGGATTGGGCACAGCAGCAGGGTGTTTATACAAATATTGAATTGAAGATTTCAAAAAATGCTAATATTAAATATGCAGAAAATTTAGTTGTAGCAGTTATTAATCTTCTAAATGAATATGAGGGTATTAATGAAAGTATTTTTATTTCTAGCTTTAATAAAATTGCAATGAAAGAGCTTAAAAGATATAAAAAATATAAAAAAGGTAAGCTTTTTGAAATGATAAGTTGGCCAAAAGATTTTGATTACCTTGATACGGAACTTTATAAAAGATATAAAGAAAATGATTACCTTGCGATTATTATTAATTATGATTGCCTAAATAGAAAGAGAGTGCAATACCTTAAAAATAAGTTTGGTAAAGTTTTTGTTTTTTCAGTTTACACGGATTATGAGGTGAAAAAACTTCTAGATTGGGGTGTGGATGCTATGTTTGTTGATAAAAAAGAACAGTTAAAAATTACTCTTTAATGTGATTTCTCAATAGCTTTTCAGTTTTTTCTATAATGCTATCACTATGTGGGCAATTGTAAGGATAGAAGTATTTTAGCTCTATAAACCCACTATCTAATCTATACTTAAATGTAACAAAACTGTACTCAAGTTTTATTTCCTCAAGAATTTCGGCTAAAAAGCTCTCTCCAATATTATAAACATTCCAGCTTTTACGAGTTATTCGTTTTTTAATTTGTGTGGATTCTAACGCATTTTCAAACATGGGGATACACTCTCGAGGAGGGCCGGGAAATACGAGGATTTTGCGATTCTTGTTACTTGTAAACTCAAACCCGTTTGCTGTACCAGTTATGTTTCTTAATATTCTGGAGTTTTTTGGAAATAATGCCTGCTTACGAGTACCATGAGTTATCTTGCCATATTTATCAAGCATTCTTTTTTCTAGTATAAGCCAGGATTTTTCATCTAATACTAGCTGTGTCTTATAGTGTTTAGCAACTGCTTGGGATGTTAAGTCATCTTCAGTTGGGCCAAGACCACCAACTATTACTATATTTTTGTGTGATTGTTCTAGAAAGCTTAAAGATTCCGAAATATCTTCTAAATCATCTTTGCAAGATATATGGAATCCAACTTCAAAACCTTTTTCTATTAAGGTCTTTGCAAACTGTGGTGTGTTAGTATTTGTTATGTCGCCATCTGTAATCTCATCACCGATAGCGATAAACCCATAATCATATTTCATATATTTACCTTTTATTAAAATCTTTTTAATCTAGTCGTGATTTTGACTATTTTTTCTAGTATTATGAATAGTTAGTATTATATTACTATTTCAATAAGTTTAAATCAAAGGAGTCTCGATGAGAATACTATCTACTAATGTTTATGTTGGACCAAATGTCTACGCAGGTTTTCCTGTAATAAGAAATGTTATTGATCTTGGAGTACTTGAAAAGTGGCCATCAGCTAAAATAGGTACTGACTTTATTGAAGGTTTAATTGATAGTCTACCTGGTTTGCAAGAGCATGGTTGTTCATATCGTAGTGAAGGTGGTTTTATTCGTCGTTTAAGAGAAGATGAAGGCACTTGGATGGGACACATTTGGGAGCATGTGATTTTAGAGCTTCAATGTGTAGCTGGTAGTGATGTTACATTTGGTAGAACTCGCTCAGCTGATGAAGTTGGTCAGTACAACATGGTTTATGAATATAAGCAAAAAGATGTTGGTTTACGAGCTATGGAATTAGCAAGAGATCTACTTCTTTCACTTTTACCTGCTGAACTAAAAAAAGAAGTTGGTTTTACTGATGATGAATTTGATTTTGAGCATGAGAAAGTTAGGTTTATAAAATTTGCACAAAGTAAAGAATTTGGACCAAGTACAGCATCATTAGTAGAAGCTGCGAAGAAAAGAGATATTCCGTACTTACGCCTAAATAATCATTCTTTAGTACAGTTTGGCTATGGTAAGCATCAGCAGAGGATACAAGCAACAATTACAAGTCAAACTACGCATATTGCAGTTGAAATGTCTTGTGATAAAGAGCAAACTAATAAAGTTCTAGGTGGTTTAGGTCTTCCAGTACCAAAACAAAGAATGATCAGAACTGAAGAGGGTGCTTTGCGTGCGGCTAAAATTTTAGGTTTTCCACTTGTTGTTAAGCCTTTAGATGGAAATCATGGTCGTGGTATCTCTATAAATCTAAACTCTATGGAAGAAATTAAAGAAGCATTTGTTGAAGCAAATAAGGTTTCAAGATATGTATTAGTTGAGCAATATGCTACTGGTTTTGACCATAGAATGCTTGTGGTTAATGGTAAGCTTGTTGCAGTTGCTAAAAGAGTACCTGGCCATGTTGTTGGTGATGGTAAGCATACGATTGAACAACTTGTTGATATCGTAAATGAAGATCCTCGCCGTGGTGTAGGACATGAAAAGGTTTTAACAAGATTGGAGCTTGATTATCAAGCTACTAGCTTACTTAATGCAGCAGGTTTCGATAAAGATACTGTTTTAGATAATGATGAGATATTTTATCTTCGTTCAACTGCAAACCTTTCAACAGGCGGAACAGCCGTTGATGTGACAGATATAGTCCATCCTGATAATAGAGATATGGCTGAAAGAGCAATAAAAGCGGTTGGTCTTGATGTTGGTGGTGTGGATTTCTTGATTGATGATATTACAGAGTCTTACCATGAAATTGGTGGCGCAATCTGTGAAGTAAATGCTGCTCCTGGTTTTAGAATGCATGTAGCTCCTAGTGAAGGTAAGTCTCGTGATGTAGCGGGTGCTGTTGTTGATATGCTTTTCCCACAAGAGCTTGGCAATGCTAGAATCCCAATTATGGCGATTACAGGTACAAATGGTAAAACTACAACTTCTCGTATGGTTTCTCATATGTGGAAAAATGCTGGTAAAGTGGTTGGTTTGACTACTACAGATGGTGTTTATATTAATGGTAAACTTACCGTTGCAGGTGATACTACAGGTCCTGCTTCTGCTCAAATGGTTTTAAAAGACCCATCTGTTGAAATGGCGGTTTTAGAGACAGCTCGCGGCGGTATTTTAAGAAGCGGTATGGGTTATGATTACTGTAATGTTGGTGCATGTTTAAATATTTCTTCTGATCACTTAGGTTTAAAGGGAGTAAATACTCTTGATGATTTAGCTAAAGTTAAAAGTGTAGTTGTTGAGGCGGCTAAAGATGTTGCTGTACTAAATGCGGATGATCCTCATGTATTGAAGATGTCTGCTAAAGTAACTGCTAAAAATATTTTTTACGTAACAATGAACCCAGAGCATGCATTAGTGAAAGAGCATATTCGTGCTGGTGGTAAAGCTTGTATTATTGAGAAAGGTGTTAATGGAGATATGATTACTATTTTTGATAGTAAAATACATATTCCAGTACTTTGGACTCACTTGATTCCAGCAACTATGGAAGGTAAAGCGATTCATAATGTACAAAACTCAATGTTTGCGATAGCAATAGCATATAGTACTGGTATGGGTTTAGATGATATTCGTGATGGTTTAAGAACATTTGTAACATCTTTCTACCAAGCTCCTGGGCGTATGAATTGGTTTGAAGAGCATCCCTTTAAAGTACTTATGGACTATGCCCATAACCCAGCTGCAATCAGTCTTGTTAGCCAAATGGTTGGCAATATGGAATTTAGTGGTAAGAAGATATGTGTAATAGCATCTCCTGGTGATAGACGTGATCAAGATGTATACGAGGTTGCTCAAGCAGCGGCTCCTTACTTTGATCACTTTATATGCAAAAGAGATGATACTCTAAGAGGTAGAGCTCCGGATGAAATTCCAGCAATGCTTAAAAAAGCTCTTATAGAGGCTGGAGTAAACTCAAACAATATTGAAACAATTCAATCTGAAGCAGAAGCTGTAGATCATGCTTTATCAATTGCTAAAGAAGGTGATTTAGTTGCAATATTTGCAGATAAGCTTAAACGAACTTGGAAGCAAATTATTTATTTGAATAAAGATAAAGATGCTGTTGAAGAAAAACAAAAAACTAAAAAGCAAGAGCCTTTCTCAGCGACAATGATAGCTCAAGACCCTAGTTTATCTCAAGAAATATCTGATGTTATAAAAGGTGGTATTTTTTCTGATGAAAGTGGTGTTAGAGTCGTTTATCATGATGATGAAGAAAATGATTAACATTGGGAGATAATTATATGATTCCTGAAGGTTATTCACGAAGATTAGTCGGCCCAAACCTTTTTTTTAAAGAGACGGGTACAGTTTTAGATATTCCTCTTATTGATGATAGAGAAAAGCTTACAAAGCTTTTTAATCAAGAAGCTTATAGAATATTACCAGAACTTGGTTGGACTGAAATTAAGCTCGAGCATAAGTTTTTTAACAATGGTGTTCGTTTTGCTATGACTGCACCTGTTGATATTACTATGCCAGCTTGTGATGTAATAGACTTTATCTGGGCATCTGTAAGGCAGTTTGTCGAAGAAGGTAGTTATAAAACTATTGAAGAAGCTAAAAGCGAGTTAATGGATTTCATTAATGAAGATCAAAATCTAAAATATCGCAAACTTCATGAGCTAGCTAAATCTAAAGGTTTCAATGCTTTTAGAGATAAAGATACTGCTTTTGTTGGTTCAGGTACGGGCTGTTATGAGTTTGATTTAATTAATGATGAAATTGATAATATCGATTGGTCTAAAGTTTATGATATACCTGCTGTAATAGTTACAGGAACTAATGGTAAAACTACAACTGTTAGGCTAACAGACTATATTTGTAGATATGCAGGTAAACTAACAGGCTATACTTCAACTGATTGGGTTAAAGTAAATAATGAGCTTGTTGATGAAGGTGATTATTCTGGACCTACAGGTCATCAGTTTGTGTTGACTAACAAAGATGTTGAAATAGCTCTTTTAGAGTCTGCTCGTGGTGGACTTTTGAAGCGTGGTTTAATCGAGAGTTATGTTAATGCTGCTGCTGTTACTAATGTATCTGCTGATCATTTAGGTGAAGATGGTATTGAGACTGTTGCAGAGCTAGCTGAAGCGAAATCTATAGTATTTCGTACAGTTGGAGAAAATTCTCATGCTGTCATAAATCTTGATAACTCATATATGAAGACTAAGTTTGACGAGTTAAATTGCCGTAAGATAGTGGTTACTCAAAATCCTCAAGATCATGATATGGATTATTATTTGGCTAATAGTGATTATGCAAGTGTTGTTGAGAATGGAGAGTTTATATGGATTGAAAAGGGCGTTAAAAAATCTCTTTTAAAAGTGGTTGATGCACCTCTAACTGTTAAAGGTTTTGCTAAGCATAATATTGAAAATGCACTAGTTGCTATAGCTTTATCATTCAAATTAGGCATTAGTTTTGAAAGTATTTCAAATGCTCTTAAGAGTTATGAAAATGATCCTAAAGAGAATAGAGGTAGAGCTAATGTGTTTGAATGGGATAATAAGGTTGCTGTAGTTGATTATGCTCATAATGAAGCAGGTATGGAATCATTATTATCGATGATGAAAGCCTACGATAAAGGTGGCAAAACATACTTGATGATAGGTACTACTGGTGATAGAAGATATCTAATATCACCAATTAATGACATAATCATGAAGCATGATGTAGACTTTATAGTACTTAAAGAGACTGCTTCTTATCTGCGTGGAGCAGAACCTTTAGAGTTGCCATTCTTAACTAAAAAAGATCTTGAGAAGAAAGGTTTTGATCTAGCTAACACATACATATCATGTGGTGAGCTTGAAGGTGTAGAGTACATCGTTGAGAGACTACAAGATAATGATGTCGCTATACTTTGCTGTCAAGCAGAGGTAGAGGTTGTGATTGATTATTTTGAGAAGCTATGCAAATAATTTTATTAAAAAACATAAGAGTAAACCCAATTTAGTCTTAATTCTTCAAATGTATTATTCCTAATCTTTTAAGTTACTATCTGCCCTGGCATAGATCTGAGCCTAAGCTTAAAAGGGGTATTAACTATTTCTCTAATTGTAAGATTGTCAACAGCAGGCTATAATTAATCTAAGATTTAGTTTTTAGCTAAGTGAAATATTTGATGGTTTAGATTATATGTCTTTAACCATCATAATTGAGATAAATAATTACCCTTGTCAAAATAAAGTTAGTAGAAGTTTAATAATAGTTAGGAAAATGTATTTATGAACAAAGAAATTGAACTACAAAAAGAGATGGGCCCTAACTGGTTTGCTTCTGTAATGGGTACTGGAATCATCGCAAATGCTGCTGTTGGCTTACCATTTATTGGAAAAGATTTGACAGGTTTTGCAACTGTTATTTGGTTAATTGCATTTGCTATGCTTATTTTTATGACTATAGTAAAAGGCTATCAAACAATAACAAAGCCACACATTATCAAACGCCAATTTAATGATCCAATAATGTCTCAATTTTTTGGTGCACCTCCTATGGCATTTCTAACAGTTGCAGGTGGTACATTATTATTAGGACCTGCGCTTTTTGGTCAAGATTTAGCACTTGATATTGCATGGCCACTTTTTTGGATTGGTACTATTAGTGGAGTTGTTACAGCAGTTATTATTCCATACCGTTTGTTCACTTATAATGAAGTTCATGAAGATGCAGCATTTGGTGGTTGGTTAATGCCTGTTGTCCCACCAATGGTATCAGCAACTATTGGTTCAATGTTTCTTAAATATATGGAAAATGGAGATGCTCAACAGACACTGCTTTATGGTATGTATGCTTGCTTTGGTCTTAGTTTAGTAGCTTCACTTATAATTATAACTTTGATCTGGAGCCGTTTATCTCACTCAGGCACATCAGGTAGTGCACGAGTTCCCACTCTATGGATTGTTTTAGGTCCACTAGGGCAGTCAATTACAGCAGCGGGTGCTTTGGGTACCGCAGCTTTGTTCACTGTTAGTGAACCTATAGCAACAGGTATGAATGTGATGGCAATTCTTTATGGAGTACCCGTTTGGGGATTTGCTATGTTGTGGTTCTTTATTGCTTCTTTACTTACTTTAAGAGCATTAAAAAGAAAGATGCCATTTGCACTCACTTGGTGGGCGTTTACATTCCCAGTTGGTACATGTGTGACAGGTACAACACAGTTAGCGCTACATACTCATTTACCATTTTTCCAATGGGCTGCAATTAGCTCATTTATATTCTTGATTTTTGCGTGGAGTATAGCAGCTATAGGTACAATTAAAGGTATAAGAACTGGTAAAGTACTATATAATCCAACCTCTGTTGTTCATGTCAAAGCAAAGAAGAAATAGAGTAGTATAAATACATAATAATGAGATACTATAGTTATTCATACAAAGATGGAGATTCTTCTCCTAAATATTAGAGAAACCTCAAAGCCAATCATAAAGATAGCAGCATTCAATCTAGATTGATCAATAGTTTCTTGAGTTTATCAAACAAACTGTATGAGCAGCTATACCTTCTTTTCTGCCTACAAAGCCAAGTTTTTCAGTAGTAGTAGCTTTGATGTTTATTTGGTTTATTTCAATTTCTAATATGTTTGCCAAACAGCTTTTCATGTTTTCAATATGAGGTAACATCTTAGGTGCTTGAGCAACGATAGTGCAGTCGAGATTATTTACTTGACAGTTTTTATCATCAAGCATTTTTTTGATTTCAGCTAAGAAAAATTTACTGTCTGTATTTTTAAACTGAGCATCAGTATCTGGAAAGTGTCTACCAATATCACCAAGAGCTAAAGCACCTAGTATAGCATCACACATTGCATGGATTAGCACATCACCATCAGAGTGAGCTTCAAGCCCAAGATGGTAGGGTATCTCAATTCCACCAATGGTTATATTTTGCTTTGCATCAGTAAATTTATGGACATCATAGCCATGACCGATTCTAAACATATAAGCTCCTATAAAACTACAGGAAAGCCGTTTGCTATCCAACCTTCTTTGATGCCACCAGCCATAGAGTAAACATTACTATAGCCCATTTTCTGAAGGTTTACACCAGCAAGTAGTGACCTATAGCCAGAACCACAATATAGATAGATATTTTGCTCTTTGTTTGGAATTAAGCTTTCAATTTTTACTTCTAGTTGACCTTTGCTAAGATGAGTAGCTCCAGCTATATGTGAGTGAGCAAACTCTGAATCTTCACGCACATCAATTAGTACTCCATCAAGTTTGTTTTCATCAAACATAGTTTTGATTTCACTAGGGCTAATTTCAGGAACTTGCTCATGTGCTTCTGCTATTAATCTAGCGTATTCAGTAGGGTAGAAGTCCTCAGGCTTTGAGATTGGAAAATTGTTTGTATTCCAAGCTCGCCATCCACCATCTACAGAAATAGTATTTGTATAGCCCATCTCTTGTAAAAGGTCAGCAACTAAAGCAGACCTAAAACCACCACCGCAGTAGAAGTACATTTTTTGATTTTTGTTAGGAATCATTTGTTCTATTCTACACTCAATTAAGCCTTTACTTAGGTGGATAGCATTTGGAATAAATCCATTTGCAAACTCTGACTCTTCACGAGTATCTATAAGTAGCCCATCAAGAGTGTTTGATTTATTCATTTCCTGAATATCGTTTACTGTGCATTCTTGTATGCGTGTTTTAGCATCGTTGACTAAATTTAAAAACTCATTGTTGTGCTGCATAACTGCTCCTTATTTTGAAAGTGGTTTTAGAAATTTTACCAAGCTGCAATAGCTGCATCATTTGGATAGTATTTATCGGCTACTTTTTTAATCTGAGGGTTGTTTAGTGCTTTAACATATTCTTTTAGTTTAGGGTTATTCTTTTGATCTTTATTTACCGCGATTACATTTGCAAAAGGTGAATCTTTAGGTTCAACAAATAAGGCATCCTTAAGTGTAAGTCCAGCTTTTTCTATGTAGTCATTATTAACAATACCAACATCTACATCGCCTAGGTTATTCGGGATTTGATCTGCTTGAAGAGCAATAATTTTTAGTTTTTTAGGATTGCTAGCTATACTATCAGGAGTTGCCTGCCATGTGATACCATCTTTAAGTTTTATAATTCCCATATCTTGCATAATCATTAAAGCACGCCCTTGGTTAGTAGGGTCATTAGGGATAGCAATTGTTGCACCATTAGGTATTTCATCAATTTTGTTGTATTTTTTAGAAAACACCCCCATTGGATATAAGAATGTCTTACCTATAGGTACTATGTCGTAACCAAACTGCTTGTTTTGATCTTCTAAGAATGGGATATGTTGAAATACATTAGCTTGAAGCTCATTATCATTTAATGCTCTATTGGGGATATTGTAATCACCAAACGTTACAAGTTTTACATCAAGATTGTATTTTTCTTTAGCAATTTTCTTACCAAGTTTCATAATAGCATCCTGAGGAGGACTTGTTATATAACCAACTGTAATTTGGTTTACATTTGTAGCAGCAGAGTGATTTGAATAAACCTGAATACCACAAGCAAATACTAATAAGGCACTTACAAGCCATAATGAAGTTAACTTTTTAGTAGATATAAGATAGTTACCAAATGATTGTGTGATCTGTACAAGTATAACAAGCATAACCACACCACCTAAAAGTAGGGTGTAATTACCATAGTTATATCCTTTGAAGTAGGTTAGGTCTCCTAAACCACCACCGCCAACTATACCAGCCATAGCAGAAAAACCAATTAAGGAAATACAAGTCAAAGTTGCAGCATCTATTAGTAAAGCTTTTGACTCAGGAAGTAGTACTTTAAATATAATCTGACAACGAGTAGCCCCCATAGATTTTGCAGCTTCAATAAGTCCATTATCAACTTCGCGTAATGCTGATTCTGTAAGACGCGCATAAAACGGTAAGGCAGCGATTGCTAGAGGCACAATTGAAGCAGTAGTTCCAATTGTAGTGCCGACTATAAGCCTTGTAAGAGGGTATAACAATATCAGTAATATAATATAAGGAATACTTCTTGTGATATTTATTACAATACTAAATGACTTATTAAACCCTTTAATAAGTAGGTTTTTACTATCTTGGGTCACATATAGTAATATTCCTAAAATAATCCCACCAACTACTGCTACTACAGTAGCTATGAAAACCATATATATAGTTTCCCATGTTGATTGTGCAATCAAGCCAAGCTCATGAAGATTAAATATTGTTTGCATAGCCTAACACCTTTAAATTTACATCTTGTTTAGAAAGAAAACTAAGAGCGTTTTCCCAATCTTGTCTTTCACCTGTTATATGACAAATTGCTATACCAACAATTTGCCCTTGAATTGTTTCAATATTTGCCTGAATAATACTAGCTGATGCATTAAATTGACGCGAAATCTCAGCTATAATTGGCATTTTACCTTTATCACCATAAAATGTCAGTTGTACCAAGGGGTAGATATTATCATGGCTATAAGGGTTATCAATCATTATTTTTGCTATATAATCAGGCACTTTAGTATGGATACTTGTTTCTACAAAAGACTTAGTAACATCAGCCTTAGGGTCTAAAAACACATCAAGAGTTTTTCCCATTTCACTAATTTGACCGTTGTCAATAATTGCTACTCTATCACAGATATTTCTCACAACATCCATTTCATGGGTTATAAGGACTATAGTCAAGCCAAGTTCTTTATTTAGCCTTTTTAGTAAAGCTAATATTTGTTTTGTAGAAGTAGGGTCTAAAGCAGAAGTTGCTTCATCTGATAGTAGAACCAAAGGGTTTAGAGCTAGAGATCTTGCAATAGCTACTTTTTGTTTTTGTCCTCCACTTAGCTCTTGCGGGTATGCGTTTGCCTTATTTGGAAGCTCAACTAAATCAAGTAATTCATGGACGCGCTTTTTTATTTCAGCTTTTGAAACACCTTGTATTTCTAGAGGTAAAGAAACATTTTCAAACACAGTTCGTGATGAAAGTAGATTGAAATGTTGAAAGATCATCGAGACTTTTTTACGGAATGCTCTAAGCTGCTTTGGTGATTTTTTAGTGATATTTTCATCAGCAATAAATATAGAACCATCTGTTGGTTCTTCAAGCAGATTTAGACATCTTAGAAGTGAACTTTTGCCAGCTCCACTATGTCCGATTATACCAAATATTTCACCTTGATTAATTTCAAGGTTAATATTGTCGAGTACTAAATTACTAACATTATCTGTACGGTACTCTTTTTTTAAATTTTTGATTTGTATCATTTATTTCGCCTTAGCTTTGTCGCCGATTTTACTTTCTTGACCACTAATTAGTCTTTGGATATTGCCTTTATGTTTAACTAGTATCATGATTGCAATAATTAAAAATGGAGCAGCAATCTGCAAGTTAGCCATAAATATAACAGATATACTTGCTACAACTGTTGCAACTAATGCAGCTAACGAGGAGTATTTTGTAATAACTGCAACACACAGCCATGTGATTACAAATATTAATCCTAAAATGAAGCTAAAACCAAATAATGTACCAATCAAAGTAGCAACACCTTTTCCTCCCTTAAATCCAAAGAATATTGGGAAAACATGGCCTAATATCGCATAAAGAGCAGTACAAGCTATTATGAACTCATTTGCAGTAAGCATTTTTGCGATAATAACAGGTGCTAGCCCTTTTAAAATATCAAAGACTAGTGTAATAGCAGCAGGTACTTTACCACCAATACGAAGAACATTTGTTGTGCCAGGATTACCTGAACCAATACTTCTAGGGGATGGTAGTCTAAAGATGTAACAAACAATAATCGCACTATTGATTGATCCTAAGAGATAAGCGAATATTAACAAGCTAAGGTTTAAATAGTTCATCGGTATTATATTTATAATTTGAATATGTAGGCTTATTATACTTTGAGAGAGCTTTTTTTGAAATAAAAGATTAGCTATTTAATTTAATTGTTGTGAAGTGTTTTACAATGGGGGCGCTATTCTTTATTATTGTACATTAAAGATTTTACTAGTGTTTTTTTAAAAAAGAGAAAAAGTATAAAGATGAGTATGAGTTTAGGGTTTAGTTTTATGAGTGTTATTTGGAATATCTAAACTATTTTAGATACTCTTCTTTTGCCTCCTTTACTCTTTATAAAACTTCCAAAAACCTTTTTCTTAATGACTAAAAATATTACAGAGATACCCAAAGGTTGGTCATGCATCAAGATATTAATGTACAAACAATAGATAGGTCAAAGCAATTAATAATTGTTAATCCTAATAGTTGGGATAGTGTCAAAGCTAAGATGTCATATTTTGACAAAGATAAAAATAATGATTGGATTATTGTAAAAAAAAATATTGATGTAGTAATTGGTAAAAAAGGTTTAGCTCCCACAGAAAGTTTTGAATATAGTAAATTAGCGAATAAAACTGAAGGAGATAGTAAAACTCCTGCAGGAGTTTTTAAAATAGGTAAAACTTTTGGCTTTGAAGATTCTGATTTATCAAATTATGTACAGGTTAAAACAGGTATAGAGTGTATAGATGACAGTAGTTCTAAATACTATAATGATATAATAAACACTTCAAAATATACTAAAGATTGGCAATCATCCGAGCATATGGTAAAAGTGCCTCAATATAAGTATGGTATTGAACTGCTTTATAACCACAATCCGGCCGAAGCAAAAAAAGGATCATGTATATTTATGCATATCTGGAAATCACCTAGTACTGGAACAGAAGGTTGTACAGCGATGGCAGAAACTGATATTAAAAATTTACAAAGCTGGATAGAGTCCTCTAAAAACCCTGTAATAGTTCAGCTAACATCTAAAAGCTATGAGCAAGTTAAAGCACAATGGCATTTACCAAACTTATCTTAAATCATAAGGAATAAAATGAATAAATTCAAAATATTTGATAGTAAACAGTTAGTTAAATTTGCAGATTCTGGAATTACCACACCATGTTACATCTATGATAAAAATATTTTAGATGAGACTTTTGACACTGCCAAAAAAGCTGTTGATAAACATTTTGCAAATGCAGTCATACATTATGCTATTAAAGCGAACCATAGTACTGAAATTATAAGCTATGCTAAAAAGTACGGTATGGGTATAGATTGTGTAAGTGGTGGTGAAGTTCAAAGAGCTTTAAACGAAGGAGTACTACCAAGTCATATAGTTTTTGCTGGAGTTGGTAAAGCAGACTGGGAGATCGAACTAGCTTTAGATGCAGACATCTTTGCATTTAACTGTGAGTCTATAGAAGAAATTCAAATAATAAATAAATTTGCAGAAGCTAAGAAGAAAAAAGCAAATATATGCATAAGAGTAAACCCTGATATAGATGCTCAAACGCACCATTATATTAGTACGGGACAGTTTGATGATAAGTTCGGTATATCTTTTGATATGGTTGAAGAGTTTATATCTAAAGAGGCTTCTACACTCAAAAACATAAACATTATTGGATTACATTATCATGTAGGTTCACAAATTTTAAACTTAAATGTGTTTAATGATTTAGCAGCTACTGTAAATAATCATCTTGAGAGCTTGTTTGATAGAGGCGTAGAAGTTAAACATATAAATTTTGGCGGAGGGCTTGGGATTAATTATGCTAATCCAAAAGAAAACCCTATAGTAGATTTCGATGAGTTTTTTAGAAATATTGCCACAGACTTTAAGTTTAAAGATACGATGGCTGTTCATTTTGAGCTTGGTAGATCTTTAGTGGCTCAGTCTGGAATACTTTTGAGTAAGGTTTTATTTACTAAAACCACAGGAAATACCGATTTTGTGATTCTAGATGCTGGAATGACTGAGCTTCTGCGACCAGCTCTTTATCAAGCACAACACAAGATAGTAGCTTTGACTAACTTTGAAAATGAACAAGAAAAACAACCATACCATATAGTTGGACCTATTTGTGAGTCAAGTGATGTTTTTGCAAAGCACTATCCACTACCTAGATCAAAAAGAGGTGATTTAGTGGCTATATATTCAGCAGGTGCTTATGGAAAGGTTTTGGCGAGTGAGTATAATCTTCGTCCAACCGTTAAAGAATACTTTATTTAAAGGGTTTAAAATTTATGCAATATTCTAAGAAAAAAATTTCAGTATTATCTCTCACAGCTCTTAATATATCAGCGATTGTAAGTTTAAGTTCTATTGCTTTTATGGCGACTATAGGCTTACAGAGCGTATTTTTTTACATAATCGCAGCAATTACATTTTTAATACCTACGGCACTTATATGTGCTGAATTAAGTAGTATGCTTACTGAAAATAATGGTGGTGTATTTAGTTGGGTTAAAGCAGGCCTTGGTGAAAAAGCAGGCGTGCTAGCAATGTGGCTTGAGTGGTTTAATAATGTAGTAGGCTTTCCAAGTACGGTTACAGCACTTATAGCAACTTTTGCATATATAGGGTTTCGAGGATTTGTAGAAAATACTCAAACTAGTTTTGCTTTTTGGCTTGTAATGGTTGCAACATTTGTAGCGGTTAGTTTGTTTAATTGTTGGCCAATGCGTAGAGTGATTATTCTTAATATAATTGGCGTGGTTTTTGGAATGATAGTTCCAGGGATTATACTTATTGCTGGGGCTATATATTTTGTATCCACAGGGCAAAATCATTTACAATTTAATGGGGCTAGTGATTTCTTGCCAGCACTATCTTTAGGCACTTATGCCTTGCTTGTGAAGACATTATCATCGTATTCAGGTATTCAGTCTGTAGCATTTCACATGACAAATATTGAAAACCCTCAGAAGAATATTCCTAAATCGATACTTTTAGCAACAGTTACAATTGTTTCTTTGACTATATTGGCAACAGTCTCACTTATGATTGTGATTCCTGTAAAAGATGTGAATGTGCTTAATGGGCTTATTCAAGGAATTTCAGAAGTGCTGAGCATCGTTGGTCTAGCAGATATGAAGCCAATAGTAACAATCATGGTAACAATAGGAATGCTAGCAGCCTTGAGCACTTGGGTGCTTGGTCCTGCTCGTGGGATGCAAACAGCAGCAGAACAAGAGTTTTTCCCTAAGGTTATGGCAGGTAAAAATAAATATGGAATGCCTGTAAATATGCTAGCTATTCAAGTGGCGATAGTTATATTTTTGTCTTTAGCATTCTTAGTTATGCCATCTATATATGCAGCATTTGCTTTACTTGTGGCAATAACAGCTCAATTTACCGTTGTAATGTGGATTATGGTGTTTGCTGCAGCTATCCGCTTAAGATTTAAAAAAGCTAATGAACATAGAGTTTTTTATGTTGGTAAGAGAGGTACTAACTGGTTGTTGGTAAGTATGTCTTGTGTTGCTATATTTATGTGTATACTTGGCTTTATATTAGGGCTTTTCCCACCATCATTTTCTCATGTGAAAAATGTCTTCCAATATACGATGATTTTAGTAGTTGCAGACATAATAATTGTAGCTATTCCATTAGTATGGATTTGGTTACATAGGAAGAGGATTCTGTAGGGAGTGTTTAGTTTATCTAACTAATTCTTCAAAAGCTTGTTTATATATGGTCTAGCGAACCACATTAATATAGATACTATTGCAACTGTTAGCCCAATACTACCAAATACATTTCCATAGGTTTGTATGCTTTCAGATGGAGTGATATTAGCACTTACTGCTGTTAATTTACCTACCCAACCAGATATCGGACCAGCTAACATAGCACTTAAAAACCAAAATCCACAAACAAACCCAGACATTCTTTTAGGGCATAAGCTTAGCATCATAGCTAAACCTAAAGCAGATATGAGTAACTCTCCTATAGATATAAAGAAATAAGAGCTAATAACCCACCAACTAGATACGATTCCTGATGTTGTGGTAAACTGGGGAATATATAGAATTAGAAAAGCAATAGCACAAAAAGTCATTCCAGCACAAAATTTTGTTGCATGAGTCGATGAATAGTTTGTATAAATTTTAGATAATATTGGAGAGAATATTAAAACAGCCATAGGGTTGAAAATATAGTATTGGGCTGGTGATATGTTGTATCCAAAAAAAGCATGATTAACATTGTTTTTAACAAAAAGAATCATTGTAGAAGGCATTTGGTTATACATTACAAAAAATACTATAGCCTGTGCAAATAGTAATAAGGCTACAAGCATCTTGATGCGAGATTTGTTACTTTCTTTTGTCATAGAAAGGATGTAGTACAAAGTAGCTATGATAAGTGTTGTGACTACTAAAATGTTACTTATCAGAGTATGTAATAGTAATAAAGCTACTATATATACACTAAATACAGCTAATAAGACAACCGTGATTAAAGAATTGATACTTAGTGGTTTTCCACCGGCTGTCGTATGTATAGAACTAAGTTTTTTATAAAACCCAATATAGCCAATCAAACCGATAATAAGACCAATTGAACACGAGATGAATGCTATTGACCAACTGTAGTGTTGAGATAATAAAGGGATTGAAACAGTTGCTATAAAGCAACCCACACTAATAGACATATAGTATAGAGTTATTGCGCAATCAAGCATTTCAGGGTTATCTTCATAAAGCTTAGATATCAAAGAAGATGGATTCGCTTTAAAAAGAGCGTTTCCTACAATAATTCCGGCTAATGAATAATATATAGTATTAGTATCAACTATGCTTAGGCTAGCATATGAAATAATCAAAAACAAAGCACCAATTATAATGGTTCGTTTGGCTCCTAATATGCTATCACCAATCCAACCACCCAACCAAATGAATGCAAATAAGAAGGCATTGAATGTACCAAATAGTACATAAGATTCAGCTTCTGAGAGATTCAGTTTTCCAATCAAAAACAACATTAGTATTGATTGAATACCATAGAAACCATATCTTTCCCATAGTTCTAAAGACCAAATTATCCAAAAAGGCAAGGGAAGCATTTTAGTTTTAGTATTCATAAGAGGTTCTTAAAAAAACGGTATTGAAAGAAATATTAGCATTTAGTTGCAGTGTTATCGAATTAAAGTTTAATTTCTCGAATTAAACCTATCTCACCATCTTTTGAAATTTTTATATAATTACCGGTTTTATACCAGTCACCAAGGACATAGCGAATATAATTTTTTTCATGATGGATATTCATTCTATGTGTATGACCATGAATTATTACATCACAATCTTTACGATATTTAGCAATACCCTCAGCAGTTACATCTACAGTAGGATCTTTACGATTTTTTGCATAACTATGATTCCTAACATTTTGAGCAGTTTTTTCTCTCAAAAACAATGGGAGTCTTCTAAATATAAATCTAAGAGGGTAGTTATAAGCAATCCATTTGCGATATATTTGGTAGCTTTTATCATCTGTGCAAAATAAATCACCATGTGAAAATAGTATTTTCTTACCTGCAATTGTTGCATAGTATGGATCTTTTAGTATTTTCACACCACTTTGCTTAGCAAATTTTTTACCAATTAGAAAATCACGATTGCCATGGATGAACAGTATTTCTAGTCCATCGTCGCAAGCTTTCTTTAACCAGCTTGTTATTTCATGATAAAACTCATCTTTATGATTATCGCCAATCCAGTAATCAAAAAAGTCACCCATGATAAAAAGTATATTTTCTGAACTTGTTATGCTTTTTAAAAATTGTTTAAAAACTTCAGCCATTTCTGCATGACCTTCGTTTAAATGAAGGTCTGCAACAATGTAAATGTCTTTATTATGATCCATATTTTTCACGATAGTTTTTGAATTTTAATATAGTATCATCACTGAGATTCTCTTTTACATACTCATAGATAGCTGAAAAATTTGTTACAGCTAATACTGGTATATTAAAATCTTGCGAGATCTTTTTAGTCGCTGAAATATCACTATCTTTAGATTTTTCTTCACGATCTATAGAAAGCACAACTCCAGCAATTTCAGCATGTATTGTTTTAAGCTTTTCTTTTGATTCATAAAAAGCTGTGCCAGCCGTCATCACATCATCAATAAGTAAAACTTTTTTATTGCTCATATCAGCACCGACAAAAACACCACCTTCACCATGTTTTTTTGCTTCTTTACGATCAAATGCATAAGGCATGTCGACATTATATTTGGTAGCTAAGATAGTAGATATAGCTGCTACCAAGGGTATGCCTTTGTAGGCAGGACCAAAGAGTACATCATATTTGATGTCACTTTGTGATATTTTTTGTGCATAAAATTCAGCAAGTGTAGCAAGCTGTTTACCCGTATTAAATAGTCCTGCATTGAAGAAATATGGGCTGATTCTACCTGATTTTAGCGTGAATTCACCAAACTTTAGCACTTGGCTTTTTAGTGCGAAATCTATAAACATAGTTTTAATTAGTAAATTTGTAATAGCTTAATTATAACCGACCTTACGTACTAAACATAGGCTTCATAGATATAAGTTGCTATAATGTAGTCAAATTAGATTTTAGAATACTTTTATGTCAAAACACATTCATATACTAGGTATTTGTGGAACCTTCATGGGCTCACTAGCTATACTTGCTAGACAAAAAGGTTATAAGGTCACAGGCTCAGATTTAGGTGTGTATCCACCGATGAGTACTTATTTGCAGTCACAAGGTATAGAGATTATCCAAGGTTTTGATGTATCTCAACTTGATGCAAAGCCTAATGAAATAATTATCGGTAATGTGATGAAACGTGGAATGCCAATAATCGAGTATGTTTTAGATAATGAACTTAATTATTTTAGTGGACCAGAGTGGCTTTATCAAAATATTTTAAAACATAAAAAAGTCATTGCTCTTGCAGGAACTCATGGTAAAACAACTACTACGACTATGACTATAAAGCTACTTGAAGAGGCTGGGTTAAACCCTAGCTTTCTAGTGGGTGGTATTAGTGCTGATTTTGGTGTTTCATCTCGTTATACAGAATCTGATTTTTTTGTAATAGAAGCAGATGAGTACGATACAGCTTTTTTTGATAAACGCTCAAAGCTTATACATTATGCTCCTGATATTTTGGTCATAAATAATCTTGAGTTCGATCATGCGGATATTTTTAAAGATATCGAAGCAATATATTGGCAATTTCATCAACTACTTAGAAAAATGCCTGCTAAAGCAACTGTTATTTATAATGGTAAAGATGCAAATGTACAGAAAATTATCGATATGGGTTGCTGGTCAAAACTTATGAAAGTGCAAGATACAGAGGGTTTTCATATTGGTAACCATGAGGCTGATTATTCTAAATTTGATATATACTCAGGTAGTAGCGAGTTTGTATCTATAAAATGGGATGTTATCGGTGAGCATAATGCACTTAATGCATTAAGTGCATATACTGTAGCTAAGCAGATAGGTATAAGAAATAGTGTGATTGAAAAAGCATTTGCAGAGTTTAAAGGGATAAAAAGGCGCTTAGAGGTGCTTTATAAATCAGACAGCATAACACTATACGATGACTTTGCACATCATCCAACATCTATTGAACTAACACTTGATGCAGTACGTAATAAAACTGCAGAAGCATTCGTGGTGGCAATTATTGATCCTCGTTCAAATACGATGCGACAGGGCAATAATAAAGAAAATCTACCTAAAGCAATACTAAAAGCAGATAGCGTACTTTTATATGACCATGAGTTATTAAAGTGGGATGCAAAAAAGTTGTTAGGTAATAATAGCTCTGTTAAATATATGAAAACGGTCGATAGTTTTGTTGAAAATATAAAGGGTATAGTGGTAAATAAAAAACAAAAAATAGAGATAGTTATGATGGGTAATGGCTCATTTGATGGGCTTAGAGAAAAGCTAGTAGCATTATTGGAGAATAAATGAGTAGTTTAGTTTATGGAATCCACTCAGTGGATAGTTTGGTAAATACTGACCAAGCAAAAGAGATTTTTATATTAAAAAAGCAAAATGATAACCCTAAGGTTGAAAAAATTTTGGAAAAAGCAAAGTCTAATAGTTTAAGAGTTAGTTTCGTTGAAAATGTTAAGGAGTTACCTTTTAGAATAAAAAAAGGCGTTACGCATCAAGGCATTTTTGCATTAGAGAAAGTGGATTTTCAAAGTTATTCAGAAAATGATATTGAAGGTTTGTTACCTACAAACAAAGAAGCTTTTATACTTGTTCTTGATAATGTGCAAGACCCACATAATTTTGGTGCTTGTATTCGTTCAGCACATTCAGCAGGGGTTGATTTTATAGTTGTCTCAAAAGATAATAGTGCGCCAGTAAATGCTACAGTAAAAAAAGTTGCGTGTGGTGCAGCTGAGCATACTAAGATAGTAGTTGCAACAAACCTTGCTCGAGCTATCGAAAAGTTAAAAAAGGCAGGTGTATGGATAGTTGGGTTAGCTGGAGAAGCAGATGAGAATTTATATGCTATGAATTTGAAGGATTCTATAGCTATAGTTGCTGGAGCAGAAGGCTCGGGAATGCGAGCAAGAACTAAATCAAGCTGTGATTTTTTAGCTAAGTTGCCAATGCTTGGAGAGGTTTCCAGTTTGAATGTATCGGTAGCTACAGGCATTGCATTATATGAAGGTGTAAGGCAGAGAGGGTTGGATTAAACTTTAGGGTGATTCGTCCCTTATTTAGTAAGTTGATTATCTTATTTAGATCGCATAAAAAGTAAGAGAAATGCTAGCACTTGGTTCTTGTGCAGCTGTACAAAAATAATGCTTTCAAAACTCACTTAATCATTATCTTACAAGTACTTACTACGATGTGCGTTGCTATTAAAATTAAAGTAGGGAGATCAAATGCAATTAGCATTTTTAAATAGTAAAAAATATGCTGCAATAAATGCATTAAAGGCAGCTCTAGCTGCATCTATAGCTTATCTGTTAGGTATGTTTTTAGAAAGTCACTTTCAGATGGCTCAATCATATCTTTGGATAGTAATTACAGTGTTAGTTGTAATGTCTACTCAGCCTAATTTAGGAGGGGCTTTAGATAAAGCTTTAATGAGGTTTTTAGGAACTGTAATTGGAGCAATCATTGCTATTATTATTTTATTGTTGGTTCCTCGGTGGTTGCATTATTGTTTTGCTATACCTTTCATTATCTTCGCAGTGTATATGGCTGGATCATCGTCAAAGTTTGGTTACGCAGGTACTTTGTCAGGGATTACATTAATCATAATTTTATTAAACCAGAATCCTGGTGTGCAAGTAGCAATGTATAGAGCTGCTGAAATATCTTTAGGGATAGGTATATCTCTATTGGTAAATAGACTTGTATTTCCGATACGAGCAGAAACTAGACTTAAAGAGAGTTATGCTAAAACTATTTTGCAAGTTAGAGATTTCTTTGAAATCTTATTTATCGAAAGAAATGATGATCACCGCAAGTTGAGGGAAAGTTTATTTGGCGAATTTGCAAAGCATCTAAATCTTATTAAAGAACTAAAGTATGAAAAATCTGATAAGAGTGTAAAAGAATTTGAGAAAATGAGCTTATATTCCCGTAGACTTTATAGGTATATGATTATTTCTTATGAATATTTAGAGTCTAGATTTAGTGATAAAACTCTTGAAAATCTTAATGATGAGGTTTTTAAAATGTTCAAGCAACATATTGTTGAATCACTGGAAAACATTGCTAAAGATATTAAAAGTCGAAAAAGGATAAGTTATCATGAAGTTGTTAAGTATGATAAACATATTTTGCCTTTATTAGAGGATGAACAGCATGATGAAATATTTTTATTTTGCATAAAAATGTTTTTGGATGCATTAGAAAAATTTTCTAAAGAATACAACTATATCTTACAAATATCAAAGCATTGAAAACCTTGCTAAATAAGAGTTTTTAATATAGTATTTGAGCTTGAAAAATATTTATTTTTCTTGTTTAGAAGTTAGAGGGAATCATGAAATTATATCCAAAAAATCTTGTAATAATGATACTTATTACAACTATTATTATAGATGTTATGGCTGCAGGATTAGTTTTTCCGATTATGCCATCTCTATTTTTTGATAATATCTGTGTAACATTTGGCGATCCAGGCGGTAATTTTCAGAACTGGTATTACTCTATAGCTTTATCTTGTTGGCCACTAGGCTTACTGATAGGCTGCCCAATTATTGGAGAATTATCTGATAAATATGGTCGTAAATCAATATTGATAATAGCGTTAATAAGTACGTTTCTTTCGTATTTACTATCTATTTATGCGATTTATTCACATAATTTTATAATGTTTGTTGCTAGTAGATTTATCAGTGGTTTAGCTGGTGGTGCATTTGAGATTGCTCAAGCAGCTATAATAGATATGTCAGATGAGAAAAATAAATCTAAAAATATTGGGTTTGTAACTATGGCAGCGTCTCTAGGGTTTGTTATTGGTCCGGTGATTACAAGTTTAGTTGCATCTGTAAATGTTCATCATACTTTACCATTTGCATTTGCTGCAGTGATGGCTTTTATCAATGTAATTTTTGTTGCAATAGTGATGAAAAAAGATTTACCAAAAAATCCTGGTTTAATTATTCAGATTGGTAGTATTTATAAAACTATATCTTTTTTAGTGTCTGATAAGCGAGTTAGAGTGATAGGTGTAGTTTATTTGTTACTGCAGTGCGGCTGGGGCTTTTATGGCCAAGGTGTAGCATTGTTTTTAGACCATGTTTATGGCTATAGTGTCGCGGATATAGGTGCTTTTTATGCGTTAATGGGACTGTCAACGGCAGTAGCTTGCTTGGTTTTACAACCTAAACTTTTTACGAAATTTAGTAATTCTAATGTTTTTGTTCCGGCTGCTATTGTTTTAGGTGTGGGAAGTATTCTTGTTGGAATTATAGGTCCTCAAGAAGGTCAGTGGATTTTAGCTGCGATTTTATCAGTATCTCAGCTTTTGTGTTATACAGCTTTATTAACAATGATTTCATCAGCTGTTTCAAGTAGAGAGCAAGGAAAAGCTATGGGAGCTGCTGGTGCTGGATTTGGGTTAGCATGGTTTTTAAATGATTTAATGATGGGTCATTTATCTTCAACATCGCCATCAGCACCAATTACATTTGGTGGAGGAATGTTTTTTGTTGCAGTAATATTGTTTGTATTTGCTGTTAAAATCATGAAGGAAAAGGTAGAATAATAAGCTAGCTTAAATACACTATAAAAATTAATGCAATTAATCTCTCTAAAAAATATTTCTCTAAACTTTGGCACACAAATTATTCTTGATAATGCAAACTTAGAAATAAGTAAAGGCCAGAAAATATGTCTTATTGGTCGTAATGGTACAGGTAAATCTACACTTCTTAAAATTATTGAAAATAAAATGCAAGCTGAAGCCGGCGAGGTTATAGTGCATAACAATGCCGTAGTATCTAGCATGGTGCAAGATGTACCGGCGGGACTTGATGGAACTATTCGAGATGTTGTATTGTCTGGATTAGGCGAAATAGGTGAAAAATTAAAAAGATATAACAAACTCTTAGAAACAAACCCTATGTCGGAAGAGCTTGAAGGGTTACAGAAAGATATTGATCATAACCATGCATGGGGATTTTTAAATGAGGTTGATATACTTGGGTCAAAGCTTAAACTCGATTTAGATGGTAGTTTCAAAGAGCTTTCAGGTGGTATGAAAAGGCGTGTAATACTGGCAAGAGCATTGGTTAATAATCCTGATCTGTTGCTTCTTGATGAACCTACTAACCACTTAGATATTGACTCAATAAAATGGTTGGAAGAGTTTTTAAGAGATTTTAAAGGAGCAATACTTTTTATAACGCATGATAGAGAATTTTTGAATAATGTTGCTAAGAGTATAGTTGAATTAGATAGAGGCAAACTTTATAAGTTTGATGGTAACTATAAGACATTCTTAGAAAAAAAAGAACAAATATTAAATGCTGAAGAAAAAGCTAATAGTGAGTTTGACAAGAAACTTGCTCAAGAAGAAGTATGGATTCGTCAAGGAGTGAAAGCTCGTCGTACTCGTAATGAAGGTAGAGTAAGAGCATTAGAACAAATGCGTAAAGATCGTAAGCAACGTAGGGTTAAAGTTGGTGGTGCTGATATAGTCGCAGCGACAGAAAAATCATCTAAAAAACTTATCCAAGCTAAAAATATCTCTTGTGAATTTGAAAATAAAAAGCTCTTTAAAGACTTTAGTGTTGAGATACATAAGGGTGACAAGATAGCAATTATTGGGAAAAATGGTTGTGGTAAAAGTAGCTTACTTAATTGCTTGTTAGGTACAGCTAAACCTAATGCTGGTGAAATTGAACATGCTGATAATATCAAGGTGGCTTATTTTGATCAGTTAAGAGATCAGCTAGATATGTCTTTGAGTATTATTGATAATGTTAAGGAAGGTTCTGACTTTATAAATATTGCAGGCAAAGAAGTTCATGTAATTACATATTTACAAAAATTCCTTTTCACACCAGATAGGCTTCATGCTCCAATTACGCATTTGTCAGGCGGAGAGAAAAACCGTTTATTATTAGCTAAGATTCTTTCTAAGCCAAGTAATATTATAGTTTTAGATGAGCCGACAAATGATCTTGATATTGAAACATTAGAAATACTAGAAGAAATGCTTATAAACTATCAAGGGACATTGCTTTTAGTGAGTCATGATAGAGAATTTATAAACAATGTCGCTACAAGCACTATAGTTTTTGAAAATAGTGAGTTAAGTGAATATGTTGGCGGCTATGATGATTGGATCTTTCAGAAAGCTCAGTCAAACTCAAATCAAAATCTAACCAGTAATTCATCATCAAAAATAGAGGTTAAGCAAGCTAGTAAGCTAACGCACGAGCAAAGAAAAGTTTTAAGAAATTTACCAGTTCAAATTGAAAAACTAGAAAAGAGTGTTTCGAATATAGAGGCAGAAATGGCAGATGTAACTTTTTATCAAAAATCACCAACAGAAATTAGTAAGGTTGAAAATAAACTTGGTGAATTAAACCAAGATTTAGAGCAGAAATATATTCTATGGGAAGAGCTTTTAGAGCTTGAGTAGTAAATTTATATTTTTTTTAACTCATTTACATTATGCTATTATTATAAAGTTAGGTATTTAAAAATAACAAGATTATGAAAACATATAAAAGAGAAAGACACGATATTATAGAAGAAAGAAAGGTTCTGTCTATAACAGCTTTGGCAGAGTTTGCTGAAAGATATGGGTATTATGTAGTTCAATCATTACTTATATTTTTTCTAATAGAAAAATTTAATATATCTCAAGAGTTATCGGCATCTCTAGTTGGTACAGCATTAGCTATGATCTATATATCTGCAATTGTTGGAGGATATATAGCGGAACGCCTATTGGGGTACTATCGAGCAGGGCTTTTAGGTTCTGCTTTAATGTTAGTAGGTTACTTTTTACTAGCTTCAGCATCAAGTCAAAACAGCCTGTGTTTAGGGCTAGGTCTGATATGTATCAGTAGTGGACTTATCAAGTCAAATATGGCGGCTTTTATAGGCAGGTTCTATGACCGTTCTTCTTTTGATGACTCAAGAAGAGATTTTGGTTTTAATGTTTTTTATATGGGTATAAATCTTGGTGGTTTTCTTGGGTTAATCCTTGCAACATCACTAAAAGATCACTTCGGTTACGATATAGCATTCTATAGTAGTTTAGTGGTCAATTTATTAATGTTTATAATGTTATGTAGTGGTTATAAACTTATAGATAAGCATTTGCTAGATATTAGATTTAGCCTATTAGTTATTCTCAGAGTTTGCTTGATTTTAGTAGTTTATATATCTTTATTATTTTATGTGTTTAAGTACCCTGAAGTAGCAAATTATTCAGTTTTAGCTTCAGCAATTGTGTCAATTTTTATATTGCTTATTTCTATCAAGAAAAGTAGTGTCCGTAAAGTTATAGCTGCATCGGTATTCTTTTTGTTATCTATAGTATATTGGGCTTTATATTTTCAGATGTTTATTTGCTTGCTTTTATTTGTAGAGTATTCGGTTAAGCAATATCTTTTGAATTCTGGTCAAATATTGAGTGTGGTGTCATTAACTATCTTAGCTTTTGCAGTGATTATGGGCAGACTTTGGATATATCTTGCTAAAAAAGATAGAATGACTAATGATATTGACAAGTTTAACCTTGCTTTTGTAGTGATGGCTTTAGCGTTTATTGTTATAGAAGTGTTTATTTATGCGACTCCTGGAAGTATTAAAGTCTCACCTTTTGCATTTATAATAGGCTATTTCATTATAGGTATATCTGAGCTTTGTATTTCAGCGATAGGGCTTTCTTTAGTTACTAAGATAGCTCCAAAAGGTTTTGTAGCTCTATATATGGGAATATGGCTAATTACACTAGGTATAGGTGGTAAACTTGGGGGCGTTTTATCTTCTTATTTTTATATCCCAGAAACGGATGTGGTATTAGCTAAAACAAATATGGCAGATGCATTAGATGCATTCGTACTAATCGCAGTATTAGCTTCTTTAGCAATATTGTTGCTTAGAAAGTTTGTCAATAAATACACGCACTAAATTCTTTTAAGAAATATATCTAATCAAACTGTTTATAAACAGGTCTATATCTTTTATAATGTAGCTCAACTTTATATAAATACTATTTATCTAATAAGTATGAAAGAAATATCTAACATAAAAGTAAAAGTCCAAAGTGGCGGTAAATATACTACAGAGCAGGGTTTTCATGCCGTAAAAGATGGTATAAGAGATAAAAAAGAAAATTCTGTACATATTCGTAAACCCGACTGGTTAAAAGTTAAAAAGCAAAATTCAGCAGAATATTTAAAGGTTAAGTCTATAACTAAAGAGCATAAACTAGCAACTGTTTGTGAAGAGGCAAAATGTCCAAACATTAATGAGTGTTGGTCTCATGGTACGGCAACTATTATGCTTATGGGTGCAGTTTGTACTAGAGCTTGTAAATTTTGCTCAGTAGATACAGGTAATCCAAAAGGTTGGCTTGATAAAGATGAGCCAGTAAATACAGCTAAAAGTGTCAAACTTATGAATCTTGAATATGTTGTTTTGACATCTGTTGATAGAGATGATCTTGAAGATGGTGGGGCAGAGCATTATGCAAAAACTATATCAGCTATAAAAGATGTGGACAGTAGTATAAAAGTAGAGGCTTTAACACCTGACTTTGCTGGTGAAATATCAAATATAGATAAAATTCTTGCAACACCTGTTGATGTTGTAGCTCAAAATATTGAGACAGTTGAAAGACTTACCCATCCTGTTCGTGATCCTAGAGCAGGTTACTGGCAAACTTTAAACTTTTTGAAATATGCTAAAGAGAAATCTCCTAATGTAATAACCAAAACAAGTATTATGGTTGGTTTAGGTGAAACAGATGAAGAAGTTTATCAAGCTATGGATGATATAAGGAATGTTGGCGTGGATGTTTTAACTTTAGGACAATATATGCAACCAACAAAACATCACTTGAGTGTAGAGAGATTTGTTACTCCTGCAAAGTTTGAAGAGTATCGTAAAATAGGCTTAGAAAAGGGCTTTTTAGAAGTAGCCTCAGGACCAATGGTTCGATCAAGCTATAGAGCTGATAGAATCTTTAAAAAAGATAATTTAGGTTTGTGAAATATAAAGACTATAGGTGTGAAAATGGCAAAAGTGGCGGTTGTGCTTTCTGGGTCTGGATACTTAGATGGTACTGAAATACAAGAAGCTGTATTAACTATTCTTGAGTTAGAAAAACAAGGTGTAGAATGGCAAGGCGTTGCATTAAATGAAGATCAAAGTCATGTAATTAATCATCTGCAGCAATCTATTGATTCAAAAGCGTCAGCGAGAAACATTCTAGAGGAGTCAGCTCGCATTACACGTGGTAATGTGATTGATCTTGATGATGCTGATAGTGATGATTATGATGCTGTGATTTTTCCCGGTGGATTTGGTGCAGCAAAAAACATTATGAACTTTGCCTTTGTTGGTGATGAATCTTATACCATGAATCAAGAAGTACAAAAATTTGCACGAGCTTTTTATCTTGCAGACAAGCCTGCTGGATATATTTGCATAGCACCATTAATGATACCTTTAATTTATCCTGAAGGTACTAGAGCTACAGTTGGTACGGATGAGAACACATCAGCTATATTGGCAAAAAAAGGTGCAGAAGTGGAAATTATGGATGCAACGAATATATGTGTTGATGATGGTGTAAAACTTGTATCAACACCTGCATATATGTGTGCAAAAAATATATTGGAAGCATCTGAGGGGATTGCTAAATTAGTTGAAAAAGTTATTGGCTATATTTAATGCAAAAATTTAAATTTCAAAATGGAGCTTATGGTTAAACCATAGGAAGACTGTAATACTCAAATAGTAGTATTATAGCTATAAAAAAATAAGGAAGAGAATAATGGCAGGTCATAGTAAATGGGCAAACATTAAGCATAAGAAGGCCAAAGAAGATGCTAAAAGAGGTAAGGTTTTTACTAAGCTTATTCGTGAGATAACAGTTGCTGCAAGATTAGGTGGTGGCGATAAAGATGCTAATCCTCGTTTAAGAGCTGCAGTAGCTACAGCTTTTGCAAATAATATGAGTAAAGACACCGTAGAAAGAGCAGTAGCAAAAGGTGCTGGTGGTGATGATGGTGCTAATGTAGAAGAAGTACGTTATGAAGGTTATGGCCCTGCTGGTGTAGCTATTATGGTTGACTGTATGACTGATAATCGTAACCGTACTGTAGCAGAAGTTCGCCATGCTTTTTCAAAAAGCGGTGGTAATCTTGGTACTGATGGTTCTGTTGGTTATATGTTTGAGAAAAAGGGGATTATATCTTATGATGATAGTGTTGACGAAGACACTATTATGGAAGTTGCATTAGAGTCTGGTGCAGAAGACGTAGTAACTCATGAAGATGGCAGTATTGATGTAATTACTGCGCCACAGGATTTCTCTGATGTGCAAGAATCTTTAGTTGAGAAAGGATTTGCTGCAATAAGTGCTGAAGTGACATTTGATGCTGATGTAAAAGCTGAATTAGATGTAGATACTGCTGAAAAGGTTATGAATCTTATTGATAAACTAGAAGATCTTGATGATGTGCAAAGTGTGTATTCAAATGCTAACTTCACTCAAGAGTTAATGGAACAGTTAGGTTAGTCATGTTCTTTAATAAGCTTGCTTATTCTATATTATGATAATCCTAGGCATAGATCCAGGCTCTCGTGTTACAGGTTTTGGAGTTATCAAAATCCAAGATAATAAAATCTATTATGTAGCAAGTGGTTGTATTAGGATCACAGAAGAAGCTACAGCAAATCGCCTAAAGCAAATTGCAGATGGAATCACAGAAGTAATAAATACTTACGCTCCTACTGAATCTGCTATTGAGCAGATATTTATGTTTCAAAACCCTGGTGGAGCTTTAAAACTTGGACAAGCTCGTGGTGTAGCAATGTGTACACTTGCGATAAATAATTTAGAAGTAAGCGAATACTCTGCCAAACAAGTAAAGCAGGCCGTAGTTGGTAATGGTGGAGCAGCTAAGTCGCAAATCCAACACATGGTTCAATCACTACTTGGTCTGAGTAAGAAGCCACCAGAAGACGCTGCAGATGCTTTAGCTATAGCAATATGTCATTACCATAGTAGTAAATCATTAGCTCGTATGACTGGTGCTAAAAAGATCGTGCATGGTAGATTGAAATAATACATCTAAAACTAGTGCTTTTTTCAAAAAATTATTATTTATTGTAAGTTGCTATCTCAAAAACTGTTTTAAGAGTAAATAAAATTCAAAAAAGTGTTTGACCGTAACCTTGGGTAATACTTTATAATTCTATTATCAGTTATTTGAAACTCTAGATTTATGCAGTGGTATACAAAACAAATTAGTAGTCTAACAGGAGTCTCTATTAAGGCTTTATATCATTATGATAAAATTGGCTTATTAGTACCAATAAGAACCTCAAATGGTTATAGAATATATTCAGAGAAAGATTTAATAAAACTTCAAAATATTATTGCATTAAAAGCTTTTGGTTTTAACTTAAAGCAAGTAAAAGAGATTTTAAGCAATAACCTTGATATAAGTAAAAGTTTGAATCTTCAATTAAAGCTTCTTCAAAAGCAACAAATACACCTACAATCAATGGTAGAGGTACTAGAAATTGCAATAACTAAAAGTAAAAATGAAAAGTTTGATTTTAATGAGATATCTAAGCTAATTAAGGAGCATAATATGCAGGAAATTTATCAAGATCAAAGTATTAAAGAAATATTGGATGGTCTTGAAATACAGCAATATGAACAACTTCAAAAAGACTCACAGTCAAAGAAAAAAATATCTGCAAAAATGTTTGCAGTGAGATGGAAGAATATTTGCGATGAAATTAGCTTAAATATTAAAACAGACCCAAATAGTGAGTATGGTATAAGTATAGGAGAGAAAATACATGCCATTGTTTATAATCTATATGGAAGGAAATACGCTAGATTAAAACATGCTATTTGGTATAAAGGTTTTATAAGTGGTAAAGAGAGTAATGCAATTTCTAAAGAAACTATTGTTTGGATTGAGCAAGCGATGCAAGCATATTTTTCAAATAGATGTAAAAATATATTTATGAATTTAGGTGAAAAAGAAGATACTCTTATTGCAGAGCAGTTTGGACAGTTATTAGATGAGATGTATGGTTGTGAAAGTGATTTGAAATTAGTGTTTTTTGAAGACTTGTATAAACACCCTAAAGTTCCAGAAAAAACTAAAAGGTGGGTTAGAAAAAATTATAAAACATTTATATAAATCGTTGTTTATTAAAAGGATTAACTTGATTGTTGGTTAATAAGCTTTATTCTATCTTTTATACATGTTTACAAATAAATAGATAACTTATGATAAGTTTTATAAAAGGTAACTTACTAGAAAAAGACCCAGCAGCACTACTTATAGATGTGGGTGGTTTAGGCTATGAAGTCTCTGTGCCAATGACTACTTTTTACTCATTAGGTGATGCTAATACAGAGGTCTCTTTATATACGCATTTTGTGGTAAGAGAAGATGCTCAACAGCTTTATGGTTTTAAAACAAAAGTTGATAAAAAAGTATTTCGGGAGTTAATCAAAGTAAGTGGTGTAGGCGCTAGAACTGCTATAGCGATACTTTCGGGTATGGAGTGTAAAACTTTACTACATTGTATCGAAAATAAAGATTATGGTTTATTAGCAACTGTTCCTGGAATTGGTAAAAAAACTGCAGAAAGGTTAGTTGTGGAAATTTACGATAAACTCTTAAAGCTTGCAAATGAAATTCATGGACAAGAAGACTCTATGAATAGTGGAGCAGGTGTTTCATCATCAGATACTACAAATCTAGCGCCTCAAGGAAACTCAGTGTTTAATGAATCGGTAGATGCTCTTATGGCACTTGGATATAAGCAAAAAGATGCTGAAAAAATGATTAGAACTACTATTGGTGATTCTAAAAATGCTTCACAAGCTATTAAGAAAGCTCTTCAAAGTACTATCAAATCTAAATAGCATCTACTACCCATCCTCCTTTCTCTTAAAGTTTATAATCTCACGGCGTTGCTTTTTAGTGGGTTTATCAGCGCTTAAAAAACTAGCAGATTTTCTTAATTCAGTTTCCTTTTCTCGTTGAACTATACTTTCAGCAGTTTCTGAGTATAGTTTCTGAGCTTTGGTTGCTTGTTTCCTAATATCATCAAGGGCTAGTACAACTATTGTTTTTTTAATATATGATTGTTGGATTTGATACTCGTCCCCGACACTTACAGTTTTACTGACTTTAGTTTTATGGCCTTGAAAATGCACCTTACCTCCTTCAATGGCTTTTTTTGCTAAAGCACGAGTCTTATAAAATCTTGCTGCCCAGAGCCATTTATCTAGTCTGATACTCATTAAATTGTATTTTTATCTATTGATGTACTTATTATAACTAATTACGAGAAGCATTTTAACTAGTTATAATATTTGGTATTCTAGTAAGATATTTATTCTTTAACAAAAAATTATGACACAACTTTCAACTATAAAGCTTCGTAAGATGACTACTTCATTAGATGCCCAAAATAATGCTATTTATCAAATAGATGATATTAAATTTAATGATTTTATTGGCAAGAGTATCAAAATAGAATTTCTCGGTGAGATTAACTGTGTGTCTTGTGGAGCAAAGACCAAAAAGAGTTATTCGCAAGGGCATTGTTTTATGTGTATGCGCAGATTACCAGAGTGTGATATTTGTATAGTTAAACCAGAGCTTTGTCATTATGCCGAAGGGACTTGTCGAGATTCTAGTTGGGGTGAGGAAAATTGTCTAAAAACACACATTGTTTACTTGTCTAATACTGGAAATATGAAGGTAGGAATTACAAAAATAAAGAATGTACCATCAAGATGGATAGATCAAGGTGCAGCTTACGCACTACCAATATTTGCAGTAGAAAATAGACTGTTATCAGGTCTTGTAGAAGTTGCTATAAAAGAGAATATAGCTGATAAAACAAACTGGCGTAAGATGCTACAGGGAGAACCTGAAAATTTAGATCTACTAGCTATGAGAGATGAGTTATTAGAAAAGTCAAAAGAAAAAATAGCTGAGATAAAAGCTAAATATGGTGAAAATAGTGTCGAGCCTGTTGACTCAAAAGTTCAACATATAAATTTCCCAGTAGAGCAATATCCATTAAAAATAAAATCATTTAACTTTGATAAAGACCCTATTATTGAAGCTAAATTAATGGGTATAAAAGGACAATATCTGATATTTGATACAGGTGTAATAAATATTCGTAAATTTAGTGGTTATAAATGCAGTATAGAGAGTTAGTTATGACTAAGCATGTTGCAATAATTGGAGCTGGAGCTAGTGGCATTATTTGTGCTAAAAAGTTTTTAGATGCAGGTTTTAATGTTACTATTTTCGAAAAAAGTGATAACACAGCTGGAGTTTGGAATTTCAGTGACTCTGGAGTGGTATATGACAGTTTAAGAACTAACTTGCCTAAAGAGATTATGGCTTTTGAAGATCAGTTAGTTCCATATGGTGGTGAGGAGTCTTTTCCTGGTTATGCTGAGGTGAGAGATTATTTAGCCAATAACTCTAATGCTTGGGGTGTTGATAAGATTATAAAATTTGAGTGTGAAGTTATAGATACTGTCCCAATTGAAAAAGATAATCACCTCACTAAATGGAAACTTTTCTATAAAGATGGTGTCAGTGAGAAATCAGAAGAGTTTGATTATATAGCTACATGTAATGGCCACTATGAAACCCCAAATTTTCCGGATGATGTATTTATTGAAGCAGATACTAAAGAGCATGTGAGTCATAGCAAAAGCTATAGAGCTCCAACAAGCTTTGGGGCTAGAATTTTATGTGTTGGTTATTCTTCTTCGGGTAATGATATTGCTAGAGATTTGTTAGAGTCAGGTCGAGAAGTTTTTGTATCTCAGAAAATTATTGATGAAACTTCAGAAAAACAGAACTTAGCTAATGTAGAAGGTATAAGATTTGTATCTCAAATTAAGTCAATAAAAAAAGTTGGGGATGAATGTATTGCAGAAACACAGTTTGGCTCAACCATAAAATTTGATAATGTAATTTTTTGTACTGGATATAAATATAGCTTTCCATTTTTGAATGATGAAATTATTTCTACAAAAAATAATATGGTTAAACCACTATATAGTGAGTTAATTCATGAGAAATATTATTCGTTAGCTTTTGTAGGTCTTCCTTGGAAAACTTTACCGTTTGTATTAGCAGAATCACAGGCGATATTTCTATCTAAAGCTTGGGTTGATGACAGTATTATTAAATTAGTAAATCATCTTGAAATAAGCCAAGACCATTATACTAGGATTAAGAGAGAAAGCTTGTCTGGTAAGTATTATCATTGCTTAGGAGATAAACAATGGAGCTATGATAAAAAATTATTATCATTAGTTGGAGAGCTATCACAATATCGAATCAATAGGGTGGATGCTATCGAGGAGGTTTTTACTGTAGTCGCAATAGCAAAAGCTAAAGATTTACAGAGTTATCGAGATAAAAACTATAGTTTCGATAAGTTAAAAAAGTTTTCTCGTTAAAATTTATTTAATTATACATAAACTACAAGGTGACTTATGATTAGACAGCAATATCATTTTAGGAAAGTTGGGGACGATACTTTAATTTGGGATGTTAAAAAAATTATAAATTTATCTAAAAACCTTGAACCTAAACAAATATCTCTTGATAAAATTAAAGAGTTTAAAACAGAGTATTGGTATGAGCTTGGAGATGCTAACCCTACATGTGAAGGCATAACTAATCATGCTAAGTTAATTAATCAAGCTGATTTAAGTTACCCTATAATTTTATGTAAAAATGGTGAGATTTTAGATGGAATGCATCGCGTGTGTAAAGCACATCTGTTAGATCATAAAACTATATTAGCTGTACAGTTTAAAGAGAGTATAAAGCCAGACTATATAAATATAGATCCATGTGAACTATCTTATTAGCTTGGAAAATATAAAAAATTAATGAATTTTATAAATAAGTATTATTTGTAAACAGGAAACTTGTTGCATAGGTTTAGAATTTTGTTCGCAACTTCTTTTTCAATTTCTTCATTACCACAGTTAAACACGACATCAGCCAGTAAATTACCAACTAACTCACATTCAGCTTCTTTAAACCCACGAGTTGTAATAGCTGGGCTACCAATTCTAAGTCCAGAAGTTACGAATGGTGAGCGAGGATCATTAGGAATAGAGTTTTTATTTACTGTAATATTTGCTCTACCTAAAGCCGCTTCAGCTTCTTTGCCAGAAAATTCAGTACTAGTAATATCTAGTAGCAAAAGATGATTATCTGTACCGCCTGAGATTATGTTGATATTTCTTTCTTTAAGAGCTTTTTCAAGGGCTTTAGCATTTTTAAGTACTTGTTTTTGATAATCAACGAAACCTGGTTTTAATGCTTCTTTAAATGCTACGGCTTTAGCGGCTATTACATGCATTAAAGGGCCTCCTTGAATACCTGGGAATATTGCTGAGTTAAATTTCTTAGCTAAATCAGGGTTATTATTACAAAGGATTAAACCGCCACGAGGACCACGTAATGTTTTGTGAGTAGTTGTAGTAGCTACATCCACATAAGGGAAAGGGCTTGGATAAACGCCAGCTGCGACAAGACCAGCCACATGAGCTATATCTGCCATTAGTACAGCATCTACAGAATCCGCGATTTCTTTAAATTTTGCCCAGTTGATAATACCCGAGAAAGCAGAGAATCCAGCAATAATCATTTTAGGCTTATGCTCTTTAGCTAGTTCAGCAACTTGAGCATAATCGATATCACCCTCAGCGTTTAAACCGTACTGAACAGAATTATAAGTTTTACCAGAGAAGTTTACTTTACTTCCGTGAGTAAGGTGTCCACCAGCACTTAGATCCATACCTAGTACTGTATCACCTGGTTTTAATACGGCATTGTAAACAGCAGCATTTGCTTGAGAGCCTGAGTGAGGCTGTACATTAGCATAATCAACTTTAAAAAGTTCACATGCTCTTTCTATAGCTAATCTTTCAGCAATATCAACAAACTCACAACCACCATAGTATCTTTTACCATGGTAGCCTTCAGCATATTTATTTGTAAGTTGTGAACCTTGTGCTTCCATTACAGCGGGACTTGCATAATTTTCAGATGCTATTAATTCAACATGTTCGTGTTGTCTTCTTACTTCTAGCTCTACAGCTTCAAATATTTCTTTGTCGGAATTCTTTAGATTATCTAAGTCATGATTAAACATTTAGTCTTTCTCCTGATACTTTGCGTGATTAAACCTCTTCGATAGTGTAAGATTATATCCTATATTATCGTATATAAAAATATCTAAGTTAAGTTATGGGAAAAGTAATAGATCTTGATGAGATCGATAGAATCAAGCATGAAGAAGAAGCTTCGCACTATAGACTAAGTAGAAGTAAAAGTAGTGTTAAAAAAGATATGGATGAGATTACCGATTTTGGTAGATCTTTGATTGAGCTCAATAATGCTCAGTTAGCAAAAATTCCTCTTACAGAAACTGTTAGAGAAAATATAAAAGATGCAAAATCTATGCAAAAAATTGCCCTCAAAAGACAGGTTCAGTTTATTGGTAAACTTTTAAGAAAAGTTGATAATATAGAAGAGTTGCATAAAGCTTATGATGTTGCGACTAATCAAGATAAAGAGGCAAATCTTTTGTTTCATCGTATAGAAAATATGCGAGATAACTTGGTAGATCCTGAGAAATCAAAGGATGCTTTAGAGAAGCTAATAGCTGATTGTCCAAATATTGATGTGCAGAAATTAAGACAACTTATTAGAAATCATAATAAAGAAGTTGAAAAAAATAAGCCAAACAAATCTTTCAAAGAGATATTTCAACTAATAAAAACTTCATACGAATAAGGTTTATCAAGGCAATTAAACATTGATAAAAGTATTTAGCTTTATTATCCTTTACATTAACTAATTTACCTAGATATATACTCATGCAAGAAATTAAAGATATTCAGCATTTAATCAAAGCAGATATTGATGGAAATAATAAGTACATTATTGACTCATTATCATCAGATGTAGTTCTTATAAATCAAATTAGCCATTATATAATTAATAGTGGCGGCAAAAGGTTACGTCCATTACTTGTAATGCTATTTGCTAGAGCCTTAGATTATAACGGTGATGAACATTTATCATCTGCTGCAATCATTGAGTTTATTCACACAGCCACTTTACTTCATGATGATGTCGTTGATGACTCTCATTTGCGTAGGGGTAAAGAAACTGCTAACAATGTGTTTGGTAATGCAGCTAGTGTTTTGACTGGAGATTTTCTTTATTCAAGAGCTTTTCAGATGATGGTTGGCTTAAATAATATGCAAATAATGCAAATACTCGCTGACGCTACAAATAAGATCTCAGAGGGAGAAGTGCTGCAGCTTTTAAATGCTAGAAACACATCTCTTACAGAAGCGGACTATGTAAATGTCATATACTGTAAAACAGCTAAACTTTTTGAAGCAGCTTGTGAGCTAGCGGGTGTTATAAGTTTAAATGAATCTGACTATAAAGAGCATTCTTCAAATATCAAAGATTTTGGTGTGTATCTTGGTAATGCTTTTCAAATAGCAGATGATGTACTTGATTATGTATCTGATGCTGAAAGTTTGGGTAAAAATGTCGGAGATGATCTTGATGAAGGTAAGATGACGCTACCAACGATTTATGCTCTAGCAAACTCTTCGGCAGAAGATCAAGCGATTATAGTAAATGCTATCGAGAAGGGTGAATATGATATTTCCCAGATAGTTGGTATTATAAAAAATAGTGGAGCTATAGAGTACTCTTACAAAAAAGCTTGTGAATATGCAGATTTAGCAAAACAGTCAATTAGCTTTTTAGCTGATAGTGACTATAAAAAAGCTCTTGAGTTGCTATGTGATATAGCTGTGAAGAGAAAGAGTTAGAAAGTATTCTTAGAAGTATATCTTTTATAAAAATTAGTCTCATGATGCAAGGATGTGTAAATGTCTAATTCTGTCTTAATTCTAAGTGACATGTTTGGAGTAAATGATAAGTCAGAGTACTTAAAGAAGACTCTTTATTTTTTTGATAAGTTAGGTTTTTCTTGCGACATGTTATCCACACCTGAGTACTGTGGTATAAATAATTACTATAAAGAAAAAGATATTCATATTGAATTTATTGAAAGAGGAATTGATATAGGAGTTTATAAGCTATCAAAAAATAGTAGTAAATATGACATAGCTATAGGATTTAGTATAGGTGGTACGATATTGTGGAAATCTATTAAACAAGGTTTTAATGTTCCTAAAATATTATGTTTCTCACCATCAAGGTTAAGATTTGAAAGCGGTAAAATAATGACAGAATCACACATGGCACTTTCAGATGAGGGACATTCTAAGTATCACTTTGATAAGAGTTTACATGATTATTTATATATTGAAAAATCCTCAAATCATGATTTTTATAAAGATATAAGTTTAGAAAAATTTCTTAAAAATTTACTATAGCTAATTTCAATGATTTTTTATAGAGATAAAGGCATTAATTTGTGTTACTTAAAATCTTTTAACGTAATTTTAAAAGATAATGCTTGGTTAGGACCTATTGTAGCAGGCGCACGAGAACCATAAGCAACATCAGAAGCACAGTAAAGTACTATAGTTGAGCCTGTTGTGATTTCAGGGATAGCATCTTTCCAGCATTGGATTAAGTTTGGTAAAGGGAATGTCGCACTATCATTTGAATCAAACGATTTACCGATTAACGTACCTTTCTCGACATCACTAAATTCAGCGTTGTCTTTTTGGTAAGCAGGCACTGGGGTAGTTCCTTTATAAGCAATAGTTACTGTACTATTTTCATTCGGCTTTTGACCATCACCTTGTTTAATCATCTGGTAGTAAACTTTATCGTTTACTTTAACGATATTATCAATTTTAGAAACCTTATCCATAAAGTCTTCAGAGTTTGTTTTATTTTCTCTAGAAACTTCTAACTGCTTTTTGATCATTTTATCTTTTAAAGAATCCATGTTCCTTTTTATATCAGTTTCAGAGATTTTTGACTCAACACCATTCATAGCATCTTCAAATCCAGCAGTAGCTTTTGAGTCGTTTAACCCAAAACCTTGACCTGCAATCCCACTACCCACTTGGTAGCCAACAGTATAACTAGCATCAGCATTCATTTTTAATACTGTTTTTTCAGCTTTAGCTTTAGTTTGTGGTTTAGCTTCAGGCTTAGGTTCGACTTTAGCAGTGGTTGCTTGTTTTATATCATAGTCTTTAACTGTAGTCTTAGTTTCTGTTTCTGGCTTGCTTGTAGAACAAGAGCTAATAGCAACTGTAATAGCCGTGCAAGATATTAAAGTTACGATTTTTTTTAGTTTCATAAGTTCTCCTTATCGTTTTAAATCATTTTTTGTAATATTTAAAAAGTTAAAAAGCTCTTTATCTAACATTTGCGAGGGCGAGATGTTAGATAGTGCTTTAAAAATCACATTTTTTCTATCGGGATTGTTTTCTTCCCACTTGTTAAGCATACCTTTGATAAATACTCTTTGCAAATTATCTTGAGAGCCACAGAGATTACATGGGATAATTGGAAACTCTTTAAGCTCCGAATACTGTGCCGTTTCTTTCTCGCTAACAAATGCAAGAGGGCGTATGACAATATTGCGCTTATCATCACTTAGTAGCTTAGGAGGCATTGATTTTATAGAACCATTGTAAAACATGTTTAAAAAGAAAGTTTCAATCATATCATCACGATGATGTCCTAGAGCAATCTTAGTTATACCATTTTCTACTGCATAATCATAAAGTATACCGCGACGCATTCTCGAACAAAGTCCACAAGTTGTTTTGCCTTCAGGAATTACTTCTTTGACTACGCTATAAGTATCTCTCTCAATAATGTGAAAATCTACGCCTTTTGACTGTAGATAGTTCGGTAGAATATCTTCTGGAAAACCAGGTTGTTTTTGGTCTAAATTTACAGCGATTATATCAAATTTAATAGGTGCTTTTTTTTGTAAAATTATGAGTGTTTCTAGTAGGCAGTAAGAGTCCTTACCTCCAGATAAGCACACCATTATCTTATCGCCATCTTCAACCATATTGTATTGGTTGATTGCTTGAGCAGTTTTACGGACTATCTGTTTTTCTAGTTTTTTTAAAGTTTGTTTGTTTGTATCAGTCATTTTTTTTTAAGATTGTTTGTTTTATATGAGCTGGAATTTTCTCTGGTCTATTTGTACGAGGATTATAGCAGGCTATTTTGATTTTAGCTGTAGCCATTAACTCTTCACTATTGCATAGTCTTATATAAGCTTCAAATTCAATGCTTGCAGCACCATACTTAACTATATGATGAGAAACTTCAATATTTGCAGGGTGAAGTAGAGGACGAATGTATTTGCAAGATTGCTCAACAATTACAAATTGAACACCATTATCTTCTGCCCATTTCATAAGGTCTGACTCTTCATAAGCCCAAGTGGTACGAGCTTCTTCAAAGTAATCAAAATATTTACCATTGTTTACATGGCCATTTTTATCTGTATCTGAAAAGCGGACGGTAGTCTTGTATTTGTATAGAGATGTAACTTGCATAGACTATCCTTTAGAAAATATATGATAATAATGGTTTGCTAGGAACTTCACAATGTTGAAGTTGACCAGAGTATTTTCTAGCTACATCAGCTGTTTTTCTTGCATAGTTTTTCAGGAAAGAGTTATTTTTATGGCTACCTCTTCTATATCCGCCAATACCTTCATGGTATGCCAGATAAAGGTCATAAGTATTTGATTTACTAATACCCGTTTTGTTATGGACATTGTTTAAATACCAACCAATAAAATCTACAGCATCAGCGTAACTAGTTCTAGATACAAAAGACTGTTTAGTTTGCTTTTTATAATGATCCCAGGTTCCGTCAAGTGCTTGTGAGTATCCATAAGCAGATGAAGCTCTTCCAGCAGGTATAAATCCTAAGTAGTATTTCATTGAGGGCTTAGCGTCACTTCTAAAAGAAGATTCCTGACGAACAAAAGCCATTTGAACATTCATAGGTATACCCCAGCGATTATAAGAGTCAACCATATCATAATACCAGTCTGGGTGTTGATGTATTATGCTACAAGCATTGTTGATATTTTTGGGTTGTTTAGTAGCACAAGAAGCTAGGACTGTTAAACAAATTATTAAAGTTAAAAGTTTTACTAAATTTTTCATACTATAAGTACCTATAAAATACATTAACTACTTTATCTTGGAATCTACGAGCGCTATTACGCTGAGAGTATTTTAAATCATTAAGCATTATAGAAAAGCTTATGCGGTGGTTTTTTGCCGTTAATACATAACCTGAAAGTGTAGATACGCCACTTAAAGTACCTGTTTTAGCATGTACTTTTCCTAGGAGTTTGCCACCCATTCTATAAGCTATAGTTCCATTCATACCCGAAGCAGGTAGATAGTTATAAAATTTTCTTCCGATTTTGCTATTGAATGATTTAGAAAGAAAGCTAACCATAAATTGAGGCGTAACTTTGTCAAGCTTTGATAAGCCTGATCCATCATACATAGTAAGGTTAGTAGTGTTAAGGTGAAGTTTATTATAGAAAATTTCTTGTACAGCTTCAGTGCCGGCGATAGTTGAGCCAATGCCTTTTTGCTTAAGACCTACAGTATTTAGTATAGTTTCTGCATATAGGTTGTCTGAATGCTTTAATGTTCTATCTATGATAGTACCAATTCGAGCGGAGTTTGTACTTAGTTGGACTGTATTCCCAGCAGGGATAGAACTAGTTATTTTTACACTATTATGTTTTATACCGTTAGATGATAAGAAGTCATTAACAGTATCTAATGTTTTTAGAGCTGGGTTTTTAATAGCAAGACTAAACATTCTCTCAGCAGTACGTGACAAATAACCATTAATATAAACTTGGTTATCATCATTCATTGATATTTGAGTAGCTTTAGATGAGCTAGTATAGGTGGTAGAGTTTATAAAGTCGATATTACTAGCATTACTAATTTTTATTACTCTTGTTGAGAGGCTATTAGGGTTCTTAGCAAGTTTAATTACTGTACAGTTGCGATTTAAAGTAAAGCTTGAAGCTGGAGCACCATAGCATAATGCAGAATCTTCTTTAGACCAGCCTTGAGGGATGTAAGCACCAGAAAATACACCAACAAGGTATACATTGCCTGTTATTTGTTTTATACCTTTAGAGGTTTTGATTTTTTTAATTAAAGAAGCAAGCTGACTACCCGTTAAAGAAGGATTACCACTAAACTGTATATATAGGTCACCATATAGTACATGGTTTTTTACTTTGTTAGAGTTATAATTAACAGTTGTTGAAAATGTAAAGTTACTAGGTAATGTAAGAAGTGCGGCAACTATCGTGAAAACCTTATTGTTGCTTGCTGGTGTCATTGGTCTATTTTTAGCATAGGAATATAAGTTTGCACCAGATTGAGTTCTTTGAGTTGCTATGCTTATTTTAGCACTAGATAATCCATATTTTTTTACAAGGTATTGTATTTCGCTACGAGAGGTTGCAGAAAAACCACTAGTGAATGTACTTAAAATTACAAAAAATATAAGTATCTGTTTAATTTTTTTATTCAAAATTCTAAAAACCATGATTTTTTTGATATTTTCTTAGGTGATTATAATAGCATTTTGAGTATTATAAATATATAGATAAGTTGTTTTAGAAGTCTTTAAAGCTGAAGTTAAATTACTATAAAATAGATAAAGAAATTATTGTTTTGACCAGGTATTATTGGTAGTAAAAGTGAAAAATAAAAAGCTTCGAGTGCGGAAGAAATTAGCTTATTTATATTTTGAAATCATAGTTCAATACTTTCGTGATTAAATGTATAATGTTTTTTTAAATTAAAAAAAGTTTTACATTAAGCCCATGATTACAACATCTTTAACATATATTACGTCTTTACTGCTTATATGTAGTGTTACTGTTTATGTAACTACACATTCAAAAAACAAGATTTTTGAATATTTACCAGCAATAGTGATTATATATTTTAGTATAGTCTTACTTTCTATATGTGGATTGTGGGATAACACTTCTACAGATATACAACAGACAAAGTCTTCTCTTGAGGATTTAATTTTACCTGTGATGTTATTTTTGATGCTTATTCGTTGTGATATTCGTATGGTATTTAAGCTAGGTAGAAAACTTCTTATAGCATTCTTTGGAGCTAGTTTTAGTATTATAGTAGCTTTTAGTATTATGTATTTTGTGATGGGTAAATATATATCACCAGATGCTTGGAAAGGTTTCTCAGCTCTATCTGCTAGCTGGATGGGTGGCACGGGAAATATGCTAGCTGTCAAACAATCACTACACACTCCTGATACTCAAATGGGGTATATCTTACTTACAGATTCGATTAGCTATACTATTTGGTTTGCGTTTTTATTTGCTTTAATCTCAAGGGCAAATGTTTTTGATAAATGGGTTAAGGCTTCACCACTGGAAGAGCATATTCAAAAAGCTAATATAGAAGATCCTTATAAGATAAAGGGAGATATAAATTTTGCTGGAATATTTGTGTTACTTGCGATTGCATTTTTAGCAACTGATTTAGCTAAAACACTATCGGTATATTTACCTGTTACAATGCTTATTTCTGCTAAAACATGGACAATACTTTTGGTTACAGTTTTTGGATTTATAGTGGCAATGACACCTATAGCTAAAATAAGAAGTGACAGTATTATGGCTAGTATATTTTTATATTTTTTAGTTGCTTTAATAGCTTCTGGATCTAGTTTTACAGGTATAGCAAATGCTCCACTATATATAGCGTGTGGACTTATGGTGCTTGTTATTCATAGTATTATTATGGTTATTATAGCTAAAATCTTTAAACTTAATTTAGCTATATGCTCGATAGCTTCTTTGGCTAATATTGGCGGCATAGCTGGTGCTCCTATCTTAGCTAGTGCTTACACTAGAAGTTTGGTGTCAATAGCGGTTGTAATGTCATTACTAGGTTTTTTGATTGGAACACAAGGTGGTCTAATCGTTGCTAAAATAATATCAGGATTTGCAGTATGAGTAAGATAACAGATGTAGAAACAAGCATAATTAAAACACCTTTAAAAAGAACCTTTACAACAGCGGTAAGAAGTACCAACCATATAGACTCTCTAGTCTTAAGGATAACTACTGATGATGGTTTGGTTGGTTTTGGAGTTGCTCCAGCTACTACGGCGATTACTGGTGACACCCTTGCAGGTATGCAGTATATTGTTAAAGAGCTTTTTGCTCCTGTGATGATTGGCTCAGATATAAAAGATTATAAGCATATTATAGCTAGTGCTTTTGCAAGAGTATCATTTAATACTGGTGTAAAGATGGCTTTAGATTTAGCTTTGCATGATTTGCTTGCAAAACAGCAGAAAATATCTGTAGCTAATTTACTTGGAGCTAGTGGTAAAACTATTAAAACAGATATATCTATTAGTTGTGGCAATATTAAAGATACTCTTATGAATATTCAAAATGGTGTAAATGCTGGGTTTAATGCTGTTAAGGTTAAAACTGGAGCAGATTTTGTTAGAGATATTGAGCTTTTAAAGCATATAGATAAAAATTTTTCTAGTGAGATAAGCTTTAGGTTTGATGCAAATCAAGGCTGGAGTATTAAGCAGACAAAGCAGTTTATAGAAGAGCTAGATAAATACTCTATAAATACAGAGATTATCGAGCAACCAGTGAAGCATTATGATATTTCAGCAATGAGGGAGCTTACAGCATTTAGTAATCTACCTTTGGTTGCAGATGAGAGTGTGTTTAGTTTAGATCAAGCTGAAAGAATTATTAATGAAAAAGCATGTAATATGATAAATATCAAGCTAGCTAAAACTGGTGGCATACTTGAGGCTCAAAAAATCAAACACCTTGCAGATAGTGTGAATATGCCTTGCATGGTAGGTTGCATGATGGAGTCTCCTGTTGGTATTGTTGCTACAACTAGTTTTGCATTGGCTGAAAATATAACTATAGCTGATCTTGATCCTGTTGATTGGGTTAGTAAAGATGTTTACGCTGATTATCTTGGTTTTAGTGTGCCAAATATTATCCTAAAAGATACCTATGGCTTTGGGTTTGCTGCTTAAAAAAAATAAAAGAAAAACCAACAGTTTTGGTGAGTATAAATGAAAAAAGATAAAGTTTTAGTGTTGGTGCATGGGTTTATTAAAAATAGTAAAGACATGCGTACTTTGAAAATTTTTTTTAGTGAACATTATGAAAAAATCATAGCTGTAGATTTGCCCACTACATTTGTAAATATGGATACATCTATAAAAGCTTTATGTGAGGTTATAAAAAATATCCCTCAATCAAAATCAATCACATTTATAGCTCATAGTATGGGTGGTCTTATAACCTGTAAAGCCATATATGAGCTGCAACTTAAAAATGTCGATAAATGCGTATTTATAGCTTCGCCATTTGCAGGCTCAAAAGTTGCTGATTTTGGTGATAGAATTCCATTTTATTCTAGAGTTTTAAAGCCGAATAAAGATTTAAAAGTTACAGATAAGTACCTAAAGATTTGTAATGAGGTAGCCTCTAAATTTCCTGTTGGTTTAATCGCAGGTAATAGAAACTCAAAATTTAATTTATTAGCTCGATTTTGCTTAGGTAAAGAGCAAGATGGCTTAGTGGAGGTGGATTCTGTTTTTGCGATAAGCAGCTGTGATAGAATAGTTTTATACAAAAATCATCAAGAAATACACCATGATAATGAGACACTTGCTTATGTGGCGTGTTTTCTAAATATAGGTAAGTTTTTAGCTTAGTCATTTAAGCTCTTACATAAAAACTCTCTATAGAATGTGGGTTTATAACATCTGACAATAAGGTGATTGTTCTATAGCTAAAGATCCACAATCTTCCATACCTAAACTTAAACTAAATCCGCTAGACATTAAACCTACTATTATGATGTTTGCAATAATTATCTTTTTCATGTTTTACCTCTAATATTTGTATTTATGTGTTTATTATTACGGTTATTTACCTATAAGTGAAATAGATAAATTTTATGATGATGATAATTTTTTGTTATGACGATGGGTTTTTATGAAATTATAGTCATCTATATGCGCTATAGTTATAGTTTTGAAATTTTCAGGATGGTAGCTATAATGGATAGTTTTATCCAATAAAAAATTAACATATGAAAATTATACTTATTTTTATGGTTGTGGCCATTGCATCAGCAAGTGGCTTTGTTGTTCATGTAATTACAGTAGAGTGGCTTCCAGAATGGGTTGGATCTCAAATGCAAGGGTTGAAAGTGACTAGTTCGTGGGATGTTCGATATGTTGCTGCAATCACTTCGTTAGAATACGGTTTCTCAGCAATTATTATTTATCATCTTACTCGCAACAAGCTTTTGTCACTTGGGAAGTTTAAGTCAGCTTTAATATTCTCTATTCTTCTAATAGCTATACATGGGATGTTTATTCGGCAGCCGTTTATGGATTATATAATTGGGAATCCGTTAAATGTTGTTTTAGTCCAAAATGCTTTTAAATGGTTAGTGTGGTTACTAATGTCATTCTTTATCGTTTATGGTTATGAGTTTGTTATGAATTTAGGTAGTAAAAATGCTAACAAATCAGCATCTTTATAACTTCATATGAATGGTTGTTTGAAACCTGTTTAATAGCAAAAATTAAAGATATATATGTTTCATTTCTGACATTTTTTACAAAAAAAAGTATTTCTTTGAGCTATTACTAAGCTGTTTATTTTTGAGTCACATATATAGCATGGTTCTCCAGTTCTACCATATACATTTAATTGCTGTGTGAAGTATCCTGGTTTGCCTTCGGTATTTTTATAGTCTTTGAGGGTTGTTCCACCTTCTGCGATAGCTTTTTTCAAAATTGCTTTGATTGAATTGACAAGTTTCTCAGCTTCTTTTTTGGTAATAGTATTTGATGGCCTAGTAGGTAATATATTGCTATCAAATAATGCTTCACTTGCATAGATGTTACCAACACCAACAACTATTGGATTATCCATAATTGTTTGCTTTATTTTTCTAGTAGTTTTTTTTAGCTTAGATAAGAGATATGCTGAATTAAAATCATCAGTTAGAGGTTCGACCCCATGAGTAGCCAAAACTTTATGCTTTAAAGGGGAAGAGTTTTGATTAATAAGCCAGTAGCCAAATTTACGCGGGTCATTATAAATTATGCTTAGATCATCATTTAGAGTTATGACTATATGGTCATGTTTGATTTGCTCATATTTAGAAGTGTTTTTGACTTTAATAACACCGGACATGCCTAAATGAACAATTAGCTGGAGTTCATTTTCAAAAGAAAGAACTAAATGTTTACCTCTACGATCGATGCTTTTTATAGTTTTATTCTCTAGAAGTTTAAATTCTTTTTCGCATAACGGGTAGCGAAGTTTATTTATATTGATTTGAATGTTGAAAATTGTTTTTCCGAGAACAGTCTTTCCAAGACCATTTTTGACTGTTTCAACTTCAGGTAACTCAGGCATAATTTATATTAAGCTATAAACATTATAGTGACTATATGATAACATATTAGCGTTAATACATTTATGCTAGATTTAGGAGAAATATGCCTTTAAACCAGTTAAAGTCGGCTGTACATAAAAGATTTAATCAAGTTTACTTATATGAGTGTAATGAAGATATAGACTTTTCGTTATTTAAGAAAGGCTCTATCGTAATAGCTAATGACACTTCAATAGTTTCTATCTTAGCATTTAAAACATATCTTACAGGTGCGAATTTAACTGTTTTAGATAGCTTCGACAATCGAGCTAAAGGGTTAGAGAAATATCTTACAAACACAGGGATCAGTTATATTGAGCATATTAGTTTCTGGGATCGTGATTCTGTGCTTATTGTTAATACTGGCTTTATTTCTCAAGTTGAACAAAGCGATGATAGGTTTATTCTTTGTATTTGTGGCGTTGAGCTACCTCATTTTTCAGAACGAAAAAATTTAGATAGACAAGTATTTTTTGATGTTGCAAAACTTCAAAGTCTGAGAACTTTCAATGAAGAGTTTGAGAACTTATCAGTCAAGACTTGGGAAGAGTATCTTTTACAGTTAAACCAACCGGCTGAGATATGGTTTAGGCAAATGTTAAATGCAGGTACTCATAGAGTGATAAGTGACACTACAGGTGTGGATTTGGACGGTCACAAGTTTGCAACAGCATCAATTTTGATGGCTAAAAAGCTCAGTAAGCTTACAGAAAGTCAGGGTAGTGTGGGTGTTTGTCTACCTACAAGCGCTGGAGGTTATTTAGCGATTATGGCGTTGATGATATCTGCTAAATCAATTGTAAATCTAAACTACACAGCTTCAGAAGAAGCTCTTCATCATGCTATTACAAATGCAGGGATTAAGACAATTATTACCTCTAAAGCATTCGTTGAAAAGCTAGCTGGAAAAGGTTTTATGGTTGAGAAAGTTTTTAGTATGTGTCAGGTTGTATATCTTGAAGATATTAAAACTAGTATTACTAAGTTTGACTCACTTCTTACATATTTACAGGTTAAATATTTACCAGAAAATATGCTCGTAAACAAATACGTTGCAAAGACTAAGTTAGAAGATTTAGCCTTTATAATATATAGTAGTGGTAGTGAAGGGGTGCCTAAAGGTATAGCCGTTAGCCATAAAAATCTCCTAGCAAATGTGTATCAAAGCACTAAGGTTATTGAGTGTAGTGAGAATGATTCGGTTGCTGGTATTTTGCCGATATTCCATGCTTTTGGACTTACTATATCTTTGGTTTCATTTTTCCAAGGTGGTTTCATAGCTTGTCATACAGATCCTACGGATGCTAAAGGTGTTGCAAACCTTATTAGTAAATACAAGGTTACAGTTTTATGTGCAACACCTACATTTTTACGCATATATACAAAAAACAGAACAGTTAAGAAAGAGGATTTAGCAACGCTAAGATATATAGTGACAGGTGCTGAAAAACTTTCTAAAGAAGTGCGCACAATGTTTGAAGCTAAATTTGATAAAGTTATAAGTGAAGGGTATGGAACGACAGAGCTCTCACCAGTTGCTGCAGTAAACAGACCAACTAAAGCACCGAACAAGATAGGCACTGTTGGACTTACTGTGCCTGGAGGACAATTTAAGATTGTTCACCCAGAATCACATGAGGAGTTACCTTTAGGCACTGAAGGTATGGTCGTTTATCGTGGTGTAAATAAAATGGACTACTATTTAAATGATCCTGCTAAAACTAAAAAAGTCATGCTCGATATGTATGGACATTCTTGGTATATAACTGGTGATAAAGGTAAGCTTGATAGTGATGGATATCTTACTGTTGTAGATAGGTACTCTAGGTTTGCAAAGATTGCTGGTGAGATGGTTAGTTTAGGTTTGCTTGAACAACAGGTTTATGATGCTTTGCGTGAAAAGGGTTATGATTCGCATAAAATTGATTTTGAAGTTTTAGCTGTAGCTACACCAGATGCAAAACGAGGTGAGATTATTAATTTGCTCTATACTTTGGAAGAATTAGCTCAAGATGAGTTAAAGGATATTGTAAGACACTCAAATATTGAAAACTTATATCGCCCATCAAATTACTTTAAAGTGATAGCTATACCAAAGCTTGGCTCAGGTAAAACCGATTTTTCAAAAGCTAAAAAGCTTGCTTTAGATTTAGTTAAGGCTTAAGTAAGATGCATTTTTCAGTACTTTTAAAAGAATCGATAAAAGGGCTAAATATAAAACCTGAAGGGATTTATATTGATGCAACTTTTGGTAGAGGTGGTCACTCTAAAGCGATCCTTTCTCAACTTTCAGGAAAAGGCAGACTAATTGCTTTTGATAAGGATTTAGAGGCTATCAAATATGCTAATGAGAATTTCTCACAGTATAACAATTTTGAAATAGTTCATACTAGTTTTACTCAGATAAATAACTATTGTAGAGAAAATGATTTATTAGGTAAAATTGATGGCATAATTATGGATCTTGGCGTTTCTTCACCACAGTTAGATGATGCTGAACGAGGGTTTAGTTTTATGCGTAATGGTCCGTTAGATATGCGTATGAATGTGACAACAGGCCTTACAGCTAGTCAGGCTCTAGAGGAGCTATCAGAGGAAGAGCTTGCTTATATATTTAAGGTGTATGGTGAAGAAAGATTCGCTAAGAAGATAGCTGGTAGAATAAAAGCGCATATACAGGAAAATGGAAGTATAAAAACTACAGCTGAGCTCGCTGAATTAATCCGAGCAATAATAGGCCAGAGAGAAAAGAAAAATCCAGCAACTAGATGTTTTCAAGCATTACGAATTTATGTGAATAATGAACTGGGAGACTTAGAAGATCTTTTAGAAAGTATCTTGGAAGTAGTAAGAGTTGGTGGCAGAATTGCAGCTATATCATTTCATTCTTTAGAAGATAGAATCGTAAAACAAAAATTTACAAATATTATATCTCCTAAACAAGAAGTAAATAGGATTACTAGAATGTTGCCACAACAAGATTTAAGTGCTGAGTTAAAATGGGTGACTAAAAAAGCTAAAGCAAGCCAAGAAGAATTAGGACAAAATGTACGTTCTAGAAGTGCAATTTTAAGAGTGGTTGAAAAATTATGATCCTTACAAATCGTCAAATAAGAATTAGACTTTTTGAATCTTTAAAAAATAGTTTTTTTAAAAAAACCGTTGCTTTAGCTTTTTTACTGCTTTTCATATTACTTATTACAGCTTTTAGTCTTATAGTTACGAGATTTCACTATAAGCTAGAGCTAAGCAAGCAAAAAGATTTAATAATTGAACAGGCACACCTTGATGAACAGTGGAGTCAAATCGTACTTGAATATAGTTCGCTAGCTACACCAACCTCTGTTGAAGAGTTTGCTGATAAAGAAAATATGTCTTTACCGACTAAGAATGAAATGGAATTTTTAAATATCAAAAAGGATGCGACTGATGAGTAGTTACAGTCCTAAATTTAGGCATTTAATAGTCATAATAATGCTTGTGATAAGTTTTTCTGTACTTTTTTCAAAGCTTGTCTATATGGAAACAGGTCAGCATCAGAAGCTTAAGCAAGAAGGTGATAATCGTAGTGATAGAAGTGTTGTTATTAAGTCGTATAGAGGGATTATATTAGATAGAAATGGCGATCCTCTAGCTATTAGTACACCGGTTGACACTATATGGGTTGACCCTTTTTATATTAAAGCATCTAGTCCAAAGCTTGCAAAGATTATGCAAACATTAGACCTGGCAAAGGCAACGCAGGAAAAAATCAAGCGACAAGTAAAGAAACGAGAAGGTAGAAGTGGATTTGTATATCTTAAAAGAAAAGTCCAACCCTATGTGGCTCAAGAAATATACTTAATGCATATTCCAGGAATTCATATTGAGCGTGAATTCAAGCGTTATTATCCGTTAGCTCAAGTAGCATCACATATAGTTGGTTTTACTAATGTAGACGGAAAGGGTCAAGAAGGTCTAGAATTAGAGTTTAACAAGTTTCTTACAGGAACGGATGGTTATTTTGAGTATAAAAAGGATCTGCATGGTGGTGTGGCATCAAAAGCGCAAGATAAATTTATTGCTCCTAAAAATGGTCAAAACTTACAGCTGAGTATTGATTCAAGATTGCAGTATGTAGCTTACAAATATCTTAAAGAAGGTGTGATTAGTAGTAACTCTGATGCTGGATCAGTTATAGTTGAAAATGTTCGTACAGGCGAGATACTCGCGATGGCTAACTATCCTTCATACAACCCTAATAGTATGGCTGATGCATTTCCTGAAAATCGTCGTAATAGAGCGGTAACAGATGTTTTTGAGTTAGGTTCTGTGATGAAAACATTTTCAGCAGCTACAGCCCTTACTTATGGGGATGACTACACGCCGGAAGAACCTATTATAAATACTCATCCAGGCCATTATCGTATTGGCAAAAACACAGTCCGAGATTTTAGAGATTATGGTGAGTTAGATCTTCGACATATTCTGATGAAATCTAGTAACGTTGGTATTTCAAAAATGATATTAGGCTTAACGGATCCGACCATTTTAGAGTCATCTTTACGTAAATTTGGTTTTGGTGATAAAACAGGTATACAGCTTCCCGGAGAACGAGAAGGGTTTGTGCCTGTTAAGGATAAGTGGGGTGATTTCCAACTTGCCACATTATCTTTTGGTTATGGTATGAATGCTACTGATATGCAGCTAGTTGCAGGAGCATCTGCTATTGCAAATGATGGTAACTATATAAAACCAACAATATTGAAAAGAAGAGTTGGGGAGGAGGTTGATTCTCGGCCTATAGTTACAAAAAAAGTATCAAAAGAGATGCTTAGTATGATGCAGTCAGTTGTAGAAGGTTCTGGTGGAACAGGTTCTAAGGGAATTATCCCACTATATCATGTGGCTGGTAAAACAGGTACAGCACGTAAGCTTTCTGGTGGTACTTATGGAGCAAATTATTTGGCAAGTTTTATTGGTATAAGTCCAGCTAGTAATCCTGAAATAGCTGTTGCTGTGACCATTGATAATCCAAAAGGCGATAGTTATGGTGGCGGTTCAGTTGCAGCGCCTGTTTTTGCCAAAGTGGCGTTAAATAGCTTGCAAATATTAGGAGTCAAACCTGATAAGCTTTAATCAATATATTAATTACGCTTAAATGCAGTAGTTCATATTTATCATTAATAGAATTAAGTAACTTAACAGTATATATTCTTTGTTTTAATCTGTTGTATGGTATATAATATTTTTTCGATAGACTGTTCCTTTGTGCGGTTTATTCAATGTTGATTTAATTTAAAAACAAATGGAGTAATATTATGTTAACAACTCAAGACAAACAAAATATCGTAAAAGAACACCAACAATCAGAAGGTGACACAGGCTCACCAGAAGTGCAAGTTGCTCTTTTAACTGCAAGAATTAATGACCTTCAAGGTCACTTTGCTTCTCATAAGAAAGATAATCATTCAAGAAGAGGTCTTTTGAAAATGGTGAGTCAACGCCGTAAATTACTAGACTATCTTCATGGTAAAGATGTAGAAAGATACCGTAGTCTAATCAAAAAGTTAAATCTACGTAGATAATTTAAAAATAATCCATCTAAAAATCATTCTTACATCACAAAATCAAAAAATAAGGTTTAATCGTGAAAATATACAAAGAAGTTTTTGAATTAGGGGATAAAGAGATAACTATCGAAACTGGCGGCATGGCTCGTCAAGCTGATGGTTCCGTTACGGTAAGCTGTGGTAGCAATGTAGTTTTAGTAACTACAGTTGTTAAAAAATCAGTATCACCTGGGCAAGATTTTTTTCCTCTTTCAGTACATTATTTAGAAAAAACATATGCTGCAGGTAAAATTCCTGGTGGGTTTTTAAGAAGAGAAGGTAGACCTTCAGAAGAGCAGATTCTTATATCTCGCCTTATAGATAGATCTATTAGACCATCTTTCCCGGACGGTTTTTTCAATGAAATCCAAATAGTTGCAACTGTAGTTTCTTATGATGGTGGTTTTTCACCGGATATGTTAGCTCTAATAGGTGCGTCAGCTTCTTTAGCGCTTACTGGTGCTCCTTATGAGGATATAATTGCTGGTGTAAGAGTAGGTTTTGTAAATGGAAAATACACGCTTAACCCAAATAAAGAAGATTTAAAAGAATCAGCTTTAGATTTAGTGGTTTCTGGTACTGATGATGCTATATTGATGGTAGAGTCAGAAGCTAAAAGCTTACCTGAGTCAGTTATGCTTGGTGGTATCTTATATGCACATAAGCATTTAAAGACTATTATTTCGTCTATAAATAAACTTGCAAAAGTAGCTGCAAAACCAGCTATGGAATATACGGTTTATGAGATTAATAAGATTCTTAAGGCTCAAATTAAGTCAAATTTCTTTGGTGAAATAAAACATGCTTACTCATTTGCATCTAAACAAGAAAGAAATGTGAAGCTCTCTGAATTAAGAAAGAAAGTATTAGAGTATGTTTATACAAATGATACTGACAATCACGACTATTCAGAAAAAGAAATAGTTGATGCTTTCCATGATATAGAAAAAGACCTTGTAAGATCAAATATACTTGAAGGTAGTCCAAGAATTGATGGTAGAGCTACAGATGTAATTCGTCCAATCAATGTTAAAACTGGCGTATTACCGGGTGTTCATGGTTCGGCATTATTTACACGTGGTGAAACTCAAGCATTAGTTGTAACGACACTAGGTAGTGATCGTGATGCACAGATGGTTGAGAGCCTAGATGGTATGGAAAGATCTCGTTACATGCTTCACTATAACTTCCCTCCTTACTCTGTAGGTGAGTGTGGTATGGTTGGTATGGCACCTAAGCGTCGTGAGATTGGTCATGCTAATCTTGCAAAACGCGCAACTCAAGCAGTATTTCCAAATCAAGATGCATACCCTTATGTAGTGAGAATAGTATCTGAGATTTTAGAGTCAAATGGTTCAAGTTCAATGGCTACAGTTTGTGGTTCATCTTTATCTATGATGGATGCAGGTGTGCCTATCGCTGAGCCAGTAGCAGGTATTGCTATGGGTCTTATCAAAGATGGCTCTAAATATGCTGTGCTTTCTGACATCTTAGGTGATGAAGATCATCTTGGAGATATGGACTTTAAAGTTGCTGGTACTAGATATGGTGTTACAGCACTTCAAATGGATATCAAAATTAAAGGTATTTCTCGTGATATTCTTGAGCAAGCTTTAGAGCAAGCTCGTAGTGGTAGATTACATATACTTGGCATTATGAATGAAGTAATTAAAGAACATAAAGAAACTGTTTCTAATGTTGCTCCTCAAATTCATGTTATGAACATCAAACCAGCTAAGATTAAAGATGTTGTTGGTCGTGGTGGTTCTACTGTAAAAGGTATTGCAGAAAAAACTGGTGCGCAAATAGATACAAGCGACACTGGTGAAGTTAAAATCTTTGCAAGAGATAAGGCTTCTTTAGATATGGCTGTTATGATGGTTGAAGAAGTTGTAGCTGAAGCTGAAGAAGGACAAGTTTATAAAGGTAAAATAGTTAAGATACTTGACTCAGGTGCTTTTGTGAATTTGTTTGGTAAGCAAGATGGCTATTTACCATTTGCTGATGTTGAGCAAGCAGGTATCAAAACAAACTCTCTATCTGAAGGACAACCTTTAGAGGTTGTTGTTCAAGCAGTTGATAGAATGGGTAGAGTCAAGGTTGGTATAGTAAAGAGGTAGTTTTATGAGTGTAGAAGTACAACAAGTTGATCCTATTAATTTTACAGAGTCAGCTTCTTTGAAAGTGAAAGAGCTTATTGAAGAAGAGGGTGATGCCACGCTTAGTTTACGAGTTTATATAACTGGTGGTGGCTGCTCAGGCTTTCAATATGCTTTTGCATTTGATAATGACCAAAAAGAAGATGATATGGTAATTACTAAAAATGGAGTAAGACTTTTAGTTGACTCTATGAGTTTTCAATATTTAGTAGGTGCCGATGTTGATTATAAAGATGATATTGAGGGTGCTTATTTTATAATAAGAAATCCAAATGCCAAAACTACTTGTGGTTGTGGCTCATCTTTTTCTGTATAATAATCTTACATATTTTTTTCAAAGAACATTTTAATTAGAGAGTACTATGAAAATTGCAAATTTTGAAGTAGGTAATGGTAAACCATTTTTTTTAATGTCTGGACCATGTGTAATTGAGTCAGAACAAATGGCGATGGATACCGCTGGATTTCTTGCTGAAGTAACTAAAGAGTTAGGAATTAACTTTGTATACAAGTCTTCTTTTGATAAAGCAAATAGATCATCTATAAACAGCTTTAGAGGCTTGGGTGTAGATAAAGGTCTTGAGATTCTTGCAAAAGTGAAAAAAGAATTTGGTGTACCAGTTGTTACAGATGTACATGAAGATACCCCTTTTGCAGAAGTTGCAGAAGTTGTAGATGTGCTACAAACTCCTGCATTTTTATGTCGCCAAACAAATTTCATAACAGAGGTATGTAAGCAAAATATTCCTGTAAATATCAAAAAAGGTCAGTTTTTGGCACCTTGGGACATGGAGCATGTGGTTGCAAAAGCTAAATCTACTGGTAATGAAAAGATCATGGTTTGTGAACGAGGTGTAAGCTTTGGTTACAATAATCTTGTTTCTGATATGCGTTCACTTGAGATTATGAAATCAACTAATTGTCCTGTTGTATTTGATGCAACACACTCCGTACAACTTCCAGGTGGTCAAGGTGGAACTTCTGGCGGCCAACGCGAATTTGTACCGGTGTTATCGAAAGCTGCTATTGCTGTGGGTATTGATGGATTATTTATGGAAACTCATCCAGATCCTTCAAAGGCTTTGAGTGATGGTCCAAATTCATTCCCTATGTACAAAATAAAAGCTTTTTTACAGGTGTTAAAAGAATTTGATCATATTGCTAAAAGCCAACCAAAAATAGAATTATAGGAATATACTGTGGCAAGAGATGTATTTATAATAGGTATTGTTGGTGGCTCAGGCTCAGGTAAAACGCTTTTTTCAAATGCTATTATCAAAAAACTTCACTCAAGGCACCTTAAAAGAATAGCTGTTATATCGGAAGATAGATACTATAAAAATTGGGGCGCTCTTGTAGGTTATGAAGAAGCTTGCAATATAAACTACGATCATCCTGATGCTTTTGATCATAAGCTTTTAAAAAAGGATTTAGCAAAACTTATTTCTGGGCAAGATATTGAAGTGCCTTTTTATGATTATTCTACGCACTCAAGAATAGAGGAAAAAGCTGAAACTATTAGTGCAGGAGTAAGTGTAATTATCTTAGAGGGGATTATGCTTTTCAATGATCCAAAACTTCTTAAAATGATGGATTTTAAAGTTTATATGGATACACCTTCGGATCTTTGCTTTATAAGAAGAATGCTAAGAGACCAAAAAGAAAGGGGTAGAACTGTTGATAGTATTGTTAGTCAATATCTAAACACTGTTCGCCCAATGCATATTAAGTTTATTGAACCATCTAAGCGAAAAGCTGATATTATAATACCAGATGGTGCACAAAACAAAACAGTTATAAATGTGATTTATAATAAAGTGAAGCAACTATTAAAGAAAAATGGAGTAAGAAATGGCTAGAGTAACAGTAGAAGATTGTTTAGATAAGGTAGAAACAAGGTTTGACTTAGTAGTATTGGCTTCTATGAGAGCTAATAATATCTTAAAAAATGGCTATTCTGAGTCAGAAGAAGAGAAAAAGGAAAAAGCTACAGTTTTAGCTTTGCGTGAAGTTGCTGAGTCTAAAATAACTCCTGAGCAAATTCTTAGAAATGAGATTGAAGGATAGTAATAAAAGCAGAATAAAATATATTGACATATTTTAATATGGCTATATAATACTTCTCTATCGGGTGCATAGCTCAGCTGGGAGAGCATCGCCCTTACAAGGCGAGGGTCGGGGGTTCGAGCCCCTCTGCACCCACCACGATACTAAAAGGCAGTTTATACTGCCTTTTTTTATGTCTGAATATTGTGGTAGTTTTAGGTTTCATCTGATAATCTTTGTAGTAGACCTTATTATTTACACTAGTCTTAATATGAATGTATAAATATACATTAGAATTTAACTTATAAAAGGATATGTATGAACAAAAAAATATTACCTTTGTCTTTATTGATGTTAACTGGATTAACTAGCTATAGTTCAGCTTTTAGTGCTGATAAAAATGATTCTGCTGAGCCTACAACTCAACAAGTTCAAATATCTACAAATGATGCTTGCCCACAATCGCAAGAGGCGAAAACCATAACTATGAAAGATATGTCTTTTTCATATTTCAAATATGAAGATCATATTTGTGGAACTCTTGCCGTTGATTTATCTAAAAATAAAGATTGGTCAAAAGCTGGTAGTGGATGGTTTGCAGCTGGATTTGGAGCTAAGACAATGAAAGGCTCAAATATGTTTATATTTGTACCTAAAAATTCAGATGTGAAAAATACTAAGTATAATGTGTTTGCAAATATTGGTGGTGCTTATGGTCCTACTAAAAGTTTAGATACTAAACCTATAGATGGGCAAATCAAAATCCTATCTTCATCATTAGGCAAGGTCAATTTTGCAATTTATCCTGCTAAAATTGATGGTTTATCAAATGATGATAAAAAAATTAATATGATTTTTTCACATTCTAAACCGGGTATGACTGAATTTGCACCAGGTCATACATCAGCGTATGATGGAAAAAGTTTAGATCTTTAATTAGATCGATAACTATAATATGGTTTTGTAGTATTTAATAAAAAAATATTTGTCTTTAGAGCTTATATCCCATAAAATTCTAAGTAATATAACTTTCTCAATAAATCAAATGGGCAGATCACGCCGTAATAAACTCAAAGAGGGTATCTTTGAAGCACAAATAATTTCTTTAAGTCATGATGGAAGAGGTATTGCAAAGGTTGATGGGAAAACAACATTCATACCTTTTACTCTTCCAGGTGAAGAAGTTAAATTTGAATACACTTTTTCAAAAGCCAAATTTGATGAAGGTAAGGTTGTAGAATATATTTCTAAGTCAGCAGAAAGGGTTGAGCCTGTTTGTGAGCATTTTGAAATCTGTGGGGGATGTAGCTTACAGCATATGTCATCACAAGCGCAAATTAAGCTTAAGCAAGAAACTTTATTAAATCAGCTAAAATATATTGGTGAAGGTGTTGAACCACAATCAATTCTAGAACCGCTATTATCACAAAATACTGAAGGCTATCGTAACAAAGCTAGATTAGGCGTAAGGTTTGTTACAAAAAAAGGTAGAATTTTAGTCGGTTTTAGAGAAAGAAATGGTAGGTTTTTAGCAGATATAGAAAAATGTGTGATATTAAACCCACTCATCGGACAAAAGTTACCAGAGATATCTGTATTTATAGAAACTCTTTCAAACTATAAGCAAATAGCTCAATTAGAAGTAGCTATCGATGATTATCGCCCAACTATTATCATACGACATCTTGAGCCATTTACAGATTCAGATATAGAGTTAATTAAGCAATTTGCCCAAGAGCATAATTATTGGATTTATTTACAGTCAAAAGGACCTGATACAGTCTTTAGGTTGTACCCTGAGCAAAATGTAGAGCCTGTTAAGCTAAGTTATAATCCTGTGAAAGATATTAAGATAGGTTTTGAGCCTGGTGATTTCACACAGGTAAATAACGACATTAACAAAAAAATGATCCAAAAAGCCATAGAGCTTTTAGATATTCAAAAAGATGATTCTATTATTGATTTATTTTGTGGGCTTGGTAATTTCACTTTGCCGCTATCACAATTTGCAAAGACTGTAATAGGTGTTGAAGGTGAGCAAACAATGGTTAATAGAGCTATTGAAACTGCAAAAAATAACAATGTAAAAAATGCAAAGTTTTATATGGCTAACTTATTTGAAAGCTTTGAAGATAAAGAGTGGTTTAACGATTTCGAATATAACAAAATGCTTTTAGATCCGCCGAGAGCGGGAGCACAAGAAGTCTGTCAAAACATCGAGAAATTTGGAGTAGAAAGAATTGTATATGTATCTTGTAGTACAGCAACTCTAGCTCGTGATGCTGGAATCTTGGTAAATCAAAAAGGCTATACTCTAGTAAGTACAGGAGTGATGGATATGTTTCCCCATACTATGCATGTAGAATCAATCGCAGTTTTTGTGAAAAATAAAAGGTAAATATATAAAGGATAGAGTTATGTTTATTGGTGTAGATATTGGTGGTTCAAATATGGCTGCTGGATTATTTGATGAAAATAGAAAATTGATAACAACAGCAAAAGTTAAGTCAAAAGCAAAAGAAGCTACAGATGTCGTTATTGGTCAGCTTTTTAAAGTTGTTGATAAATTGAAAGTAGAAATTTCTGCTGATAAAAAACTTCAAGGCATAGGCATAGGTGTAGCAGGACTCGTTGATAAAAAAACTTCAGTTATGAAAAAAAGTGTCAATATAAATATTAATGATGTAAATCTAAAAGAAGTTTTAGAAGAAAAATATAGTGTTTTAGCTAAGGTAGAAAATGATGTGAATGTTGGTATCTTAGGTGAAGCAAAATATGGTGCAGGTGTTGGTTACGATGATATTGTAGGAGCTTTTGTTGGAACAGGTATTGGAGGAGGATTAGTTTTAAATGGTTCTCTATATACTGGCAACGGGGGTCTAGCTGGGGAGTTAGGACACACTATAGTGAAAAGTGGTGGAGTTTACTGTCGTGGTTGTGGATCACAAGGTTGTTTGGAAGCTTATGCTGGTAAAGTCGGTATTGAAAATAAGATTGAAAGTTTAGCTAAGAAAAATATCAAAAGTACACTTATAGATCTTGTTGTAGAAAATAATGGTAAATTAAAAAGTAGTCATATTAAAAAAGCATTGGTTGAGAAAGATCAAATTGCATTAGATATACTCGATGAGGCAATGGAGTATCTTGGTGTGGGGCTTGCGACAAGCTTGAATATGCTTAACCCATCAATGGTCATTTTAGGTGGTGGAGTAATGGAGGCAATTGGTGAGGAGTATTTAGCTAAAGTAAAAAGAACTGTAGCAAGATATACTTTCGCTGATATATATGCTGAATGTGATTTTAAATTGGCAAAACTTGGTGATGATGCAGGAATTTATGGAGCTATGGAACTAGTTGCTAATGAATTTCACTAGAATGTCTATAAATTTAGCCCAACAAATCTTTAAAAAATCATTATGACCTCCTTTTTTTATCATTTTTACTAGGTTTTATCTAATAATAGTCAGACCTCTTAAACTTAATGATTTTAATAAAATTAATTAATCAATCAATTTCAAAATTATCGCTTTAATTACTTAACTTGTTATGTTTCATAGGCTATAATCAGCACTATAAGAAAGCCCAATTAAAAGTAGATCATCATGACTGTTAGACAAACTCTTTTATTGATAATTACGCCTATTGTGGCAATGTGTGTATTGTCATTTGGTAATGGTTATTTTACTACATTTTCATCAATAGAATTAAATAGCTTAGGCCGTTCAAATTTTATGATAGGGATAATTTCTGCTGCTTATTTTCTAGGTATGACTACAGGGTCCTATTTCTCCCAGTTTACTGTTGTAAGGGTAGGTTTTATAAGAGCTTTTGTATTATTTGCATCACTTATGGCTATAAGTACAATGACTTTGGGGATATTTAAAGAGACTTCTGTTTGGATAATATTTAGGTTTACCTCAGGCTACTCATTAGCAGCACTTTTTATAATTATTGAAAGTTGGTGTATTTTATCATCAGATAAGAAAAATAGAGGACTTATATTTTCTATTTATTTGTTTGTATACTATGGCACACAAGCAGTATCTCAGTTGATGATAAATGTGCATTTTAGTCAGTCATTATTAGCATATTGTTTTATATCTTCTTTATGTAGTATAGCTATTGTACTAATGGCATTTACAAAAACAGTTGCTCCAGCACCTCATTCAGACGAGGTATGTTCTCCTAAAAAAATATTTAAAAAAGTACCTCTAGCTATAGTTGCAGGAGGTATTGGTGGGGCTATTATTGGTTCGATATATACAATTTTACCTATATTTTTAGTTAGAATGGACAGCACTCATAATTTAATATCTGTATTAATGATGACTACTATATTAGGTGGTATGTTGCTCCAGGTTCCAATGGGTAAATTATCAGATATTATTGATCGTAGAAAAGTCATACTTTTAGCTGTAGTTGGTATAGTTGTAACATCATTACTTGCATTATTACTACATGGTTTACCTTTTATATTCGCAATAGTTATATTTTTGTTTGGTGGTTGTGCTTTTGTAATTTATCCACTATCAATTTCTCATGCCAGCGACTTTCTTGAGGATCATGAGATTGTTGGTGCTATAGGGGTAATAACAATTGCTTATGGTGTTGGTTCAGTGGTTGGACCTATCATAATTACTAATTTTATGGCGATAGTTGGGCCATTAGGTTTCTTCATTATAATACTTGCAGCCTCAATAGTATTAAGTGTATATGTTTGCTATAGGTTGAAATCTAGAGAAGAGGCTACCGATACTGCACCGTTTACTATCGCCACACCAGAGACTGTGGGTTTTGCTGAAGCTCAAGAAGTAATATCTGATAAGCTCTCAGAATAATCAATCTAAACAATTATATTAAATTGCAAAGTTAAGATAGCTAGCTTATAATTACAACTAGTTTTTCAAGCTCAAAAGAGACTAATTTAACTAAAGGAGTTAATTTAACATGTCATCATTAATTTCCCAAGTATTTGCTAGACAAATATTAGATTCACGTGGAAACCCTACTGTAGAAGTAGACGTTGTTTTAGAAAGTGGTGCGTTTGGCCGTGCTGCAGTACCTTCTGGTGCATCTACTGGTATAAGAGAAGCATTAGAACTTAGAGATGGTAACAAGGAAATATTCTTAGGTAAGAGCGTTTATAAAGCGATTGAAAATGTAAATACAAAAATTGCTCAAGCTATTAAAGGTATAGATGCTTTAGATCAAAGATTAGTTGATAAAACTATGATTGATTTAGATGGTACAGAAAACAAAAAAAATCTTGGTGCTAATGCTATTTTAGGCGTTTCTTTAGCAACAGCTAGAGCAGCAGCATCTCATTTAAGAAAGCCATTTTATCGTTACTTAATGGATGTAAAAGAGTACTTAATGCCTGTACCAATGATGAATGTGATCAATGGTGGTTCTCATGCAGACAACAATGTAGATATGCAAGAATTTATGATTGTACCAGCTGGTTTTGATACTTTTTCTGAAAGTTTAAGATGTGGTACAGAAATATTCCATACACTTAAAAAAGTGTTAGTTAACGATGGTTATAGTGTTGCTGGTGTTGGTGATGAGGGTGGTTATGCCCCAGACCTTCCATCAAATGAAGCTGCAATTGAGGCTATTTTGAAAGCTATTAAAGAAGCAGGTTATGAAGCTGGTAAACATGTATTTATCGCACTTGATCCTGCTAGCAGTGAATTCTATAAAAATGGAAAGTATGAGCTAGCATCAGAAAATAAATCTCTTACTAGTCAAGAGATGGTTGACTACTATGCTGACTGGGTTGAAAAGTATCCTATAGTTTCTATTGAAGATGGTCTTGCAGAGGAAGATTGGGATGGTTGGAAGCTTCTAACAGATAAGCTTGGTAAAAGAGTTCAGCTAGTTGGTGATGATTTATTTGTTACAAACCCAAGTATCTTAGCTAAAGGTATTGAAAGAGGCGTAGCAAACTCAATTTTGATTAAAGTAAATCAAATTGGTTCACTTACTGAAACTTTTGAAGCAATGGCAATGGCTGGCCAAGCAGGCTATACTTGCGTTGTATCTCATCGTTCTGGAGAGACTTCTGACACTATTATTGCCGATTTGGCTGTAGCTACTTGTTCTGGTCAAATTAAGACAGGTTCTTTATCTAGATCTGATCGTATAGCAAAATACAATCAACTTCTTAGAATAGAGGAAGAGCTTGGTGAAAATGCTATTTACCCTGGTGTTAAAGCTTTTGTATTTAGTCCAGATGAAGAAGCTTCAGAAGCTAAAGAAATTGTTATTGAAGAGTCTGAAACTGAAAAAGTTGTTGTTCAAGTAGAAGATTAATAAAATTTCATGAGTAGCCGATCTAATTCGTTTTTCTATATCTTTATTACTATAGTTATTTTCTTGATAGCAATACTGCAATATGAGTTATGGCTTAGTAATACTGGACTACTAAGCTATAAGACATTATCTGCAGATGTTATATCAGAGACTAAAGAGGTTAAAGATAAAACTCAGGCAAATACAAAGCTTTATTCTGAAGTTATTTCATTAAGAAAAAATGGTGAAGTTCTTGAGAGTTTAGCACGTCAAAATATGGGCTTAATAAAGAAAGGTGAGATTTTTTATAGTGTCAACTAGCCTCCCTAAATATGTCATAATTCCTGCTGCTGGTATTGGAAGTCGAATGAATAGCGACATTCCTAAACAATATTTAAAGCTAGCCAATAATCATACAGTTTTAGATACCACTTTATCTAAATTTGTAGAGGAAGATTTTTTTGATTTAGTTATAATTTCTTTAAAAGAAAATGATGAATATTGGAAGCTTTCTCAGTACTTTAACCATCCAAAAGTTAAAGTATGCAAAGGAGGTAATACAAGATTTGAAAGTGTTTTTAATGCTTTACACTCTTTAGCAGCTGTTCATAATGATGCTTGGATATTCGTTCATGATGCAGCTAGGCCAGCTATTAGCTTTGATGAAATTAAACTACTGTATGACCAGGTTTTATTAGAAAAAGATGAGAGTGGTATCCTTGCTGTTAAAGCCTTTGAAACAGTTAAAAAAGTATCTCAGAAGGTTATTGAAGAAACTTTAGATCGTAGCTATATATGGTTAGCTCAAACTCCTCAATTATCTAAATATAATACTCTTAAAAGTGCTTTTAAGTTTTGTGTTGATAATAATCTTGTGGAAAAAATTACAGACGAGTCATCAGCTTTAGAGCTTTTTGGGTTATCTCCAGTTATTGTTGAAGGATCTAGGAAAAATATTAAAATAACTACAAAAGAAGATCTTGAATTTATCAATTTTTTTATCTGAAAAAACTCAGTTAATCATAAGCCCTATCATATAGCCAAAAATTATAGTTAATCCTATAATGACAAGCATAGCATTTAGACTAGCCTTTCTATATTCTTGGTATCTTATATTTTGGTAAATAATAATAACAGGAAGAATATATAGTAAAAAAGCTACTGTTGGAGCAACCAATATTCCTATTATATTTAGGATTTTGAAGTTACAGACCGTGCATACCCAAAGTACAGAAAAAATTATTAAAATACATAATAGGTTGATGTATTTATCTTTAATATTTAAATTGTAGTAAGAGTTCAGAAGGTTTTTAAATAAATATCTTAATGCTTCTCTAGAACCAATATAACAACCTACAAAAGAGCTTATAATAGCTGTAAATACTATCAACGGCCCAAGTGTTTTTAATAATGCACTTGGATGTTGTTGTTCAATTAAGGTTACTATTGAAAGATTATTTGCACTAGCTGTATTTAAGTCTTCAATAGTTGTACTCAGTAAGCAGGATGTTACAAATAAAAGTACAAATATGAAAAGCACGCAGCTGTTAATTTTTAATATCTTATAAACCTTTATTTTTGCATCTGTATTAATCATTTTCATATTTTCTTTATAAAAAACAACTAGACTTGATACGACAGGAGAGTGATTCATTGATAGGATTAAGATAGGTAATACCATCAATACACCTTTTATATAATTCATTATTTCAAAATGACTTTTACTAATGAATTCACCATTCCAATAAGGTATGACATAGACACTTAAAACAACAACCATAATTATTAGTGAAACTACTATAAACTGCATAAACTTAAGTATTATGTTTATACCTAAGGAAACAATAGTCATTAGAACAGTTAATATGAGAAAGCTAAACCAGATTTGATCAGAAAAGTCTATAGTTGAAAAATGATATTTATATAGAAAATTACCCAGCTCATTGTTTAAACCAATTGAATACATTGGCATATTTAAAAATATAGCTAAGAAATATAGCATTACACAAAGCAAACCAAAAAACTTTCCAAGATTATGAGTAAAAACTTCTGTAATAGCCTTATCTTGAGAATTTATTACTATATTTGCCATACTTTTATGTGAATAGTATGTTAAAGGTAGTGCAAATATCATTACAGTTAATAGTGCCCAAAAGCCACTATCTCCAGCTTGGACAGGTAGATAAAGTAAACCAGCACCAACAGCTGTCCCAAAGAGTGTAAAAACCCATTGGACATCTATTTTTTTAGTATGGTAGATTGACTTTTCCATTAATTACTCCAGTCAAGAATTACTTTTCCACACTTACCACTTTTCATGATTTCAAATCCTTCTTTATAGTCATTAATGCTCATTCTATGAGTGATAACAGGACTCATATCCATGCCTGCTTGCAACATACTTGACATCAAATACCATGTTTCAAACATTTCTCTGCCATAAATTCCTTTCAATATTAATCCTTTGAAAAGAATAGCCCCCCAATTAACTGAAATATCACTAGCAGAGATTCCTAAAAGAGAGAGTTTACCTCCATGATTCATAACTTCAAGCATCATTGAGATAGCTGAGTTAATTCCAGACATTTCTAAACCAACATCAAATCCTTCAGTCATACCTATACCAGATATTATTTTCCGCATTTCAGTATTTAAATCTTCCTGATTTTTATATGGTGCTACATTTAATACAAAAGTCGCTCCAAAATCTTTAGCTTTTTTAAGGCGGTATTCATTTATATCTGTTACGACAATTCTTCTTGCACCGCAAAACCTAGCAATTTTAACAGCCATAAGACCAATTGGTCCAGCTCCTGTTATAAGTACATCTTCACCTGTTAAGTTAAAAGATAGAGCAGTATGGACAGCATTACCTAAGGGGTCAAATATACTAGCAACTTCATCAGAGATTGTGTCTGGGACTTTAAAAACATTACTAGCTGGCATAGTCAGGTATTCAGCAAAAGCTCCCTGTACATTTACGCCTATGCCGATAGTTTTACGACAAAGATGGCGCTTACCTGCATTACAATTTCTACAGTGTCCACATACAAGATGACCTTCTCCTGAAACTCTGTCACCGATACCAAACCCTTGCACTCCATCACCTAAGGCTACCACTTCACCAATAAATTCATGTCCAACAATCATTGGTACAGGTATAGTCTCTTGTGACCACTTATCCCAGTTATAAATGTGTAAGTCAGTACCACAAATTGCAGTTTTCTTGATTTTTATGAGAATATCATTATGCCCATACTCTGGAATAGGAGCATCGTCAATCATCCAAATACCAGGTTCTGCCTTTAGTTTAGATAAAGCTCTCATAGTTTTTTGTTTCATACTAAATAATCCCTAGTTCTTTTGCAGCTTTTGTAAAGCCTTCAACAGCTTTGTCTATTTGCTCAAACGAATGAGCAGCTGACATTTGTGTACGAATACGAGCTTTGCCTCGTGGTACTACAGGGAATGAAAAAGCAATTACATATATTCCATAATCTAATAGTTTCTCAGCAAATATAGCAGCTTTTTTCTCATCGTAAATCATCACAGGGATAATAGGATGCTCACCAGGAATTAAATCAAAACCTGCAGCCGTCATTTTAGATCTAAACCTTTGTTGGTTAGCTTGTAATTGATCACGGAGTTTATTTGAGCTTTTTGTTACTTCTAAAGCTTTTAATGAGGTCTTAGCGATAATAGGAGCTACTGAGTTTGAGAAAAGGTAAGGGCGAGATAGATTTTTAAGTACATCAACAATTTCTTTTTTAGCGCAAATATATCCACCAGAAGCACCACCAAGACCTTTACCAAGCGTACCTGTAAGTATATCTACTCGACCCATTACGCCACAATGCTCAATCGAGCCTTTACCATTTTTGCCGACAAAACCAGAAGCATGAGAGTCGTCAACCATTACTATAGCGTTGTATTTATCTGCTAAATCACAGACAGCTTTTAAGTCAGCAATAATACCATCCATAGAAAATACGCCATCAGTAGCAATCATTTTGAATCTTGCTCCAGCTTTATCGGCCTCGATTAGCTTTTCCTCAAGATCTTTCATATCGTTATTTGCATATCTAAAACGCATAGCTTTACATAAACGCACACCGTCAATAATACTTGCATGATTTAGTGAATCACTGATGATAGCGTCTTCTTTTGTAAGTAGAGTTTCAAATAATCCAGCATTTGCATCAAAACAAGATGGATAAAGTATAGTGTCTTCAAATTCAAAAAAATCACTAAGTTCTTTTTCAAGTTCTTTATGTACGCGATTTGTACCGCAAATAAATCTAACAGATGCCATACCATAACCACATTCTTCAATATGCTCTTTTGCGTATTTTACAATTTCAGGATTATTAGCAAAGCCTAGGTAATTATTCGCACAGAAGTTTATTAGAGTATCTCCATTTTCGAGCTCTATAACAGGATCTTGAGCAGAGGTGATAACTCTTTCAGTTTTGTATGTGCCACCATCTTTTAGTTCTTGGATTTTATTTTGTATATGTGAATAGAATAATTTGTTCATTTTAAACTCCTTTTTTATAAAATTAGTACAGCTTAAATCTTATGAAATTTATTATTTTATAGATTATTCTATAAATTTTAAGATTTAGATTGTATTTTGAAACACAGTTATAAGTATCTAAGTTAGTTTATATTACTACCTAGATAAATAGTTTCTAAACAATAGTAACAATATATATATAAAAAGATTGAGAATAAAGGTATTGATAGCAGAAAAAGCTATAAAGCTTTGAAGATTTATATGGGTATTATTCTATTTCAAATTTTTCTCTAGAATAATCTGCAAGAATATCTGAATTAAGTCCTAGCTTACTTCCATCAACAGCTGGGTTTGGTAAGTTAATGGCCCAGAACATGCTACCACCATAATTATTTTCAGCAACATAGTTAACTGCTTGCTTACTAACATCCATTCCTTCCCATACGCCACCAGCTGCTTGGAATCCTGGTTCAAAACCAAGTACAATAAGCTCTGGATTTACTCGGGTTTTGAATGTATCTAATACATCTTTATATACGTCCATATTCCAGGTTTTACCATTTGGCATATAGCTAGTACCAACATCGTAAGCCATGATATTCACCCAATTTACTACTTTGTTTAGAGAACTGCCATTAGCTTTTAACCAATTATCTATAGCAATACCTTCACCATCAGATTTAAATCCAGCAAAACCATATTTTTTACTATCTGGCATAAATGCATTAAATCGAGTTGTATAACCTATTTCTTTATCTTGCATTCCTGCGGCATCAAGTTTTTGGCGTAGTTTCAGCATCGTTTCTGCTAAGACTGCTTGCTCTTCTTTTGCATTAGGGTTCGGTTGACCATTAGCTAATTGATTAATATGCTCCCAGTCAAAATCAATACCATCACCACTTTGTTTTAGCAATTGAACCATCATATCTACAAGTTTATCCACTTGGGCTGGACTAATTGTTTGCTGTAAATCAGACCAACCACCTAAAGCCCAAATAAACTTACCATCGGTTTTATGAGTTGCTTTTATTAGACCATCAATTCTAGATCTCATCCAGTTATCTTCACGTTCCCAACCAGCAGTACCTTCTGGATAAACTTTCATCAATCCTAAAACATCTTTTGCTGTCATAGATTCGTATATAGCGGTACCATCCCACTCAGTGTTTGATGGGTTATCTGGATTAGGGTTTTTAGCTAAAGTTAAGAAAGAGTATAAGACATGAGTATAAGGAGCTACATCATTTGTATAGTATTGAGATTCAGCCATATTTGTACTAGAACTTTGCATAGCACCTTTCCAGTTTGCCCAGTATCCAACTACTTTTTTACCTGATTCTATCGGAGCTCTTTGCTCAAATTGAATTTCAATATTTTGAGAATCATTATCTGCTGAGAATGAGCTTGTGTTTAGCGTAGCCTTGTAACCATTTGGCTTTGTAACCGTAGCAGTCCATGTAGAATTATCTTTAGGAATATCAATCTCAAAGGTATTATTACTATCAAGTGTAATTTCTTGGCTATCATTATTATCATTCATTAAAGTTAATATAGCTGTTTGCTCATTTGGTAGGCCTTTAACATTTATAGTAACAGTTTGCGTAGCAACTTCTTGTTTTATAAACTCTAGATTAACATCTGTAGTGTTGAATTTAGTTACATTAGCACTAATCGGATTAGCTTTAAATATAGCACCACCAGCAGACATATCTGCAACAGAGATAATATATTTGCCTTCAGGGAGGTCATTTATGACTGTAGCATTATTTAGGCTGATTGTTCCCTGTCTTATAAAGTTAGCATCAGATTCGCTTTTAATCGTGTAAGCAGGTTTTTGAGTTGAATTGATTGCTATATCAGCGGTAAGGCTTATAGATCCAACTTCAGCAGGAGCTGGAGCAGAATAGTTAACATCTAAGTTGACACTATCATTTTGAGCTACTGTAAAGTTAGCTGGTGATACGGAGGCTTTACTACTACCTATATCTTCAGCAAAAACAGTATATTTGCCAACTGTTAGCTGTTTGGTTATAGATGAGTTCCAGTCTAGCTTAAAGTCTTCAACTTTAGCACCATTGTCATTATATATTATGATATGAGGAGTAGAGTTTGAATCTACTCCCTGAGGGTTTTCTCCAGTACTGATTGTAAACTCACCAATTTGCTGCTCTTGAGATCCATTACCTACATTAAAGTTTCTAATCTCAAAATCAGGAGCATAGTTTGCATCATATGTTGCTACATTTAAAGGTGAGAAAGAAACTACAGTGGATTTACCTGCTGGTAAAACATATCCCTGATCTTGTGGCCACCATTTTTCTACAGTTACAGTTACTTTGTTGCCATTTTTAATTACATTAGTTTTCCCAGGTAATCCCCATACGCTACCTACTTGTACTCCATTTGATAGCTCAAAGCTAATAGGTTTATCTAGTAAGTTCGTATCTGCATCACATTTAAATCTTATAGATCCTGTCCATCCATCTTTTGCTTCTTCAAGATTACAATCTGCATATGCAATTGATCCCATAAAGGCTAGAGTTATTGCTGATATTAATTTATATTTTGATTTCATAATATAATCCTCTTATAGTTGCTAAAATTTATAAGCAAATAAAAATGCTTACATTCTCATTATCAGCCTAATCTAACGAATATTCAAGTAATCCTACCTTAAAAGGTTGAAGCTTGATTGCTGTTTAATTTTTTGTTAAGTAAATATTTCTGTGTTGTAAGAGCTTACATTAGACATTTTATAAAACTTATTTAATAGACGGCATAAGGTTTTTTTGAGTGGGTTTGTTAAATCTATAGGAAATTAAATTAAGCTTCTTTATTTAAAATACAATTTTTTAATTAAAAAGGTTGTTGTGTAATGATTTTTATTTATAGCAACACATGTTTATTCAAATCCGTAAGCATCCATAGCACTTTGAGAATATCTTGTACCATGAGTTGCTCCATGATGAGCAATAGAATCAATTCTTTCTAGAGTTTCTTTATTCAAATTTATTTCGTAAGCGATTAAAGAATCTTTAATTCTTGAGGTTTTTCGCATACCTGGTATTACAAGTACATTTTGAGAAATGAGCCATGAAAGTGATAATGTTGATAAGGAAATGTTTAAACTATCAGCAATAACTTTCAGCTTTTCAATAAGTTTCATATTTTCAGTATAGTTATTTCCTGTGAACTTGGGTAAAGTTTGTCTAAAATCATTACCTTGTAACAATGATGCTGAAAAAGTATCTGTAAGCATACCTCTACATAGAGGGCTATATGCTACAAAATTGATAGAATTACTTTTACACATATCAAGAATACCATTATTTTCGACAATACGCTCAAGCAGTGAATACTCGGACTGTACAAAATCTATACTAGTGATTTGATGTAAGATTTTTAACTGTTCAAGGTTTGGCTCACTTAATCCAACAGATTTAACCAAACCTTCTTCTCTTATATCCTTAAGAAACCTTCCTAAAACCTCTAGTTTTTGTTCGTTGGCATTAGGAGGAAGACGATGGACATAGAAAATATCCAAGTAGTTTGTTTGTAAATTTTTTAAGGAATGATTTAGTTGCTCCCTCAAATATTTGGGTTCTATACATATTCCTCTAACATTCGGATCATTTTTGTCTCTTAAAATCCCTGCTTTAGAAGCTATAATCAGATTTTTTCTAATTGAAGTGTTCTTTAAATTAAGGTGTTTACCTAAAAAAACTTCATTAGCACCATAAGCGTAACCATCTGCCGTATCAAAATGATTGATACTATTGTCTAGAGCTTCTTTCATAGCATTGATAGCTTCATCGGCATCTGTATAACATAGAACTCGGAAATCCCCATTGCACCAAATCCAACTATAGATATATTGCCAATTGCATTCACATGCTTCTTTAAATTCATTTTATTAACCCTCTATTTTTTGTTTAAAACAACTCTTTAATAGAAATCAAAGCATTAGCTGCTTTTGGAAATCCTGCAAAATATGCTGTTTGTAGTATGGCTTCAGAAATTTCTTCTTTAGAGGCACCTACATTTATAGCTGCTTCCGTATGTGCTCTAATTTGATTGTCACATGATCCTAAAGTCACTAGGCTTACTATAATTAGTAATTCTCTTGTCTTAATGTCTAGTATGTTTGTTCTTTGTAAAATATCTCCAAACATGTTTTCTATAGTTATTTCAGCCATTTTTGGACTAATCTCTTTAAACTGATTTAAAATTGCTTCACCAGTATGACCACCATGCAGCTTATTTAATAGTTTCAGTCCATTTTCCATTTTACTCATAAGGTTTTCCTTGTTGGTTTGGTGTTTGACAATAGTATGATGATATTTTAAAAGTTATAATATCCGTATTGACTACGGTATAGAGAATTTTAGGAATGCATATTATAAAGTCTTGGGATGAGTTGGATTTTGAAGCAACACCATTTTTAAACAATGCAGATGTTATAAATAAGATTATAGAGCCCATTTCTCATCATTTTGGTTTGGACTGTTTTAGCTATCATAAAACATTCTCAGACGGTAGTCAGATTAGGCTTAGTAATAGGGTTGATTGGTATAAACATTATTTATCAGAAAAACTTTATTTAGAGAGTGTTTTTGAGCTGAGTGCAGATAACTACCAGTCGAGTTATTTTCTATGGTCAACAATTTCAAGTCATGAACGCATCATAAAAGAGGCCGCGAAGCATGGTATCTATCAAGGTGTGACGATCGTCAATAAAATCAGTAGTGACTGTGAGTTCTATTTTCTAGGTATGAGTAACAGCAATCAGATTTTATACCGAAACCTTGTTTTGAATATTAATCAGCTACTAAAATTTGTATCGTATTTTAATGTTAAAGCAAAAAATATCATCCAAACAATTTCTATGAATAAAATTATTTCTGAAGATATGAGGTTGAATTCAACAAGTTTTGAATCGGTATCTAGTTTTAATAAGGTAGACTATGTTATGGATCTTTATGATATAAATATGACCAATCGTGAAAAAGATATCTCTTTGCAGCTGATAAATAATAAAACATCAAAGCAAATAGCTTTATCATTAGGATTATCTTATAGAACAGTAGAACAGTACATCGATAATTTAAAAAATAAGTTTGGTGTTTTTAGTAAGCAAGATTTAGAAAGTAAATTACGAGAGATGTTCGCTTAAGGATTAATGTGATTTTAATTCTCTTAACTTTTCGTTGTGATTGAAAGTAGAAAATCTTCTTTTCTGAGATAAATACAAAAAACCTTGAAAAAGATGTAAAAAGTAGTTGCGTTTTGTAAATGTGATGTGTATTATATGTCTTCACCGGTTGGGAGTGATGCAACGGGAAGCGAGGCAGCGATTAGGTTTGCGGTCATCGAGATATTTAATAGATATATTATATACAAACACTTTGTTAATGAATTTGAGTGAACAGTAGTTGGAGTCAGAAATAGATTAAACTGAAGAGTTTGATCCTGGCTCAGATTGAACGCTGGTGGTATGCTTAACACATGCAAGTCGAACGGTAACAGAAGGAGCTTGCTCCTTGCTGACGAGTGGCGGACGGGTGAGTAACGCGTAGGAATCTACCTATCTGTGGGGGATACCGTTTGGAAACGAACGTTAATACCGCATAATATCTTCGGATTAAAAGTGGCACTTGTGCTGCTGCGGATAGATGAGCCTGCGTTAGATTAGCTTGTTGGTGGGGTAAAGGCCTACCAAGGCTGCGATCTATAGCTGATTTGAGAGGATGATCAGCCACATTGGAACTGAGACACGGTCCAAACTCCTACGGGAGGCAGCAGTGGGGAATATTGGACAATGGGCGGAAGCCTGATCCAGCAATACCATGTGTGTGAAGAAGGCTCTAGGGTTGTAAAGCACTTTAGTCAGGGAGGAAGTTTATTTGGTTAATAGCTGAATGAATTGACGTTACCTGAAGAATAAGCACCGGCTAACTCCGTGCCAGCAGCCGCGGTAATACGGGGGGTGCAAGCGTTAATCGGAATTACTGGGCGTAAAGGGTCTGTAGGTGGTATAGTAAGTCAGATGTGAAAGCCCAGGGCTCAACCTTGGAACTGCATTTGATACTGCTAAACTAGAGTATAGTAGAGGAATGGGGAATTTCTGGTGTAGCGGTGAAATGCGTAGAGATCAGAAGGAACACCAATGGCGAAGGCAACATTCTGGACTAATACTGACACTGAGGGACGAAAGCGTGGGGATCAAACAGGATTAGATACCCTGGTAGTCCACGCTGTAAACGATGAGTACTAGCTGTTGGGTTCGGTGTAAAGGATCTAGTGGCGCAGCTAACGCGTTAAGTACTCCGCCTGGGGACTACGGCCGCAAGGCTAAAACTCAAAGGAATTGACGGGGACCCGCACAAGCGGTGGAGCATGTGGTTTAATTCGATGCAACGCGAAGAACCTTACCTGGTCTTGACATCCTGAGAACTTTCTAGAGATAGATTGGTGCCTTCGGGAACTCAGTGACAGGTGCTGCACGGCTGTCGTCAGCTCGTGTTGTGAAATGTTGGGTTAAGTCCCGCAACGAGCGCAACCCCTATTGATAGTTACCATCATTAAGTTGGGTACTCTATTGAGACTGCCGCTGACAAGGCGGAGGAAGGTGGGGACGACGTCAAGTCATCATGGCCCTTACGACCAGGGCTACACACGTGCTACAATGGATATTACAGAGGGCTGCGATACCGCGAGGTGGAGCGAAACTCAGAAAGGTATTCTTAGTCCGGATTGCAGTCTGCAACTCGACTGCATGAAGCAGGAATCGCTAGTAATCGCAGGTCAGAATACTGCGGTGAATACGTTCCCGGGTCTTGTACACACCGCCCGTCACACCATGGGAGTGGGTTGCTCCAGAAGTAGATAGCTTAACGAATGGGCGTTTACCACGGAGTGATTCATGACTGGGGTGAAGTCGTAACAAGGTAGCCGTAGGGGAACCTGCGGCTGGATCACCTCCTTAAAGGAAATACGAAAAATAGAAATAAACTTTAACTGTTGTTTCTCAAGTGATTTAACTTAGTGTTTGTAGATAATATATTTTAGTGTAAATAAATACGGGTCTGTAGCTCAGCTGGTTAGAGCGCACCCCTGATAAGGGTGAGGTCGGTAGTTCAAGTCTACTCAGACCCACCATTTTCTAGACATCGTAAGATGCTGGGAGTATAAAACATATTGGGGCCTTAGCTCAGCTGGGAGAGCACCTGCTTTGCACGCAGGGGGTCAGCGGTTCGATCCCGCTAGGCTCCACCAATATTTATTTGCATGAAGATAGAGATATTTAACAATTTAGTATAGAGATAGACTTAAGAAAATAAGTGCAAGTGGCGGATGCCTTGGCATTCAGAGGCGATGAAGGACGTGTTAATCTGCGATAAGCTTCGGTTAGGTGGTAAATGACCTATGATCCGGAGATTTCCGAATGGGGGAACCCAACCAGAGCAGTCTGGTTACCTACTCGATATAGAGTTAGGAGCGAACGAGGGGAACTGAAACATCTAAGTACCCTTAGGAAGAGAAATCAATTGAGATTCCCGTAGTAGTGGCGAGCGAAGTGGGAAGAGCCTGGTATGATATAGCTAGAATTATAGTAGAACAAGTTGGGAAGCTTGACGATAGAGGGTGATAGTCCCGTATACGAAATAATCTTAGTGGAACTAGACATACGAGCAAGTAGGACGGGGCACGAGAAACCTTGTCTGAATATGGGGGGACCATCCTCCAAGGCTAAATACTACTGAATGACCGATAGTGAACTAGTACCGTGAGGGAAAGGTGAAAAGAACCCTTATAAAGGGAGTGAAATAGAATCTGAAACCACTTGCATACAAGCAGTAGGAGCATAATTTAGTTATGTGACTGCGTACCTTTTGTATAATGGGTCAGCGAGTTACTTTTAGTAGCAAGGATAACTGAATAAGGGATCCGTAGCGAAAGCGAGTCTTAATAGGGCGTATAGTTGCTAGGAGTAGACCCGAAACCGGCGCGATCTATCCATGACCAGGTTGAAGGTTGGGTAATACCAACTGGAGGACCGAACCCACTAATGTTGCAAAATTACGGGATGAGTTGTGGATCGGAGTGAAAGGCTAATCAAGCACGGAGATAGCTGGTTCTCCCCGAAAACTATTTAGGTAGTGCCTCGTGTATAACTGATTGGGGTAAAGCACTGTTTCGACTAGGGGGGTTTTACGACCTTACCGACTCGATGCAAACTCAGAATACGATCAAGTTCAATCACGGGAGACACACTGCGGGTGCTAAGGTCCGTAGTGGAGAGGGAAACAGCCCAGACCGCCAACTAAGGTCCCCAAGTCATAGCTAAGTGGGAAACGAAGTGGGAAGGCCCAGACAGCCAGGAGGTTGGCTTAGAAGCAGCCATCCTTTAAAGAAAGCGTAATAGCTCACTGGTCGAGTCGGCCCGCACGGAAGATTTAACGGGGCTAAGCTATGCACCGAAGTTGCGGATATAGATAATATATGGTAGGGGAGCGTTCTGTAAGCCGATGAAGGTGTGTTGAGAAGCATGCTGGAGGTATCAGAAGTGCGAATGCTGACATGAGTAACGTAAAATAAGTGAGATTCTTATTGGCCGAATACCCAAGGATTCCTACGCAATGTTAATCAACGTAGGGTAAGCCGGCACCTAAGGCGTAGCTGAAGAGTGAAGTCGATGGAAAACAGGTTAATATTCCTGTGCTGCTTATATGAATGATGGAGGGACGGAGAAGGCTAGGTAGGCCCGGCGAATGGTTGTCCGGGTGAAAGTAAGTAGGTAGATACGCTAGGTAAATCCGGTGTATTGTTGATCTGAGATACGAGACGAAGTCAAACTTGTTTGACGAAGCTATTGATGCCATGCTTCCAGGAAAATCTTCTAAGTATATTGTATAGGTAACCGTACTGTAAACCGACACTGGTGGGTAGGTAGAGAATACTAAGGCTATGAGACAACTCTGGTGAAGGAACTAGGCAAAATAACACCGTAACTTTGGAAGAAGGTGTGCCCATGTTATGTGAAGGGACTTGCTCCTGGAGCAGAGATGGGTTGCAATTATCAGGTGGCTGCGACTGTTTATCAAAAACACAGCACTCTGCGAAATCGTAAGATGAAGTATAGGGTGTGACGCCTGCCCGGTGCTGGAAGGTTAATTGAAGTGGTTAGCGCAAGCGAAGCTGTGGATCGAAGCCCCAGTAAACGGCGGCCGTAACTATAACGGTCCTAAGGTAGCGAAATTCCTTGTCGGGTAAGTTCCGACCTGCACGAATGGCGTAACGATGGCCACACTGTCTCCACCAGAGACTCAGTGAAATTGAAATCGCAGTGAAGATGCTGTGTACCCGCGGTTAGACGGAAAGACCCCGTGAACCTTTACTACAGCTTTGCACTGGACTTTGAATATTTATGTGTAGGATAGGTGGGAGACTATGAAGACAAGTCGCTAGATTTGTTGGAGTCGACCTTGAAATACCACCCTTGACTATTTGAAGTTCTAACTCAGGAGAAATTCGAGGACAGTGTATGGTGGGTAGTTTGACTGGGGCGGTCTCCTCCCAAAGAGTAACGGAGGAGTACGAAGGTGCACTCGGCATGGTCGGAAATCATGCCAAGAGTATAAAGGCAAAAGTGCGCTTGACTGCGAGAGTGACGGCTCGAGCAGGTACGAAAGTAGGTCTTAGTGATCCGGTGGTCCTGTATGGAAAGGCCATCGCTCAACGGATAAAAGGTACTCCGGGGATAACAGGCTGATTCCTCCCAAGAGTTCATATCGACGGAGGAGTTTGGCACCTCGATGTCGGCTCATCACATCCTGGGGCTGAAGCAGGTCCCAAGGGTATGGCTGTTCGCCATTTAAAGTGGTACGCGAGCTGGGTTCAGAACGTCGTGAGACAGTTCGGTCCCTATCTGCCGTGGGCGTTGGATATTTGAGAAGAGTTGCTCCTAGTACGAGAGGACCGGAGTGAACGAACCACTGGTGTTCCGGTTGTTTCGCCAGAAGCATTGCCGGGTAGCTACGTTCGGAAGGGATAACCGCTGAAAGCATCTAAGCGGGAAGCCTCCTTCAAGATTAGATATCCCAGGTCTTAGACCTGTAAGGAACGTTGGAGACTACGACGTTGATAGGCTGGGTGTGGAAGTACAGCAATGTATGAAGCTTACCAGTACTAATGATCCGAGAGACTTAAGTCTATTTCTATGCTGAATTGTTAAATATCTTTATTGATATGCAATTAAACAGTAAAATACAAAACCAAAACATTAGAGATTAAAGTTTTGGCGATGATAGCTTGTAGGTACCACCTGATCCCATTCCGAACTCAGAAGTGAAACTATAACACGCCGATGATAGTTTAGCATTCGCTAGGTGAAAGTAGGTAGTCGCCATTTTATTCTATAATAAAAGACTCAACAACAATGAGCACATATTAAAAGCCCCGGTAGTGATCCTATCGGGGCTTTTTTTTTGTCTTAAAATAT